>NZ_JAWNDD010000001.1:0-1510215 GCF_034106785.1 Enterobacter sp. 241F3
GTATATATGTCATATCAATATTAATTTAATTGGCAGAATAATTATAATGGAAAAAATCAAAGCTCCTTGTCCATACTGTAAAGGTGAAAAAAATTGTCACACAATAGGCTATAAAAAAAGAGAATGGAGTGAGGGTGATGGGGACAACTATTTTTGGGCTGAAAGTGAATACAAATTATTAGAGTGCATGGGATGCGACGGAATATTTACATATATTAAATCCCGTCATAGTGAAGATTACGACTATGAAAGAGATGAGTCAGGCTATGATTGTATAGTATATAACTATCATATATCAACATATCCTACGCAAGAGCAAGAAGAGATTAGACCCACTTGGTTTGGCGAGATATTAAGCAAAGATTATCAGCTTTATGTGATAATGAACGAAATGTATATTGCATTTCAAAATAAATCACTCATTTTAGCGGCAATTGGGCTCAGAACTATTTTTGATAGAACAGTCGAAGTTTTAAACATTCACCCGGGACATACATTAGGCCAGAAGGTTGACATTCTTAAAGAGGAAGGTTTTATTGGGGAAACAGAAAGGAGCCAACTTAAAATTGTAACCGAAGCTGGCAACTCAGCAGCACACAGGGCGTGGTCACCGAACGAAGCTGAATTTAAATCACTTTTGGTAATTATAGAAAATTTTGTAATGCGAACAATACTAAAAGATGAGGGTGTATTTAAGATTGCAGAAAAATTACCTGAGAAACACCCAAAACCTCCCAAAAAGCAAGAATAATGTAGGCAAGTCTAAATAGAGCCAAGATATTATACCTTGGCTCTGGTTACATCTATTTTTAATGCCTTAACTGATTCTTTAAACAAGAAACTACCTCCTGTCAGCTTTCGCTCACAGCAGACCTTGTGGCACTCCAGGCGGTCCGCTTTGTTCCAGGAGCGGAAGTAGCTAACAATAGTCTATGTGGAGCAACGGGGAGCAGATCACAATCCTAAACTGGCGATGAGTCGTTTTAGGATCGAGTTAGGTGATCGCCTGAGCGATCACTTATGATACGATTGCAGCAACACTGAATTATGGGTACACATTAAGATATTTTATAGTTCTTTTTAGCCAATCTATCGTTGTTATATTTATTCTCTAGCTTCACAATAATTATGTCAATATACTCAACCCTTGTTTTCAATAAATAATAACTTTCTTCTAATTTAATCCTGATTACATTTCTCCTGCTTGTATCATAAGCAGAAAACTTAACTTTAACTCTTCTCTCATGCTCTTCGATAGCATTAGTCACAGTATTAATTAAATTTGTCATGTTTGGGTCATAACAAAAAAGAACCAATTGGAGGATTATGTTATTTTCTATTCTCCTATAATGATTTTGTGAATATCGTTCATATAACTGATCCAATCCCTTGCGAATAACCTCGGTTCTATTTTCATCTCCTTGCTTTAAAAGCTTGACTTCTATAATGCCGATGGTTTCCTTATTGTGCTTTATTTGTATATCTGTCCTTCCATTGCCGTTTAACTCTTCTTGAGTAAAATCAATGTAAGGTTTTTTGTTACTAATTGATAATAATTCCTTGTATATCCCTGCGATGTTCGTCTCGTGAAATAGCGTGTTTGAATGTTCTATTTTATAAAGATATTTATTCTGTGGAATGACATAAACACACTTGTTAAGGTCGTTCACTAATGAATTTATTCCATTTATGGTATCAATCCTATAGTTACAGTTATCAACAAATCTCTGGATGGTCTCAATAGCACTACTATGTTCGTGAAATGCATCTGAAAATAAATCATTCATAAGTTTTTCGCAAATTGAGCGAAGATGGCTCAGATGATAATCTATATACTCAGATTTAATCCCATAATCAAAGTATATGCCAATGTTATATTTTTTGAGTTCAATCTTTTTGATTAGGAGTTTAACTCTGGATACCACTTTGCTTCTTAATTCATCTTCTATAATAAAGCTCGCATTATTATTATTTTTTACGCTCGACTCAAGCCTGTACATGTTTCTGCAAAAAAGGTCAAACAGAGCGGTGCAACTGTAATGAGATACATGCCCGCTACCACTCATCCAAATAACTTTTGAAATAGGTCCTAAAGTGTAAAGCTTCAGAATTTCCTCATCAGAAAAATCTTCACTTAAAATGCACAGAACTAAATTTTTCTTGAAAAGATCGGAAAGTTCTTCATATTTATTTTTCAGCGTACTGTCAAGAAAGCATAAGGCGTAGCCGGGAAAATCCACAAACCACCCGCATGCAAATCTGGTGAATAAATTTGGTAGGGGGGTGTTATTTACTAGGCTATCATGGTAACACTCAACCAAATAGTTTTGATCATATAATTTGACAAAATAATTCCTGGATTTATTTTTTATACTTATTTGTTCTTCACTCAAGAATTTAGCGGCAAGAATTATGTAATCATTTACAGCATCAGGCAAAGAAGAGCTTTGGCTATATTGCTTCAAATCCAAACTCAATATAAAACGTTCGCGTCTAGAAGTATAGCGACCATTTGGAGGGTTTTTGTGTAGCGATTCAGCAATGTTTAGTGCGTATAAAATCGGCGTATAGTTGTACCCATTACATAAAAGCTTAGAACCATCATATGTTTCTTCTATATCTTTTTTTCTGTCAAATATCATTTTTCGCTCTGTTATATCAATAATTTAAAATTAGGGTTTTATCCTACATAGGTACGCAAAATAGTAGATCATTTGAAGGTAACTCAGCCCGGGTAGTATGATCTGCTCCATCGGCAAATATTACAATTCATCAACCAGACTGGGCGATGACGATCATAGCACCAATTTCCAGTGACGGATAACGCGCTATGCATAAAACAGATCCTCTAACTGAAAGCACTAGTAAACCACCAAAATATTTCCGCTTGCAACTACCTCTCGTCATCATAAGGCGTGTTGAGGTGAACTTCCGCTTTTCGCTCATTTCAGACGCGTCTGGTCTCTTTTACTGTTCATTGTACCGCCTCGATTAGCTCCGGCCCCTGGTTCTTCACATTACCCACGGCGCGCGTCACGGCGTGCCAGATAAATTTGTCAGCTGGCACAGCACCGTCTGCGGCTATCTCCTCAGCTTCTTTCCCGGCTATATCCTGGCGCATCCACGCTCTAGCAGCTTCAGGCGATAGAACCAGTGGCCTACGGTCATGAATGTCGACCAGTCCTTTGTCAGCTGCAGACGTCACTATCAGGAAACCTTCTGCTTCATCGCCGCGTTCGAATGGCGTACTGCCGATCGCGGCCATAAATATCGGCTGACCGTCTGCCCGGTGAATAAAATATGGCTGCTTTTTGTCGCCTTCCTTCTTCCACTCGAACCATCCATCAGCAAAGCAGATTGCCCGGCCATGCTGCCAGAGAGGTTTGAACATCCTGCTGGTGGCCGCTGTCTCGACACGCGCGTTTATCAATGGTGTTTTATCCCACCATCCGGGCGCGTAAGACCACAGGACCGGATCGAGATGCAGCTGCTCGTCACGTTCGCTCAGCAACAGAACTTTGGTACCTGGCGCCACGTTGTAACGTCCAATAGGCTCAGGGTCGTATGCGATGTCGCGATCGGCTTCATCGGCCAGGTAAGCCAGATATTCTTCACGTGTTTGAGCTTGTGCAAAGCGTCCACACATAGAAACCTCGAACCAGATGTCAGACTTAAAGTATAGGGCAGGGAGAATAAGGGTGGCGCACTGGCTAAAGTTAGGGGCAAATTTAGGGGCAAAAATGCGAAATAGGGGCAAAAAAGGGCACTAAAGTTGTAGTTCTGGGTAGCTTTAGGGAGAAACTATAATACTATAACTAATTGATTTAAAATAAAAAACAAATGATATCAATGAGTTGGAAAAATCAGCGTAGCTTATTGAGGTTGTATTGCTCTTTTTTGTTAATCTCTTGATTTTCTTGCATTGAGTACTACCTTCGGAGCCAGCAGGGGCAAACATTGTATGCCGCGTATGGTACGGATTCCGGCGACGAATACCAGCACGTTTTACAGCTCATTAAATCCGGAGCCGATACGCGAAAAGCGTAGCAGACTTTCTGTGTGCCCCTGTGCATCCTGGGCATAAAAACAAATCGCAGGTTTTGATGCTCCCATGAGGACCAGCGCGAGGAGAACTTACGTTGTCTTTTACCGGAACGAATTCAGCGAAGGTACCATCCTGGCCACTTAATCTCCGCTTACAGCACATCAACCAATTCAAATTCTTCTGCGATCAGTTCCATATCTTTAGAAAAATGACCTTCGCAGACGAAAAATCGCTGATGCTCTTTCTGCCAGTATTCAAGGCTTAAATCACCTTCACCCTCTTTGCGAGCGAATTCTTCAGTAACATCGCAAAAACGCACCAGCCGCTGTGAAACCAGCCTGATCACACAGACCGGGACGTTTTGTCCATCAAGGATTATGTTGTAGCTACCCACCCGCGGTGCAGACACATCCTGCGAGTACGAGGCAAAAGATCCGCAGGTGGCCGTTTTGATTCCTTTTTTAATCAGGTCCGCAAGCTTGCTCGCCAGTTCCGGGCTGTCACCCATTTGCCAGGCCGCTGCGCCTGGGTACTTCGTTTTTAATACCTCAACCTTAACCATTCAAATTCCTTCTAAACACTTGACCAAAAGAAACGAAGTAGCGTTTTTAGCATAAACCCCCTCGATATTAGAAGCGTAGTCGGCTTTCCTTCCACCTTTTTGCTCTGGTGGGTACGAAAACAAAGCGTTGCGCGTATTGCCCGAGTAAATATAACCTTATGGGGTTATCTGTGTGGTGAATCTGCTGTCTTCAGCCAGGCGCGTGGCTTTGTATATCATTAACGTGTCACCAGGATGCAATCAGCACCATGCTTTTCTTATAACTTTATCCCATTGGAAGGGGGCACGTGTTCAAATTTAATTCATTACTACTGGCGGTTTTGCTGTTATCAGGCTGTAGTTCCGATCTTGTTCTCAATCCACCTACACAACCCGAATACAAGTCAATGCCAGAAATTACGCAGTCTGTGACGCCAACGCAACAGCGTGCCATCATGGCTGGCGAGCGACCTGACTGGTCAGAAAGAACCCCTATCAATACAATAAAGCGGTACTAATAAACACTTATCCATCAGGGCTGCCGTTCGGTGGCCCTTTGTTCCCACTCCATCTGGCTTGCGAGAAAATTTCTGACGCCTGATATGGTATTTATTTCTTTATCAACCATGCTTAAGACGAAGATAATTCAATCACTTCAGGATCGCTGAAGCGGCAACTTTACTCAAATCGAGAACCCTAAATGCGCCATGCATCTATTCCCTTAGCTGCAGCCACGACAATGTTTTTGCTCGGCGTTTTTATCATCAATTTACAGGTTTGGTATTCTGCACGTGCTGACAGCCTGGCAGAGGCGCGCTACGTCGTACGGAACATGAACGTTATTCTTAAAGAAGCCCGTCATGCGACTCAGATGGCAATGCAACTTGCCGAGAATGAGTGTGATGCAGAAGGGCAATATCGGCTGGGTACCGAGGCAGCATTACAGCCTCACCTGAGAACGATCATTATTCTGAAAAATAACGCGGTCTGGTGCTCCTCATTACCGGGAAACCGCGTATTGTTGGTCAATAGCTCAGTGCTGCCTGAGTCATCATTGCTCCTGGTTCCTTCGGGGAGTACCGTCAACGGTCTTCCGGTTCTCTTATACCAGACAACCCACGCCGGAAGCCGAATCATCGTTAGTATCAGTGATAGCCATATCCGGGATGCGCTGGATATGCCATTAAACGGCGTTGAATATTCTCTAAGAGTAGGCAATACCCTTTTAGGCCTGACAGGCGATGTGACTACGGTAGACCATACGAAGAAAGAGGTATTAACGGTCAAGGCCTCAGCTTTTCCTTTCTCGGTACAATTTAATTCTCCACCTCTTTTTAGTCTTAAGAGATTACTCAATCGAGCCGGAGGCGTAGTGTTATTCCTGCTGATAATATCGTCTCTTTCTGCTTATATTCTTCAGCGATATCTTTCTAAGGATGTTTCACCGGAAGAGTCACTGCGTACCGCCATATACAGAAATGAAATTATTCCGTATTACCAGCCCGTTGTCAGCGGCAAAGAGGGGGCGCTACGAGGTGTGGAAGTGCTGGCCAGATGGAAGCATCCACAGTCAGGGTTTATTTCTCCGGCTTCATTTATTCCTCTCGCGGAGAAATCAGGCTTAATCATTCCCTTAACTCAGAGCTTAATGCGTCAGGTTGCATCGCATATGAATTCGATCTCTACGTTGCTGCCAGAAGGGTTCCACGTCGGTATTAACTTCAGCGCGTCCCATATCGTTGCGTTCACCTTCGTTGAAGAGTGTCTCCATTACAAGCAAAGCTTTACTCGACAGGATCTTAACCTGGTCATTGAGGTGACCGAGCGTGAACCTCTCGATATCGATGACCATCTCGTTAAGACCCTCAATGCGCTACATGAGATTGGATTTGCCATTGCTCTTGATGATTTTGGTACGGGGTATTCTGGTCTGTCCTACCTGCAGGATCTGCATATCGATTACATTAAAATCGACCAAAGCTTTGTTGCCAGGGTTAATGCCAGTGAGGACTCAACCGTTATACTGGATTCGGTACTGGAACTGGCAAAAAAATTATCAATCAGTATTGTGGCGGAAGGTGTTGAAACACAAGAGCAACTTGATTATCTCACCCATAACCACATCAAGTTCTTACAAGGTTTCTTCTTCTACAAACCCACGCCGTTTAAGGAACTGGTAAAAGTCCTTCTGTCGAAACCAAAAGTGAAGATAATGGTGGAATGAGGTTTATCACATCGGAAAAATGGGGGGACATCACCCCCCCTAAAGGAATGCAGATATTATTTTTTAACTACGGTGATATTTTGTTATTCATTGACCATCTGGTCAAATTAATTGTGTTCAACTGTAATGCTAAACGCTGGGCATGACACGACGCGGCTAAAAATTATCTGCTTGTTTTATAAATTGATCTCCATCAATATTTCTTACCCGTCTGTTTACACAGCCACTGCATTCGTTTTTATTTTGTTAAAGGGATGCACGCACAATGTGTTTTTGCAGTGAGCCGTTTCAGAATATTTTTTTAAGAAAAATATGTAAACTGCACGATTATAATGAAAGGATGCTTGACTGATTAATGCCGTTTAAATGTTAATCAGTAAAGCGCCAGGCATTCACCCTGTTTTAAAGAAGTAAACTTTACCTGTTTTGGGTATCATATGCCGTCGAAAACCGTTTAACAGCCTGTGACCAGAACAATGACTCTCAATCGCTTTTGCTATGTACTACTGATTTTCGCTGCTATTGCTAGCCTGTTGACTCCGAATCCGTTGGTAATCTGGTTTCTGCTGATCAATCTGCTGACAATAGTCATGTATGGCGCCGATAAAATGGCGGCGCGGAAGGGGATGCGCAGGGTGCCGGAAGCTACTTTGCTGGTATTTGGCGTAACAGGTGGCTGGCCTGGCGCCATTGTGGGGCAACAGCTCTTTCACCATAAAACCCAAAAGCAGCCTTTCAAAACGTACTTTTTCATCAGCGTCGTGGTCAGCATCGCCATGATGGCGGTGGTTTACCATTTATCTTCTTATTCTTCTTTGTATTAATCCCTCTGTTACTGCCAATAGTAGTAGGGCTTTTCTTAAGGGGTTGCTGTTTTTTGCACAATCTGAATAATACGTGCAACAACACGGACGACAACATCCCATGAAAATAGAATCTCTTATACTGGCAGTGCTGGTGGTCTTTTCTGCGCCTTCCTGGTCTGCTTTTCAGGAGCGGGAATATAATACCTGGTATATGAAAAATGCCGTCCTTTATGATATGACTCAGACCTCGGAAGGTTTCCCGGTCATGGTGAGTGTTTCTCAGCCAGGGAGGAAATCCGCTAACTTGCTGGTGTCATTTATTACTGAAGGCCGTTGTAGTGAAAACAACCAGTCGCTAAATGTTAATGGTAAGGAGCTGCCCGCAAAATATTATTGTGTTGAGGTAGGGCAAAATAGAATTGAACATTTTTCTGTGGTTGATGCGGACAGCGTCAATGGAATGGTGACGCATTTAAAATCAGATTTCACTATTCTGTTGCAAAACAATATCAAGGTTTGGGCTGCAAATATCAAAACGCCAAAGTATGGGCTGACGCCGAGATTCTAAATAGAGAATGGCTGCGTTGTCACAGGATTTTTTGGATGTAAGACAATCATTTATAAAGTAATAGTTTCTGCGCATTACTAATCAAAATGAAGAGTAAGTGGCCCTGTTTTTTTACGTGTTTAAATGTACTGTATGCAAACCAATACGAAGCAGCATAAGTAAACCTTGCTGAAATTATGGATAAAGCTCACTGCCAGACTTACGCTTGTTAGCAACTTTTTAGTTGTTCAACACATCTTTATTGGTAAGGAGCAGAAAATGTCACAACGTAATAGTCTGGATTTACTAAGCCGTAAAGAAGGAATGTGTTTGTTAGAGCAAAGCATGGGTTTTGTCTGGCAGGCAGCACTTCGGGCTGTCGCGGTATTAGGGGTCGCAGATCGTCTGGTTGATGGAAAAAAATCCGTGAATCAACTGGCGAAGGAGTTGAATGTCGACGTTGACTATCTTCATCGAATCATGCGCTTATTGTCCTCTCGTGGGGTTTTCAACGAATTATCTGACGCCGAATACAGCCTTAGCCAATCAGCACAATTCCTCTGTTCTGAGCATGAATTTTCCTTGCGTGCAGCAGTGCTCATGCTTACAGACCAGACATTCTGGCAGCCAGCGGCAAAAATGGATGAGATATTGCAAGGCAAACCTGTCTTTAATGAATTGTTTGGCAAGCCTTTTTACGAGTACTGGCAGCATGACGATAGTGGGGCTGACAGCAACATTTTTCATGCCGGTATGGCCTCTATGTCATCCGTAGAGAATGAAGTCATCGCAGACAGCTATTCGTTCCCTCAAAACGCTGTCGTTGCCGATATCGCCGGTGGGCTGGGTAATTTATTGCTGGCCGTTTTACGGCGAAACCCGACCCTGACGGGGATCCTTTTTGATCAAACAGACGTGCTTGAGCGGAATCGACTGTATCTGTTGAATGATCATCGCCGATGGGAGACCGTAGAGGGCAGTTTTTTTGAAGCCTGTCCTGTAGCAGACATTTATCTACTTAAATACATTTTAATGGACTGGCCTGATGAAAAGGCCATTCAGATACTTCAATGCTGCAGAAATGCTATGAAAGAAAACTCCAGGCTATTAATTTTTGAGCCACTTATTAAAAAAGAAAATAATGAACAGGGACGATTTGAAATTGATCTTCTTTTGTTAACAAGCTTTGATGGAGGACGGGCAAGAACAGAGTCCGAGTATCAGACCTTGTTTGAAAAGACTCGTCTGAAGCTAAACAAAATAATAGACACCCGTTCGTATCTGTCGATTTTAGAAGTCGTACCTGTTTGAACTGTTTAAATATTATTCACAGATCATGTGTCTGGCATTCCGTTTTACCATATTCCTGCTACCCTTGTTTGTTGTACCAGGAGCATGAATATGAAAAACAAAGATGAACAAACCGGATTAGTGGGGCTGGCGATTGGGGCCGCCGTTATTGGGCTGGTTTCAGCGCAAAAACCGATCCATCGCAACAGTATAGTGGATGAACTGGTCAGACTCGGCAGGCAAAAAGGCGATGGTGTAGAAGACGAGGTTTTCGTTAAAGCGGCCGAGCTCGTGAGAAAAGGGGTATAGCCCATGGCTGAAAGACGAAATGCGAAGTGCCACTGCGGCGCGGTGGCATTCACCGTTGAACTTACTGATGGCCTCAACACCGCGCGGCGCTGCAGCTGTTCCTTTTGTCGAATGCGAGGCGCTGTCGTCGTTTCTGCGCCGCTGTCTGGGATTACGGTGACCAAAGGTGAGGATAAGCTCACCGAGTACCGCTTTAACACGGGAACGGCACGGCATTTCTTCTGCTCGGTGTGCGGGATTTACACGTTCCATCAGCGGCGTTCTAACCCAAACGAATATGGTGTGAATGTCGCCTGTTTTGAAGACGTTTCACCATTTGATTTTCCAGAGGTGAAGGTGATGGACGGGGTTAACCATCCCATGGATGGAGAAAGTGGCGTATTTGGCTATCTCACTTTTCGCGAGAAAGGTGAACAGCAGGCATGATTGCCGCCTGGCCACTCTTTAATCAGCCTGGCTATAGTGGAGAATGGTTATCTGATACAGGAGAAACTATGCTTTGTGTTGAAAAAGACGATCCGCGTGAGGCCCCTGAATCAGGCGATAAAAAGCCTCAACCTGTGAAAAAATAACGCGACCTATGCGTATATCCGCCACCGGCACTGCTGGTGGCTTTTTGTTTCCAGGGAAACGGTCAACTGCCATCCAGATGGTTTAACAGCGCGCCGAGATGCCCGACAATATCACCAAAATCAAAAATTAACGCCATCCACACCAATGCTAAAAGGGTAAGAACGGCAAGAGATACACGACCGAACAACGCTGTTATCCTTAATGACAAAAGGGCTATCTCCGTAGTCTAACCAGCTTTCTTTCAACTTTCCCTCAACCAATCCCTTTCTGAAACTATCTTTTGTGACGAACTTCAAATACAAGCGAGCCCGCACCATGGTGCGGGCTCTGACAATCAGAACTGGTAAACCAGACCTAACGCTACGACGTCATCCGTGCCGATGCCGTTGTTTTTGTAGAAGCTGTCATCTTCATCCAACAGGTTAATTTTGTAATCAACGTAGGTTGACATGTTTTTATTGAAGTAATAGGTCGCGCCTACGTCAGCGTATTTAACCAGATCCCGATCGCCCTGACCGTTGCCCAGGTCCTTACCTTTCGACTGCAGGTAGGAAAGGGACGGACGCAGGCCAAAGTCGAACTGGTACTGGGCGGTCACTTCAAAGTTCTGGGTTTTATTCGCAACGGAATCGGTTTTATCACCATACGGGGTCATATTGCGGGTTTCAGAGTACATTGCCGCCAGATAGATGTTATTGGCGTCATATTTCAGACCCGCAGTCCACGCATCCGCTTTGTCACCGCCCGCTGTGGTATTCATGACCTGTTCGTTGGTGCGGTCTGAAGAGGTGTACGCCGCACCTGCAGTAATGCCCATGCCGAAGTCATAGGTGGTAGAGATACCGAAGCCGTCGCCGTTCTCGTGACGCGTGTCGCGACCGTTGTTGGTGCCTTCCTGGTTGTTGCTGGCGTCTTCATTCTTGCCCTGATACTGCAGCGCAAAGTTCAGGCCCTGCACCAGACCATAGAAGTCGGTGTTACGGTAGGTTGCCACACCGTTGGCGCGGCTGGTCATAAAGTTGTCGGCTTTAGAGTAGGAGTCGCCGCCGAACTCAGGCAGCATATCGGTCCAGCCTTCCACATCGTACAGCACGCCGTAGTTACGACCGTAATCGAAGGAGCCGTAGTCACCCACTTTGACGCCCGCGAAGGCCAGACGAGTCCAGGACTGATTATCAGACCCTTCGGTGTTATTCGCCTGAATGTTGTATTCCCACTGCGCGTAGCCGGTCATCATGTCGTTGATCTGGGTTTCGCCTTTGAAGCCCAGACGCATGTAGGTTTGATCCCCGTCAGCGCCTTTATCGTCGGAGAAATAGTGCAGACCATCTACTTTTCCGTACAGATCTAATTTGTTGCCGTCTTTATTATAAATCTCTGCTGCATGAGTTGCGCCAGCCATTAACAGAGCCGGAATCATCAGGGCCAGTACTTTTCTTTGCATTTTGATATTCCATGGTGGTTGTTTTTATTTAATTACCTGTTGAACTTTCAGAATGAGAACGTTGTCTCATGCTAAATCACTCCGCTGCGAGAGTAATAAAATATAATTGTTACGAACTAAGTAAAATCTAAACCGAATAAATCAACTGAAACGGTCATTGACTTGATGAATGATTTAAAGTTAAGCATATTAAATTGAAATTATTAATCGGGCGTTAATTAAGGTAACCTTGATGCGTTATATGCCTTTAAGATCATTCATCCATAATTAACATGAATACTATTAAGGAAACAAAATAGATATTCAATGATTATCTGGATTCGCCCGGTGTGAATACGCCGGGCTTTTTTTATAGCAAAAAAATGCCCGGACAAGCCGGGCAGAGGTACTAGTCGCTGGTCGGTTTTTCGGCTTTACCCGCCATTTGCGCCAGGAAGTCATAACGTTTTTGCAGATCGGCCGCGGCGTCTTTCCAGAGCTGTTCCGCCACTTCCGGCTGCTGCGCGTTAAGGCGGCGGAAGCGCTGTTCCTGCATTAACGTCTCGGCCAGGGCATCTGACGGTGGACGAGAGTCCAGCGCCAGCGGTAATTTACCCTCATCAGCACGACGCGGGTCGAACCGGTACAGCGGCCAGAAGCCCGTCGCGGTCAGCTGGCGCATCTGGTCGTGGCTGAGCGCCAGATCGTAGCCATGCTCTTCGCAAGGGCTGTATGCAACGATCAGCGATGGGCCAGGATACGCTTCCGCCTCCTGAATTGCTTTCACCGTCTGGTTAAGCTGGGCACCCAGCGAAATTTGCGCGACGTAAACGTGACCGTACATCATCATGCTTACACCGAGATCTTTGCGCGCCTTGCGTTTACCGTGTTCGCCGAATTTCGTCACTGCGCCAAGCGGCGTCGCTTTCGACGCCTGACCGCCGGTGTTGGAATAACACTGCGTATCCAGAACCAGGATATTGACGTTTTCGGTCAGGCTCAGCACGTGATCCAGCCCGCCAAAGCCGATGTCGTAAGCCCAGCCGTCACCGCCAATCAGCCAGATCGATTTTTCGACCAGCGCGTCCGCGTCGATCAGCAGCTGCTCAGCTCCCGCCACGCCCTGAAGCGCCTGACGCAGCTCGGCAACCTGCTCACGACGTTCTTCTGGCGTTGCATCCGCATGAAGCGCGTCATTGAGCCCGGCAGGGAGCTGCCCGGCAAACTGCTCCAGCAGGCGCATCACGCGTGCACGGTGCTGGTCAACGGTCAGGCGGAAGCCCAGACCAAATTCGGCGTTGTCTTCGAATAGCGAGTTTGCCCATGCCGGACCGCGACCGTTGGCATCGGTGGTGTACGGCGTGGAGGGCAGGTTACCGCCATAAATAGAAGAACAGCCGGTTGCGTTGGCAATCAACATCCGGTCACCGTAAAGCTGGGTAAGCAGCTTGATATAGGGTGTTTCACCGCAGCCCGAGCAGGCGCCGGAGTATTCAAACAGCGGCGTGATCAGCTGCGAAGTGCGAATATCAATGCGTTCCAGTTTGCTGCGGTCGATTTCCGGCAGGTTCAGGAAGAAGTCATAATTGACCTTCTCCTCTTCAACATGCTCCAGACGCGACATCATATTGATGGCTTTGATCTCCGGATTCTGCCTGTCTTTCGCCGGACAGACCTCGACGCACAGGTTACAGCCGGTGCAATCTTCCGGCGCGACCTGCAGAACGTATTTCTGCCCGCGCATATCGCGGGATTTCACATCCAGTGAATGCAGGCTCGCAGGCGCGGATTCCATCTCTTCCGGTGAAACCACTTTGGCACGAATGGCTGAGTGCGGGCAGGCCGCTACGCAGTGGTTGCACTGGGTACACAGCTCTTCTTTCCATATAGGGATCGCTTCGGCGATGTTACGTTTTTCCCAGCGCGTGGTACCCATCGGCCAGGTTCCATCCGGCGGCAGCGCAGAGACGGGCAGGGCATCACCCAGACCGGCCAGCATCGCCGCCGTCACGGTCTTAACGAAATCAGGCGCCGCATCGGACACCACCGGAGGGCGGTTCGGGCTTGCGGCATTGACCGGCTGCAGCGGTACCTCATACAGCGACTCGCGCGCCAGCGCCAGCGCCTGCCAGTTACGCTCGACTAATTCCTGTCCTTTGCTGCTGTAGCTTTTGGCAATCGCGCCCTGCAGTTCCGCCAGCGCGCTGTCGCCCGGCAGGATGTTCGTCAGATGGAAGAAGGCCATCTGCATAACGGTATTGATGCGCGCGGCCAGGCCACATTCGCGGGCAATTTTCGCCGCGTTCACCACAAAGAAACGGACTTTTTTCTGGTTCAGCACCGCCTGCACTTCCTGCGGCAGGCGCGACCAGACTTCATCCACGCTGTATGGCGTATTCAGGAGGAAAATACCGCCAGGCTTCAGGCGCTCGGCCATCTGGTATTTATCGATAAACTGCAGCTGGTGACAGCCAACAAAATCAGCCTGAGAAATAAGATACGCAGAGCGGATGGGCTGTTCGCTCACCCGCAGGTGGGAAACGGTCAAGCCGCCTGCCTTTTTGGAGTCGTAAACGAAGTACCCCTGGGCATACCACGGCGTAGAGTTACCGATGATTTTGATGTTGTTTTTGGTAGCGGAGACGCTGCCGTCGCTGCCCAGACCATAGAACAGCGCCTCAAGTTTGGCGGTCGAGGGCAGGGTGTTTTCCGGCAACGACAGGGACAGATTCGTCACATCATCATAAATGCCGACGGTAAAGCGCGGCTTGGGCTTCGCTTCGCTAAGTTCGTTGAATACCGCCAGCACGCAGTCCGGCCCAAATTCCTTGGACGATAACCCATAGCGACCTCCGATCACGCGCGGCAGCGTTTCACGTTCGCCCTGATTAAAGGCTTCTGCCAGGGCCGTCATCACATCCAGATACAGCGGTTCCGCCTGCGCGCCCGGCTCTTTAGTGCGATCGAGCACCGCCACAGCGCGCGCGCTTTCAGGCAGAGCCGAAAGCAGATGTTTGGCCGAGAACGGGCGATAGAGCCGCACCTTAAGCACGCCAACTTTTTCGCCGCGCGTCAGCAGTTCATCAACAACTTCCTCGCAGGTGCCAATGGCCGACCCCATCAGCACAATGACCCGTTCCGCCTGCGGATGGCCGTAGTACTCAAAGGGTTTATATTCCCGACCGGTCGCGGCGGCAAAGTCATTCATCGCCTGTTCAACATGGTCGTAAACCGCGTTGTACCACGGGTTCGTGGCCTCGCGGGACTGGAAATAGGTATCCGGGTTTGCCGATGTCCCGCGAATAACCGGGTGTTCCGGATTGAGGGCCCGGGCACGGTGCGCGTCAATGTCCGCCTGCGGGAGCAGATTCAGGATTGTCTCGTCAGCCAGCGGGACGATTTTGTTAATTTCGTGAGAGGTTCGGAAACCATCAAAGAAGTGAATAAACGGCACGCGGCTTTTAAGCGTGGCGATATGTGAAATTAAGGCAAAGTCCTGGGCTTCCTGAACGCTGCTTGCGCACAGCATCGCGCAGCCGGTCTGGCGTACCGCCATCACGTCAGAGTGATCGCCAAAGATAGAGAGCGCGTGAGTGGCAACGGTACGCGCCGCAACGTGCAGAACGAAGGGGGTCAGTTGACCGGCGAGTTTGTACAGAGTAGGGATCATTAACAGCAATCCCTGAGATGAGGTAAACGACGTGGAAAGCGCGCCGGTTTGCAGCGCGCCGTGCACCGTGGCAATCGCACCGGCTTCAGACTGCATTTCTACCACTCTCGGGACATCGCCCCAGACGTTTTTTAACCCGTTACCAGCCCAGGCATCCGCCTGCTCGGCCATGGTAGAACTTGGCGTAATCGGGTAGATGGCGATAACTTCACTGGTGCGAAACGCGACTGAGGCAACTGCACCATTACCGTCAATAGTTTGCATAGGACAACACCCTTACATTGCGCAAAAAATAGGGGTCTGTATTACGGCAACAAACCCTGAATATTATCTGTGTATTCTAGCAAACGGGTGATTTTACGATTTTCGCTTTTGTGTCCTTGGTATTCTCGCCATCAATGAGTAGATCAAACTTTTGGCGAAAAAATTGCGAAAAATTGTTTCCGGAGCGCATAAATACGCACTTTCGCTCTCGACGACACGGGCTGTGATGCCTATTATGCATAGGTTTCGCATCATTTATGGGGGAGAAAGCATGCGCTCAGCGTTTTTGGTAGGGTGTGCCGCATTATTGTTGTCGGCATGTAGCAGTGAACCCGTTCAGCAGGCAACGGCAGCCCACGTGGCGCCGGGAATGAAAGCGGCGATGTCCAGCGCTGGTCAGGCTAACTGCGCAATGATTGGCGGTTCGCTGTCTGTCGCTCGCCAGCTTGATGGTTCTGCTATTGGGATGTGCGCCTTGCCAAACGGCAAACGCTGTAGCGAACAGTCGCTTGCCGTTGGAAGCTGCGGTAACTACTGATTATTCTACACGCTTAAACATCAGCGTTTTATCGGCTGTCGCCAGCGTTAACTGGTCCTCAGTCAGGTCGACCTGCGCCCCTTTGCGCAGCATGTCGCCGATGGCCTGATCCAGCTCATTCAGCTGCGGTTCAGTACAGAGCTTGCGCGTCATGGCCAGCGTTTTAACCTTAAGCTCGCCTTCGGACAATTTCCCCTGTCCGTTGAAGCGGTTACACATCTGGCCGGAAACGCTGATGTTATTCACCAGGCTGATATCAGGCAGCGCGCTAAAACTGAGCTCAGGTGGCGTTGTCGCGGTCTTCACGGCCTTACCGTTCACGTTTTCCAGCACGAAGCGGTGATTCTGAAGTTGCTCCGGCTGAACGGAGGCTTTACCCGGATTAACGCAGCCGGTAAGAACAAGACTGATAACACTTAACGCGATGAGCTTTTTCATTTTTCTTCTCAAACTATAAACACTGTGAATCTTTTTCCAGTGTAACGATACGCTGCCATGCGTTAATGGGGTTTATCTGAAAGTGCGGGGGAACAGGGCAACGCAGCGGTTGCCCGGAATGATGTTAATGCGATTTAAACCCTGCAGCCGTCATTAGCATACGGAAGAGCATGCTGACAGCAGCCAGTGCCAGTACGCTGCCGCCCCAGATAATGGCCAGCCACAGTAATCTTTTCCAGACCGGTTGTTGCATCAGTGATAACCCTCCCCATGCTGAACTTTGCCGCGAAATACGTAGTAACTCCAGAAGGTGTAGACCAGAATAACGGGAATGATCAACAGCGCGCCGACCAGCATAAAGCCCTGGCTTTGCGTCGGTGCGGCGGCCTGCCAAAGGGTGATCGACGGTGGAATAATATGCGGCCAGATGCTGATCCCAAGCCCGCTAAAGCCGAGGAATACCAGCCCCAGTGTCAGAATAAACGGACGGCTATGGCTGGCGGGATTATTCAGGCAGCGCCACTGGTACAGGCTAAAAATCACCACCAGAGCAGGAACCGGCAGCAGATAAAACAGATTCGGCAGCGTAAACCAGCGCGCGGCGATGGCCGGTTGTGCCAGCGGCGTCCAGAGGCTAATGGCGGCAATAAACGCCAGCAGCACGATTAACAGCGTTTTCGATACCTCGCGCATCCGCTGCTGCAGCGCGTTTTCGCTTTTCATCACCAGCCAGGTCGAGCCTAACAGCGCATAGGCCACCACCAGCCCGGCGCCGCAAAACAGGTTAAACGCGGTAAACCAGTCAAAGGGGCCGCCGGTATAGGCCCGGCCGGTGACGGTAAAGCCGTTAATGACGGCGCCTACCGTCACGCCCTGGGTAAACGTCGCCAGAATGGAACCGCCTATAAACGCCTTATCCCAGAAAGGACGGTGCGCCGGGGTGGCCTTAAAACGAAATTCAAATGCCACCCCGCGGAAAATAAGTCCGATCAGCATTAACGTCAGTGGAATGGTGAGGGCATCCACGATCACCGCGTAGGCAAGTGGGAATGCGCCAAACAGCGCAGCGCCGCCAAGCACCAGCCAGGTTTCATTTCCGTCCCAGACCGGCGCGACGCTGTTGACCATTACGTCGCGATCGTCGGCGTTCTGCGTTGCCGGGAACAGAATGCCAATCCCCAGATCAAAACCGTCCATGACGATATACATCAGCGTGGCGAAAACGATGATCACAAACCAGATAATGGAAAGATCGATACCCATTATGGCTGCTCCTTATGTTCAGTTGTGACGGCAGAAAGCGGGCGCGCCGGACGTCCGTCGGACTCGGTGGCGAAAGATTCATGCGGCTGCGGGCCTTTTCGGATGAGGCGCACCATATAGCTGTAACCCACGCCGAATACCGAGGTATAGACGACGAAGAAGGCCAGCAGGCTCACGCTCATGTGCAAATCACCATGGGCAGAAACCGCATCCTTCGTTCGCTGGAGCCCATAGACCACCCAAGGCTGGCGGCCCACTTCGGTGGTGATCCACCCGGCCAGAATGGCAATCAGCCCCGATGGCCCCATCAACAGCGCAAACCACAGGAAGGGGCGCGACGAATAAACGCGCTTTTTATATCGCAGCCAGAGTGCCGTTACCCCAAGAAGCAGCATCAGCATGCCCAGACCCGCCATAATGCGGAACGACCAGAAGACGATGGTGGAATTCGGGCGGTCTTCCTTTGGAAACTCTTTCAGCGCCGGAACCTGTTTATCCAGGCTGTGCGTCAGGATGAGACTCCCCAGCGCCGGGATCTCCAGCCCAAAGCGGGTGCGCTCCTGCTCCATATCCGGCCAGCCAAACAGCAGCAGCGGGGTAGGCTCACCCGGCGGATTTTCCCAGTGTCCTTCAATCGCGGCTATCTTGGCGGGCTGGTGCTTTAAGGTGTTCAACCCGTGCATATCGCCAACCATGGCCTGGATGGGGGCGACAATCAGCGTCATCCACAGCGCCATCGAAAACATCGCCCGGATGGCGGGGGTATTATTCCCGCGCAGCAGATGCCATGCCGCGGATGCGCCCACAAACAGGGCGCTGCTCAGGAACGCGGCTATCGACATATGCAGCAGGCGGTAAGGGAAGGAGGGGTTAAACACCACCGCGAACCAGTCCACCGGCACCACCTGACCGTTGACGATCTCATAGCCCTGCGGGGTCTGCATCCAGCTGTTTGAAGAGAGGATCCAGAAGGTAGAGATAATGGTCCCCAGCGCCACCATGCAGGTGGAGAAGAAGTGCAGACCCGGTCCGACCTTGTTCCAGCCGAACAGCATTACGCCGAGGAACCCGGCTTCGAGGAAGAAGGCGGTAAGCACTTCATAGGTCAGAAGCGGGCCGGTAATACTGCCCGCAAACTGCGAAAAGCCGCTCCAGTTGGTGCCAAACTGGTAGGCCATCACCAGCCCGGACACCACGCCCATGCCAAAGTTGACGGCAAATATCTTCGACCAGAAATGGTACAGCGAGCGCCAGACCGGATTTTTTGTTTTCAGCCACAGCCCTTCGAGCACGGCAAGATAGCTTGCAAGACCGATGGTAATGGCCGGGAAAATAATGTGAAAGGATACGGTAAAGGCAAACTGTATCCGCGCAAGGTGAAACGCATCTAAACCAAACATGCACAGCCTCAATGTCAAACGGTGTGCTGTTATGGTATAGGGGCGAAGATCTGACTATCAGACTCAGAAAAGTGATTTTTAACCATAACAGTTGGCATAATACTCATGCTTTAGCCATCTGATATACTTCTCGAATGAGGAATAAAAACACTGTTTTTATGAATTTTACGCATAAAACAGCTTGCTTTGTCGCCAACGCCGTGCGTTAATGGTCTTCTGGTTTTGAGTCCAAATAAATATCTGACGTAGTTTTATAAAGCAGTTCTCATCACGTTGTGCCTCTCCGCAGCCTCTCTTGGGTCTTTATCTACATTCCGATTCGTTTTGTTTAAAACCATTATGCCCAATCGGCCCATTAGTAATTTACGTTTTTACGTTCACAGGAGAATCCTATGACTTCTTATATTCATTTCCGCTGCCCATGCTGTCATGGCTCGCAGTACCGTACCTCAGTCTTTGATGTGTCTGAGAAAAACCCACTCGGCGCGAAATGCATCTTTTGCAAATCGTCGATGATAACGCTCGATCACCTGGCCGCTGCGCGTCAGGCGCAAAGCCACGTTACCGAGTACCGCAAGTAATTCGTTTCCCGAACTATAACAGTTAGCTAAATCTTCTCTTTTTCTCCTGCTGATATACACTGTCAGCCACAAGGAGAATCTGATGAAAAAATACCAGCGTCTGGCGCAACAAATTATCTCGCAGATAGAGCTCGGCGTATGGCTGCCGGGCGATAAGCTGCCTTCTCTGCGAGAGCAGGTGGCGAGCAGCGGCATGAGTTTTATGACCGTTGGCCATGCGTATCAGATGCTGGAAAGTCAGGGGCGCATTGTCGCCAGACCGCAGTCGGGCTATTACGTTGCCTCGCGCCCGACCGCACATCAGCCTGCTCCACCTGCCCAGGTGATGCGTGACGAAGTCGTGGATATTAACACCTACATCTTCGACGTCTTACAGGCCAGCCGCGACCCGTCCGTTGTCCCTTTTGCCTCCGCCTTTCCCGACCCACGGCTTTTCCCGCTGCAGCAGCTCAACCGCTCGCTGGCGAACGTCAGCAAAACCGCAACGGCGATGAGCGTGATTGAGAACCTGCCGCCGGGTAACGTTGATCTCCGCCACGCCATTGCCCGCCGCTACGCGCAGCAGGGGATGAACATCTCCCCGGAAGAGATTGTGATCACCGCAGGCGCCCTTGAAGCGCTCAATCTCAGCCTGCAGGCGGTGACCGAGCCGGGCGACTGGGTGATTGTCGAAAACCCCTGTTTCTACGGCGCGCTGCAGGCGCTCGAACGCCTGAAGCTTAAAGCGTTGTCGATTGCGACGGACGTCCGCGAAGGGATTGACCTGAATGCCCTTGAACAGGCGCTGAAGGAGTATCCGGTTAAAGCCTGCTGGATAATGACCAACAGTCAGAACCCGCTTGGCTTCACGCTGAGCGCGGAGAAAAAAGCGCAGCTTGTCGCCCTGTTAACGCAGCACAACGTTCCTCTGATTGAAGACGACGTCTACAGCGAGCTCTATTTTGGGCGCGAAAAACCGCTTCCGGCGAAAGCATGGGATCGTCAGGATATGACGCTGCACTGCTCGTCCTTTTCAAAATGTCTGGTGGCCGGTTTTCGCATCGGCTGGGTTGCGGCAGGAAAACACGCGCGACGTATTCAGCAGCTGCAGCTGATGAGCACGCTCTCCACAAGCTCACCTGTGCAGCTGGCGCTGGTTGATTACCTGGCGACGAAACGCTACGACGCCCATCTGCGCCGCCTGCGGCGTACGCTCGCCGAGCGAAAGCAGCAGGCCTGGCAGTCCCTTTTGCGCCATATGCCTGCCGGCGTCAAAATCCATCATAACGACAGCGGTTACTTTTTATGGCTGGAGCTTCCGGCGCATCTGGACGCGGGGCTGCTGAGCGAAAAAGCCCTAACGCATCACATCAGCATTGCCCCCGGAAAGATGTTTTCCACTTCTGACGCATGGACGCCGTTCTTCCGTTTTAATACGTCGTGGGCCTGGGGAGAGCGAGAAGAGCAGGCGGTCATTCAGTTAGGCAAATTAATTAGCACGATGCTTGAATAATCCTTTTTTCGTTTTTTAAATATTCATTTCTTATCCTGATGACGGCACTGTGAATATTTCGCGGTGCCCTGTCATAGGAAATCTGCATACCGTCTCTCGCGGCTAACTCCTTGTCTATAATCCAGTTAACGGGGAATGCGTCCTCGGTCACACCTTGATGAAATTTCCTGAAGCCGAACGGTGCGGCGCATTTGCGCGGTCTACGTTTAATGAGGGAGATATTTTTACGGCACGGCTGCCGCTAAATTTCATTGCGACAGGAGTAACCCTTATGAGCAAAAAATTTGCCCGCAGCAGCCTGTGCGCGCTCGGCATGACTATCATGACAGCGCAAGCCGCAGAACCTCCAAAGGCCATCGGCGACGGGGAAGGTCGACTGGATATTATCGCCTGGCCGGGGTACATCGAACGCGGACAGACGGATAAAAACTACGACTGGGTCACCCAGTTTGAAAAAGAGACCGGGTGTGCGGTCAACGTCAAAACGGCGGCCACGTCGGATGAAATGGTCAGCCTGATGGCGAAAGGGGGATATGACCTGGTCACCGCCTCAGGTGACGCTTCCCTGCGCCTGATCATGGGCAAACGCGTCCAGCCGATTAACCCCGACCTCATTCCCAACTGGAAAACCCTCGACGGACGGATTGTGAAAGGGGAATGGTTTAACGTCGGCGGGAAAGTCTACGGCACGCCGTACCAGTGGGGGCCAAACCTGCTGATGTACAACACCAAAACCTTCCCGACGCCGCCTGACAGCTGGAGCGTGGTCTTTACCAAACAGGATCTGCCGGACGGTAAAACCAATCAGGGACGCGTGCAGGCGTATGACGGCCCGATTTACATCGCGGATGCCGCGCTGTTCGTCAAGGCCACGCAGCCGCAGCTGGGTATTAAAGACCCGTACCAGCTCACCGAAGCACAGTATGCCGCCGTGCTTAAGGTGCTTCGCGACCAGCATGCTCTGATTCACCGCTACTGGCACGACACCACCGTCCAGATGAGCGATTTCAAAAACGAGGGCGTCGTGGCCTCCAGCGCCTGGCCGTATCAGGCGAATGCCCTGAAGGCCGAGAACCAGCCTATTGCAACCGTCTTCCCGAAAGAGGGGGTGACCGGCTGGGCGGATACCACCATGCTGCACGCGCAGGCAAAACACCCGATGTGCGCCTACAAGTGGATGAACTGGTCGCTGACGCCGAAAGTGCAGGGCGATCTGGCAGCATGGTTTGGCTCCCTGCCCGTGGTGCCGGAAGGGTGTAAAGCCAGCACGCTGCTGGGCGATAAAGGCTGTGAAACAAACGGTTATAACGAGTTCGACAAAATCATGTTCTGGAAAACCCCCATCGCCGAAGGCGGCAAATTTGTGCCTTACAGCCGCTGGACGCAGGATTACATCGCCATCATGGGCGGTCGTTAATTGCCCGGGAGCAGAACATGACGTACGCGGTAGAGTTTAACAATGTTTCCCGTCTGTACGGCGACGTACGGGCGGTGGATGGGGTCACCATTGCGATTCGTGACGGAGAGTTTTTCTCCATGCTGGGGCCTTCGGGCTCCGGCAAAACCACCTGCCTGCGCCTGATTGCCGGTTTTGAACAGCTGTCAGGCGGGACGATCTCTATCTTCGGCATAGAGGCGAGCGAACTGCCTCCCTGGGAGCGGGATGTGAACACCGTCTTTCAGGATTACGCGCTGTTCCCGCATATGTCGATCCTCGACAACGTTGCCTACGGGCTGATGGTCAAAGGCATCGACAAGAAAAAACGCCATGCGCAGGCCCGTGATGCCCTCGAAAAAGTGGGCCTGAGCTTTGCCATTGCCCGCAAACCTTCGCAACTTTCCGGCGGCCAGCGGCAGCGTGTCGCCATCGCCCGGGCGCTGGTCAATGAGCCGCGCGTCCTGCTGCTGGATGAGCCCTTAGGTGCGCTCGATCTCAAACTGCGTGAACAGATGCAGTTCGAGCTGAAGAAGCTTCAGCAGGAACTCGGCATCACCTTCATTTTCGTCACCCACGATCAGGGTGAAGCCCTTTCAATGTCAGACCGGGTGGCGGTGTTTAATAACGGGCGGATCGAGCAGGTGGACACCCCGCGCGATCTCTACATGCGTCCGCGCACGCCGTTTGTCGCGAGTTTTGTGGGCACTTCCAACGTCTTTGATGCCGGACTAGCGCAGAAAATTTGCGGTATGGAAGGTAGCTATTCCCTGCGTCCGGAACATATTCGTCTTAACGAGGGCGGAGACGTTCAGGTTCAGGGCATCGTGCAGGCCGTTCAGTATCAGGGGGCGGCCACGCGGCTGGAGCTGAAGCTTGCCGATGGCGCCAAACTGCTGGTGAGCCAGGCCAATCTCAGTGAAACCTCGCCGCTGAGCGGCATTGCGCCGGGGCAGGCGGTGATGGCGTCATGGTCACGCGAGGCGATGATTCGCCTGCACGAGGAGAGGTGAAATGTCTATGAGTGTCGCGCATCCTCCCGCCCTGCACGGCCGCTTCAGCCGCATGACGGCGCTGTTCTGGCGAAAACCGTCGCTCGGCCTGTTCCTGCTTCTGCTCGCGCCGCTCATGTGGTTTGGCATCGTCTATTTAGGATCGCTTCTGACCCTGCTGTGGCAAGGGTTTTACACCTTTGACGATTTCACCATGGCGGTCACGCCGGACCTGACCCTGGCGAATATTCAGGCGCTCTTCAACCCGGCTAACTACGACATCATCCTGCGAACCTTAACGATGGCGATTGCGGTGACGATTGCCAGCGCCATTCTCGCATTCCCGATGGCCTGGTACATGGCGCGATACACCCGCGGCAAGTGGAAGGCTTTCTTCTATATCGCCGTGATGCTGCCAATGTGGGCGAGCTATATCGTCAAAGCCTACGCCTGGACGCTGCTGCTGGCGAAGGACGGCGTGGCGCAATGGTTTCTCAACCATCTCGGGCTGGAGCCGATTCTGACCTCACTCCTGACGCTCCCGGCGATTGGCGGCAACACCTTGTCCACCTCCGGGCTGGGACGGTTTTTGGTCTTCGTTTACATCTGGCTGCCGTTTATGATCCTGCCCGTACAGGCGGCGCTGGAACGCCTGCCGGCCTCGCTGCTGCAGGCCTCGGCCGACCTCGGCGCCCGCCCGCGCCAGACCTTTCGCTACGTCGTTCTGCCGCTGGCCATTCCGGGCATTGCGGCGGGATCCATTTTCACCTTCTCCCTGACGCTGGGGGATTTCATCGTTCCGCAGCTGGTGGGGCCGCCGGGCTACTTCATCGGTAACATGGTCTACTCGCAGCAGGGTGCCATTGGCAATATGCCCATGGCCGCCGCGTTCACGCTGGTACCCATCGTGCTTATTTCTCTTTATCTGGCGTTCGTGAAACGTCTGGGAGCATTCGATGCACTCTGAACGCGCACCGCTGTTCCTCAAAGTGGCAGCGTGGGGAGGCGTTATCTTTCTGCACTTCCCGCTGCTGATAATCGCGACCTACGCCTTCAACACCGAAGACGCCGCTTTCAGCTTTCCGCCTCAGGGGCTAACGCTGAAGTGGTTTAGCGTGGCGGCGGGGCGCGGCGATATTATCGAATCCGTGACGTTGTCACTTCAAATTGCCGCGCTTTCCACCGCCATTGCCCTTGTGCTTGGCACGCTTGCTGCAGCGGCGCTGTGGCGAAGCGAGTTTTTTGGCAAGAATGCGATCTCTCTGCTGCTGCTGTTACCGATTGCGTTACCGGGGATCATCACCGGCCTGGCGCTGCTGACGGCCTTCAAAACGATTGACCTTGAGCCGGGGTTTTTCACCATCGTGGTGGGACACGCCACCTTTTGCGTGGTGGTGGTGTTTAACAACGTAATTGCCCGGTTCAGGCGCACCTCCTGGAGTCTGGTCGAAGCGTCGATGGATCTCGGGGCCGACGGATGGCAAACCTTCCGCTATGTGGTGCTGCCCAATCTGGGTTCAGCGCTGCTGGCAGGGGGTATGCTGGCGTTTGCCCTGTCGTTTGACGAGATAATCGTCACAACATTTACGGCGGGACACGAGCGCACGTTACCGCTGTGGTTGCTCAACCAGCTCGGGCGTCCGCGCGACGTGCCGGTCACCAACGTCGTGGCTCTGCTGGTGATGCTGGTGACAACTATCCCCATTCTGGGAGCCTGGTGGCTAACCCGCGACGGCGAAAACATTGCCGGCAGCGGGAAATAACAGTGAATTCAACAGGAAAATGCTATGCAAAAACATCTGCTGATAAACGGTGAACTGGTTGCCGGAGAGGGTGAGAAACAGCCGGTTTATAACCCGGCCACCGGAGAGGTGCTGCTGGAGATTGCTGAGGCGTCAGCGGCCCAGGTCGACGCGGCGGTTCAGGCTGCCGACCGTGCTTTTGTGGCGTGGGGACAAACGACGCCGAAAACCCGCGCCGAGAGCCTGCTGAAGCTGGCGGATGCGATTGAAGCCCACGGCGAGGAGTTTGCCCGGCTCGAATCCCTCAACTGCGGCAAGCCGCTGCACTGCGCGCTGGGTGATGAAATTCCGGCGGTGGTTGACGTTTTCCGTTTCTTTGCCGGGGCCGCCCGCTGCCTTAACGGGCTGGCCGCCGGAGAGTACCTTGACGGCCATACGTCGATGATCCGCCGCGACCCGGTGGGCGTGGTTGCCTCTATTGCACCGTGGAACTACCCGCTGATGATGGCAGCCTGGAAACTGGCACCCGCGCTTGCGGCAGGGAACTGCGTGGTGATTAAGCCCTCTGAGATTACGCCCCTGACCGCGCTTAAGCTGGCAGAGCTGGCAAAAGATATCTTCCCGGCGGGCGTTCTTAACGTGCTGTTTGGTCGGGGCAAAACGGTCGGCGATCCGCTTACCGGACATGAAAAAGTCCGTATGGTCTCGCTGACCGGTTCAATTGCTACCGGGGAACATATCATCGGCCATACGGCGTCCTCCATTAAACGCACCCACATGGAGCTGGGCGGTAAAGCGCCGGTGATCGTGTTTGATGATGCCGACCTGGATGCGGTCGTCGAAGGGGTGAGGACGTTTGGCTTCTACAACGCCGGGCAGGACTGTACCGCCGCCTGTCGTATCTACGCGCAAAAGGGCATTTACGCCGCGCTGGTGGAAAAACTGGGTGCTGCGGTTGCTAGCCTGAAAATGGGCGCACCCGAGGACGAATCAACCGAGCTGGGGCCGCTGAGTTCGGCGGCGCATTTATCCCGCGTGTGCAAAGCGGTGGATGAGGCCAAAGCCCTGAGCCACGTCACCGTCGTGACCGGGGGCAGCAAAAAAGAGGGGGCGGGCTACTACTTCCAGCCAACCCTGCTGGCGGGGGCCAAACAGGAAGATGCCATTGTGCAGCGCGAGGTGTTTGGCCCGGTGGTGAGCGTCACCGAATTTGATGATGAGGCGCAGGTGCTGGCCTGGGCGAACGATTCGCAATATGGCCTGGCGTCTTCGGTCTGGACCAAAGACGTGGGCCGCGCCCATCGCCTGAGCGCGCGCCTGCAGTATGGCTGCACCTGGGTGAATACCCATTTTATGCTGGTGAGCGAAATGCCGCACGGCGGCATGAAACTATCGGGCTACGGGAAGGATATGTCGGTCTACGGGCTTGAGGATTATACGGTCGTGCGGCATGTCATGATAAAACACTAATCCTCCCAGCCTGGCCGCATGCGAGGCCAGGCGTTCTCCTTGCCTGCCACACGTGTTACGAAAGATACTCAATTGTTATTAGCCGTAATTTTTAAGTGGTTATTCTGTAACGAAAAAACTTGATCTGTGTCAACATATGACGCATATTGCGTGCGGTTATTTTTTCGGCTCTGGTATACAGAATGACGTTGTATCAAAAGATGTTGGTTTTTTACGCAATCATGGCTTCCATCTGCGCATTAATTACCTGGTTCCTCTCTAAAGACCGCAAACGTATCCGCCTGCTCAGCGCTTTTCTGGTGGGGTCAACCTGGCCAATGAGCTTTCCCGTTGCGCTGCTGGTCTCGCTTTTCTGAAGCACGCTTCCAGTTTTAAAAGATGAACATAGCATTCCTGATGTGGTGACTGTATAAATACACAGTGCATCATAAAAAGGAGTGCTTATGAACAGTTTTTACTCGCAGCAGGCCGGTTGCACCGTGCGCTGGCATGACCTGCCCGGCACCGGCGATCCCGTGGTGTTTATTCACGGGCTGGGCTGCGCCTCTTCCTACGAATATCCCCGCGTCGTACATGACCCGCTGTTTGGCGCGCGCAGAGCGATTCTCATCGACTTGCCCGGCAGCGGCTACAGCGATAAGCCTGAGCACTACAGCTATAAAACCACTGACCAGGCGCACGTTGTCGCGGAACTGATTGACCATCTTGAGCTGGATTCCTTCTGGTTATACGGCCACAGCATGGGCGGTAGTATCGCTATCGAAACGGCGGGGCTGCTGGGGTCGCGCGTGAAGGGACTGATGGTGTCAGAGCCCAATTTCCACGCGGGTGGGGGCATGTTCAGCCGGTCTATTGCAGCGCAAACCGAGCAACAGTTTCTGGAGCAGGGTTATGACGCCATGCTTAGCGCAGAAAAAACGGCGTGGGCCGGGTGCCTGCAGAGTAATGCGCCGTATGCCGTCTGGCGGGGCGCATCGAGCCTGGTGGCGGGCGTTGAGCCCGAGTGGGAAGCGCATTTCCTGTCACTCCCTTGCCCGGTAACGTTGATTTTTGGCGAGCTCTCTCTGCCGGATGACGATGTGGATAATCTGAAGCAAAAGGGCGTTGAGGTAAAAATTATCCCTGCGGCGGGGCACTCGATGTCGTGGGAAAACCCCTCTGCGCTGGCGCGGGCCTTAGCCGAATGTATGACGATGTGATTATTGTGCGATTTATCATCGTTGCGAAATGTAGGCCGGGTAAGCGCAGCGCCACCCGGCAAGAAGGGCGGCTACTTTATTAAAGCCCGCAGTGCCTGACGTGCGTCAGGCTGAACATCATGCGGGTGCTGGTAATCAATGTTCTCTATCGCGCGGCTATAGAGTGCGACCAGCCAGTCGTACACGTACGCGGTGGCCGCATGTACAGGCTGTTCTCCCAGGCGCGTCAAACGAGGCTCGGCGCTGCTGACCACCGGCGTGACGAAGATGGCCTGGCCCTTGCGGATGCGGCTTGCCGGACGCGTTGCCACGGGCGTCTGGTCGTAACCCAGCCAGCCAACGAAATTGCCCATCACGGCATGCAGCTGTGCCGCGCTACTTTTATCCG
Organism: Enterobacter sp. 241F3; assembly: GCF_034106785.1. Lineage (NCBI taxonomy): Bacteria > Pseudomonadati > Pseudomonadota > Gammaproteobacteria > Enterobacterales > Enterobacteriaceae > Enterobacter > Enterobacter sp. 241F3. The sequence continues at coordinate 28,631 of NZ_JAWNDD010000001.1, forward strand.
CTTCGACAATGCGCTGAAGCTGTTGAGGCAAATTCAGCCGGTAGCTGGTGACGACCAGCACATCCGCGATTTGCTGTAACACCTCAGGATCCAGCCCAAGACGGGCGGCGGTCGCCTCGTTGCGGCTCCACTGGCGCAGATGATTTATCCAGACTCGGTGCGCGAGACGCGCTTTGTCTTTTGTCTGGAACAGGCCAGTGCTTTCCTGCGCGTTCTCGGCAAACAGGTCAATGGTGTCCGTAAACAGCCCGTTCACCTGCTCCTCGCGAGGCTGCTGAACGGCGAGCAGCGTTTCAAAGGCTTTCAGAGGCGGCAGCAAGCCTTCAAGCAGTTCGCCGTGGCGGGCGGCGCTGCTTTGCAGCATGCGCACCATGTTTTCCGCCTGAGCGCGTCTTGTCCCCGGTTCCTCAACCAGCGGTGCCAGATAGCTTTGCACCAGCGCCGACAGCTCCTGACGCAGCGCGTTTTTCAGCGTGCCGAGACGTTTCTGTCGCTGCGCGGGTAACGTGGCCTGGGACAGCCATTCGATGACGCGCTGCATGCTGTGGCTGTCCAGCGCCTGCAGCGTGCCCCAGCGTAAACCCGGCTTTCCGAGCAGATGCTGTACGGCTTCATCGAGATTCTGCCGGGTAGTAAAGCGGGCGTCATGCGGGGTGATCGCCCACACCAGCCCCGGCAGGGCAGATTCTTCAGCAGGCTGCGTTTCCTTGACCCAGTTCATCAGCACTTTTGCTTTTTTAGCCGTCTGCTCGTGATGCGCCGTCGCATTGCAAATCACCAGCACATCCGGCTGAAGCTGTTGACGGTAATGTTCAAGAAGCCACTGGGATTTTGCCTGGCGTAACGGATCGGCACGGTTATCTTCAAAAACCGGAATATCAATAATATCGACGTTATCCAGAGCGCCGTTCTCAACCGGCAGCACCAGCTCGCGGGTCAGGAATGCCAGCACGTCGACCGGGATGCTGATGGCGTTAAGCATTTCACCGCTATTCAGCGGATGAAGCAGCGTCTCCTGCGCGTCCTGAAGGTCTAACGCGCCGTCGTGCGTCAGGAACCCTTCACCCGGCAGCCCAAAGCTGTCCACCAGCAGGCTAAGCGGGGCAGCAAGATCGCCGGCATGGCTGGTCTGGTGCAGCACATGGGCCAGTTTTAACCACTGCTGGGTCAACTCCTGCTGCTCGCCCCAGAGCAGCGACCAGACGCTGGCTCGCGTGCTGAGATCGAGAGAAGGTACCAGTTGGGCAAACTCATGCCACAGGGCATCATCGATTTGCTGCTTAGCGGCGGGAACCGTGCTTTGCCAGAAGCGGGCAATCGTCCCCACTTCCTGAGCCGTGATGCCGGGCACGCTCTGCGGCTGGCGCAGCCCGCGCCACTTCTCCAGACGTGTCTCAATGACCGCTTTATCCACCGCGCGCATCTGTGGATGGAGGGTCGTACGGGCAATAAACAGCTGTACCAGCTCGGCCTCGGTGACAAGACTCAGACGCAGCGGGAACGCTTCATCCGCCACCTCCGTGTTTTCACGGGTAAAGCGGACGGCCATATTGGTCAGGGCATGTCCCGGATTGATATGCGAAAAATAGTCAAAGGTGCGCTGGCCCGGCGTCACGTTCAGGCGTCCATTACCGCTGCCGCAAAGAGACAACAGCAGGTGCGCTTTCGCGCTCTGCGAATGGCCGTAAAGCCCAACGCTGCTCTGGCGGGTCATGGCGCGTTCAATAGCCTGTTCCCGCGCCTGCGCCGCGTTGATGCGGGCAAGCAGGGCGTCGGCATCGTTATCCAGCACAGGGGCGTTCAGGCGCGTCTCATTAATCCACCCAATTAAGGCCTGAGTGGTGGTCGTCGTCTCTGTCATTTCAGGTATACGCTCCCGCTGTCGATCCAGTAGTGGCTACCGCTGTGTCGGCGATCGGCCAAAGTGTTCAGTTTGAAGGTTAATGCGTCAGGCGCAACAGGCGTGCCGTCCTGCAGCCAGGCATCGCTCAGCTCGAAGGCCTCCGGCCCCTCCTGCTTGCTGCCGCCGCAGAGCCTGAGCCGCACGTTCAGCACGCCGTCACCGGCAATGGCTTTCGCCAGTTCAGCCGAGTTGATGCTGAGCGTGTAGAGCGGCGTGGCGGGCCAGCGCGCGTTCGCCAACTGGCGGAAGCCGAGAGTCACGTTACCGCGCAGCGGGAAGTGCAGACGCGCGTCAAGCTTCGCGCCGGGTTTATCCAGGTCGATATCCTGGTACCAGACGTTTTCCTCGCGCAGGGTATTGACGGTGTTATCCAGCACGCCCAGATAGCGCACGGTGGAATACGCGCCAATGTCCGCAGCTTTAAAGTTAAAGCGCGGCAGGCGCAGGTCAAGCGCCAGGCTGCAGAGCATGGCCCCGACTGCAGCTGTCGATTTCGGGTTGCCAATGCGCCCCTGCTGGCTGAACGGATACCACTCATGTACCTGGTATTTATCCAGCCAGACGATGCGGTTGACCGGCACCGGCTGCAGATGTCGAATGAGCGCCTGCACACCGGGCAGGCAGCCGGGGCGTCCGGTGATCAGCAGAATATCGCAGCTGTAATGTGAAATCGCCTCACACACCGCGTGCAGCGGGGAGGCCAGCGTAAACTGCCCGGCCAGCATCGCATCCTGCATTTCGCGGAAGCTGACGTGCAGCGGCACGGCGAACAGGTCGAAAGCGTCAGAGCCCGCAGGCAGGGCATGATCGATCGCCTGCTGCAGGTAGTTCATCACGTTGCGCGTCGGCTTCTGCGGCAGGAGATCGCCAAAGGTGGCATGCAGACCGGCCAGCGGATCGTCAACGTCGCTCGATTCCCACGCGGCAAGAATGGCATGGCCAATCGGCATAAAGAGCTGCAGCGCCGTCTGCTGGCGGAGTACGGCCTGGGTATCAATACGCCCGGAGTCGCCGAACAGCGAGGCCATCAGCAGCGAGGCATCAGCAATACCGGATTTCTGCAGCTGCGTTTGCAGCGCGGGCAACACGTAGCGCTGAATCACGTCCAGAAGCGTATCGTCGCCCGCGACCTTAAATCCTTCACGGAACAGCAGCTGAGGGGTGATTTTGACGTTATTGCCAGAACCGTCGTCCAGCTGATAATGGGTGATCGCCATATCCGTTGTGCCGCCGCCGATGTCGATGGACGCGACGCGCAGCGCGCGGCCCGGCTGGCTACCCGGCTCAGGTTCGCGGTCCGGACGGGCCAGAGAGGCGAAGAAGGCTTCGGTCTGGCCGCCAAAGCGGGAGATGGCTTCGTTATACAGCCAGACCAGCTGACCGCAGCTGGCTTCATCCCACTCCATCTGGATTTCTGGTACCGGCACCACGCTTTTTTCCTGCTGTTTGCGGGTGACAAAATCCTCATCCTGCGGGTGCCATCCCATCGCTTTCCAGACGATGGCGATGGCTTCAAACATGCGGCGACGGAAGATCTCGCGCTCCTGCTTTGGCATGGCGGAGGGCAGCGTCAGGATCAGCGTGCGCAGCTGGCGCGGCGACGCCGGGAATCCCAGACGTAAGCGCGTGGCGACGCTGTTGATCTGCCCCAGCGCCTGCGCCAGCAGCTCGCACAGCATGTGGGTCATCAGCGTACTGCGGCTGTACTGCGGCGAGAAGACCGGCAGCCGCTCGTCCTGCGGCAGCGTGAAGAGCGGCTCGCCGTCATCGTTCATCAGGTTCATCAGCGGAAACGCGGTGGCAAGCGGTTCACGCTGGGTCTTGCTGTTCATCTGGCTAAAGCGCCAGTCCTGCACGACCGGCGTTTCATCCCACAGGTAGCGACGCGGGCTCGAGATGCCGCTGTTGCCTTCGGTCCCCAGACGCTGCATCGCCAGCTTGCGGGCTTCATCACCCACGCGAACAATGGACGGCCAGACAAAGGCATCTTCGCGACCGCTTTCAACCGAGAAGTGCTGCTTGCCAAAACGCGCTTCCGAAAACTCGAGACGGCTGGTGAACAGCGGCGCATTCAGGAACTGCGGCTCGCTTAGCGAGCGAACCTGCAGCTCGGCGGTCTGGCGCAGGCCATCGTTGGCATCGCCGTGGTCTTCAATAATGACGCCACAGGTGTGGGTATTGCCCACGTCGAGGATCAGATCGACCGGAATGGCAGGCGTGCTGAGCGTATGGGTTACAAATTTCACTTCCGGCACGGTGAGCTGTTCACCGAGCATGGTCATCAGGTTGAGCCAGTGGGCCTGATATTCAAAACCGCGCATCGCCTGCTGGAGATCGCGTTCAGAGCGGTTTTCAACGCCGTCGGCATACTGGGTAAATGCCTCGCGCAGCCAGCCGTCAATCCACGTCTGGTCGAGGAAGCTTTCAACCTCCTTGTCTCGCCAGGCCAGCGCGAAACGGGTCCCGTTCAGAATATCGTTTTCAACCGGGGAAAGGGCGGAGGTGGCGTGTTCAGCAATCTGGCTGTCAAGGGCGAGAGTGACGCGGTGCGTATTGCCTGCCGTGTCGGGTGTATCCAGCCTGCGCACCTGAACGCGCGCCCAGTTATCCGGCCCCTCAACGAAGGTTCGCGGCGGGTTGAAGCGCAGGAACGGAACCGGAAGCCAGACGCCGTCCAGCACCGCCAGGGACTGATGCAGCGGGATGGTGGTTTCCGGCTTAACCACTTCAGGCTGCCCGCCGTTCGTTCCCGGCAGGGTATAGCGCCCGTTAACCAGGTCGAAATCGAGTCGCAAAAGCGGGCCGTTCGCGGTTTTACGTACGAAGCGCCCGTTGCTGGCGGTGTCCTGCGGCGTCAGACCGAAATCAAGGAACTGCACGCCGCTGTTGGCAATAAGCGTGACGCTTTGTTTATAGTCGCAAAGATTTACCAGCATAGGATCAGGCACCTGCTTTCTTGAACGTCAGTGGAACGACGGTATTGGCATCATAACGGGCGCGACATTCTGCGATATCGCTGGCGCCTGCTTTACAGGCAACTTCCGGCATCGGGTAGCGGGAACCGTCGGTGCAGCGGGCAGTACCGCGACTTTTAATCATCAGCTCGCCGTTGCTGTGCAGCCCGGAGAAGACCTCCGCGCGGCAGACGACGTTGTCGCCATGGACAACCCGGGCGAAGCCTTTATTGTTCTGGATCTGATAGCGCATTGACGGCGGTTTGCCGGTGACCGGATCTTTCACGTCGAGAACCGCACGCCAGGTACCGTTCAGGAAACGCGTCGATCCCGCTTTCACCTGATTCGCTTCCATCACCATGGCATCTTTCGGGATGGCGACAATCACCACCGGGGCAGGCTGTGGTGCAGGCGCTGGAGCAGGCTCTTTTTCTTTGTTTGCCAGCACCTCTGCCTGATGCAGCGGCAGTTTCATCGCCAGCGGCTCAACCGCTTTGATCGGCTTTGGCGCAATCTCGACGGGTTCTGGTGCGGGCACCGGTGCGGGCTCAGCGGAGGGCGACTGTTTTGGCCACAGCAGCGGTGCGGCAATGGCGGCAACGATCACGGCAGCAACCGGCAGCGTCCACAGGGGAACACGACGTTTTTTCGCGACGATCGGCAGAGCAGGTTCCTGAGCGGGTTGCGCAACCGCCGGGGCTGGCTTTGGCTCATACAGCTCTTCCGGCGTGATGCGCACCACCGTGGAAGGGGCGATCAGCGGCTCGTCGGCGTATTCAAAGGCTACAACCGGTTCTGGCTCAGGCTCGGGCTCAGGATCTTCAATCACAACGGGGGCAGGCTCAGGGACCAGCGATTCTCGCAGGCAGTCGAGAACATCGTCGCGCGCATTTTCGTTCAGGTTTACAAAGCCCCAGAAGCTGATGACAGGCTTTCCGTCCACCAGGAAAAGGAAGTTTTCACCCGGGAACTGAAACGCCTTTGACAGCAGAGAGCCAAAAAGCTGCTGCGCGGTTTTGGGGGACTGGAGGCATTTCTTGCTTAACGACTCAACGCTGGCGAGCGTGTTTTCCAGATAGCGCAGGGCGCGATAGCGGTCATCTTCATCTGCCGCTTTCCAGCTGGTTACGCTCCCTTCAACGGGGGAATACCAGTCCACGCGGTCACCGCTGTCGTTGACCTGAGGAATAGCCAGACAGTCGACGATGGCCTGTTGTTTGCGCAACCGGAGCGCTTCCCGGATTTGTAACGCTGATTCAAAAACGGCTTGTCCGCCGCCGCCAACGGCCTGAAAGTCATCCAGGTTACCGCTGCGTAAAAGAGTTTTTGCCACGATTTGATCCCATATACTTCTTCACACCGTTACTTTAACGAAACCAGGAAGCAACCAAACGGGGGAAGAGACGCTAAAAGGACCGATTTCTTGCGGCATAGAAAGTGACGGTTGTGCTTGACGAATAATGGCACTTAAGGCAAATCATCTTTTTGGGCGCTGGCGGTTAAAACAGCAAAAAACGCGGCTTTAGAATAACCTGATAGTGTTTCGTTATTTGCCAGGTCAAAACGCCTGTGCTGTTATTACTGTCCTATATAATAAAACTGTCAGGGTTATAACCATGTCTACAGGGAAAACACTGCTCGCCCTTGCGCTGAGCGCGCTGTTACCAGCCGGTGCCGCATGGGCGGCAAACAACGACACCCTTATTTACTGTTCTGAAGCGTCCCCCGAGTCCTTCAACCCGCAAATCGCCAGCTCTGGCCCGTCTTTTGTGGCGAGTTCTCAGGTACTGTACAACCGCCTGATCAATTTCGACCCGGTGAAAAACACCCCGGTGCCGTCGCTGGCAGAGTCCTGGACGATCTCGCCGGACGGCAAGACTTATACCTTTGCCCTGCGCAAAGGGGTGAAGTTCAACAGCAATAAATACTTCAAACCGACGCGCGACTTTAACGCCGATGACGTTATTTTCTCAGTCATGCGTCAGAAAGACCCTAAACACCCGTACCACAACGTGTCGCAGGGCAACTACGAATACTTTAACGATGTGGGTCTCGATAAGCTGATCCAGGACGTTAAAAAGGTCGACGATTATCACGTTCAGTTCACCCTCAGCGAACCCAACGCCGCGTTTCTGGCCGACTGGGGGATGGATTTCGCCTCCATTCTCTCCGCCGAATACGCCGACGCGATGCTGAAAAAAGGCACGCCTGAGAACGTGGACACCTGGCCGATTGGTACCGGGCCTTACGTGCTGCAGCAGTACAAAGTGGATTCGCTGATCCGCTACGTCGCAAACCCGAACTACTGGGAAGGCGAAGTGCCGACGAAGCATCTCATCTTCTCCATTACGCCAAACGTGGAAACCCGCCTGGCGAAGCTGCAGACCAACGAGTGCCAGATTATTCCTGCGCCATCCCCGGTTCAGTTTGACGCCATTAAGAACAACAAAGACCTGACGCTGCACTCGGTCGATGCGCTGAACGTCGGCTATCTGGCGTTCAACACAGAGAAAAAACCGTTCGATAACGTGCTGGTGCGTCAGGCGCTTAACTACGCGACCGACAAGAAGGCCATCGTTAATGCGGTCTTTATGGGATCGGGCACGGTGGCAAAATCGCCGATCCCGCCAAATATGCTGGGCTTCAATAAAGACCTGAAGGACTACAGCTACGATCCTGAAAAAGCGAAAGCACTGCTGAAGCAGGCGGGTCTGGAGAAGGGCGCGGAAGTCACGCTGTGGTCAATGCCGGTTCAGCGTCCGTATAACCCGAACTCGCGTCGTATCGCGGAGATGATCCAGAGCGACTGGGCGAAAGTCGGCGTTAAAGCCAAAATTGTCTCCTACGAGTGGGGCGAATATCTCTCCGGAATGCGTAAAGGCGAACATGACTCCGCGCTGTTTGGCTGGATGTCCGATAACGGCGACCCGGACAACTTTGCCGACGTGCTGCTGGGCTGCAACAGCATTAAAACCGGCTCAAACGCCGCGCGCTGGTGCGATAAGGGGTATGATGCGCTGGTGCAGAAAGCGAAGCTGACCAGTAACCCGGCCGAGCGCGCGAAACTTTACGGCCAGGCGCAGGAGATTTTCTACCAGCAGGCGCCGTGGATCGCGCTGGCCAACGGAAAAACGTTCTACGCGACCCGCAGCAACGTGACCGGATACAGCGTGAGCCTGATGGGCAGCGATTTCTCTAAGGCGAAGCTGAACTGATCGTTTGCCCGGTGGCGCTGCGCTTACCGGGCCTACGGTTCCCCCTGTAGGCCGGGTAAGGCGTAGCCGCCACCCGGCACATAACAAGGAGTGACAATGTCACATTTAAATGAAGTTATCGCCCGCGTCGATGCCGCCATCGAAGAGAGCGTGATTACCCACATGAACGAGCTGCTGATTGAATTAAGCGATGATGCTGAGCTCAGTCGTGAAGATCGCTATACCCAGCAGCAGCGTCTGCGCACCGCGATTTCGCACCACGGTAAGCAGCATAAAGAGGAGATGGAAGCGCGTGAGGAACAGCTGACGAAAGGCGGCACCATACTGTAACGTTTAAAACTGGCGTCGCGCCACCAGCCAGGCTCCGACCACCAGCATCACCGCACCGCACACCGGGCCAATCAGGGCGCGCAGCGGAATGCCATTGCTCCTTAGCACGTCCATCACCAGCCCGCCAATCAGCTGGCTTGCCACCAGCACGGCGATGGTCGTCGCCGCGCCAACGTTCTGATATCCGCTGATGCTGGCAAACACGAAAAACGACCCCAGCAGCCCCGGTATAAGCGTCCACCAGCGAACCGTTGCGGCCAGCTCGCTGAACCCGGCGACGCCCTGTTTCAGCAGCAGAATGCTGACAAACAGCACAATGCCGACCAGGGAGTTCAGCAGCATCGCGATGAGAATGGTGGAGGAGGACTGGGTGATACGCACCATCAAGGTGTTTTGCACCACCAGACCAATTCCCGCCGCCACCAGAAACGCCAGCGTCAGCGACTGATTCATGGGATTGCGTCCGGTTCGCTGCGCTCGTCCAGCTGCAGCTGCATAAAGGTTAAGTCCAGCCAGCGGCCAAACTTGGTTCCCACCTGCGGCATCTGCCCCGTGATGACAAAGCCGAGCGTTTCGTGGAGGTGAATCGAGGCATGGTTTTGCGCTTCAATCCCGGCCACCATCACGTGTTTACCGATGGCGCGGGCCTCGTTTATCAGCGCGATCATCAGCGTGCGGCCAATGCCTTTTCCCTGATGTTCCGGGTGGACGTAGACCGAGTGCTCAACCGTATGACGAAAACCGTCGAAGGCGCGCCAGTCGCCGAAAGAGGCGTAGCCGGTAATCACGCCGTCTTCTTCGCTTACCAGAACCGGGTAACCCGCGAGAGTGCGTGCCTCAAACCAGGCGATTCGGTTATCGGTATCGACGGTTTTATCGTTCCAGATCGCGGCTGTATGCAGCACCGCGTGGTTGTAAATCTCTCCTATCGCAGCGCAGTCTTCTTTGCAGGCATGACGAACGATCATGATTAAACCTCTGTGTGTTGTTCACTATAGTGTTACGTTGTGGCTACGATATTACACAACCGTATAGCTCGAACGCTACGGCATAAGCCATATTTTTTTGTTATCAAAAGCCCATTGAAATGCTCTTCATTCACTATAGTATGACGTCATGAACACCATAACAGACACGATGAATCAACGGATTAGCGCAAGAATTCGCCTGGAGCGTGAGTCTCGCGGGTGGTCCCTGAGCGAGCTGGCCGACCGGGCAGGCGTCTCCCGCGCCATGATCCACAAGATTGAACGCGGGGACAGTAGCCCGACGGCCACCTTGCTTGCCCGCCTGTCTGGCGCGTTTGGCATCAGCATGTCCACGCTGATTGCCCGGGCCGAGATGCAGGAAGGCAAGCTGCTGCGCCTTGCAAACCAGCCCGTCTGGCGCGATCCGCAGACGCACTACCTGCGCCGCCATGTTTCTCCCCGCACCGATCTGCCCATCGACCTTGTTCAGGTTGAACTGCCTGCGGGCAGCGATGTTCCGATGCCTGCATCTTCTTACGCGCTGGCGCGTCAGCTTATCTGGCTCCAGTCCGGTGAGCTGGTGTTTCAGGAGGGCGACACTCGCCACGAAATGCACGCCGGCGACTGTCTCGAGCTGGGGCCGCCAAATGACTGCCGGTTCATCAACGAAACGAATGAAACCTGCATCTATCTGGTTGTACGGCTTAACCAGTCCGGCTCGTAATGCTAATGCGATAACGCCGATCGTGAGCCAGGCTGTAATAACATTTGTACCAGAAGGAGATCCTGATGAATCAACCTGTTTCGCAAAATCGCCGCTGGGTGCTGGCCTCTCGTCCTCAGGGCGCGCCGGTGGCGGAAAATTTTCGTCTGGAAACGCAGCCTGTTCCAGCCCCTGTTGAGGGGCAGCTTTTGCTTCGTACCGTCTGGCTGTCGCTGGACCCGTACATGCGGGGGCGCATGAGCGATGCGCCATCCTATTCACCGCCGGTTGAGCTGGGTGCGGTGATGGTGGGGGGAACGGTCAGCCGGGTTGAGCAGTCGAATCATCCCGATTTCAAACCGGGTGAATGGGTGCTGGGCTACAGCGGCTGGCAGGAGTATGACCTCTCGGACGGCAGCGGCCTTGTGAAGCTGGGCGAAAATCCGGCTCATCCTTCCTGGTCGCTGGGGATACTGGGTATGCCGGGCTTTACCGCCTATATGGGGCTGCTGGATATCGGGCAACCGAAAGCGGGTGAAACGCTGGTGGTGGCGGCGGCGACCGGCCCGGTTGGCGCGACCGTCGGGCAGATCGGCAAAATCAAGGGTTGTCGGGTGGTTGGTGTGGCCGGTGGCGCAGAGAAATGCCGCCATGCCGTTGAGGTTCTCGGGTTTGACCTGTGTCTGGATCATCACGCGGCCGATTTTGCCGACCAGCTGAAGCACGCCTGCCCGAAAGGAATTGATGTCTATTATGAAAACGTCGGCGGAAAAGTATTTGACGCCGTGCTGCCGTTACTCAATACCTCCGCGCGCGTGCCGGTATGCGGTCTGGTAAGCGGCTACAATGCGACGGGCTTGCCCGAGGGGCCGGATCGCCTGCCGCTTCTGATGGCGACCATCCTGAAGAAACGCATTCGTATGCAGGGCTTTATCATCGGACAGGATTACGGGCACCGCATTAAGGAGTTCCAGGAAGAGATGGGGCGCTGGGTGCAGGAGGGGAAAATCCAATATCGCGAACAGGTAACGGACGGGCTGGAGAACGCCCCCGAGGCGCTGATTGGCCTGCTGGAAGGACGAAACTTCGGCAAAGTCGTGATTCGCGTCGCGAGTGACAATAAATAAACAGCAATATGGCGGGGTTTCCCGCCATATTTATTTGTGAAGATACGATATATTGTCTTTAATTACTGGACATAGCTTTTCGCGCCATCATCCCGGATGAGCCCGAAAACGATAAAAAACAAAATTTGCTTTTTTTGCTGTTTTTACGTACTTCCCACCACCAGGCATGACGATACAGGATATATCGGACCAGCGCCGTTTTATTAAAACTGGCGTTTAAAAATAGCATTAAGTTTTAGCTACAGGAATTCCACATGCTTGATTTGGATCACTTAGAAAAAGCCCAAAGGGTCAGTCTTACTATGCAAGTTGAACTCAGTTTGAAAGGAGCGTTAATTACAGGCTCACTCAAACCTGGGGCGCGACTGATTACGAAAGAGATTGCCGATAAATTAGGAACCAGTATTACCCCTGTTCGCGAGGCGCTTTTGCGCCTGGTGTCATCAGGGGCATTACACGCTACGCCCGCGCAGGCATTTCTGGTTCCGGAGGTTACGCTGGAGCGCTATAACGAGATTAACGCCATAAGAAAACAGCTTGAGCCAATGGCGGTTGCCGCAGCCTGTCGGAATATGTCTGATAGCAAACTGGAGGCGTTGCGCAAATTGTCGGAGGCCTTCCATGAGGCCATGCGCAACGGGAACGTCCAGCAGGCGTTGCATGCGAATCGCGTCTTCCGGTTTACGCTGTATCAGTATGCGGAAATGCCTACGCTTAATGCATTAATTGAGCAGCTCTGGGTGCGCATCGGGCCCTGTATGAACTATCTGCATCAGGAGCTTAACGATATCAAAGCCTCGACATATCACTATGACGAACTCCTTTCCGCCCTTGAGAGAAGAGATGTTGTTGCCTGCCAGAAGGCGATTGATAAGGTGATTGATGAAGCGAATTTGCTTTTACAGCGACAATATTTTAACTAAGAGATTATTTAGCAGGGCGACTATATTTCGCACCTAATTATTTATCCGGTGAATAACTCCTGATGGTTTATTGCCATCAGGAGCGTTATTTTATTAATCAAATAAACTTTTTTTTTAGCTTACTCGAAGCGATAAGAGACCGACAGCCCGACCCCGTAGTTACGGCCTGGTGCAGGCTCGTAATAACGACCGTTAGACTCGTTGACAATAACCGAGCCCGCGTACTCTTTATCGAACAGGTTATCGACGCGGCCAAAGACGTCCATGCCCCAGCTGCCGTAGTTGAATTTGTACCCTGTGTTCAGCCCGACCACCGTATACGACGGCGCTTTCGCCGTATTCTCGTCGTCGGCCATGATATCGCTCATGTAACGCACGTCCGTGCCCGCGTACCAGCCTTCCTCCGGCTGCCAGCCAAACGAGGCGAAACCCATATTGCGGGCAATACCCGGCATCCGGTTACCGTTACAGTCTGCGTCGCTGCAGACGTTAGTCCGGTAGGTGGCATCCAGATACGTCCACGCCATCTTCAGCTTCCAGTTCTCAGCAAACTGCTGATCGAGGGAAACTTCCACACCCTGACGACGAGTTTTCCCGGCATTTTTATAGGTTGTGCGGCCGCCTGAACTGGAGTCCACCACGATCTCGTCATCCGTATCGGTGCGGAACAACGCCGCCGTCAGCAGGCCGTTGCCGATTCGGGTTTTGCTGCCCACTTCATACGTATTGTTGGTGGACGGCTGCAGCCCAATGTTGAGGCCTCCCTGGTTATCGGCGCGATAGGAGAGTTCGTTGATAGTTGGCGTTTCGAATCCACGCCCTGCGGCAGCGTAGAGGTTCCATCCGTCCGTCACCGCATACTTCACGGAACCGGCCGGAAGCCATTTGTGATAGCTCGCGTCACCGCTGTCATCACCGTTGCCCGGCGTAACGTAATGATCGTTGGAATCAAACCAGACCGAACTGTAGCGCACCCCCGCATCAACAGAGAGTTTCTGCGTCAGCTGCCAGCTCGTTTGCAGGTAAGGGTCAACGTTCCACATCAGGTTGCGTTCGTTTCGACGCTTATCACCCTTCACGCCGTAGTCCGGCACGCCGTTGCTCATCACGAAGTTCTCGTATCCGCGACGATCTTCACTCAGGTTTTCGTAGTTCAGACCGGTGGTAAAAGTCACCGGTACCAGCAGCTCGCCGCGGTGCGTCCAGCGGGTATCCACGCCCTGATAGTGGCGCTGCATATCAATCACCCCGCCGGAATGGGAGGCTTTTAGCTGAGGCTGATACGGAATCGACTGGTACTGCGTCATTTCACGCTCACCGGCGTACATCATCACGCTCAGGTCGTCCTGAGCGCTGAGCTGACGATCGTAGCGCAGACCGGCCTGGGTCTGCTTGATGGTCTTGCGGGTGTTGTACTGGTCGCCGCGCGGAGACTGACGCGGATTGTTCTGCCACTCCTGATAGCTCAGCCCGCCCGGATCGTTGGCCTTCATGTCCACGCTGTTGAAAATCAGCGTCAGCTTGCTGACGTCGTCAATGCGCACGCCCAGTTTGGCGTTAGCGAGGTTTTTCCGCGCGCCGCTGTGGTCGCGGTAGCCTTTGGTGGTGAAACGGGTGGTGGAAACGGTGTAATCCACATCGCCCGCGTGGGTGCCATCACCCATCGCGCCGGTGGCTTTCATGCCGTAGCGCCAGGTACCGTAGCTGCCGTAATAGCTGCTGGCTTCAATGGTCGGCGGCTGCTTACCGGTCTGGGTGTTGATGTTAATCACGCCGCCGGAGGCGTTGCCGTACAGGGCTGAGAAGGGGCCGCGCAGCACTTCAACGCTCTCCACGCTGGAAAGATCGATGTTGGACGTCTGGCCCTGTCCGTCCGGCATGGTGGCAGGGATACCGTCGACATACATACGGATACCGCGCACGCCAAACGTTGAGCGGGCACCAAATCCGCGCATCGAAAGCTGGAGATCCTGGGCATAGTTCTGACGGTTCTGAATTTGCAGCCCGGGTACGCTGCCAAGAGATTCAGACAGGTTGATGCGCGGCGCGGCCTGGCGCATGTCATCGCCATTAACGACGCTGACCGCTGCCGGTGTATCGAGTTCCGATACGGTTTGCGGCGTGGCGCTGACGATCATGGTTTGTTCTTCCGCGCTCATTGCGGTGAGCGGCGCAAAAATAACAGGAACCAGCAGCAGCGGGAGAGAAGCCTTACGGGCAGAAATGATTTTCATGAATAAAACCGGTTGTGGTATGTAAACGAACCAAATGGAACATGTCCATATATGTTAAAGGTTTTGTAAAAGTTTTGAAAACTATAACCGCACATTGCGTTAATGGAAGGCGAAGCGGGAAAGAAAAACTCCACATTCAACTGATTAATGATTACTATTCTCATTATCAAAAGGCAATGCCATGACGTTGTCTGCCGGAAGTGATGTCAGCCCAAACCCCACTTTTCAGAAAAGGAATTGTTATGTCTTTACGTCATCTGTGCTCACCGCGTCTGAGCCTGTCACTGCTGTCTGCCACTTTACTGCTTGCCGGGACGTTCCAGGTGCATGCCGCCGAAGAGGTGCTGCGTAAAGCGGTGGGCAAAGGGGCGTATGAAATGGCGGTCAGCCAGCAGGAGAATGCGCTGTGGGTGGCGACCTCGCAAAGCCGTAAAACCGATAAGGGCGGAGTTGTCTACCGTCTTGATCCGGTCACGCTGGACGTGACGCAGGCGATCCATAGCGATCTCAAGCCCTTTGGTGCCACCATTGACAATGCGACCCAAACGCTGTGGTTCGGCAATACGATCAACGGCGCGGTAACCGCGATTGATGCTAAAACGGGTGACGTAAAAGGGCGGCTGGTGCTGGACGGGCGTCAACGCAGCGAAACCGTCAAACCGCTGCAGCCGCGCCAGCTGGTGGCGGACGACGCGAGCAACACCATTTACATCACCGGTGTCGGTAAAGAGAGCGTGATTTGGGTGGTGGATGGCGCCACGCTGAAGCTAAAAGAGACCATTGCCAGGACCGGTACTTACAGCACCGGCCTGGCGCTGGATGGGCAGGCTAAACGTCTTTACACCACGAATGCGGACGGCGAGCTGTTAACCATTGATACGGCCACGAACAAAATCCTGAGCCGTAAAAAAGTACAGGATGACGGGAAAGAGCACTTCTACCTGAACCTGAGCCTCGACACAGCCGGTCAGCGTGCGTTCCTGACTGATTCAAAACAGCCGGAAGTGCTGGTGGTGAGCCTGAAAGACGGCAGCGTGATCGCGAAAATCGCCGCGCCGGAATCCCTGGCGGTCCTGTTTAACCCGGCCCGCAATGAAGCCTATGTGACGCACCGTGAAGCCGGCAAGGTGAGCGTGATAGATGCGAAAACGTATAAGGTGACTAAAACGTTCGACACGCCGGTCTACCCGAACAGCCTGGCGCTCTCTGCGGATGGCAAAACCCTGTACGTGACGGTGAAACAAAAATCGACTCGCCAGCAGGAAGCCACCCAGCCTGACGATGTCATTCGTATCGCGCTGTAAGATAAAAAAAGGGAAGGCATTTGCCTTCCCTTTTTAATGCTTACCGGATGCTTAACGCGAGGTTTCTTCCACCAGCGGCGCGTCGTGTTTTTCATCATCAGGATGAACCGGCGCGGTGCTGTGAATTTCATGAACGCGTTTACGCACGCCAAACCAGCCGGCAATCAGCAGAACGGCCAGCAGCGGAATGGTCGCGATGGTGTAGGTGCCGTTCGGGTAGTCGAACGCCATCAGCACCAGCACGCTGAACAGGAAGAGCAGGGTGAGCCAGGAGGTCACCGGCGCGCCAGGCAGCTTAAAGCTGACGTCAGCGGCTTTGCCTTCTTTAATCGCTTTGCGCAGACGCATCTGGCAGACCACGATAAAGCCCCAGGACGCGATAATCCCGAGTGCCGCCACGTTCAGAACGATTTCGAATACCTGAGACGGCACCAGATAGTTCAGGAACACGCCGAAGACATAGACAACCAGCGTAGCCAGAATACCGGCGTACGGCACGTGCTGCTTGCTCATCTTCGACATGAATTTCGGCGCAGAACCGCCCATGGACATGGAGCGCAGGATACGGCCGGTAGAGTAAAGACCGGAGTTCAGGCTGGAGAGCGCTGCGGTCAGGACCACGATGTTCATGATGCTGCCAACGTAAGGCACGCCCAGCTTAGAGAAGAAGGTCACGAACGGACTCTGACCCGCCTGATAGGCAGTCCACGGGAGCAGCAGAACCAGCAGCACCACGGAACCGACGTAGAACAGACCGATACGCCAGATCACGCTATTAATGGCTTTTGGCACCATGGTCTGCGGGTCTTTACATTCACCTGCTGCGGTACCCACCAGTTCGATGGAGGCGAAGGCGAACACGACGCCCTGAACCAGCACCAGCGCAGGCAGCAGACCGTGCGGGAAGAATCCACCGTTATCGGTTATCAGGTGGAAGCCGGTGGCATTGCCGTCCAGCGGCTTACCGCTGCCGAGGAAGACGGTACCCACGACCAGGAACACCACGATGGCCAGTACTTTTACCAGCGCAAACCAGAACTCCATCTCCGCGAACCACTTCACGCCGATCATGTTCATGGTGCCGACAATCGCCAGCGCGCCAAGCGCAAAGACCCACTGTGGCACATCGCCAAATGCGCCCCAGTAGTGCATATACAGCGCTACGGCGGTGATATCGACGATACCGGTCATTGCCCAGTTGACGAAGTACATCCAGCCCGCAACGTAAGCGGCTTTTTCACCGAGGAATTCACGGGCATAAGAGACGAAGCTGCCGCTGGAAGGGCGATGCAGTACCAGTTCGCCCAGCGCGCGTAGAATGAAGAAAGAGAAGATCCCGCACACCAGATAGACCAGGGCGAGAGCCGGGCCAGCCATCTGCAGGCGTGCACCAGCACCTAAAAACAGACCCGTTCCGATAGCGCCGCCGATGGCGATCATTTGAACCTGACGGTTGCCCATCGCTTTGTGGTAGCCCTCTTCGTGGGAGTTCAACCAGCGACGTTTAGCAGCGTGATGATCGGCTGCGCTTTTATTGCTTGTTTTCATTGAGTTACCTGTTTGCCTGTCTGAACCATTATCGTGATAGTCCTGCCTGGCAGAGCGCAATACAAACGATTGCTTCTGCGCAAACACATGTCGCCTTCCCAGTCATTCTGCGTATGGATAAGGCGAAACATGGCGAGGCATCCTACCTGCAATTCATAAGCGACGCAAAATATAACCGTGCCGAAAGTGATGCACGTCGAAGGAAATCGTGTGGTCAGAGCAGACGGGGATCACAACACGCTGAATCGTGATGAGTTTTTAGTCAAAACAATCGCGAGGTTGATTATTTAATCATCAGAATATCTTAATTATTACCAGATGGTATAAATTGGGGTTACCTCAGAGCACCCGCCGTTAACATGAAACGGTAACAGGCGGGTGACGGATCTGCGATAACGCACAAAAATAATCTCAGGCTTCACAGACCCCGAACGGCTAACCGCCAAAAACGGCAATCGCCTGCTTAAGGCGCGTCGTGCGCTCCGTCAGGTGATTCGCGGCGTGAGTGACGTTATCCACCATCCCCGTATTGTTGTGGGTCATTGCGCCGATACGGGAGATGGATGCGTTGATGAGCGTCAGCGCCTGGGTTTGCTCCTGCGTGGCGTGGCCGATCTCCTTAATCAGGGAGGAGACCCGCAGCACGTTGTCGATCATAACCGTCAGCTGCGTTTCGGTCTGTTCCACTTTCTCCACGCCAGCGTTGACGCTGGAGACGTTTTTCTCGATCAGCGCTTTGATCTCTTTCGCCGCCGTCGCGGAGTGCTGCGCAAGATTACGCACCTCAGCCGCCACCACGGCAAAACCGCGCCCGGCTTCACCCGCACGCGCCGCTTCAACGGCAGCGTTCAGCGCAAGAATGTTGGTCTGGAAGGCAATGCGATCGATAACGCTGATAATATCAACGATTTGGCTGTTATCCTGCGACACGGACTGCATCATACCGATGGTCTCTTTCATCATCGCTTCACCGCGGTGTGCGCTGTCGCTGGTGCGATCGGCCATCTGGATCGCCTCGTTCGCGGTTTCAGCCGTCTGCTTCACCGCGCTGGCAATCTCTTCTACTGCCGACGCGGTTTGCTGCAGAAAGTCTGCTGTTTCTTCAGAGCGCGTCTGTAGCGCCGCACCTTCTTTGGCAACCTGCTGGCTGATGGTGCTAATTCCGCTGATTTGCGCCCCGACATCGTCAACCAGCGAATTCAGGTTCAAACCTGATTGATTCACCAGGCGCATCATCAGCCCGATGTCATCGATCCTGTCAAAATGGTAATAGTCCGTTTTACGTCCTGAAACCACGCGCTGCATCTGTTGCACAATGGATTTTAACGGACTGGCGATCTGCGCATGAAGATAATAAGCCAGGGAAGTAAACAGCAGCATCAGACTTGCCGATTGCACAAATTTATCAGGAAATAAATACACGGCCAGACAGGAGAGTAACGCCGTCGTCGCAATACCAAGATGGATTCGTTTACTGGTGCTGAGACATTTAAAGAGCGAGATAAATGAAAATAAACCGCGTCGAACCAGCAATCCTTTATAAAAACGGTAATGTTTTAATTCGTTATTACGCACTTTTGTATAGAGTTTTTCACTGGCCGCAATCTCCTCGCGTGTGGGTTTATTTCGCACGGAAATATAGCCCGTCAGGGAGCCGCCCTGCCAGACCGGCGTCACGTTTGCTCGCACCCAGTAGTGATCGCCATTATGACGACGATTCTTCACCAGCCCGGTCCAGGTCTCACCTTGCTGCAGGGTAAACCACATGTCGCCAAACGCTTCGGCAGGCATGTCGGGATGGCGGATGAGGTTATGCGGCTCGCCCAAAAGATGCTCTTCTTTATATCCGCTGGCTTCAATAAAAGCGGAATTAGCGTAGGTAATATGACTTTTTGTATCGGTGGTCGACATTAACGTCGAACCATCGTTAAGTAAATACTCGTTTTGTGTAACGGGAGTGTTACGCCTCATGAGTAACTCCATGGTGATGTGCAAGAATAAAAAACATCCGGAAAATGCTCCGGCAAGATGAGGGTGATTATTTTTTATAACTGTCTTGTTCTTATTCTCTCTGAAATTCTGACAGCCTGAAATACCCACCGTTCATTATTTTTAATCTGTTAATGTTGTCGGATGTAATAAAAATGAAAATATTTTCAGGGGCATTTTTGGATGGTGATGCAAATAAATGACATAACCCAAACTGCAAGAGGGAGATCGTCACTCTGGAAAAATTGTCATGCTGAAATAGCGTTTCGTTAACAGGATGAAAACGCTATCATTTGGTCAGTTTTCGTTAACACAGTGAGGCTGAGGTGAAAATTAACGTCATCGGAACCAGCGGGAGCGGAAAAAGCACGCTGGCGAAGCAGATTGCGACCGCGCTGTCTATTCCCTGTATCGAGATGGACAGACTCTACTGGCATGCTGACTGGCAGGGCACGCCGGACGATGAGTTTCAGGAAAAGCTGGAGCAGGCGCTACAGGCTTCGCCAGACTGGGTGCTCGACGGAAACTACAACCGTACGCGACCGGTGAAATGGCGCAATGTAGACGTGGTGGTGTGGGTGGATTATGGGTTTGCCCGCACCCTCAGGCAGGCGGTCACCCGAGCAATAAAACGGGCCTGGCATAAACACGAGCTTTGGCCCGGAACGGGAAATAAAGAGAGTTTCCGGCGCGCGTTCTTCAGCAAAGAATCCATTATCATCTGGACGATCAAAACCTGGCGTAATAACCGCACGCGCTATGAAGCCGATCTGCAAAACCCGCAATACAGCCATATTCGCTTCGTCCGCATTACCCGTCGGGAGCAGGTGGAAACGCTGATCGCCTCCTTAAAGTCTTATTCTTAGCATGGTTTTATATATCTGATTTCCGGCAAACTAAATGTAAATTAATTGTTTCTCAGTGGTGAAATGCGCCTTTAATAATGTCGACATGTTAAGTCAAACGAGAACGCAACATGTCATGGCGAATCAGCATTCTGGATAAAAGCCCCATCGCTGAAAACGAAACGGCTGCCGATGCGCTGGCGCGTACCCTGGCGCTGGCGCAGCAGGCAGAAAATCTGGGCTATCACCGCTTCTGGATTGCCGAACACCACAACACCCCACAGCTTGCCAGCCCTTCGCCGGAGCTGCTGATTGCCTGGATCCTCGGGCAAACCACGCGCATTCGCGTTGGCTCTGGCGGCGTGATGCTCCAGCACTACAGCCCTTATAAAGTCGCTGAGAATTTCAACGTGCTGGCCGCGCTGGCGCCTGGCCGTGTGGATCTCGGCGTCGGGAAAGCCCCCGGCGGATTACCGCTCTCAACCCGCGCGCTGCAGCAGGGCCTGAATCAACAGGAAAAGGGCAGCTTTGCAGAACAGCTGGCCCAGCTCGATCGCTGGATCCGTCCTGAGCATCAGTCAAATGAAGAGGCGGTCCGCGCCACGCCGCTGCCGCCGTCGCCTGCTGAGGGTTTCCTGCTGGGCGCGAGTATCGATAGCGCGCTGCTGGCCGCCGGGCTCGACTGGAACTTTGTGTTTGCCGCGCACCTGAACGGCGATCCGGACCTGCTGCGTGAGGTGGTTTCGACCTGGCGTAAGAACAGCGCGCGGGACGTGATAGTGGCGGTACAGGCGATCGTCGCGCCGACGCAGGCCGAAGCAGACGCGCTGGCGCAGAAGGTCGAAGTGTGGGGCGTTGAGCTTGCAAACGGACAGCGTGTCACCGTGGCCAGCGAAGAGCAGGCCTACGCGTTTGCGCGGCAGGCGGGCAGCGAGCCGGTGCGCATCGCACGTCGCGCGCAGTCGCTGCTGGCGGGCACCGCTGAGTCGGTAGTGGAACAGCTCAACGCGCTGCATCAGCAGTGGGGCATTGACGAATTTATCATCGATACGCCGGTAGCGGAGGGGGCTACGCGCGTCGCGTCGCTGCGCCTGCTTGCCGAGGCGCGTCTTAACAAGGAGGTCACCGTATGAGCTTTGGCGAACAGCTGATTGCCTGGCGTCGCGAACTGCACCAGAACCCGGAGCTGTCCGGCCAGGAAGTGGAGACCACAACGCGCCTGCGCCAGTGGCTGACGAATGCCGGGATTACCCCGCAGCCATACGACCTGTCGACCGGGCTGGTGGCGGAAATCGGCTCGGGCAGCAAACTGATTGCGCTACGGGCGGATATTGATGCCCTGCCGATTGAAGAGCGCAGCGGCGTGCCGTTCAGCTCGCAGCGTGCAGGCGTAATGCACGCCTGCGGACACGATATCCACACCAGCGTGATCCTCGGCGCCGCGTTAAAGCTGAAAGAGCGAGAAGCCTCGCTAAACGGCCGGGTGCGGATCCTGTTTCAGCCTGCCGAAGAGAATTTTGGCGGTGCGAAGAGCATGGTGCGCGCCGGTGCCCTGCGCGATGTCAGCGCGATTTTCGGTATGCACAACGAGCCCGGCCTGCCGGTCGGTGAGTTCGCCACCCGCGGCGGGCCGTTCTATGCCAACGTCGACCGCTTTGTGATCCGCATTACCGGTAAAGGCGCGCACGCCGCGCGTCCTCACGAAGGCAATGACGCCATTGTGCTGGCAAGCCAGCTGGTGACGGCGCTGCAAAGCGTCGCCAGCCGCAACGTCAACACGCTGGATTCGGTGGTGCTGAGCGTGACCCGCATCGCGGGCGGCAACACCTGGAACGTGCTGCCGGAAAGCGTCGAGCTGGAAGGCACGCTGCGCACCCATCGCACGGAAGTGCAGCAGAATGTGAAAGCCCGCGTGGGTGAAATCGCCGCCGGGTTTGCCAGCGCCTTCAGCGCGCAGATTGATATCACCTGGTATGCCGGGCCCACCGCGCTGGTGAACGATGAGCGCTGGGCCGATTTTGCCACCTCGGTCGCGCGTGACGCCGGATATGAAACCCGGCACGCGGAACTGCATATGGGCGGGGAAGATTTTGCGGTCTATTTGCAGTCAGTTCCCGGCGCGTTTGTCAGCATTGGCAGCAACAGCCCGTATGGTTTACATCATCCGGCCTTCAACCCGGATGAAGCGCTGATTGAGCCCGCTGCCCGCTATTTTGCACAGCTTGCGGAAAAAGCCCTGCAACACGTTTAATTCAGGAGAGGTAAATATGTCTGCAACCCGACAACTGCGGCTGGGCACCATTCTGCATGGTGCATCCGGAAATATGTCCGCGTGGCGCCATCCTGCGGCGATCGCCAACGCCAGTATTAATTTCGACTTCGTGAAAGCGACGGCGTTAAAGGCCGAGGAAGGTAAGCTCGATTTTCTCTTTGTGGCCGACGGTCTCTATATTAACGAGAAATCGATCCCTCATTTTCTGAATCGTTTTGAACCGTTAACCGTGCTTTCCGCACTGGCCAGCATCACCTCGCGCCTGGGACTGGTGGGAACCTTATCCACCTCCTACAGCGAGCCCTTCACCACGGCGCGCCAGTTTGCCAGCCTCGATCACCTCAGTAACGGCCGTGCGGGCTGGAACGTGGTGACCTCGCCGCTGGAAGGGTCGGCGAAGAACTTTTCCCGCGAAAAACACCCCGAACACGCGCTGCGCTATCGCATTGCCGATGAGTATCTCGACGTGGTGAAAGGGCTGTGGGATTCCTGGGAAGGCGACGCGTTTATCCGCAACAAAGAGAGCGGTCAATTTTTTGACCCGGCCAAACTGCATACGCTCGATCACCACGGTGACTTCTTCCAGGTCGCCGGTCCGCTGAATATTGGCCGCACGCCGCAGGGTCGCCCGATTGTCTTTCAGGCCGGGGCGTCGGACGACGGGAAAAAACTGGCGGCGAAACATGCCGACGCCATTTTCACCCACCACGAGACCTTCGACGAGGCAAAAGCCTTTTATCAGGACGTAAAACAGCAGCTGGAAACAAACGGTCGCCGCGCCTCGGATCTCCATATTTTCCAGGGCGTCAGCGTGATTGTGGGTAAAGACGCCGATGACGTGGAAAATCAGTACCAGACTACGGCGGCGCTGGTGTCGATTAACGACGCCCTCAATTACCTCGGACGCTATTTTGAACATCACGATTTCAGTCAGTATCCGCTCGACGAGCCGTTCCCGGATATCGGCGACTTAGGCAAAAACAGCTTCCGCAGCACCACCGATGAAATTAAGCGTAATGCCCGAGAGCGCAACTTAACCCTGCGTCAGGTGGCCCTTGAAGCCGCTTCGCCGCGTCCGCGCTTTTCCGGTACGCCGGAAGAGGTAGCCGATGGTCTGCAGGCCTGGTTCGAAGGCTATGCCGCTGACGGCTTCATCATTCAGGGCGGCACGCCGGACACCTTCCCGCGCTTTGTTGACCAGGTAGTACCTGTTCTGCAGGCCCGCGGCCTGTTCCGTACCGACTACCCGGGCACCACGCTGCGCGAAAGCCTTGGCTTAGACCAACCGAAAAACCAGTACACACAACAATAAAGAGAACCCCGCTATGCAGAAATCATCGCTTATTCTGGCGCTCGCGCTGGCCTTTACCCCTGCCGTCTGGGCAGAGAACGTCAATATTAACGGCACCGGCGTGAGCATTGAGGCCAATAAAACGCCGATTAATACCGCCAAAAACAATGATGCGGTGGCACAGCTGCCGAAAGACTATCGCTTTGCCGTGCCGGGGAAATTTACCGTGGCGGTGGCGGGCCTCAATCAACCGCCGCTGACGGTTTTCTCCGACGACAACAAAACGCTGCTGGGAAGCGAGGTTGACGTCGCCCGTCTGGTCGCCGACAGCCTGGGACTCGAGCTGAACGTTGTGCCAACCTCCTGGGAAGACTGGCCCCTGGGCGTGGCGTCCGGGAAATACGATGCCGCAATCAGCAACATCACCGTCACGAAAGAGCGTAAAGAGAAGTTTGATTTTGCCACCTACCGGAAGGACTCCCTCGGCTTTTACGTGAAGTCCACCAGCCCGATTACGTCGCTGCAGAAGGCGGAAGACATCGCCGGGCTGCGGATTATCGTCGGCTCCGGCACCAATCAGGAGGCCATCCTGCTGGCATGGAATGCTGAAAATCTGAAGAAAGGATTGAAGCCCTTTACCCCGATCTACACCAAAGACGATGCGGCCCAAACCCTGGCGCTGCAGTCCGGGCGCGCGGATGCCTACTTTGGTCCGAACGTGATTGGCGCATGGAAAGCGGCGCTGAACGGGAAAACCAAACTTGTGGGCAGCGTCGACGGCGGCTGGCCGAAGGCTGCGCACATCGCGGTCACGCTGAAGAAAGGCAGCGGGCTGGTTGAGCCGGTGCAAACCGCGCTGAACGGCGTCATCAAAAACGGCGATTACGACAAAGTGCTGAACCGCTGGGGTGAAGGGGTTGAGCGCATTCCTCAGTCAGAAGTGAACCCGGCAGGCCTGGGCGATTAAGGAGGCGTGATGAGCGAACGATTTCGTGATGTTTCACCGGAAGATGCCGAGCTTCAGCCCATTATCGAGGGGCTGTTCGGGGAATATGCGGCCCGCTACGGGGACTACTTCTCTAAAGACGCGGAAGTGGAGCTCACCGAGTGGTAT
Organism: Enterobacter sp. 241F3; assembly: GCF_034106785.1. Taxonomy (NCBI): domain Bacteria; kingdom Pseudomonadati; phylum Pseudomonadota; class Gammaproteobacteria; order Enterobacterales; family Enterobacteriaceae; genus Enterobacter; species Enterobacter sp. 241F3. The sequence goes on from NZ_JAWNDD010000001.1 coordinate 53,351, forward strand.
TTAGCGCCGCAGGGGCTGTTTATCGTCCTGGAGCGCGACGGGAAGATTATTGCCACCGGCGCGTACAAACCGTTCGACGAACGCACCGCAGAAATCAAACGCATCTGGACGGACAAAACCCTGCGTCAGCAGGGGCTTGCCGGGCGCGTGGTGCAGGAGCTTGAGCGCAGGGCGGTGCTGGCAGGGTACAGTCAGATCTACCTGACAACCGGCTTTCGCCAGCCGGAAGCGGTCAGGCTCTATCTCAGCCAGGGCTATCAGGCGCAGTTCGATCTGAACCGCGATCCGGAAGAGTACAGCCAGCCGCCGTTTGACGGTCGGCTGCGATTCACTAAAACGCTGGTACGCGAAGCGTTCAGTAAAACCGCATGAGGAACGACGATGAGCAACGTTGAAACCATTAAGGTGATCCCGGCGCGTTATCCGCTGCGGGCCGTCGGCGCCGCGGTGGCGCTGTTTGTCCTGGCGGTCGTGATTCAGTCAGTCGCCTTTAACCCGCGCTGGGAGTGGGCGGTGTTCGCCCGCTGGTTCTTCGACCCAGTGATCCTCGAAGGCGTCGGGCAGACCCTGCTGCTGACGCTGATCGGTACCGCGTTGAGCGTGGTGTTTGGCGGCATGCTGGCCCTGGCGAGACTCTCTTCTTCCTGGCTGCTGAGCAGCCTGGCGTGGGCCTACATCTGGCTGTTTCGCTCGCTGCCGCTGATCGTCGTACTGATTATCCTGTACAACTTTTCCTATCTCTACGATACGCTCTCGCTCGGCGTGCCGTTTACCGGCATCACCTGGGGCAGCTTTGAAACCATCAACGTGCTGGGGCAGTTCTCTACCGCAGTGGTGGGGTTAACCCTGGTGCAGAGCGCCTATACCGCCGAGATCATTCGCGGCGGATTCCTCGGGGTCGATCACGGGCAGTATGAAGCCGCCGCCGCGCTCGGCCTGCCGGCCTGGCGCCGCACGGTCCGCATTATTTTGCCTCAGGCGCTGCGCACTATTCTGCCGTCGGGCTTCAATGAAATCATCAGCCTCGCCAAGGGCACGGCGATGGTGTACGTCCTGGCGATGCCGGAGCTGTTTTATACCATCCAGATGATCTACAACCGCACGCAGGAGGTGATCCCGCTGCTGATGGTCGGTGCCGCGTGGTACCTGGCGATCACCACCGTCCTGTCCGCTATCCAGTACGGTGTTGAACGCGCGCTTGCCCGCAGCGAACGTCGCTCTGCGGTTAATCAGAACCGTGCCGCTCGTCGTACCCGTTCCGTCACCACCACGACAGCACAGGAGCCTATCCATGCAAGCCTCTCCTGAAGGACATATCTTGATTACCGGCGTCAGCAAGTATTTTGGACGCCATAAGGCGCTCGACAACGTTTCGCTTGAGATCCCGCCCGGTTCCGTGACGGTCATTCTCGGGCCGTCCGGGTCGGGCAAATCGACGCTGCTGCGCACCATTAACCACCTGGAGCGCGTCGACGAAGGCTTTATTCAGATTGACGGTGACTACATTGGCTACCGTCGTCAGGGCGACAAGCTCTACGAGCTGAAGGAGAAAGAGATCCTCAAGCAGCGCGTCAACGTGGGCTACGTTTTTCAGAACTTCAACCTCTTTCCGCACCTCACGGTGCTGGAAAACCTGATTGAGGCGCCCATCGCGCATAAAAAGCTCAGCAAAAAAGAGGCGGTGGAAAGAGCGTACAGCCTGCTGGATGTGGTCGGACTGCGGGATAAAGCCGATGCCTGGTCCCGGCATCTTTCCGGCGGGCAACAGCAGCGTATTGCCATTGCCCGCGCGCTGGCGTTACGTCCACGCGTGATGCTGTTTGATGAACCCACCTCGGCGCTGGATCCGGAGCTGGTGGGGGAAGTGCTGGATGTTATCAAAAAACTGGCCCGCTCCGGCACTACGCTGGTGGTGGTCACTCACGAGATCGGCTTTGCCCGGGAAGTGGCGGATCAGGTGGTGTTTATGGTCGACGGAAAAATTGTCGAGCAGGGCAGCAGTGACGAGGTGTTAAACCGTCCGTCACACGCGCGAACGCGCCAGTTCTTGTCAAAAGTGCTGTAAGGAGCGCAGATGAAATACGGACTTCTGGCGGGGCTACTTTTTACGACGGCGAGCCACGCCAGCATCGATCTGAAAGCCAACGAACAGCCGCTGCCGGTGACGGTGGATCGGCAGGCCGTGGCGAAGATCCCCGCCGGTTATAAATTCGTTGAGCCGGGTACGCTGACGGTCGCCGTCTCGATGCTGAACTCCCCGCCGCTGGCGCTGCTGGCCAGCGATAACCGCACGCGGATTGGCAGCGACCCGGATATTGCTCGCCTGCTGGCGGGCAGCCTGGGGCTGAAGCTAAAGCTGGTGCCGACGGCGTGGGAAGACTGGCCGCTGGGGATCGCTTCCGGGCGCTACGACGTGGCGCTGGTGAACATTGCTGTGACCGAACAGCGTAAAGAGAAGTTTGATTTTGCGACCTACCGCGTCGATTCGCTGGCGTTTTCGGTGAAATCGACCAGCGAGATTAAGTCAATCAAAAGCGCGGCAGATCTGGCCGGAAAAAGGGTGATTGTTGGCTCTGGCACCAATCAGGAGCGCATCCTGCTGGGCTGGAACGAAGAGAACAAAAAGGCGGGGCGGGCGCCAGCGCTGCCGGTCTATCTCCACGACGATGCCTCGGGCAATCTCTATATCCAGTCCGGCAGGGCGGATGTGTTCTTTGGCCCTCAGTCGGTTTCAGCTTACAAAGCGGCGCTCACCGGCAAAACCCGCGTGGTCGGTTTAGGGCCGAAGAAAGCTTATGTCGCCACCACGACCAAAAAAGGCAATCAACTGGTTTATGCCCTGCAGGCCGCGCTGAACGGTGCGATTGAGCGCGGAGAGTACCAGAAGGTGCTGGCGCGCTGGGGCGAGCAGGGCGAAGCGGTGACGCAATCGGAGGTCAATCCGCCTGGGATAACCTACTAATGGTGCTCTACACTTAGGATTTTCACTCCTGAGGGGGCAACATGATTAAACTTTATGGCGTACCCGGCTGGGGCTCGGCAATCAGTGAGGTGATGCTGACCCTGGCTAATATCCCTTATCAATTTATCAACGTGGACGGGTTTGACCAGCCCGGTCCGCAGCGTGAATTGCTGCACAAGCTCAATCCGCTGTGCCAGGTGCCGACGCTGGAGCTGGAAAATGGTGCCATCATGACCGAAACGGCGGCGATTGCCCTGATGGTGCTCGACCGGTGTCCCGATCTCGCCCCGCCCGTGGGGCAGGCTGAACGTCAGCAGTTTCAGCGTTTGCTCATCTGGTTCGTAGCCAACGTCTATCCCACGTTTACCTATGCAGACTATCCCGAACGCTGGGTGCCGGATGCGCCCGAACAGCTGCAGAAAAACTGCATCGAATACCGGAAGTCCCTCTATTTGTGGTTCGAAAGCCAGCTTAAGGCTACCCCGTTTGCGCTGGGGGAACGGCTGACGCTGCTCGATGTGTATATTGCGGTGGCGCGCACCTGGGGGCCTCGTCACGCATGGTTTGCCGAGAACACCCCTAAATTCACGGCGATTGCGGACACCGTATGTCAGCTGCCGGAACTGCACAAGGTGTTAAAGGCAAATAATATTATCTGATAACGTGGAACCCACATTCACAACCGGAAGCCTGCACATGCCACACGTAGATATCAAATGTTTTCCCCGTGATTTGAACGACGAACAAAAAACCGCACTGGCCGAGGATATTGCTGAGGTCATCATTCGCCATTTCAACAGCAAAGACAGTTCCGTGTCCGTTGCGTTGAATCAGGTGAACCAGGAGGACTGGAAGGCGCAGGTCTGGGATACCGAAATAGGACCAAAGCTGGACGAACTAATCAAAAAGCCAGGCTATTCGATGTAAGCGCAACTGCCGGGGGGAGCTCTCTCCCCGGTTTTTCCCGTCTCCTCTTCCTGCTTTTTCGCAAAAATCGATAAAAATGCGTTTTGTCTTATCCGCTACAATTAACGTTTCTGACTGGCATATTATTCATCCTTAGGAAAGATCTTCAACAGAATCAATTAAGGACAGACACGTTAAAGGATAATTTTCTGATGACAAAATTACCCCGTTTTTCATTCGCCTTTCTTCATCCCCGTTACTGGCTAAGCTGGGCCGGCATTGCGGCTCTGTGGCTCATCATGCTGCTCCCTTATCCGCTTCTGTTCAGAATCGGTCATGGCCTGGGTCGACTGGCGATGCGCCTGCTTCCGCGCCGCGTCGAGATTGCACGCCGCAACCTGGAGCTCTGTTTCCCGGAGATGAAAAAGGCGGAGAGAGAGTCATTGCTGCAGCGTAATTTTGAATCGGTAGGAATGGGGGTAATCGAAACCGGGATGGCGTGGTTCTGGCCTGCATGGCGAGTGCGGAAATGCTTTACCGTAACGGGTTATGAGCACATGGAGAAAGCCAGAGCGCAAGGAAAGGGCGTGGTGCTGGTGGGAATGCATTTTCTGACGCTTGAGCTGGGCGCGCGGATATTTGGCATGCTTAACCCCGGTATCGGGGTTTATCGTCCTAATAATAATGCCCTGCTGGACTGGCTTCAGACGCGCGGGCGCCTGCGCTCCAACAAAACCATGCTCGATCGCCATGATTTAAAGGGCATGATCCGTTCGCTGAAGCAGAATGAAATTTTGTGGTACGCCCCGGACCACGACTATGGCAAAACCAACAGCGTGTTTGTGCCGTTCTTCGCGGTGCCGGATGCCGCGACGACGGCGGGCAGCTATATGCTGGTCAAAAGCGCTAACCCTGCCGTCATACCCTTTGTGCCGCGGCGCAGGGCGAATGGCACCGGCTACGAGCTGATTATTCTGGAAGATATCAGTGAGGCGTTGCAGGGCGGCGATAAAGAAGCCGTGGCGACGCAGATGAACAAGGCAATTGAGCAGGCCGTACGCATGGCGCCTGAACAATATATGTGGCTGCACCGTCGCTTCAAAACGCGACCTGAAGGTGTACCTGACCGTTATGCTCGCCAGAAACTGGCGGCTACACGGGGTGATATTCTCTCCGCCAGCGAATTTTCTGACCGCTCAGGCGTACAGCACTAAACCCTCAGCGATGCCCTCACCCTGCGGTGAGGGCATGACCAGCGCTACAGCGCAGAACGGCGGTACGGCGCATAGTCTGCCTGCCACCAGGTCTTCTCAATGCGCGCCATCAGGGTTTCATCATCTAAAGACGGCGCCACGCCTTGTTCAATGGCGGCCCGGGCGACGGCGACGGCAATCTGGCGTGAAACCGTTTCAATCTGATCTACCGGCGGCAGCAGTCCGCCTCTTTCCGTGGTCACCAGTGGAGACTGTGCGGCCAGGCTGCGGCTTGCTGCCATCAGCATCTCTTCTGTCACCCGGCACGCGTTGCAGGCCAGCACGCCAAGCCCCAGACCAGGGAAAATATAGGCGTTGTTACACTGGGCGATCTCGTAGTGCGTATTCTCCCAGAATACCGGAGCGAACGGGCTGCCGGTGGCCACCAGCGCGGCACCCTGTGTCCAGGCGATAAGATCCTGCGGCTGGGCTTCCGCCCGCGAGGTCGGGTTCGAGAGCGGCATGATGATGGGGCGCGGACAATGGCGATGCATCTCTTTGACGATCTCTTCGCTGAACAGCCCAGGCTGGCCTGAAACGCCGATCATCACCGTGGGATGCGCGTTCTTCACCACGTCCAGAAGGGAAATATTCTTCGCGTCCACCTGCCAGCTGCAAACGGCATCGCGCGCGGTAAGCAGGTTTTTCTGGAAATCGAGCAGGTTTGTCATGTCGTCGGTCAGCAGGCCGAAGCGATCGACCATAAAGATCCGGCTGCGGGCTTCGGACTCGGCCAGGCCGTCGTCCACCATCAGCGCCACAATTTTTTCAGCGATCCCGCACCCGGCAGAGCCGCTGCCCAAAAAGACCACGCGCTGATCGCGAATGCGCGTACCCGCGGCATGGGCCGCAGCCATCAGCGTACCGGCGGTGACGGCTGCCGTGCCCTGGATGTCATCATTGAAACAGCACAGCTGGTTGCGGTAGCGCTGGAGAAGTCGCGTGGCGTTTTTCTGCGCAAAGTCTTCAAACTGCAGGAGAACGTTGGGCCAGCGCGCTTTAACGGTGCTGACAAACATATCCATAAACTCAGCGTACTGGTCGTCGCTGATGCGCGGGTGGCGCCAGCCCATGTACATCGGGTCGTCGAGGTGTTGCTGATTATTGGTGCCGACATCCAGCATAATCGGAAGGGTAGAGGCCGGGTGGATCCCTCCGCAGGCGGTATAAAGCGACAGCTTGCCAATTGGAATGCCCATCCCGCCGATACCCTGATCGCCAAGCCCTAAAATACGTTCCCCGTCCGTTACCACTATCACGCGAACGTCGTTACGCGAAAAGCTTTGCAGCATCTCATCAATACGATGGCGGTTAGGCCATGAAATAAACAGGCCGCGCGCGCGTCGATAAATCGTGGAGAAATGCTCGCAGGCTTCACCGACCGTCGGGGTATAGATAATCGGTAACGTCTCTTTCAGATGCGAACGCAAGAGGTTATAAAAGAGAGTTTCATTGGTGTCCTGAATATTTCGCAGGTAAACATGACGCGAAATATCGCTTTTAAAATGGCAGAACTGCACCCAGGCGCGCTCGGTTTGCTCTTCAATGGTTTCAACGTTATGCGGCAATAATCCATGCAGATTAAAATTATCACGCTCTTCTTTAATAAATGCGAGGCCTTTATTTAGTAGCGGGTTTTCCAGCAATACGGCACCGTTATAGGGGGTGTACAGAACTTCTTTCCGGGACATGGTTAACTCCTGAATTTTTTTAACAAAACAGATTAAGAGATTAAATAAATCATGATGCCTTCGGTCACGACCCCGATGGCCGTGCCAATTAATATGGAAGAGGATGCGGTATCAATATAGGTATCGCTGCGCAACGCAAACATCCCCGCCGCAATCGCGGAAGGTGTTGCGCCAATAATTACGACCTGCTGTAGTAAGGTATGGCTCAGGCCAAAGGCGAGCCCGGCGGCGGCCATCATTGCTGGCTGAATTAAGTTTTTAATACTGATATTGGTAAATGTCTGCACGTTCAGTTTTGGACGTTCGCCGTAAAACAGCAGGCCGAGGGCAAACAGGGACAGTCCGCCTGAAACTTTGCCAACCATCTCAATAGGCATGCTGAGAATAGCAGGGATTTGCACGCCGGCCAGGCTGAGCAATACGCCGGAGACCGGGATCCAGACGATAGGGTTGCGTGCCGCTTTGATGAGGTTTTGCACGATCATCGCGCCCGGATGCAGCGCCTCCAGGCCATCATGACCGCTTTTATCACCCATACGAATCAGGACGATAGTCAGGGGGATCATGATAACGCTGGTAATAATATTGCCGATCAGCACGCCGATAAATCCTTCCGGCCCAATCAATACCGCCAGAACCGGTGCGCCAAAGTAGGCCATATCAGGAAAGGCGCAAACCAGAGACTGAATGGCGCTGGTTTTGATATCGTGGTGAAAAACGTAGCGTGAAATAAATAAGGTCAGCAAATACGATCCCATTAAACCGACCACCAAAACGGCCATAAAGGTCAGGTTCTTAATTTTATTTGGATCGGTATGCAATGCACCAATAAAAAGATGAAAAGGAAGGGCGAAACGAATCACCACGGTTGCCATGACGTTTGCATCTTCACGCCGGGAATATCCCAACTTTCCACTTAGCCATCCAAGTAACATAATAAAGACGAGTGGAAACAGTGACTGTAATAGTAATGAAGGCATAGTATTTCCTGTAGGGTATTTTATGTGTTTTATTGCAGCGCTAATCTAGCGCTTAGAAAGCAGGGCAGGAGTGACAAGGGTCACACTCTCTCTGGTTTAATTAATTTCAAAAAGATTGCATTAGTTGAATAACTAATGCTTTCGTCAAATATTGATAAGGCGCAAGAAAGCGATGCTGGTCATCATAAATAACTTTAGTTACTTAATGATGAATTAAGTTATTTAAAGATAAAGGGCCGTATTGTTCACATTTCTCCCGGCAGGCTCGTGATAATTTCATATTGAGCCTGGTTTAAGAAAAGGCCATCTAAGTCATTATTTATATTTAAAAACATTTATTCGTATCAGGAATAGCTCCAGTTTATTCCTTTCTCTGTATATCCGAACACAATTTTCAGGTGATTATATGAAAGATAATCCTGTACCGACTTCTGAGCTGTCTACCTCGCGTTTCGCCTTTGGGCTCAACAATACCGAGGTGGGCACGGTCCCGTTGATGCTGTTCGTCGGGATTGCCGCCATTGTGGCGACGTCCGCCTGGGCAGGGCTGCTGCCGAAAAATATGATTGGCGGACTGGCGGTCATCATGACCCTTGGTTTTGCGTTTGCCAAAGTGGGGCGTCAAATCCCGGTACTGAAAGATATCGGCGGCCCGGCGATCCTGTGCCTGATGGTCCCCTCCGTGCTGGTCTATTTTGGCGTATTCGGGAAACATACCCTTGATACCGTGCATCTGCTGATGAAAGAGGCGAACCTGCTCTATTTCGTCATCGCCTGCCTGGTGGTCGGCAGTATTCTGGGGATGAACCGGGTGCTGCTGATCCAGGGCATGATGCGCATGTTTGTTCCGCTGGTGGCGGGGACATTGATGGCCGTGCTGAGCGGCCTCATTGTGGGCTCACTGTTTGGTTATACGCCTTACCACACCTTCTTCTTCATCATTGTGCCCATCATTGGCGGCGGGATCGGCGAGGGGATTTTGCCGCTGTCCCTGGCCTATTCGGCAATACTGGGGCAGACGCCGGACGTCTACGTTGCGCAGCTGGCTCCCGCTGCGGTCGTTGGGAATATCTTCGCCATTATTTGTGCGGGCTCGCTGGCGCGACTCGGCGCGAAACGTCCTGCGCTTTCGGGAAATGGCATGCTCACGCGGAGTAAAGACGACGCCAGCCTGTTTGCCGGGGCGCAAAGCACGCAGCAGACGGATTTTCATCTGATGGGCGGCGGGTTACTGATGGTGTGCGCGTTTTTCATCGTCGGCGGACTGTTTGAAAAACTGGTGCACATTCCCGGCCCGGTGCTGATGATCCTGATTGCCGTTCTGTGTAAATACTTCAGGGTGATCCCGGCCTCAATGGAGCAGGGCGCGCACAGCTGCTATAAATTCGTTTCGGCTGCGCTGGTCTGGCCGCTGATGATCGGCCTCGGGATGCTATACGTGCCGCTTGAGAGCGTGGTGTCGGTATTCTCGGTGGGATACGTGGTGGTATGCGGTTCGGTTGTGATTGCGATGGCGCTGAGCGGCTACGTTATTGCGTCGCGTCTGAATATGTATCCTGTGGAAGCGGCCATTGTGACCTGCTGCCACAGCGGGCTGGGCGGAACGGGGGACGTGGCCATTTTGTCCGCGTCTAACCGGATGTCGCTCATGCCGTTCGCGCAGATCGCCACCCGCATCGGCGGCGCGTCGACGGTGATTTTCGCCACGCTTCTGATGGGCTGGATTATGGCGCACTGATCCGAAACGTCAGGATACTGAATCGCAACGACATTTACAGAGTGTCGCTGCGGTTCAGTCCTTTATAAAACTCACCGCGCTGTATAGAATTACCGCAGCCACAGCGACGGGATACCACACGATGACCGGAAGAGTTGATTATCAGATTGAAAAATATCTCCTGACCGAAGCCGCCGAACCGGAGCGCCTGACGCGCCAGTGGGCGGAGGTGCTGGAGGAGTGCCGTGAGCAACAGTCCGGTGCGGAGGATCGTCTGCGTCTCGCGCTGCTTAATGTGGATTATGTCACCAGCTTCGAGCTGCCGTTCAGGCTGCTCCTCACCCGCGCGCCCCAGCTGATTGACGCTGTCAGAAAAGAGCTTCAGCTCAGTCAGAAAAATGTTCTGTTTAACGGCAAGCGCTTTGGCTGCGTCTATAGCCTTAAAAGGGATCTGGACGGCATACCTGACGAGTTTACCTATCAGCTGAAGACGCGGATCCAGCGCAGTGACGCTACGGGCGCGACGGAAGCGTCTTACCGACAAATTGCCCAGCAGGTGAAAGCGCCAAAAGAACGCCTCAAGCTGGCGCTGGACAACGGGCTGTCTGTAACCGCGCTTGACGGGCTTTTCTGGTTTGGCATTCAGCGCATCGCGGCCGATGTACAACGGATACGCAAAACAGGGATGCGGATAGTGACGTCCAACGCCGAGGTGTTCGATACGCTGACCAAAACAACCCGGCAGGTCCCGGTCTATCGCCTGGAAGGGACTCAAATTACTTAACCTGCAGCAGGATCGCCATCAGTCCCGGAAAGCGGGTATCCAGATCGTCTCGTCGCAATGAAATCATGTTTTCGCGTCCCTGCGGACGCTGCCAGATGACCCCGCTGTCGCGCAGTACGCGCCAGTGATGGGTCATCGTGGACTTCACCACATCTTCCGGGCGCAGCGCGTTACAGCTCAGTTCGCTGCCGTCGGCCAGCCGGCGAATTATCGCAAGCCGGAGCGGGTTGCCGAGGGCAAACAGCACATTTTCCAGCAGTATTTGTTCAGTTTCAGGGTGGTTAGGGATCATCGTTTTCCTGCGTATGGCGTCAGATTGAGCTATATCAACAATAGGTCAACCCTTAAAAAATAGTTCGATAATACTCGTACAATAGGACTATTATAGCAAACGAACGAATGCACGACCATCCTGGTCGTCACAGACAAGTCATAAGACTTAAGGAAATATCATGCCCCGACCCATCCCTCTCGAACGTTATCGCAACATCGGTATCTCCGCGCATATCGATGCCGGTAAAACCACTACCACTGAGCGCATCCTGTTTTATACCGGGATGAGCCACAAGCTGGGTGAAGTACACGATGGCGCGGCAACCACAGACTGGATGGCGCAGGAGCAAGAGCGCGGGATCACGATCACCTCGGCGGCCGTCAGCTGCTTCTGGCCGGGTATGGACAGAGGATATGAACCGCACCGGATCAACATCATCGACACCCCGGGGCACGTGGATTTCACCATTGAAGTGGAACGTTCCATGCGCGTGCTCGACGGCGCCGTGATGGTGTATGACTCCGTGGGCGGCGTGCAGCCGCAGTCGGAAACCGTCTGGCGTCAGGCCAATAAATATCACGTTCCGCGTCTGGCCTTCGTTAACAAAATGGACCGTCCGGGTGCCGATTTCTTCCGCGTCGTGCGGATGATGCAGGAACGCCTGAAGGCCAATCCGGTGCCGATTGTCATCCCGGTAGGCGCAGAAGATCGTTTCACCGGCGTGGTGGATCTCATCAAGATGCGCACTATTCTGTGGGACGATGCGACGCAGGGCATGGTGTTTACCTATGCGCCCGTGCCGGACGATTTAGTCAGCACCGCCCAGGAGTGGCGTGAAAAAATGGTCTCTGCGGCAGCGGAAGCCAGCGATGAACTGATGGACAAATACCTGGAAACGGGCGACCTGTCGGAAGCGGAAATCATCAAAGGGCTGCGTATTCGCACTATCTCGGGCGAAATCCAGCCGATGCTGTGCGGCAGCGCGTTCAAAAATAAAGGCGTGCAGCGCATGCTCGATGCGGTGATTGAGCTTATGCCGTCGCCGCTGGACGTGCCTGCTATTGATGGCGTGGATGAAAAAGGGCAGCACGCGGAGCGTCATCCGAGCGATGATGAGCCGTTCTCGGCCCTGGCGTTCAAGCTGATGAGCGACCCGTACGTTGGTCAGCTGACCTTTATCCGCGTGTACTCGGGCGTGCTGCGTAAAGGCGACGCGGTGTATAACCCGGTGAAAGGGAAGAAAGAGCGTATCGGGCGTATCGTGCTGATGCATGCCAACGATCGTCACGAGGTGGACGAACTGCGCGCGGGGGATATCGCGGCCTGCGTGGGGCTGAAAGACGTGACCACCGGTGACACGCTCACCGATCCGAACGCCGTCATTACGCTTGAGCGCATGGAGTTCCCGGATCCGGTGATTTCGCTGGCGATTGAGCCGAAAACCAAAGGCGATCAGGAGAAAATGGGGATCGCGCTGCAGCGTCTGGCGGCGGAAGATCCGTCTTTCCGCCTGCATACTGACGAAGAGTCCGGCCAGACCATTATCTCCGGGATGGGTGAGCTACATCTTGAGATCATCGTCGACCGCATGAAGCGTGAGTTTGGCGTCGAGGCGAACATTGGTCGTCCGCAGGTAACCTACCGCGAAACCCTGCGTAAAACGGTGAAGGATATCGAAGGCAAATTTGTCCGTCAGTCCGGCGGCAAAGGGCAGTACGGCCATGTGGTGCTGAGCCTGGAGCCGCTGGAGCCTGGAAGTGGTTTTAAATTTGAAGATGCCACCAAGGGCGGCGTGGTTCCGCGCGAGTATATTCCGTCCGTTGAGAAAGGGCTGCGGGAAGCGATGAACAGCGGCGTGCTGGCCGGCTATCCGGTTGTAGACGTCAAAGCGACGCTGACGTTTGGCTCGTATCATGACGTTGACTCCTCGGAGATGGCGTTCCGCATGGCGGCGATCCTCGGCTTTAAAGAGGGCGCCCGCAGGGCGGACCCGGTGATCCTTGAGCCGATCATGCATGTGGAGGTGGAAACGCCGGAAGAGTACGCCGGTAACATCATGGGCGATCTCTCTTCCCGTCGCGGTATGGTGCAGGGGATGGCGGAGCAGTACGGCAGCCAGATTATTCGCGCTGACGTGCCGCTGGCCGAGATGTTTGGCTATGCCACGACATTGCGCTCGATGTCCCAGGGACGCGCGACGTATACGATGGAGTTCCATCATTTTGCGGAAGCCCCGCGGAATGTTGCGGATGAGATTATTGCGCGTCGTGCGAAGTAATACGGTCACCCTCTCCCAACAGGGGGAGGGTTTTCTCAATCCAGCGCCTTCACCATCTTCCCGCTCGCCACAAACGTCCCGGCCCCAAGATGATGCAGGGTATTCAGCTTATCCCCGTCAAACTGCCAGCGTCCGGCGACAAACGCGCGTTCATCAGCTGCCGCTGAAACCACTTCACCAAACAGCGTATCGTATTTTTCTGCCGCGGAGGTGACGGGTAGTAACCGACACTCCATCCACGCCAGACATTTTTCTTCAATCATCGGCAGGCCAAGCTCAGGACCGTTCACCACCGGGATCCCGTAGCAGTTGAATTTGTCTTCATCGCGCCCGCTGACGCTACCGACCGCGTATGTCCAGTTGGCCGCCGCCACGCCGGGGATGACGATGCCAAACTTCCCGCTGCGCTCGATCAGCTCGCGTGACCAGGTACTTTTATCCACGACGATCGCGATGCGCGGCGGTTCAAACTCAACGGGCATTGACCATGCGGCGGCCATCACGTTACGTCTGTCGAGGCTTTCATCCCGACTGGTGATAAGCACAGTAGGGCCGTGGTTCAGCAGACGGCTGGCATGACGTAATTCAACAGGGCGAAAGTGGCTCATAGGATCTCCTCATCTACACCGATGATTATGGCGAAAAAGCACGTAAATCAAAGTGAGTGGGTAAAATTAGTTTATAAACAGAACATCACAATCAAAGGAAACTGATGCATGTCCCCATTCCTGACCGCCTTTTTCGCCCGCATCGGCTGGACGCAGCCGACACGGGTGGATATCGATACCCTGCGCGCGCTGCATTTACATCACAACTGTGCGATCCCTTTTGAGAATATCGATGTCGTTCTGCCGCGCGAAATCCAGCTTGACGATCGGTGCCTCGTTGACAAGCTGGTCACCGCACATCGCGGAGGCTACTGCTTTGAGCAAAACGGCCTGTTCGAGCGCGTATTGCGTGAGGTCGGATTTACGGTGCGCAGCGTGCTGGGACGCGTGGTATTAGCGAGTCCGCCGCAAATGCCGCCGCGCACGCATCGCCTGCTGCTGGTTGAGCTTAACGGTGAGCGCTGGATAGCCGATGTCGGGTTTGGCGGCCAGACGCTGACGGCGCCGATTCGCCTGCTCGCTAATGAAGAACAGGAGACGCCGCACGGGCTGTACCGTCTGCTGAGCGAGGGCAACGACTGGGTGCTGCAGTTCCGTCACCACGAGCACTGGCAGTCGATGTACCAGTTTGACCTGACGACGCAGTATTTCAGCGATTACGTGATGGGGAATTTCTGGTCGGCGCACTGGCCGCAGTCGCATTTCCGTCATCATCTGTTGATGTGTCGCCATCTGCCGGACGGCGGCAAGCTGACGCTGACCAACTTCAACTTTACCCACTGGCAGAATGGCCATGTGGAGGAGCAGATCCATTTGCCGGATGCCGAGGCGCTTTACCAGTTGATGCAGGAACGCTTTGGACTGGGCGTTGACGATGCAAAACACGGATTTTCCCTGGCGGAGCTAACGGCGGTAATGGCGGGCTTTGATACACATCCTCAGGCCGGGAAATAATGCGCAAAGAGGGGGCTGTTGGCCCCCGACAACTTCACTTCTGAGACGGGGGAGTAAATAACTCGAGGGTGATTAATTTATCCAGATGATTGTTAAACGCGGTTTCATCCATTTCGGGCATGTTTAAGATATACATCCCGTCAAGACCGCATACCAGGCCAATCAAGCGCCAGGCGATATTTTCTGCCCGATCGCCAGGACGAAATACCCCGGCCTCCGTTCCCGCGCCGATCAGCGCCACCGTTTCCTGATGCCACATTTCCATGGTCATCACATAGGCGCCTTTGATATCGGCATCGCGGCTGGCCAGGATCTGCGCTTCGCGCCACAGGCGAATATAGGGCTCGAACCTGCCGTCATCGCTGCCGAGCATGGCATGAAGCTGCTCCCGCCATCCCGCCTGTTTACCCGCGACATCCGCATCTAACAGCTCGCGAATTAACCGTACGAAGGCCAGCGATTTTAGCTCTCCGCCAGAGGTAAAATGATGGTGAACCTGTCCGGTCGCAACCCCGGCTTCAGCCGCAACGCGGCGTACCGTCATTGCCGCCAGTCCTTCGGCCAGCGCCACGCGCATGGCGGCCTGTAAGATGGCTTCGCGCCGTTCATCCTTGCTCAGATATCGCATCGTTACTCACTCTCAATGGGAACGAAACGAGTGTAACAAAAAGCTGGACACGCGTTCAACTTTACGTAGGATCGCAATCTGGACATGTGTCCAGGTTTAAACTGAAAAGGAAATTTATGTTTCGTCAGTGGTTAGCGTTAGTGATTATCGTGCTGGTGTATATCCCGGTCGCGATTGACGCGACGGTGCTGCACGTGGCGGCGCCAACATTGAGCATGACGCTGGGCGCCAGCGGTAACGAATTATTGTGGATCATCGATATCTACTCGCTGGTGATGGCGGGTATGGTGCTGCCGATGGGCGCCCTGGGGGATCGGATTGGTTTTAAACGACTGCTAATGATTGGCAGCACGCTGTTTGGCCTGTCGTCGCTGGCGGCAGCGTTTGCCCCTTCAGCAGGATGGCTGATCGCGGCGCGCGCCTCGCTGGCGATCGGTGCTGCAATGATCATTCCTGCCACCCTGGCGGGGATCCGCACGCTGTTTACCGACGCGAAAGATCGCAACATCGCGCTCGGCGTCTGGGCGGCGGTCGGTTCCGGCGGGGCGGCGTTTGGCCCGCTGATCGGCGGTATGCTGCTGGAGCATTTTTACTGGGGATCGGTGTTTTTAATCAACGTGCCGATTGTGCTGGTGGTGGTTTCGCTGGCCGCGCGTTTTGTCCCTCCTCAGCAGGGACGCCCGGAGCAGCCGCTGAATATCAGCCATGCCATCATGCTGATCGTGGCGATTTTGCTACTGGTCTACAGCGCCAAAACCGCGCTAAAAGGCGCGCTGTCGCCGTGGCTGGTAGCTTCCGCGCTGGTGACCGGCTCGGTGCTGCTGTTTATCTTCGTGCGTATTCAGCTGCGCGCCCGCGTGCCGATGATCGACATGCGCCTGTTCTGTCACCGCATCATTCTGAGCGGCGTGGTGATGGCGATGACCGCCATGATTGCCCTGGTCGGGTTTGAGCTGCTGATGGCCCAGGAGCTGCAGTTTGTTCACGGCTTTACGCCGTTTGAAGCGGGCATGTTTATGCTGCCGGTGATGGTCGCCAGCGGGTTCAGCGGGCCGATCGCGGGCGTGCTGGTTGGGCGTTTGGGGCTACGCATCGTCGCGGCCGGCGGCATGGGGCTCAGCGCCGTCAGTTTTATCGGCCTGTCGACGCTCGACTTCAGCACGCAGCAGTGGCAGGCGTGGGGGCTGATGGTGCTGCTCGGCTTCAGTGCCGCCAGCGCGCTGCTGGCTTCGACCTCGGCAATTATGGCTGCCGCGCCGAAGGAGAAAGCCGCCGCAGCGGGGGCGATTGAAACCATGTCCTATGAGCTGGGGGCCGGGTTGGGGATTGCCATTTTTGGTCTGCTGTTGACCCGCAGCTTCTCGGCGTCGATTGAGCTGCCGCAGGGGCTGAACGCCTCACTCGTCGACAAAGCCTCGTCATCGATTGGTGAAGCAATGAAGGTGGCGCAGAACCTGACGCCGTCTTTGGCTGAGCCAGTGATTGAGGCGGCGAAAAGCGCGTTTATTACCTCCCACAGCGTGGCGCTGGGCAGCGCGGGCGGAATGCTGCTGTTGCTGGCAGTGGGGATCTGGTTTAGCCTGGCGAAGGTCAATCCGCAGTAAACAGCGCAGTAAAACAGGGCGAGCGGTTGGCGCGGGCGGGGCTGATGGGCTATGTTTTTTACAGGATTATCTGACTCTTGCTGGAAAATATGAGCTCTCGCCACAGCAGTGATGCGTCCCAACCGCTTTCCCGGTTAACCCTGCTTGCGGGGGGCGCGCTGGGCGTCGTTTTTGGTGATATCGGTACCAGCCCGCTTTATACCTTCCGGACGGTGCTTTCGCTCTCAGAGCATGACCCTACGCCAGGCGTCATCCTGGGCCTGCTCTCTCTTATTACCTGGACGCTTATCCTGGTAACGTCCATCAAGTATGCC
The DNA here is from genome assembly GCF_034106785.1 of Enterobacter sp. 241F3. NCBI lineage: Bacteria > Pseudomonadati > Pseudomonadota > Gammaproteobacteria > Enterobacterales > Enterobacteriaceae > Enterobacter > Enterobacter sp. 241F3. The sequence continues at coordinate 70,304 of NZ_JAWNDD010000001.1, forward strand.
GCCTTCGCCATGCGAATTGATAATCATGGTGAGGGGGGCATTATGGCCCTGATGTCGCTTCTGGTGGAAAAAGGCAAAGGCGGTCGCTGGGTCATTTTTGCTGCCCTCATCGGCGCCGCGTTAATTTACGGAGATGGCGCGATAACCCCAGCCATCTCCGTGCTTTCCGCTCTGGAAGGGCTGGAGATGGTCATTCCGGAGTCCCAGCCGTACATATTACCCCTGACGGTGGCGGTGTTACTGGCGCTGTTCCTGATCCAGCCTTTTGGTACCGCCCGCATAGGGAAGATATTTGGCCCGGTAATGGCGCTGTGGTTTCTGGCGATTGCGGTCCTGGGCGTGCGGGGGATTGTTCAGCACCCCTCGGTATTGCTGGCTCTCAATCCTGCGTACGGCATCGCGTTTTTGTTTTCGAACGGGTACACCAGTTTCCTGGTCCTGGGCGGCGTATTTCTCTGCGTGACGGGGGCCGAGGCGCTGTATGCCGACATGGGGCATTTTGGTAAAAAGCCCATCTGGCTTGCCTGGTACGGCATCGTCTTTCCTTCGCTGCTGCTCAACTATGCTGGTCAGTCAGCGCTGATTCTGGCCGGTGCCGACAGCAAACAAAATCTATTCTATACGCTCTGTCCGCCAGCCCTGCAGGTACCGCTCATCATTCTTGCCGCGCTGGCGACGATCATCGCCAGTCAGGCGATTATTACCGGCGCTTTTTCCATGACGCGTCAGGCGATTCAGCTCGGCTGGCTACCTCGATTACGCATCAAGCAGACGGCGGCAGAAAGCTACGGTCAAATTTATATCGGGATAATCAACTGGCTGCTGATGGTAGTAACCATCGGGCTGGTGGTGTTCTTTAAATCCTCAGATAAGCTTGCCGCGGCGTACGGCATTGCCGTGTCATTAACCATGCTGATGACTACGGGGCTGTTGTTTGTGGCGATGCGGGAAGTGTGGCGCTGGAGCCTGGCCAGCAGCGCGGTTATTGCCCTCTGTTTTCTGGTAATTGATGCCACATTCTTATTTGCCAATCTGATTAAGGTCCTGGAGGGCGGCTATATACCGCTGCTGATGGCCGCAGCTATTTGTACGGTGATGCTGATTTGGCACCGCGGCGTTAAGGCGGTATCCGCATCGGTGGGCGAGAAGGGCGTCAGCGTGGATGCGTTCTTTGCCCAGCTTCAGCAAAAGACGGTGCCCAGAGTGGCGGGATCTGCCGTCTTTTTGACCCGCACGCAGAACAATATCCCGCCGGTAATGCGCTGGCACGTCGCGCGAAACCGGGCGCTACAGCAGGACGTGTTGTCGCTGACCATTGATATTCTCAACGTTCCCTACGTCGGGGAAGAGCAGCGTATCAGGGTGGAATAGCGCGCGCCGGGCTACTGGCACGGCGTTGCACAGTATGGCTTTATGGAACACCCGGACATCCCGCGTTTGTTGCAGGGCGTCAGCGAGATTAACGCGCTTTTCGCCACCGATGACGCCACCTGGTATGTCGGGCATGAAACCATTGTGGCAGGCGAAGGCGGGTCCGGTATGGCGGCCTGGCAACGGCACATATTTGCCTTCATGAAGCGCAACTGCACGCACGTCATCAACCACTACCATCTTCCCAGCGATCGGGTGGTTGAAATTAGCCGACGCGTTGCCGTCTAGTGTCGCTCGCGCCGTTCTAGCTCTCCTGGGCCGCGGACAGGACGCTATGCAGCAGCACGTTCGCCCCTTTCTCGGACCACTCAGGGAGGATCCTCTCCGCTTCGTTATGGCTGACGCCTTTCACGCAGGGGATAAAGATCATGCTGGCGGGCGCAATTTTGCTGACATAGCAGGCGTCGTGTCCTGCACCGGAGACCATCGGTTTCGACGAATAGCCCAGTTCTGCCACGGCCTTCTCCGAACGCGCCAGGCATTCGGCATCAAACGCGATGGGCGCGTAGTCAAAAATGCGTTCAACGGTAGCCGCCACGCCGCGCAGGCTCAGGCTTTCAGCCACCTTATGCAGCGCCGCCTCCATGGCTTCCAGCGCCGTTCGCACCGGATGGCGAAACTCCACGCTGCATACCACGCGAGACGGCACGACGTTGCGCGAGTTTGGCGTAACCTGCGCCATACCGATCGTCGCACGTCCGTCCGGCGCATGCCGATAGCCGATATCTTCCACCTTCAACGCCAGCTCGGCGAAGGCGGTCAGCGCGTCGCGGCGGCTGTGCATCGGCGTCGTTCCTGCATGGGCGGCAAATCCGTCCAGCGTCAGAGTAAACCAGCGCTGGCCCATGGCCGCGCGGACGAGCCCGATATCCAGACCTTCGTCTTCCAGAATCGGGCCCTGTTCGATGTGCAGCTCGTAGCAGGCGTGAACCGGAAACGCGCGGGCAGGGGCTTCACCCCAGTAGCCGATGTTATCCAGGGCTTCACCTACGGTGATACCGTCGATATCCGCGCGGGCATGGGCGTAGGCTTCGCTAAATTGCCCCGTCCAGACACCTGATGAGAGCATGGCTGGCGCAAAGCGCGCGCCTTCTTCGTTAGTCCAGTTCACCAGCACAACGTCACGCTCGGTCTCAACGTTATTATCGTTAAGGGTTCGCAGCAGCTCCAGCCCGGCCAGCACGCCGTAAACACCGTCGTAGTTCCCTCCCAGCGGCTGGGTATCCACGTGCGAACCGGTCATGACTGGGGCAAGCTGCGGTTTTTTCCCGGCGCGACGGATAAACATATTGCCCATGCTGTCGACGTCACAGGTAAAACCGGCATCCAGCGCCCAGTCGCGCAGCAGGTTGCGCGCAATACGATCTTCCTCGCTCAATGCCAGACGGGTGACGCCACCGGCGGGCGTGCCGCCGATCTGCGCCATCATCTCAAGCGTTGACCACAGCCTTTCGGCGTTGACGCGGATCATGTCTTGTCCTTAGTGCTGCGGTAGCGGAAATCACAGCACGCGCCGCCCTGCATAATGGTGGTGGTGCGGGTTAGCTCTACGTCGGGCGCATAGCCAACGATAAATTTTTCATCGCGCGCGCAGGAGAGCAGGTGACCAATCTCGCCCAGCCCCATCTCGTGATACATCTCCGCGTAGCGACAGCGGGTGACGTTGTAGTTGTACTGCTGGTCGTCGGCGTCGATCACCTTGACCTCCAGGGCATTATCTTTCTCCCACAGATACTGCAGGGCGATAAAGCTTTTTACGTCCGCGCCGTTGGGTTCTTTGCTGGCAAACGCTTTGCCTGCGTCAATTGCGGCCTGCTCAATAGCCTCGCCAATCACCGCCTGGGCGCGGGCTTTCCCTATCTCGCGCACCAGGATTTCATAAATTGGCTTAATAATTTCGGCTTCAATTTTGCGGCGGGCGAGAATGCCCAGCTCGTTATTATCACTCATCACATTGCCTCGCTGCGTTACTTCGCTTTTGTGCCACCCAGCACGGTCTGCGGCTGCCATTTGCCGTCGACAACCTTATAGACCGTGAACGACGGCGATTTCAGGTTACCTTCTTTATCAAATGCGATCTGTCCGGTGACGCCGGAATAGCTGATGGCGCGCAGGGCTGGCAGATAGTCTGAGGGCTCAACGGAGTTTGCTTTTTCCATTGCCGCAACCAGCACGCGGGTAGCGTCATAGGCGAACGGGGCGTGCAGTTCGATATGAGTGTGGTAGCGGGACTGATAGGCCTGTTCGAATGCCTTTCCACCCGGCATCTGGTCAACGGGCAGGCCCGGCTCCAGTGCCACAACGCCTTCGCCTTCTTTCTGTGCCAGCTGCAGGAACGTCTGGCTGACGAATCCGCCTGCGCCCATCAGCGTGGCGTTCATGCCCAGCTGTTTGATGCGACGGGCCAGCGGTGCGGCCTGGCTGTCGACGCCGCCGAAGAAGATCAGATCGGCGTTTTTACTGCGGATGGCGGTCAGCACGGCGCTGAAATCGACCGTTTTGTCATCCACGTACTGACGATCGACAATTTTCACGCCCTGCGCTTCAAGCGATTTTATAAACTGGTCTGCCAGACCCTGACCGAATGCGGTACGGTCATCGATCACCGCAATCCGTTTGGCTTTCAGGGTATTTACCGCGTACTGGCCGGCGAGCTGGCCGCCGTCATCGTCGTGGCCCATCACGCGGAAGCTGGTGTCAAAACCCTGTTTGGTATAGGCGTGACCTGTCGCGACCGGTGCCACCTGGGCGATGCCCGCATCGTGATAAACGCGGGCCGCTGGAATGCTGGTGCCGGTGTTCCAGTGACCGACCACGCCCGCCACGCCGCTGTCCACCAGACGCTGTGCGACGGCTACGGCGGTGCGCGGGTCAGACTGATCGTCTTCGGACTGCAGCTTGAAGGTCACCGCTTTGCCGCCGATGGTCGGGTGCTGCTTGTTAATGTCGTCAATTGCCAGCTGCGCGCCGTTCTCCAGATCTTTACCGATACGGGCAGACGGGCCGGTCAGCGGCCCCGCCAGACCGATGAGCACGGTTTCACCGTCGGCGGCCCACGCGGACGTGGAGGCAAAACTACCGAGCAGAATAGCGGCGCTGAGCGCACTGATTTTTACTGTTTTCATGGTATTTCCCTGATGTTGGCTGGTGTGGTTAAACGGGCATTTCGCCCAAATAAATCTGTGCAATCTGGTCGTCGTTAAGCAGCGCTTTCGATTCGCCATGATGAACAATGCTGCCGCTGTCCATCACCCACGCGCTGTCGGTCACTTCCAGCGCGAGCCGGGCGTTTTGTTCGATGAGCAGCAGGGCGACGCCGCGCTCGCGCAGCCCGGCGATGACGGCAAAAATGTTCTCGACCATCTTCGGGGCAAGGCCCATCGACGGTTCGTCGAGGATCAGCAGGCGCGGGCGGCTGAGCAGGGCGCGGTTAAGGGCCAGCAGCTGTTGCTCACCGCCGGACAGCAGGCCGGCAAGCTGATGCTGGCGTTCGCCAAGGCGCGGGAAGCGCTCGAACACCTCGTTCATCTCACGCTTGACGGTGACAGTGTCACGCCTGAGCCAGGCGCCCATCTGCAGGTTTTCCAGTACCGTCATGCGGGAGAAGATCCCGCGGCCTTCCGGGACCATCACCAGTCCGTCGCGAAGCAGGGCCTCCGGGCTCTGTTTACGCACCGCTTTACCGCTGAATTCAATACTGCCGCTAAAACTTTCCAGCCCGGTAATGGCGCGTACGGTGGAGCTTTTCCCCGCGCCGTTCGCACCGATCAGCGTAGCCTGTTCGCCCTCGCGCAGGGTAAAGGAGACATCGCGTACGGCCTGAATGCCGCCGTAATGCACGTCCAGACGTTCTACCTTAAGTAATTCAGACATGAGCGTGACCTCCAAGCCAGGCGGCGATCACTGCCGGGTCGCGCCGCACGCTCTCCGGCGTGCCGCTGGCAAGCGTTTTGCCGTAATCAAGGACCGTCAGGCGGTCGCTGATGCCCATCACCAGCTTGACGTCATGTTCAATCATCAGCAGGGTTTTGCCGTCATCGCGGATGCGGATGAGCAGTTCGCCGAGCGCCACTTTTTCCGCCGCGTTCATCCCGGCGGCGGGCTCGTCCAGCGCCAGCAGCAGCGGATCCGTTGCCAGCGCGCGGGCGATCTCAAGGCGACGCTGATGACCATAGGCCAGATCGCAGGCGCGATAGTGGGCGAACTGCGCAATGCCGGTGTACTCCAGCCAGTGCCAGGCCAGTTCGCGGGTCTGCTTTTCTTCCTCGCGAGCGTGTTTGTGGCGGCTCAGCGCGGCCCACAGACCGTTACGGGTGCGCACGTGGCGGCCCACCATCACGTTTTCCAGCACCGACATCTCGTTGAAGAGGCGAACGTTCTGGAAGGTGCGCGCAATTCCTGCGGCGGTGACTTTCTCAATGTGCTTTGGAAAATAGGGCTTATCGGCAATGGAAAATTCGCCGCTGTCCGCCGGATAAAGCCCGGTGATCAGGTTAAAACAGGTGGTTTTTCCCGCCCCGTTAGGACCAATCAGGCCGTAGATCTCGCCCTTGTTCACGGTAATGGAAACGTCATCCACGGCGGTAAGGCCGCCGAAGCGTTTTGTCATGTTGCGTACGGTTAACAGGCTCATGCTTTCGCCTCCTTGTGGTGTACCGGCCAGATCCCGGACGGACGCACCAGCATCACCAGCACCAGTGCCAGACCATAAAACAGCTGACGCAGCACTTCCGGGTCAATCAGCACCGTACCGAACAGCGCCTGCTGAACCGGCGCTGCCTGGCTGCGCAGCAGTTCCGGCAGGGCGGTAAGCAGTACCGCGCCGAGGATCACCCCCGGAATGTGCCCCATACCGCCCAGCACCACCATCGCCAGTACGGCAATGGATTCCTGTAACGTGAAGGATTCCGGGGAGACAAATCCCTGAAACGCGCCGAAAAGCGCACCCGCTACGCCGCCAAAGGAGGCCCCCATCGCAAAGGCGAGCAGCTTATAGTTACGCACGTTGATGCCCATCGCGCGGGCTACATCTTCATCCTCGCGGATAGCGTGCCAGGCGCGACCAATACGGGAATGCTGCAGGCGCAGGCAGACAAAAATAATTGCCACAATCACCAGCATCAGCAGGTAGTACCACAGCCACAGGGCGGGTACTTTGAAACCAAACCAGTGGTAGACGCCGCTAAACTTCAGGCCGAACAGGTTCAGCGTATCCACTCCGGTTATGCCCTTTGCGCCGTTGGTGATGTTCACGGGACGGTCTAGGTTGCGCATCAGGATGCGGATAATTTCGCCGAAGCCAAGGGTCACTATCGCCAGGTAGTCTCCGCGTAGCTTCAGCGTGGGCGCTCCAAGTAAAATGCCGCAGACGGCCGCGACGAGCGCAGCCAAAGGAATAATCAGCAGATATGACGTGTGCAGCCCGTCCGGGAACCAGACGCCAAGAACAGGAAACACCTCCAGCAGGTGTGGGGAGGCCATCAGCGCAGCGAGATAAGCGCCAACCGCGTAAAAGGCGATAAAGCCCATGTCCAGCAGGCCGGTATAGCCCACCACAATATTGAGCCCCAGAGCCAGCATGATGTAGAGCAGGGCGAAGTCGATAACGCGCACCCAGTAGTTGCCGCCAAGCTGCGTGGCCACCACGGGAGCAACCAGCAGCGCGAGGCAGAACAGGCTCATGCCTGACCAGAATTTGCGCGTCGTCGCCGGAGTCTGGAGTTGAAGTGTTGTCATGGTATTCCTTACGCCCTTTGCGCCACGCGCTCGCCCAGCAGGCCAGCCGGACGGAAGACCAGCACCAGAATCAGCACCATAAAGGCAAAGACATCCTGATAGTTGCTGCCAAATACGCCGTGGGTCAGTTCACCCAGGTAGCCCGCGCCCAGCGCTTCGATAATGCCGAGCAGTATCCCGCCGATCATGGCGCCACGAATGTTGCCAATGCCCCCCAGCACGGCGGCGGTAAAGGCCTTGATCCCGGGCAAAAAGCCCATCGAGAAGCTGGCGTTGCCGTAGTTGCTCGCCATCATTACGCCTGCCAGCGCGGCGAACACGCCGCCAATGGTAAACGTCAGGGTGATAATGGCGTTTGGGTTAACCCCCATCAGCGTGGCCACGCGCGGGTTTTCCGCCACGGCGCGCATGCCGCGCCCCAGACGGGTGTATTCCACCAGCAGCCACAGCCCGGTCATCACAGCCAGCGCCAGCGCCACGGTGACAATTCCGGTAACGGTCACGATGGCGGGCGGGTGCGCTTCGCTGCCGGACGTGACGGCGATAGGGTCCATCGGCAGGATCTGCGGGAACATCAGCGGGTTGCGCGTCCAGATAATCATCGCCACGGTTTGCAGCAGGACGGAGACGCCGATACCCGAGATCAGTGGCGCCAGGCGCGGTGCGTTGCGCAGTCGACGGTAGGCAAAGCGTTCAACGGCCATTGCCAGCACGGCGCAAACGGCCATGGCAATCACCAGGGCAACGCCAAGCTGCAACAGCAGCGGCATGTGTGGAAAGGTGGTATTCAGGGCGTTTATGGCGGAGAGCGTGGTGAGCGCACCGACCATCAGAATATCGCCGTGAGCAAAGTTAATAATGCGCAAGATGCCATACACCATGGTATAGCCCAGCGCGATCAGCGCGTAGATGCTGCCCAGCATCACACCGTTGATCAGTTGTTGTATGAGTGTATCCAACGTCCGTACCCGCAAAGTGCTCGTTCTGCGGCTACCATCCAATAAATGAATTAAATTGTAAAATACGCATCTATTATTTCTTATGATAAATAAATATTGTTTTATCTCTATGATTTATATGAAAATAGTTAATGCCTGCTTTTGGGTGAAAAGCCTAAAGAAATCAACATATGAATAAAACAGAACAATTGGCGAGCCTGGCGGCGTATGCAGAAAGCCGACTGGCAAACGATCCGCCGCTTCGGGCCGTACGTGCGTTCGAGGCCATCGCCCGGCTGGGCAGCGTCACGCTGGCCGCGCAGGAGCTGGACATCTCTCCGTCGGCCGTTAGCCATCAGCTCAGGGTGCTTGAAGGGTATCTGCAAATGCCGCTCACGGAGCGTCAGGGGCGCAGGCTGGTGCTGAGCCAGCACGGGCGGGAATACTACCGCTCTATCCGCGCGGCGTTTAACGTGTTGCGCCAGGCAACGGAGCACCTGGCGGAGCAGGCGCAAACGCGTCAGGTCACCATCAGCCTGATCCCACTTTTTGGTATGGGGTGGTTTATCCCACGTTTGCCTGCGTTTATGCGCGCCAATCCGCAAACAGAGATCAACGTGGTGTATGCCAACCATCGTAACTATCTGAGCGACGCGTCGGATATGTCGATTCGTTTTGGCAACGGGCAGTGGGCGGGCTATCAAAGCGAAAAGCTGATTTCCGGTCAGATGGTCCCGGTGTGCAGCCGCGCGTTTTTGCGCATTCATGGCCATATCGACACGCCCGAGCAACTGCTGCAAATGCCGCTGCTGCACGATGAGGAGCGCACCACATGGGCGCAGTGGTTTGTACAGCAGGGGGTGAAGCGCCCCGTGCGCCGCAGCGGTCCGATGTTTGAGGACGGTCTGCTGACGCTGGCGGGCGTTCAGGCTGGTCTGGGGTGTGCGTTAATGCGTGAGCCGCTGATTGCGCCTTATCTTGAGAGCGGCGAACTGGTGAAGATATTTGACCTGCCGATTGATGACGGGCGCGACTATTATCTCTGCGTGCGTACTGACTCAGAGATGACTGAAGACGGCAAGCTGCTGCAAAACTGGCTGCGTCGGGCGGCGGGTGGGGAGTCGTCTGGCGGGTAAAAGAGGGAGATAAAAAAGCCAGCTTGTGCAGCTGGCTTTTGTACAGACAAGATTTAGAACTGGTAGGTCAGACCCAGCGCAACGATGTTGTCGGTACCGATGCCTGCCTGGCGAGTGAACTGGTTATCGTCGAGCAGGTTGATTTTGTAATCCACGTAGGTGGACATGTTTTTGTTAAAATAGTAGGTCGTGCCAACATCGATGTATTTAACCAGATCCTGGTCGCCGAAGTTTTCGATGTCTTTACCTTTAGACTGCAGGTAGGCGATGGATGGGCGCAGGCCAAAGTCGAACTGATACTGAGCCACAACTTCGAAGTTTTGCGCCTTGTTTGCAAAGCCGTAGATGTCGCTGCGATTACCGTTAGAGGTACCGAAGCGGGTTGCGTTATAGGTCTGAGAGTACTGTGCCGCGAGGTAAATGTTGTTCGCGTCGTATTTCACACCACCACTGTATACTTCTGCGCGGTCGCCTTCACCGTATACGCCAGCCGCATTCTGGTCAGCGGTACGACGGGAAGAGGACATTGCACCACCTACGCTGAAGCCTTCGCCCAGATCGTAAGTCAGGGACGCGCCGTAGCCGTCACCGTTCTGGTTCAGCAGGCTGCGGCCGCTGGTGTTTTCACCGCTTACGCTGCCGTTTTTGCCCTGGTACTGCAGAGCAAAGTTCAGGCCGTCAACCAGACCAAAGAAGTCCTGGTTACGGTAGGTCGCAACGCCGTTAGCACGAGACTGCAGGAAGTTGTCGGCACCGTAGGTGTCACCGCCGAATTCTGGCAGAACGTCGGTCCAGGAAGTCACGTCGTAAATTACGCCGTAGTTACGACCGTAATCAAAGGAGCCTGCTTCCGCGAACTTCAGACCTGCAAACGCCACACGGGTCCAGGACTGGTTGTCGCCTTCGTCTTTGTTACCCTGAATCTGGTATTCCCACTGGCCGTAGCCGGACAGCCGATCGTTAACCTGGGTTTCGCCCTTGAAGCCGATACGCATGTAGGTTTTATCGCCATCTGCGCCAGCGTCATCAGAGAAATAGTGCAGACCTGTTACTTTACCGTACAGATCCAGCTTGTTACCGTCTTTGTTGTAAATTTCGGCAGCATTAACAACGCCTGCTGCCAGCATGGAAGTGACTGCCACTGCAACTAATTTAAGTTTCATCTTAAATATTCCTTATAATTTTTTTCAGTATTTCCTGAACCACTGTGAACGATTTCTAAACGAGGCTGTTCGTCAATGGCATGCTATTTTTAAGAATCTCGTAGTCTTATTTCAATAATAAGTTTCAAAATATTAGAGATAATTTCAATTAGTGTGATCTCGATCGTGCGAAAAGGCGATTATTCAAACAATATGGCCGGAATTTATACGATTAATGGTTATTTAGTCAGTGGGATTATTGCTTTTAAGATAATTTCTGATGGTTTTAGTCTATTGTGTTAAATTTCGCAATTTCCGAGGGTTTGGTGGGGGCGATATCGCCTGTTTCTCCTTAAAAACAATGGGTTGATTTAATTTTCCAACGTCTATTTCGTATATTTCATTAAAACGGCCAGGGCTGAATTATTGCAGGTAATGCTATCCAGAGCGTTAATGTTTATTACTGACTAATTTCACTTGGTTGTCAGTTTATGTCAGCTCGCTTCAGGTAACTTTACAGAAGGCGCTCAATATAAACCGAACTTAAACAGACGCTCTATTATTATGATAAATATTCTGAGGAGCGATCATATTTTAAATTTATGTTAATTATGTTGCCGGGTTGAAATTAACCCGGCCGCTGGAGAGGCGCTATTGTCTTGTTGCGTACCAGCAGAGCAACGACCCGGCGCAGACCATTAGCGCCCCTTGCCAGAACGAGAATGAAAGGGGGGAGCTTAGCACCGCGGCGGCAAGCGCGGCAGAGAGCACAGGGGTAAAATAGGATACGGCAGCCAGAACCGTGACGTTCCCGTGCAGGATGCCAATATTCCATGCGGCGTAACCAAACCCAAGCGCGATCCCGCACATGACGAGCTTCACCACCACCGGAAGCGTGAACACCATCTCGGGCTGATCGCTCAGAAAATATTTTACCCACAGGCTCAGCGCGGTCAGCAAAACAAACAGGGTAATACCGTTTTGTCCTTTCGCAAATTTGCTGGTGACGGTGCAATAGGCGGCCCAGATAAAGGCCCCGGCAAACGCCAGCGCGTAGCTCAGAGGGCTGGAAACGACATTGCGGGTTATTTCCTCAAGGTGTAATCCTTCTTCGCCGCCCAATACCCAGCAGACGCCCAGCAGCGAAATGACCAGGCCGGGGAGCACCCACAGGGTAGACTTTTGCCCGTTGAACAAAATCGCAAATACGATCGTCAGGCTTGGCCAAAGGTAATTCACCATACCCACTTCAATCGCCTGAGCGCGCGTTGCGGCATAGCCCAGCGACAGCGCCAGACATATTTCGTAGCTGACAAATAAAACGCTGCCGGCAATAAGATAGCGGAGTGAAAACCGCCTGAGATCAGGAAATCCTACCGTCACCAAACACAGTAATCCGCTGAGGGTGTAGATCATCGCCGCACCGCCTACCGGCCCAAGCCCCTCACTCACGCTGCGAATAAGGCCGACCATGGTGCTCCATAACAATATCGCCGCCAGCCCAATAAGCGTTGCTCTCTTTCTGTCCATTACTTCGTCATCGCAATAAAAATCAGAGGGAAAATGTATCGCAATCATCCTGATGCTGTCGTGAATTATTCTCTTAAACCGTTAATCAAAAAGGGGTAATGAAATGTTCCGGGGTTGACTATTAAGGGGGGGAAGGCAGATGACCTTGATTTGACGCAAAAAAATCAGGGGCTTTGCTGTTAGTTTGCGGCGCGAAATGTTTTCAGATAACGAGGACAACAATGGACGTCAGCCGCAGACAATTTTTTAAAATCTGCGCGGGCGGTATGGCCGGAACAACGGCAGCCATGCTGGGATTTGCCCCCAAAATGGCGCTGGCTCAGGCACGCAACTATAAGCTGCTGCGCGCGAAAGAGATCCGTAACACCTGCACATACTGCTCCGTGGGTTGTGGGCTTTTAATGTATAGCCTGGGCGATGGTGCGAAGAACGCCAGAGAAGCGATTTACCACATTGAAGGGGATCCGGATCATCCGGTGAGCCGCGGGGCGTTATGCCCGAAAGGGGCGGGGCTGCTGGACTACGTTCACAGCGAAAACCGCCTGCGCTACCCGGAATACCGCGCGCCGGGTTCTGATAAATGGCAGCGTATCTCCTGGGATGAGGCCTTCTCCCGTATAGCAGCGTTAATGAAAGCCGACCGCGATGCCAACTTTATTGAAAAGAACGCGCAGGGCGTAACGGTCAACCGCTGGCTTTCCACCGGGATGCTGTGTGCCTCTGCGGCCAGTAATGAAACCGGCATGCTGACGCAAAAGTTTGTGCGCTCTCTCGGCATGCTGGCGGTAGACAACCAGGCGCGCGTCTGACACGGACCAACGGTAGCAAGTCTTGCTCCAACATTTGGTCGCGGTGCGATGACCAACCACTGGGTTGATATCAAAAACGCGAATGTCGTGGTGGTGATGGGCGGTAACGCCGCTGAAGCCCATCCGGTGGGGTTCCGCTGGGCGATGGAAGCGAAAAACAACAACGATGCGACGCTTATCGTCGTCGATCCGCGCTTTACGCGTACGGCATCGGTGGCCGATATCTATGCGCCGATCCGCTCCGGTACGGACATTACGTTCCTGTCCGGCGTGCTGCTGTACCTGATCGAAAACAACAAAATCAACGTGGAATACGTTAAGCACTACACCAACGCGAACCTGCTGGTGCGGGATGATTTTGCCTTCGATGGCGGGCTGTTTAGCGGCTATGACGCCGAAAAACGCCAGTACGATAAAACGTCCTGGAACTATCAGTTCGATGAAAACGGCTATGCGATGCGCGATGAAACGCTCACACATCCGCGCTGCGTGTGGAACCTGCTGAAGCAGCACGTCTCCCGCTATACGCCGGACGTCGTGGAGAACATCTGCGGCACGCCGAAAGCGGACTTCCTGAAGGTGTGTGAAGTGCTGGCCTCCACCAGCGCCGCCGACAGAACTACCACGTTCCTGTACGCGCTGGGCTGGACGCAGCACACCGTGGGCGCGCAGAACATCCGCACCATGGCGATGATCCAGCTGCTGCTCGGCAATATGGGGATGGCCGGTGGCGGCGTGAACGCGCTGCGCGGTCATTCCAATATTCAGGGCTTAACCGACCTCGGCCTGCTCTCGACCAGCCTGCCGGGCTACCTGACGCTACCGTCTGAAAAGCAGACGGATCTGCAAACGTATCTTGAGGCCAATACGCCAAAAGCGACGCTGCCGGATCAGGTGAACTACTGGAGCAACTATCCGAAGTTCTACGTCAGCCTGATGAAATCCTTCTACGGCGATGCGGCGCAGAAAGAGAACGACTGGGGCTTTGAGTGGCTGCCGAAGTGGGATCAGGCTTATGACGTCATCAAGTATTTCAACATGATGGATAAGGGCGACGTCACGGGGTATATCTGCCAGGGCTTTAACCCGGTAGCCTCCTTCCCGGACAAGAACAAAGTCGTTCGCAGCCTGAGCAAGCTGAAGTACATGGTCGTTATCGATCCGCTGGTGACCGAGACCTCCACCTTCTGGCAGAACCACGGGGAATCAAACGATGTCGATCCGGCGTCGATTCAGACCGAAGTGTTCCGCCTGCCGTCCACCTGCTTTGCGGAAGAGGACGGCTCTATTGCCAACTCTGGCCGCTGGCTGCAGTGGCACTGGAAAGGGCAGGACGCGCCGGGCGAAGCGCGTAACGACGGCGAGATCCTCGCCGGGATTTACCACCGCCTGCGCGAGATGTACCGCACCGAAGGCGGTAAAGGCGCGGAGCCGCTGCTGAAGATGAGCTGGAGCTACAAGCAGCCCGATCGTCCTGAGTCAGAGGAAGTCGCCAAAGAGAATAACGGCGTGGCGCTGGCGGATCTGTATGACCCGAGCGGCAACCTGGTGGCGAAAAAAGGCCAGCTGCTGAACAGCTTTGCGCTGCTGCGCGATGACGGCACCACGGCATCGTCCTGCTGGATCTACACCGGCAGCTGGACGGAGCAGGGTAACCAGATGGCCAACCGCGACAATGCCGACCCGTCAGGTCTGGGCAACACCCTGGGCTGGGCATGGGCGTGGCCGCTGAATCGTCGCGTGCTGTACAACCGTGCATCGGCGGATATTAACGGCAAGCCGTGGGATCCGAAACGCATGCTGATCCAGTGGAACGGGGCGAAATGGACGGGGAATGATATCCCTGACTACAACACCGCCGCGCCGGGCAGCAGCACCGGGCCGTTTATCATGCAGCCGGAAGGGCTGGGACGCCTGTTTGCGCTCAACAAGCTGGCGGAAGGGCCGTTCCCGGAGCATTACGAGCCGATGGAAACGCCACTGGGGACCAACCCGCTGCACCCGAACGTGGTCTCCAGCCCGGTGGTGCGTATCTACGAAGACGACGCGCTGCGTCTCGGCAAAAAGGACAAATTCCCGTACGTGGGAACGACCTACCGCCTGACCGAGCATTTCCATACCTGGACCAAGCACGCGCGGCTTAACGCCATCGCGCAGCCGGAACAGTTTGTGGAGATAAGCGAGACGCTGGCGAAGGCGAAAGGCATTGCCAACGGCGATCGCGTGAAGGTGAGCAGCAAGCGCGGCTTTATCCGCGCGGTGGCGGTGGTCACCCGCCGCCTGCAGTCGCTGAACGTGCACGGCCAGCAGGTGGAAACCGTCGGTATCCCGCTGCACTGGGGCTTTGAAGGCGTGGCGCAGAAAGGCTACATCGCCAATACCCTGACGCCAAACGTTGGGGATTCCAACTCGCAAACGCCGGAGTACAAGGCGTTTCTGGTCAACATCGAGAAAGCGTAAGGAGCGATTCAATGGCGATGGAAACACAAGACGTTATCAAACGCTCCGCGACTAACCCGATAACGCCCGCGCCCCGCGCGCGGGACTACAAGGCAGAGGTCGCCAAGCTTATCGACGTCTCCTCCTGCGTGGGCTGTAAGGCCTGCCAGGTGGCGTGCTCGGAGTGGAACGACATCCGCGACGAGGTGGGGCACTGCGTTGGGGTCTACGACAATCCGGCGGATCTGAGCGCCAAATCCTGGACGGTGATGCGCTTTAGCGAAACCGACCAGAACGGCAGGCTGGAGTGGCTCATCCGCAAAGACGGCTGCATGCACTGTGAAGACCCGGGCTGCCTGAAGGCGTGCCCGTCTGCCGGCGCGATTATTCAGTACGCCAACGGGATAGTCGATTTCCAGCAGGACAACTGCATCGGCTGCGGGTACTGCATTGCGGGGTGTCCGTTTAATGTCCCGCGCCTCAATAAAGAGGATAACCGGGTATACAAATGCACCCTGTGCGTGGACCGCGTCAGCGTCGGGCAGGAGCCTGCCTGCGTGAAGACCTGTCCGACCGGGGCTATCCACTTCGGCACCAAAAAAGAGATGCTGGACGTGGCGCAGGCGCGGGTCGACAAGCTGAAAGCGCGCGGCTACGAGAATGCGGGCATTTATAACCCGCAGGGCGTGGGCGGTACGCACGTGATGTATGTGCTGCACCATAGCGACCAGCCCGAGCTGTACCACAACTTGCCGAAGGATCCGGCGATCGATACCTCCATTAACCTGTGGAAAGGGGCGCTCAAGCCGCTCTCCGCGGCGGGCTTTATCGCCACCTTCGCCGGGCTGATTTATCACTACATCGGTATCGGGCCAAACAAAGAGGTGGACGAGGACGAGGAGGAACATCATGAGTAAGTCGAAAATGATAGTGCGCACCAAATTTGTCGATCGCGCCTGTCACTGGACAATAGTTATCTGCTTCTTCCTGGTGGCGGTATCGGGAATTTCGTTCTTCTTCCCGACGCTGCAGTGGCTTACCGAAACCTTCGGTACGCCGCAGATGGGGCGCATTCTGCACCCGTTCTTCGGCGTGCTGATTTTCGTGGTGCTGATGTTTATGTTCGTGCGCTTCGTCCACCACAACATCCCGGACAAGCAGGATATCCCGTGGGTGAAAGGGATCGTCGAAGTCCTGAAGGGCAACGAGCACAAAGTCGCGAAGGTGGGGAAATACAATGCCGGGCAAAAGATGATGTTCTGGACCATCATGAGCATGGTTTTTGTGCTGCTGGTGACCGGGGTAATCATCTGGCGACCGTATTTTGCGCATTATTTCCCGATTCAGGTGGTGCGCTACGCGCTGCTGATCCACGCCACGTCTGCCATCATTCTGATTCATGCCATCCTGATCCACATGTATATGGCGTTCTGGGTAAAAGGGTCAATCAAAGGGATGATTGAAGGGAAGGTTAGCCGCCGCTGGGCGCAGAAACACCATCCGCGCTGGTATCGTGATGTGGAACGGCTGGAAGCGAAACAGGAAAGTACGGAAGGGATTAAGTAAAACCTGCGCCGTCGGCTTTGCCCGGCGGCGCTGCGCTTGCGCGGGCCTACTCTTTAAATCAGAACCTCTCTTCCACATAGCGGAACGGGTATTTCGTGGGTTTGACTTTGCCGATTTTGCGCTTCGGTAAATCCACCTTGTCGATGTGAATTTCTTTATACGGTATCTGCGAAAGCAGATGCGAAATAATATTCAGGCGCACGCGTTTTTTATCTTCAGAGCGTGCCACAAACCACGGCGCCCAGGCGGTATCGGTGGCTTCAAACATGGCGTCGCGCGCAAGGGTATACTCATCCCACAGGTTAAAGGATTTAATATCCATCGGTGATAGCTTCCAGATTTTACGACCATCGTTAATACGGTCGCGCAGGCGCCGCTCCTGCTCTTTCGGCGTCACCTCCAGCCAGTACTTCAGCAGGATAATTCCGGCATCGACCATCGCTTTTTCCATAACCGGCGCGCCGTCCAAAAATTTCTCTGCCTGTTCTTCCGTGCAGAACCCCATCACCCGTTCCACGCCCGCGCGGTTATACCAGCTGCGATCGAAGATCACGATTTCGCCAGCCGAAGGCAGATGCGGCACATAGCGCTGGAAGTAGAGCTGGCTTTTTTCCTTTTCCGTCGGGGCAGGGAGCGCAACAACGCGAAACACGCGCGGGCTGACGCGCTCGGTGATCGCTTTAATGGTACCGCCTTTGCCGGCACCGTCGCGACCTTCAAAAACAATACACACTTTTAACCCTTTGGCGACGACCCACTGCTGGAGCTTAACCAGTTCAACGTGCAGGCGGCGGAGCTCTTTTTCATACTCTTTGGTCTTAAGCGGTGCATTCGTTACGACATCAACAGCGACAGGGGCTTTCTTTTTGCTTCCCATGATTGTCATCCTCAGGTTGTCCGGCGTGGAAAAAGCGAGGCCGCACTATGAAGTGTAATCCACCTGATATTAAACGTATTGTTTTTAGGTAATTAATGTCACGACACTTTTTTAAGCAGATACAGAGGTATTAACGAAGGTGCTTAGCACCTGTTTCCCTATGCAGATGCAATAAAATCAGCACATTTAATCCCACGCTCTATATGTGGTTAATGTGATAATTTCATTCTTATTTACTTAAAGGAACTAAGAATGAGTTGGAATAAAGACGCTGCGGTTTCTTATCTCCTTCACACGCTCTGGGGTGCTCTCATAGTGAATGTGCTGAGGATGCACTGATGAAAAGAATATTTTTATCATTCGTTATGTTGCTGGTGGGATGTAGTTCGGCTGCCAATCTAGAACGTAGCGCACAAGACGCTACTGAATCATTTTATAAATCCTATCTTTCCGTATTCGGCAGCGATGAAGCCAGGCCTTATGCTGCCGATGAACTGCACAAATATATTTCTGCTGATACTATTGCTCGTATCAATGCTATTCAGGAAATCTCTGAACAAGAGTTAATAGAGTCTGACTATTTTACGTATACACAAGATTACTCCCGTGAATGGATACCTGCGTTACGAGTGGAAAACGCCAGACCATTTTTAAACGGTGAAGCAGTCCAGGTTTTTGAAGGGGCGGGTAACGGGAGAAGCATTCACCTGGAGGTATTTCTTCGTCGTGAAGATGATGCATGGAAAATTTACCGCGTTCGTGACGTAACGAACAATCACGAGCACCCAATTTTCAATGCTGGCGCGATTACACGCGCTAAAGCAGCGGCAGAAAGCACACCGTAAAAGCCAGACCTTAAACCCTTTAAAGCCCTGACGCCTGCCGGGGCTTTTTGTTTTCCATTGCCCCGTGTCGCGGTTGGAGAAAACTCCTGAATTAATGGATTAACCTGTCAGCCATCTGATTTGAACTGGCTCACCATACAAGATTATTCAATAATGCCCGCTGCGAGTGATTAACCCGTGGTTGAGGTATGAAAAAGACAATATTTTCGTTGGCGCTTGGTACATTTGGCCTGGGCATGGCCGAATTTGGCATTATGGGCGTGTTAACCGAGCTGGCGCATGACACCGGTATTTCGATTCCCTCCGCCGGGAATATGATCTCGTTTTACGCCTTCGGCGTGGTGATTGGCGCCCCGATTGTGGCGCTATTCTCAGGCAGGTTCTCGTTAAAAACTACGCTGCTGTTTCTGGTTGCCCTGTGCGCGGTCGGGAACGCTCTGTTTACGTTTTCTACGTCATATTTCTGGCTGGCGGCCGGGCGCCTGATTTCCGGTTTCCCGCACGGCGCCATTTTCGGCGTCGGGGCGATTATTCTTTCTAAAATCGCGCCGCCGGGTAAGGTGACGGTCGCGGTGGCCGGGATGATCGCCGGAATGACCGTCGCCAACCTGGTGGGTGTGCCGCTCGGCACCTGGCTGGGGCATCAGTTCAGCTGGCGTTATACCTTTTTCCTGATAGCCCTGTTCGATGCGCTGGTGATCCTCTCGGTGCTGATCTGGGTGCCGAACATCCGCGACACATCGGAAATTAAATTAACCGAGCAGTTCCACTTTCTGAAAAAACCAGAACCCTGGCTGATTTTTGCCGCCACCATGTTTGGCAATGCCGGTGTGTTCGCGTGGTTCAGCTTCGTTAAGCCGTTTATGGTCAACGTCTCCGGTTTTTCAGAAGGGGTGATGACGGCCATCATGATGCTAATGGGGCTTGGCATGGTGTTGGGCAATTTGCTGAGCGGCAAGCTCTCGGGACGCTTTAGCCCGCTGCGCATTGCGGCGACCACCGACATGGTGATTGTCGCCTCGCTGCTGTTGCTTTTCGCCTGTGGCGAACTGAAAACGGCCTCGCTGGTCATGGGTTTTATCTGCTGTGCCGGGCTGTTTGCGCTCTCTGCGCCGCTACAAATTCTGCTTCTGCAAAATGCGAAGGGTGGTGAGATGCTGGGTGCCGCGGGCGGGCAGATGGCGTTTAATCTCGGCAGCGCGATCGGGGCATATTTTGGCGGGATGATGATTACCCTCGGCTTTAGCTGGCGCTACGTCACGCTGCCTGCGGCGATACTCTCGTTCTCGGCCATGAGCGCGCTGTTGATCTACGGTTACCTGCGGGCCAGACGGGCTCAGGCTAACGCTCGCGCGCTAGCCTGATCGAATTCAGGCAAGCCAGGGCTCGCCCAGGGTCAGCATCAGGCGGTTGGCCCAGGCGAAGAACGCGGCGGACTGCACCAGGTCAAGCTGGGCTAAGGTGTCCAGCCCCTCTTTTTCAAGCGCGGCAAGGTGCAGCGGCGTGGCGGCAGGCGGAGTAACCGACAGCGCCGCCGCAAAATTTATCTCCGCCTGCCAGCGCGCAGATTGTCCCTCGCTCAGGGATTGTCCTGGACGCACGGCCAGCAGGGCCTCTACCGCAGCGTCATCCTTTGACAGCTGGCTGGCTTTCCGCGCATGGACAGATGCGCAGTAGATGCAGCCGTTAATTTTACTGGCGACCGTTGCGGCCAGCTCGCGCTCGGCGCGCGGCAATCCTCCCGGCGTATAAAAAATCCCTTTATCCGTTAGCGTGCGCTGTTCAAGCACCGGCAGGTTGCGGCCCAGCAGGCGGAAATAGTCGGAATCGGTGTGGCCAAACTTCGCCAGGATCGCAACCTCGTCATCACGAAAATCCGCCAGCGGTTTGGCGGCGATCCACGGTTCCCAGCCCAGTTCCTGCTGGGTGAAGGCGACGGGAGCCGCCTTGCCGGTGGCCGTGGTTGCGGTCGTGTGCCAGACGCCTGCCGCCACCGGGGCATCGCTTGTGGCGACTGGCCTGTCGTTCAGCAGCCGCAGCCCGGCAATCAGTCGGCTCTGGAAGCTGACAAAGGCGATCAGCTGCGCCAGGGTCACGATATCTTCTTTGCTCCATCCCGCCTGGGTCAGCGCCTTTAACGATGCGGGCGAAGCTTCAACGGGTGAGAAGGTCAGCAGGCGCGCGAAGTTCAGCGCCGGGGTCAGACGGTCGGAGGTCGGGTCCGCCAGGCCAAACCCCGCATAGTGCGCGGCCAGCGCCTCCGCGTTGTGCCACCTCGCGACTTTTGCCGCGACGGCGAAGCGCTCGTCCAGCGCAAAAACGCTGTCCTGCTGGGTAAATAAGATTTCGTAGCTGCCCTGCGCGTGTCTCGTGGCGGCGTCCCGCGTGGCGCGCGCCTCTGCCAGAGGGGAACCGGGTTTAATTTCCGCCAGCTCGGCGAGAATGTCGTGACTTAATGACATAGGTGTCTCCTCAAAGGATGTGGGGGGCAATATGTTCGGCGATCAGTTCGATAGAGCGCAGCGTGTCGCGATGGGTGGGCTCGACCGAATGGACCTGGAATGAGATGTCCGTGGCGCGCTGGAGAACGGAATCGGCCTGCAGCGAACGCAGCACCGTCTCGGGCGAACCGATGTGGGCGTCGAACTGGCGACGAAAATCTGTGACGGTGTCACCTTTAACCGCGTGCCCGGCGGCGCGATGCTGCTGGGCCTGTTTCGTGAGGCCCGGCGTCGCAACTTTCAGCGCATAGTCATCGCTGTCGGCGACGAACGCGGTACGGGAAGCCAGAATGCGCGGTGCGATGCCCGCGGGCAGCGCCTCAAGGTAGGCATCCACAATCGGGTTCTGGATCGCGTCGAGCGTTAAATCCAACTGGTCTGCCGGGCGCGGCTGCGTGCGGGAGAGCATCAAACCGTGTCCAGCCCGCGCGGCGCGAACGGCGCCGTCGACGGAAAAGGTGGCAATCCAGATCCGGTCAGCCAGCTGTGGCGCTGGCGGGTAAAGGTGGTTATCCGGATGGGTGAGCGAATCCCCGCGCCAGGCGCTCTGGATCACATGTAGATGGTCAGCAAAGGCCGCGCCGCGCTGTTCGAACGTCAGTCCGAACGGCAGGAAAGAGGTCGGCGTGCCGCCCGAACCAAAACCGACTTCGAGACGTCCATCGGCGAGTAAATCCAGCACCGCGGCATCTTCTGCGACGCGCAGCGGGTTTTCCATCGGCAGGGTAATGATGGCCGTGCCGAGTCGAATGGTTTCGGTATGCGCCGCAACGTGTGCCAGAAACAGCAGCGGTGACGGCAGACCGCCTTCACTTTCATGGAAGTGGTGCTGAGCAATCCAGGCGCTGTCAAAACCGTGGCGTTCGGCGTGGCGGATCTGTTCGGTTGCCAGACGATAGCGCTCCTTCGGCGTGGCGTCGTCAAGCAGGCGGGTGAAAAATCCCAGGCGTTTTCGCGTCATGCGAACTCCTCCGTAGCGGGTGAAAAATGGGGAATGGCAGCAATCAGCTCGCGGGTATAGTCGTTTTGTGGCGACGTGAATAAGGTTTCGACGTCACCGTGTTCGACCACCTGACCGCTGCGCAACACCGTGACGCTGTGGGCGATCCGGCGAACGGTGGAGAGATCGTGCGTGATGAACAGGTAGGTTAATCCCAGCTGCTGCTGCAGCTGCTGAAGCAGTGCCAGGATCTGCGCCTGCACGGTGACGTCCAGCGCGGAGGTGGCTTCGTCCAGCACCAGAATAGTCGGCTCCAGAATCAGCGCCCGGGCGATGGCCACGCGCTGGCGCTGACCGCCTGATAGCTCCCTGGCGGTGCGGGTCAGGAGTTCGGTAGGCAGGGCAACCCGCTGCGCCACGATTTCCACCCGGACCTTTCGCTCAGCCTTCGCGAGGCGGGAAAAGTTCTTCAGGGGCTCTTCGATGATGTCAAACAGCGTCTGACGCGGATCGAGAGAGGCGAACGGGTTCTGGTAAACAAACTGGATCTTCTGGCGCAGCTGACGACGGGCCTCGCGGCTGAGCGCGGTGGCATCAATGTCATCAATAATGACCTGTCCGCTGTCGGCCTGTTCAAAACCCAGCAAAATACGGGCGAGGGTGGTTTTCCCGGAGCCGGATTCACCGACCAGCGCGTGCGTGCTGCCGCGTCTGACGTCAAACGTCACCCGATCCAGCGCCTGAAGCTGATGATCTTTGCCCAGCGAGAACCGTTTGCTGATGGCGCGGGCGCGAATGGCCGGTGACGCGAGCGGCAGGTCGGCTACCGGGGCGATGGTCAGGCGCTGGCCCTGGAGATCGCTCAGCAGCTGGCGGGTGTAGGCGTGCTGCGGCGTGCGAACGATGTCGGCGGTGTCGCCGTGCTCCTGAACCTCACCATGGCGAAAAACCAGCAGCCTGTCCGCGCGCTGAGCGGCCAGCGCCAGATCGTGGGTGACAAACAGAACGGCAGTACCCGATTCCCGGCGCAGGATATCCAGCAGATCAAGAATGCGTTTTTGCACCGTCACGTCCAGCGCGCTGGTGGGCTCATCGGCAATGATGACGTCCGGACGCAGCGCTATCGCGATGGCAATCAACACGCGCTGTTTCATTCCGCCGGAGAGCTGGTGCGGATACTGCGTCATGCGCTGTTCGGGGTGGCTCAGGCCGACCTTTGTCAGCAGGGCAAGCACCAGCTCGTCGCGTTGGGCGCGAGTCACCTTCTGGTGCAGCTGAATAATTTCCCCGACCTGACCACCGATCGTCTTCACCGGGTTGAGTGAATTACCCGGATCCTGCGGAACCAGGCTGATTCGCGCCCCGCGCAGGGTATCGAGACGCTTCGCTGACCACCGGCTAATCTCCTCGCCGTTGAGCACGATTTTCCCCGCATCGCGACGGGCGTTATCCGCCAGCAGGCCAATGATCGCCTGTGCCGTGGTCGTTTTGCCGGATCCGGATTCGCCGACAAACGCCAGCATTTCCCCTCGCCTGAGGGTGAAGCTGACGTTATGCACCACCTCGCGCCACTGGCGCGCGGTACGGTAGCTGATGGTCAGGTTTTCTACCGAGAGTACGGTCATTTCAGGCCTCCGCTGAACTGCTGGCTGATACGGTTGGTGGCAAGCACGACGGCGATGACGACCACGCCGGGGAAGGTGGTTAGCCACCAGGCGGTAGAGAGATAGTTACGGCCTTCGGCGATCAATAAGCCCCATTCCGGCACGGGCGGCGGGGTGCCGTAGCCGAGAAAGCTCAGCGTGGAGAGGGCCAGAATGGCCTGACCAAACTGCAGCGTGGCAAAGGCGAGAACGGCGGTTAAGGCGTTGGGCAGGATGTGTCGCCACAGCACCGCCAGGAACGTCCCGCCGCTGCCGAACGCCGCCTCGACGTAATCCGTATGGCGGATGCGCACCACTTCACCGCGCGCGAGGCGGGCGAAGCTGGCAATGGAGGCCACGCCGACGGCAATGGCGGCGTTAACGGTGCCAAACCCGAGCAGAATAATGACCGTCAGCGAGAGCAGCAGAGACGGAATGGACAACAGCACGTCGACAAAACGCATAAGGAAAGACTCGACGCGTCCGGCGAACGCCCCGGCGACAACCCCCAGACCTGTGCCGACCACCAGCCCCATCGTGACGGCAGCGAGCGCCGCGCTCAGGGAGTGGGATGCACCGTACACAATACGGGTGTAAACATCGCGGCCAAGCTGATCGGTGCCGAGCCAGTGTCCCGCCTGCGGCGCAAGACGTTGCGCTCCGGCGATGCCCTCAATCGGGCTGTAGTGGGTTAACAGGCCGGGCGCCACGGCGGCGAAAATCGCAATGATAATTACCGCCCATGCCAGCCACAGTCCGGGCTGCCACGCGACGCCCTGCCAGCCGGGAACGCGTTTTCGCGCGGCGGCAGCGTAATCGACCAGGCTCATGATGCACCTCCGGTAACGGTTTGCAGACGGGGATCCAGCAGCGGCATAAGCAGGTCCACCAGCAGGTTGATCAGGACAAAGCCGAGGGCGGAAATCATCACTACCGCCTGAAGTACGGCAATATCCTGGTTATTCACCGCCTGCTGGGTCAGCTGCCCGAGCCCGCTGCGGCCAAAAACGGTTTCGGTGATCAGCGCCCCGGCAATCAGCTCGCCCAGCAGCAGCCCGGCAATGTTCAGGACAGGCAGCAGGGCGTTGCGGGTCACGTGACGCCACAGCACGGCGGTTTCACTCAGCCCTTTGGCCCGGGCTACCGCAACAAACGGCTGCGTCGCCACCTGGTCGAGGCTGCGCATCAGGATTTGTGCCAGCGGGGCGGAGATCGGGATCGCGACGGTCACGATCGGCAGGATCAGCCCCTGCAGCGGCGTCGGGTTAATGACCGGGATCAGCCGCAGCTGGAAAGAAAAGAGCTGGATGAGGGCAATCCCCAGCCAGAACGTCGGTAAGGAGATAAACAGGACCGGCAGAGACTGGAGGGTATTACTCAGCCAGCGCAGACCCGGCAGACGCGACGCAAAGGCCAGCGCAAACGCCAGCAGAACCGCGATTAAAAAGGCGGGCAGGGCGAGGCTCAGGGTATCCGGCAGATTGCTGGCAATCAGCTCGCTGACCGGCGCCCCGGCCTGTAACGAATAGCCGAAATCCCCGCGCAGCATCGCCAGCAGCGTATGGCCGTATTGCTGCCACAGCGGGCTGTCCGCGCCGTAGGCCACGCGCATCTCCTCAATTTGCGCCGGGCTTAAGCCCAGGTCCGGGTTCTGAAATTTAATCAGCACCGCGTCGCCCGGCAGCACCTGGAGCAACACGAACGAGAGGGTAAAGGCGACCCACAGTACCAGCAGCCCGTGCCCAAAGCGTTGAAGAAGTGCGTGGCGCATCGTCAGCTCCTCAGTGTTTCTCAATCCACGCGCCGTAGAACGACGGGCGGCCGACCGCTTCAAAATTGACGCCTTTTAGCCAAGGCGCACCGGCAAAGACCTGCGGCTCCTCGAAAATTGGAATGACGTAGGCGTTATCCAGCAGGTAGCGCTGGGCGTCGCCGGTCAGCTGCAGGCGTTTTTGCGGATCGACCTCTGAGGAGATATTTACCAGCAGCGCATTCAGCTTGTCGTCACGGAAGCTTTTGACCTTGTCGCTGGAACCGCCTTTTTGCAGCAGCGCGTCGCGGTTAGCGGGGTAGAACATGCTTTTCACCACGTCAGGATCGGCGCGTCCCACTTCGGAGACGGTTAACGGGGTTTTCAGCGGATCAAGGTTATCCAGCGTGCGGCTGCCAGCGTCACCAGCTTTCACGCTCAGCGCCACGCCCACCTGGCGCCACTGCTGGGCAACCAGCTGCAGCACCTCTTTGTTTTGCGGCTGCGGCAGGGATTCGTACACCGTCAGCGCCAGCCGTTGCCCGTCTTTGGCGCGGATCCCGTCGCTGCCCGCTTTCCAGCCCGCCTCGTCCAGCAGCTGGTTGGCTTTAGCCGGGTCAAAGGTCAATTTATCGCTGAGATCGACAAAGCCGGCTGCAGAATCGGCAATCACCGACTTCGCCTGCGGATAGTTGGCCGAGAAGAGGGTCTCGACCACCTGTTTTGCGTTGGTGGCATGCAGCAGCGCCTGGCGGACGCGAATATCGGAGACCAGCGGGTTATCCGGGCGGAAGCTAATGCTGTCGTTCACCCCGCGGGTCGGGGCGGCGTAGATTTTATAGCCCTGATCGGTCGCCTGCTTTTCGTCATACGCCTGGACCTGGCGAATAAAGTCGGCCTGACCGGCCAGCAGGGCGCCGACGCGCACGCTGTCTTCCTGGGTCACGATAAACTTGATGCCGTCCAGATTGGCCGGCCCCTGCTGCGTCAGGTTTTTCGGTCCCCACTGGTAGTCCTTACGCGCTTCCAGCGTCACTTCGCGACCCAGCTTCTCGTCCTTCACCACAAACGGGCCGGAGCCAATGATATGCCGGGCGTCACCCAGCTCTTCAAAGTTGCGCTTCAGCGTGCTGAGCGAGACCAGGCCCGAGCCAATCGTGGCGGTGCCCTGCAGGAATCCCGGCGACGGTTTTTTGAAGTAGAACTTCACGGTCAGCGGGTCGACCACTTCGCTGCGATCGTAGTTATTGATCACTTCTGACACCGGAAGACGCTGCGCTTTGTTACCTAAGCCGTAGGTATCAAAGTTCTTCGCTACGGCGTTGGCGTCCAGCGGCGTGCCGTCGGAGAAGGTGATGCCGGGACGCAGCTTAAATGTGTATTCGGTTTTATCGGCGTTGGTGGTCCAGCTTTCGGCTACCCAGGGCTCCACCTGTAACGTTTTCGGGTTCTGCCACGTCAGTTTGTCGGTGATCTGGTTCAGAATGCCGCCGTTCGGGTAGAAGCCGCCGGCAGGCGGGTAAAGGTTGGTATGCGCCTGTTGCTCCAGATAAATCAGCGTGCCGCCTTTGACGGGCGCATCTGCTGCCCACGCTGCGGTGGTCGTCAGAATCAACGCCGTCAGCAGCGGCAGACGAAATGGGGTTTGCATGGTGAATTCCTTTGTTATCTTCTTGTTAGCGTCGGATTCATCATCGGGCGCGGGGGAAAACAAGGGAACAAAGGAATTAAGATAAGGATTGCCGGAAAATGGCTATAAAAAAACCGCCCCTGTCAGGAGCGGTAATTGAACGGTGGGTGATTATGAACGCAGGTCAATCACCATACGGCCACGGATCTGGCCCTGTTCCATCTCTTTAAAGATGGCGTTGATGTCCTCGATAGGACGCATCGTGACTTTCGGCACGACCTTGCCTTCAGCGGCGAACTGGAACGCTTCCTGCAGATCCTGACGGGTGCCAACCAGCGAACCCACCACCTGAATACCGTCCAGCACCAGACGCGGAATATCCAGGCTCATCGCTTCCGGCGGCAGGCCAACCGCGACCACGCGGCCACCGGCACGTACGGCATCTACCGCCGAGTTGAAGGCGGCTTTTGCGACGGCAGTGACGACTGCAGCATGCGCGCCGCCGGTTTTCTCCTGCACAATTTTAGCGGCATCTTCGCTGCGGGAGTTGATGGTGAGATCCGCACCCATGCTGGCCGCCAGCTTCAGCTGTTCGTCGTTAACGTCAAGGGCGATGACTTTGGCGTTAAAGACGTTTTTGGCGTACTGCAGCGCGAGGTTGCCCAGACCGCCCAGACCGTAAATCGCAATCCACTGGCCTGGTTTGATTTCGGATACCTTCACCGCTTTGTAGGTGGTGACACCGGCGCAGGTAATGCTGCTGGCCGCCGCCGAATCCAGACCGTCCGGCACTTTTACCGCATAATCCGCGGTGACGATGCACTCTTCCGCCATGCCGCCGTCAACGGAGTAACCGGCGTTTTTCACGTCACGGCACAGGGTTTCGTTGCCGGTATTACAATATTCGCAGTGCCCGCAGCCTTCAAAGAACCAGGCCACGCTTGCGCGGTCGCCGACTTTCAGCGATTTCACGCCTGGGCCGACTTCTTTTACGATACCAATCCCTTCATGGCCCAGGATAACCCCGGTTTTATCGCCAAAATCACCGTTCTTCACGTGGAGGTCGGTATGGCATACGCCACAGCACTCCATCTTCAGCAGAGCTTCCCCGTGCTTTAGCGGGCGCAAGGTTTTTTCGGTGACATTAACCTGATGATCCTGAGTGACAACAGCAGCCTTCATGTGTATCTCCTTGTTCATGATGAGTATCTGCATAGCAGGTGTAATACTCCTCAAGGATTAGTGGTTTGGCGCTGTAATGCAAGGCAACGGCAACATAATGTCATTATTTAATCCATTTTCAGAATAAGAATACGGCGTTCCTCTAATAATTTAGGGGGAAAATACTGGCCCGGCGAGAGAGACTCGCCGGGCGCAGACTTACAGCTGTGCTTCTATCTCCTTAATCTCTTTACGCCATTGAGCCTGCAGCTGCGGCTTTTGATGCTTAGGCTTACGCGCCAGATCGTCTTCCAGCAGCGTTTCCAGTGCGACCAGCCGTTCGAGCAGATCGTCATACGGCGAGGATTGAACCGCCGAAGCGGTGATAGCAGGTGCGGTGGATGTCACCAGCCCCGCGCTTTCACGCAGACGCTCAAAGACCGCTTCTGCATCGTGCCACTCGCTCAGCTTTTCCTCTTCAATCAGCCAGAAACGGTTGCAGCTTTGGCTAATTAACTGTCGGTCATGGCTGACCAGCAGAACGCCGCCTTCAAACTGCTGAAGGGTTTGCGCCAGCGCCTCTTTGCCTTCCATGTCAAGGTGGTTAGTTGGCTCATCCAGCATCAGCAGGCTGTAGCGGGCAAGCGTCAGGCCCACGAACAGCAGGCGCGAACGCTCGCCGCCGCTGAGCGTGCTGACTTTCTGCCCGTGGCGGGACCACGGGAACCCGGCGCTTATCAGGGCCATTTTGCGATTCTGCGGATCCGGTGCGAAAGGCTCCAGCGCGTCGAGAAGCGTGGCGTTGTCTGCAAGCTGATGAAGCGTCTTGTCGTAGTAGCCAGGCGACACGCGCGGATGGATTTTCAGCCCGCTTTCCGCCGGTTCATCCGTAAAATGTCGCCAGATAAGCTTCATCAGTGACGATTTGCCGCAGCCGTTACGACCAACAATCGCCACGCGATCGCCGCTTTTCAGCCGCGCCGTTTCGATGTTAAACAGCGGCGGTAGCCCAGGCGCGGGCGGGACGCCGAGGTTTTCCATCTCCAGTAGACGGTCCGCCCGCAGCGCGTCGCCGCGCAGAGTTAACGTCCACGGGCTGCCCGCCGTGAGCGCGGTCTGGCTCTCTTTGAGCCGTTCGACCTGTTTTTCCATCTGTTTGGCTTTGCGGGCCAGGTCTTCGTTGTCGTAAACCTTGCCCCAGGTCGCCAGACGTTTGGCGCTTGCGGTTACGCGGTCGATCTCCTTTTGCTCCGCCTTATGGCGCTGCGCGTCGCTTTCATCTTTGGCGTCAAGCGCCTGCCGTGCTGCCGTACAGGGAAGGGCAAAGTAGTGCAGCGTTTTATCGCGCAGGATCCAGCTACCGTTGGTGACGGCATCCAGCAGCTGTCTGTCATGCGAGACCAGCACAAAGCTACCCGACCAGTTCTGTAGAAAGTATTCCAGCCAGAGCATGGTCGGCAAATCAAGGTGGTTGCTGGGTTCATCGAGCAGAAGCAGGTCTGGCTCGTGAATCAACGCTCGCGCCAGCAGCAGGCGGGTGTGCTGTCCGCCGCTCAGCGTGGAGGATTGCAGCAACATATCCTGCGGCGTGAAGCCCATGCTTGCCAGCAGCGTTTCGGCTTTCCAGCGCAGGCTGTCCCGTTCAGTTGAGGGCAACTGGGCCAGGACGGCATCCAGCATGGTCAGCGGAAAAATAGCGTCCGGGAGATGTTGCTCCACGCGCGCCATAAGGCAGTGCCCGGCCAACGCTACCGTTCCGGCCGCAGGGGAATCCGTGCCGTCCAGCACCTTCAGCAGCGTACTTTTGCCGCAGCCGTTGTCGCCCAGCAGACCAATGCGGTCGCCTTTTTTCAGCGTAAAGGAGAGTGAGTCGAAGAGCGTGCCAAACGCCGTATCAACGCGTAAAGATTGTGCAGTGAGTAAAGTGCTCATTGTTGCTTACCCAAGAGTTACAGGCATGTTTATGCCTCGTCAAACATCGCTGACGATAACTCAGTAAGCCCGAGAGAAGGGATTTCAGGGGTTGGTGTCTTCGCTCAAGCAGAAGTTATCGCAGCACGATACCGATAACGCTTGAGCTGGTGCGATCACCAAATGTATGTGAAACATTGAAAATTTCACGATACAGCATAATTGGCCTCCTTATATATTCAGTGGGTTAATGGATGAATGGAGTGTAGCGGGGGAAAAGGGGTTTGGCTAGTGGGTATTCGATGGTGCGGTCTGTTGCCCTCACCCTGACCCTCTCCCACAGGGAGAGGGAAAACACCCGGCCCGTAGGCCCGGTAAGCGAAGTGCCACCGGGCGGAGCGGATTAAATCGACGTACGGCGATAGCTGCGGTATTCAGGCTTCCAGAAGTTGTCGTCGATGGCCTGCTGCAGCGCGTCGGCAGAGGTTTTCACCGCCACGCCCTGCTGCTGCGCCATTTTACCTACCGCAAACGCGATCGCGCGCGACACCTTGTGAATGTCCTTCAGCTCCGGCAGCACCAGCCCTTCACCGTTGTTGACCAGCGGAGAGTAGCCCGCGAGGGTTTCGCTCGCCGACATCAGCATCTCATCGGTAATGCGGGACGCACCGGAGGCGATTACGCCCAGTCCAATGCCCGGGAAGATATAGGAGTTGTTGCACTGCGCAATCGGATAGGTTTTATCCTTCCACACCACCGGGTCGAATGGACTGCCGGTCGCAACCAGCGCGTTACCTTCGGTCCAGGCAATGATGTCCTGCGGCGTTGCCTCCACGCGCGAGGTCGGGTTGGAAAGTGGCATCACGATAGGGCGCTCGCAGTGCTTGTGCATCTCGCGAATAATCTCTTCGGTGAAGAGACCGGTTTGCCCGGAAACGCCGATCAGAATATCCGGCTTCACGTTGCGCACCACGTCCAGCAGGGAAAGGACTTCGTTGTCGGTATCCCAGTTTTTCAGGTTTTCGCGTTTCTGCACCAGCTTCGTCTGGAACGGCAGCAGGTTCGGCATGCCGTCGGTCAGCAGGCCGAAACGGTCAACCATAAAGACGCGGGAGCGGGCCAGCTCTTCGCTTAAGCCTTCGCGCTGCGTCTGGGCGATAATCTGCTCGGCAATACCGCAGCCCGCAGAGCCTGCGCCCAGGAAGACGATTTTCTGGTAGCTCAGCTGGCTCCCGGCTGCGCGGCTGGCGGCGATAAGCGTACCCACCGTCACGGCTGCGGTGCCCTGGATATCGTCGTTAAAGGAGCAGATCTCATCGCGATAGCGGTTCAGCAGCGGCATCGCGTTTTTCTGCGCGAAGTCTTCAAACTGCAGCAGAACGTCCGGCCACCGGTGCTTCACTGCCTGGATGAAGTCGTCGACAAACTGATAGTACTCGTCGTCGGTAATACGCGGATGGCGCCAGCCCATATAGAGCGGGTCGTTGAGCAACTGCTGGTTGTTGGTGCCGACGTCCAGCACGACCGGCAGGGTATACGCCGGGCTGATGCCGCCGCAGGCAGTATAGAGAGAGAGTTTACCGATTGGGATCCCCATCCCGCCAATGCCCTGGTCGCCGAGGCCGAGAATACGTTCGCCGTCGGTCACCACAATGACTTTGATATTGTGGTTCGGCACGTTCTGCAGAATATCGTCCATGTTGTGACGGTTCTGATAGGAGATGAATACCCCGCGGGAGCGACGGTAGATCTCTGAGAAGCGCTCGCAGGCCGCACCCACCGTAGGGGTGTAGATCACCGGCATCATCTCTTCGAGATGGTTCTGCACCAGGCGATAGAAGAGGGTTTCGTTGGTGTCCTGAATGTTGCGCAGGTAAATGTGTTTGTCGATTTCAGTTTTGAAACCCTGGTACTGGATCCACGCGCGCTCTGCCTGTTCTTCGATGGTTTCAACCACTTCTGGCAGTAAACCCAGCAGGTTAAAGCTGCTGCGCTCTTCCATACTGAAGGCGCTGCCTTTGTTGAGCAGGGGGAATTCGAGTAAAACCGGTCCGGCGTATGGGATGTATAAGGAACGATGTTTTTTCAGTTTGTTGTCCATGTCACTCACTCTTTTTATGAAGATCCGTCCCTGACACTGCTGTTTGTCATCTTTCTGGCCTGTGCGATGGGGTGCGGTCCGGCGGTATTATAAAGGAGCTAAATATTAATTACCGCAACACATAAACAAAAACACCACCGGGATTACCGATGGTGTTCTGGATCTCAGTCTGGAACTTACTTGCCGGCGTGGCGTTTTCTGCCTGTGGCGTGCGTGACTTGCGTTTCGTGGTCGCCTTCAATCACCACTTTACGCTGATTCGAAAGCTTGTAGTTCAGTCCCAGAATATGGCGTGCCTGACGGTTCGATTTCATGTTAACTCCTCAATCCTGTTGATAGTTTTAAGGACCAGTTTGCTTACGCAAACGAAATGTAACCCCTTAGGTTGCAGATCCAGCTTAGCAGGTTTTTACAAGGGTGCGTTTTGCCCGCTGACGACGTAGTTAATGGTCTGCTGGTAGATGTCACTGAGGATGTCATTATCTGTGGATTCCACCCACTTGGTCAGTTCCATCAAAATGTCATCTTCAGTCACAGCACCGTGCTCGGCGTGAAGACCCTGCGCAATCGCGTTAACGAGTTCAGGTTGTGCTGCTGCGGTATTAGCCGGGTAATAAGTAAACATGCTGCCTCCGTGTCGTTTTCTGTTTAATGGTACGGCTCGCAAAAAATTTAATTCATAAACAGAATGGCAAATATTTTCCCGGTTGTGGTTCAGATTCATCTTAGAAATAAAAATGACATAAGTGCATGCTTTTATGCGCTTTTGAAATGTGGGGGTTAATCGAAGTGCTGTTGAGAGGATATTATAACGGTGCTCCTGCTATCACGAAAATATAGCAGGAGCAGAATTTAAATTACCACTTCATTTCGCCGGTATTCACCTTAGCGCTTAATTCCAGCGAGCTCTCTTCAGCCAGATTCGGATACTGTTTTTTCAGGGTGCTGATGACGCCCGCAGAATCTTTATGAACGGATAAGGCCTTTTCAAAGCGCTGGAGATAGTCACGGGTAAAATCAATCGCACCCGTCCCGGCTGGCGGGGTACCCAGATAGTGACCCGGGATCACGCGCTCGGGTTTGTGCGCCGCCATGTTCACCAGCGTTTCCTGCCACTGCTTACGGCTTTCCGCTGTCTGGGTGTCCGCCGTCCAGACGTGAATCCCCCAGGCTACGCCAGTGCCGCCGAGGATGGTCTTTGCGGACGGGATCCATACATAGGCCGCATAGCTGTCAGGCTGTTCGATGTCGATCTTCTCCCCGTCAACCATAAACGTGGTGGAGGCGAGCACCTGCGGGACGACCAGCTCGGTCGGTGCGCCGTCTTTCATCTGTGGACCCCAGAAGGCGAGCTTGGCGTCTTTGGTGGCCTTGATGTGGTCAACCACGTGCTGCGTGGCCACCACTTTGGCGTTTGGGAAGGCTTTGACCAGCGGCTGCAGGCCAAAATAGAAATCCGGATCGCCGGAGGTGATCACAATCTTATTCAGGGTTTTACCGCTGCGGCGAATTTTCTCTACCAGCGCTTCGCCATCCTTCACGCTGAACTGCGCGTCAAACAGTACAGCTTCTTTCGGGCCGGAAACCAGCGTGGAGGAGACAGCGAAAATGCCTTTCTCCTGCGGGTTATAGGTATCAATGTTCAGCGGCGCGGCAAAAACAGCGGGTGTGAAAAGGGTGGAAAGCAGGGCAAGGTGAGTGAATTTCATGCTGTTGTCTCGGTTGTTCAGGAATGTCTTTATTGTACGGATATTTGCATTTGCCAGAATTCCTGAAACAAGACATGCTTAGTTTCATAAATCGAGCAAATGGAGCTTATATGGACCGCGTTATTGCCGCTCAGGTTTACAACCGGATATGCGAGCTGGGGAGTTTGAGCGCTGCAGCCCGCGCGCTGGGTATTTCCCGACCGATGGTCAGCCGGTACCTTGAACAGATGGAGAAGTGGGCGGGCACGCGGCTGGTAAACCGCTCCACGCGCAAGCTGACGCTGACCGCGGCTGGGGAAAAGGTGCTGCAAAAAACGCGGACCCTCTCGCAGATCTCGCAGGAAATTGAAGGCCAGTCGGAAAAAGATCTTCCGTCCGGCACCCTGCGGGTGGCCTGCGCGCACTTTACCGCCATGCATCTGATTGCGCCGGTGCTGCCCGGTCTGCTCTCGCGTTACCCGCAGCTGCGCATCGAGCTTGACGTGAATAACCACCCGGTCAGCCTGGTGGGAGAGCGCATTGATGTCGCCGTACGTATTACCGATAACCCTGAACCCGGCATGATTGCCCGCCGGCTGGGGGAGTGCCGCTCGGTGCTTTGCGCCTCGCCGGAGTATCTGGCACAACACGGTATCCCCTTCAGCCCCGAAGAGTTAGCCCGGCATAACTGCCTGCACTATAGCTTTTTTGCCGGGCAGTCCTGGCACTTCCTGACGCCGGAAGGAGAAGGCCTGAGCGTGGCAGTCAGCGGCAACCTGAGCGCCAGCATCTCTTCGCTGTTGATGGACGCGGCGATTAAGCACTGCGGTATTGCCATGCTGCCGGAGCGCGAGGCGCGTGCCGCGCTGGATCAGGGATTGCTGGTGTCGGTACTCGAGGCTCTGGAGCCGAAACCGCTTGCCATCCATGGCATTTATCAGTCACGGGAATATCAGCCTGCCGCGCTGCGCGTGTTCCTCGACGAACTGGCCCGCTTCCTGGCTTAAGAGCAGGGTTGACGGGTGATTATTTTGCCTTTAGCCAGGGAGAGGACGTGCTCCAGAAAATAATATCCGCCCCGAGATAATTTTCCGCGAACCGATCAAATTCTGCTTTGGTGAAGGGCTTGCCGGTCTCAGGATTTTTATAGGTCAGGGTCGGTTCCTGAACCGCCATGGCGATGAGCGGCAGCGTCTGTTTATTTTTATGGAAGAAGGGATAGGCATTCTTCATGTGTGCCTTGCGGTTGGGAACAATATCCGGCCCACCCAGACCGACATTGTTGGCGCTGGCATACGTAAACAGACGCCCCATGTAGTTGTGGTCATTATCCCACTCGCACGGCCAGAAGTTCACGTATTGCACCACGTGTGATTTCTTAAAAGCCTTTCGCGCAAAGGCCAGATTTTCCATTTCTCCAGCGAAATAGCTGTCGCAGGTAAACCCGGCGGGCGGATTTTTTTCGTCGAGATCGATGGCGGTTTCGGGCAGGTTTACGCCATACACCTCACCATCAAAGCGTTTCGCGAGGGCGGCCAGCAAAGCCTGGTAGCGCTGACGCACGGCGGGATCCCACTGACGCGCCACCCATCCTGAACCGACTGGCTTCCCTTCGCCGGAGTTAT
Source organism: Enterobacter sp. 241F3 (assembly GCF_034106785.1). Taxonomy (NCBI): domain Bacteria; kingdom Pseudomonadati; phylum Pseudomonadota; class Gammaproteobacteria; order Enterobacterales; family Enterobacteriaceae; genus Enterobacter; species Enterobacter sp. 241F3. The sequence goes on from NZ_JAWNDD010000001.1 coordinate 105,703, forward strand.
CGAACTGCGGTGCAATCCCCCCACCGTATTGCTTATCGTGCATCAGATAGTCCGGCACGTAGCGGGCGTCCGCCTCAAAGAAACGATCCTGGATTTGAATAAAGAGTTTTTTTCCGGCGGCCTTAACGCGCGCCAGATCCTGTTCTATCCTCGAGAAGTCATAGTTGTCTTTTTCGGGTTCCAGCAGGCGCCAGTTGTAAACGATCTGCACGCCGCCGATATCGCTTCGCGCAACGAGCGGAAACACCGCGTCGAGCTCGCCGGAGCTGGTATAGATAAAATTCTCCGGCGTTTTCGCCAGTGAAGAAAGCGATACCGCCAGTGTGGTGACGGCAACGGCCATCCTGATTTTTAGCGCCATATCATTATCCTTTTTGTTGGTACAGCAGGTGAAAGTCCTGGAATTGTCTGTGTTCCAGGGTGGGTCAGATGCGTAGTCTATACTTAACCCTTTGTAAGCCAAAAGGAGAGCAAGAATGACTATTCATAAGCACGGTTCGGCACACTGGTCTGGCGACATTAAGCGCGGTAAAGGAACGGTTTCCACCGAGAGCGGCGTTCTCAATCAGCAGCCTTATGGTTTCAATACCCGCTTTGAGGGCGAAAAGGGAACCAACCCCGAAGAGCTGATTGGCGCGGCACATGCGGCCTGCTTCTCGATGGCGCTGTCGCTGATGCTCGGGGAAGCGGGCTATACCGCCGACGCCATTGATACCACGGCGGACGTCTCTCTGGATAAAACCGACGGCGGCTTTGCGATTACGAAGGTTGCCCTGAAAAGCAAGGTCACCGTTCCAGGCATCGCCCCCCAGCAGTTCGACGGTATTATTCAGAAAGCCAAAGCAGGCTGTCCGGTATCGCAGCTCCTGAAAGCTGAGATTACGCTGGACTATAAGCTTAACTAAGCCACAGCCGGGTTTGCGCCCGGCTATCCCTTCAGCGCGGCGGGAAACACCTCCGCCAGCCACGCAATAAACACCTTAAGACGGTGCGTCAGATGCCGGTTCTGCGGGTAAACCACATGAAACGGATAGGCAGCAGGGCGCCAGTCGCTCAGGATCGCCGTCAGCGTACCCGCCCGTAAATACGCGTTTGCCGAATACTCAAACGTCTGAACGATCCCCAATCCCGCTGCGGCAGCCGCCAGATGGGCATTACTTTCGTTTACGCCGAGATAATGCGGAATATTGATTTCCAGCGTCTCGCCGTTTTCTCTGAAGCGAAAAGGAAACGCCCGCCCGGTGACGGGCGAAAGGTAGCTAATGAGCTTGTGGCCGTTGCATAGCTCCTGCGGATAGGCCGGAACGCCGTGATTTTTCAGGTAACCCGGCGTCGCGCAGGTGACCATTTCGGCGTTGCCAATATGGCGGGCGATGAGGGTCGAGTCGTTCAGCGGGCCGCCGCGGATGACGCAGTCTACGTTACCGCTGATGAGATCCACCGGACGATCGGCTACTCCAAGGTCGATGCGGATTTCCGGATAACGCTGCATAAAATCCGGCAGCAGGGGGATAAGCACGTCGCGGGCGGTGGATCCGCCTATATCAACCCGCAGATGCCCTTTTGGCGTCGCGCGGGAAATGCGAAACGCGGTGTCGATGTCTTCGATATCTATCAAGACCCTGAGCGCTTTTTCATAGTATTCCGTCCCTTCAGGCGTCGCGACCACACGGCGAGTCGTCCGGTGCAGGAGACGTATCTCCAGATGCGCCTCAAGTGATTTGACCAGCTTGCTCAGGGTGGCGATCGGCATATTCAGCGAGTCCGCCGCGCGGGTAAAGCTGCCGGTTTCCACCACCCGGGTAAAAGCGCGCATCGCCATTAGCTGGTCCATGAGGTTTCCCCGATTATTTCTGTATGTGAATAGTCATTTTCATTTTTGCTGGTTTTTCACTAATCCTGCAAGGGATAAAGTTTGTCCAACGCAAACCCAACAAAAGGTAAATGACATGAACACGACTCTTTCAGGAAAAATTGCACTGGTCACCGGCGGCAGCACCGGCATTGGTCTTGCCACGGCGCAGGAGCTGGCAGCGCAGGGCGCGAAGGTGTATATCACCGGACGCCGTCAGGCCGAGCTTGACGCGGCGGTCGCAGAAATTGCTTCAACGGCAGTGGGCATTCGCGCGGACGTGTCAAAACTGGCGGATCTGGACGAGGTCTATGCCCGGATAGCCAAAGAAGAAGGCCGCCTCGATATTCTGTTCGCCAATGCGGGTGGCGGGGATATGCTGCCGCTGGGCGCGATCACCGAAGAGCAGTTTGACCGGATTTTTGGCACCAACGTCCGCGGGGTGCTGTTTACGGTGCAGAAGGCGTTGCCTCTGCTCTCCGCCGGATCCTCGATTATTCTGACCGGCTCGACGGTCTCCATTAAGGGGACGGCAAACTTTAGCGTCTACAGCGCCAGCAAGGCCGCCGTGCGCAACTTTGCCCGCTCCTGGGCGCTGGATTTGCAGGGCCGTGGGATCCGCGTCAACGTGGTCAGCCCGGGCCCGATCAAAACCCCTGGCCTCGGCGATCTGGTGCCGGAAGAACACCGTCAGGGGCTGTACGACGCGCTGGCCGCTCAGGTGCCGCTGGGCCGTTTAGGCGCGCCGGGCGAGGTGGGGAAAGCGGTGGCGTTTCTGGCCTCCGATGCGGCCAGCTTTATTAACGCCACCGAGCTGTTCGTGGACGGCGGGATGGCGCAAATTTAACCCAGACTTCGCCAGCAGCGGACGTCACGGCCCTCGCGAGAGGGCTGTAACGGCTGGGGCTGTTCGCACCCCTGCGCGGCCATCGGGCATCGGTCACGGAAAAAACAGCCTTCGGGCAGGCGGCGGTTGCCGGGAAGCTCCGTTTTGCGTAAGGCCAGCGTCTCATCCAGCGGTTCACCGGTGCGGGGAACAGAGTCGAGCAGCAGACGGGTGTAAGGATGGCGCGGCTCGCCAAGCACCTGCGCGGCGCTGCCCAGCTCCACAATCTGCCCAAGGTACATCACCGCCACGCGGTCGCTCATGTGCCTGACCACCGAGACGTTATGTGAGATCAACACGTAGGTCAGATTACGCTGCTGTTGCAGGGTCACCAGCAGGTTGAGGATCTGCGCCTGCACGGAGATATCCAGCGCGCTGGTGGGTTCATCGAGCACGATGATATCCGGATCGGACGAGAGCGCCCGGGCGATGGCAATGCGCTGGCGCTGCCCGCCGGAGAAGGCGTGCGGAAGCCGGTCGAGATATTCCGGGCGAATGCCCACCTGCAGCGCCAGGTTTTCAGCCAGCTGACGGCGTTCACGCTCGCTGCTGCGCTTTTGCACCCATACCGGCTCGGTGATAATGCGCCAGACGGGCAGGCGCGGGTCGAGCGAGGAGAGCGGATCCTGAAACACCATCTGCATGCCGCCCGCATGGTGCGCCCGCTGGCAGGCGCCGGTGCTGGGCTTAAGCATGCCCATCAGCAGCTGGGCCAGCGTGCTTTTCCCGCAGCCCGATTCCCCGACGATACCGAGCGTTTCTCCCCGACGGATCTCAAGGTCGAGCCCGTTAAGCGCATGGACCTTTTCCGTCACGCGCCCCAGCCAGTTTTTACGCGCTGCAAAATTGACGTGCACGCTATCCAGTTCCAGCAGTACATCAGACATGGGCTTTCTCCCGTTGTGGATACCAGCAGGCGGCCTGTTGGCCTTCTGCGCCAGTGGGCGCTAAGCGCGGCGTTTCGCTGCATTTCGCCCCGGCGGCAAAGCAGCGCTCGCGGAACGCGCATCCCGGCGGAAGCTGGCTGAGGTTGGGGACCGTGCCGGGGATGGCGGGAAGCGGGGCACGCGGCTGGCCGTGCTCCGGTGCGCACTGCAGCAGGCCGATGGAGTAGGGATGCACAGGCTGGTGGATCAGCGTTTGCGTGGCACCGCTCTCGATCACGCTGCCCGCATACATCACGTACATCCTGTCGCAGAGCTGCGACACCACGGCCATATCGTGGCTGATAAACAGCACCGAGGTGCCGCTGGCCCGTGCCTTGTGCTTCAGCAGGCGCAGCACCTGCAGCTGGACGGTGACGTCCAGCGCGGTGGTCGGTTCGTCGGCGATAATCAGCTCCGGCTCGCAGGAGAAGGCAAGGGCGATCATCACCCGCTGGCGCATCCCGCCCGACAGCTCAAACGGATAGCGGGCAATGACCGCTTTCGCATCCGGGATTTGCATCTCTTCCAGAAGGGTAATCGCCTTCTGCTGCGCCTCACGCCGGGAAATCGGCTGATGCTGGCGGATCACCTCGACCATCTGTTTGCCAATTCGCCGCGTCGGGTTGAGGGCGGTCATGGGCTCCTGAAAAATCATCGCGACCTTTGCGCCGCGCCACTGGCGAAGCTGTTTCTCGGATGCCGTCAGGACATTTTCGCCGAGTAATTTCACCTGACCATGATGAATGCGGTAGCTGCCTTCCGGCAGCAGACGCATGGCGAGCATGGCGGTCACCGATTTACCCGAACCGGATTCGCCCACCACGCCGACAATTTCACCCCTGCCGATCTCCAGCGAGACGTGGTTCAGCGCGTGAACCTCGCCGCGAAAAATCGGGAAGCTCAGATGCAGGTCTTCAATCTTGAGTACCGGATCGGTCATCACTGTTTACCTCCCGATTTCGGATCCAGCAGATCGCGGATACCGTCGCCAAACAGGTTAAAGCCCACGGCGGTTATCAAAATCGCCGCACCGGGAAACGCGCAGTACCACCACTGGTCCAGAACGTAGTTACGGCCGACGGCCACCATCGCGCCCCATTCGGCGGTCGGCTGCTGCGCCCCCAGGCCAATAAACCCCAGTGTGGCGGCCATGAGGATGGCGCTGCCGATGTCCAGCGACGCCTGCACAATCAGCGGCGGCAGGGCGTTGCGCAGGATGTGCCAGCGGATCAAATGCCAGCGGGAGGCGCCAAAGGTGCGGGCGGCCTGCACGTAGGTAAACTGGCGCACCACCAGGGTTTGCCCGCGTGCCAGGCGGACGTAAAACGGAATGCGGACAATCGCAATCGCCAGCATGGCGTTAAACAGGCTCGGCCCGAGCGCGGCGGCCAGCGCCATGGTCAGCACCAGGGAAGGTATCGAGAGCATAATGTCCATCACCCGCATGATGACGGCGTCGCCGCGCCCGCCCAGCACGCCGGACAGACAGCCCAGCAGCGAGCCGATGCCGCCCGCAATCATCACCACCGCCAGCCCGGCGGTAATGGACTGCTGGCTGCCCGCCAGCACGCGGCTGAACAGATCGCGACCCACCTCGTCGGTACCAAACCAGTGCTGCGCGGACGGCGCCTGCAGGCGGGCGGTCAGATCCAGCGCGTTCGGGTCGTGCGGCACTATCCACGGCGCGGCCACCATAATGAAAAGCATCACGAGCATAATGACGCCGCCAACGATCGTGAGCGGGCTTTGACGCAGCATCCAGAACAGCTTTGCCCAGTTGATGCGTTGTCCGGCGGTTTTAGCCGGGGCGGGCGTTTCCTGCGTTAACATCATTCGGCACCTCCGCGCCCGATTCGCGGGTCAATCCACAGGTAAAGCAGATCGACCACCAGATTAACCAGCACGTAGGCCAGCGAAACCACGACGGCAAAGCCCATCACGGCGGGGAAATCGAGCGCCTGAATGGACGTCACCACCCAGGCGCCCATGCCAGGCCAGGCAAAGACGGTTTCGGTCAGCACGGCGCCATACAGCAGATCCCCCAGCGCCAGCCCGAGCACGGTAATCGACGGGATCATCGCATTCGGCAGGGCGTAGCGCAGGACGATATACCAGCCGGGCAGGCCGCTGGCGCGGGCAGTGCGAATGTAGTCCTCGCTAAGCTGCTCCAGCATCGCCGAGCGAACCTGGCGTGCGACGATGCCCAGGTGGACAAACGCCAGCGTCAGCGAGGGTAAAATCAGGTGCTGCAGCGCGTTGAAAAAGACCTCGCCGTTGCCCTCCAGCAGCGCGTCCAGCAGATAAAAGCCGGTGACGTGCGTCGGCGGGTCGAGCCAGTCGTCCAGCCTGCCGCCGCCCGGGAGGATCTGCAGGTGCCCGTAGAACAGCACGATGACGCCCAGCCCGAGCCAGAAGGCCGGCGTTGAGATCCCGGTCATCGCCATTAAACGCACCAGGTGATCCAGCCAGCGGTTGCGGTAGACCGCCGACAAAATCCCCAGCGGCACGCCGATGACCAGCGCCAGCAGCAGAGAACAAAAGGCCAGCTCCAGCGTGGCGGGGAAAAAGGCCTTCAGGTCTTCCGCAACCGGACGACCGGTACGGATGGACGTGCCTAAATCGCCGTGGGCCAGGGCGTCCACGTAGCGGCCAAACTGAACGTACAGCGGCTGGTCCAGCCCTAGCTGCTGGCGGATGTTCTGCACGATGTCGTCGCTGGCGCGATCGCCGGCCAGCAGACGTGCCGGATCGCCGGGGATCAGGTGCGAAATAATAAAGGTGATAATACAGACACCGGCCACCACCAGGAGTAACCCCCAGCAGCGCTGGCGCACTATGCTCCAGAACGTCATACGCTTTCCCCCGGCGAAACGGTTACTTGCTCATGGTGGCGATGTTGAACACCTGCTCGAGCATCGGATTAAAGGTGAAGCCTTTGACCTCTTTGTTCATCGCCAGCTGGTAGTTCTTCTGGAACAGATAAACGTAGGCCGCTTCGTCGATAACCACCTTTTGCGCCTGCTGGTAATCTTTGGTGCGTTCCGCCTGGTCGGTGGTTTTCAGCGCGGCCTGCAGCAGGGAATCGACCTCTTTGTTCTCATAGAACGAGCGGTTGCCCGGCAGCCCTTTTTTATCCGATTCGAACCAGTAGTTCATGAACATATACGGGTCGGCAAAGTCCGGGCTCCAGTTGCCGATGGCGATGTCGTAATCGCCTTTGCCGACGCGGTCGCGCATGGTGGCGTTGGCCAGTTTCTCCAGCTTGACGTTAATGCCGATCTTGCCAAGGCTGGCCTGGGTTGAGAGGGCGATAGGCTCCCAGTTTGGATCGTTGTCCGAGTAGAGGAAGGTCAGGCTGGCGGGCTTGTCTTTGACCTTCTCCAGGGCTGCTTTAGCTTTGGCCTCGTCGAGGCTGTACTGCATAGCCGCGGCGTCAAAACCCCACATGCCTTCCGGGATCGGGCCGCGCATTTGCTTGCCGTTGCCGCTCAGAATGCCTTTCACCATCCCCTGATAGTCCGTCGCCCAGGAGACCGCGCGGCGTAAATCCACCTGATTGAGCGGCGCTTTGCTGTTGTTGAGGTAGAGGTAGGTCACGCGCAGGGACGGGTATTCGGCAACGGCGACTTTGCCTTCCTGCTTCAGGGCCGCCAGCTGATCGACCGGCAGGGAGTCGGCAATGTCCAGATCGCCGCGGGAAAGCTGCAGACGGCGCGACGCGCTCTCACCGATAATTTTTACCGAGACGCGCTTGAAGTGCGGCTTGTCGCCAGACCAGTGCGGGTTTGGCACCAGCACCAGCTGCTGGCCTTTCTGCCAGCTTTTCAGCATAAACGGCCCGGAACCGGCGGTGTTTTGCGCCAGAAAACCGCGCGCATCGTCTGCGGCATTGGCCCTCAGCACCGCCGGGTTAATGATGGACGCCCCGTCGTTTGCCAGGGTGTAGAGGAAAGGCGCGAACGGCTGGCTGAGGGTGAACTTCACCGTATGGTCATCAACGGCATCTATTTTCAGATCTTTCGGGAAGGCTTCAGACGGCCCCTGGCTGAGCTTCAGCAGGCGCTCAAAGGAGAGTTTGACCGCCTCGGCGGTAACCGGCGTGCCGTCAGAGAATTTGGCGTTATCCGCCAGGGTGAAGGTCCACTCTTTCTGGTCGTCGGAAGCTTTCCAGCCCGTCGACAGATCGCCTTCCACCTCGGTAGAGCCTGGCTTGTACTTGACCAGACGCTGGTAGGACGGATAGGTGACGGTCCAGTCGTTGTTATCAATGGTGATGGCCGGATCGAGCGTTTGCGGGTCGGCGGCTTTACCGATCGCCAGCATGTCTTTCGGGACGGCAGCCAGCGCCAGCGGTGCGCTCAGGGCCAGCGTGGCGGCAATGATGGTCGAGAGAAGCGATGTTTTCATGGCAGTGCTCCAGGTTCAAAGAGAGGTGTGCGTCAGGGGAAAACAGGCAAAACGGTCGTCAAGCAGCGGGTAGCTGGCGGCGTTCGGCAGTTCGAAGTGCCACCATTCGCTGCTGATACCCACAAAACCGCCGCCAAACATGATGGCGTTCAGCAGCAGACGGTTACGCTGGGCGTGCGGCGGTACGGAGGGGTGATACGGATGCGATCGGTCATGCATTTCGTCAAAACCGGCGCCCATATCCAGCACGGCGTTATGTTCGTCCATCAGGGTGACGTCGATGGCCGTGCCGCGGCTGTGGTTGGAGCCAATCGCCACGTCGACCACGTATTCCGGGTTGGGGCAGGCCTCCCACAGCTGAGCCTGCGCCTGCTGCGGCCGATAGGCGTCGTAGACCACCAGCTTCAGCCCGGCCAGCGTGGCAATGCTGATGGCTTTTGCCAGCGCGGTAGCGGCATCGGTATGCAGCAGGCACAGCGCCTCCTGATAGATCGGACGGCCGGTGATGTTGTCGGCGGTGGCGTATTTCAGATCGATATGCAGCGTGGGGAACGTCTTCGCCACATCAATCAGTTCACTCTCTACGGGCATAGCTCCGCTCCTTTAGCGTTCGAATTGACCAAACTCTTGTTGTAATTGTCGGTTTACCGCCAGACGAGCCGGAAGCGCATCACCCAGCGCTTCCACCACGCCCGACAGCAGCAGGTTGAACAGGCAGCTTACGGGGGCAAGTGAATCCCAGAAATGACCGGTATCGGTTTTCACCTGCAGCAAATCCATCGGGTAATCCCGCGCCCACGGGCACCAGATGTCGGTGATTAAGGCCAGCGGAATGCCCTTCTCGCTCGCGACGCGGCAGTACTGGCGCGCCATTGCGGAGTAGGTACGCGTATCTGTCAGCACGACATAAGGGTGCGAGAACCCCGAGTTCAGGGATTCCACCCAACTGCCGGATGCCCCTTCGGAGTAGCTCACCCGCGGGCGGAGGTATTCAAGGTGGCTGAAGAAGGCGTTGGCGATCCCGCGCGTGGACTGGATCCCCAGCACAAAGACCGCGTCCGCGTGGGCCAGATGGTCTACCACCTGGCGGAAGGCGTCCGTTTGCGCCAGCTGGTACACCTGCGTGATGGCATCCACTTCCAGCGACAGGGCGTGCTGAAGGCGGCTGGAAAGAGGGCGCTGCTGCTGCCAGGAGTCGAGCCGCTCGTTCATGCCCCAGGGCTGATACGGATCGCGCAGGCTTTTTTTGGCATCTTCCAGGTTGCGGTACCCCAGCTTGCGCAGGAAGCGTCCGACGGTAATTCCGCTGGTCCCGCTCGCCTGACCCACACTTTCCGCCGTTTCAAACGGGATTTGCGCGGCGTGCGCCAGCAGCCAGCTTCCGACCCGCTTTTCGCTGGGCGTGAGCTGGCTGAACGTCGCTTCGATACGGCTCAGCATCTCAGGTTTCGTCGTCATACCGCCTCGCTGTTAACAGGCTGTCAATGGTCGAATTTGTGTTACCCGGTTAACAATGCATGACGCGTGCCATATTCACAGGCGGGCGAAAACCCGCTGAGCAGTAAACTTCATGCAATATTTAGTTAACCAATGATCAACATTTGTGCAGCGTAGTTCACTTTTGGTGCACTGGCTGAGCGGGCAGGTATGAATTTGGTGAATACGTCAGTCCGTTCACATTTTTGATAAGATAGATGTACTGTGAATATAAAAGGGATCCCGGCATGGCAAATCTGCCCTGGCGAGTCAGCGTGCGCCTGATCGCGCTTGCAAAGAAAACAGGAATGGTCGTGGGGATCGTACTGGTCGTCCTGCTGGCGGTGCGGGTCTATCTCTCGCAGAAGGGACCGGAACTGCACCTGTGGCACACCTGGCGGGCCGATGAGATGTCCGCGCGCGAGATGGACAACGCCGACTTTGCCGGGTATCAGGCCCGGGAAAAGGCGATTTTCACCGCTCTGGATAACGCGGTGACGGCGAAAACAGCGGGCGAGGAACAAACCCCGTTAAACCGCTATTACCGCCAGAGCCTGGTGTGGCCCGGTCAGTTTGCCCCCGATGCCAACCGCTCCTTTGTGCTGATGCCGGCCGGAAAGCCATGCGGCGCGGTGGTGTTGCTGCACGGGCTGACGGATTCGCCTTACAGCGTCAGGCGTCTTGCCGTGAACTATCAACAGCACGGCTTTGTGGCCGTGGTCCCGCGTCTACCCGGGCACGGCACCGCGCCCGGTGCGCTGACGGACGTTGACTGGGAAATGTGGCTGGCGGCGACGCGTCTTGCGGTGCGGGAAGCCACGCGCCTGGCGGGTGAGGCTGTGCCTTTGCATCTGGTGGGCTACTCCAACGGCGGGGCGCTGGCGATGAAATATACCCTCGATGCGCTTGACACTTCTGCGCTGCGTAAACCCCAGCAGGTGATCCTGCTCTCACCGATGATCGGCGTGACGTCCTTTGCGCGCTTTGCCGGTTTCGCCGGGTTACCGGCGCTGCTGCCGGCGTTTGCTAAAGCAGCCTGGCTGAATATTGCGCCGGAATATAACCCGTATAAATACAATTCTTTCCCGGTTAACGCCGCTCGCCAGTCTTGGCTGCTGACGAAGGCCCTGCAGGAGCAGATTGGCCGTGAGGCGCGGGAAAACAGGCTGGCGAATTTGCCGCCGGTGCTGGCGTTCCAGTCGGTCATGGATTCTACGGTCAGCACCCGCGCGGTGGTGACCGGCCTGTTTGACCAGCTTCCGGCAAACGGCAGCGAGCTGGTGGTGTTTGACATCAATCAGGCAGCCAGCTTCCGTCCGCTGTTCAAACCGTCGTCGTGGACGGCAACCTCGGCGCTGCTGCCGGTTGCGCAAAGGCGTTACAGTGTCACTGTTATCACCAATGCCGGCGAGCACAGTTTCTCGACGGTGGCGAAAATCACTCCAGCAGGCAGCACGCAGGAGACGGTCGTGCCGCTTGCGCAGTCCTGGCCGCAGGATGTCTATTCCCTGTCGCACGTTGCGGTGCCGTTCCCGCCGGATGACGATCTTTATGGTCGTGAACCTGCAGTGAAAAACCGCTACGGCATCAGCCTCGGGACGATTGCGCTCTGGGGAGAAACGTCCGTGTTGAGCGTCGGAAAAGAGGCGCTGATGCGGGTCACCTCGAACCCGTTCTACGACTATATGCAGGAGAGGATCGACAGCCGGATTGGCGACGGGGGAAAGTAACGTTCCTTTGTGGTGTGAATAAGTTAGGTCGCATTGATTAAGTATGTTAAATAGTAGCTTCAAAGCACCTCTCTTTCTCATCGGAACCCATTTTGTGCTGACGACTCTGATCTACCGAAGCCAGTTGAATTTATCACGCCCGACCACTGAACTGCGGGAGCTGGTGGAGCGCGCCAGGGGCCGCAATGCAAAACTGAATATCACCGGCGTCCTCCTTGCTAAAGGGAACGACGTTCTGCAGATCCTCGAAGGGTCGGAAGAGAGTGTGGTCAAACTGTTCCACACCATCCGTGAGGACAAGCGGCACAGCGGGGTGGTTGAACTGCTGCGGGACTATGGTCCGCGCAGACGCTTCGAAAACGTCGGTATGCTGCTGTTCGATCTGCAAATGCAGTCGCCGAAAGAGGTGCTGCAGTCGGTGCTGCGCTACAGCAAGCTGGAGAGCTATCTGACCTCCGACGATCGGGTGTTCAAATTTATTCAGACCTTTATAACCGGTAAACGTCCGGCCCCGTCGGGGGCACGCTACACCCCGGACAAATGGACGCTCTCGACCGAAACGTTACCCTTTGGTGAGCATCTGGGCCTGATTGTCGGACAAACCTGCCAGTTTGCGCTGCAGCCTATTGTTGAGCCCTCGGAAGGGAAGATCAGCTCCCTTGAGGCGCTTATCCGTGGCAACGACGGCGGCAGCCCGGAGCATTTCTTCAGCACTGTCAACCCGGACAACGTCTACGAAGTCGATCTCCAGACAAAAGCGTATGCCTTTGCGCTGGCGGAAAAGCTGGGCATTGGCAGCCATAAAATCGCGGTAAACCTGCTTCCCATGTCGCTGGTTAATGTCCCTGGCGCGGTGGAATTTCTGGTCAATCAGATTAAAAAGCATGGCCTTCAGCCGGAGCAGGTGGTCATTGAAGTCACTGAAAACGAGATGATCTCCGGGTTCAACCAGTTTAACAGCGCCATCAAGCAGCTTCGCGGCGAGGGGATTGGCCTGGCGATCGATGATTTTGGTTCGGGCTATGCCGGGCTTTCGCTGCTGACCCGCTTCCAGCCGGACAAGATTAAAATCGACCGCGAAATTGTCAGCAACATCCACCTGAGCGGCCCGAAGCAGGCGATCGTGCGCTCCATCATCAGCTGTTGCTCCGATCTGGAAATCACCCTGGTGGCTGAAGGTATTGAGAAAATAGAAGAGTGGTGCTGGCTTGAATCCGCCGGTATCCGTCGTTTCCAGGGCTTCCTGTTTGCCCGGCCGCAGCTAAATGGCGTTGGTGATATTCACTGGCCTCATCTGGTGCGTTAAGCCAATTTTCCCTCCCGTTGTTTCCCCTTTGCCCGGCCTGTGCTTAAATAGCTAAAACGGTTTAACATAGTTTAGCTAAGAGGATCACATGAAGAAAATCTGGGTACTTGGCGATGCGGTAGTGGATTTACTGCCAGATGGAGAAGGCAGATTGCTGCAGTGTCCCGGCGGCGCACCGGCAAACGTTGCGGTCGGTATTGCCCGGCTCGGCGGCCAGAGCGCCTTTATCGGCAGGGTTGGCGACGATCCTTTCGGGCGCTTTATGGCGAAAACGCTCGCTGACGAGCGGGTTGACGTGACGTGGATGCGCCTTGACCCGGCGCACCGCACCTCAACGGTAGTGGTCGATCTCGACGACCACGGCGAGCGCTCGTTTACGTTCATGGTGCGCCCGAGCGCCGATCTGTTTCTGGAACCCGCCGATCTGCCACCGTTTAGCGCCGGAGAGTGGCTGCACGTCTGCTCCATCGCGCTAAGCGCCGAGCCGAGCCGTACTGCGACATTTGAGGCAATGGCCGCCATCCGTGAAGCGGGCGGTTACGTCAGCTTCGACCCCAATATTCGCCCGGACCTCTGGCCGGATGAGAACGCACTGCATGGCTGCCTGGAGCAGGCCCTGCAAAGCGCCGACGTGGTGAAACTTTCGGTAGAAGAGCTGGCCTTTTTCACCGGCAGCGCGGAGGTCAACGTCGGTCTGGAAGTGCTGATGCAGCGCTGCCCGGCGCGTCTGGTGCTGGTCACTCAGGGTAAAGAGGGCGTCATCGCCTGGCATGACGGCGCCGTGGAGCACTATCCGGCAACGCCTGTGGAGTGTGTCGATACCACCGGCGCGGGCGATGCCTTCGTGGCGGGACTGCTCTACGGGCTGGCTGCCGGGCAGGACCTGACGCCGGTCATCGCCTTAGCCCAGCGCTGCGGCGCATTAGCCACCACGGCCAAAGGGGCGATGACCGCCTTGCCGTGGCAGCACGAACTGTAATTCCTCCCTTCACAGGCCGCCATCCGGCGGCCTGAATTGTCGCCTCGATCACACTTACTAAAACGGTTTAGCAAAAAAGATTGCCGATCCAAAATTCACAGGTTTAGTATCACCAACCTAAACCGGTTTAGCAATTTAGCACGTTTAATGACTTCTTTTAGGGATGCGACAAAATGTATAAAAAACGTAGACTTGCCGTGATGATAGGCATGCTGGCCGGAAGTACCTCTGTTTTTGCCCAAACGGATATGACAAGTATCGAAGCGCGTCTTGCCGCGATGGAGCAGCGCCTCCAGGCGGCGGAAACGCGTGCGCAGGTGGCTGAAAAACGCGCCGCCGATGCGGAACAAAAAACGCAGCAGCTGGTTGCCGCTCAGCAGCAGACGCAAACGACAACTCAGGCGGTAGCGCAGCGCACCACCGCGCTGGAGAAGAAGGCGGATCAGACCGGCGGGTTTGAGTTCCACGGCTATGCCCGCTCTGGCCTGCTGATGAACGATGCCGCCTCCAGCAGCAAAAGCGGCCCTTACCTGACCCCAGCTGGTGAAACCGGCGGTGCGGTGGGGCGTCTGGGTAACGAAGCCGACACCTACGTCGAGCTGAACCTGGAGCACAAGCAAACCCTGGACAACGGGGCGACCACGCGCTTTAAAGCGATGCTGGCCGACGGTCAGAGAACCTATAACGACTGGTCAGCCGATACCAGCGATCTCAATATTCGTCAGGCCTTCGCGGAGCTGGGCAACCTGCCTGATTTTACCGGCGCGCTGAAGGGGAGTACCTTCTGGGCGGGTAAACGCTTCGACCGCGACAACTTTGACATTCACTGGCTGGACTCCGACGTGGTGTTCCTGGCCGGTACCGGCGGCGGCGTCTACGACGTGAAATGGAACGATTCGCTGCGCAGTAACTTCTCCATCTACGGCCGCAACTTCGGCAGCGTGGAGCAGACCGACAACAACGTTCAGAACTATATCCTCAGCATGAACCACTTCGCCGGCCCGTTCCAGCTGATGGTGAGCGGCCTGCGGGCGAAGGATAACGACGACCGTAAAGACACTAACGGCGATCTGATTAAAACGGATGCCGCCAATCACGGCGTTCATGCCCTGGTGGGCTTGCATAATGACAGCTTCTACGGCCTGCGCGAAGGGACCGCCAAAACGGCGCTGCTGTATGGTCACGGGCTGGGTGCGGAGGTGAAAAGCATCGGCTCCGACGGCGCGCTGCTGTCTGAGGCGGATACCTGGCGCTTCGCAAGTTACGGTGTCACGCCGATCGGCGGTGGCTGGAGCGTTGCGCCCGCCGTTCTGGCACAGAGCAGTAAAGATCGCTACGTCAAGGGCGATAGCTATGAGTGGGTAACGCTCAATACCCGCCTGATCAAAGAGGTCACCCAGAATTTCGCGCTGGCGTTTGAGGGAAGCTATCAGTACATGGATTTAAATCCGGAAGGCTACAAGGATCGCAACGCCGTCAACGGCAGTTTCTACAAGCTGACCTTTGCGCCAACCTTAAAAGCGAGCAAAATCGGCGATTTCTTCAGCCGTCCTGAGCTGCGCCTGTTTGCCACCTGGATGGACTGGAGCAGCAAACTGGATCATTACGCCAGCGATGATGCCTTTGGCAGCAGCGGCTTCAACGCCGGCGGGGAATGGAACTTTGGGGTCCAGATGGAAACCTGGTTTTAACCCATCACGCTCCCGCCTGGCGGGAGCGTTTCGTACATCATAAAAAGAAGTCAGGCAGAGGTATCTATGGATTTTAATCAAATCGCCCGCGAGCTTATTCCGCTGCTCGGTGGCAAGGAAAATATCGCCAGCGCGGCGCACTGCGCAACGCGTCTTCGTCTGGTGCTGGTCGATGACGCGCTGGCGGATCAGCAGGCCATCGGCAAGGTCGACGGCGTAAAAGGCTGCTTCCGTAACGCCGGGCAGATGCAGGTGATTTTTGGTACGGGCGTGGTCAACAAGGTTTATGCCGCGTTTATTCAGGCGGCCGGGATAAGTGAGTCCAGCAAGTCGGAAGCCGCAGATCTGGCGGCGCGCAAGCTGAACCCGTTCCAGCGCATTGCCCGTCTGCTCTCCAACATCTTTGTGCCAATCATCCCCGCGATTGTGGCGTCCGGTCTGCTGATGGGCCTTCTCGGCATGGTGAAAACCTACGGCTGGGTCAATGCGGATAACGCCATCTACATCATGCTGGACATGTGCAGCTCCGCGGCGTTCATCATCCTGCCTATTCTGATTGGCTTCACCGCCGCGCGCGAATTTGGCGGTAACCCGTACCTCGGCGCGACGCTGGGCGGCATTCTGACCCACCCGGCGCTGACCAACGCCTGGGGCGTGGCGTCGGGTTTCCACACCATGAACTTCTTCGGCCTTGAGATTGCGATGATTGGCTATCAGGGCACGGTATTCCCGGTGCTGCTGGCCGTCTGGTTTATGAGCATCGTCGAGAAAAACCTGCGCCGCGCGATCCCGGATGCGTTAGACCTGATCCTGACCCCGTTCCTCACCGTCGTTATCTCCGGCTTTATCGCCTTGCTGATTATCGGCCCGGCGGGGCGCGCTCTGGGGGACGGTATCTCCTTTATTCTGAGCACGCTGATCGCCCACGCGGGCTGGCTGGCCGGACTGCTGTTCGGCGGGCTTTACTCGGTAATTGTGATCACCGGTATTCACCACAGCTTCCACGCGATTGAAGCCGGGCTGCTGGGTAACCCGTCGATTGGCGTTAACTTCCTGCTGCCGATCTGGGCCATGGCGAACGTGGCGCAGGGCGGCGCCTGTCTGGCGGTGTGGTTCAAAACCAAAGATGCCAAAATCAAAGCCATTACCTTACCGTCGGCGTTCTCTGCGATGCTGGGCATCACCGAAGCGGCCATTTTTGGTATCAACCTGCGCTTCGTTAAGCCGTTTATCGCCGCGCTGATTGGCGGTGCGGTGGGCGGGGCCTGGGTGGTCTCCGTACATGTATACATGACTGCCGTCGGGCTGACCGCCATCCCGGGCATGGCCATCGTGCAGGCCAGCTCGCTGCTGAACTATATTATCGGCATGGTGATTGCCTTCGGCGTGGCGTTTACCGTCTCGCTGCTGCTGAAATATAAAACGGATTCTGAATAATGACGTTACCTTCCCGCTGGCCTGCGATCCTGCAGGCCGTTATGAAAGGTCAGCCGCGGGCGCTGGCGGACAGCCATTATCCGCAGTGGCATCCCGCGCCGGTGACGGGGCTGATGAACGACCCGAACGGGTTTATCTGGTTTGCCGGCCGCTACCACCTGTTCTATCAGTGGAACCCGCTGGACTGCGAGCATCGCTTCAAGTGCTGGGGGCACTGGAGCTCTGCGGACCTCGTGCACTGGCGGCATGAGCCGCTGGCGCTGATGCCCGACGAAGAGTATGACCGCAACGGCTGCTACTCCGGCAGCGCCGTGGATAACCAGGGCGTCCTGACGCTTTGCTACACCGGCAACGTCAAGTTCGATGACGGCAGCCGCACCGCCTGGCAGTGCCTGGCCGTGGGGCAGCCGGACGGGACCTTTACGAAGCTGGGGCCGGTGCTGGCGCTGCCGGAAGGCTACACCGGACACGTGCGCGACCCGAAGGTGTGGCAGCACGAAGGGGAGTGGTACATGGTGCTCGGCGCGCAGGATGTGCAAAAGCGCGGCAAGGTGCTGCTCTTTAAGTCAGCCGATTTGCACGCCTGGACGTCCTGCGGGGAGATCGCCGGTCACGGGGTTAACGGCCTGACGAACTCGGGGTATATGTGGGAGTGTCCGGACCTGTTTGCCCTCGACGGAACGCATGTTCTGATCAGCTGCCCGCAGGGGCTGGCGCGCGAGCCGCATCGCTACCTCAATACCTATCCGGCTACCTGGATGAGCGGGGCATTTGACTATGCAAACGCCGCATTCGATCACGGCGAGCTTCACGAGCTGGATGCGGGGTTTGAGTTTTACGCCCCGCAAACCACGCTGGCGGAAGACGGTCGCCGCATTCTGATCGGCTGGATGGGCGTACCGGACGGGGAAGAGATGCTTCAGCCCACCCGGGCGCACGGCTGGATGCACCAGATGACCTGCCCGCGCGAATTACGGTACCGCGACGGCAGGCTCTGGCAGACCCCGGTGCGCGAGCTGGCGGCGCTGCGTGAAGATGAGCAGCGCTGGCAGGGGCGCGCTCTCGAGGCGCCTGAACTGGACGCGACGCGCCTGGAGTTTGAGCTTAGCGCCGCGCGCGTGAACGTCGATTTTGCCGGCGCGCTGCGTCTTATGGTCGATGAGCAGGGCGTGCGTCTGGAACGCGCGAGCCTGAAAACCGGTGAAACGCTGACCCGCTACTGGCAGGGCGACGTCACTCATTTACGCGTTCTCTGCGACCGCTCCAGCGTCGAAATCTTCATTAACCACGGCGAAGGAGTGATGAGCAGCCGCTATTTTCCTGACCATCCGGCCCGGGTGCGGTTCGAAGGTGCGTCCGATATCACATTACGCTACTGGTCGCTGCGCGCCTGCATGATAGAATGAGGGTTTTGGCAGCCGGATCTAAGTCGTTGTGAGAAAAACAAAACGCGTCACCATTAAAGACATCGCGGAGCTGGCGGGCGTGTCAAAAGCCACCGCCAGCCTGGTCCTGAACGGGCGCAGCAAAGAGCTTCGCGTGGCGGAAGAGACGCGCGAGCGCGTGCTGGCGATTGCAAAAGAGCACCACTATCAGCCCAGCATTCACGCCCGGTCACTGCGCGATAACCGCAGCCACACCGTTGGTCTGGTGGTCCCGGAGATCACCAACTACGGTTTTGCCGTTTTTTCTCACGAGCTGGAAACGCTGTGCCGCGAGGCGGGCGTTCAGCTGCTGATCTCCTGCAGCGATGAAAACCCAGGGCAGGAGACGGTGGTGGTGAACAACATGGTGGCGCGTCAGGTGGACGGGCTGATTGTGGCTTCCAGCATGCTCAACGATGCGGACTACCATAAGCTCAGCGAGCAGCTGCCGGTGGTCCTGTTTGACCGTCACATCAACGACAGCGCGCTGCCGCTGGTGATCACCGATTCCATTACCCCGACGACCGAACTGGTGGCTGACATTGCGCGCCAGCATCCTGATGAGTTCTACTTTCTCGGCGGCCAGCCCCGCTTATCCCCGACGCGCGACCGTCTGGAAGGGTTTAAGCAAGGGCTGCGTGAGGCCGGCGTGGAGCTGCGCCCCGAGTGGATCATTCACGGCAACTATCACCCGAGCTCCGGATACGAGATGTTTGCTGAACTCTGCGCCCGCCTGGGGCGTCCGCCGAAAGCGCTGTTCGCCGCCGCCTGCGGGCTGCTGGAAGGGGTGCTGCGCTATATGGGCCAACATAACCTGCTGCAAAGCGATATCAGGTTAGCCAGTTTTGACGATCACTATCTTTACGATTCGCTGACGATCCCGGTGGATACCATCCGCCAGGATAACCGACAGCTGGCGTGGCACTGCTTTGATTTGATTAGCAAACTGATCGAGGGGGAGACCCCGGAACCGTTGCAACGCAAGCTATCTGCCACCCTGCAGCGGCGCTATAAGTCATCTAAATAGCCCGACTGGATACTTCAATAACTTTAATTAATTTAAGTTTTGGAAGCGCCGATAACCATAAGGAATAATTCTCCTTGAGGTATTGGTTTATGTCGTTGAAAAAGTCGTCCCTGATTGTCCTGTTCTCGCTGCTTTTCTTCTTTGTTGTCAGCACCGTCACCAGCGTTGGCCTCATCATTAAAAGTAATAATTCGCTGGATAACGTCAACAAAGAGATCCAGGTTGTGTTGTCCATTATTGATCCCATCAACCACAGCCGTACGCTACGCGTGAGGGTTATGGAGTATGTGAAGATGGTGGAAGCGGGTAATACTGCCGGCGAGGCTGCCAAGCTTACCGCCGTGAAAGAGGCGCTGACCAAAGCGGACCACGCCTTTGCGGCCTTTATGGCGTCGCCGCGTCTGCCGGATGAAGCGCCGCTGGTGACAGCCTATCAGGACGGCTGGCAAAACTACCGCAACCAGGGGCTGGCGCCGCTGATCGACGCCGCCGAGGCGCACGATGTGGCTAAATTCAACGCGCTGATCCCGGAAGTCTCCCGCCTTGACCGCCAGTACGAGATCGTTCTCGACCAGGTGCTTTCCGTCCACCAGAAATACGCCAAAAGCCTGAACGAAGATGCGAGCAGTAACTTCGTCTCTGGCCTGGCGATCGTTGCCGCTATCGCCAGCCTGTTTGTGGTGGTGATTATCGCCGTTAGCCTGCTGATGAAGCGCTTTGTCTTTGCGCCGATCAACCTGGCGCGCGAGCACTGCAGCCAGATTGCGGCAGGCAAGCTGGACATTCCGGTGCCGGTGAAGGGGAGCGCACATAACGAAATCGATCATCTTATGGGCTCGATGGAGCAGATGCGTCAGGCGCTGCTGGCGACCATCGCCCAGGTGCGCGATGCGAGCCATACCGTGACGCACGCCGCCCAGGAGATTGCCTCCGGAAATATCGACCTGGCGTCACGCACCGAACAGCAGGCTTCGGCGTTAACCCAGACGGCGGCCAGCATGGAAGAGCTGAGCGCGACGGTGGCGAACAATACCGACAACGTTTATCAGGCCGGTAAACTGGTGCAGGACGCGGTGAAAAATGCCCACACCGGTGAAGCGGTGACCCGTGAAGTCATCGACACGATGAATACCATCGCGGCGAACTCGAAGCGCATCGAAGACATTACCAGCGTGATTAACAGCATCGCCTTCCAGACCAACATCCTGGCGCTGAACGCGGCGGTTGAAGCGGCGCGCGCCGGTACCCAGGGACGCGGCTTTGCGGTCGTGGCCAGCGAAGTGCGCACCCTCGCGCAGAAAAGCGCGGTGGCGGCGAAAGATATCGAAAGCCTGATCGCGCAGTCGGTATCCAGCGTGAAAAACGGTGCGGAGCTGGTGAGCCGCTCGGGCGAGGTGATTGACTCGATCATTACGTCGGTGAATAAAGTGAATACGCTGATGGAGCAGATCTCCGTCGCATCTGAAGAGCAGAGCCGCGGGATCGGCCAGGTCGGGCAGGCGGTGACCGAAATGGACGGCGTGACCCAGCAGAACGCCGCGCTGGTGCAGCAGTCCGCCGCCGCAGCAGCCTCGCTGGAAGAGCAGGCGCAGCAGCTTTCACGGAGTATTTCGAGTTTTAGGTTGCCGGTGCAGGCTTGATTGAATGAGGGAGGCTCCGCAAGGAGCCTTTTTGTACCTGGCATAACCGTAACTGTATAATTCAGGAGGTCTCTACAGGCAGCACAAATCTAAAATTAACTATCACCAGGGAAAGTTATGTTAATCATTTTTAGTGGGCTACCCGGCAGCGGTAAAAGTACCGTTGCAAAAATTGTTGCTCAAAGGCTGGGGGCTGTTTATCTGCGGGTTGATACCGTTGAGCAGGCCATTCGTTCAGTTTCTGAACCCGGCCAGAAAACGGGTCCGGAGGGCTATTTTGCCCTCTATGGCTTAGCAAGTGAGAATCTTAAGCTGGGCTCCACCGTTGTGACCGATTCCGTTAATGATATTAACCTTGTGCGAGATGCTTTCCGCAATATTGCTCTGTCGTTGAAGGTGCCTTTCCTGGAAGTTGAAATTGTCTGCTCAGACGAAAAAGAACATCGTTTTCGCGTAGAGAACAGAGTCTCTGATATCCCAGGGCTCACGCCTCCTGACTGGGAACAGGTTAAAAACCGTGAGTACGAAACCTGGGAAAGAGAACATCTCATATTGGATACCGCCCTGTTATCAGCTGCAGAGTGTGCAGATAAAATCCTGGAAATTAAGAACGCTCTAAACCGGCCTTAAACGGTGAACAAGCGCCAGCAATGGCTTTCACGGGGCGTGTGAAAATACGCTCCCCGCAAAATTATTCATTCCCCCAAGCAATATTTGCCTCCCTCATCCGTCTACCTCATCACAAGCCATAATCAGTTACTGCAAACGAGGTAAACACCATGAGAGATTTTGAAATGCACGGCAGAGGTCACGGCCGCGGATTCGGTCGCCACCGTATGGGCAAGGGCTTAGTCATCGGCGCGGTGATTTTCATCGTGCTCGGCCTGCTGGTGATGTCCCTGTGGAACGCCTTGCTCCCGGCCATCCTCGGCGTGAAGGCCATCGGATTCTGGCAGGCGCTGGGGATTCTGGTGCTGAGCCGCATTCTGTTTGGCGGCTTAGGTTTCCGCCCCGGGATGTTTGGCGCGCACCGCCGGATGCACGAGCGCTGGATGAACATGACGCCCGAACAGCGCGAGGCGTTTATTCAGCAGCGTCGCGAAGGGTTTGGTCGCCACGGTCGCGGGCACTGCGGCTGGCACGGTCATCGTGACGATAAGCGCGATGACGCTACGCCAAAAGCGCCGGATGCAGAGTGAGCGAGATGAAAGCCGGGGAGACGGGCGGATCCATGCTGATGTCGGCGCTCAATGCCTGCCGCGCCCGGCTGAAAGCCTTCATTCGCGGACGGATCTCCGTGCGCGATGATGCCGACGACATTTTGCAGGAAGTGACGTATCAGCTGATGAAAGTGGAGCAGCCGGTCGAAAACGTCGCCGCCTGGCTGTTCCGCGCGGCGCGTAACGAGATGACCGACCGGGCGCGCAAAAAGCGTGAGGTGTCGCTCTCCGGCTATTTTATGGGCGAAGACGACGAGGGTTTTCCGGAAGACGAGCTGGCCGAAACCCTGTTCGGCGTACCGCACACGCCGGAAGAGGAGTACCTCAAGACGCTGCTGTGGGAAGAACTGGGGCAGGCGCTGTCTGAACTTCCTCCGCCGCAGCGGGAGGTATTTGAAAAGACCGAGCTCCACGGCTACAGCATCAAAATGCTGGCAGAGGAGACCGGCGCCAGCGAACAGGCGCTGTTATCCCGCAAGCACAAGGCGGTGCTATTTCTGCGCACGCGGCTGCGGGACGTCTATGACGCGCTGACGGGCGAATAGCGGCGACAGACAAAACCTTACACTTCCGGCACTTGTAGATTCATCACTATCGTTTATGATCGGGGCGTCTCGTCACTCTGGAATGTTATGCGCAACCGTCAGCTCCTCGGAAAATGGCTTTTGATTATCACCTGTCTCGCGATGGCGCTTTGCCTCGTGCAGCGTGCGGTGATGCTCAACCATTTTTTACAGGGACTGGAACCGCAGATTTCACTGAGTGCAGATGCCCCAACGCAAACCAGCACCGAGCAGTCCGGGCCATCGCCCTGTCAGCTAGGCGCGCACTCGCTTCTCTGCGCCCAGCCGCTGTTTTTCGACGGCGCGCTGCCGGCCATTATTATCTTCTTCGCGCTGCTGCAGCTGTTTACGCAAGGGCGGGCAATGGCTCCTGCGCAACAGTCCGTTCAGGCACCGCCTCCCCGAATACACCTGAAAAACTGCGTTTTCCGTGAATGAAAAACATCGTCACCACACGATAATTTTTCACTGTTCACGGAGTACAACATGGTTAACCTCTTCAGGGGATTCGTCTTCCTGTGGCTGTCCTGCATCGGCATTGCCCATGCGGCGGACACCGGCTGGCTGGTCTCCCCTCAAAACGATCACGCCCGCATCCGCTTTCAGGCGGAGAGGGAACAAACGCACATTAAGGGCCTGCTCACCGTTGAGCTAAAGCCCGGCTGGAAAACCTACTGGCGATCGCCGGGCGAGGGCGGCGTGGCGCCGAGAATCAGCTGGCCGGAAGGCGTAACGGACAGCTGGTCCTGGCCGGTGCCGTCGCGCTTCGACATCTCCGGCATGACCACGCAGGGCTATCACGATAAGGTGACGATCCCGATTACGCTCGACGGAGCGAAGGGCGACACGCTCGACGGGACGCTGACGCTCTCTACGTGCAGCAACGTCTGCCTGCTGACGGACTACCCGCTGCACCTCGATTTTACCCAGCCGGTGGATGAGGGCTTCCGCAGCGCCTTCGAGCAAGCGATGCGCGCCGTGCCGGGCGCGTCTGGCGTATCCACGGATCTCTCCGCCTGGCTCTCTGGCGACAAGCTGGTGATTACCGGCACCACGGACGGGAAGTGGGACAATCCGGGGATCTACTTTGATCCGCTGGAGGGCGATATTCTGCCCGGCGAGCCGGTTATTAAACATGACGGCACTGCGCTTCGGGTGACGGTACCCGTGACCGACGAATGGGGAGACAAACCCGCCTCGCTGGCAGGCAAAAGGCTGTCGTTTGT
Organism: Enterobacter sp. 241F3; assembly: GCF_034106785.1. Lineage (NCBI taxonomy): Bacteria > Pseudomonadati > Pseudomonadota > Gammaproteobacteria > Enterobacterales > Enterobacteriaceae > Enterobacter > Enterobacter sp. 241F3. The sequence goes on from NZ_JAWNDD010000001.1 coordinate 129,493, forward strand.
GCTGACCAACGGCGATCGGGCGCAGCAAACCACCATGACCGTTGGGACAACGCCCGAAGAGACCTCCGCGCCGGGCGGGACGGGAAAAATGGTGCTCTTTGCGCTGCTGGGCGGGCTGATCCTGAACCTGATGCCCTGCGTGCTGCCGGTGATGGGCATGAAGCTTAACAGCATCCTTCAGGCGGGATCGGACAGGCGTACCATCCGGCTACGCTTCCTCGCCACCAGCGCCGGGATCCTCACCTCCTTTATGCTGCTGGCCGGGATGGTCACCGCGCTGAAGCTGGCCGGAGCGTCGCTGGGGTGGGGCATTCAGTTCCAGAACCCGTGGTTTATCGGCCTGATGGTCGCCGTGACCTTCCTGTTTGCGCAGAACCTGTTTGGAGCATTTGAAATGCTGCTGCCTTCTTCTGCCGCAGGACGGCTGGCGACGGCAGGGGGATCGGGGATCGGCGGCAGCTTTTGCGAAGGGATGTTCGCCACTCTGCTGGCGACGCCGTGCTCCGCGCCGTTCCTCGGTACGGCGGTTGCCTTTGCCCTTGGCGCGCCGCTGCACGCCCTGTGGCTGATCTTCCTGATGCTCGGCGTGGGCATGAGTCTGCCGTGGCTGTTCGTTGCCCTGGTGCCGAAAACGGCCATGCTGCTGCCAAAACCCGGCCGCTGGATGAACACGCTCAGGGTCATCCTCGGCCTGATGATGCTGGCCTCCAGCCTCTGGCTGGCGACGCTGTTGAGCGTGCATCTGGGCGAGGCGGTCAGCCAGATCGTGATGCTGGGGCTGACTGCCGTCGCGCTGGTGCTGTTTGCGCTAAAGGGGCAAAAATCTTCGCCGCTGTTCTGGCTGGTGGTCATCGCGCTGTCGGCGTTCGGCGGGTATCAGGTGCGCGGTCTGCTTAACGCGCCGCCTGACGCTCCGGCACAAAACGTTGCGCAGACTATCCCGTGGCAGCCGCTCAGCGAAGAGGGTATCGAGAACGCGCTGGCGCAGGGGAAACGGGTGTTTGTGGATATCTCCGCGGACTGGTGCGTGACGTGCAAAGTTAACGAGCACCGCGTACTCAGCCAGCCGGACGTGATTGCCGCGCTGCGCCAGCCGGACGTGGTGGCCCTGCGCGGGGACTGGAGCCAGCCGTCCGCGTTTATCGCGGATTTTCTGGCGAAGCGAAACCGCTACGCCATTCCGTTTAACGCGGTGTATGGCCCCGGCCTGCCTGATGGCGAGATCCTCTCGCCGCTGCTGGACAAGCGCACCCTGGTCACCACCCTGAACAAAGCAAAAGGCTAACTGTGTCATGAAAAAATTCCTTATTACGCTGCTGCTCCTGCTGGCCCCGGTTCAGGTATTTGCCGCCCAGCCGCTGACGCCGGACCAGGAGCAGCGCGCGCAGAAGACGATCGCTGATTTCCTGTTTAACGATCCAAACTCCCCGCGCATCGGCGCGAAAAACCCAAAGCTCACCCTGGTGGTGTTTACCGACTACAACTGCCCGTACTGTAAAAAATTCGATCCGTACCTGGAGAAGATTGTCGAAAAACATCCGGACGTGGCGGTAGTCTTTAAGTTTTTACCTTTCCGTTCGGAAAGTTCGCTGACCGCCGCACGAGACGCGCTAACCGTCTGGCGTGCGCATCCTGAGCAGTTTATGAAGCTGAACCACACCCTGATGGCGAAAAAGGGGTACCACGATGACGCCAGCATTCAGGAGGCGCAAAAGCGGGCGGGCGTGAGCGTGACGACGCCGGACGAGGAGAGTTTTCTGACGATCAGGCGCAGCCTCATTGTGGCGGAAAAAATGGGGATCCAGGGCACGCCCGCCACGCTTATCGGCGAGGGGCTGCTTCCCGGCTGGGTGCCGTTCGAACAGTTCGACGAAATGGTCAGTGAAGCACTGAAAAACCGCTAACCTGAAGGGGGCGGAATGCCCCCGACAAACCGGAGAGGGAAATGAAAAAATTACTGTTACTTTCGGCGCTGGCGACGTCAGGGCTGGTACAGGCGGCTGAAGCCATACCGGACGTGGTGAAGCAGTTCAGCGAGCAGCAGCAGATCAAAATCATCAAGAAGCTGGATGCTCCCGGCGGGGCGCCAGCCTGGCTCGGGCAGTATCAGGATATGGGCGTGACGCTCTTTCTCACGCCGGACGGCAAGCACGTGATCTCAGGTTATCTTTATGATGACAAAGGGAAGAACCTCAGCGAGGGCTACTTCCAGAAAGAGATCTACGCCCCAATGGGACGCGAGATGTGGAAGAACCTCAGCGCGGCGCATCCCCTGAAGGAAGGGGCGGATAGTGCCCCGCGTAAGGTCTTTGTCTTTGCCGATCCGTTCTGTCCGTACTGCAAGCAGTTCTGGTCCGAAGCGCAGCCGTGGGTGAAGGCCGGCAAGGTTCAGCTTAACACGCTGCTGGTGGCGTTTCTCAACCCCAACAGCGGACGTAACGCCTCAGCGATTCTGAATGCGAAAGATCCGGTTTCGGCCTGGCGCGAATACGAGCTTTCCGGTGGGAAAAAATTGCCAAAACCTGAAGGGGACGCTTCCCGCGAAACGGTAGCGATCCTGCAAAAACATCAGGCGCTGATGGACAGCCTGGGCGCAAACGCCACGCCGGCCATTTACTATCTGAATGCGGAAAACGAGCTGCAGCAGGTGATGGGTATGCCGGATGCCCAGCAGCTTGAGGCGATGTTCGGGCCGAAGCCGTAAAAAAACAGGCAGAAACGGGCGTTTCTGCCTGATCGTTACTTAGCTACCCCAGCGTCCACGGAGGTAATTTACTGCCTGCTGGGTCTGCGGCTGGTTCAGGTAATCTTCCCGGAACAGGATGGTGCCGTTGACGTTGGGCAGCGAATCGTTGAGATCGAGCTGCTTTTTCAACTCCGGCACGCCGCCCTGAACCGTCCAGTCCGGCTCGTTTCTCGACGGTTCGCCCACCTTGTAGAACGCAATGCCGATATACAGGCGCGTGTGGGTCGGCTTCACCACGTCGGCCCACCATCTGGTCAGCACGTCGTAGCGCGCGGCATCCCGCGAGAAGGGCCAGTAAATCTGCGGCGCGATGTAGTCCAGCAGGCCCTGCTGCACCCACTGACGCGTATCGGCGTAGGATTCATCATAGGCCGCGGCGCCGCGGGTGTCGGAGCCTGCCGGGTCAAAGGATCGGTTGCGCCACACGCCCGCCGGGCTGACGCCAAACTCCACGTTGGGTTTTGTCTGCTTGATCGCGCGGGAGACCTGGACAATAAGCTGCTGCGTGTTGTGTCTTCGCCAGTCGGCTTTTGAGGCAAACCCCTGGCCGTACTGCCGCCAGGTCTGCGAATCATTCAGCGCGGAACCCGGCGATTCGGCATAGAAGTAATCATCAAACTGCACGCCGTCTACCGGGTAGTTCGCCACCACTTCGGTCACCACTTTGGTTATCCAGTCCCGCACGTCGGGAATGCCCGGGTCGAGCACAAAGCGGTCGCCCGAGATGCGGACCCATTCCGGGTGCTGGACATAAACGCTGGACGGGGTCTGATAGGCGGTCCGGTTAAGGGCGGCGATGGTGGACGGCTTGGTGTTGGTCGATACGCGATAGGGGTTAAACCAGGCATGGACCTTCATGCCGCGCCTGTGCGCTTCATCAAGCATAAACTGCAGCGGGTCGTATCCCGGATACTCACCGATGTTGCCGGTCAGCATATCTGACCACGGTAAAATTTTAGATGACCAGAGGGCCGTGCTGTCCGGCTTCACCTGGAAAAATACCGTGTTGATGCCGAGCTGCTTAAGGTTGTCGAGCTTTGCAATCAGCGCCTGCTTTTGCATCGCGATGCGCTGGTCCGCGCTGCGGCCATTCACCGAGGCCACCGGGGGCCAGTCGAGACGCGAGACGGTCGCCAGCCAGATCCCGCGCATCGGCTCGTTTGCCTGCGGCGTCGGTTTATTGACGGTGGGGAGAGGGGTAACCAGTGATTTGGGTGGTTTTGAGGAGCAGCTTACAAGTAAAAGCGCGCAGGCAGCCAGCGCACCAATCCGTTTTACGTGTCGCGTCATTTGCGTATTAGCTCTTGATAATCCTGCTGTTGGCCCAGGGATTAAATGCGGGCGCCGCCTGCTCTGTATTTCCCTCATCATCGAGAGAGTCCAGATACAGGGCTTCAACCTCCGCGCGCGCCCACGGGGTACGGCGCAGAAATTTCAGGCTCGATTTAACGCTGGGGTCTTTTCTGAAACAGTTAATTTTGATTCGGTCGCCCAATTCGCTCCAGCCATATTTCGCCACCAGGTCGTTGACCATCATCTCCAGCGTTACGCCATGCAAAGGATCTTTGGAAATATGTGCAGTCATAGGCGTCCGGATGTCTCGATTTTTAGGTGATTGGGATAAACGCTGAAAGGGTACAAGAAAGCAGGGGAAGCGGCAATTTTCCTTTTCCCCTCGCTCATCTTATAACGGATTCCGTGCGCTGATTTTCACCGATAATTTTTCCCGCGCTGTTTTCAATCGTAAACCGAATCGACACGTCGTCCTGGCCCTCGGGCGTGGCCGTAAGCGTTTTAACCATCGCTCCCGAATCTGCTGCGATCGTCATCGTCGTCGTGCCTTTTGCCAGCACCTTGTCGCGCTGCGTGATGCGCCAGCTCAGGCGGCATTCGCGGCACGGTTTCCAGGTGTCGTTGATGGCCCACAGACGCACGCTCCCCGCCGCCCCGGATTGCCACTGCGCCGTCACCGGTTCAATGGACGGCAAAACAGGCTGGTAGGCGCGTTTTAAGGCATAAAACCCGGCTTTAGGCTTACGCAGGTAGTCCACCACGCCCCAGTTGATGGAGGGCCAGGTTTCTACAAACATGAAGTGGAACAGGGCCGTCACCGGCTGGTAGCGTTGTCGACGGTAGCTCTCTGCCGCCGTGGCCACCAGCTGAGACTGGTACGCCTGAGTATTGCGGATCATCGCCTGAATGTTCTTCCCGCGCAGAATACCGGCAAACTTAAAGGTCTGGAAGGGCTGAAAATTATGGTATTTCCAGACGGTCCAGCCGGGATCGTCAGCGGCGGTCGTTTTGGGCCAGAGCGACGCCGGCGGGATGATGGTTTTTAGCGTCGATAAGCGGGGAAGCGCCTGCGCGCCGAACTCGGTGATGATCCCCGTTTTGGCCGGAGCAAGCAGGTCGCGTACGGTACCAAAGTACCAGCCCGCCCAGTAATGCTCCTCAACGGCGGAGAAGCGGTGCACGATGCGCGAGGTATCTTCGGCAAGCGTATCCGCCACCTTTTGCGTGAGCTCGCGATTCAGATCTTTATTCCAGTCCGGGAAGCGTTTTTCCATCCACGGCGAATTCCACGGCGGTTCGTTATGCCCGCCCCAGACGATAATGGCGGGAGAATTACCGAACTGTTCGATCATCTCCCGCGTCTGTCGAACCGCATTTTCCGTGAAAGCCGCACTGTTGTTGTAGCCCCACTGCAGCGGAACATCCTGCCAGATCATCATCCCCATCTCATCGGCCACGTCATACAGCGCGCGCCCGGCAACGTGTCCGTGCACGCGTATGGCATTGGCGTTCATGGCTTCCACCAGACGAAGATCGCGACGGTATTTTTCTCGCGTCATGGTGCTGAGCCAGGGGGAGCCGATGTAATTGCTGCCCTTAATGAAAAGGCGTTTGTCGTTAATGAGCCAGCCCTTATTGTCGGGCTGCTCGACGATCTTGCGCAGCCCGGTGCGGGTGACCGCCGTATCCATCAGGCCGTTTTCATCCCGCAATGCCACGCGAATGGTATACAGGTGGGGTTTTCCGGTACCGACGGGCCACCACAGTTTTGCCTTCGGCATAGGCAGCGTCACCTGCACGGAATGGGCGCCGCTTTCGAGGGTAACCGGAAAGTCAGCCTGGAAGCGCTTGCCGCTGAAATTGGCGGGCGTGGCGGTGAGACGCACGGTCGCCGGGCCCTGGCCGAGCGCGCGATAGCGAATATCTGCTTTCAGCGCGGGGTGCGTCAGCCCCTGTGACCAGTCTGGTCGCAGGATGGTCTCATCCAGGGTAGCGCCCCGGCTAAGATGCAGCCTCACCGGTGCCCAGATGCCGCCCGAGTTGGCGTCCTGTCCTTGCGGCGACCAGGCCCCGCCGGGACGCGTGTCATGCTGGTTAAGGATCCCTTTCATGAGCGTTTTATGCAGCGGCCAGACCTTATTGGGATCTTCGTAAGGGCTGTCCACCCTGACCACCAGTCGGTTGTGACGTTGTAACGCCTGGCTGGCATCCAGCGAAAAGCGCTGAAAATAGCCCTCATGTTGGCCGAGCGGCTGGCCGTTCAGGGTGACCTCGGCCAGGTAATCGACGCCGTCAAAAACCAGGGTGCTCATTACGTCGGGCGGCTGCACGGGCAGGGAAAAGGCGTGCTTGTACCACAGCGCGCCCTGATGATCGTATCCGGCGCTGTACCAGTTGGCGGGGACCTGAAGCGGGCGCCAGCCTGATGCAGCAGGATGCGCACTATTATTGGCGTCCTGAACCTGCCATTCTCCGGCCAGAGACCAGCTGACCGGCGTAGAGTTCGCCACCGTATGGGTGGTCAACAGGGCAAAGAGCAGCGCGCAGTTGCGAGCAATCATGCGTTTACCCCGCGCGCGTTGAGCCACGCCATCAGGCGCAGCGATTCCTTCTGAAGCTGCTGGTTTAGCGTCGCAAGCTGTTGCCCCTCCAGCGTGTGCGCCTCGCTCTCCAGCACCTGTAGCTGCTGTGCGAGCGTGCTGAAGTCCAGGGTGACGGCTTCTCCTCGCAGCTTGTGGGCCGCGCGGCGCAGCGCTTCACGATCGTCGCTGTCGATAGCCAGGGTGATGGTCTTCATGGCCTCCTCCAGCCCTTCGCCAAACAGGGCCAGCAGCTCCTGAACCAGAGCAGGGTCGTCAGCACACTGCTTCAGCAGGCGTGCTTCATCCGGGAAGTCGGAAGGGGCATCGTGGCGCGGAAGCACGCGAGCAATCTCTTCAGCGAGACGCTCCTGGCTGATGGGTTTGGCAATGTAGCCGTCGAAACCCATCTGAAGACAGCGCTCTTTATCCCCCTGCATGGCGTGTGCCGTCATGGCGACGGTGGGCTGAGCCGGTCCGGGCCGGGCGCGTTCTTCTTCGCGCAGCAGGCGAATGGCGGTTTCACCGTCCATCTCAGGCATCTGAAGATCGATCAGCAAAACGTCCCACACGCCCGCGCGCCAGCGTTCCAGCAGCGCGACGCCATTATCGACGATCTGACAGGTGTGGCCGAGCCGCTCGAGCAGGCGCGCGGCGACCTTCTGGTTGACCAGATTATCTTCCGCAAGCAGGACCCTGAGCCCGGCTGTGTCCGGCGCGACGGTGGGCGCGGGCGCGCTTTCACTCACCGTCTTCGGCGCACGTTCAAACGCCGCGGCAATCGCCTGATGCAATTCATTCTGGGCGATAGGTTTATGCAGGTAGTTCTGGATACCGATCCGCTTCAGCATATTGATATCAAAATGTCGGCTCATGGAGCTCAGCATGATGATGTGGCTCTCAGCAACCTGCGGCAGCACCGAAAGTTCGAGAGCCAGCGACACGCCGTCCATATCCGGCATCTGCGCGTCCAGCAGGATCAGGGGCCATGCCGTTCCGGTTTTAACCCGGTTGATGGCCTCGCTGGCGTTATTAACGCAGGTGGGTTTCAGCCCCATCTGGCTAAGCATGGCGGCCAATAGCCGCAGGTTGGTCGCGTTATCATCAACCACCAGCACGGGCTCCCCGTTAAAGCGATGGCTATGCCGGCGTTCCTCCGGGCCAGGCGCCTGGGCCGCAAGCGGCAGCGCGAAGGAAAATTCGCTGCCTTTTCCCGGCTCGCTGGACACCGTTAATTCGCCGCCCATCGCTGCGACCAGTCGCGCAGAGATGGTTAGCCCGAGCCCCGTACCGCCATAGCGGCGCGTGGTTGAGTTATCCGCCTGGCTGAAGGCTTCAAAAATGGCTTTCTGCTTATCTGAAGGTATGCCAATGCCGCTGTCGCGCACGCGAAAACGCCAGCGTTCCGCGCTATCGCCGGGTTCAACAATGAGGATCACTTCTCCCTGATGGGTAAACTTCAGCGCGTTGCCCAGCAGATTGGTCAGGACCTGGCGCAGCCGCGCGCCGTCGACCAGCAGCACGTCGGGGACGTCGGGCGCAATATCAACCAGCAGCTCGATGCCTTTTTCGCTCGCCCCCGGCATGTGCGGGCGAATAAGTGACTGAATAAAGGGCCGGACCGGGACGGGCTCCGCCTCCAGCTCCACTTTGCCGGCTTCGATTCGGGAAAAGTCGAGAATATCGTTGATGATGTGCAGCAAAGACTGGGCAGAACTCATCACCAGCGTCAGGTAATCGCGCTGATCGGCGCTGAGCGCCGTATCCAGGCACAGTTGGGTCATGCCAATAATGCCGTTCATTGGCGTGCGAATTTCATGGCTCATATTCGCCAGGAACGCGCTTTTTGCCTCGTTGGCTTTTTGTGCCTCAATGGCCGAGGCGAACGCCTGAATTTCAGCCTCCTTGCGGCGCGTAATATCCTGCAGCGTGCCAATCACGCGCTCGGCGTTTCCCTCAATAGAGAGCGTGACCACCTGGCCGGAGAGCAGCATCCAGCGCAGTCCTTCGGTAGGGTGATGCACGCGAATTTCACATTCAAAGACCGGGCGATGATCCTGCTTCGAAGCCTGTAGAGCCTTGCGCAGCGCTGCGCGATCGTCCTCGTGAACCTGGTTAAGTAAAAAACGCACCGGATATCGCCACTGGGTGCGCGACTGGCCCAGCATGGCAAGCAGGGTATCGTTGACCTGGAGCGTGTCGCCGGAAACCTGCCAGTCCCAGATCCCGATATGGATGGATTCCGCCGTCAGCAGAAAATCGTCATGCAGCTGGTGCCGCGCCCGCTGCGCTTCATCCAGCTCGGTAATATCGCTGTGCAGGCTGACAATGCCGCCGTCCGCAAGGCGCTGGTGCTGGACGAAGATGCGCCGCTGGCCCGCCTGCCGCACTTCGCAGTGTTTATCCTGCCGACAGTTGCGCACGATCGACTCGCGCAGCGTCTGACGCAGGCCAGGGTCGACGTTGTAAACGGCGTCGATAAAGCGTTCCGCCAGCGACTCCAGCGTTGTGCCCGCCTTCAGCCACGGGGTGATGACCGGATAAAACAGGGCCACGTTGTGATTCCAGGCCTGCAGGCGTTCCTCGCGGTCATAAATCATGACGGCCGCCGGCAGCGCGTTAAGATCGTTCGTGAATGCGCTCATCGTGATCCTCCTACGCGCGGTAGTGCAGTTCTGCCTGTCGGCGCAGGTATTCCAGCCCGGGCGCGATCGCCATGGCCCAGGCCGTCAGGATCTCATCGTCGCACTGCGGATCGCGCAGGCTCACCGTGTTCAACATCGCTTCGCGCCACAGGGCGAAAAAACGCGGGGGGAGGTGGAGACCGTCGTCGCTTTGCTCCCGCGCCAGGCGCTCGAGAAAATCAGGCACGATTAACGCGCCGTCTACCGCAAGCATGGCGAAGAAACTCTTAAACAGAGTCTGCTGACCCTCGCTATCCGGCAGGCGAGAAAAATGCTGCTCCGTCTCGGGCGACATATGAACGAAGGCGTCATAGAACGTCTGGAAAAACGCCGTTTTATCATTATCCGGAAAGACGCGGTTCAGGCTGGATTCAAACAGATCGCGGTAAAATTTCACGGCGTCCTCCTTACGGCGTTTTCGCCCGGTAGACAGTGCCCGACGGGCGTATAGTCATCTGCCACACGGCGCGTAAAGTAGCTCTCTTTTTTGGCCCGGCGGGCGTCAAACAGGGGGCCCGCGTTGTGTTTGAAGAACAGGGCTTCCAGCACCGTGGCATTGGTGGAAAGGGTGAGCGCAGCGTTAGTATCGCCCGTGGCTTCCTGGCGGCCTTCGTACCAGCCTTTCTGCGGATCGTTAAGGTGTTTTGTGACCGTCATCAGCACGTCGGTGTACGGAGTGTCCCACAGGGCCCACAGGGCAAAGACCGCTTTGGTCGACACCTGCGCGAAACGGGTGTAGTCCCGACCATCGTCACCGACAGAGTTCCAGGCATAGCCGTTTCCCCAAACCGTATCCTGGATATGCCAGGGCGCCTGAGAGAGCGAGAAATCTGCCCTGGCCGTCAGGATCTTATCGGTCTCCCAGCGGCTCTTCTGGCTCAGCCAGACGTTTTCGGCCTGCTTGCGCAGGTGCTTTTGCCGATCGGCCGCAACGCCTTCGGGTTCCCAGCCAAACTCCAGGCCCGGCAGCATATAGGGAAGGGTGGCGATCAGGGAGGGCTGCCAGGTGGTGCGCGGATCCCGGGCATCGACGGCCAGACGCCGCTGGGCGATGATGACGTGGTGCGCCGGGGGCGTAAACGCTTTCTCCGGGGAAAACCCCCACAGCTGAAACGCCGTTGCGGCATATTCGCTCTCGCCCAGGCGCAGCTCCTCGCGCACCACCGGCTGGCCGTTTTGCAGGGAAGATGACCACAGTTCGCCTTCGCTGTCGATGACCGGACAGAAATTCCAGCGCAGGATGATTTTATCCAGGTATTCGCTGTACTGCGGTTCCCGCTCTGCGGTGAGGCGCAGGGCGAGCATCAGACGCGCCATATCGCGTGCGGACCAGCCATTTTTAACGGGCTTGCCGCTAAAGTCGATCGGCGTCGCCGTCTGGCTGGAATAGAGTCGACCCGGCGTCCGGGCCTCGGTCAGCATCAGGCGGTTGAGGGTGCCCATCAGCCGCGTCAGGCGAGCGTCATATTCGGCGTCGTCAATCAGCCCTAGCTCTTTTGCCGCCAGCAGGGCGATAAGCGTGTCGCCCATTTGCCAGAGCGTGACGCGGGGCTGTTTGTCGCTCCCGTTGACCAGCCCCGTTTGCGGCTGGGTATTATTGACGAAATAGCGCCAGGCGATCGCCGCCCACGTCCGCTCTTCCGGCGTCAGGGCGGCAATACGCGCGCTGGAGTGCCACCCGCCGTTGATGAGCCAGCGCCAGCCTGCTCCCTGATGTCCAAACAGCGCAAAGACGATCGCGCCTGCGAGGAGTAATCCCGCGAGCCCTCTGGCTATGGTTTTAAGCATTGCGCAGTCACCGGAGGCAGTTTAACGGGCTCGTCCACGCTGCATGACGCGCACTGACAGGCCTGGCAGGCGGGTTTGGTGCGTTGCGTGACGCCGGTCCGGTCGCACCAGCTTTTTACGGCTGGTGTGCTGGTCAGGAACGGACGGCTGCGCAGCGCGTTGTTCTCTTCAAACTGATCGAGCAGCTTTTGATCCCACAGGGACGGGGCAAAATCCTTGCTCTTCGGATTGTCGGTGTTGAAGGCCAGCAGTTTTCCCTCTTTTTTGAACAACAGTGCCTCCAGCATGATGCCGTTGTTGTTCGCGGTGAACTCTTTGATCGGGCCGTCACCGTTTTCATACAGCCCTTCGTAGTAGCCTTTTCCCTCTTCGTTGGCATTCTCAATGGTATTCAGCAGGCGGTCGGTATAAGGTGAGTTCCACAGCACCCACATGCCCAGCGCCGCCTTCAGCGAAATCGCGGCAGCGTTAGGGACGAACTGTCCCTTATCGGTAATGGTGTTCCAGTTGTACCCGTCGCTGAAGACGGTGTCATAGACGAAGTAAGGGGCCTTATCGAGCTGGTGCTCGGAGCGCGCGGTGAGGACGCCGGTAATGGTATAGCGGTTCTCCTGAGCCTGATAAACGCGGTCGGCAAAGTTTTTCATCCACGTCAGGGAGTAGTCGCGCGGGGCGTTATCCCGGTCGGTCGGTTTGTCAAAGCCGAACTCCAGCCCGTAGAGCAGGTAGGATTCCGTCACCACGTAGTTATGCTGCGACGTGTTGCGCGGGTCGCGCGTATCGTACGGGACCAGCACGCAGTAGATCTCGGCCAGCTCGTAAGGCTGCGGACGGCTGGCTTTGCAGGTATTAAACCCCCACAGCTGGAAACCGGCCGCGCCGTACTCTTCATAGCCCAGTCGACCTTCCTGAACGTACTTCGGCTGGCCGTTCTCCAGATAGGCCCCGTACAGCGTGCCGCAGGGGTCGATCGCGTGGCTGAAATCCCAGCCGAGCACCACGTTATCAATGCTGTTGCCGTATTCCGGATAACGCTCTTTGATGATTTTCAGCCAGACCAGCATTCGCCCGATATCCAGCGCCGAGAAGCCAATTTCGCCGGGCTTGTTGGTGTAGTCCACCTTCTGGCCGCTGATGGTGTTATAGGCCTTGTTGGGCAGCTCGTTGCGGAACAGTACCAGGGTGTTTAACGTGGCGAGAAACTTCAGCATCCGGCGGTCAAATTCCGCTTTATCAACGATCCCGAGTTCGCGCGCCGCCGTCAGGGCGGCCAGATAGGAGGCGCTGTCCCACATGGTGGTGGAGGGATATTTGTTGACCGCATTCACCAGGCCCGTCGTGGGCTGATAGTTGGTGACGAAATACTGCCAGGCGTTTTTCGCGATGGTCATCTCCCGGGCGGTCAGCTCGCCGCTGCGCGGGGAGTAACCTGATGCAGGGAGCTCGGTATCCGCACGCACGGTCGATAGCGCCAGCCAGCAGATCGTTATTCCCGTGAGCAGGTGGAAAAGGATCGGGGATCGTGGCTTCATGGCGTTGCTCCTGCTGAGGGGGAAGTGTAGAGGCAGGCCAGACAGAGCATCTGGCCATGCGCGATGTAAGACAGACTTTCCAGCACAATGGCATTGGTATCGGCGTCTACGACGGCATTGACGCTGTTGTTGAGATTTATCCCGCGCTGCCAGCCTTTACCCGGCACCTGAAGGGCCAGAACCTGCTGGCGCAGCGCTTCGCTCCAGCTGTTGCGGAAAAGGGCATACCAGGCAAACGCGGTGCGGGTGGAGGTAATCGCCACTTTCTCCGGCACCTCGTCGCGCAGGTTACGCGCCTGTACCGGCTGCCTGTCCGGCAGATCGTTAACGTAATCCGGCGCCGGTTCGGCATAATCCGTGCTGATCGGCGGTTTTGGCGCGCGCAGGCCGTGGCGCCGCTGCTGGATCTGCATAATTCGCCACGCAATTTCAGCGCTCTGCGCGTCAAAGCCCAGCTCAAGACCGGTTAACAGGTAGGGGAGACTGATCAGCGAAGTTTGCTTGCCCCAGGGCGTACGTAGCCCTTCATCGGGCACCATTACGCCATCCAGATCGATCATCTTTTGCCCTTCTGGCGGGTTGGTCACCGCGAGTCCTGCCGCGCTGTCAATCAGGCGCAGCGTATGGCTGGCATAGAGACGGTAGCCAAAGCTGTCCCGCTGTTCATCATCGGTCAGCGTCCAGTGATGGAGCGGCACGGCTGCCTGACTTTGAGCGCTATTTTCAATCAGAGCGCCGGTGTTCCAGAGGCTAAACAGATCGTGGATAGCCGCCGCGTGCTGGGGATAGCGCCACAGCAGGGTCTGTAATGCCGTCAGCAGCCGGCTCAGACCGATTGCGGAGGCGTCAGGCTTGCCCAGGATCTTGAGCGTGTCCGCATGGTAATAGGCGGCGGGGAGACCTTTGTCATTGAGCGGCAGTTGCCCCAGCGTGAACACGGCGGTGCTGACCCTCTCGTCAAACTCATCGGCGGAAATAATGTTGAGCTGCTCTGCGGCAGCGGTCGCAAAGAGGTAGCTTCCCACGCTCCAGAGGCTCAGCCAGGGTTCACCGTCGCTGGCGTTCGCCAGCCCGTTTGGCTGAGTATTATTCACGTAGTATTGCCAGGCGACCCGCGCCCAGATGGCTTCGTCATAGGTCAGCGCCCGTTTTGTGGGCAGCGGCGGAAAGTCTTTACTGAGCGCGATGCCGCCGCTGCTTTCCACGCGCGTGGGCATCTGTTTCTCCACCCAGACCACAATGGCAAAGCCGATCAGGAAGCCGAGCAAAATGGTGAGGTAGCTGCGCGCGGGCAGCAGGGCATCACGTATCCTCATTGGGTGACCTCGTCCTCTTCAGCGGGCGTCCACATGGCCGCGAAAATCAGCGGCAGCATGGCGGCGATGTTCACCCCTCCCCAGAAAATATTGATGACGTAGCCGGAGGGATCGTCCACCTGTCCACGCGCCACCTGGATACCGCCCCAGATAAGCCCTGCGAGGGTCAGTACCACGATGGCAATCTGCGGCTTCACCAGGTAGAGAAAACGGCCCGTCTGCCGCTCTTTTGGCGTGACGTGAAATTTGATCTGCTCGCCCCGCAGCACCGTATTGAGCGCGCGCAGGTTCATGGAAAAGAAGGAGAGGTATGAGGCCCTGCCGTCCCAGGCCGAGATCCCCCAGGTGCCGAACATAAAGGCCAGCTCGGAGAAAATAAAAAACGGCAGAAAATGCAGATAGAACGGCGTCGACCAGGCGGACACCGGCGGAATGCCGGTGAACAGATACATAATCGGTGAAATCAAAAACACCGTGTTCCATACGCAGGCCATGTATGACCAGAAGGTGGTGGCATACATCAGCGTCTGGGGCAGAGAGAGCCTGAAGCGGCGACGGCTGAAGATGTTGTCATGAAACAAAATATCCAGCGAGCCGGCGGCGTACTTAAAGCGCTGGATCATCCAGGTGAGCATATCCTGCGGAGAGAGCATCTTCGACTCAACCCGCGGATGCATAACCGAGCGCCAGCGTCGTGCGGCGTCACCGTGCAGCAGCACCGAGGTGTAAATATCTTCCGAGACGTGGAATTTGTAGGGGGTAAGCTCGGTGTCAAACGCCACGTGCGGACGCATTGCATTCTGCAGCGCGTCCCGGGTCTCCTCATCGCGAATATCGCGCGTGTGACGATGGATCTCCTCTTCGACGGACCAGACGTAGCTTCTCAGCGCGGCCTGCATGACCGCCTCGCGACGGTGAATGGACGCCGCGCCACAGCAGAAAGCCGCGTTCGCCCAGTTGCGCCGCCGCAGGATCACGTCATAGAACATGCGCGGATCGTTAAAAAACGGGTCGCGGCCTATCGTGACCGGGCCAATACACTTTTGAATCAGCCAGCCCAGACCGTAGCCCACTTTTCCGGCTTTTCGCTGGCCCCAGCGCGACAGGTTTTCTCCTTCCGGAAGATCGAAGAACCACTGCGGCGTCTGTACCCAGGCCACGTCCGGATCGCGAAAATAGCCCAGCGTATGGCTGAGCAGGGTGGGAAATACGCGGGTATCGGCGTCGCAGATAACAATAAAATCGCCGTCGGTTTGCTCAAGCCCGTTGCGCAGGTTGCCGGCCTTAAAGCCGATGTTGGTCTGGCGAGTGATATAGTTAACGCCTTCCTCTTCGCAAACGGCTTTCATCTCCGGGCGGCGGCCGTCATCAAGCACGTGGATGCGGTAGTCAATCGGGAACGGGTACGCCATCTTCAGGGCATCGCGAATGGACAGCCTGACCAGCTCGGTGTCTTCCGAGTAGGTGGCAATGAACAGATCCACCTTTACGGGACGGGGCTCAACGGCCTCCTCAGGCGACAGACATTCGTTAATTTCGCCGGGCGGCGGACTTTGAGGAGGATCCTGTTCTTTCCACAAATTGATGGTAAACAGCACGGTGCCAATCCACGCCAGGGTTTCGGCGAGGACCAGCGGAATGGCATACCATAATGCGTCAGTATTCAGGGAGGCGGTCCAGCGCCAGTAAATATAATTGGCACCCAGAATAAGCGCCGCGACCGCCAACACCTGCCAGGTCATCATTACCCAGCGCGGTGTTGTTAACGGTTCCGGAGGACGACGATGTTCAAAACGGGAAAAATAAAAATCCATAGTTCCGGCGTTCCTGATTCCGTGAAAATGCAGACCCATTCTGCTGCGCAGACAGTTGCCCAAAAGCGAAAGAAAATAGCGATTAAACAAGATTTAAGATAAGTGTAGAACGCCGAATAAAAGTGTCCAGCCACGTTTTTATTAATATTTAGCGGTGGTTAATTCAGCTTAAATTCTGCTTAATATCTTTCATCTGCTGACGATAAATTGCGGTTACTATTCCTTTAGGCTATCTACTTTATTTAGACCTTAATTTTCGTTTTCAGGCAAAGGACACCCTATGAGCCATGTTGCGCCGTCGGTTGCGCAAGAAGATGACGCTAAATCAACAGCATGGAGGTATGCCGTTGCAGGTGCCAGGGACCTGAGAATCGACTTTATGCGCGGCATTGCCCTCGTCATGATGGTCGTGGCGCATACGGAGGTGATGTCGGTATTCAATATATTCTCCTGGGAGCGTTTTGGGTTAACAACCGGTGCAGAAGGTTTTGTTATTCTCTCGGGGTTTATGCTGGGCATGCTGAACCGCGCGCGTTTGCAAAAAGTGGTTTTGCTCACGGTTTCCTGGGGGCTTTATCTCAGAGCGTGGAAAATATATCGTGTAAATATCATTATCATAGTGTCCTTTATTCTCCTGGCCTATATCCCGCATATTAACGTTTTCGAGGTCACCCATTTTACCGACCGTTTTTCGGGTGAAAGCTGGTCGCTTTATCCTGTTACGCCGCAAATTAAAGAGACCTGGTTCAACATTATCCTCTATTTGCAGATCGGCCCTCATCAGACGCAAATTCTGGGGCTGTATATCTTTTTGCTGCTACTCAGCCCGCTATTTTTGGGGATGCTGCAGAAAGGAAAGGTCTGGTGGCTGCTGGGGCTGTCGCTGCTGGTGTACGGCCTGTGGCAGCGCTGGCCGCTTCGGCTGACGCCGTCGGAATTTGAATTTGCCTTCCCGCTGCTCGCCTGGCAGTTCATCTTTGTGCTGGGCATGGCCAGCGGCTGGTATAAAGCCGAACTGCTCTCTTTCGCCCGGACGCCGCCGGGGAAAGGGGTGGTAGTGGCGCTGGTCATGGTGTCGCTGGTGCTGGGATTTGTCGCCCAGAACCATACCAACCCGTTTATGCCGCCCGCGCTGCTGATGCACGTCATCCCGCCTGACAGCTTCAATTCGTTTTATCACACCTGGGCGGCGAAGAACGGGCTGGGCCCGGTGAGGGTGTTAAACGATATCGCCCTGATGGTCACCGTCTACCTGGTGCTGACGTATGGCTGGACGCCGCTCAATCGCCTGCTGGGATGGTTCCTGATCCCGCTCGGCCAGCACTCGCTTTATACCTTTATTTTGCATGTGTACGTGGTGCTGCTGGTGAGCCAGTTCATCACCTTCGACTTATGGCGTCATGCCTGGATAGAGAACACGTTAGTGCATGCGGCGGCACTGGGTATTTTGTGGCTGATGGCAAAATACGACGTCGGCGCACGCTGGATACCTAACTAAGGATGGCGGTTATGCGCGAAAAATGGCTTCTGGCGGGCGTGCTGCTCGCCGCGATACCCGCCGCGGAGGCGGCGCAAAGCAGTGAAAATGAATCCCTGCGCGATAAGAACGGTGAACCCGTTCAGGCAGGCGTATTTACCAGCCGCTGGGGGCGCCTGTTCTCGGGTAACGACAAGAAATTCTCAGGTGCGCTGAGCTTTAGCTCGGGACTGAAAGAGCAGTGGATGAGCATTCCGAACAGTTCAGACACCGCCACGGAAAAGAAAAAGTTTAACCAGACGCTAAATCTCAGCCTTCAGTATTCCCCCTACAGCTTCTGGTTTGCCAACATTACGTCCCGACTGCCGGTCAGAGACACCAGCCGCTACACCGCCGATTTTCGCTACAGCTTCGGCTACGATGACTGGCACGCCAACACCGTCAGTCTGGTTTACAGCAACTACGGCGATAACCATTTCTGGACGTCGGGCAGCCGGAGACACACCTATTTCGAACAGGGCGCCTTCACGCTGGC
This sequence comes from Enterobacter sp. 241F3, assembly GCF_034106785.1. Classification (NCBI taxonomy): domain Bacteria; kingdom Pseudomonadati; phylum Pseudomonadota; class Gammaproteobacteria; order Enterobacterales; family Enterobacteriaceae; genus Enterobacter; species Enterobacter sp. 241F3. Next base: position 147,257 of record NZ_JAWNDD010000001.1, read on the forward strand.
CTATAAGTTTTCGCTACCGAAACCGGTTGAAAACACGCTCCTGATTAATAAAGGGGATTCCATCATTTGCCAGGTCGGGTACAGCTGGGTGCCGCGCTACTACGATCTCAGCAGCGATGACATTCGCAAAAATAAAAACGTCATGCTCGGCGGCTGCGGCTACACCTTCAAACAACATTTCTTCGTTCGCGCGACGGCATTCTGGTTCCCGGACAGCAGCCAGCAGCAGCCCTGGAACGGCGATTACAGCTACAGCTTCGGTTATGCCGGCTATACGCCGGGTTCGTTCTCCATCCAGTACGCGAACTATGCGGGGACGCGCTATCCGGGGCACGGAAACGGGAATGCAAAATTCAGAGAAGGGACCGTGAGCCTCATCTGGTTCTTACCGCTATAGGAGGGATACATGTCGGCGCTGCACGTGTTAATCGTTGAAGATTCGCTGATTTATCGTCGGTTACTCTCCAGAATGCTCACCCAGTGGGGGTATATCGTGAGCGAGGCGGAAAACGGCGTCGCCGCGCTGGAAATACTGTCCAGCCAGCCGATCAGCATGGTGATAAGCGACTGGGACATGCCGGAAATGGACGGGCTCACGCTGTGTCAGACCATACGCAACCGTCAGTTTGGCCACTATGTGTATATCATTCTTTTGACGGCCCGCGAGAATGCAGGGGATTTAACGCTGGGCTTTGATGCCGGGGCGGACGACTTTTTAAGCAAGCCGGTCGAGCAGGATGAACTGCGGGCGCGGCTCCACGCCGGGGGCCGTATTTTGACCCTGGAGGCGACCCTCGCGGCGCACAACAAGCGCCTGAGTGAAGCGTTGCATCAGATTGAACAGGATCTTGAACTCGCGGCGCGCGTTCAGCACTCGGTGCTGCCTTCGCACCGCTTACGTTTTGGGAACTACTTTTCCGACTGGCTTTTCATGCCGTCAGCCTGGGTCTCGGGGGATGTGTTCAATATTTTTCCGCTGGATTCTCACGTTGGGTTCTATTGCGTGGATGTGTCCGGTCACGGCGTGGGGGCCGCGATGATGTCCCTCGCGGTGGCGCGTCAGTTCTTACATGGCCGGGTGGTAGACCGTTTTTTGTTTACCGATCGGGGCGGCATTCAGTCGCCTGCGGAGGTGATCAGGATCCTGAACAGCCGCTTTTGCAGTGAAGAGAGCGACATTACCAGCTATTTCACCATTATCTACGGGGTGATCGACCCCGAGAGCGGACGAGGGGTGTTGTGTCAGGCCGGGCATCCTACTCCCGTCATTGTGAACGCAGACAGCGCCGTCACGTCCGTGGGCAACGGCGGCCCGCCGGTCGGGCTGATGCCTGACCTCAGCTGGGAGGACGTCGCGTTTACCCTCAATTCGGGGGATCGCTTATGCTTATTCAGTGACGGTATTACGGAGTGTGAGAACGTCAGCGGCGAGCAGTTTGGCCCGCAGCGTCTCGAACGCTGGCTTCATGACCATGCCCGACTTCCGGTTGACCAGCTCCTGCCGCGGTTCGGTGACCACCTGACCGGCTGGCGCAACGCAAATCGTGATGAACCGACCGCCTTAACCGATGACGTTTCACTGCTCGTGATCGAGCGTCAGGGAGAACAAAATGATTATTAACACCGAACGACTACCGCACGCCAACATTCTCACGCCCGCGGTCCGGCGGCTGGATGCCTCCGTTGCCGCGACGTTTAAAGCTTCCGTGACGGAGGAAATTGGCGACGATCGCAAGGCCTTGATTGTCGACTTCAGCAAAGTGGATTTTATCGACAGCAGCGGGCTGGGAATGCTGGTGTCGTTGTTTAAGCTGATGAACGGGAAAGGCGACATGGCGCTGTGCTCCCTGAACCCCGGGATAATGAATATGTTCACCCTGACCCGCATGGATCGCATATTCCGTATCTATCCGGATAAAAGCAGCGCGCTTGCGCAGCTGGGGCAGTAGATGCAGACGCCGGTGCAGGCAGAATTTCCGGCGGTGCTCGGTTCCCTGACGCCGCTGGCCGGCTGGCTGGAAGAGCGGCTGAGGGCGCTTCCCGTAGATGACGAGTGGCGTTTCGCGCTCGATCTCGCCGTCTGTGAGGTGGCGACGAATATCATCCGCCACGCGCTGCATGAGGATGCCTCGCACGCATTCAGCGTACGGTTCGACATCCGCGACAGCGATGTCTGCATTGTTTTTACCGACGCGGGTGACGCGTTCCCGCTGGAGCGGCTTGAGGCCGCCAGGCGAGACCGTTTTTGTGAAATCTCGCCGCTGCTGGAGAGCGGCAGGGGGCTGATGCTCATTTTGCTGAGCGTCGATCGTTTCACTGTGGAACGCGTGACGGGTGAAAACATCGCCACGCTTGAAAAGAAAATTAGCGTATGACCCGCGGGCCATACGCGTGGTGTTTTTATTTCGCGTTGCCAGCAAACAGCTCCGGCGCCCACGGACGCGGATCCACCTCCATAAACGGCGCGCGCTCGAAGCGGTCCTTCAGCGCCCACGGCACCGTGCAGTCGAAGATCGTCTTGCAGGAAATGCCGTTACCGCGAATCGAGGTGCTGTAATCCGGCGACTGGGACGGATCCAGCTGGTGGCCGCGGATCCCCGGAATATTAGTGATGCTGACATCGCCCTGCATGCGGGTGGTCATCGCCCACAGGATGTCGTCGCTGTCGAAAATATCCACGTCTTCGTCGACAATAATAATGTTTTTCAGCTCCGAATAGGTGGCTAAGGCGATGAGCGCCGCCTGGCCCTGGCGTCCTTCGTCTGACGGCTGGCGTTTTTTCACCTGCAATATCCCGAGGAACTTGCCGCCGCCCGCGGTATGCGCATAGACGTTCTGCAGGAAGCCCGGAATCGCCTCTTCAACGGCATTACGGATGCTGGCCTCGGTCGGCAATCCGGCCAGCGTGGTATGTTCTTCCCCAGGTCCCACCAGCGTCTGCAGGATCGCGTGGTTTCGCATGGTCACGGCTTTCACTTTGATCACCGGCAGGGAGGGATTCGCCTCGCCGCAGTAGCCCGGGAACTCCGGCATCGCGTGGCCGGTGTTGGTGTGCTGATCCTCTCTCACGCGCACGCCCGGAAGCAGTTCGCCTTCGATGATGATTTCCGCCCGCGCGATGGCTTTCTCTTTGACCGCCACGCCCTGCACCAGCTCGACCGGCTGCTGGCGCAGCGCTCCGGCGACGCCCAGCTCGTTGTAGCCAAACGGCGTGGTAGGGGCCTCAAAGCACGCGCCGATATAGATGGCGGGATCGAGCCCCATGTTGATCGTCACCGGCAGCGGTTTTTCGGCATCCTCAGCCTTTTTGCGGAACACTTCGATGTGGCGCCCGGCGGCAAGGAACATGGAAAGCTCGTCGCGCTCCTGGACGCAGAGCCGGTGAATGGTGACATCCGTCAGCGAGCTGTCTTCCGGATCGCTTGCCAGCACCAGTCCCAGACAGAAGAACGGACCCGCATCAATCGGCGTGTTGGTCGGGGCCGGAAGCAGCTTGCGCAGATCGAAGTCAGGATCGTCAGCGTAGAAGACCTGTTCCTGACAGGGAGCCTGCGCGGCCGGAACGACAACCGGCGCGACCGGCTTTTTCACCGCCTGGCCGACGTGTTTTGCCAGTTCAGAAGGCTCGCAGCCTAACAGCAGCGCCGCGCGCTCGCGGCTGGCATGCATGCCCACCAGGATGCGGGAGTGCGGATAGCCCTTAATGCTGTTGAACATCATGGCCGGGCCCGTGCGGGTTGGGCGTTTGACCGTGCCGCCTGCGCCGATATGGCGATAGACGCCCGCCAGTTCGGCGTTGGGGTCGACCGGACGATCGGTTTCAATATACTGCCCGTCGTGGCGCTGCAGTAAGGCGATGGCGCTGCGGAGATCGTTAATCTTGTTTTCCATATTTTCCTCCCTCGGTTGAATCCCTCCATTTTATGGCAATGACCAATAGCATCAATTGCATCATTACTGTTAAATTGATAAGTAAATTCATATCAATATAAGGAGGCGTCTCGTGCAGTTTCGTCAGATGCGCCACTTCATCGTCGTGGCCGAAGAGCTCCATATGCACCGGGCCGCCGAGCGTCTGAACATGGCGCAACCGGCGCTGAGCCAGCAGATAAAGGCGCTGGAAGAACGTTTAGGCGTCACGCTTTTCAGCCGTGCGAACCGCCGCTTAACCCTGACGCCCGCGGGCGAAGCGTTCCTGGTAAAAGCCAGGCTTGCCATCTCGCTGACCGAGCAGGCGGTGCTGGACGCCAGACAGACGGCAAGGGGCGAGCAGGGCGTGTTAAACCTCGGGTGCGTGTCGAGCGCGATGTTCGACGGCAGGCTGCCCGCCGCGCTTCGCCAGATGCACAGCCGCTGGCCGGCCATTACTATGTCGCTGATGACCGGAAACGTGCAGACGCTCTACGCCGCCGTGCAGAGCAACCAGCTGGATGTGGCCATCATTCGCGCGCCGCTGCCGTCGCTGCCGGACGATCTGCAAAGCCGCCCGTTTGCCTCGGAGAAAACGGTGCTGGCGCTGTATCGTCAGCATCCGCTGGCCGGATCCGCCGCGCTGACGCTTTCGTCGGTGAAAGGCGAAAAATGGATCTCCCTGCGCGATCCGGAGGGAATGGGGCTGGAGCAGTACTTCTATGATGCCTGCAGCGGAGCGGGCTTTCAGCCGGACGTAGTGCAGAATGCGACCGACGTGCCCACGGTGATAAGCCTGGTTTCGGCGGGGTTTGGGCTGGCGCTGCTCCCCGCGTCGGCAAAGGCGGTGAGCGTCGAGAATGTCGTCTACGTGGACATCCTCGACCGGCTGCGGGAGAGTGAACTCACCCTGGTTTGCCACCGGATTATTCGCTCAGAAGTGCTTAAAAAGTTTCTGGCAACGCTCGATCACACCTGACGTCCGGCGGCCCGCAGCAGCTGTTCGCGCAGCCAGGCATTCGCCGGATCCTGGCTGTTTTTCGGATGCCAGTACATGTTGATGGTAATCGGCTGGAGCGGCAGAGGTGGTGCAAAGAGATCCAGCGTGCAGGCAAACTGCTTCAGCATCCGTTCCGGCAGGGTGCACACCAGGTCCGTACCGGCAATAAGTGCTGGCGCCACGGCATAGCTCTGGGTGGACATGGCGACGTGTCGCTGGTAGCCCAGCCCGGCGAGGGTTTGGTCAACAAAGCCGGTAAACGGATCCCCCGCCGACGACACCACCAGATGGGAAAGCGCGCAGTAGCTTTCCAGATCTAACGGACCCGTTCCGCGCGGGTGGCCTTTACGCTGGGCGGTGGCAAACGCGTCGTCAAGGAGTTTGCGCCTCACCCATCCCTCATGGGCTCCTGCGCTCACGCCAATGTAGATATCCACATCGCCGTTTTCCAGCTGCTGCGGCAGGTCAGCTATCTCCGGCAGGGCGAAGCGCAGGCGGATACCGGGGGCATCGGTTCTAATCTGGTTAAGCAGCCCGGTGCCGAGCATCAGCGCCGGATTCTCATGCAGCGCGATAACAAAGGTCCGGCTGCTGGTTTGCGCATCAAACGCGGTGGGCGCAAACATCGCGCTGATGCCGCGCAGCACGCTTGCCACCTGCGGCCTGAGCGCTTCCGCTCGCGGCGTGGGCAATACCCCGCGTCCATGCGGGGAGGGAATAAACAGCGGTTCGCCAAACAGCGTGCGCAGACGCGCCAGACGGGCGGACAGCGCGGGCTGGCTGATGCCCAGCCGCGCGGCCGCATGGGTGATATTCCTGTCCTGAAGCAGGGCGTCCAGCGTCAGGATCAGGTCTATGTCCATATCAGAGATGGGCGTCATCCTATTTCGCGCTGCTGGCGTCACGGTTGGTATAGGTCACAGGGACCCAGGCATAGCCGCCTTTCTCGCCTTTCGTCACATAGCCGATGCCCGGGAAAGGCAGGTGCGGGGCGGCAACCAGGTCCTTGTTTTTCACAAAGTCAGCGAACGCATGCTCGCGAACGCTTGCCGCTTTGTTCTCATCTTCATCGTAGGTGATGGTCACCGCAGGCTGCGGAAACTGAACCGCCGCGGCATGAATGATGTCGCCGACAAAGGTGATCTTCTCGCCTTTGCTCGTCAGCGTGTAGAAGGCTGAGCCCGGCGTGTGGCCGGGATGAACCGTGCCGGTCAGCCCCGGTAGAATCTCCGATGTGCCGCTAAACGGCACCACTTTTCCCGCATCCAGATAGGGTTTTAAGGTCTTCTGCGCGACGTCAAAGTAGTTCTTGCCGTAGCCGGTTTTCTTCTGATTGTCGTCGTTAAAGAAAAAGTCGATATCCGGTTTGCCAACGAAAACGCGCGCGTTGCTGAACACCACCTTGCCATCCTTCACCAGACCACCGGCATGATCGGAGTGGGCGTGGGTCAGCAGGACTTCAGTAATGTCCTCGGGTTTTATCCCCTGCGTGGCGAGGCTTTCAACCAGACGTCCGCCGGTATCAGGGCCAAAGAGCTGGCCCGAGCCGGTATCCACCAGGATTTTATGTCCGGGTATCGCAATCAGAAAAGCGTTGATGGAGACCTCAGCCGGGTTGGTCTGAAAGTTTTTCGCGAGCAGCGCATCAATGTTTTGCGGCGTTGTCCGGCGCAGCAGCTTGTGCAGATCCTGCGCGACGGTCCCGTCGGTAAACGAGGTGACCAGAACGTCGCCGACCTGCACGCTGTAACCGCCCGCCGGTTGTTTAACGACGTGCTGGGGCGTCTCCGCCGAGGCCTGGAGCGCAGGGTAAAAAAGCAGTGAACTGGAAATCAGCGTGGAAAGAGCAAGTTTTTTCACGGTAAGCATACGAGTCTCCTTTGAAAGTGCTCATCTTACTGCTCCGTAAAATTATAAGAACCTGCCCAGAAATGATAGGACCTATAAACGGGATGGATAGGAAACCGAAGGGCCGGGAAGGCGCGCGATAGCTTTCCCGGCCCGTAGACATTATTTTTTCAGCGGCGCGTTCCAGCTGTCCGGCGTGGCTTTGGACCAGGAGCCATAAGCGGCATTAGGCAGCACAATCCAGTCGTTGCCGAAGTGTTCGGCGCTGGCTTCAACCAGCTCACGCTGCTGTTCGCTCGGCTTTTTATTTTTAAACTGTACGGCGAAGTCCGGCAGGCTGTCGCCGAACAGCATCACGATCTGCTGCTTTTTGAGAATGCTCTGGCGGCGCTCTTCCTTGCTGACCGTATCCAGCAGCACGCTTTCGTCAGACACCTGCGGCAGGCCGAGAGCATTTAACGTCTTCAGCGTGTCGGCTTTGTTTTCCTGCATACGATCCGAAACGTAGTAGATGCGGACTTTGCTTTGATTCACGTGGTCAAGAAACGCTTTCGCACCGGGAATTAAGCCGGGTTTACCCTGTTTCTCCCAGTCGCTCCAGGTGTCCCATTTCGTATAGTCGTGACACTGCTCCGCGTCGCGCACCAGCAGAGGGGTGTTATCCAGCACCGTTTCGTCGAGGTCCATCACCACGGCGTAGTTTTCGGGCGTTTTCAGATCCTTTAACTTTTCGTTGAAACGCTCGGTGGCAAACCGATAGGTTTGCAGCTGAAGGGCCATAATCTCTGCCGATTTCTGCTGATAGCGCAGCGCCATTTCGTACGCTTTCGGTTCGCACAGGTCGCGCCCGGCAGCCGTCGCGGTTGCCGCTGCACTCAAACCCGGTAATGCCAGCAGTAATGCCTTAGCCATTGAATTCACGCTTTTTTCCTCAACACCCTGGTTAAAATCCCGAAAGCGTAATGAAATTCAGTGACAGAAATATGACCGCGATGTGGCAATGTGTTTCCGCTAGACCAGCATGTAATACCAGAACAGGGCGACCTCGTCTTTTTCAGGTAGGGCGTTGTAGAGATAACGATCGTATCCGCCCAGGGTGAACCCGTAGTTACGGTAAAACAGACAGGCAGAGACGTTCACATTTTGTGTTTCAAGCCGTAATCCCGGCGCGTTTACGCTGCGGGCCCACACGTGCGCGGCGGCCATCAATTTTTGCGCGGCGCCGGTTCTGCGTTTCGTGCGATCCACGGCTATGTAATCCACCGAGATAAACTTATTCCAGCCGATTGACGCGGTAATAAATCCGGCTAATTCACCGTCGTCCGTTTCCGCCACAAGAAATATGGCGTCCGGATTAACGCAGTGGTTTTCAAGCGTTTGAATGTCGAGTTCGTAGGTTTTTATCCAGGGCTCGGCGACGGCTTCGATATGCAAATCACAATGGATAAAGGGCTCTCGCGCAATGTGGCTAATGGTGAAAGAAAAGTCACAACATTCAAGACGGACGAGGTCCGTATTTAATCCTTTTCGAATCTGCATAGTATTCCCGTTAGTGAGTTATTTCATAAAGAATAGACGAAGCGGTTAAATCCGCTGAGCTCACGCACTTTTAATCCTGAACTAAGCTTGTACTTCGTTCCGCGTAAAATGTGGGTCATTCGAGGACAATGAATGGAATTCAGGACATTTCAAAAGCAGTGGGGTGCTGAGTTTATTTCCGATGACGTTGTACGTTTTCGCGTCTGGGCAGAAGGACAGAAAGAACTTACGCTACGTCTTGCCGCCACCGACGTGCCGATGACGGCAACAGGCGGCGGCTGGTTCCAGGCAGACGTCCCCGGCGTCACGCACGGTGCAGAATATCAGTTTGTTCTTCAGGACGGCATGGCGGTGCCCGATCCCGCCTCGCGGGCGCAAAAGGGCGACGTTAACGGCCCCTCGGTGGTGATCGATCCCCGACGTTACCAGCCGGTCAACCGCGACTGGGCAGGGCGTCCGTGGGAAGAGACGGTCATTTACGAACTGCACATCGGCACTTTTACTCCGGAGGGCACCTTCCGGGCGGCCATCGACAAGCTGCCGTATCTGGCAGAACTCGGGATTACCCAGCTTGAAGTGATGCCCGTCTCCCAGTTTGGCGGTTCCCGCGGCTGGGGATATGACGGCGTGCTGCTGTATGCCCCACACTCAGCGTACGGCACGCCGGAGGATTTCCACGCGTTTATCGACGCCGCGCACGGGCTGGGGCTTTCCGTGGTGCTGGATATCGTGCTCAACCACTTTGGGCCCGAAGGAAACTATCTGCCTCTGCTGTCGCCCGCTTTTTTCGATGCACAGCGGATGACACCGTGGGGCAACGGCATCGCCTACGAGCGCGAGCCGGTGAGGCAGTACATCACCGATGCGCCGCTTTACTGGCTGACGGAGTATCGTCTGGACGGCCTACGCTTTGATGCCATCGACCAGATTAAGGACGGCTCGGACACCCATGTTCTCGAGGAGATTGCCACCCGGATCCGCGAGACCATTCCGCACCGTCACGTTCACCTGACCACGGAAGACAGCCGCAACGTGATTTTCCTGCATCCGCGCGATGAACAGGGCAACGCGCCGCTGTTTACCGGCGAGTGGAACGATGATTTTCACAACGCTGCCCACGTGTTTGCCACCGGCGAGACCCACGCGTATTACCAGGATTTTGCCTTTGAGCCTGAGAAGAAGTTCGCCCGGGCGCTGGCGGAAGGGTTTGTCTACCAGGGCGAGTTGTCTCTGCAAACCGGAGAATCTCGCGGGGTGGAGTGCCGCACGCAGCCGCCGCAGTTCTTCGTCGATTTTATTCAAAACCACGATCAGACAGGCAATCGCGCCCAGGGCGAGCGGCTTATCCCCCTCGCGGGTGCCGACAAGACGCGGGTGCTGCTTGCCGCGCTGCTGCTTTCCCCGCATATCCCGCTGCTGTTTATGGGCGAGGAGTTTGGTGAAACGCATCCGTTCCTGTTCTTCACCGATTTTCACGGCGATCTGGCAAAGGCGGTACGGGAAGGGCGTGCGAAAGAGTTTACGGGCCATGCCGGGCACGATGAAACCGTTCCGGATCCGAACGACGTGAACACCTTTGTTCGCTCAAAGCTCGACTGGCATAAGATTGCCACCGACGAGGGCAAAACGTGGCTGCGCTACACGCGCAATCTGTTGACGCTGCGCCATCGCCATATCGTTCCGCTTCTGCATCCGCTCGGTGCCGTTGAGGGCCATGTGCTCAAGACCGCGCCCGGCATGGTTGCGGTGTGCTGGCGCTTCCCGTCGGGTACGCTCTCACTGGCGCTTAATATCGGCATTAAGCCCGTCGCGCTGCCCGCTATGGCGGGGGAGACGCGTTTTGCCTCGCCGGAGGTCACTGACGTTTTACCCCCGAACGGTATTGTCGTTCGCTTTGCTGATGGAGAAGCATCGTTATGATCCCTTCCGCCACGTACCGAATTCAGTTCCGTAACGGCATGACCTTTGACCGCGTTGTGGCGCTGGTGCCGTATATGAAGGACCTCGGCATCAGCCACCTTTACGCGTCGCCCGTGTTCACTGCCACGACGGGGTCTACCCACGGCTATGACGTGACCAACCCGAATGAAATCGACCCCGCGATTGGCGGACGAGAAGGCTTTGACCGCATGGCCGCGGCGCTTAAGCAGGCCGGTATGGGGCTGATTCTGGATATCGTCCCTAACCACATGTCCACCTCGCTGGAAAACCTCTGGTGGCTGGACGTGATTGAATACGGCCAGCAGAGCCGCTATTTCCGCTACTTCGATATCGACGGGTCGCGACCGCTGACGCTGCCGTTTCTTGGCGATACCTTTGAGGCGGAGCTGGAGAAGGGAGCTATCACCTTAAAACGTGACCCTGTCACGAAAAAGGCCGCGCTGGTTTACTACGACGCCGAGTATCCGCTCAACCCGGGCACGTACAGCGAGGAGAAGAGCATAGCCGAACTGCACGACGCGCAAAGCTGGCGGCTGATGTCCTGGCGGGAGGCGCCGAAGCAGCTCTCATGGCGGCGCTTCTTTGAGATAACCGGGCTGGTCGGCGTTCGGGTTGAAGATGACGCAGTCTTCGACGATACGCACCGGCTGATCCTTGAGCTGGTCCACGCGGGCGTGGTGGATGGCCTGCGCATTGACCATGTCGACGGTCTGGCGGATCCGCTGGGCTATCTGCAGCGCCTGCGGCAGGCGGCCGGGCCCGACTGCTACATCACGGTCGAAAAGATTCTCGCCAAAGGGGAACAGCTCTCCGCTGACTGGCCGGTATCCGGCACCACCGGCTACGAGTTTATCGCCTCGCTGGCGGAAGTGCTGGTTGACGACAGTAGCCTGGGGCGTCTGGAGAAAATCCACGACGAGACGCTGGGCATCACGGTCGATCGACATGCGGAACTGCGCGATGCCAAAGGCCTGATGGCCGATCGCAATTTTGAGGGTGAATTCACCACGCTGCTAAACATTGCTGAGGATCTGGCCCGTCGCAATGAGGTTGCGCTGCCGCGCGAGGAAATCCGTCACGCGCTGCGCGAACTGCTTATTGCGTTTCCGGTCTACCGCACCTACGGCACCCGGGAAGGATTAACCCCGCCGGACGTGGCGCTGCTTAATCGCGTGGTCGCCAGCGTGGAGACGTCTGAAGCCGCGCTCAGCCTGATCGTGCGCATTCTTACCGGCGATCTGCCGGAAGATTGCCGCGAGAGCGCCGCGCTGTTCAGGACCCGCTTCCAGCAGCTGACCGGGCCGCTGATGGCGAAGTCCGTTGAAGACACGCTCTTCTTTCGCCACAACCTTGAGCTTGCGCTCAACGAAGTGGGCGCCGACCCGACGCCGCGCGCGTTTTCATTATCCCGCTTCCACCAGGAGATGCGCATTCGTCTGGCCCGTCAGCCCGATGCGCTGCTGGGCACCTCCACGCACGATACCAAGCGCGGGGAGGATGCCCGCGCGCGCCTTTACACCCTGACGGAAGCCCCGGAACGCTGGGGGGAAAATCTGGCCCGCTGGCGGCAGATGAACCAGACCCAGGTGCGTTTTCTCAATGACGGTACCGCGCCGAACGCCGCCGATACGTGGATGATCTACCAGGCGCTGGCGGGCGTCTGGCCCGCCACGCTGTCACCGGACGACGCCGACGGGCTGAAATCACTGCAAGAACGCTTCCTCGGCTTCCTCGAGAAAGCGCTGCGCGAGGCGAAACAGCGCACCGACTGGATTGACAGCAACGAGAGCTACGAGAGCGTGGTGTTGAGCTACGCGCGGCACCTGCTTTCGCCGGACAACGCCCCGTTCCTGCATGATTTCAGCGAGGCGATGCAGCCCTTTATCCGCGCGGGGCTGATGAACAGCCTCAGCCAGACGGTGATTAAGCTGACGGCGCCCGGCGTGCCGGATATCTATCAGGGCAGCGAGGCGCTTAACTTCAGCCTGGTCGACCCGGATAACCGACGCGAGCCGAACTTTCCGGTCCTGGTGCAGCACCTCAGCGTGGCGGATGCCACGGTGTTTGACAGCCCGGCATGCTGGCGGGACGGCAGGGTGAAGCAGTTTGTTACCGCCACGCTGCTGCGGCTTCGACCGCACTACGACGCGCTTTTCCGCTACGGCGACTGGCTGCCGCTTAAGGTCACCGGCGACCGCGAGGAGAACCTGATTGTGTATGCGCGCGTTAAGGACGACGAGGCGCTGATCGTTGCCGTGCCGCGTCTGGTTTTTGGCGTCACCGATAATCATCAGCTGTGGATCAATACCACGGTCGCGTTACCCGACGAACTGGCCGGTAAGCGCTATCGGGATCTGTTCAGCGGCGAAAGCCGCATGCTGCAAGAAACGCTGGCGTTAACGTCAGAAAAGGGATGTGTACTGGTTCTGCTTACCTGCGAATAATCGTGGAGAACGAAAATGGCAAAGGATACAACGTTTGAAATTCGGGCCGGTCATGGCCAGCAGTTGGGTGCGAATTATGACGGAAAAGGGGTCAACTTCGCGCTGTTCTCCGCTCACGCTGAACGGGTGGAGCTCTGTCTGTTTGACCCGTCCGGGAAAAAGGAAATCGCCCGGCTGGAGCTGCCGGAGTATACCCATGAGGTCTGGCACGGCTATGTGCCCGATCTGAAGCCGGGTGCGCTGTACGGCTATCGCGTCTACGGCCCCTACGACCCGGAAAATGGTCATCGCTTCAACCCGCATAAGCTGCTTATCGACCCTTACGCTCGCGAACTGATGGGTGACATCGACTGGAACGACGCCCATTTCGGCTATGAGCTGGGGCATGACGAGCTGGATTTGAGCTTTGATACCCGCGACAGCGCGCCGTTTACGCCGAAATGCAGGGTCATCGACCCGAACGCCTTTGACTGGCAGGACAACAGCCGGCCGAACGTGCCCTGGCCGCATACCGTTGTCTATGAGAGCCACGTGAAAGGGTTTACCCAGATGAACCCGGCCATTCCGCCCGAGCTGCGGGGCACGTTTGAGGGGATGGGGCACAAAGTCTCGGTCGACTATATCAAAAGCCTCGGCATTACCTCGGTGGAGCTGCTGCCGGTTCACTGGTTTCCGGACGATCAGCACCTGCTCGACCGCGGCCTGAAGAACTTCTGGGGCTATAACACGCTGGGCTTTTTTGCCCCTGCGTCACGCTACTACGGCCCGGCGGGGATCCAGGGCTTTCGCGATATGGTGCGCGCCTATCATGACGCGGGCATCGAGGTCATTCTGGACGTGGTGTACAACCACACGGCGGAAGGGAACGAGCTTGGCCCCACGCTCTCGTTTAAGGGGATTGATAACTACAGCTATTACCGCACGCTCCCGGACCAGCACCGGTATTACATCAACGACACCGGGACGGGAAACACGGTCAACACCTCACACCCGCGCGTGCTGCAGATGGTGATGGATTCCCTGCGCTACTGGGCGGAATCGATGCACATCGACGGTTTTCGCTTCGACCTCGGGACGATCCTGGGCCGCGAGCCCGAAGGGTTTGACCCGCGCGGCGGTTTCTTCGACGCCGTGACTCAGGATCCGGTGTTATCCCGACTGAAGCTGATTGGTGAACCCTGGGATATCGGCCCCGGCGGGTATCAGGTCGGCGGTTTCCCGCCGGGCTGGGGTGAGTGGAACGACAAATACCGCGACACCGTTCGCGAGTACTGGAAGGGGGACAACGTCTCCACGGACTTTGCCGCGCGCCTGCTCGGTTCCGGCGATCTGTACGATCTGCGCGGACGTCGTCCGTGGGCCAGCGTCAACTTTATCACCGCCCACGACGGCTTTACGCTGAATGACCTGGTGTCGTACAACGAAAAGCACAACGCCGACAACGGTGAGGACAATAACGACGGGCATAACGATAACCGCTCGTACAACTACGGCGAGGAAGGGCCAACCGAGAATCCGGATATTATTGCTACCCGCGAACGGCAGAAACGTAATTTCCTGACCACGCTGCTGTTCTCCCACGGCACGCCGATGCTGCTGGCGGGGGACGAGTTTGGCCGTACGCAGAAGGGGAACAACAACGGCTACTGCCAGGACAGTGAGATCTCGTGGATCGACTGGAAGGGGCTCTCCGAAAACGACGCTGCGCTGCGCGAGTTTACCCGTCGTCTCATTACCCTTCGCGCGCAACAGCCGCTGCTGCGCCGTGAAAGCTGGCGCGACGGGCTGGAGATCCGCTGGTTCAATGCCGGGGGCGGCCCACAGCAGGCCGAGCAGTGGGATGAAGGCTCAACCCTCGGGGTCTCCATCAGCAGGCCGGATCTCAGGCAGGAGGACGGTATCTGGCACGACGTGCTGATGCTGTTCAACCCGTTTGAAGGCACCGTGCCGTTCCAGATCCCGCAATTTGGCGAAGGGGGATGGGTGCTGGAGCTGTCTACGGCGGATGACGCTGCCACCGGGACAGCGATCACCGAAACCATTGAGTACGAACTGGCCGGGCGAAGCATTACGCTGTTCCGGCGTCCTTAATTACAGTGACGCCGCCGCCCGGGCGGCGGTGTCATACAGGGATGAGATCGTGCGTAACAGCTGCGCGGTCTCGCCAATCGACTTCCCGGCAATGCCGCTCTCCGCGTGGATCGCAATCAGACACGCTTCCCGCACGTCCCGGTATTTCATGCACAGCGCTTTCCCTTCCTCCGTGGTAGAGAAAAAAAGCTCTTTACCCGCTTTCTCGCTCGTCACGTAGCCTGCTTTGACCAGCTTTTTCAGGGCATAGGTCACCACGTGGGTGTCTTCCACGTTGAGGACGAAGCAGATATCGGCCAGCTTTTTCTTGCGGTCGCGGTGGTTCACGTGATGCAGCAGCGAAACGTCAAAGGCGCCCATATCGGGCTCGCCGGCAGCCGTCATGCAGCGCACCATCCATTTGTTAAACGCGTTGCTGGTCATGATCAGCGCATATTCCAGCTCTGATAACTCCGCGCAGCGCTCGGATACCAGATGGCGGGAAGAGACGATCCGGCCATCGTTGATATCGTCGCGATCGGGTGAAGCACTCTTTTCTGAGGTCATAACGTTCCTTAGCCAGAAATGTAAACTCATCGATAAAATAAGAACATTTTATTGATAATTTGTTTACATGTTTTTGAGGTTCAGATATAGCTTTTTAGCGCAGGTTTTGCGAAGCCTGCCAACAAAACACAACATCGCTCGCCGCAAATTAAAAAAATAGCCGTCGGCGCGCAACGCTCACTTTCGATAGGGTAAACGTTATGGACGGTACTACGCTGCTGCCGCTGATCGGGATACCGATCGTGGTTATTGGTTTTGCACTGCGCTTCAACCCGCTGCTGGTGGTCGTGGTGGCAGGGCTGGCGACGGGTCTGCTGGTCGGCATGGATTTCGGCATGCTGCTGGAAACCTTTGGCGAGAAGTTCGTCAATAGCCGATCGCTGGCCACCTTCATCCTGATCCTGCCGGTGATTGGTCTGCTGGAATATTACGGGCTAAAAGAGCGCGCCCAGGCCTGGGTGGCGAAGATCGCCAGCGCCACCTCGGCGCGTATTCTGATGCTCTATTTTGTCGCCCGTGAAGGCACCGCCGCGCTGGGCCTGATGTCGCTGGGCGGTCATGCCCAGACTGTGCGCCCGCTCCTGGCGCCGATGGCCGAAGGGGCGGCGCTGAACGAATATGGCGAGCTGCCGCAGCACATTCGCGACAAAATCAAAGCCCACGCTGCCGCGTGCGACAACATCGCGGTCTTCTTTGGGGAAGATATCTTTATTGCCTTCGGGGCGGTGCTGCTGATCGACGCGTTCCTGAAAGAGAATGGTATTCAGGGCATTGAACCGCTGCATATCGGCCTGTGGGCCATTCCAACCGCCATTGCGGCATTAGTTATTCATATGACGCGCCTGCTGCGCCTCGATGCAAGCATCCGCCGCGACGTAATGGCCTGGCGTGCAGAGCAGGGTACGCAGGAGGCTGCGCAATGATGACGCTTATCACCATTAACCGCGTGTACTACCTGATTGGCTTTGTCGTGATGCTGCTGGTTGTGATGACCCTGCGCGATCGCGCTAATCCAAAGCGTTTTACCACCGCGCTGTTCTGGTTCTTGTTTGGCGGGATCTTTCTGTTTGGCGATCTGATGGTTCAGGAGCTGGGGAAATCGCTGGCGTACCGGATAATCGGCGGCGGCGTTATCGTTATCGCGCTGCTGGCGGGTTTTGGCCTCGTCGGGAAAGGGCACTATAAAATGTCGACCGAGGAGGAGCGCGTCGCGTCGTCAAACCGGCTTAAAAACTGGCTGTTCCTGCCCGCGCTGATGATCCCGGTGGTGACGGTGCTGGGCACGTTATTCCTGAAGGGCGTTTCGATCGGCGGCGTGTTTCTGCTCGATCAGAAACAGCTGACCCTGGCGGCGCTGTGCGTGGCCTGCGTCGCGGCGCTCCTCACCGGCTGGTGGCTGACCAAAGGCACGCCGTTGCATGCCGTTCGTCAGTCTCGTCGTCTTGTCGATACCATCGGCTGGGCGGTGATCCTGCCGCAGATGCTGGCCATGCTCGGCGGCGTGTTCGTGGTGGCCAACACCGGCGACTCGGTACAGAAGGTGGTGAGCCTGTTTGTGAACCCGGATAGCCGCTTCATGCTGGTGGTCATTTACTGCGTGGGTATGGCGCTGTTTACCATGATCATGGGTAATGCCTTTGCGGCCTTCCCGGTGTTAAGTGCCGGTATCGCCTTGCCGTTTCTAATCAACGTGCATCACGGCAACCCGGCGCCGCTGCTGGCGATTGGCATGTACGCGGGCTACTGCGGCACGCTGATGACGCCGATGGCCGCGAACTTCAATATCGTTCCCGCCGCGCTGCTGGAGCTGAAGGACAAATATCAGGTGATCAAGATCCAGATCCCGACCGCGTTAACCCTGCTTGTGGTGAACGTGTTGTTAATGTATTTCCTCGTGTTTCGCTAAGGAGCTGTCATGGAATTAACGCAACATCAGGCCGACGCGTTTGCCCGCATGCCTTTGACCTATTTGCGCCAGGAATACCCGAACCACATCATGCACCTGCTGAATGATGATGGTGACGTTCTGCCGCCGCGCGAGCTGCATCCCATTTTCTACGGTTGTTTTGACTGGCATTCGGCGGTGCACGGCTACTGGCTGCTGCTGCGCTGCGTGCGGCTCTATCCAGAATTACCTTGCCGGGACGCGATCGTCGCGCTTTTTGACGAGCACATAACCGAAGAGAACGTGGCGAAGGAGCTGGCCTATTTCACCGCGCCGTTCCGCGCCTCGTTTGAGCGGCCGTATGGCTACGGCTGGCTGCTTGCGCTGGCCCAGGAGCTGAAACAGTCGTCGCTGCCGCAGGCCGCGGGCTGGTATCAGATGCTGGAGCCGTTAACTCAGGACATTCGCAACCGGCTGGCGGATTACCTCGGCAAGCTCACCTACCCGATCCGCGTCGGGACGCACTACAACACGGCGTTTGCCCTCGCGCTGGCGCTCGATTACGGTCGCGCAGTGGGAGACAAGGCGCTTGAACAGGCGATTGTGGCAGCGGCGGAGCGGTTTTATCTCGCCGACACGCGCTATCCGGCACACTATGAACCCGGCGGAGACGAGTATATTTCCGGCGCGCTGACGGAGGCGCTGCTGATGAGCAAAGTGTCTGAAGACTTCCCGGCCTGGTTTGACGCGTTTCTCCCGGAGGTGGGTGCCGTTACGGCTCTGATGAATCCGGCGAAAGTGAGCGATCGCACCGACCCGAAAATTGCCCATCTCGACGGGCTAAACCTCAGCCGCGCCTGGTGCATGAAGCATATTGCTAAAGCGCTTCCTGCCAGCCACCCGGCGCAACCAGCATTGCGCGAGGCGGTGACGAAACATCTGGCCGCAAGCGTCAAGCATGTGGTCGGCAGCCACTACAGCGGCGGGCACTGGCTGGCGAGCTTTGCGCTACTGGCGCTGGAGTAAACAAACGCGCTGTCTTTCTTGCCGGGTGGCGCTGCGCTTACCCGGCCTGCATTGTGCAACCCTTGCCTGCGGCCGTGCAGGGCACAGCCTAAATTTGGTTTTATCAAAAAGTAAGAAATAAGGGGCCGTGGGATTACAAGCAAGGACACCCGGAGTTAGCAAATTTTGAGAACTTCAATTATGGTTCGGCTGGTTATGCTGCCGGGATACCATCAGAAACGCTATTGATGGGTGCTGGATGGGCGCAGGAAAATGCTAAAACCTCCAAAAAGAAATAGGGGCACTGGTATCAAAAACCGCCTTATGGGGATGATCCTCACGATCAGTTTTGGATAAGGCAAGGTATAGAATATGCAAAGAAATACGGTTATTAAACGGCTTCATTGCTTACTCACAACGATTCTATTGCTCGTTGTTTGTGGGTTTCTGACATATCAATACTATTTTAATGCACCTCCTCACGATAGTTTTGTCAGCAAACAGAAACTCTCTGATACCGTCACGCTGTACATAACTAAGTATGATGATGGAGGCGCTACGGTGTCGGATGTTTACCGCTTCTATTTAGATAAAGACAACAGCGGGAACATTATGAAAGCCCTTGAAGATCGATCACCATTCCTTGAAGCCAATACAAGCAATTTTACTGCTTCAGCTTATGGGAACACGGTAAATGTAAAAATCACCGGCAAGGTTTATTCATTCACTAATTCTGATCTGTTCTATGCAGATGGTGTAGCGATCATGCCTGTAATTAACCTCATAGCCAATGGAATAAGAGATTAATTAACATAAGGAGTTATAGAAATGGCTGTACCAGTACACCTCTTTTTGAAAGACGATGGCGGAGCAATGATCCGTGGCGGTTCTGATGTTGCAGACCGTGAAGGAAGTATAGAGCTCAGAGATCTGATTCATAACCTGAGCATTCCAACAGATGATGCAACGGGTAAACTTACAGGTACAAGGCAACACTCTGCTTTCAGTCTAACAAAAGCAATTGATTCATCTTCACCCTATCTATACAAAGCTGTGGCTACAGGTCAAACGCTTCATAGTGCTGAATTAAAGTTCTACCACATCAATGATGCTGGTCAGGAAGTGGAATACTTCAATATCCTTATGGAAGGGGTGAAGGTCATTTCAATAACTCCAATAATGCATGATACAAGAGATTGTCCCGGTACTGGTCACATGGAAAATGTATCTTTGCGATATGCAAAAATCACATGGAAAATTCTGGACGGAAATATTCAGTACACTGATGCTTGGAACGAACGCCCTGCAGCGTAGGCGTAAAAACGAGCAGCGCCGAGAGGCGCTGCAACAATTTACGCGGATGCCCGAACCGCAGGGCGCAGCCTGCTCAGGCTAAATACCACCGAACCCGTCGAGGCGATGACGGCTAACCACAGTGCAACCTGGATAGCATGTTGATGGTCCCATCCTGCCGCTGCTCCCAGCAGCACCCCCACCGCGGCGGCACCGAGACACTGGCCGAATGTCCTGACGATAGAAAGCACGCCAGAGGCATAGCTGGCATATTCCCGCGCCACGTTAGAGAGCATTTCCCGGTTATTGGGACTCTGGAAGCAGCCAAACCCAATCCCACAAACCAGGCTGCGCAGGCAGATATTCCATACGGAAGGATTTGCCGGCAACGTCGCCAGCAGGACCAGCCCACCAACAAACACGATCAGCCCGAGGGTCGAGATCAGCGGCGCGGAAATGGTATCCGCCCAGCGACCCGCGTGCGGCGCGATCAGTACGATGCCAATCGGCCACGGGGTGAATAGCAGCGCGGACATTACAGGGCTGTAGCCATATACGCTCTGAAACAGGAACGGCAGCGCGACAAACGTGATCCCCTGGCTCACAAACGAGGCCAGCGAGGTCAGCGCGGCGAGGGTGAAGCGCCCGTTTCTGAACATCACCGGCGGCAGTAACGGATGTTGCGCACGCCGGATCCGCCAGGTAAAGGCGAAGGCGCTGACCAGCGCGAGAACGCCCCAGAAGATGGCCTGCGCGCTAATCTGTTGCGCCACGTGCTGAAGGCTGTCGGCCAGCATGATCGCGGAACCTAGCAGGACGGCGGAGAGAACGGCGCCCGGCGCGTCAAAGGGAGTTCGGTCCACGGCCGATTCCCGCGGCAAGGCCCGCCATGCCAGCAGCAGGGCGATGCTGCCCGGAATGAGGTTAATGGCGAACAGCCATTGCCAGCTCAGGGCGTCCAGTATTGTTCCTCCGAGCACAGGAGCAATCGCCGTGCTGGAGGCGATAAGCAGGGCGTGCAGCCCCAGAATGCGGCCAAGCAGTCGGCCAGGAAAAACCGAACGCAGGATCGCCGGGGCGATACTCAGGGTCGCCGCCCCGCCGATGCCCTGCAGGATCCGCATCCCGGTTAACATTTCCGGCGTTGTTGCCAGCGCGCAGCCGAGTGAGGTGAGCGTAAAGGTGGCAAGCCCGCTCAGAAAGACCGGGCGATAGCCCACGCGCGCCGCCAGCGCGGCGAAAATAGCCAGCGTCATTGCCGCTGACAGCAGGTAGCCGTTAGCGAACCAGACCGCAACGTTCGCGGGGACCTGCATCGCCCTTGCCATAGAGGGGAGCGCGATGTTGATCATGGTGCCGTCAAAGACGCCCATCAGCGTGGTGGTCATAACGGCGGCCAGGACCCGGGCGCGTTCATGCCCGGGTAAACCTTCATCGCCGGGCAGGTTTGAAAATAGCGTCATCGTCGTTACTCCGGATAAGAATCGTGATGACGAAACTATAATCATGCGGTATATAGGGCGGAAGACGCAGCATTTGCACTTAATCATTGCACATAACGCCATATCTGAGGAGCAACCGTGTCCGATCCTGATTTTAACCTTCTGGTTGCGCTCGACGTTTTGCTGGCAGAAGCCAGCGTGGCGGGCGCGGCGCGACGTTTAAGCCTGAGCACCTCCGCCATGAGCCGCACCTTGAGCCGGCTGCGGGAGGTGACCGGCGATCCGATCCTGGTGCGGGCCGGACGTCATATGGTGCTGACGCCCTGGGCCGAAGCCACCCGGGACCGCGCCAGAAGCGCCGTCTACGAGGCAAGGGCGGTTCTGCAGCCCTCCACCGACACGCTGAAGGTGGAAAATCTCGAACGGTTGTTCACCATCCGGGCCAACGACGGTTTTGTGGTGGCATTTGGGCCACTACTTATTGCGGCGGTGGCGGAGGTGGCGCCCGACGTCTGTATTCGTTTTTCGCCGAAACCTGAAAAAACGTCGCGCTATTTGCGCGAGGGGCTTGTCGATCTGGAGATTGGCGTGCAGAACAATATGGGGCCTGAAATACGGCTGCAAAGGCTCTTTCAGGATCGGTTTGTTGGCGCGGTGCGCAAGGGGCATCCGCTGTCATTACGGCATGATGTCAGCCTTGACGATTATATCGCCTGGGGCCATGTGGTGGCCTCTCCGAACGGATCGTTGCATGGGTCTGTCGATGACGCGCTGGCAGAACGGGGGATGAAACGCAAGATCGCCAGCGTGGTGCCCGGCTTTCCGACGGCGTTATCCGTGGCGCTGGCCTCCGATCTGATTGCCATGGTGCCTGCGTTGTACCTGCTCAATCAGGCGATGACCGAGCGCGTACACGTCTTTGAACTGCCCTTTAAGACCAGGACCATCACGGTGTCACAGATGTGGCACCCGCGCATGGAGCAGGACCCGGCGCACCGGTGGCTCAGAGAGAAAGTGCTGGAGGTGTGCCGTTCCGTGCGCTGAGCGCTCAGGCAACCTTTCCCGGCACGGTGAGGATGAAGCGCGTCGACACCGCATCCGATTCCACGCGGACTTTTCCGTGGTGCGCCGTGACGATGGACTTCACGATGGCAAGCCCAATGCCGCTGCCTTCGCCTTTACGCTGCCTGGACGGATCGACGCGATAAAAACGGTCAAACAGCTTCGACAGATGCGCCTGCGGGATCGGCGTACCGGGGTTTTCTGTCACCAGCTCAACGTCGTTATCCTGTGTTCTGATGGAGACCGTTACCGTTTTCCCTTCCGGCGTATAGCGCAGGGCGTTGGAGAGCAGATTATTGATTGCTCTTCTGAACATCTGCGGATCGCCTTCTATCAGGCAGGGCATTCCATTAAATTTCAGCGCGATGTGGCGTTCATCCGCCCAGGCTTCGAAGAAATCAAACACCTTCATGACCTCGGCGCTTAAATCAAACATCACCCGATCCGGGATAAGCTGATTATTATCCGCCTGCGCAAGGAACAGCATGTCGCTGACCATGCGGGTCATCCGGTTGTACTCTTCGAGGCTGGAGTACAACACATCCTCCAGCTCCTTTGGAGAACGGTTCTGACTCAGCGCGATTTCGGTTTGCGTCACCAGGTTGGTGATGGGAGTTCTGATTTCGTGCGCGATGTCGGCGGAAAAGTTAGCCTGACGGGTAAAAACATCTTCAATCTTTTCGATCATCTGGTTGAAGGAGATGACCAGCTGCTCCAGCTCAACGGGGACGCGGGACGGCTCCAGCCGCGCGTCAAGATTTTCGGAAGTGATGTTTTTAATGGCGTTGCTGACGTTACGCAGGGGCAAATGTCCCTGGCGCACGGCGATGCGGATGACAAGAATAATCAGCAGGCTGATAACGGCGGCAATCGCCAGAAGGTTTTTTTTCAGCGCCTCAAGGTAGTGCAGATGAAAATTAATGGAGAGCCCGATCAGCATCACGTAGCCCTGCGTTTTGCCCTGCAGCCTCGCCGTGCCTGAGGAGGCGATAATCCGGTACGTTTCCATTTTCATGTCGGACCCGGCGTGCATGGGGTTGGCCGGGTCTTCTACCGTCCAGAGAAACACATCCTGTGCACGACGGTGTTCGCTAAAGTTCGCCGTGTTCATCGCCGGGCGCAGTGCCGCTCCTTGCGCCGAGCTGAACAGAGTATTGCCCTGCGGATCCAGAAGCAGGACGGCCACGTTGCGGTAGCTGGCGATCGACTCTTTGATCTTGCTGATTTTCTTTTGGTCAGGATCGGCCGGTGACTGCAGGATGCGGTGCATCGCGGTGCTGATTTGCTGCAGGTCGCTGATATCCTGCTCGGCGAAGTGCTTCTCGACGGAATGCAGCATAAACCAGGTAAAGGCGAAAAAGGCCAGTATCGTGGAGAGGCTGATAAAAAAGGTCAGCCGCAGCGCAAGCGAGAACGGGCGTCGGAGGGGCTTAACGCGCATCCGGCACCTCCAGCATATAGCCCACGCCGCGCACCGTCTGGATCAGCTTCGGTTCAAAGTCATTATCGATCTTTGCGCGCAGCCGCTTTACCGCAACGTCAATCGCGTTCGTGTCGCTGTCAAAGTTCATGTCCCATACCTGGGAGGCAATCAGGGAGCGGGGCAATACTTCCCCCTGATGGCGCATGAAAAACTCCAGCAGGCTGAACTCTTTGCTGGTTAACAGGATGCGGCTTCCGGCACGGCTGACCTTTCTCGAAACAAGGTCAACCGTCAGGTCAGCCGCCTGAAGCTGGCTTTCCGCGATCACCGTATTTCCGCGCCTCAACAGCGTCCTGACCCGGGCGAGCAGCTCGGCAAAGGCGAAAGGCTTAATCAGATAGTCATCCGCGCCCAGCTCAAGCCCCTTAACCCGGTGTTCAATCGTACCGAGAGCCGTCAGAAGCAGTATGGGCATCCCTTTGCCGGCAGAGCGGAGCATGCGGACAATGTCCCAGCCGTTCACATCGGGCAGCATGATATCCAGAATCAGCAGATCGTATTCAGCGGTCATGGCGAGATGGTAGCCGTTGAGGCCATTAACAGCGTGGTCCACGACAAACCCCGCTTCAGTGAGCCCCTTGCTGAGGTATTCACCGGTTTTCATTTCATCTTCAACGATCAGTATTTTCATCTTGCTCCCCTGACTGGCTGCTGATGACATTCTATGGAGCCCGCAACCGTTCACTATGACTTACGTTAAAAATGACAACATTGTCATTATCCCGTCACCCGTCAAACAGGAAGCGTTCAGTAGAGTAGCCCTAAAAATACTCTGGACTTCATTTGAACCGCTATGTTCCTGTTAAAACGACTCAGCATCAGTACGGTATTTATCCTGGCGGGCTGCGTCTCGCTGGCCCCCGAATACCAGCGCCCGGCATCACCGGTACCCCAGCAGTTTTCACTTTCGCGCAACGGCCTGACGTCCGCGATGGTGGGGTATCAGGACACCGGCTGGCGCAACTTTTTCGTCGACCCGCAGGTAGCCGGGCTGATTACGGAAGCGCTGAACAATAATCGCGATGTAAAAATGGCCGCCCTGAAGGTTGAAGAGGCGCGGGCGCAGTTCAGCGTGACGGATGCGGATCGTTATCCGCAGCTGAATGGATCCGCGGGTATCACGTACAGCGGGGGACTGAAAAGTGACAAACCGACTTCGCAGCAGTACGACGCGGGCCTTGCGCTTAGCTATGAACTCGACTTCTTCGGCAAGCTGAAGAACATGAGCGAGGCCGGCCGACAAAACTATTTCGCCAGCGAAGAGGCCCGTCGCGCGGTGCATATTCTGCTCGTCTCTAACGTTTCCCAGAGCTATTTCAACCAGCAGCTGGCGTATAAACAGCTGCGTATTGCGCGGGAAACGCTGACAAATTACCAGCAGTCTTATGCGTTCGTTGAGCAGCAGCTGGTGACGGGCAGTACGAACGTCCTGGCGCTGGAACAGGCCCGGGGACAGATCGAAAGCACGCAGGCAGATATTGCGAAACGAGAGGGAGAGCTGGCGCAGGCCAATAATGCCCTGCAGCTGGTCCTCGGCACGTATCGCGCGCTCCCGGGCGACAGCGGCATGAATGCCAGCGACGTTGCGCCGGTAAAACTGCCTCCCCATCTTTCCTCAGCAATACTGCTGCAGCGCCCGGATATTATGGAGGCGGAATACCAGCTTAAAGCGGCCGATGCGAATATTGGCGCCGCGCGTGCCGCCTTTTTCCCGTCCATATCACTAACCAGCGGGCTTTCCACAGGTAGTACGGAATTATCCAGCCTGTTCACGTCAGGGAGCGGGATGTGGAATTTTATTCCTAAAATAGACATTCCCATTTTCAATGCGGGCAGGAATAAGGCCAACCTGAAGCTGGCCGAAATTCGCCAGCAGCAGTCGGTTATTAATTACGAACAAAAAATACAGGCCGCATTCAAACAGGTTGCCGACGCGCTCGCGCTGCGGGACAGCATCAACCAGCAGCTTGCTGCGCAGCAGCGGTATCTTGATTCCCTCCGCATTACTCTTCAACGTGCAGGAGGGTTATATTCCAGCGGTGCAGTCAGCTATATCGAAGTTCTGGACGCGGAACGTTCTCTTTTCGCTACACAGCAAAATATTCTCGACCTTATTTATGCCCGACAGGTTAATGAAATTAATCTCTTCACCGCGCTGGGCGGCGGTTGGGTCGAATAACCTCATTTAATTAAACAGGAAAATAAGCATGCGCAATTCTCTTAAGGCTCTTGTATTTGGTGCAATTACTATGTTTTCTGCCAGTCTCCAGGCTGAGGTTCATCAGCACGAGGGGATGAATTCTACCAGCGAAGCGACCTCAGAGCAGCTCATCACCGCGACCGGCATCGTGAAGGACATTGATCTGACGAACAAAAAAGTGACGATTTCTCATGAAGCCATCCCGGAAATTGGCTGGCCCGCGATGACCATGCGTTTCACCTTTATTCAGGCTGACGAGAGCATCAACGCCTTAAAGGTCGGCAGTCACGTTGATTTTTCATTTGTTCAGCAGGGCAATATCTCTTTACTAAAGAGCATTAAATAGCGAGAAACGGCATGGCCTCATTCAAAATAAAATATGCTGCCATGATAGTCAGCAGCCTTATTGCGGGAGGGCTGATATCCGTGACGGCTTTGCAGGCGTTTCATTCATCTGAAAAAACAGCAAATAGCGTTGCGGAAAGAAAGGTCCTTTTCTGGTATGACCCGATGAAGCCTGACGTGAAATTCGACAAGCCCGGTAAATCACCGTTTATGGATATGGATCTGGTCCCGAAATATGCGGACGAAAATAACGATAAAAGCGGTGACGGTATCCGTATCGATCCGACCCAGGTCCAGAATTTAGGATTAAAAACGCAAAAGGTGACGCGCGGAACGCTGAATTATGCCCAGACGCTCCCGGCCAACGTCAGCTATAACGACTATCAGTTTGTCATTGTGCAGGCGCGCGCGGAAGGGTTCGTTGAGAAAGTCTACCCGCTGACGATCGGCGATAAGGTGAAGAAAGGAACGCCGCTGATTGATATTACCATTCCGGACTGGGTCGAAGCGCAGAGCGAGTTCCTGTTGCTCTCCGGCACCGGCGGAACGCCGACGCAAATCAAAGGGGTTCTGGAACGGCTTAGGCTGGCGGGTATGCCGGATGAGGATATTCAGAGGTTGCGTGCGACCCGCACGATCCAGACCCGGTTTACCATCAGGGCGCCGATCGACGGGGTGATTACGGCCTTTGACCTCCGTACCGGGATGAATATTTCGAAAGATAAGGTCGTGGCACAAATTCAGGGGATGGATCCGGTCTGGATCGGTGCGGCGGTCCCTGAGTCCATTGCTTATCTGCTGAAAGATACCTCGCAGTTTGCTATTTCGATACCGGCCTGGCCGGATAAATCCTTCCCGGTTGAAAAATGGAGTCTTCTGCCGAGCGTGGATCCAACCACCCGTACGCTGCAACTGCGCCTGCAGGTCTCCAACAGGGATGAGCTGCTGAAACCGGGCATGAATGCCTACCTGAAGCTTAATACCCACAGTCAGGAAATGCTGCTGATTCCGTCTCAGGCCGTTATCGATACCGGCAAAGAGC
This sequence comes from Enterobacter sp. 241F3, assembly GCF_034106785.1. NCBI lineage: Bacteria > Pseudomonadati > Pseudomonadota > Gammaproteobacteria > Enterobacterales > Enterobacteriaceae > Enterobacter > Enterobacter sp. 241F3. The sequence goes on from NZ_JAWNDD010000001.1 coordinate 174,332, forward strand.
AGCGCGTTATTACCGTTGACGCTAACGGGAATTTTGTACCGAAAAGGATCCACGTTCTGCATGAATCTCAGCAGCAGTCCGGCATTGGTAGCGGGCTGGAGGAGGGGGAGTCGGTGGTGGTCAGCGGTCTGTTTCTGATTGACTCGGAGGCCAATATTACCGGTGCGCTGGAGCGCATGCGCCACGCTGAAACCCCTGACGACGCCCATTCTGGCCATTAAGGAGACGATGATGATTGAATGGATTATCCGACGGTCAGTCGCCAATCGTTTCCTGGTCATGATGGGGGCGCTGTTCCTCAGCGTCTGGGGCACATGGACGATTATCAACACGCCGGTCGATGCCTTACCCGACCTGTCTGACGTGCAGGTGATTATCAAAACCCGCTATCCCGGCCAGGCCCCGCAGATTGTTGAAAACCAGGTGACCTATCCACTCACCACCACCATGCTGTCGGTTCCCGGCGCAAAGACAGTGCGCGGCTTTTCGCAGTTTGGTGATTCGTACGTGTACGTCATTTTCGAAGATGGCACCGATTTGTACTGGGCCCGTTCGCGCGTGCTGGAGTACCTGAATCAGGTTCAGGGCAAACTCCCTGCCGGCGTGAACTCGGAAATCGGCCCGGACGCCACGGGCGTAGGCTGGATATTTGAGTATGCGCTGGTGGGCCGCAGCGGAAAACACGATCTCGCCGAGCTGCGATCATTGCAGGACTGGTTCCTGAAGTTTGAGCTAAAAACTATCCCGAACGTAGCCGAGGTGGCCTCCGTCGGCGGCGTGGTGAAGCAGTATCAGATTCAGGTTGACCCGTTAAAGCTGGCGCAGTTCGGCGTCAGCCTGCCGGAGGTTAAGCAGGCCCTTGAGTCGTCTAATCAGGAAGCGGGGGGATCGTCCGTAGAACTCGCGGAAGCGGAATATATGGTCCGGGCCAGCGGCTATCTGCAGACCATTGATGATTTCAATCACATCGTCCTGAAAACCGGTGAGAACGGCGTGCCGATTTACCTGCGTGATGTTGCCCGCGTACAAACCGGGCCGGAAATGCGGCGCGGTATTGCCGAGCTGAACGGGCAGGGGGAAGTTGCTGGTGGGGTGGTGATCCTGCGCTCAGGCAAAAATGCGCGCGAGGTCATAACGGCGGTGAAAGACAAGCTGGAGACGCTGAAGGCCAGCCTGCCGGAAGGCGTTGAGGTTGTGACTACCTACGATCGCAGCCAGCTCATCGACCGGGCCATTGATAACCTGAGCGGCAAGCTTCTCGAAGAGTTTATCGTGGTGGCCATCGTCTGCGCGTTGTTCCTCTGGCACATTCGCTCGGCGCTGGTGGCAATTATCTCTCTGCCGCTTGGCCTATGTATTGCCTTTATCGTTATGCATTTCCAGGGGCTGAACGCTAATATCATGTCGCTGGGAGGCATTGGCATTGCCGTCGGCGCGATGGTGGATGCCGCCATCGTGATGATTGAAAATGCGCATAAACGGCTGGAAGAGTGGGACCACCGCCACCCGGGGGAGCCGATTGACAACGTCACCCGCTGGAAGGTCATCACCAACGCCTCTGTAGAGGTTGGCCCCGCGCTGTTTATCAGCCTGCTGATCATCACCTTGTCGTTCATTCCCATCTTTACCCTCGAGGGACAGGAAGGGCGGCTGTTTGGTCCACTGGCCTTCACCAAAACGTACGCCATGGCAGGGGCGGCCGCGCTGGCCATCATCGTGATCCCCATTCTGATGGGATTCTGGATCCGGGGTAAAATCCCCGCCGAGACCAGTAACCCATTGAACAGGTTGCTTATTAAAGCCTACCATCCGCTTCTGATTAGGGTGCTCCACTGGCCTAAAACAACCCTGCTGATTGCGGCTTTATCCATCTTCACGGTGATCTGGCCACTTAGCCAGGTGGGCGGCGAGTTCCTGCCAAAGATAAATGAAGGTGACCTGCTGTATATGCCGTCGACGTTGCCTGGAGTATCTCCGGCAGAAGCGGCCGCGCTCTTACAGACCATGGACAAGTTAATAAAAACAGTCCCTGAAGTGGCCTCTGTCTTCGGCAAGACCGGCAAAGCCGAAACGGCAACGGATTCCGCGCCGCTCGAAATGGTCGAAACCACCATTCAGCTTAAGCCTGAGAATGAGTGGCGACCCGGAATGACGATTGACAAGATCGTTGACGAACTCGACAAGACCGTTCGTTTACCTGGCCTGGCGAATCTCTGGGTTCCGCCCATCCGCAACCGCATCGATATGCTTTCAACCGGGATTAAAAGCCCCATTGGCATCAAGGTGTCAGGTACCGTTCTGGCTGATATCGACGCCACGGCGCAGAGCATTGAAGCGGTAGCTAAAACGGTGCCGGGCGTGGTGTCAGCCCTGGCTGAACGTCTGGGAGGCGGGCGCTACATTAACGTTGATATCAACCGGGAAAAAGCCTCCCGCTACGGGATGACGGTGGGCGACGTGCAGCTGTTCGTCTCCACGGCCATCGGCGGGGCGACGGTGGGAGAAACGGTGGAAGGCGTCGCACGGTATCCGATTAATATTCGCTATCCTCAGGACTACCGAAACAGCCCGACCGCGCTGAGGCAGATGCCGATCCTGACGCCGATGAAACAGCAGATCACGCTGGGTGATGTGGCGGATATCAACGTGGTTTCCGGCCCCACGATGCTAAAAACGGAGAATGCCCGACCTGCAAGCTGGATTTATATTGATGCCCGTGGCAGGGATATGGTGTCCGTAGTGAACGACATTAAAACGGCCATCAGTCAGAACGTAAAGCTGAGACCGGGTACCAGCGTGTCATTCTCCGGACAGTTCGAACTGCTCGAGCACGCCAACAAGAAACTGAAGCTAATGGTACCGATGACGGTGATGATCATCTTCATTCTGCTGTATCTGGCATTCCGTCGCGTGGATGAAGCGTTGCTGATCCTGATGAGCCTGCCGTTCGCCCTGGTCGGGGGGATATGGTTCCTGTACTGGCAGGGCTTCCATATGTCTGTGGCAACCGGCACCGGCTTTATCGCTCTGGCCGGGGTGGCGGCAGAATTTGGGGTGGTCATGCTGATGTATTTGCGTCATGCCGTTGAAGCGCATCCGACGTTATCCCATCGGGAAACCTTCACCGTACAGGGACTTGATGACGCCCTTTATCATGGCGCCGTGCTGCGCGTGCGGCCAAAGGCGATGACCGTCGCGGTGATTATTGCCGGTCTGCTGCCCATTTTGTGGGGAACCGGTGCCGGATCAGAAGTCATGAGCCGGATAGCGGCGCCAATGATTGGCGGCATGATCACGGCTCCGCTGCTATCGCTGTTTATTATCCCTGCGGCGTATAAGTTGATTTGGTTGCGCAGGCTTAAAGCAAAGGCAGCCGCTGCAGAACATGACAGAGGGGTCAACACCTGATAAATTAGCTATTCAATAACTTATTCAATAAGCGATTCAATGCCATGAAAAATCGATCCGAAACGCTACGACAACTGCTGAGGCAAGGCCCTGTATCGGTAAGGCAACTCACTGATATAATGAGTATTAGCCAGCCTACCGTTTCGCGATCGATTAAAGCACTTGGCGATGAGGTTGTTCGCGTTGGCTCCGGTCCATCTATTCACTATGTGCTACGCGATCCACATCGTGGATTCAGTTCTGCCCCGGTCTACCGCATTACGGAAGAGGGGCAGATTAAACCGCTGGGCAAACTCGTACCGGTTTATCCAGACGGATTTGTCATGGAGCAAACGGACAATATATGCCTTCACAGCGACGGGTTGCCGTGGTGGTTGTTTGACATGCGGCCTCAGGGATACCTTGGCCGCGCGTATGCTTCCCGATTTTCATCCGAGCTTGGCCTGCCGGCAAATCCAGAAAACTGGACAGACTCCGATGTTATCAGGGCGCTGCTGGCCCATGGGCATGATGCAGTAGGGAACCTGATAATTGGTGAACAAGCTCGGAATCATTTTATTGAGATGCCGTCGCCAGTTGCAGTGGACCGGGCAACCGCATATCCGTCACTGGCGCAGGCCGTTAGCGCCGGCGATGTACCGGGTTCCTCCGCAGGCGGCGAGCAGCCAAAATTCTGTACTTACACAAAACGTGGTCACGTTATTGTGAAATTCACGGCACCGGACGATAACCCTGTCAGTGAGCGCTGGCGAGACCTTCTGCTGGCGGAACACCTGGCGTTAAACGTGCTTGGCGTCGAAACAGAAGTGTTTGATTTTGGTGGGCAGCGCTTCCTTGAGATCCCGCGGTTCGACCGCACTGGACCACTTGGTCGTAAGGGACTCTTTTCATTACGTGCGCTAGAGGCAGAGTTTGTCGGTCGGGCAAGAGAAACCTGGCCAGTACTGGTGAACGAGCTGGCAAAGCAGGGCTGTGTTCACCCGGATGCGGTCGTCAGTACGGCAAGACTTTGGACGTTTGGCATGCTGATCGGCAATACCGATATGCACCACGGCAATCTGTCGTTTATCAGTTCCCATGTTCGGCCTTACGATCTTGCGCCAGCCTATGACATGCTGCCTATGGGCTTTGCGCCGAAGTCAGGTGGCGGAATGGTGAATACGCTTCGCCCGGTTGCGCTGATCGACGCGATCGAAACAGGAATCTGGCATGAGTCGCTGGAGCTGGCTGAGTGCTTTTATGCACTGGCCAACGGTTGCAGCCGTTTTTCTGCCAATTTTGCGCCATGTCTTGCAGCATTACGCAGCCATCTGGACGAGGCGAGAATAAAGTTGTCTCGTCTTGGATAATAAGTACGGGCTTTTTACGGGGGCATGCTTAGTCCGAAAAGAGCAGGGTGAACAGCATCGTCGCGAGATGGCAATGAATTAATCCACAGAGAAGTCTCGCGTTGAGCGACGTTGCTGATACGCTCCTTAAAAGTGGGGCATTTTTTATGGGTAAAGCCGGAATATCACTGATGGGAATGATGCTGGGGTTACGGTAATAACTTATTTAACATAATATACATTATGCGCACCTATATGAAATAAGGGGAAATCTGGCGTTTTGTGGTCATCGTTAGCCTGGATGCCGATGGACTATTAAAGCGTCTTAGCTGACCATCTTATGTGCATCCAGCTTTTGCTCAACATCTCAACCAAAGGCCGTGTTGAATACGCTCATCTGCCGCATCAGAACTTTGAACTGAACTTACGCATTTCACATTCCTTAAAACGCAGATAGCACGCCAGTTTGACGGTACTGTTCTTCCCAGCCTTATTATTTACCGTTTTGTCCTGTTGATATAAGCCTGCAAACCCTCCGCAAGATAATCAAACACCGTTTTACAGGCCTGGCTGTGGCGTAAATCTTCATGCATGACCAACCAGGTGTCGAGATGAAATGCAAAGAAATCAGGCATGACCCTCTGTAACGGCGGAGAAAAATCGGCCAGTTGTACCTGGCACATACCGATACCGGCTCCTGCACGAATGAGGTTTAATTGTGCAATATCACTGTCACTCCTCACGGTAAACAATTCACGGTTTAGCTGTGGATGTTGTTTAAGTGCCTGTAAAATAAAGGGAGTCGTATTATCGAAACCCACGAGCGTATGGGTGAATAACTCATCAATACTTTCCGGAGCACCACATCGTGACAGATAGGCTGGCGCGGCATGAAGACCTATTTCAACCCTGCCCATCCGACGTGCAATCAGTTGCTCCTGCACCGGCGTGGCCATGCGTACGGCAATATCCGCTTCCCGGTTCAGTAAATCCTGAACGCGATTAGACAGAACCAGTTCAATAACTATCTGCGGGTATTCTTCCTTTATTTGTGCGATCACTGGAGGCAGAACCTCCGTGCCGATGATTTCACTGGCGGCGACGCGCACAATGCCTCGTAATCCGGTTGCGCCGGAACTGAAACTGGCTGCCGACCGCTCAATCATCATGGCCGTATTTTCCATCGCCTGCGCATGGCCCTTCAGCTCAACGGCTGCATCCGTGGCCTGTAATCCTGTCTGCGAACGGGTGAATAAAACAAGCCCCAGGGCTGACTCCAGCGCCGCAATATGGCGTCCGGCGGTTGGCTGAGTAATGGCAAGCATGCGTGCGGCCCCTGACAAAGACCCTTCCCTCATCACGGCCAGAAAGGTGCGATACCATTCCCACGGGATATTTAGCTTCATACAAAAATGAATACCTGCTGGCTTATATTATGCAATTACATTTAGCCCGTGCGGTCATTATGATGTCAAGCAGATATCCAATAAGGGTCAAACGATGAAAAACACAAATAAGGTACTGATACTGGGCGCAACGGGTGGGATCGGTGGCGAAATAGCCCGCAAATTGATCCGTGACGAATGGGATGTGCGTGCATTGCGCCGCAGCGCTCCGAAAACTGACGATCGCAACAAAAGCATTTCGTGGATAAGCGGTGATGCGCAGAATGCAGAACAGGTTGAGGCAGCGGCGTCCGAATGCAGCGTTATTGTCCATGCCGTAAACCCGCCGGGTTATCGAAACTGGGAACAGCTGGTTTTGCCCATGCTGCATAACACCATAAATGCAGCGGAGCGAATCGGTGCGTTAATCGTTCTGCCGGGCACGATTTATAACTACGGCCCGGATGCTTTTCCCCTCTTACGCGAGGATTCTCCTCAGAATCCGTTTACCCGAAAAGGCTCTATACGGGTGCAAATGGAGCAGGAACTCGCAGACTATGCGCAGCGTGGCGGAAAGGTGCTGATTTTACGTGCAGGTGACTTTTTGGGTCCCCATGCAGGCAATAACTGGTTTTCGCAGGGATTGGTCAAACCGGGGCAACCACCGAAGATAATTCAAAACCCCGGGAAAACCGGCGCAGGCCACCAGTGGGCTTATCTGCCGGATGTCGCCGAAACGCTCGTTGCACTGCTGTCGCGTCGGGAGGAACTCGAACCGTTTGCCAGTTTCCATATGCGCGGGCATTGGGATCCTGACGGGACAGCGATGACTGCCGCCATAAAGCACGTCGCGGAGCGTGCCGGTATTCAGGCGAAGGTGAAATCGTTTCCCTGGTGGCTTATCTCGGCGATAAGCCCCTTTAATACCACACTTCATGAAATGCAGGAGATGCGTTATCTCTGGGAGCAGTCAATAGAAATGGATAATTCAAAACTGATTTCCTTTTTGGGCCATGAGCCCCAGACCGCTCTTATTGAAGCTGTACATTCCACATTAGCGGGCCTGGGCTGCATTTAACATAACCTGTATGAAAAGGTTGAACGATGTCTGATATACTTCAGCTTTTGAAAAACGCAGCCCTAAGCAAATGGAAATTGAATTAAATAAAAGTGTTAAAGAGAGAATTTTCCACGCAGTCATTTTTGAAGTGATGGCCAACATTATTATCGCGCTGTCTCTTGCCTGGCTGATGAACGTGTCGGTACTCCAGTCGGGCTCGTTGTCCGTGATATCAGCCCTTACCGCAACGGTCTGGAATTTTATTTTTAATAAACTCTTCGACTCGCTGCAGAAAAAATACCGCTTTCAACGGACGTTTCTCATTCGAGCGATCCATGCGGTAGGTTTCGAAACGGGACTCATCATCACCCTAATTCCTGTCGCGATGGTTATGCTGAATCTTACAGTGACTGAGGCATTTTTTGTTGAGATCGGTCTTGTACTGTTTTTCCTGCCGTACACGTTACTGTTTAACTGGATTTACGACTACCTGCGCTGGACATTTGTTGGGCGGAAACGGTCTGCTATGTAGAGAGATACCTGTCACATTGACACGCCTTTTATCGTATTCGACTCCTCTCACCTTCTATACTCTTCATTTCTCTATCTCTTTTGAGGAGTCGATAATGTTCGATCATGTGAAATTCGGCGTCAGCGATTATGAAACAAGTAAAACTTTCTTCCTCGAGGCACTTCGCCCGCTTGGAGTAAAAATCATCGATGAAGGCGCGCCGGAGTATGGTGTTGAAATGAGCTCAGGGGACGTTTCACTTTGCCTTTTCCATACAAATGACAAACCCGCGCCCCTGCATCTGGCGTTTGTGGCTAATACGCGTCAGCAGGTTGATGATTTTTACCATGCCGCGCTGCGCGCTGGCGGACGTGATAACGGCGGGCCGGGATTGCGTTCGTACGGTGAAAATTATTATGCCGCTTTTGTCATCTCACCTGATGGACATAACATCGAGGCCGTGTGCCATACGCCGGAGAGCGAGTAGCTCAACGGGTCTTTCAGAACCCGTAAAACGATTTACTCATGCGGTTTTCTGCACGATACTGCACGAAAAGCTGTATTTCTGGCCAGTGATGTCGTAAAGTCTCGTCTGTAAATGTGCATTTTCATGCAACAACTCTGACAGAGGTATTTATGACACAACAGTTGATTTTAATTGCCGGTCCCTATCGCAGCGGAACCGATGGCGTTCAGGCACGAATTGATGAGAATCTGGCGCGTCTCGAAAGCGCAGCATTAGCCGTATACCAGCGTGGCCACATTCCGGTCATCGGTGAATGGCTTGCGTTGCCGCTGGCAAAAGCCGCAGGCTCAATAACGGTGGGTGATGAAATCAGCGAAGCGATGCTGTACCCCGTTGCTCACCGGCTCATCGCTAAATGCGATGCGATTTATCGTATTGCCGGTGCGTCTAAAGGCGCCGATATGGATATTGAAGTAGCCCGAAAATATGGTCTCATCGTTTATACCGCGCTTGAGAACATTCCAGAAGCTTAATCCGGGACGCCAGCCAGCCCGTGGTCAAAGGCTGGCTGTCAGAGGGTGTCACGATCTGAGGTCAGCACGACGGATACGCCCTTTTCCGATACCGCGCGGATCCAGTCCTTATCTGTACCGTCTTCAACGACGATGGTATTTACCGAAGACACATCGCCAATCACAAACGAAGACGCGGTGTTGATCTTTTCCGGAGAAGCCAGAACAACCGTCTCCGCGGCTCTGCTGGAAAATGCACGTTTGATGCATGCCTCTTCGAAATCACCGGTTGTCAGCCCCGCGTCAGGATGAATGCCGGTCACGCCCATAAAGAATAGGTCCGCATGTATATTCGCTATGCCTTCGATGGCCGCAGCGCCGACCGCAACAATTGAATGTTTATACAAGCGTCCGCCGATCAAAATCACCTCAATGGAAGGATGATCAACGAGCCCCAGAGCAATGCTCGGGCTGTGCGTCACCACGGTGATGCGCAAGTCAGGAGGGAAAAACGTAATCAGCTCGGAGGTTGTCGTGCCACCGTCGACAATCACCACCTGGCCTGATGAAATTAGCTGTGCCCCTTTTCGGGCCACCCTTTTTTTCGCATCCATCTTCACGGATTGCCGTTCGGCAAACGGAGCAATAGCGGAAGATGACGGCAGCGCGCCGCCGTGAACACGCTGCAAACGCCCTTCTGCCGCCAGCTCGCGCAGATCGCGCCGGATGGTGTCTTCAGAGACGTCAAAGAGAATGCTGAGCGCTTTTGACTGTACCTGACCTTCGGCACCCAGCTTCTCAAGGATCAATTGTTTTCGCTGACTGGTGAGCATGGTGAATTCCTGATGTTGCATGTTTTATCCTGAACATGCATGATGATGCTGTTTATGATCATTACTCTACGTAAGGAGGGACATTCGTGCAATCAAAACGTGCAGATGTGCGCATCATCGACAGTGAAACCCTGTCAGACAACTGGTACATCCTCAAAAAATACACCTTTGACCTGCAGCGGCGTGATGGTGAATGGCAGCGCCAGCATCGGGAAGTCTATGACCGTGGCAACGGCGCGACGATTCTACTCTATAACCGTGAGAAAAAGACGGTGATCCTGACGCGCCAGTTCCGCTTCCCTGTCTTTATCAACGGCCATGAAGACGATTTAATTGAGGCAGCAGCAGGATTGCTGGACAACATGGATCCCGAAAGCCGCATTAAAGCAGAAGCGGAAGAAGAGACCGGATTTCACGTTTCGCGCGTGCAGAAAATCTTTGAAGCCTATATGAGCCCAGGCTCCGTCACGGAGAAACTCTACTTTTATCTTGCCGAGTACCAACCACATGACAGAACCAGCGCAGGCGGCGGGATCAAGGCTGAAGGAGAAGATATCGACGTGCTGGAAATGACCCTTGAAGAGGCTTTACGCAGCATTGAAACGGGCAAGATTGTCGACGGTAAAACCATCATGCTGCTGTATCATGTTGCCCTTAAAGGTATTCTGTAACCTACTGGTTTAAATCCTGATTTATAGACGTATGTAAACGGTACGCTGGTACGTTACGCGTAAGAAAAGGGAAAACCTCCTAAATTTTGCAGCCTACTATATTTAGTGAACGATTTCGCAATTCGATAAAATCATCAACAATTCCCTGAGTCATCTGCATTTACCATTCAAAAATGCCAAACGTTCACAAGGCTGCCCGCTGAGGTAGCCTGTCTTATCTGTTGTCTGGATTAAAATGCGACTCGCTACGGATAACGAAGCATATTATACTTGCTCCTCCATTCGAACAGGAGGCAGCATCTCACGTGAAGGATACATATTACAACGACATAACGATCAATACGCTAATTCAGAGTGAGCTTGACGCGTTTTTTGAGGATTTCAAAGGGATCGTCTTCGCCTACGCTATTATGAACAAGAAAGATCCTTCACAGATGAGGATAATCAATAATAGCCCTGAGTGGTTTAATATCTACCTTGAAAGAAAATACCAGTTCATTGACCCTGTCATTATTAGGGCTTTGCGCTGTGTTGAAGATTTTTTCTGGGAAAGTGATGTCGTGCTGTCGGATGGTTATAACCTGACACGCATTTTCGACGAAAGTGTCCAGTATGATATTTACCAGGGACAGACGTTTCCTCTGCATGACTATCTGAATAATCTTGTTGTCTTATCCGTCATCAGTCCTAAGCATTCTGGCATTGACATAGAGAAGTATCGGCCGCAATTTCTACGCTTCCTTGTTCAGTTACATCAGAAGACACTCAATCTGTATAGTCAGCATCAGCAGAAAAAGAATGTTTTCTTGTCGCCACGTGAGCGCCAAATCCTTAAATGGGTCAGTGCCGGGAAAACGTACGCAGAAATTGCTGTTATTTTATCTATTGCTGAGCGCACCGTTAAATTCCATATGGGCAATATAATGAAAAAACTCGGTGTGAATAATGCCAGACACGCAATAAAACTTGGAACGGAACTCCGGTTACTGGAGGAGTAAGCCTCAGCCACTGGTTATAAATGGTGTAGATGCTCGAGCATTTCGCGAAGCCAGTGACTGGATTTATCTTTGCTAATAATGTCTTCAATAATGCCTATGCTGGCAGGCATGTAAATATAGTAAATAACCTCCCCTTTTTCAGAAACACCGCGCTGAATAACCTCAACTTTCCAGTTGGCATGGCGAAATATGGCATACATACCACGGCTGGCTACTGCGTACATCCCATGATATTTATTCTTAATGCAATAAATAATCATTGCAAGAAACAATGCTTTACTGGCGGGCACGCCCTGCAGGCTTGCGGAGTCTCGTGTTTCTTTATCTAAAAATAAACGACTCACTTCACAGCAGGGAACATCTGCTGGAAAAACAATGGGATTATCGAAATAGTTGTGAAAGATCTCGCTTATCATTGTCGGCTGCGTTGCGTTAATAAATCGCGCGCCGCATAGCAGCTGCCCATCATACATACCCAGTAAGTATGTCGTGTTATGGGAATCAAATTGATCCTTTTCCATACCTTCGACGCATTCCACCTTCCAGTCGAGTCGGTCCCGAAAAGTTTTTCTTCTGAGTCTGTAGAGTTCGCGCGCTAATGCTGGTGGTAAATCATCGTAGTCGTGTAAAAAAAATTCAATGACAGAATTCATTCTCATGTTCCTGATAATAACACCTGAAACTAGTTTCACCTGTCTCTTAGGACAGCTTTCATTGTGCCGCATATTCCCTATACTTAAAAAGTACCTGACCACGAAGTTCTCGCAAAACTAAGCGGTCAGGAGGTCAAAGACCTATGAAACACCAGGGATATACCCATCGATTATTATCTAATATTTAAAGTTTCGGGTACAGAACATAAGAAGCACTTTGCCGATAAAATATTAAAAAACAATAATCATAAAATTATTACAATAAAAACATTGCCCCTTAATCCTTTAAGGGGTAATATTTCTATTTGCTTATTTTTTTCCTCTCTTTTGTTTCACAGAATCTGCGGAATTCATCTGCCCTTAACCTCTCCCGTACCGCTTTGAAGGCGCCTGCCTGTGCTATTCTTGCAGAAGCATGCCAAACGGAGAATTGATGATGGCCGACTGGAACCCTTCTCTTTACCTGCAATTTGGCGCAGAAAGAACGCGTCCAGCTGCAGAACTGCTCGCCAGAATTCCTCTGGATGAGATCGCTACCATCGCCGATCTGGGCTGTGGACCAGGAAACAGCACGGCGCTGTTGAAGCATCGCTGGCCTTCTGCTCACATTACCGGGGTCGATAACTCCCCTGCCATGCTTGAGGAAGCACGCGCAGCCTTACCTGACTGCCACTTTATTGAGGCCGATATCCGTCAGTACAAGCCTGGCCAGCCGCTGGGCCTGATTTATGCCAACGCGTCGCTGCAATGGGTTCCGGACCATTACGATCTCCTGCCGCATCTTGTCTCCCTGCTTAAGCTAAATGGCGTACTGGCGATCCAGATGCCTGACAACTGGCTGGAACCGACCCATGTGGCGATGCGTGAAGTGGCGCTTGAGCAAGACTACCCAGACCGTGGCCGCGAGCCTCTTCCAGGCGTACATGCTTATTACGATATTCTGTCGGAGGCTGGCTGTGACGTGGATATCTGGCGGACGACCTATTATCACAAAATGAGTTCTCATCAGGCCATTATTGACTGGGTAAGCGCCACCGGCCTGCGGCCCTGGCTCCAGGAACTGAATGAAAGCGAGCAGAAACGTTTCCTGAAACGCTACCATGAACTGCTGGAAGAGCAGTATCCGCTTCAGGAAAACGGGCAGATACTGCTGGCTTTCCCCCGGTTGTTTATCGTGGCTCAACGCCAGCCCTGAACGGGCTATGACCGGGCTTCTTTGAGCAACTGCTGGATAACCTTTTCCTGTTGCTCATAGTCACCCTCGCCAAAGGCGGTATAGCGCAGCTGCCCTTTGGCATCAAAAAAGTAATGCGCTGGCCAGTACTGGTTGCCGAAAGCATTCCAGATTTTATAGTTGTTATCCGTGACCACCCGATACGGCAGTTGCCATTTATTCACCGCATTTTTAACCGACGAAAGCGGTTTTTCCCAGGGGTATTCCGGGGTGTGAACTCCGATCACCACCAGACCCTGCGGTTGGTACTTAGTGGCCCACTCCCGCACCTGGGGGAGCGTATGCTGGCAATTAATGCAGTCCCACGTCCAGAAATCAATAAGTACAACCTTCCCGCGTAACGATTCAGACGTGACAGGGTCACCGTTCACCCACCCTGTTCCACCGTTGAGCGAAGGCAGCTGACTGCTGGGCTCTGTCATCACTACCGGCTCAAGCTTCACCGGCGTGGCTGTGGGTTTCGTCAGATTTAAAATCGCGGTTTCAAGACGGTCCGAGACGCCGTTTGCCCCTTTAAGCAGCGAAGTCATCCCCGTCGCGTTAAATGCGACGGTCGCTAACATCACAACGCCTGCACCCTGTCGCAGCTTTTCCATTAGCGCCGATTTTGCCCTTAAAGGTGCCATCAGCGTGCGGCCTCCAATGACGAGTAATCCCAGCATCATTGCGCATCCGCTGCCATAGGCGGCCAGCAGAGCGCCGGTGGTAATAGCGGAATGCCCCGCAATGTTAATGCCGAAAATCGCACCCAGAATGGGACCGGCGCAGGGAGACCAGAGCAGTCCTACAGCAAGCCCGGCCAGAAAAGCCGATGCCATTCCGCGCGTTTGCCCGCTTCGGGTGTTGAGAACATTACCCGCGCTGACGGCCGGTCCCGCAATACGCTGGGCGAAAGACGGAAAAATTAAGGCTAGCGCGGCAGTGGCCAGAATGACGAGCGCGATCCAGCGCCCGACAATAGTTGCCTCTGCGATCCACTCGCTGGCGACGGTGACGGCCATCGCCACAAGGGTGAACATCACGATCATCCCCGCCAGCAGGGCCAGAATATGCCGACGCTGGCCCTGGAAACCGGCGAACAAAAGTGGAATAACCGGGAGCGTACACGGGCTGAGCAGGCTTATCATCCCACCCAGAAAAGCGATTACCAGAAACATAGAAACCTCACAATACAAGTCCTGCGACGCTGCAGTGAGGCTATTTCAGCGTGCGGATGTGTTCAGGATATGTGTAAATGCGAGGGTTTTGTCTGGATCTGTATCGCCCAGGTAGGGAGATACAAAGCCGTACAATTTTACTCACGGCGCGGTAGCGTAATGGAGACGTCCAGCCCGCCCCCGTTACGGTTCGCCAGCCTGAGCTTTCCTTCCAGCTGAGCGGTGAGCTGCGCGGCGATCGCCAGTCCGAGTCCTGTCCCGCCAGTCTCGCGGTTGCGCGAGGTTTCAACCCGATAAAACGGCTGTAATACTGCCTCAAGCTCGGCTTCGGGGATCCCCGGTCCATCGTCCACAATGTGAATAATGACCTCGCTGTCTGATGAATCGTCTATTGAAATCGCAGCATGCTCGCCGAATTTGAGGGCGTTATCCAGCAGATTGGTCATCACCCGGCGAAGCGCCTGCGGCCGCGTGACGATGGGCAAGCGGGCTTCGCCTGCCTGAAAGTGCACGTTTTTACCAATGTCCTGGTAATCGCAGGCGATGCTGTTGATCCAGGCGTTCAGCTCCAGCTTAAGCGACGTCTCCTCCAGTGATTCCGATGACCGGGCATACGCAATGCCCTCCCGCACCAGACGAGACATGTTTTCAAGGTCGTTCAGGAGCTTGTCGCGAAGTTCAGGCTCTCCGGCCATTTCGACTCGCAGCTTCATGCGGGTAATGGGCGTCTGGAGATCGTGAGAAATCGAGGCCAGGATCTGCGCGCGTTCCCGGAGATAAGACTGAATGCGCGCCTGCATGGCGTTGAAGGCATGCGCTGCCCGCTGCACCTCAAGCGGCCCTTTTTCCGTCATTGGCGTGCTGGCCGCCGGATCCAGCGCATCCACCGCGCGGGTAAAGTGTGAAAAAGGCCGCACGACCTGCCGCACGGCTATCCAGGAGCAGACAGCCAGAACCAGCAGCTGCAGGATGAGAACGACCGGTAGCCAGCTGGCGACGGGCGGCATGCGCGGGATCAGGTCAATGGTCAACGGTGCGCCATCGCGTAACGTAAGATGGGCCTGAATATGCGAAATGGCGCCGGGAACCGCGGTAAAGCTAAGCGGGTAATGCGCGGCAAGCGTCGCGTTTAAGGTTCGGATAGCATCTTGCGAACGCTTATCCGTCGGCGCTGCGCCTGGTTCCCCTGTGCCCAGAATATAACGATAGTTACCCCGTTCAAGCCGAGGCAGCCAGGCTGCACGTTCGCTGGCCGGTAAGCGGTCTAATATGGAGACGCTGGTTGCGACATCGTTTTCCAGATTACCGAGCATCACCGTGCGGGCGCTGTGCATGCGTTCAACCATGACCAGCGTCAGGCTCAGGGCGTTAGCCAGCAGCAGACCGGCCAGCACGACGAGCAGCAAACGGGCCAGCAGCGAGCGTGGCCAGAGCCTCATTAGTTAACCTCTTTGATGGTCACCGGCATCGTAAAAACGTAGCCTTCGCTGCGCACGGTTTTGATATAAGCGGGCATGCGGGCATCTTCGTTGAGACGCTGGCGAACCCGGCTAACCAGCAGGTCGATTGAGCGTTCGAACAGCTCGGCGTCTCGCCCCTGCGTCAGGTTGAGCAGCTGGTCACGGGTCAGCACGCGCTGCGGATGGTCAAGGAAAACGCGCAGCAGCCGATACTCCGCGCCGCTGAGCGCCACAATTACCCCTTCCGGATCGATTAAGTGGCGAGCGACGGTATCGAGCTGCCATTCACCAAACATCACTAGCCGCCCTGCTTCCGTCACCTGTAGATTGGGCGGCATCGTGCGAAAACGCCGTAAAATCGCTTTGATACGCGCCAGCAGCTCGCGGGCGACAAATGGTTTCACCACGTAGTCATCCGCGCCCATCTCCAGACCCAGGATCCTGTCCGTCTCCTCGTTGCGCGCCGTCAGCATCAGGATGGGGAGATCTTTATGTTTCCCGACGCGCAGCTCTCGACACAGCGTAAGGCCGTCATCGCCGGGCATCATGACATCCAGCACAACCAGGTCGATATGCTGTTTATCCAGCACGATGCGCATCTCTTTGCCGTTGGCCGCGCCCGTCGCGCGATAACCAGACTTAGCAAGGTAATCGACAATCAGTTCACGAATATCCCTGTCGTCATCGACGACAAGGATATGATCAATATGCTCCACCGAAATCTCCAGACCGAAGGGTAACGTACTGAAAATAGCACATTTCAGAGTTTGTCAGCGTCAACAACGGCCTTAACAAAATCCTGCGGATCTTCCTGAGGCGGGTTGTGCCCTACGGTGGCCCCAAAAGTGCGGTGCTCGTACTTACCGGTAAATTTACCCGCATAGGCCTGCGGTGCAGGATGCGGCGCGCCGTTGTTCCCACCTTCGATGGTGATCGTTGGAACGGTGATATTCGGCAGCGTGGCCAGTTTCTGCTCGTAGCTGTCGTATTTGCGCTCACCTTTTTCCAGCCCTAAGCGCCAGCGATAGTTGCTGAGCGTCACGGCGACGTGGTCCGGATTGTCGAGGGATTTGGCGCTGGCGTTAAAGACAGCATCGCTAAATTTCCAGTCAGGCGATGCCTGAGACCAGATTAAACGGGCGAAGTCATGCGTGTTTTTCGCATAGCCCTCAGCACCGCGCGCGGTGGCGAAGTAGAACTGATACCACCACTGCTGCTCCGCTTTTGGCGGCAACGGCTGTTTGCCAATCTGCTGGCTGCTGATGAGATACCCGCTCACTGAAACAAGTGACTTAACGCGCTCGGGCCACAGCGCCGCAACGATATCTGCCGTTCGGGCACCCCAGTCATATCCTGCAAATACCGCCTGCTTAATATTCAGGGCGTCCATCAGGTTCACAATATCTTTCGCCATGGCTGAAGGCTGGCCGTTGCGCGGCGTTTTGGCTGACAGGAAGCGCGTGGTGCCGTAGCCTCGCAGAGAAGGCACAATCACCCGATAGCCTTTTGCCGCCAGTGCGGGTGCAACCTCGGCGTAGCTGTGAATATCATAGGGCCAGCCGTGCAGTAAAATAACCGGCTGACCGTCTTTCGGGCCGAGGTCGACATAACCGACGTTCAGATCGCCGGCGTTAATTTGCTGCGGATGATCAAAGGCGGCCGCGACATTCGTGCCGGTGACTTCGGCCTGACAGGACATCACGGTGCCAAGAGAAATGGTCAGTGCAAGGGTCGAGTATGCGAGTTTGCTAAACATGTTGATATCTCCGGTTGATTACAATTCACGGGGATATAACAACACTGCAGTGTATAGCGGATATGTGCGAAAGCGGGTTTATTGCAAGCCTGTGTATGTATCCGGGACCTTGATACAGTGTGATACAAACACAGGTGCTGGAGTCTTAGATGGAGAGACGATAGCGGACGTAATCGTCAGCCTCACCGTATTTGTCATAGAGTTTACGCGCCGGGTTGTTCTCCCGGGTGACCCAGTACAGTTTTGACCAGCCTTCGCGCTTGCCTTCCTCAATCAGGGCGTCAATGAGCGCTTTACCTGCTCCCGCCCCGCGTTCATCGGCATCAACAAACAGATCTTCCAGGTAGCAGATGGGCGCGGTAGACCAGGTTCCTTCATGCAGAATACACATCGCGAAACCGATGACCTTTTGGTCCTTCTCGACCACCCGGCAGAACATCGGTGAATGCGCTGAGAGCGCCCTTTCCCACGTCGCTGCGGTGACGGGTTCCTCGAGGTAGCAATCATAAAAATGGGTATAGCCATCCCACAGCGGTCGCCATTGGGAATAATCGTTTTCGCATAGAGGTCTTACCGTGACGGCCATGTGTTCCTCACATTACAAGTCGATCGCCATTTCAAAACAGCGTAAATCAGCCCCCGCCATACGCGAATGATGATAGTTTTCGCGCAGCGTGATAAACCCCAGCGTCTGATAAAACGACTGTGCGTTAGGGGTTGCATCCAGCCTCAGACGGGTTATCCCCCGGCTACGGGCTTCATTTTTGAGCGCCTCGATAATCCGGGTCGCCATGCCTTTACCGAATGCCGCGGGCAAGGTGAATATCGCCTCCAGACAGTGGGTATCCAGATCCAGATAGCCGGTCGCCGCAACGTCGCCCTTTTCATCTTCCACCACGTAAAAAGGGTATTCAATGACCATCTGCCGATAGCGTTCGGGCATGAGATCCGGCGTCCAGCGCGCAATGACGTCGGCATCGTAACTGGTTTTACAGCCGTGACGAATCGCCTGGTTGCGAATGTTCCAGAGTGTTTCGGCTTCCTGCGGCGTGGCTTTTCGTAATGTCATAACCTCCCCCTTTAACGGCTTTTTAGCCGCATTTCCCGTGCCAGTCTGGCAAGACGCTGAGTACGACAATAGAGCGTAAATAGAACAAAGCCGCTGCCGTTCATCACCACCCGACAAAGTAACAGCGCGAAAGATGCAATGACGTGTGGCCAGAGGCTTCCATCATGAGAAAGCATGACATGTAGAACCTGAACGAGGGTCGTTATCAGCAGGATGATGAACAACCCCATAAAGCCCGACAATCCCGACGTCTTTCCACGAGCCAGTAGTACGCTTGTCACAATGAGCGCGCCTGTCATCGTCAATGATGGTAAGAAAAAGCTCAATGCATGATGTAAAGGTGACAAACCCTGCAACGTGCTGAGAAAAGGCAAAAGGTTTAGCGCAAACGCCACTAAAAACAGAGGTAACAGCATAGCTACCGGGTAAGGATTTTGACGCGGAAGCTCGCTGAGGGGGCGCGAAAAATACCGTTCCAGCTCGGGAGTGGAATTATCCAGAAGGCGGGTATCACGACGAGCAATAGCCTCCTCTATATCTTTACCATGTTGCAGGAGATCCTGGAAAACCCGTCCGGTTAACAAACTCAAAAACTTCATCAGAATACCGCCAGTGACTGAATGGTACCGATAATGTATTTACCGGTCCGTGGTAAGTTACTGGGCGCTGCAATAACGCCGCTCACCGCACTTCCTGCCAATGCTGCGGCACTTGTTACCACTTGCCCAAGTTGTCGAGTGAGTTCTACCTGAACCGGCCCGGTTGGAAAGCGTTTCGGATAAAGACCCGCGCGGATAAGAGCCTTGATTTCTTTGTTGCTTATACCGGGGTTTTGCGCGCGAATTATCAATTCGGTCAAACGAGCACGATCCTGACGAGGATAGCTTTTTAACCATTCAGTGGCTTTCAAGGAAGATATGGATTTCATTGCACGCCAGGTGGTAACGGCTTCTTTTAATGCCCCACCTGCACTTGCTAACGAAATTACATCCAGTGATGTGGAGGTGGCGACGTACCATTCTTGCGTATCGAGCCATGCAACATTTCCGCCACCGTTTTCAACCAGATCATAAATTCGATAAAGACCGTTAACACATTGTAATCCGGTAGCGAGAGTACCAGCGTAGCCGATAGCCACTAAAACACCACTGCCTCCTGCGGTAAGAGGTGTTGCTGCCGTGCCTGCAAGCATTACACCTCCAGTAATGATCATCGCGCCACAGGATAGTACAGTCGACGCAAGCTCAGTACCCATGGATGTCGATGTCACAGCGTCAGTCAATGATTTACCTACGCTGGAGGTGGATGGCTGCGAGTTCGCTTTCGTTACAATTACGTGGGTTACAATACCACTTTGGCCATTAGGATGACGCTGACCAGAGCGAACCAGGTAGCGTTGAGTACCATCAGAATAAATGATACCGGCCTGAGCAAATTCGCGATTACAGTCCATGGCGGAACCCAGTGCTTTGAAATCGAAATCTGCAGCCCCTAAACCTGCCATTCGCGCATAATCATAACCGGGGAGATTGGTCTCAGGATTCATTCCAGGCAAAACCATACATTATTCCTTATGTGGGTAGGTAAGTTAGCCCAACTAATCTGATGGTAGTCGAACGCTCAGCAGAGCAAAATTTTGGTAGTAAATACGTTACAACGCAACTAAACAGAACGTCATATAGATGAAAATACCAGAACGCAAACAAAAGCATAACGCCTAAAAAGGGAGATCAGCGCATGACGATACCGACGCTCACGACAGAACGCTTACTGCTGAAACCGCTGGTAGCGGAAGATGCCGTCCAGATACAAAAGCTATATCCGCGCTGGGAGATTGTCCGTTATATGGTCTCCTCCGTGCCCTGGCCCTACCCGGATAACGGCGCGGAAAACTATGTCAACAACGTGGCGCTGCCGGATATGGCAAAAGGGATTGCCTGGTTCTGGAGCATCCGGCGACGCGATATGCCGGATGAATTGATGGGCATTATTTGCCTGTACGACGTCGAGGACAACAACCGCGGGTTCTGGCTCGCGCCGGAATTTCAGGGGCACGGATATATGCGCGAAGCCAGTATTGCCGCGACGGATTACTGGTTCAATACGCTAAATAAACCCGTATTGCGCGCACCGAAAGCCGCCGCGAACAGCCGCTCCCGGCGTATTTCAGACAGTAGCGGCATGCGGCTTATCAGGACGGAAAAGAAAGCCTACGTCAGCGGGATGCTGGACTCCGAGCTGTGGGAGATCACCCGCGACGAGTGGAACGCCCGTCAGGTCAGCTGATAGTGCTTATCCGGCATCAGCCTTTCCGGAATGTTCTCTTCATCGTTCATCTGCAGCAGATCGCGTTCCATCATGTTGCAGATGGCGTCCAGCGGCAGGTCATTATCTTCGGTGCCAAACGGATCTTCCAGCTCTTCCGCAAGGGTGTCCAGCGAGATAAAGGTGTAGGAGATCAGCGCCGAAACGAAGGGCGTCATGTAGTGCAGGTCCACAACCAGCGCGAAAGGCAGCATGATGCAGAACAGATATACCGTGCGGTGCAAAATCAGCGTATAGGCAAACGGTACCGGCGTGGTTGCAATGCGCTCGCAGCCGGAAAGGACGATAGACATGTCGTTCAGACGATTGTTCAGGCTATGGAACAGAATGTCTGAGAGTTGCCCGTTTCGCCGCCGCACGGCCAGCCACTCCCCCATGATCAGTAAAATACGGTTCGCCGGTGAGTTGGCGCTCATCACGTGACGTAAATCATCCGCAGCAAGATAGCGAGAGAGTTGCTCGGCGTTCAGCTCCCGGCGCAGGGTCATGCGCAGGCAGTTGGCAAAAGCAATCTGCAGGCGGACAAATTCGCCCAGGTGCTTATCGTCAGGCAAGGTGTTTTTTACCTCGCGAAACAGCGAGCGTGCCGCTATCATCAGCTGCCCCCAGAGCAGCCTCGCCTCGACGTAGCGTGAATAACAGGCGTTGTTTCTGAAACCCAGAAAGATAGCGATCGCCACGCCGAGAATGCTAAATGGCGCCACGGTAAATTTGATACCGAGCGACGTATACCACGGTAACATCAGGATAACGGCGATAGAGAGCAGGAAGTTGAGCAGCAATCGGGTATAGATCTTGGGAAGTACCGAACCGTGCCAGACAAAAATCAATTGTAGCCAGTGCTGTTTAGGACGAACGATCATAGTGAGTTTCAGGAAAGAAAAGAGCGAGGCTATTAAACGTGATCCCCGTCACCGTTGCAAGCATGTTAACGGAACATTGCATTCTCTCCCCTGAGTAACGAAAACCGCACGGTGCTGCATGTGCTTTTTAAAAACAAAGCCAATAGTATGTTGTAACTAAATAATGTCGTATTCAAACCCGGCCGAAGCCGGGTGAACCTATTAACAAAGCGGTTTAGCCGCGGTGCGCATGCCCTTAAGCAGAATGGCATCCAGATCCAGCGTCACCTGGTCGACAAGACCGTTCACCTGCGTCAGATCCTGTTCCCAGTGCTCTCTCACGCTAAGCACCGACTGCACCAGTTCACGGGTGCTCAGCTGCCGATCGCGGTGCTGCGCCCACAGCTGCTGATAACGTTCCAGCCAGCATGCATCATCCTGCACCGGATAGTTCTCCCCGTTACGTTCCGCGCGATAAAAAGCGATCAGTGCGGCCAGAGCAAACGTCAGGCGTGCTGGTAATTCCCCCGTTGCCTTCTGCCCTGCCAGCAGCTGCGGCAGGATGCGGGTGCGGTATTTGGTCATGCCGTTAAGCGCGATGGAGAGCAGCTGGTGTCGGATGTAGGGGTTGCGAAAACGTCCAGTTACCGCACTGGCGAAAGTTTCCAGCTCGTCACGCGGCAGATCGAGGACCGGAATAATCTCCTGATAAATCGCTTTTTCGACGAACGCGCAGACCTCGGCATCATTCATCGCCTCGCCTACCGTATCCAGCCCGGCCAGGAACGCGACCGGCACCAGCGCCGTGTGCGCGCCGTTCAGGATGGCGACTTTGCGCTCTTTGTAAGGCCTGATGTCATCGACAATCAGCACGTTTAACGGGTACTTATCCAGACGAAGCTCGTGCGCAAGGGATGCTGGCCCCTGGATAACGAACAGATAGAAATGTTCAGCCGTGTCCAGGAACCGATCGTGATAACCCAGCTCAGCTTCAAGCGCAGCCGCTTCATCGCGCGGGTAACCGGTCACGATACGGTCTACCAGCGTCGAGCAGAAGCAGTTGGCGTCGTTTAGCCACCGGATAAAGGCCGCAGGCAGCGCCCATTCCTGCGCATAGCGCAGAACGAGTTCACGTAAGGCATCTCCGTTGTAGTCAATCAGTTCGCACGGGATGATGATCCAGCCTTTATCCGGCGCGCCGTTAAAGTGGCTGAAGCGCTCAAACAGTAGTCGCGTCAGCTTCGCCGGATAGCTCACTGCAGGGGCATCGTCGAATTTGTCACCTGCGTGGTAGCTAATACCCGCTTCGGTGGTATTCGAGAAAACAAACCGCATATCCGGATTGCGAGCCAGTTTCAGAAACGCGTCATAGTCTTCGTAGACGCTGATTTCACGGTTAACGGAGCGGATAAGACGGCTCTCGCTCACCGCTTCCCCCTGCCCGTTCAGGCCACGAACGATAGTGGTATAGAGACCATCCTGAGTGCTCAGCGACGGTGGAAAATCGCTCTGAATAGGACGGACGATAACCACGCCGGCATTAAGATCGGTATGTTCATTTAGCAGGTCGATTTGCCAGTCGACAAACGCACGCAGGAAGTTGCCTTCACCAAACTGAATGATGCGTTCTGGGTATTGAGCACCGGGAAAATCACGACGGTTGAGCGTGTTCACAAGGGGTTCCTTTTATGATTAGTCATACAGCCTGATAGGATTGGTACGATAACTTATCAAAACTTAACGACCAGAAACCCTGTTTTGATCAATACGTCGCGTAGTTGTGCAGAATATTTACAGGAACTTATAAAACACGGACGTGGCCGTCATGGCACCGTCCGGCATCAGCGCGTAGCGCGGGATCTCACCAACCTTTTGCCAGCCGGCACGCTGGTAGAAGGTTTCGGCCCCGCTGCCGGTGGAGGTATCAAGCACCAGAACCGAAATATCTCTGGCCCGGGCCTCAGCTTCCAGCGCTTCCATCAATGCCATCGCGGCCCCTTTCCGGCGCGCTTTCTCATGAACCAGCAGCTTTGCCACATCGGCCCGATGCGGCTGGTTTTCCGGCTGGTCTGTGATCAGCTGCACCGTTCCGATGACGCCGTCCTGCGCATCGACGCAGACAAGCACCAGCCGCTCGCCTCGCGCTACGCTTTCGGCAATACCGCGCCAGAAAATACGGGCCTTATCCAGGCTATAAGGGAGCATAAAGCTGACGGATGCCCCGCCGTTTACGCAGTTTTCGAGGATCCCGGCCAGCGCATCAATATGGGTAAGAATTTCGTCTCGGGTGAGGTTTTTGATTTGCAGTGAGGTATTCATTGTTTTTCCTTACGTTGAATACCATCACTGTGCATTTAACATCTTCTTAACGCAAACGGATCGAACATACGCTTTTGTTATGTCACCGGGCGCGCTGGCGCTGCTGTTTCATGGCATACATCTTTTCATCGGCATCTTTTAACCACTGCTGCAGGTCGTTGCCGTTATGATCGAATTCGCTAAGCCCCCATGAGAAATGAAGCGACCAGGGATGCAGCTTGCGGGCGTTATAACTTTCTACCTGCTCGGCGAGATACTGCATGGCAATCCAGGCCCCCTGCTCATCCGTATCCGCAAACAGCACGGCGAACTCGTCCCCGCCAAAACGCACCAGTAGATCTGCTTCACGGAAAGAGCTGCGCATCAGTTGCGCCATGGCTTTCAGCGCCTTATCTCCCTCTTCATGGCCGTAGCGATCGTTAATCTCCTTAAAACGATCCAAATCCAGCCAGCCAAGGGTCAGCGGCTCAGCCCGGCGCCGGGCAACGGAAAGCGTGAAACGTACAAGCTGATTAAAGCCCCGACGGTTGAATAACCCGGTTAATTCATCCGTGGTCGCCGCACTGATGGCAGCAAATTCATCTTCCGCCAGCGCGCCCAGGTCCCCCAGCACGGCGAGGTCGGACGCTGAAAATTCACGGGGAGCGTAATCAATCAGGCACAGCGAGCCCACGCTCGCGCCGTCACGCAGGCGCAGCGGGAAGCCCGCGTAAAACCGCACGCGCGGCTCACCGGCCACCAGCGGATTATCCGCAAAGCGATCGTCCTGAAGCATATCCCCCACCACCAGCGGCGCTTCGGTGAGTATCGTATGTCCACAGAATGAGATGTTACGCGGAACGGCGCTCGGTGCCTGACCATCAGCCGACTTGACGATCAACGAATGCTCATCGATAAGATTGACCATCGCCAGCGGCACCTGGAAAAAGCGTTTTGCCAGACGCGTTAAGCGGTCAAACGCCGGGGAACTGTCAATCTCAAGCAAACCAGACTCGCGCAGCGAGTTGAGACGTTCCGTTTCATTTTCAGGGGTTGCAGGTTCTTTCATAATGTCTCCTGACGTAAAGCGTTACTAAAAGCGTAGCTTAAACAGAGACATTGTCAGTGTTCTGACGTCCTGTTAAGCCGCTTACTATTCACGTCAATGCCTTATGACGATTAACGCAGCTATGTTTCACTCCCGGAAGGCGTAGCAATTTGCTCGTCCGCCACCCGGGCGCTGGTACGGTTTCGACCCGCTTTTTTTGAACGATAGAGATGATCGTCCGCCTCGGCCATGAGCTTGTTGAAGACCTCGGTCAACTGCCATGACTCTGCCTTTCCACTTCCGAGGCCAATACTGACCGTCAGATAGAGGGTCTGGTGACGCCATGTAAAAGGATGGCTGGCCACGGTGGACCGGATACGTTCAGCCAGTTCAAAACCGTGCTGCGCGTCGCCTGAATTAACTACCACCGCGAACTCTTCCCCGCCCATGCGCGCCACCATGCCGTCTTCACCGACAACCTGCTGAACCTGTCGGGCAAACGACGCCAGCACGCGGTCTCCGCACTCGTGGCCGTAGTTATCATTAATGCTTTTGAAATAATCAATATCCAACAGCATGACGGTCAGAAAACGTGTATGCCGGTAGGTTTCTTCCTGCTTTAACGCCTCATAAAGCCCGGAACGCGAATAGACGTGCGTTAAGAAGTCATAATCCGCCCGCAGGGAAACCTGACGGATCAGGGAGTTAATCGCCGCCATGCTGACGGAGACCATCACCGGACAGATCGCCATCGTGGCGATCCCCAGCCGGGCTGAAAACATCATTGGGGTGGTAAACGGCGTCGCCACGGCAATGTTAATAATCGAGTTGGCGACCAGAATAATTTCAGTGGCGCCCGTGATAAACGTTAGCAGACAGGTCGCAGGCAATGAGTAACGAACCGCACACCAGATAAGTGCAGGCAGAGGAAACGAGAGGCTCCCCGCTCCGCCAATCACCACCGAAGCGACCACCGAGACGATCAGCGCAATCACAGGCAGCAACTGCTCCAGACGTAACCTGAGTTCATGCCCGGGCATGCATAACGTGAGCATACAAGGCACAACAAGCACGCCGGTTGAGAACTGCTCGCTAAACCAGTCGGCAAACAGCGGCCAGAAGGTGTGACTGTCAATCCCAACCGACCCCACCGCGCCGAGGAAGGCACAAAGCAGCGCGGCAATCAGGCAGTAGTTAAACAGGCGTAATGCGTTAAGCGGATCCGGGGTTTTCTTCATTAGCCGCTTGTCGCGCTGAATCAGCACGGCGACGGCAACGATAAAGATCATGTTAGACAGGTTGATCACCACTGAAGCGATACCCCAGTTGGTCGTCACCGCGTCGTACAACAGCATCGCGACATAACATACCGCATAGTAGTGCAGGCGATTCAGGTAAACATAGCGGGCGAAGATCCCTGCCATGACGCCATTCAGCGGCCAGAACAGAGAGAGGGCCTCAACGAGCCGTAACTCCGCGCCCACAAAATAGAATAAGGTGGTGAGGATAAAGATCGTCGATGCATTTCGCAGCGGCGTGTCAACCTGGAACGGCCTGAAGGCAGTAAGAGCAGAACGCATTAAATATCATTCCATATGAAAGCTTACGGCAATTATTGCGGTCGTCAGCACGATTGGGACTAACTTAGGATGCATCTATAACACAAATAACACAGGAGCATAACTCGTCAAATTTAGGCGTTCATTTGCAACACCAGCCAGTGGTGAATGACGCCGACAATATAATTTTGCTGCTGCGCAGTGAGCGTCACACCCTGTGGAATGTTATGCCATTTTGCCAGACAGCCCCGACAACAGGTGGCCGTGGCATGCTGGGCGATAAACACCGGGTGTCCGCGCATGGGCGTCTGCTTGCCGTCGTTTGCAGGTTGTGCAGGCGCAAGGCGCTTTTCGACAAAATCCGCGGCATGCTGGTCAATGGTTTCGGGGCCTTTGTCCCAGCAGTACTGTCGTTCCTTATCGCCTAAGCGAAAGCGCGAGCGAAATGTCGATCGCGCCAGGCGGGAAAAAAGAGGATCCAGATCGGACATCAGTATACGGAACGTCCCAGACGCTGGGTCAGTTTCTCCAGAACCGCGACACCGGCAAGCGAATTTCCCGTTTCATCCAGTTCCGGGCTCCAGACGGCAATCGCCATTTCGTGCGGCACAATCGCCACGACTCCGCCGCCAACGCCCGATTTAGCTGGCAATCCAACGCGCCAGGCAAACTCACCGGCGTTTTGATACATCCCGCTGGTGGCCATCAGCGCGTTAACCTGGCGAGCCTGTAGAGGAGAAACCACTTCCTGATCGAGATGCGGCGCATGACCCTGATGCGCAAGGAACAGGAACGTCTGAGCCAGCTCAACGCAGCTCATTTTCAGGGCGCAGTAATGGAAGTAGTTTTGCAGGACGGTCGCCACGTCGTTGTGGAAATTACCGAAGGATTTCATCAGCCACGCGATAGCCGCGTTACGGGCGGAGTGTTCAAACTCCGAGCGCGCTACCAGCGCATCATAGGCAATATCGTCAACGCCCGAGAGCTGACGAACAATCTCAAGCATTCGCTGGCGCGGAGCGCTGAGGCGGCTTTGCAGCATATCGCAGACCACCAGCGCCCCGGCATTGATGAAGGGGTTTCGCGGTTTCCCCTGTTCAATTTCGAGCTGAAGCAGCGAGTTAAAAGGCTGGCCGGAAGGATCTTTACCCACGCGCTGCCAAATCTCTTCTTCTTCGTACTGGCGCATCGCTGCAACCAGACTCAGCACTTTCGAAATGGACTGAATGGAAAAACGTTCAGTGGCATCGCCTGCCTGGAATCGTTGTCCGTCTATGGTACAGATAGCGATGCCCAGCTTATTCCCGCTTACCGAGGCAAGGGCCGGAATATAGTCGGCAACCTTCCCCTTTCCAATTAACGGACGAACCTGCGCCAGAATCTCGTCCAACATCTCATTATGGATGACCGCAGCCACACTTTGCTCCTTGCCCTCAGGCTAAAACGGGCTGCGAGTATAACAGAGGCTTATGTATTACGTCAGGCGCTAAGACGAAAACGCGAAACGGCCTGCAATAAAAGATCGGATTGCTTTTGCAGCCGCTCTGAGGCATCCGAGGCGTCTGAGACCAGCAAATCCGTCTGACGGGAGACCTGATTCAGCGCCTGAAGCTGACGCGTCATCTGGTGAATACTCTCTCCCTGGCTGAGCGTGGCGGTGGAGATCTCATTAAGCAAACTGCTTAGATTGCCCACCAGCCCGGTGACCTGCTGGAGATTCTCTTCCATCAGGGTGACGGCGCGGGAACCGTCTTCAATGCCCTGCAGCGAGCGGTTGATCAGCTCCTGTATGGTCTGCGTCGAGTGGCTGCTCTTTCTGGCCAAAAGACCGACCTCCCGGGCGACGACGGCAAACCCGCGTCCCTGGTTTCCTGCATGGGCAGCTTCGATGGCGGCATTGAGCGCCAGGATGTTGGTCTGAAACGCCACGCTGTCGATCATCGCCACGATCCCGCGCATCTCAGACGATCGGTCGACGATCGCCTGCATGGACGCGTTTACGGTTAACATTATCTGGTCTCCGCCCACGGCGGCCTGGCGCGCCTCATCGGCCCGCGAGCTGGCGAGCCTGGCATAGCCGGTATTCCCTTCCACATGGCTTTCCAGCGACGCGATATGCGCCGTCACATCCTCAAGCTCTTTCGCCTGACGCGCTGACTGCTGATACAGCTTCTGGTTACCCTCCGCCAGGGAGCCGATGTTTTCCACCATCGTGGCGGTGGCATGGCTGACCTGCGTCACCAGCTGCTGCAGGCCGTGCTGCATCGTGGCGATACTGTCGCTGAGCTGCCCTATCTCCCGGTTGAAGCGCATGACGTTGGGCGGCGTGCCGGAGAGATCCCCTG
This sequence comes from Enterobacter sp. 241F3, assembly GCF_034106785.1. NCBI lineage: Bacteria > Pseudomonadati > Pseudomonadota > Gammaproteobacteria > Enterobacterales > Enterobacteriaceae > Enterobacter > Enterobacter sp. 241F3. Next base: position 203,250 of record NZ_JAWNDD010000001.1, read on the forward strand.
CTGCCAGCCGGTTGATATGCGCGATGAGCCGACGAAGCGGCGTAATCACCCATCTCGACATGCCGAACCACACGATAACCGCGATGGCGAGCAACAGCACAGGCGCAAACAGGAACAACGTTTGCAGGCCGGATAGCTGTGCCATGAGGCTCTGGCGCCCCTGCATGGCCAGCTTCTCGCTTGCCTGCTGATAGCGCGCATAGTTGTCGTTAAAATCCGTCTGAAACGCCTGCGCCGGGACGGCAAAAAAAGCGTCGATGGTGTTGGTTTTGACCAGACCTTCAGCCTGCTCTTCGATCGCGCCGTAGAAAAGTTGATAGCTGTTCACCAGCGCGTCGTCTTTCGGCGGATTCAGCGCCAGCCAGGCCTTCCACGCCTGCTGAGACACCGTCAGCGCCTTTTGCGCATCATCCATCAGGCTATGCCAGCTCCCGTCGGATCCGGTCTCTTTATCCTGCATAAACCAGACGCCGGACCGGTTAAGCAGGTCGCTTGCCGCCAGCAGGGAAACACGGGCCTGATCCAGCTTGCTCTGCTGCTGCCATGCCAGAAGGTTTTGCTGCTCGTTGCGCTGGGCGTCGTTCAGGGAGGCGTTAAGCAGAAATGACGAGGAGAGCTGCAGCGCGGAGAAAAGGCCAATAATACAAAAGATCCCCGTCAACAGGCCAAAGTGACGGGGAGTAAGACGCTGCGCAATACGGCGAAAAATTTGCGTTAGGTTCATAATTAGCTTCATTTACAAGGCGTTAGACGCGAGCGAGTCTACGAAATGAAAATGACAGAACCATTGCAGATTAGTGACAACGGCCCTCGTGCTGAGGGCCGAAATTAAGGATTACACGCGATCCTTCCATACCGTCTGCGCGTTACAGAACTCGTGCAACCCAAAGTGGGAAAGCTCGCGTCCAAAGCCGCTTTTCTTCACGCCACCGAAGGCCACGCGCGCATCGCTGGCGCTATAGCCGTTGATAAACACGCCGCCGCACTCCAGCTCGCGCGAGAATTTATCCGCAAGCTCTGCGTCAGCGGTGAAGACCGTCGCAGACAGGCCAAAGTCGCTGTCGTTGGCAAGCGTCAGGGCGTGATCCGCGTCTTTCGCGACCGTAATGGCCGCGACCGGACCAAACAGCTCCTGACGGAAGGCCGTCATCGACGGGGTAACGTTCGCCAGCACGGTTGGCGCGTAATAGTTCCCCTCACCGCCGATCTTCTCTCCGCCCAGCAGCAGCGTTGCCCCTTCTGCAAGCGTCGCCTGCACCTGCTGATGCAGTTCATCGCGCAGGTCAAACCGCGCCATCGGGCCCAGGTAGTTCTTTTCTTCTTCCGGCGCGCCCATCTTTAACGCAGCAACCGCATCGACAAAGCGCTGTGTAAAGTTCTTCGCAATACCCTCTTCCACAATGAAGCGTTTGGCCGCCGCGCACACCTGCCCGGTATTCTGATAGCGACCCGCCACCGCCGCCTTCACGGCAAGATCCAGGTCGGCATCGTTGAGGACGATGAACGGGTCTGAGCCACCCAGCTCAAGCACGCATTTTTTCAGCGCGGCCCCCGCCTGAGCACCAATGGCTGCCCCGGCACGCACGCTGCCGGTGACGGTCACCGCCGCAATACGACGATCGTTAATCGCCTGGCTGACGCCGTCATTGGTGGCGTTCACCCAGCCGAACACGCCTTCTGGGAAACCCGCATCCGCAAAGATCTGCGCGATAAGATCCGCAGAGCCGAGCACGTTGGGGGCGTGTTTGAGCAGATAGCTGTTACCGGCCAGCAGAATTGGCACCGCGCCGCGCAGCACCTGCCAGAGCGGGAAGTTCCACGGCATCACCGCGAGGATCGGCCCCAGCGGACGGTATTCAATGACCGCGTTCTGGTTTTCCACCAGCGTAGGCTCCGCACGCAGCATCGCCGGGCCGTGCTCGGCATACCAGTCGCACAGACCCGCGGATTTTGCCACTTCCGCCCGCGCCTGCAGGATGGGTTTGCCCATTTCACGGGAGATCGTCTGCGCCATCTCTTCGGCGCGGTGTCGCAGCGCTGCGCCGAGATCGCGCAGCTTTTGCGCCCTATGGGCAACGCTTTCACGACGCCACTGGCGGTACCCCGCGTCGGACTGAGAAATTGCGCGGTCAACCTGTTCCGGCGTCGCCCAAGGCCAGGTTGAGAGGGTTTCACCCGTGGCCGGACTGACAGAGAAGGCATGTGTAGCAGATGAATAAGTCATGTTGTTCTCCACGTGTTTCGGTTGATTAATTGTGGCTCACTCTGCTATTTCTTAAAAATGAATAATACTAACCACCTTATTCACGAAACGAGAACATTATGGATTTAACCCAGCTTGAAATGTTTAACGCCGTCGCACTGACGGGCAGTATCACCCAGGCGGCGCAGAAGGTGCATCGCGTGCCGTCTAACCTGACGACCCGCATTCGCCAGCTGGAAGCCGATCTTGGCGTTGAGCTGTTTATTCGTGAGAACCAACGTTTGCGTTTATCCCCGGCCGGGCATAACTTCCTGCGCTACAGCAAGCAAATCCTCGCCCTGGTGGATGAAGCGCGCATGGTTGTAGCGGGAGATGAGCCGCAGGGGTTATTTGCCCTCGGCGCGCTGGAAAGTACCGCAGCCGTGCGTATTCCTGAAACGCTGGCGCAGTTTAACCAGCGCTATCCGCGCATCCAGTTTGCCCTTTCTACCGGGCCATCCGGAACGATGATCGATGGCGTACTGGAGGGAACCCTCAGCGCCGCCTTCGTCGACGGGCCGCTGTCGCACCCGGAGCTGGAAGGCATGCCGGTCTATCGGGAGGAGATGATGCTGGTCACGCCTGCCGGGCACGCGGAGGTCGCACGCGCCGCGCAGGTTAGCGGCAGCGACGTTTACGCTTTTCGCGCCAACTGCTCGTACCGTCGACACCTGGAGAGCTGGTTTCATGCTGACCGCGCCGCGCCCGGCCGCATTCATGAGATGGAGTCCTATCACGGCATGCTCGCCTGCGTTATCGCGGGCGCAGGCATCGCGCTGATGCCGCGCTCAATGCTGGAGAGTATGCCTGGGCATCATCAGATTGAAGCCTGGCCGCTGGCGGAAAACTGGCGCTGGCTCACCACCTGGCTGGTGTGGCGACGCGGGGCGATGACCCGCCAGCTGGAGGCCTTTATAGCGCTGCTAAACGAACGTCTTCAACCAGCGCCTTCTCCATAAACAGGCTGAGCGGGTCGTCAACGTACGGGGCAAACGCCGGGCGTAAATCGTATCCGCACTGTTCATAAAGACGCACCGCGGCGCGCTGTTTAATACCGGTCTCCAGCCGTACCGTGTGGCAATGACGGCTCAGGGCCTCATCTTCCAGGGCGGCCAGCAGCGTCTCGCCGAGATGCTGCCCGCGATGGGCCGGATCGATATAAACCCGCTTCATCTCGCCCGTTCCGTCGCCGTTGAGCACGATTGCGCCGCAGCCAACGGCCTGAAGCTGCTGGTCGCGAATGATCATCAGGATCAGCGAGGCTTCCGGCAGCGAAGCCAGATCGAGCAGATGATTACTTTCAGCGGGATAGAGTTCGCTCTGATAGCGGTCAAGCGCCGCGATCAGGCTAAGAATATCCGGGTGACGTGCAGATTCAGAGGTAATGGAATACATGGCAGGCTCCTTGCTTTTTTATGAGGCTAAATTTCAACATAGCGCAGGCCTGCCAGGGTGCTTCATAGTATTAACTTATCGCTCCGCCCTGTTAGCGCAAAAAGACACGCCCTTTCAGATACAGGGTGGCCTGACCGCCGATCAGCACGCGATCGCCCTTCAGCTCGCAGCGCAGATCTCCGCCACGGTGTGACACCTGGCGGGCATTGAGCGACGTTTTGCCCAACTTTTCGCTCCAGTAAGGGATCAGCATGCTGTGGGCAGATCCGGTGACCGGGTCTTCCGGCACCCCTTCGCCCGGGCAGAAGAAGCGGCTGACGAAGTCATATTCTTCTCCCGGCGCCGTCACGCAGACCATTTTATCCAGCGGAAGCAGCGCCCCAATATCCGGCGTTAACGCTTCCACCTGCTGCTGGCTCTCCAGCACCACCAGGTAATCACGTCCGACGCGCACCTCTTTTGCCTCAGTGATGCCCAGCGCGCTAAACAGCAGCGCAGGTGGGTTCTCGACAACCTCCGTTGACCACGCCGGGAAGTTCAGCGTCAGCCAGTCGCCGCTGCGTTTCACCGTCAGCTCGCCCACGAAGCGGGTGGTGAAGGTGATTTCAGTGTGCGGATAGTCGAGGTATTCGAAAATAACGTGCGATGCGGCCAGCGTAGCATGACCGCAGAGGTTAATTTCATCCAGCGTGGTGAACCAGCGCAGCTCAAACCCGCCGTCGGTGCGCACGAAAAAGGCGGTTTCAGACTGGTTATGCTGCTGCGCCATTTTGAGCAGCGTCTCGTCAGGCAGCCACTCTTCCAGAGGACATACCGCTGCCGCGTTGCCGCCAAAGGTTTTGTCGCTGAAGGCATCCACCAGATAAAAATCAATTTCCTGCATTGTCTCTTCCTCTCTTGTTATGGGTATTTAGCGCAGAAAAACTGTGCCTTTCAGATAAAGTGAAGCCTGTCCGCTCATCAGCACGCGCGAGCCTTTCAGCTCACAGCGCACGTCGCCGCCGCGCGCGGAAACCTGACGGGCAAGCATGGCTGTTTTCCCCAGCTGTTCACCCCAGTACGGGATCAGCATCGTGTGCGCGGAGCCGGTGACCGGGTCTTCCGGAACGGAAACGCCGGGGGAGAAAAAGCGGCTGACAAAATCGTATTCCCCCTCGCCGCGCGCCGTCACGCTTACCTTATGCTCGCCCGGCGTCATCGCCGAAAAGTGTGGCGCAAGCGCCTCGACCTGCTGGCGATTTTCCAGCACGATCAGCCATGCGCGCCCCTTACGGGCTTCAACGTAGCGGCTGATACCCAGCGCCGAGAGCATCTCCGGCGGAGGTGTCTCTTGATGGGTTGGACATGCCGGGAAGTCCAGCGTCATCCATTCCCCCTCCCGGGTTACCGTCAGGCGGCCAGAGGCGGTGTCAAAGTGGATCCGCGAGTCGGGGTAATCCAGTTCATTAAACAGAACGTACGCAGCGGCAAGGGTGGCGTGGCCGCAGAGATTGACCTCTGTAAGCGTGGTAAACCAGCGTAGCTCAATGCCCCCTTTAGTGCAGACGAAAAAAGCCGTTTCCGACTGATTATGCTGCTGCGCCATCTTCATCAAGGTCTCATCGGGCAACCATTCCTTGAGCGGACAAACGGCAGCCGGGTTGCCGCCGAACGTGATATCGCTGAACGCATCGATCAGATAAAAATCAATCTCCTGCATTGTCTTACCGCCTGTTTTTATTGTGTTGTTCTTTTATATTCAATGAAAACAGCGTTCCCGGCTACCGCTTTCATAAGGTAAATATTGAGATCTGCATCACATAATGGTTGAGTTTTCGCCGTTCAACGTTTTAAGATCGTCTCCTCTTCTTTTCAGCAACGAATCTCCGACATCCCTATGACAACGAACACAGTTTCCCGCAGGGTTGCGTGGCTACGCGTGGTCACGCTGGCCATTGCCGCGTTTATTTTTAACACCACAGAATTTGTTCCGGTTGGGCTGTTGTCTGACATCGCTGAAAGTTTTCAGATGGAAACGGCTCAGGTAGGCATTATGTTGACCATCTACGCCTGGGTAGTGGCGCTGATGTCCTTGCCGTTTATGCTGCTGACCAGCCAGATGGAGCGACGCAGGCTGTTGATCGGCCTGTTTGTCTTGTTTATTGCAAGCCACGTACTGTCGTTTATGGCGTGGAATTTTACGGTGCTGGTCATTAGCCGCATCGGCATTGCCTTTGCCCATGCGGTGTTCTGGTCGATCACCGCCTCGCTGGCTATTCGACTCGCACCGGCGGGTAAACGCGCCCAGGCGCTGAGCCTGATTGCCACCGGTACCGCACTGGCGATGGTGCTGGGTCTCCCGATTGGCCGCATCGTGGGGCAATACTTCGGCTGGCGTACCACCTTCTTCGCTATCGGCATGGGCGCGCTGGTGACGCTGGTGTGTCTGATTAAACTTCTGCCCGCGCTGCCGAGCGAACATTCCGGCTCGCTGAAAAGCCTGCCGCTGCTGATGCGTCGCCCTGCGCTGCTGAGTATCTACCTGCTGACCGCCATCGTCGTGACGGCACACTACACGGCGTACAGCTACATTGAACCGTTTGTGCAGGTGGTGGCGGGCTTTAGCGCCAACTTTGCCACCGTATTACTGCTGATCCTCGGCGGCGCGGGCATTATTAGCAGCGTGCTGTTCGGCAAGCTGGGTAACCGGCATGCCTCGACGCTGGTGAGCTGCGCTATTGGTCTGCTGCTGGCCTGCCTGCTGTTGCTGATGCCTGCCGCGGGCAGCGAAAGCAATCTGGCAATCCTCAGCCTGTTCTGGGGCGTGGCGATCATGATTATTGGCTTGGGCATGCAGGTGAAGGTCCTGGCCCTGGCACCGGATGCAACGGATGTCGCCATGTCGCTGTTCTCGGGGATTTTCAATCTCGGCATTGGCGCGGGTGCGCTGGTGGGAAATCAGGTCATACTGCACGTGTCGATGTCGGCGATTGGCTATCTGGGTGCCATTCCGGCACTGGTGGCGCTGATCTGGTCAGTGCTCATCTTCCGTAAGTGGCCGGTGGCGCTGGAGGAACAGGGGCAGCACGGGTAAGGTTTATTTATGCCGGGCAGCGCTGCGCCTACCCGGCAATCACATCAATGATAGGTCTTAATAATCTCCAGCACGCCGTTAATAATAAACTGCACGCCCATACAGACCAGTAAGAAGCCCATCAGACGAGAAATCGCCTCGATACCGCCCTTGCCTACCCAGCGCATAATGGCGCCGGAGCTGCGCAGCGACGCCCACACGATAACCCCGATAATCGCAAAAATCAGCGGCGGTGCCACCGTCAGCACCCAGTCCGGGAAGGTTGCGCTGTCGCGCACCGTCGACGCGGAGCTGATGATCATCGCGATGGTCCCCGGCCCCGCCGTACTGGGCATGGCAATCGGCACAAAGGCGATATTCGCACTCGGTTCGGTTTCCAGCTCTTCCGATTTGCTGGTCGCTTCCGGCGACTCATGCGCTTTTTGCGCCGGGAACAACATGCGGAAACCAATGAAGGCCACAATCAGCCCACCGGCGATACGCAGGCCAGGGATGGAAATCCCGAAGGTATTCATCACCACCTGTCCGGCGTAATAAGCCACCATCATGATGGCAAAGACATACACCGAGGCAATCATCGACTGATGGTTGCGCTCGGCGCTGTTCATGTTCCCTGCCAGCCCGAGGAACAGCGCTACCGTCGTTAACGGGTTAGCCAACGGCAGCAAGACCACCAGCCCAAGGCTGATTGCTTTTATTAAATCCAACATAGTGCGTTGTCGTCCTTATCCATATTTAACACAGCAATTATAGGGGGAAAGTGTGACATTCAGCCATGGGCGTAACGTAACGATTATTTTCCTTCTGAAAAGATAACAGGAAGTTATCTCTATGATTTGAAACACCTTAAAAAAAGTTCATGAAACGTTTTAGCAATTCGTGGCATCGGCTGATTCATTCAGTTGACTTATACTTGCCTGAGCAATAATATCTGCCGTGACTAACTACTTGCCAGGGCAACCATTGTGAAAAGCACCAGTGATATCTTTAACGACGTTGTTCCGCTGGGTCGTCTTATTCATATGGTCAATCAGAAAAAAGATCGCCTGCTCAATGACTACCTGTCACCGCTGGATATCACCGCAACACAGTTCAAAGTGCTGTGTTCCATTCGCTGCGAAGTGTGTATCACGCCGGTTGAGCTCAAAAAGGTGCTCTCTGTCGATCTGGGTGCGTTAACCCGCATGCTCGATCGTCTCGTCTGCAAAGGATGGATAGAACGAAGCCCTAACCCGAATGACAAACGCGGCGTACTGGTGAAGCTAACCAGCGATGGCGCGGCCATGTGCGAGAAATGTCATCAATTAGTAGGACAAACACTGCATCAGGAACTAACAAAAAACTTAACGGCAGATGAAGTGGCAACCCTTGAGCTTCTGCTGAAGAAAATCCTGCCGTAAACAGAAAAAAGAGGTATGACGATGTCCAGACGCAATACTGACGCTATCACCATTCATAGCATTTTGGACTGGATCGAGGATAACCTGGAATCGCCGCTCTCCCTTGAAAAAGTGTCAGAGCGTTCGGGTTACTCCAAATGGCACCTGCAACGGATGTTCAAAAAAGAGACCGGCCATTCATTAGGTCAATATATTCGCAGCCGCAAGCTGACGGAAATTGCCCAGAAACTGAAAGAAAGCAACGAGCCGATCCTTTATCTGGCGGAGCGTTACGGCTTTGAATCGCAGCAAACCCTGACGCGTACTTTCAAAAACTATTTTGACGTGCCGCCTCATAAGTACCGAATCACGAGCGTGCCGGGCGAATCCCGATACCTGTATCCGTTAAAACACTGTAGTTAATTATCGCCTGTAACAGACGTAACCGAGGAAATCATGAAAGCTATCGCCTCCGCCGCCCTCGCCTTGCTGGTGCTGCTCTCCAGCCAGACCTTCGCGGAGCAAACCCCTCGTGCAACGCAGCAAAATAATCCTGATTCGATGATTTTGCCGTCAGCACATGACCAGTCGCCTTATGATTTCAACCACATGGGTGCTGGTAGCGACAAATCCGACGAATTAGGCGTGCCTTATTATAATCAGCACGGCTTCTGATTCGTTTTTGCCCCGCAGACGCGGGGCTTTTTTTATGCCTTTTCGCTTACCCGCGTCGCCCGACGCACCCGCAGACCAAAGACGTTAATATACAGCCCGGCCATGATCAGCACGGCGCCCAACAGCTGCAGCGCGCTCAGCGTTTCATCCAGCAATATCGCCGCACTGGCAAGTCCTACCACCGGCACCAGCAGGGATAACGGCGCGACGCGCCAGGTTTCATAACGCCCCAGCAGCGATCCCCAGATCCCGTAGCCCACAATGGTGGCGACAAAGGCCAGATAGACAAGAGAAAGGATCGTGGTCATATCAATGTCGACAAGGCTGTTCAGCATCACCGCCGGACCGTCCAGAATGCACGACGCCAGCAGAAACGGGATAACCGGGATCAGCGCACTCCAGACCACCAGCGACATCACCGCCGGGCGCGCCTCGTGCTGCATGATCAGCTTGTTGAAGATATTCCCGCAGGCCCAGCTCAGCCCCGCCGCCAACGTCAGCATAAACCCGAGCAGCGCCACGTGCTGACCATTCAGGCTGGCCTCGATCAGCACCAGCACGCCGAACACCGCCAGGGTGATCCCCGCCAGCTGTTTGCCCTGCAGGCGCTCGCCAAACACAAACGCCCCGAGAATAATGGTAAAGAACGCCTGCACCTGTAACACCAGCGAGGCAAGACCCGCCGGCATACCGAACTTGATGGCGCAAAAGAGAAACGCGAACTGGCCAAAGCTAATGGTCAGACCGTAGCCCAGCAGCAGTTTAAAGGGGATCTTTGGACGCGCCACAAAGAAGATGGCCGGAAACGCGACCAGCATAAAGCGTAAGCCGGCCAGCATCAGCGGCGGCATGTTGTGCAACCCCAGCTTAATGACCACAAAATTGAGCCCCCATACTACGACCACCAGCAAAGCCAGCAGCCCGTCTTTACGCGTCATACCCTGCCCCTGAATTATTAATAATTTGTTAACACTTCAAGGTAACAGAAAAAAGCACGCTGCGAGAAGATCATTAATTCTGGCAGGCAGCTGAAGCACTTAGGGATAAATCAGGCGCTATACAAGCCCCTTATGTCATGGTAATCCTGTTAACACACATCTAATAAAAGCATAAGCAACTGTCGGGCAGGAATATGAAACCATCTCTCAGGCGCTCAACCGCAGCGCTGCTGGCATCGTCTTTGTTGTTAACCATCGGTAGAGGGGCAACGCTGCCGTTCATGACCATTTATCTCACGCGCGTCTACAGCATGAGCGTTGAGAATATTGGTTATGCCCTGACCGTGGCGCTGACCATTGGCGTGGTATTCAGCCTGGGATTTGGCATTCTGGCCGATAAGTTTGATAAAAAACGCTACATGCTGATCGCGATTGTGGCGTTTATCGCCGGCTTTGTGGCGATCCCGCTGGTCAATAACGTCACGCTGGTGGTGCTGTTCTTTGCGCTGATCAACTGCGCCTACTCCGTCTTTTCGACGGTGCTGAAAGCCTGGTTCTCCGACGTGCTCACCTCCAGCCAGAAGGCGCGGGTCTTCTCGCTTAACTACAGCTTCCTGAACATTGGCTGGACGGTCGGCCCGCCGATTGGCACCCTGCTGGTGATGTACAGCCTGCAGCTGCCGTTCTGGCTGGCGGCCTTTTGCGCCGCCCTGCCGCTGGGCTTTATCCATTTCTTTGTACAGAAAAGCGTGGCGTTAGATACCGCAGAGGAGAAGACGCCGTGGCAGCCGTCGGTATTGCTGAAAGACCGCGCGCTGTTCTGGTACACGCTCTCTGGCCTGCTGGCGTCGTACGTGGGCGGGTCTTTCGCGAGCTGTATTTCACAATACGTTCTGGCCGCGCATGCGGACAGTGATTTCGCCGAAAAGGTGGTCGCCGTGGTGTTGCCCGTCAACGCCGCCGTGGTGGTGACGCTGCAATATGCGCTGGGCCGCAAGATCTCAGCCAGCAATATTCGCCCGCTGATGACCCTCGCCACCCTGTTTTTTATCCTGGGGCTGGGCGGCTTTATGCTCTCCGGGGAAAACCTGGTTTACTGGGGCATCGCTGCCGCCATTTTCACGCTGGGGGAGATTATCTATGCGCCGGGTGAATACATGCTGATCGACAACATTGCCCCACCGGGTATGAAGGCGAGCTATTTCTCCGCCCAGGCGCTGGGCTGGCTCGGCGCGGCGGCAAACCCGATGATCACCGGTATTATCCTGACCAATCTGCCGCACTGGTCCTTGTTTGCGATCATGATGGTCGCCATCGTCATGGCCTGGCTGATGATTCTGCGTGGGATGAGCGTGAAGGCCTGGTGCGAGTCACCCAAAGCGGCGTAGCGAATGCAGGCCGGGTAAGGGAAAGCCGCCACCCGGCAATAAAGCATCAGTGGTGCAACATCTCCTCCACCACCTGCTCTTTGTACATCTCATTCGGGTAATAGGTCGGCCAGTTATCCATCTCTTTCAGCAGTGCCTCGTGGGAGGTATTGCCCATGAAAATGTGGAAGTGCGAAGAGGCCTTCGGCCCGATGGTGTGGTCGCTGAACTGCACAAATTTCGGCGCCTTGCTGCTGGCGTCCTTACACTCAAACAGATAGCGAACGCCTTTCTTACCTGACGCGTAGGTCAGTATTTTGTAGCCGCTGTAATTATACTGACAGCGGCTGACCGCTTTGCCCTGATGGAATTCCATCACGTTATTTTCGATGCCGATGGCATCTACGTCCGTCGCATAGCCCGTGCGGTAGTAGGCTTTCACCTCGTCAAAGGATTTGCTTTTATCCTTCTGCGCTTTCTGCTTAAAGACCGGATCCAGCGAACCATCGAGCAGGAACGGATAGACCGACTGCCAGGTCCCGTCCCAGTCAGACAATGCTCTGTCCTTCACGTCCTTATCCTCAAACACGCCGTTCGCCGCCTTCTGTTCCGCTTCGGTCATCTGATGGCCGTGCGAATGAGCAAACAGCTGGCCGCTGACCAGCAGCGCCCCCAGAGTCATGGCAAATTTTCCAATATATTCAGCCAAGATAACATCCTCATTCCGTTTTATAAGAATGAGGATGTTATAATATAACATTTCAGATCGCAACCAGGCCGCGAACGCCCTCCTGCTCCATGTTTTCACCCCGCCCGCGCTGAATAATCGTGCCGCGCGACATCAGCAGATAGCTGTCGGCCAGCTCGGCGGCAAAGTCGTAAAACTGCTCCACCAGCAGGATCGCCATGTCGCCTCTGCTTGCCAGAGTACGGATCACGTGGCCGATCTCTTTAATAACGGAAGGCTGTATGCCTTCGGTCGGTTCATCCAGGATCAGCAGCTGCGGACGGCTCGCCAGCGCGCGACCAATCGCCAGCTGCTGCTGTTGCCCGCCGGAGAGATCGCCCCCGCGACGATGCTTCATCTCTTTGAGCACCGGGAACAGCTGCCAGATCTCCTCCGGCACCTGCTTCGCCTCGCGTGCGGAAAATCGCGACAGCCCCATCAGAAGATTTTCCTCTACGCTCAGGCGCGGGAAAATCTCTCGGCCCTGCGGGACATACGCCACGCCAGACTGCACCCGCTGGTGCGGTTTGCTATGGGTGATCGTTTTTCCCTGCCAGATAACCTCCCCGGTTTTGGCCGGGATCAGCCCCATCAGACACTTCAGCAGCGTGGTTTTCCCTACGCCGTTGCGCCCCAGCAGGCAGGTGACTTCGCCGGTTACAGCCTCAAAGCTGACGCCGCGCAGGATATGGCTGCCGCCGTAATATTGATTCAGTTCATTAACCTGTAACATCATCGCTCCTTAACGTCCCAGATAGACCTCAATCACCTGCTCGTTGGCCTGCACCTCGCGAAGTGAACCTTCCGCCAGCACGCGCCCCTGATGCAGCACCGTGACGCGATCGGCGATGGTTTCGACAAAGCCCATATCGTGCTCAACAACCATCAGGGAATGCTTGCCTGCCAGCGTTTTGAACAGCTCTGCGGTGTATTCGGTTTCCGCGTCGGTCATCCCGGCTGCGGGTTCATCCAGCAGCAGAAGATGCGGGTCCTGCACCAGCAGCATGCCGATCTCCAGAAACTGCTTTTGTCCATGGGAAAGCAGCCCGGCGCGGCGGTCGCGCTCGCCGGTCAGCCGAAGTAAAACCAGCATCTCATCGATCCGGTCGCGCTGCGCGCCGTTGAGTTTTGCCCGCAGGCTCGCCCAGACGGACTTATCGCTTTTCATCGCGATCTCCAGGTTTTCCCACACCGTCAGCGCTTCAAAGACCGTGGGCTTCTGGAATTTACGCCCGATGCCCTGGCGGGCGATGGCCGCAGGCTCCAGCGCTGTCAGGTCGATGGACTGGTCGTAAATCGCCCTGCCGCTCTCTGGACGCGTTTTGCCGGTGATGACGTCCATCAGCGTGGTTTTACCGGCCCCGTTGGGACCGATCACGCAGCGCAGCTCGCCCACGCCGATATTCAGCGAGAGATCGGTCAGGGCCTGAAATCCGTCAAAATTAACGTTAATGGATTCAAGCTGAAGTACAGGATCAGTCTGGTCCCGGTAGCGATCGCCGGGCAGCTGGCGGGTGAATAACCCTTCGGCTGGCTGCATTATTTTTCTCCCTTACGAAACAGTCCGTAGACGCCGCGCGGTAAAAACAGCGTAACGGCGATAAAAATCAGCCCCAGAAACAGCTGCCAGTATTCCGGCATCGCGACGGTGAAGAAACTTTTCGCCCCGTTCACCAGCGCCGCGCCAATCACCGGCCCCACCAGCGTGCCGCGCCCACCCAGCGCCACCCAGATGGCGGCCTCTATCGAGTTTGTCGGCGACATTTCGCCCGGGTTGATAATGCCCACCTGCGGGACATAGAGCGCCCCCGCCAGACCGCACAGCACGGCAGAGAGCGTCCACACCAGCAGCTTGAACCCGCGCGGATCGTAGCCGCAAAACGTCAGGCGGTTTTCGGCGTCGCGAACGGCGGTCAGAATGCGGCCAAACTTGCTCTTCGCCAGCGCAAATCCGCAGCCCAGGGCCAGGAGCAGCAACAGCACGGTCGCCAGAAACAGCGCGATACGAGTCGTCGTTTCCGTTACCGTAAACCCGAGCAGCGTGGTGAAGCCGGTAAAGCCGTTATTGCCGCCAAAGCCGGTTTCGTTGCGAAAGAACAACAGCATCCCGGCATAGGTCAGCGCCTGGGTCATGATCGAAAAATAGACCCCTTTGATCTTCGAGCGGAAGGCGAACCAGCCAAACACCAACGCCAGCAGCCCCGGCACCAGCACAATTAGCACCAGCGCCCAGGTAAAATGCTGGGTTCCCCACCAGAACCACGGCAGCTCGCTCCAGGAAAGAAACGACATAAACGCGGGCAGACCGTCACCCGCGGCCTGGCGCATCAGGTACATGCCCATCGCGTAGCCGCCCAGGGCGAAAAAGATGCCGTGCCCGAGAGAGAGCATCCCGGCGTAGCCCCATACCAGATCCAGCGCCACCGCAACGATGGCATAGCAGAGGATCTTGCCAGTCAGCGTCAGCATCCAGGTTGACAGCGCCAGCGGATGCGTCGCAGGCAGTAAGGCGAAAAACGGCAATATCAGCAAGCACACCACCAGCAGGCTGCCTGCAATATACGTAGTGCGTGGCGCTTTGCGCGCCAGCGTTAAGGTCAGCGGCTGGCTCATCAGTCAATCACCCTCCCTTTCAGCGCAAACAGCCCCTGCGGGCGTTTTTGAATAAACAGCACGATCGCCACCAGAATCACGATCTTGCCCAGCACCGCCCCCATCTGTGGTTCAAGGATTTTATTAAAGATCCCCAGACCAAACGCCGCGGCCACGCTGCCAGCCAGCTGGCCTACGCCTCCGAGCACCACCACAAGGAAGGAGTCGATGATATAGCCCTGGCCCAGCTCCGGCCCGACGTTACCGAGCTGCGATAACGCCACGCCGCCTAAACCCGCAATCCCGGAGCCAAGCCCGAACGCCAGCATATCGACGCGCCCTGTCGGTACCCCGCAGCAGGCGGCCATGCTGCGGTTTTGCGTCACCGCCCGCACGTTGAGCCCCAGACGGGTTTTATTCAGAATGAGCCAGGTAAAGAACAGCACCAGCAGCACGAAGCCCAGCACCACAATGCGGTTCCACGGCAGCGTCAGGTTGGCAAAAACCTGCACCCCGCCGGAGAGCCAGGCCGGGTTCGCCACCTCGAGGTTCTGGGCGCCAAAGGTCATGCGCACCAGCTGGATGAGCATCAGGCTGATGCCCCACGTCGCCAGCAGCGTTTCCAGCGGACGACCGTACAGATGACGGATCACCGTGCGCTCCAGCACCATTCCAATGCCCGCCGTCAGGCAGAACGCGACCGGCAAGGCGATAACGGGATAGAGCGCCAGCCACTGGGGCGCAAGCCCGGCCATCACCTGCTGCACCATCCAGGTGGCATATGCCCCCAGCATCAGCATCTCGCCGTGCGCCATATTAATGACGCCCAGCAGGCCGTAGGTGATAGCCAGCCCCAGCGCGGCCAGCAGCAGCACCGACCCGAGGGAGAGCCCCATAAACGCCTGGCCCAGCAGATCGCCCCACATCAGCCGATGCTGTATCTGGCTAAGACTCTCTCCTGCGGCCGCGCGCACGCCGCCATCCGGCTCAGTGTCTGGCTGGGTAAACGGAGTGAGCCTCGACTGTACGTCCGGATCGTCGGACTGACCTAATAGTTCGACGGCCTTGCGGCGCACTTCCGGCTGCGGGCTTGCCAGCTGGAGGTTCGCGACCGCCAGCAGCAGCGCCTGACGCGCCACGGCGTCCGTTTCATCGTTCACACGTTTTTCCAGAAAAGCGAGCATACCGGGCTGGGCATCGCGCTGCAGCTGACGCGCAGCCGTCCGCCTATCGGTGACACTGTCACTCACCAGCTGATGGGTGGCGATGGCGGTCGCAGCCAGCACGCGCAGCCGGTTCGTCAGACGAACGGCTTTGGTTGGCGCTTCTGCCGCACGGGCGTCCCCAAGCGACACCATTTGCCCGTTACGCTGCGCAAAGGCGTGCTTTTGACTGTCGGCATACAGATTTTCCTTCTGCAGGGACTGAAGCAGCGGAAGCCTGGCGGCATCCGGCGCGGCGGCCCACTGCGTCAACAAATCCGCCTGCTGGCTACGGCTGGCGGCAACAAAAAGATCGGCATCCGATGCCTGCACCATCCCTGGCAGCAGTCCGGAAAGCCATACAATAGCGATGAACATGCGCATGGCGTTCATGACGTTTCTCCCTGCGGTAATGGCTTAGTTGCTGGCGGTTTTCATCGGCTGGTCGGGCTTTTTGTCATTTCCGGCGATGAACGGGCTCCACGGCTGGGCGCGTACCGGCTGTTCCGTCTGCCATACCACGTTGAACTGGCCGTTACCTTCGATTTCACCGATCATGACCGGCTTATGCAGATGATGGTTGGTGGCATCCATGGTAAGCGTAAAGCCTGACGGCGCCTTAAAGGACTGACCGGCCATCGCCGCACGGACTTTATCCACGTCGGTAGTCCCCGCTTTTTCCACCGCCTGCGCCCACATATGGATGCCCACATAGGTAGCTTCCATCGGGTCGTTGGTCACCACGGTATCGGCGTTCGGCAGCTTGTGCGCCTTCGCATAGGCTTTGTAATCCGCGACGAAGGCCTGGTTGGTCGGGTTATCCACGGATTCAAAGTAGTTCCACGCGGCCAGGTTGCCGACCAGCGGTTTGGTGTCGATACCGCGCAGCTCTTCTTCGCCCACGGAGAACGCCACCACCGGCACGTCGGTCGCCTTCAGACCCTGGTTCGCCAGCTCTTTGTAGAACGGCACGTTGGAGTCGCCGTTGATGGTCGACACCACGGCGGTTTTGCCACCCGCGGAGAATTTCTTGATGTTGGCGACGATGGTCTGGTAGTCGCTATGGCCGAACGGGGTGTAAACCTCTTCGATATCCTTATCCTCCACCCCTTTCGAATGCAGGAACGCGCGCAGGATCTTGTTGGTGGTGCGCGGATAAACGTAGTCAGTACCCAGCAGGAAGAAGCGTTTCGCCGCGCCGCCGTCTTCGCTCATCAGGTATTCAACCGCCGGGATGGCCTGCTGGTTCGGCGCCGCGCCGGTATAGAACACGTTTGGCGACATTTCCTCGCCTTCATACTGCACCGGATAGAACAGCAGGCCGTTCAGCTCCTCAAAGACCGGCAGTACGGATTTGCGCGAAACCGAGGTCCAGCAGCCGAATACCACCGCCACTTTATCCTGGCTCAGCAGCTGTCGGGCCTTCTCGGCAAACAGCGGCCAGTTTGAGGCCGGATCCACCACTACCGGCTCCAGTTTCTTGCCCAGCACGCCGCCTTTGGCGTTGATCTCATCGATGGTCATCAGGGCGACATCTTTAAGCGGGGTCTCGGAGATAGCCATCGTGCCGGAAAGAGAATGCATGATCCCCACTTTGATGGTATCGGCCGCCTGCACGCCAAAACTCATTCCCATCGCCACGACGGACGCGGATAACGCAAAGGCTTTTAATAAGGTACGACGGTGCATATTTTCACTCCTGAAAAAGAACGCTGTGCGAAAACGTCCGTTACGGCGTGGACGCTGAAATAAATGTGTCAGCGAAGCAGGAGCAAAAAGAATGCCAGAATGGAGATAGCGCTATTTCCGGGAGGGGAGCGCAGGATGTAAAGAGAACGTCTCAGAATGGCACAGCGCTGCACTTTTATAATGCAGCGCTGAGGAGGAAGGTTTTACCAGACTTCGCTGGCGATCTGCGTCACCAGCCGGACTTTTTCCCACTGCTGGGTTTCGCTCAGGCTGTTGCCCTCTTCGGTCGAGGCAAAGCCGCACTGCGGGCTGAGGCAAATTTGCTCTTTCGCCACGTATTTCGCCGCCTCTTCCAGACGGGCTTTGATTCCCTCCGGATTCTCCAGCTCGCCGTTTTTCGTGGTGATAAGACCCAGCACCACCTGCTGCTTGCCCGGGCGAACAAAGCGCAATGGCGCGAAATCCCCGCTGCGGTCGTTATCGTATTCCAGGAAGAAGGCATCAACGTTGACCGTTCCGAACAGCACTTCCGCCACCGGCTCGTAGCCGCCTTCGGAAATCCAGGTGGAGCGGAAGTTACCGCGGCAGACGTGCAGCCCGATGGTCAGATCGTCCGGCTTGCCCTCCAGCGCCTTGTTCAGGACGCGGGCATAGATACGTGCAAGCTCATCGGCATCGTCGCCGCGCTCGCGGATCTGACGACGCTGATCGTCCGAACAGAGGTAGGCCCATACGGTATCGTCCAGCTGCAGGTAACGGCAGCCTGCATCATAGAATGCGCGAATCGCGTCGCGCCAGGTGGTCGCCAGATCGTCGAAATAGACGTTCAGGTCCGGATACACCGTCGCATCAATGTCTTTGCGACCGCCGCGGAAATGCAGCACGCTCGGGCTGGGAATGGTCATTTTTGGCTGGGCGTTACCGCTGATGCTTTTCAGATAGCGGAAATCGTCCAGCATCGGGTGCTCGCCAAAGCCCAGTTTGCCGGTGACGCGCACGCCGTGGGCTTTGGTTTGCACGCCGTTAAACTGGATGCCCTGCTGCGAATCGTAACGCTCAACGCCCTGCAGACCGTCGAAGAAGTCGAAGTGCCACCAGGCACGGCGAAACTCACCGTCGGTCACGACATGCAGGCCGCACGCGCACTGCTGCTCAACGACGTGGCGAATGGCTTCGTCCTCCACCGCGCGAAGCTGTCTCGCGTCAATCTCGCCGCTGGCAAATTGCAGGCGAGCCTGCTTGATGGCATCCGGACGTAAAAAACTGCCGACTACGTCGGCGCGGTACGGGGCGTGGTGTCGTTGCATGGAAATCTCCTCAGTCTGCCGGCAATAATTGCCCGCAGTGATAATTCATTATTTGAACTTTTAGACTTCTGGATGTCTAAATGTCCAAAAACAATGTCATACCTCCCCGGTGCCGGCAAACGAGAAAATTTCACGGGTCTTGAAAAAAATTCATCTTCACAGCGCGGCAGTGGTTTCGCTGCTTGCAAACGCGTAGCGTTCATCTTCCCAGCCGGTGACCCCACCGAGCATGATTTTGACCGGCAGCCCGAGACGCGCCAGCTTCAGCGCGGCTCTGTCCGCGCCGTTACAGTGCGGCCCCGCGCAGTAGACGACGAACAGCGTCCCTTCAGGCCATTGGGCCATGCGCTCAGCGGTCATCTGGCTCCACGGCATATGCAGAGCGCCCGGCACATGGCGACGGGCAAACTGCTCCGGGCTCCCCACCACGTGCAGCAAAACAAAGTCCTGCTCATTATTGGCGATGGCGTGATGCACATCGGCGCAGTCGGTTTCTACGCTCAGGCGACGCAGAAAATGGGTGACGGCTTCCTGCGGCTCGGCAGCCGGAAATTCAGTAACATAGCTCATGATCCTTCCTCATCTTTGGCGTTTGTGTTAACACTACTCTATCCAGAAATTCAGCACGTGAATGCGCTCGCTTATGCCAGAAAACAGCAAAAAGATGACAAACTTAAGACAAATTGCCCGCCCGCAGGTGGTGGTGCTGGCCTATGACGGCCTGTGTACCTTTGAGTTTGGCGTAGCGGTGGAGATCTTCGGTCTGCCACGTCCCGAGCTGGGCGATGAATGGTATCGTTTTGCGGTGGCGAGCGTGGATAGCGGTGAACTTCGGGCAACAGGCGGGATCCGTATCGTCACCGATGGTGATTTAAGCCTGCTTGCGTCTGCGGACCTGATTGTGGTTCCCGGCTGGCGTGGGCTGGACTCGCCGGTTCCGGACGCACTCAGCGAGGCATTACGTCAGGCCAGCGCGCGAGGATGCCAGCTGCTGTCCATCTGTTCGGGCGTATTTGTGCTGGCCGCTACGGGGCTGCTCAACGGGCGCAAAGCCACGACGCACTGGCGCTACATTGAGACGCTTAAAGCCCGCTACCCTGACATCGACGTGGTTGAGGATGTGCTCTACCAGGACGAAGGCGATATCCTGACTTCTGCAGGCAGCGCGGCGGGGATCGATCTCTGCCTTCACGTTGTACGAAGGGATTATGGAATGGAAACCGCTAACAGCGTGGCGCGGCGGCTGGTCATTCCCCCACACCGGGATGGCTCTCAGCCGCAACAGCTGAGCCGCCCGGTGGCGCAGCTGCGGGAAAGCCAGCGCCTCGGCCAGCTGTTTGATTTTCTGCACACGCATCTTACCGAGCCGCACAGCGTCGACTCGCTGGCGCGTCGTGTCGGTATGAGTCAGCGCACGTTTCTTCGTCGCTTCGAGGCGGCAACAGGAACGACGCCTGCCCGCTGGTTACTCAATGAGCGCCTGCTGCGGGCGAAAGATTATCTGGAAAGCAGTCGTTTAAGTATCGACAGCATCGCGGAACAGACCGGGTTTGGCCAGGCATCGACGCTGCGTCATCACTTTCGCCAGCAGTTCGCGATTTCCCCGGCCCAGTACCGCAAACAATTTTCTCATTCCGCTACAGCCCGCTGAGGCGTCAGTCTTTTGGTTTCGCAGGAATACGGAGAACCTTATGGTCACCACACACGTTTTTATCGCAACCAGTCTTGATGGTTACATCGCCCGACACAATGATGATATCGACTGGCTCCTGCAGCGCGATGATCCGACTGAAGATCATGGCTATGCGGCGTTCATCGCGGACAAAGAGTGGATAGTGATGGGCAGAGGCAGCTATGAGAAAGTGCTGACCTTTGACGCATGGCCTTATGACCGGCCCGTGCTGGTGCTCTCCAGACAGCTGGCCGACACGCCCGTGCCCGACGCGCTGAAGGGAAAAGTACAATTTTCAGGGCGCACGCCAAAGGAGGTGCTCGACTACCTGGCGTTGCAGAACGTCCATCGCGTCTATCTCGATGGCGGGCAGGTGATACAGTCGTTCCTGCGAGAAGGACTGGTGGCCGATATGGTGATCACAACCGTTCCTGTCCTGCTCGGTTCGGGAAAATCGCTGTTTGGCGCCCTGCCAGAGGATATCGATTTGACGCTGGTATCCAGCCGCAGCTTCCCTTCGGGTCTGGTACAGTCGCACTATCGACTGCTGTCATAAAACGACGGTAAACACTGCGCAAAAAAAAACCGCCAAAAAATGGCGGTAAATGCTTGCATGGATAGATTTGTATTTTGGTCTCTACGTCCCGACACTCCATGGCCGGGCTGCGGATCCCATACAACCTAACACCCGTTGTCTTAACGAAGGTTAAACAGTCTTATTAACCTGCATGAGTATTGATCTGCAAATAACGCATAAGGCCCTGTTCAGCGCTCTGTTTTGCGTCATCATTTATGGCTTCAAGATAAAATGACCGCGCCACTCCATAAGGTGCTTTATCAGAGGGGTACGCCGCAAACTGGAATGTTTTTCCTATCGTCTGCTGGGTGCAGTCTAATTCCCAACGCACATCGTTAATTTTTTTACTGTTACAGGTAACGGCTCCATAATCGCTGGTCAAATAGGAACCAACGCGAATTTCTGCTGATTGTATATATTCTGGTTTGTTATCACCAGCATAACGAATCCCTGCAACGGCCCCAACAGCAACCGTCAGAAGCGCAAGCGCAATTATTTTTTTCATTTATTAATGACCCGTTCCTTAGCCAGAGATTAACTATTATATAAGATTTATCCTTAATGCAAATATCCGATTATGGACCAGAAATGGCAATTTACAAACATTCATGACTTTTTAGGAAATGTCCTGGACAATTTTCCGGACACACATTATTTGACAATCTCTTTTCACGAGTTTGAATTATTAAATAATAACACTAAAAAATAATCGGCATGATTACCCCGCAATGTCATTCGGCGGCGATCTCATGATTAAAAAAGGCTTATCTCTCGTCATGCTTATCTGTGCACTCTTTTCAGGCCAGCTTATGGCCGGGCACAAAGGACACGAATATTTATGGGTCAAGAATGTGGCGCATCAGCTTCGTCATGAAGCCGACAGCGATGAGTTACGAAGCGCTGCGGAAGAGTCGGCGGAGGGTTTGCGCGAACACCACCTGTGGCAGAAATCGCGCAAACCGGATACCCACGTTCGGTAATTAACTGCCCTTGCGTTTAGGCAGAGTTTTCATCAGATCGTCCGGACTGACGGACGCCACAATACTGCCCGGCTGCGGCATTTTGAAGATGTGGTTTTTCATCTTGCCAATCACATGCATTTCGCAAGGACGGCAGTCGAACTTGAGAGTCAGAACTTCATCACCGTTTACAAGCTGCATGGGGGTTGCCTTCCAGCTCTTAATATTCCCTTTCGCCTGCTTAGGGCAAAGGTTAAACGCAAAGCGCAGGCAGTGCTTGGTGATCATCACCGGCACATCGCCCTTCTCTTCATGCGCTTCATAAGCCGCGTCGATCAGCTGCACGCCGTGGCGATGATAGAATTCACGCGCTTTATGGTTATAAACGTTGGCCAGGAAGGATAAATGTGTCTCCGGGTATACGGGTGCAGGTACGGCTTCCGCTTTACGGCTAGCGCGCGGATACTGCGCCAGGCGCGCGGCATCCAGCATCTCTGCCGTTTCACGACGGAACTGATTAAGCAGGCTGTTCGGCACGAACAGGGCATCCGGCAGACTGACCTCAACGTTGCGGGCGTAGTAAATCGTCTGGCCAAGCTTCGCCACCCCATCCTTCAGGCTGTTGAGCGCTTTTTCCGCGTTGTTTGCCACCTCGAACAGGCCATCGAGCGTATGCGTTACGCTGATGCCGTCTTCACAGGTCATGGTCAGAATCAGCTGCTCTTCCCAACCGCCCAGCTCAATGTCCACAGCGATACGACGTTCGCTGGAGGTTTTCAGCAGCGCCTGCTGCCAGTTATGATCGAGGTTACGGTTAAGCGCCGCGTTCGGCCGCGCCTTGTAGAGATCGGCGGGCATTTCATTCGGCCAGACGCGGTAGCGGTTCTCGCCGGTTTTCTCGACCGTGTTGGCGCGGAAGCCTACGACCTCACGCTTAATCATCACGTTAAGGCCATCGCCGTTCGCCAGCGGTTCCGTCACCTGGACATCAAGGTGATCTTTCGCCACTTTCAGCACTTCACCCACCGGTAAACCGATAAACTTCGGTGAGTCAAACGCGCCGATATCCCCTTTACGGGCATTAACGAAATAGTCCGTGCTGCCACGGTGGAACGTTTTGTCCGTCGACGGAACAAAGAAATGCTCGGTGCGCCCGGCGGACGCGCGCGCCAGATCGCCGCGATCTTCGATAATGGCGTCGAGCATCTGGCGATAGTGCGCGGTGATGTTCTTCACGTAGCTCATATCTTTGTAGCGCCCTTCAATCTTGAAGGAACGCACGCCCGCGTCGATCAGCGCGCCCAGGTTGGCCGTCTGATCGTTATCCTTCATGGAGAGTAGGTGTTTTTCGAACGCCACGACGCGGCCCTGATCGTCTTTCAGGGTATACGGCAGACGGCAGGCCTGAGAGCAGTCGCCGCGGTTGGCGCTGCGGCCCGTCTGCGCGTGGGAAATATTACACTGACCGGAATAGGCGACGCACAGCGCGCCGTGGATAAAGAATTCAATCGTCGCGTCTGTCGCCTGGTGAATATCGCGGATCTGATTCAGGTTCAGCTCACGCGCCAGAACGATCTGCGAAAAGCCGACGTCAGAGAGAAACTTCGCCTTCTCTACCGTGCGGATATCACACTGGGTACTGGCATGCAGTTCAATGGGGGGAATATCCAGTTCCAGCACGCCCATATCCTGAACAATCAGGGCATCCACCCCGGCCTGGTAGAGATCGGTAATCAGACGTTGCGCAGGCTCCAGCTCATCATCATGAAGAATGGTGTTCAGGGTCACGAACACTTTCGCCCCGAAACGGTGGGCGAACGGCACCAGTTCAGCAATATCGCTCAGGCTGTTGCTGGCGTTATGGCGGGCACCGAAGCCTGGGCCACCAATGTAGACGGCATCTGCGCCATGAAGGATCGCTTCACGGGCAATGGCGGCGTCGCGGGCCGGGCTTAAAAGTTCAAGATGATGGGATTGCAGGCGCATACTTCGTCGTTATCCGTTATGGTCAAAATGGCGGCTATTGTAGTCAGAAGTATGCGTCAGCGAAACAGTTTTGCGTAGCGTCAGCGGGGATAATGAATCAGGGAGTGAAAATGCACCGTCCGGTCGCTGCTGTTGCGGTAGGCGTGCGGTTTATCGCCTGCGAAACGGATGCCCGAATCGGCAGAAATCGTCTGCCATTTGCCGCCAAGCTTCATCTCCAGCTCGCCGCTAACTACGACGACATGTTCTATTACCCCGGCCTCATGCGGCGTGGATTCGCTCAGCGCGCCGGGTGCCAGCGTGATGGAGAAATAATCAAACCCGAGCGTCTCGTCCCACGGAAAGAGCGGCTTGACGACCATCGCCTGCTGCTGGGGGTCAAATACCGCCTGCCGGTCCGCCTCTGGGGTGATGAACGCGGAAAACGGCACGTTCAGCCCGGTGGCAATTTTCCACAGCGTCGACACCGTCGGGCTGGATTCATTGCGCTCGATTTGCCCGAGCATGGCTTTTGACACGCCGGTCTCGTCCGCGAGCTTCGACAAACTCCAGCCGCGCGCCTGGCGCAGCGTTTTCAGCGTTGTTGCAAGGTGTAGTGTGATATCCATGTTCCCTCCTGGTGACGATCAGCATACCACTTGTACGCTATAGCGCACAGTGCTACCTTACTCCGGACGTTATAACGCACAATGGAGTTTTCATGCGCCCTTCCTCTCACTTTATTCCGGTCGCACTGGCTGGATTTGTCGCCGTTCTGGTCGGTTACGCCAGCTCGGCCGCCATCATCTGGCAGGCCGCCGCCGCGGCAGGCGCCAGCGCACAGCAGATTGCGGGCTGGATGACCGCGCTGGGAATTGGAATGGGCGTCAGCACGCTGGCGCTTTCCTGGTGGTACAAAGCGCCCGTACTGACCGCCTGGTCGACGCCCGGCGCGGCGCTGCTCGCCACCAGCCTGCACGGGATCACGCTGGCAGAAACCATCGGCGTGTTCATCTTTGCTAACGCGCTTATTTTGCTCTGCGGCATTACCGGGCTTTTCGCCCGTCTGATGAAGCTGATCCCACATTCGCTTGCTGCCGCCATGCTGGCAGGGGTATTGCTGCAGTTTGGCCTCCACGCGTTTGCGCATCTTGAGGGGCACTTTCTGCTGTGCGGCAGCATGATTGCGGCGTGGCTAATCGCAAAAGCGCTGTCGCCGCGCTATGCCATCGTGGTCACGCTGCTGGTGGGCGGGATTGTGGCATGGGCGGCAGGTGACGTTGTCACGGATAAACTCACCCTTTCTCTGGTAATGCCCGAATTTATTGCACCCGCCTTCACCTTCACCAGCCTGGTGAGTATTGGCTTGCCCTTCTTCCTCGTGACCATGGCATCGCAAAACGCGCCGGGGTTCGCCACGATGAAAGCCTCCGGTTACCCGCTGGCGGTCTCACCGCTCATCATCGTCACGGGAGGGCTGGCGCTGCTGTTTTCTCCGTTTGGCGTCTTTTCCATCTGCATTGCGGCTATAACCGCCGCCATTTGTCAAAGCCCGGATGCACACCCGGATGCGGGTAAACGCTGGCTGGCGGCCATCGCTGCGGGAGGGTTTTACCTGCTGGCGGGAATTTTCGGGGGCTCCATTACCGGGCTGATGGCCGCGCTGCCGCTCAGCTGGATCCAAACGCTGGCCGGTCTGGCGCTGCTGGGCACCATCAGCGGGAGTTTATATCAGGCGTTGAATCATGAAGCGGAGCGCGACGCGGCTATCGTCACGTTTCTGATGACCGCAAGCGGCGTGACAATCCTGGGCATCGGTTCGGCATTCTGGGGACTGGTGCTGGGCGGGATGTGCTACGCCCTGTTTTCACGCCCTCGCCGCACGTAGCTGCGAAGGCGTCATGCCCGTCGCGCTGCGAAAGCGGTTGCTGAAGTGGCTTGCGGAGTTGAACCCGCAGGCAAGCGCGATGTCCGTCAGCGGCGTCGTCGTATGCTGGACGAGGGCCTTAGCTTTATCCATTCGCCTCTGCATCACGTACTGATGCGGCGCCAGCCCCGTTGACTGGCGGAACATGCGGGCAAAGTGGTATTCGCTGAGCGCGGCCTGCGCCGCCAGCTCGGCCAGCGTCAGGGGCTGGCCCAGGTTCTCTTCAATAAAGGCCAGCACGTTGCGCAGCACGAATGGCGATAGCCCTCCGGTGACGACCGGCAGCTTCCACTGCACGTTAGAGTAGTTTTGCAGCAGATGGGTCAGCAGCAGCGTGGAGGCCGTGCTCAGGGTGAGCTGGTTGGCGTGCTGCTGCCAGTCGCAGCCGAGCAAAAACTGGCGATACAGCGCGGTGATCTTCGGATCGCTACCAAAAATGCGCTCGTCCAGGGTCAGCGAAAGCGGGCGCTTGTCCCAGATTTTTTCCCCCACGTCGCGCAGGTGTTCATCGGTGCAGTAGAGATGCACAAACGAAAGGTCATCGCGGATATCCCACGTTGATTCGCTCTCTTTGGGCATCAGACAGAAACGGTCCGGCCCCCCACCGTTCTTCCAGCCGCCCGGCGTTTTTTGATAGCTTTCGTAGCCGTCCGCCACGTACAGGCTGAGGGTATGATGGTTACTTTTTACCGTTATCGTATCGTGCTTGTTGTACCACGCTGCCAGCTGAATACCCGAATTCAGCGAGACGGTTTCCCGCAGGACTGCATTCTGTTGGCAAAGCGTTTCAAAGGTATCGTAAGCGTGAGACATAACCGTTAGCGCATAATTGATGGGAATATCAGTCTAAGAAGAGTTGCCCCCCGTTGCCAGTCCCGCCGGAAGAAAAAAGCGCAAGATTTTGCAAGTCACCCGCAACCCGGTGAAAGCCCGTCGCGAGTTTCAGCGCCATACTGCGGGCTTCCGCGGTTTGAGAAGAGACAACTATGAACGCATTATTATATGGACTCGTGGTCATTATCTGGGGAACCACCTGGATTGCGATTTTCCTGCAGCAGGGCCCCGTCGCGGCGCCGGTGTCGATTTTCTGGCGCTTCGCCGTCGCCAGCCTCACGATGATGGCGGTGTTAATCGCCCTGCGCCGCCTGCGCAAGCTGGCGCTGCGGGATCACCTTTTTTGCCTGCTTCAGGGATGCTGCGTTTTCTGCTTTAACTTCTGGTGTTTTTACACCGCAGCCTCGCACATTAATACCGGGCTGGAGTCGGTGATCTTCTCAATGGCCGTGCTCTATAACGCCATCAACAGCTTTATTTTTTTCGGGCAGCGCCCGCCAGCGCGCTTCTGGACGGCGGCGGCGCTGGGCCTGTTCGGGATCGTCACACTCTTCTGGGACGATCTGCTGGCCAGCGGCTGGAGCGCATCGCTCCTGACCGGGATTGGCCTCTCCGCGCTCGGTACCTACGGCTTCTCGCTGGGCAATATGATCAGCATGCGCCATCAGCGCAGAGGCCTGGAAACCATGACCACCAACGCCTGGGCGATGCTCTACGGCACGCTGGTGATGGGCTGCATTGCGCTGTTCAGAGGCGATAGCTTCGCGCCAGAGTGGACCATCAGCTACATTGGCGCGCTGCTCTATCTGGCTGTATTTGGTTCGGTGATTGCCTTTGGCGCCTACTTCACGCTGGTGGGACGCATTGGCCCGGGCAAAGCGGCCTACAGTACGCTGCTCTTCCCGCTGGTGGCGCTGACCATCTCTACGGTGTATGAAGGCTACGTCTGGCATATCAACGGTATCGTGGGGTTATTGCTGATTCTGGGGGGAAATATGGTGATGTTTACCAAACCAGAAACCTGGTTCAGACGCATACGAATGGCGTAAATAAAAAGGCCTGCATTACGCAGGCCGTTTTATTTTATTTCGCGGTCTTTTTCACATCAAACATGGTGGCGTCCGTCGCCATGTCATCAACAACCTGCTTCAGGGTTGCAAAGGTCATCGGCGTACTTTCGTTGTTCAGATCTTTACCTTCGCCTTTGCGCACCACCTTCATGACCGGTTTGTTGGTAGCCGCATCGATCAGTTCGCCTTCAAAGAAGAGATGCGTATCCATGGTGCGATGCCCGGTTGCCATCTGCGTACCTGCTACCACCAGCGCGACCGGCACCACTTCATAGAACTGCAGACCTTCTTTCTGCGAACTCACCCCGGTAATCGCGCCGCGGAAAATCAGGCTATGTTTACCCGGCGTGGTCACAATCGGCTTACGCGTGCCAATCGCCGTTTTCATTTTGGTATTGGTGTAGTTCAACAGCTCATCAAGCGTTTTTTGCCCAATTTGCGTGGTTGGTTTTGGCGTTGGATAATACGTAATCGGTGTCCAGAGAATACTGTCGTAATTAGCTTCGTTATAGGAAGGATCAACCCAACGCAGCGTTGGTTTACCCGTCGCAGACGTTGTCTGCTGCAATCCTGAATAGTCTTTTAAAAAGCCAGAATATTGTTCGGGAGCTGCGACTTTCGAAGAACAGCCCGCTAACGCCAACAGACCAGTAAGCACTGCAACTTTAAAAAAAGTTTGAGTACGCATGATAGTTTTCCATGTTATCTGCAAGTATGCATTTGAAGTTATAGCAAAAGACCGGCGGGTTTGTTGTGACAAAAAATGATGCGGAGAGCACAAATTGCGAAAAGACTGCCCGGAGGCGTGCCGGGCAGTGAAAAATTACTGATTTATATCCAGTTGCCAGAACAGATGTTTGCCAAACGGGTCAATTTCATAGCCCGTCACCTCCTTGCGCACCGGTTCGAAAATGGTTGAATGCGCAATCATTACCGCGGGCATCTGGTCATGCATCATCTGCTGCGCCTCTTTATATAGCGCCACGCGCTTATCGCGATCGGTCGTTGATTTTGCTTCCGCAATAATTTTATCAAAGGGCTTATAGCACCATTTCGCCGAATTTGACCCACCGTTTGCCGAGGTGCAGGTAAATAGCGGGCCGAAGAAGTTGTCCGGATCGCCCGTTGCCGTCGTCCAGCCCATCAGCGCGGCCTGATGCTCTCCGCCCTTCACGCGTTTCAAATACTCGCCCCATTCGTAGGTAACGATTTTGGTCTGCACGCCTATTTTCGCCCAGTCCGCCTGAATCATCTCCGCCATGCGTTTCGCATTCGGGTTATAGGGACGCTGCACCGGCATCGCCCATAAATCGATGCTAACGCCGCTGGCAAAACCGGCCTCTTTCAGCAGCGCTTTGGCTTTTTCAGGGTCGTAGTCGTAATCCTTAAGCTCGCTGTCTGCGCTCCATACGCCCGGCGGCAGCAGGTTCTTCGCAGCGGTGCCGGTACCGTGGAACACCGCATCAATAATGGCTGGTTTATTGATGGCCATCGCCAGCGCCTGACGGACCTTCACGTTATCCAGCGGCGGCTTCTGCGTGTTGAACGCCAGGAAGCCGGTATTCAGCCCGGCTTTGCTCATCAGGTTGATGTCTTTGTTGGCCTTCATGCGCGGCAGATCCGCCGGGTTCGGGAACGGCATCACCTGACATTCGTTCTTCTCAATTTTGGCAAACCGCACGGAGGCATCCGGTGTGATGCTAAACACCAGCCGATCCAGCTTCGATTTCCCCTGCCAGTAGTCGGCAAACGCCGTAAACAGGATCCGCGAATCCTTCTGATACTGCGCCAGCTTAAACGGCCCGGTGCCTATAGGCTCCATATCCACCTTCTCCGGCGTGCCCGCTTTGAGCATCGCGTCGGCATATTCCGCGGACAGGATCGAGGCAAAATACCATGCCAGATCGGCGACAAACGGCGCTTCCGGGTGCGCCAGGGTAAAGCGCACGGTGTGGTCATCAACTTTATCAATGCTCGTTATCAGGCTGCCAAACTCCAGACTTTCAAAGTTGGAGTAGCTGCCGTTAGAGACGTTGTGGTAGGGATGATTCACGTCTTTTTGTCGCATAAACGAGAAGATCACGTCGTCGGCGTTAAAGTCACGGGTCGGCGTGAAGGATTTATTGCTCTGGAACTTCACGCCCTTGCGCAGATGGAAGGTGTAAACCTTGCCGTCGTCGCTCACCTCCCAGCGCTCCGCCAGGCTCGGCACCAGCTCCGTGGTACCAGGTTTGAAATCGACCAGACGGTTATAGACCGGCACGGCGCTGGCGTCGACGCTGGTTCCCGAGGTGTATAGCTGAGGGTTAAAGTTTTCCGGCGATCCTTCGGAGCAATACACCAGCGTTTTCGCAGCGACAGCGGAACTGACCGTGAGTGCCGCGAGCGCCAATGTGAAAGTTGTGAGTTTGCTTGTCATCATTTATTCCTGTCTTTTTAATTCGACGGCTAATTAATTCTTTTGCCATTTCATAAATAACATTAAAGTGATGTGGCAAACACCTGAAAAATAAATAAGGAATAAATCACTATGGGCTCGCCGCTTTCCAGACAATTAACGCACCGTTTTTTCCGCTATCTCGCGATCACCAGCCAGAGCGATCCCAAAGTCAAAACCCTGCCCTCAACGCCGGGCCAGCATGACATGGCGCGCGAGCTGGCGCAGGAGCTGGCACAGCTGGGGTTAGACGACATTGTGATAGATGAATTCGCCACGGTGACGGCGGTTAAAAAAGGCAACGTGCCCGGTGCACCGCGCATCGGTTTTATTACCCATATTGATACCGTCGACGTGGGACTTTCACCGGATATTCATCCACAAATATTAACGTTTACCGGTGAAGATCTCTGTCTGAATAAAGAGAAAGACATCTGGCTGCGGGTTAACGAGCACCCTGAAATTCTGGCTTATCCGAACGAGGAGATTATTTTCAGCGACGGAACCAGCGTATTGGGCGCCGATAATAAATCGGCGGTCACGGTGGTCATGACGGTGCTGGAAAACCTCACGGCGGAGCATCGGCATGGGGATATCGTCGTGGCGTTTGTGCCTGACGAAGAGATCGGCCTGAACGGTGCCAAGGCGCTGGATCTTAAGCGCTTCGACGTCGACTTTGCCTGGACCATCGACTGCTGCGAGCTGGGTGAAATTGTTTACGAGAATTTTAATGCGGCCGCCGCGGAGATCCGCTTTACCGGCATAACGGCGCACCCGATGTCCGCCAAAGGCGTGCTGGTGAATCCCCTGCTGATGGCGACTGATTACATCAGCCATTTTGACCGCCAGCAAACGCCGGAGTGCACCGAGGGACGTGAAGGCTATATCTGGTTTAACGGCATTCAGGCCGGACAGAACGAGGCCGTTCTTAAGGCCAATATCCGCGACTTTGACAAGGACAGCTTTGCCGCGCGCAAGCAGCAGATTGCCGACGTGGCCGCACTGATTGCCGCCCAATATCCGACGGCCAGAGTGGACTATCGCATTGAAGATACCTACAGCAATATCAGCAATGCGATTGGTGAAGACCGGCGCGCTATCGATCTGATGTTCGAGGCGATGGAATCGCTCGGCATCACGCCGAAACCGACGCCGATGCGCGGCGGCACCGACGGCGCGGCGCTCTCGGCAAAAGGGCTACTCACGCCGAACTTCTTCACCGGGGCGCATAACTTCCACTCGAAGTTTGAATTCCTGCCGCTGTCGTCGTTCGAAGCGTCTTACAACACGGCCCTGCAGATCTGCCTGCTGGCCGCCCGTTAAGCGGGCTTGCGCGCCAGCATCGTGGCAAAGCGCAGCTTGATGCGGTTACCGTTTTCATCGGTGCGGTGCAGTTCGCCAACGTCTTCGTTGTATTTGAGCAACTCCCAGCCTTCATAGTAGTTGCTCAGCTCACCGCTCTTGAACGCAAACGGGAAGCCGACGGTGCACGGGTAATCCACCGTGTCCATCGCGGCAACAATCAGGTTGTAGCCGCCAGGCCTGGTGCAGCGCTGCATATTAGCGATAAGACCCGGGATGGTTTTTGACTCCAGGAACATCAGCACCACGGTGGAAAGAATGAAATCGTACTCGCCGTCAAAACTCAGGTTGTTGAGATCTTTAATCGCCGTGTGGAGGTTATCGATCCCTTCTTCCGCCTTAATGCGCTCGATATTATCGATGCTCATCGGGTTCTTGTCCCACGCGGTGACATCGTGGCCGTTAGCTGCAAGATAGAGGCTGTTACGGCCGTTGCCGCAGCCCAGATCCAGCGTTTTACCGGGTTTCACAATCTCCGCGCTGTACAGCACTTCTGAATGGGTACGGGTTAAGCCGTATTTCTCTGTGAAGTAATTCTCATCGACAGTCATTGTTTTCCTGCGTTCTCATAAAGTGAAAGTGCATCCTGGATGCTATTTTAAGGCGTTTACCGTCTGGTTGCCAGCCGCTCGAAATGCGAAAACTTTGCTACGTTTAGTGAAGACGCTTATCAGAGACATGAAGATGAACAAATATCGCCTCAGCGACGAGACCCGCCTCTGGCAATGGAAAAATGGCGAAACTACCCACGCCACTACGCTGCGGCAGATTATCGCCACGGCGGACTTTAACGACGTGACTGTCGGGACGAGAGGCGGCTGGATTGACGATGAGCGCGCCCTCGCGCAGGACGGCCACTGCTGGATCTACGATGAAAACAGCGTGGTGTTCGCCGGAGCGACCGTGTCCGGCAACGCGCGTCTTACCCTGCCGTGCGTCGTGAGCCATGATGCCCGTATCGGTGACAGCTGCTGGCTGGACGGCGCAGAGGTCAGCCACGGGGCGCGAATAAGTGACAACGTCACCATTCAGCAATCCTGCGTGCGGGGCGAGTGTCATATCTACGGCGAAGCGCGCGTGCTGCATCACAGCGTGGTCATTGCTGCCAAAGGGCTGACGCCGGACCATGAGCAGATCCTACAAATCTACGACAAGGCGACGGTGAGCCAGTCGAGGATTGTGCACCAGGCGCAAATCTACGGCGAGGCGATGGTTAATTTTGCCTTTGTTGAACACCGGGCCGAAGTCTTCGACAACGCGATCCTGGAGGGAAACGAACTGAACAACGTCTGGGTGTGCGACTGCGCTAAAGTCTATGGTAACGCCCGCGTGATAGCCGGCTTTGACGACGATGCCATCCCGACGGTGCGCTACAGCTCGCAGATTGCGGAGAATGCCGTGGTCGAAGGCAACTGCGTCATCAAGCATCACGTCCTGATTGGCGGGCAGGCCTGGCTGCGCGGCGGGCCGATCATGCTGGATGATAAAGTGGTGATTCAGGGGCGCGCGCGCATCAGCGGGGATGTGCTGATCGAACATCGGGTTGAAATCACCGACGATGCGGTTATTGAAGCATTTGCCGGCGAGAGCATTCACCTGCGCGGCGAAAAAGTGATTAACGGTGACCAGCGCATCACCCGTACGCCGCTGCTGGGTGCGTTATAGGGTATAAATTCTGCCGTAGATATTCACGTCTTCAAAGCGGCCATTCAGGTATTCCGCTTCCCGCAAGCACCCTTCCAGCGTAAAACCGTTGCGTACGGCAACGCTGTTGCTGTGCTGATTCGCCACCCGACATTTGATCACAAAACGACGGATCTCACCGCGCTCAGCGTAGTAGCGCATAAACGCCTGCAGCGACCGGGAGAGAATACCCTGCCCCTGGTGGGCTTCATCCAGCCAGTAGCCGATGTACCCGGCCTTGTTGGTCGGTTCAATGGTGTTGAACGACAGGACGCCAACCAGCGCATCATCCTTGAAGATCAAAAACATTTTGGCGTAGCCGCGCTGGTGCAGCATCTGGTTACTCTGCACGTTGCGGCGGGTATCCTCTTCGCTGCCTACGTGCTGCGCCCAGTCAAAGGCGGTTTGCAGAAAGATTCTGTTTTTGACGACGAGATTGTGCAGGTCGGCGGTATAGCGCTCTTCGACGGCGCGAAGCTCGAGAGCGTCAGATACCGGGATAATTTCGGATTTTACTGCGGTCATTGCCCCTCACCCTAACCCTCTCCCGGAGGGAGAGGGAATCGATCGTTAACGCATTACCCTGTCGTCAACGTAGTTACGTTTATCCGGCGCCGGTGGGAAATACTGGTACAGCCAGGTTTCACTGATGGCGTCGCCCTGGCAGCGCAGGAACAGACGCATATCCACCGGCTCCGTCGAATCCGACGTCGGGTACCAGTCAAAGAGAATGCGATAGCCGTCAAACGGCTCAACGTAGAGGATCTCCACCTGCTTCGCTTCACCGCTTGAGAGCGTAATCACCGGCTCGATGCCTTTTGGCGCAGCGGCCTTCAGATCGCCGCCGACAAAATCTATCGCAAAGCGACGGGCCCATACTTTCGGGTAGTTTTCGCCCGGCGCCCAGCCTTCCGGGAAGCCGCCCATGCCGGTGCGGGTGGCGTAGACGTTGGCCAGCGGGGAGCGCACAGGCGGCATCGCGCTCCAGTAGAGGCGATACTTGAAGTCCAGCTCGTCGCCCGCTTTGACGGCTTTTTCCGGCTG
Organism: Enterobacter sp. 241F3; assembly: GCF_034106785.1. Taxonomy (NCBI): domain Bacteria; kingdom Pseudomonadati; phylum Pseudomonadota; class Gammaproteobacteria; order Enterobacterales; family Enterobacteriaceae; genus Enterobacter; species Enterobacter sp. 241F3. The sequence continues at coordinate 237,366 of NZ_JAWNDD010000001.1, forward strand.
CCAGAAGCAAACCACGTTATCCAGCGTTTCACCGGTGGTCGGGATCTCCATCAGGCCAACCGCGCCTTTACCCCAGTCGTTACGCGGTTCCACCCACAGGCTTGGACGCTTGTTGTACCACCCCATCACGTCCTGATAGTGCGAGAAATCGCGATCGAGCTGCAGCAGACCGAACCCTTTCGGGTTTTTGTCCATATAGGCATTGAACTGCAGCTTCTGCGGGTTGTTCAGCGGACGACAGATCCACTCCCCGTTGCCGCGCCACATCGCCAGGCGGTCGGAGTCATGAATTTGCGGGTGAATGGTGTCACACATGCGGCGTTCATTATTACCGCAGCTGAACATGCTGGTCATCGGCGCAATGCCGAGCTGCTTGATGTCCTTACGCGCGTAGAGGTGGTTTTCCACCTCCATGATCACCTGGCTCTTCTCGCAGTGGATCACGAATTTATAGGCACCCGTGATGCTCGGGCTGTCGAGCAGCGTATAAACGGTAAAGGTCGTGTCGCCTGGCTTGACGGTTTCAAACCAGAAGGAGGTAAAGTCCGGGAACTCTTCCGGCGTGTCGGTAAAGGTGTCTACCGCCAGACCGCGGGCGGAAAGGCCGTACTGGTAGGTGTCATCCACCGCGCGGAAGTAGCTCGCGCCCAGGAAGGAGACGATATCGCGACGCGCCAGCTCCGGCGCCTTAAAGGCGCGGAAGCCCGCAAAGCCGAGATCGCTTTGCCCTTCCAGCTGTTTGGTATCCACGCCCGTTTCACCGTAGCTGAACAGCTCAGGACGGAAGTGGATCTCGCGCGCCATAGAGGTCGACTGGTCCAGCGAGAACATCCGCACGCGACGGCGGAACCCCATTCCCATATGGAAGAACTGCACGTCCAGCTGACGCCCTTCAATGTTGTTCCACAGAGACTGCTTTTCATCGTAGCGGATGGCGTTGTACGCCTGCGGCGTCATGGTCGCCAGCGTCTCCGGCAGCGGGCGCGGCGCGCCACCCCACGGGGTTTTTGCCAGGTCATGCGCCATGGATTGCAGTACGGAGAAGTCAAAACGACGGCTCTGGCCGTCAGCAATGTCAGAGTCGGCGGCGTATGCCGCTTTGGAAAACAGGGAGGCAAGGCCGGATGTGCCGCTCAGGGCTGCCACTGCCAGCGAGCCTTTTAGAAAACGTCTGCGATTCATGCCTGGAAAAACGTCCTTATGGTCGTGTGAATGTGTTCCGCGCTCGGCGAAATGACGGCAAGAAAGAACGCACAGCCTAAACAAAAATGGTTAAGAATCCAATTGTTGGCCGGTGATTATATGAACAAAGTGAGAAATATTTTCTGTCGACCAGAACGGCCCGAAAGTGGTGTAAAGAAAGCCTGGAAAATGTGTAGAAAAATGCCCCGGCGCGACATCGTTCACCGGGGCCAAAGAGGCGGTTATTTTACGCTGACATCGATACCCGGGAAGTACTTATCAGCGAGTTTGGCGATCGTGCCGTCGGCACGTACTTTATCAATTGCGGCGTCAAGCTGCTTTTTGGTGGCCTCGTCACCTTTACGCAACCCAAAGCCGATCCCACTGCCGAGGATAGTGTCGTCAGACACCGGCTTGCCGATGAAGCCAAACCCTTTCCCCTGCGGCTTGCTGAGGAAACCTGCCTGCCCGGCCGCGGACATGACCAGCGAGGCGTCGATACGGCCATTCAGCAGATCGCCCCAGGCCATATTCTGATCTTTATAAGACACCACGGTGACACCCTGCTTTTCCCAGTGCTCTTTGGCATAGGTTTCCTGAATGGAGCCCTGCAGCACGCCGATGGTTTTCCCCTTCAGCCCTTCAGGCGTCGCCTCGACCGCCGTACCGGCCTTGCCGACCAGCTGCGACGGAATACGGTAGATAGGTTGGGTAAAATCAATGCTCTTGCGGCGCTGCTCGGTGATATTCATCGCCGAGTTGATGGCGTCGAATTTCTTTGCCACCAGGCCCGGAATCAGCGCATCAAACGAGGTTTCCACCCAGCTGCACTTCAGCGCTGCCGCTTTACAGATGGCGTTCCCCAGCTCAACGTCAAACCCTTCCAGTTCGCCTGCCGCATTGCGGCTTTCAAACGGCGGATATTCGGCTTCCAGACCGTAACGCAGCTCGGACGCTGCGAATGAGGAAAAGGTACACAGCAATCCCATGCCGACAACTAGCGCGCGTAATTTCATTTCAAAACTCCTTAGCGTGGTTTAACCCGACACAGGGCCTGGGCACCTGCCCGTAACGTCGCCTCATCTTTCGCAAAAGAGAGACGAATCAATTTATTATCCGTACCGTCCGCATAAAACGCCGACAGCGGAATGGTGGCAACACCGTACTCAACGATCAGCCGTTTCACCAGATCGCTGTCGCGCTCGTCGCTGAACTGGCTGTAGTCCGCCAGCATGAAGAACGATCCGGCGCTGGGCAGCAGCGTGAACGGCGAATCGGCCAGCAGACTCTGCAGCAGATCGCGCTTGCGCTGGTAAAACGCCGACAGCGACAGCCAGGTTTGCGGGTCGACCATATGTTCAGCAAACGCGTGCTGCATTGGCGTATCGGCAGAGAACATTAAAAATTGATGGACTTTACAAATCTCGTCCATCAGCACCGCCGGTGCAACACAGTAACCCACGCGCCAGCCGGTGACGTGATAGGTTTTTCCGAAAGAAGAAATAATCACGCTACGCTCTGCCAGCTGCGGGTGCGTGGCCATCCCGTGGTGCGGCTCACCGTCAAACACCACGTGTTCGTACACTTCGTCAGACAAAATAATGATGTCAGTATTGCGGGTCAGCGCCGCCAGCTGCTGCAGATCGTCGGCGGAGAAGACCTGACCGCTCGGGTTGTGCGGCGTATTGATGATAATCATGCGCGTGCGCGGGGAGATGGCAGCCCGGACCTCATCCCAGTTGACGGCAAAATCCGGCACGGTCAACTTGATGGCAATTGGGGTTGCCCCCTGCAGACGGACAATCGGCGCGTAGCTGTCAAAAGAGGGCTCAAAGTAAATCACCTCATCACCCGGGTGCACCAGCCCGCTGATTGCAGAATAGAGCCCTTCGCTGGCGCTGGCGGTCACCAGGACCTCGCCGGCCGGGTCATACCGCGTGCCGTAAAGCGTGGCAATTTTATCGGCAATGCGCTCTTTGAGCGGCTGCAGGCCTGTCATCGCCGCATACTGGTTATGCCCCGACTCCATTGCGCGGGTGACGCCCGCAATCAGCTTCGGGTCGCAGGAAAAATTTGGTGCGCCCTGAGAAAGGTTAATCGCGTTATGCTGCGCCGAGAGCTGGCCGATAACGGTAAAAATGGTGGTGCCCACATCGGGCAGTTTGGAGCGCGTCTGCACTGGCGTTCGTAAAGTCATCCTCTTTCCCTTCTCATGGACAATGCATAACAATTCAAACAACATCTCTGTTGTCGGGACAATCGAATTGTTGTCATAATAGCCATGAGAAAAATGCATAGCTGAGGGTTTTCCATGTCGCGCCGTTCGCTCCCGCTCAATGCCATCGACGCATTTTTAGTCACCGCGCGTCACCTGAATCTGACCCATGCTGCCGCAGAACTTTGCCTGACGCAGGGGGCCGTGAGCCGCAAGATCGCGTCCCTTGAAGCGTGGTTTGGCTTTCCGCTTTTTGAACGCCACGCGCGCGGCCTGCGCCTCTCTTCGCAGGGCAGCGCCCTGCTTCCGGAGCTGCAGTCTGCTTTTGAACAATTGCTGACCGTGGCCGACCAGGCCCGGAGCCAGCAGACCGTGATCCGGCTCAAGGCGCCCACCTGCGCCATGCGCTGGCTGGTGCCGCGCCTGCTGGAGGTGGAGCGTGAGCAGCCGGATCTGCAGATCGCCCTGACCACCACCACCGATCATAACGTCAATTTCAAAACCGAATCTTACGACGCGGCCATCGTGTTCGGCACGCACATGAGCGCAGGCGACATGCTGTTCGAAGAGGCGCTCACCCCGGTGATAAGCCCGGTGCGGGCGGGTGCAACGCTGGGATCGCTGACGTTCCTGCACCCCACAAGGGATAAGACAGACTGGTCGCTGTGGCTAACGAAACAGGAAGGTCCGGGCTTTGCCATGCACAAAAATCAACACTTCGACACGATGGATCTCGCGATTACGGCCGCCATTCAGGGGCTGGGCGTTGCCATTGCCGACGAAACGCTGGTGGCCGAAGATGTCCGCACGGGAAGACTGATACGGCCTTATGAAACCAGCATAAAAACCGGCGCGAGCTACCGGCTGGTGCTGCGCGAAACGCCAGGCGAGGAAAACGGACTGGCGGCGTTTCGCGCATGTTTGCTTAATCGAGGCTGACGTGGTGCTTCATCACCCGTTTGAAGAGGCTCATGCGGGCGCGCATAAAGCGGTTTTCAAGCCGAAAACCTGCATGTTTATTCACGCCAATGCGTAACAAAACGTCCCGCCCTTTTCGGCATGCGGGCCAGTGCGTCGGCCCGGGCAGGATCTCGCGAGGACCAGCGTCACGCGCAAAGCTCACCCAGTAATCGGCCACGTGGGCAGCAAACTGCAGATCCCGTTCGTTGACGTACTGACGTGAAGGCTCTACCTGACCTAACGTATCAAAGACATAGGGAACCTCGTTGCCGTGCCAGGCACCGTTGATATAGGTGGCATGTTCCGCTTCCGCGACATAGTCAAACCAGTAACGCCAGCACAATCCGCCGACGCGCTGCTGAGCCTGCATCACGACGTAGCCCATCGTGGTGAACGCCATGTCGCGGCACACCTGCCTGCCCAGCTCTTCATCGCCTTTGACGCCCGGATAGAGCAGCTTAATCAACCCCAGTCCGAAGCGCCGCTCCCGGCGGAGCTTCTGGATTTGCCCGGCGAGATCGATGCCAAACACCGCCATCACGCTGGCCTCATCGCTGTTCGACCCAATCATTACCGGTACGGGATGCTGGCGGGCCGCGAAAAAGACGTCCAGCATCGCTTCGGGCAGAACGCAGTCCCCGACGATGGGCGCCGGTGCGACGTTCAGCGGCGCGGTTAACGGCCAGAACGCCTCGGGAGGAATGGCGCGCAGCTGCTCAGCAGTCGCCTTCTCCAGGCCAAAATGGGCGGCCAGCGCCTCCCCTTTTTGCAGCGCCTGCTCGCGCGGCGTGTCCGGCAAGGTATACCCGCTTTGCACAATCGCCTTGTGGAACAAGCCAGCCGCCAGGGGCGATGCCAGCAGAGAGAGCACGCTGCGCGCGCCGGCGGATTCGCCAAACAGGGTCACATTGTCAGGATCTCCACTAAATGCGGCGATATTCTCCCGCACCCATTCGAGGGCCGCGATCTGATCCAGCAGGGCAAAATTATGCACCACGCGATCTTCCTCGCCTTCCAGCGCGGGATGGGCGAAAAAGCCGAGATGGCCGAGACGGTAGTTGATCGTCACGACAACAACGCCGCGCGTTGCCAGCGCTTTGCCGCTATAGGGCGGTAAGCCCCCCGCGCCAATGGTAAAGCCACCACCGTGCAGCCAGACCATAACCGGAAGCGCCCCGGCGCGCTCTTTGGGGGACCAGACGTTCAGATAAAGACAGTCTTCTGAGAACTGGCCGGGATCGCCCCCGCCCAGCTCCTGACAATATTCGCTGCTTTGCCAGCTTGAGGCCGAAAAGGCGGTGGCCTCGCGAACGCCATCCCACGGTTCAGGCGGCCGCGGGGAGCGCCAACGCCACTCGCCCACGGGCGGTGCGGCGTAGGGAATGCCGCACCAGACGTGGACATTTTCATCGGTTAAACCAGAGAGTGCGCCCTGGCGCGTTTCAACCACAGGGGCGGAAGGATTTTGCATAACGACCTTATTTTTTCCATCACACCCCAGCAGAGTAACGATTTCAGAGCAAACCGCAACGCTGTTTGCTGCGGGTTTCAGCCTCCTGATAGAGCGCAAACTCGTCATACACCGGGCAGCCGAGCGCGTCTTCAAACGCATCGCGGCTGGCGTTACCATGGCTGCGGGCCTGGGTTTCATTCCCGAGATTGGACTGGAAAATCCCCGCGGCGCTAACCGGGAGGAAATCTTCGTAGGTGATCGGCTGGGCAACCACCCATCCGCGCTCGATCAGCGGCTGCGGATCGTCTCCCGGCCGGAACGCATGGCGATGCGCTTCACCCGCAGGCGTCAGACGGTAGCGGAAATACGCCAGCTCCTGACGGCGCATCAACAGTTCGCTGTCCGGGAAGGCGCTAAAGATCTCGCGCAGATGCAGCTGATGGGTCAGGTTATCTTTGCCGGTGCCTGCCTGGGCAAGCAGGCTATCGTACAGTTCCCGGCCTTTCGGGGTCAGCGCCACGCCGCGCTGTTCAATCTCACCGAAGCGCGCGGTGTGGGTGCCCTTATGTTCCCCGGCAAACAGCACCGGCTCTTCCAGCGCCTTGAAGCTGGTTTGACGCAGCAGGACGGGCACCTCGCGACGCGGCGGGCCTTCTATCAGAATTTTCGGCTCGATACCGTACTTCGGCATCAGCTCCTGCACCCGATCAATATCCAGCGTGCGCGGGGTGAGGTGGTTAATGTGGCAGCCGGGGAAGCAGACCACGTCGGCAATCAGGCGATGCTCGTTGTGCAGCGCAAGATAGGTTTCCTGATCGACCGTCGCGTGACGGTGCCAGCGGAAGGTTTCCAGCGCTTCCTGCACAAACTCGTGCGCCTGCTCGTCAGTAAACTGCCCTTCCGATTCATACAGATCGAGAAGCGCCAGACAGCGCGGGGTGAAGATGTTCCGGTGAGAGAGGATTTCCGCCGCCCGTTCGCGCAGCGCGACGTTTTCAATCAGCTCAAGGCGCAGCAGCGAAGTAAAGATGCGGAACGGATTACGGCACAGCGCCGCATCATCGATCGGGCGAAACGCCGTTGAGTGAACCGGCACCCCCGCCTGGGAGAGATCGTAATAGCTGACCGGGTACATGCCCATGATGGCAAACATACGGCGCAGGGTTGAAAGCTCTTGCGCACTGCCAACGCGAATTGCCCCGTGACGCTCCACGTTCAGGCGCACAAGCTCATCGGCGTTTGCCAGTTGTTCATGTAATAGTGGATTATTTTCCAGCACCGCCAGGTTTACGTCCGCTACCAGTTCAAGCAAGGTGCCGTACTGCGGAACTTCCTGCTGGTACATCGCCGACATAGCCTGCGAAAAGTGTTCCCGAATGTCATCAGCCGTGATGGTGTTCGCCATGATGTCATGCCTCCAGTGAATATTACCTGGAGTGTAGAGAAACCCGTTCCTTCCGGGGGGAAAGATTTCTGATTTGTGATCTTAAGACGACAGTGGTCAAACCGTGTGCGGCTGGCCTCTGAACAAGCCTCAACGAAACCGCCCTTTCGTGCCCGACGCTTTTTATCCAGGATTTTCCTTATAATTATTTAGGGTTTCGCTTTCTAGCTATAAAGGAGTATTTTTTATTTTCCTCTGACTGCAAATTAACCAATTTTAACGCGTCATTATTTTTATCCTCACCTTTCAAATTTTTAGCTCAAAGTTAGGAATAATCTGAACGGTTGTTTACAAGTCCTTCCTGTCTATCCATATTTCCAAAGCAAGCGAAGCGCAAATTTACAAATATTTAAAAACAACGCAGCCGTAAATAGCAAAACGCATTTGACGGTTCTCACACAGCGACTAGAGTTATTACTCGAACGACGAGTGATACGGAATATTTTCGTATCGTACTGACATAACCAATATATGACTATGAGGTTTAATATGGCAGAGCATCGTGGTGGTTCCGGTAATTTCGCTGAAGACCGTGAAAAAGCATCAGAAGCTGGACGTAAAGGTGGCCAGCACAGCGGTGGTAATTTTAAAAACGATCCGCAACGCGCATCTGAAGCGGGTAAGAAAGGGGGACAGAACAGTCACGGCGGAGGCCGTAAGTCTGATAACTCCTGATCTTATTTAGTACTCTTTTAATAAAACCAGAGAGCATGCTGCGGGCTGAAAAGCTCGCAGTACCCTTTCTTTATTTTACCGGAGCGTAATTATTATGAATATGAAAAGTGTTGAGGATGTATTTATTCATCTTCTCTCGGATACCTACAGTGCGGAAAAGCAGCTGACTCGCGCGCTTAGCAAGCTTGCCCGCGCCGCGTCCAGCGAGAAGCTGAGCGTAGCCTTTACCGCGCACCTGGAGGAGACGCAGGGTCAGATCGAACGTATCGACCAGATCGTCGAACAGGAAGAAGGAATTAAGATTAAACGCATGAAGTGCGTGGCGATGGAAGGCTTAATTGAAGAAGCCAATGAAGTGATCGAAAGCACCGAAAAAAATGAAGTGCGTGATGCTGCCTTAATTGCCGCTGCGCAAAAAGTCGAGCATTACGAAATAGCCAGCTACGGTACCCTTGCCACATTAGCAGAACAACTGGGCTATAAAAAAGCCGTTAAGCTTCTTGCCGAAACGCTGGAAGAAGAAAAAGAGACCGACCTGAAACTCACCGACCTGGCCGTAGGCAATATTAACCAAAAAGCGCAGAAATGACGCTATAACACAGGTTAAATAAAATGAGCATCAGTCCCAGGACAATTAAACGGTGCCATTTAGCGGCAGCAATAATATGGTTCATTCTCGCTATTCCTTCCGTAATATGGTGGAAGAACAGCGTGCTATGGGTCATTATCATCAGTATTTATGCCAATATTGTCGGCCATTTATCTGGCTACAGTGCCGCACGTGCCGATCAGGCTGCTGAAAGTGAGAACAAATAAGCGAACCCCTAATGAGGATACAATGATGAATCACGTAGAACACTACCATGACTGGCTACGCGATGCCCATGCAATGGAAAAGCAAGCCGAATCAATGCTGGAATCCATGGCCAGCCGTATCGATAATTATCCTGATGTTCGCGCCAGAATTGAGCAACATATTAATGAGACAAAACGGCAAATCACATTGCTGGAGGAAATCCTCGACCGTAATGATATTTCTCGTTCGGTCTTAAAAGACTCGATGAGCAAAATGGCGGCGCTGGGACAATCCATCGGCGGCATGTTCCCTTCCGACGAAATCGTGAAGGGCTCGATCAGCGGCTATGTTTTCGAACAGTTTGAAATCGCCTGCTATACCTCCCTGCTCGCGGCGGCGAAAAAAGCGGGCGATACCGCTTCAATACCCGCTATTGAGACGATCCTCGCCGAAGAGCGCGAAATGGCCGACTGGCTGATTCGTCATATCCCGCAAACGACGGAACAGTTCCTGCTGCGTTCAGACGCGTCGGGTGTCGAAGCGAAAAAATAACCCACAGGAGAGTGAGCATGTTTCGACACGTCAAACAGCTGCAATACACGGTTCGCGTCGCCGAACCGAATCCCGGCCTTGCCAACCTTTTACTGGAACAATTTGGCGGGCCGCAGGGTGAACTGGCCGCCGCCTGCCGGTACTTTACGCAAGGGTTGAGCGATGACGATCCGGGCCGTAAGGATATGCTGATGGATATCGCAACCGAGGAGTTAAGCCACCTCGAAATTATCGGCACCCTGGTCGGCATGCTGAATAAAGGTGCCAAGGGGGCGCTGGCGGAAGGGGTGGAAAATGAGGCCGAGCTGTATCGCTCCATGACCGAAAACGGGAATGACAGCCACATCACCTCCCTGCTCTACGGCGGCGGCACTCCGCTCACCAACTCAGCGGGCGTGCCCTGGACGGCGGCCTACGTCGACACCATTGGCGAGCCGACGGCAGATCTGCGTTCGAACGTGGCGGCCGAAGCCAGAGCCAAAATCATCTATGAACGGCTGATCAACGTGACCGACGATCCCGGCGTTAAGGACGCGCTGGCGTTTCTGATGACGCGTGAGGCGGCGCATCAGCTCTCCTTTGAGAAGGCGCTGCAGTCCATCCGTAATAATTTCCCGCCGGGAAAACTGCCGCCAATCGAGGAATTCACCAACAAGTACTACAATATGTCTGAAGGTGGAGAGGTTCGCGGAAGCTGGAACAGCGATAAACATTTCGATTACGTTGAGTCCCCCCAGCCTGCGGTGGATGGCGGCGATGGCAGTGCCAGCGTGACGCTCACAACCGAGCAGGCAACCCTGGTTAAGGCGATGTCTGCCCGCACGAAGTCCGATCCACATTCCGACCCGCTGACCGGTGCCGAGCTGGGTGCCGGTAAGACTAAACCGTAATCGGTTTGCCGGGCAGTCCTGAACTGCCCGGCAAGTCGCGTGCCCCATCGTCTCAGAGGTACGGACCATGTTCGAACTCGATGCATTTCATCTGGCCAGAATTCAGTTCGCTTTTACCGTCTCGTTCCATATCCTTTTTCCCGCGATCACCATCGGCCTCGCCAGCTATCTGGTGGTGCTGGAAGGCATGTGGCTGCGCACCAAAAACGACGTCTGGCGATCGCTATACCACTTCTGGTTAAAGATATTTGCCGTTAACTTCGGCATGGGCGTCGTTTCCGGGCTGGTTATGGCGTATCAGTTTGGCACCAACTGGAGCGGGTTCTCCCAGTTCGCGGGCAGCATTACCGGCCCACTTCTGACCTATGAAGTGTTAACCGCCTTCTTCCTGGAGGCCGGATTCCTCGGCGTGATGATGTTCGGCTGGAACAAGGTCGGCCCGGGGCTGCACTTCTTTTCGACCTGCATGGTGGCGCTCGGCACGCTAATGTCGACCTTCTGGATCCTCGCCTCCAACAGCTGGATGCATACGCCGCAGGGTTTCACTATCGAAAATGGGCAGGTTATCCCGCAGGACTGGCTGGCCATCGTCTTTAACCCCTCCTTCCCTTACCGTCTTATTCATATGGCTATCGCCGCGTTCCTGAGCAGCGCGCTGTTTGTCGGCGCGTCGGGCGCCTGGCACCTGCTGCGCGGGAACGATACGCCAGCCGTTCGCACCATGTTTTCGATGGCGATGTGGATGGCGCTGCTGGTCGCGCCCATTCAGGCGGTGGTGGGCGATATGCACGGCCTGAACACGCTTGAGCATCAGCCGGCGAAAATCGCCGCTATTGAGGGGCACTGGGAAAATCCGCCCGGCGAGGCCACCCCGCTGCTGCTGTTTGGCCTGCCGGATATGGAGGAGGAGCGCACCAAATACGGCCTGGAGATCCCCGCGCTTGGCAGCCTGATTCTGACGCACAGCCTGGATAAACAGGTCCCCGCGCTGAAAGACTTCCCGAAAGAGGATCGCCCAAACTCTACCATCGTTTTCTGGTCGTTCCGCGTGATGGTCGGGATGGGGCTGCTGATGATTACCCTCGGTCTGGTCAGCCTCTGGCTGCGCTATCGCCATCGACTTTACCACTCGCGTCCGTTCCACTGGTTTGCCCTCTGCATGGGGCCTGCCGGGCTGCTGGCGCTGCTCGCCGGCTGGGTGACCACCGAAGTGGGCCGTCAGCCGTGGGTTGTCTATGGCTACCTGCGCACCATCGACGCGGTATCGCTGCACAGCACCCTGCAGATGAGCATCAGCCTGCTGGCGTTCTTCGTTGTCTACTCATCCGTATTTGGCGTGGGCTATGTTTATCTTATCCGGCTGATTAAGAAAGGTCCTCAGCCCGTCGATACGCTGACGTCAAACACCTCGGGCACGCCTGCCCGTCCGCTGTCTGCCGCGGAGTCTGTTCCGGAAGAGGAGAGAATCTGATGGGCGTCGATATCTCGGTGATTTGGTTTGCCATCATCGTGTTTGCCACGCTGATGTATATCATTATGGACGGCTTCGACCTGGGGATTGGCCTGCTGTTTAACTTCGTGGGCGATGCGAAAGAGCGCGATGTGATGGTCAACAGCGTCGCGCCCGTCTGGGACGGCAACGAGACATGGCTGGTGCTCGGCGGCGCGGGGCTTTTCGGCGCGTTTCCGCTGGCCTATGCGGTCATTATTGATGCGCTGACGATCCCGCTCACCGCAATGCTGATCGGCCTCATCTTTCGCGGCGTCGCCTTTGAGTTCCGCTTCAAAGCCACCCCTTCACACCGTAAATTCTGGGACTACTCCTTTGCCGGCGGCTCCCTGCTCGCTACCTTCAGCCAGGGCGTGGTGGTGGGCGCCGTGATCAACGGCTTTGACGTGGAGGGCCGACGCTATGTCGGCTCGGCGCTGGACTGGCTCACCCCCTTCAACCTGTTCTGCGGCATCGGGCTGGTCGTCGCCTACACGCTGCTGGGCACCACCTGGCTCATTATGAAAAGCGAAGGCGCGCTGCAACAGCGCATGCGCGAGCTGACCCGCCACGTGCTGCTGGGCCTGATGGTAGTTATCGCGGTAGTCAGCGTCTGGACGCCGCTCGGCTGGCAGTACGTCGCCGACCGCTGGTTTACCCTGCCCAACTTCTTCTGGTTCCTGCCGGTTCCGCTGCTGGTCGGGATCTTCAGCGTGCTGATCTGGCGCCTGACCCGCAATCCGGACAGCCACGCGCGCCCTTTCCTCCTGACGCTGGGGCTGATCTTCCTCGGGTTCAGCGGGCTGGGCATCAGCCTCTGGCCGAACATTATTCCGCCGCGTATCACTCTGTGGGAGGCCGCGGCCCCGCCTGCCAGCCAGCTGTTTATGCTGGTCGGGACGTTACTGATTATTCCGGTGATCCTGGTGTACACCGCCTGGAGCTATTACGTGTTCCGGGGCAAGGTTTCGGATACTGAAGGCTATCACTGAGGAACGCTATGACGGACTGGCATACACGGGCCATTATTTACCAGATTGATACCGCACTCTTTTATGACCTGAACGGCGATGGCTGCGGGGACATCGCCGGGATAGCGGCCAAGCTGCGCTACATTCGCCGCATGGGGGCGACGGTTATCTGGATCACCCCGTTTTACCTCACGCCCTTTCTTGATGAAGGCTATGACGTCAGCGACCATCTCCAGGTGGACCCTCGATTCGGAAAGCTGGCCGATATCATCGCCTTTATCGAACAGGCCCGCGAGCTGGGCATGCAGGTCATTATCGAGCTGCTGATCCAGCACACCTCCGACGCGCATCCCTGGTTCCAGCAGGCCCGCCGCAACCCGGCGTCACCCTACCGGGATTACTACCTCTGGTCAGATAGTGACGAGGACGATACGCCCCCCATGTTTCCCGGCGTCGAAAAGAGCATCTGGAGCTGGGACGACGAGGCGGGACAATACTACCGGCACATGTTCTATCGCCACGAACCGGACCTGAACCTGACCTCGCCCGCGGTGCTGAAAGAGATTGAGAACATCATCCTCTTCTGGCTCAAGCTGGGCGTATCGGGGTTCCGCCTGGATGCCGCCTCCCACCTGACCACCCAGGCGGGAAAAGGTGATGAAAAAAAGGGCCTGTGGATCCTCGAGCATATGCGTCGTCTTATCGAGCAACACAACCCGGACGCGATCCTGCTGGGTGAGGTCGATGTCGAGGTGGAGGCCTATCAGGACTACTTTGGCAATAATGACCGCCTGAATCTGGTGCTCAACTTCTGGCTCAACAAGTATTTTTACGTCAGCCTGGCCCGCAAAAGCGCCCGTCCGCTGCGCAACGCGGTGAAGAAGATGATCGTCCCGCCCGATTCATGCTGTTTTGCCAACTGGCTGCGCAATCACGACGAGCTGGATCTGGAGGGCATCAGCCAGAAAGACAAACAGTTTGTCCTCGATACCTTCGCCCCTGATGAGGAGATGAACGTCTACCAGCGCGGGATCCGCCGCCGCCTGGCGCCGATGCTCAATGGCGATCTGAAGCGGCTGGCGTTCTGCCACGCGGTACTCTTTTCCCTGCCCGGCGTTCCGGTGATGCGCTATGGCGATGAGATCGGCATGGGGGATGACCTCGATCTGGAGGAGCGCTACGCTGTGCGCACCCCGATGCAGTGGGCGGGATCGCAAGGCGGCGGTTTTTCGGCTGCCGACCCGAAAAAATTTATCGCGCCGATTATCGACCGCGGCCCTTATCGCTATCAGAAAATCAACGTCGCCGATTCGCTCCTCCACCGCAACTCGCTTCTGCACCGGATCATTGATATCGCCAATACCCGTTCGGAGTTCCCCGAAATCGCCGTTGCGCCCTTTCGGCTCCTCACGATCGATAATGACGCGGTGCTGGGAATCTATTACGAGACCGAAGAACGCAGCATCCTGACCTTTGTTAACTTCAGCGACCAGCCGGTACGGTTCACCGTCAAGGGGATCCGCAACGCCACCTGGACCGCCTGTCTTGCGGACAAACGCTACGATGACGCGCTGGTTTGCGGTAAAACCGTTGAGCTCAGCCTTGGCGGCTACGGCTATCGCTGGTTCTGGACGCACCGCAGCGCGCTGCGCTGATTACGGTTTCCGGCGGGTGAGCAAACGCGTCAACACAATACCCGCCAACGCCAGCCCCCCTAACGCCACTTTGCCCGGCATACCGGAGGTCACGGACGACGCGCGGGTTTTCGCTTCATCAGTGAAACGGCCATGGATTTTGTGCAGGTCGTTAACCGGCTGGTCGAGATAATCCCGACGGTCCGGCGCGTTCATATCGTCGGTCATCTGGCCTTCCCAGGCTTTCTTCACCATCAGCCTGTCCAGAAAACCCGGGAAGAGGAACTGCCCGACAATCGACTGAATGGTGCTGCTGCCAACCCACAGCTCGCGCACCGGCTTTTGCGCCACCCTGAAGATGGCGCTGGCGGCGACTTCAGGCTCGAACACCGGCGGTACCGGGCGCATTGCCCACGCGAACTTGTTCCTTGCCCATTCAAACTGCGGCGTGTTAAGCCCCGGCATCTGCACCATCGAAAGCTGAACCCGGCTGTTTTCATGCATCAGCTCGGTACGCACTGCATCGGTAAACCCGCGGATCGCCGCTTTGGCCCCGCAGTAGGCGGACTGCAGGGGAATGGAACGGTAGGCCAGCGCGGACCCTACCTGGATAATCACGCCCCTGTCGCGCGGAACCATGAGCTCGAGAGCCGCGCGGGTACCGTTCACGTAGCCGAGGTACGTCACCTCAGTCACGCGACGAAACTCGTCCGGCGTAAGGGTGCGAAACGGCGCCAGCACGGCCCCCATGGCGTTGTTCACCCAGACATCAATCGCGCCGAGGCGATACTCAATCTCGTTAGCCGCATCCACCACCGCCTGACTGTCGGCGACGTCAGCCTGCACGGCGTGTGCATTTACGCCGAAGCGGCGCAGCTCTTCCTGGGTTGAGTGCAGGCTGGCCTCATCGCGGGCGATAAGGCCGACATCGTAACCTGCTTTTGCGAAGCGCAGCGCCGTGGCTTTTCCCACGCCCGCCGTCCCACCGGTAATTACTATGACAGCCATAGAACCTCCACGTAAACTCAACCGTTATGCCCGTCCGACAATGCTGTCACCAGCTCGGCCAGCGAAAAATGCACCGCTTTTTCCACCACGTCCTGACAGTCTCCGGAAAACAGTACGGTGCGGGTTTGCGTCTCGCCGCGAATGTTCCACGCAAAGCAGACCGTCCCCGCCGCCGTGCCATCGTCGCCCCCTTCCGGGCCAGCATAGCCGCTGATGGCGATACTGATATCAGCCTGGGCGATGTCGCGGATGCTGGCGGCCATCTCGGTCACCGTCTGCTCACTGACCGCGGTATACCGCGCGAGCGTCTCAGGACGAACGCCGAGGATCCGTGCTTTGGCTTCGTCGCTGAATACGACCAGGCCAACATCATAAAAATCGGCCGTGTTCTCTTCGGCACAAAGTGCTACCGATAGCTTTCCGCCGGTACAGGATTCCGCCGTGGTTAAGCGAAGCCCGAGATCGGTTAATTTGCTCGCCAGTTTTTTCGTCAGTTCACCCACGGTATAATTGTTGTCGTGAAAAAGATTGCTCATCTTTGCGCCTCTTATTTCTCGAATGGAATGATTGAAATATGTCCATTGCGCTCCAGTATGGCATATTTAATTTGGCTTATTTCGTTAATACCATTATTTTGACGCGCTGACACCAGAATATCATCGCAAGAGACATCGACCTTTTTGAGTTTATCAGCCAGGGGTACGCCGTTTTCCACAAGAATCACGGGAGTGCCGTCCAGAATATTCTCCACCGGGGAAAAATACTTCTTCATAAGGCCAAAAATAATATCCACTACCACCAGGGTGGTAATCGTAATCATCGCACCGGTGACGGAAAAATCTTGCCCGAGAAGCGCCTGCTGAGTAGCTTCACTAATTATCAGGAGCAGAATGAGATCGAAGCTGGTCATCTGCAGCAGCGCACGCCGCCCGGCCACTTTAAAAACCACCACGAGGAACAGATAAATCGCCAGCGCACGAAAGACCATATCCATATCAGCCTCCTAGGGGTAAATAAATTGCCAGAAGGTTATCTCCGGCTCGCTGTTAATACGGATGGTTGTGTTCCATTTACCGGCTCTCGAAGGCGTGGTGAAGAATAACACCGCGAAGCGGTCTGACTTTTTCAGGTTGTTATAGACAAAATAGAGGGTCTTGCCCCGGCTGAACATGCTGTCAGGCTGCGGCCAGACGCTGCCAGGCTCGTAAACATCGTTGCTCTCGCTGGCCATACTGAGAACATACTTACCCTCTGATTGCACCGGGAACGCCAGCTCCATTCGCGTCTCCGTCTCCCGTCGGCCAAACCGTTCATAGCTTATGGTCAGTGATTTTGCGGAATTGGTTTTGACCGTATCGCTGACCCACCCGCTTGAAAACAGACCGGCGATAGCCGCGATGATAATAGCCAGCAGAACAATAAAACCCACCTGACGAAACGCGTATTCAAACGTCAGCAAGCGAAAACTCTCATCTATCCCGGGCAACTTTTCATTTTCACGCTTCATGGTCATCGTCACCGTTTCGCTTATTATCCGATAAGTTTGATTTCTCACGCGAATGTTTTTAGGACTTATCACATTTGCCACATAAAGAAATAGCAACAATACTTAATAAGTCAAGACACCCAAAATGAAGGATATCCGATGAAATTATCGCTTATTTCCGCTTTTATGATATTTCTGGTTCCGGCCGCCTTCGCAGATAATAACGGCGGGTTACAAAAAGGTGAAGCTCCGCCGCCACCCCATGCGCTGGATAGCGGATATCGCGGAACCGATGACGCGCGTATTATGACCATCGATCAGGCAAAACAACTGCACGACGGTGCGACCATTTCACTGCGCGGTAATCTTATTGACGGTAGCGGCGATAAGTTTGTATTTCAGGATAAAACCGGAAAAATCGACGTTATTATTCCCCAGGCAGTCTTCGATGGCAGAACGGTAAAACCCGACCAGATGATCAGCATCAACGGTTCGCTTGATAAAAAATCATCTCCTGCCGTCGTCCGCGTCGATCGTTTGCAGAAATAATTCAGCGAAGCGTTAACGCTGCAGTTATCCATCAAATCTCACCCCTTGGCTTAAGGAGTCAGCTATGAGTGATACCCAACAACGTACGAACGCTTATCCGCAGCCCCCGTTCCCGGAACAGCCACAAACGCCACCGGGACTGGCATCCGAAATGCAGCCTGTACCCGACCACGGGGAAACCAGCTACAAAGGGCATGGCCGCCTGGCCGGTAAAAAAGCGCTGATCACCGGCGGTGACTCGGGTATCGGTCGCGCAGTGGCCATCGCCTATGCCCGTGAAGGCGCTGACGTGGCGATTAACTATCTGCCTGAAGAGGAAAAAGACGCCGCGGAGGTCATCGACCTGATCAAAGCCGAAGGCCGGAACGCCGTCGCGCTGCCGGGGGACGTTCGGGACGAAACCTTCTGCCAGAACCTGGTCGAAGAAGCCGTCTCGAAGCTGGGCGGGCTGGATATTCTGGTCAACAACGCCGGTCGCCAGCAGTTCCGTGAATCCCTTGAAGAGCTGACTACCGAAGATTTTGACGCGACGTTTAAAACCAACGTATATGCCCCTTTCTGGATCACGAAGGCGGCGCTGCGGCACCTGAAGGCCTCGTCCGTTATCATTAATACCTCCTCCGTTCAGGCCGTGAAGCCAAGCCCGGTGCTGCTGGACTACGCCCAGACCAAAGCCTGTCTGGCGGTATTTACCAAATCCTTAGCCAAGCAGCTGGGTCCGAAAGGCATTCGCGTCAACGCGGTCGCTCCCGGCCCATACTGGACGGTGCTGCAGTCCAGCGGCGGCCAGCCGATGGAAAAAGTGAAGGAGTTTGGCGGCGATACGCCGCTGGGACGTCCGGGTCAGCCCGTCGAGATCGCCCCGCTGTACGTCACGCTGGCCTCGGATGAATGTTCGTTTACGTCCGGCCAGGTGTGGTGTTCTGACGGCGGTGACGGCGTAATCTAACCGCTTAACCCTTTCCCCTCAGCAATGAGCAATAAATGAACAAGGACGTTCGCTCTTATTCCCCGCCGAAAAACATGTTGTAACTCAAACAGATCAAATGTTAAAAATATTTTGCTATCAGGTTATCAAAATTAAATAACTTAACTTGTCACCCGCATCGCTCTGTTTTTAACATCGCCTATGGAAAAAAATGGTCTGTTCAGTCAGCGCATACGTTTGCGCCATTTGCATACATTTGTGGCCGTCGCTCAACAGGGAACGCTGGGGCGTGCGGCTGAAACTCTTAACCTGAGCCAGCCTGCGCTCTCAAAAACCCTCAACGAGCTTGAACAGCTAACCGGCGCCCGTCTTTTTGACCGCGGTCGGCTGGGGGCGCAGCTTACCATCGTGGGCGAACAGTTCCTTACGCACGCCGTTAAGGTGCTGGATGCGCTCAATACCGCAGGCCAGTCCCTGCACCGAAAAGAAGAACACACCAGCGAGGTCGTCCGCGTCGGGGCCTTGCCCACCGCCGCGCTCGGCATTCTTCCGCCGGTGATTGGCCAGTTCCACAAGCAGCAACGGCATACCACGATTCAGGTTGCCACCATGAATAACACCATGCTGCTCGCGGGGCTGAAATCGTGCGAGCTGGATATTGGTATCGGCCGCATGTCCGACCCTGAACTGATGGTGGGTCTCAATTACGAACTGCTGTTCCTGGAGTCCCTGAAGCTGGTGGTTCGTCCCGATCACCCGCTGCTGCAGGACACGGTGACGTTAAGCCGCGTCATGGAGTGGCCGGTGGTGGTGTGCCCCAAAGGGACCGTCCCGCGCCAGACCGCCGAAACCTTGCTGCAAATGCAGGGGTGTACGCTGCCCTCAGGGTGTATCGAAACGCTGTCAGCCTCGCTTTCACGCCAGCTTACGCTGGATTATGACTACGTCTGGTTCGTCCCTTCCGGGGCGGTAAAAGATGATTTACGCCAGGCAACGCTGATCGCGCTGCCGATTACCTCCCCTGGCCCCGGTGAACCTATCGGCATACTGACCCGCGTCGACACCCCACTCTCAACGGGTGCGCAGACGCTGCTGAGCGCCATCCGTAAATCAATGCCGGTTTAGAACCTTTTTGCCCCTCGCCCTGACCCTCTCCCCTCAGGGGCGAGGGGGTTGACCTGTGCGTTAATCAAATAATGCGGAATAAATCATTAACAATTGCTTAAAACAATTTAACAGTTTTATCATAGCGGCGAATTCACCAAATGGTTCGCAAATTATTTGATATAAACGAATTCACCGGTATTAACCATCAATCCCACCGCATTTATTACCCAACTGGTACATACCCGACACAGCGGGGGGAGCTAAGGAGACAGAAATGGCATTTGGCAGCGCGCCGCGCGGGATACCTCGTATTCTGCAGTGGCTTCTTGCCGGACTGATGATGCTCATCGGTCTGGCCGTCGGCGGGTTGGGCTTAAAGCTCGCCACCGTGGGCGGAAGTAGTTACTTCCTGATAATGGGCGTGGTAATGGTGATTGCCGCGATCCTGATTTTCCTCAACCGCACCAGCGGGATTGTGCTTTACGGCATCGCGTTTATCGCCTCGCTATTCTGGGCGGTAAGCGATGCGGGTTGGGATTTCTGGCCGCTCTTCTCCCGCCTGTTTACCTTTGCCGTACTGGCGTTCCTGTGCGCCATCGTCTGGCCCTTCCTGCGCACGGCAAACTACGCTGCACCGAACAAGACGCCCGCCTTTGGCGTCGCGGCCCTGCTCGCGGTGGCCATGCTGGCCAGCCTGGGCTGGATGTTTAAGCCTCAGACCCTCGTGGCTGCCAACGAGCCCGTTCCGGTGAAACCCGTCGCCCCTGGCGAGCAGCAAAAGAACTGGGAGCACTGGGGCAATACCACCCACGGCGACCGTTTCGCCGCGCTGGACCAGATTAACAAGCAAAACGTCCGCGATCTGAAAGTCGCGTGGGTTGCGCACACCGGCGATATTCCGCAGAGCAACGGCTCGGGTGCGGAAGATCAGAACACCCCTCTGCAGATTGGCGACACGCTGTACGTCTGTACCCCATACAGTAAAGTTGTGGCGCTGGACGTGGATTCCGGTAAAGAAAAATGGCGCTACGATTCCAAAGCCACGGCCCCTAACTGGCAGCGCTGTCGCGGTCTGGGCTATTTTGAAGACCACTCCAGCGTGACAACGTCACAGGCAGAAACGCAGCCTGCGGCATGCCCTCGCCGCCTGTTCCTGCCCACTACCGATGCCCGTCTGATTGCGATCAACGCGGATACCGGCAAGGTCTGCGACGACTTCGGCGACCATGGCACCGTGGATCTGAGCGTCGGCATGGGTGAGATTAAGCCCGGATATTATCAGCAAACCTCCACGCCGCTGGTTGCCGGGAACGTTGTCGTCGTCGGCGGTCGCGTCGCGGATAACTACTCAACCGGCGAGCCGCCGGGCGTTGTGCGCGCCTACGACGTTCACACCGGTAAGCTGGCCTGGGCGTGGGATCCGGGTAATCCGAACCTGACCGGCCTGCCGCCGGAAGGCCAGACCTACACCCGCGGTACGCCGAACGTCTGGTCAGCGATGTCTTACGACGCCAAACTGAATCTAATCTACCTGCCAACCGGCAACGCCACGCCAGACTTCTGGGCGGGAGAGCGTACCGCGCTGGACGATAAGTACAGTTCATCCATCGTCGCCGTCGACGCGGCCACCGGTCAGGTTCGCTGGCATTTCCAGACTACCCACCACGACCTGTGGGACTTCGACCTGCCTTCCCAGCCGCTGCTGTACGACCTGCCTGACGGTAAGGGCGGCACCACGCCTGTGCTGGTGCAGACCAGCAAGCAGGGCATGATCTTCATGCTTAACCGCGAAACCGGTAAGCCGGTCGCGAAGGTAGAGGAACGCCCTGTCCCGGCGGGTAACGTTGAAGGTGAACGCTATTCCCCGACCCAGCCGTACTCCGTCGGCATGCCGATGATTGGCAACCAGACGCTGACCGAATCCGACATGTGGGGCGCGACGCCTGTCGACCTGCTGCTGTGCCGCATTCAGTTTAAAGAGATGCGTCATCAGGGCGTCTTCACCCCTCCTGGTCTCGATCGTTCCCTGCAGTTCCCTGGCTCACTCGGCGGGATGAACTGGGGCAGCGTCTCAGTTGACCCGAACAACAGCCTGATGTTCGTCAACGATATGCGCCTGGGTCTGGCAAACTATATGGTGCCGCGCGCGAACGTGGCGAAAAATGCCAGCGGCATTGAGATGGGGATAGTTCCAATGGACGGCACGCCGTTCGGCGCGATGCGTGAACGCTTCCTGTCGCCGCTGGGTATTCCGTGCCAGAAGCCACCGTTTGGCACCATGTCAGCCGTTGACCTGAAAACCGGCAAGCTGGTGTGGCAGGTTCCTGTCGGCACGGTGGAAGATACCGGCCCGCTGGGCATTCGCATGCACATGCCAATACCGATCGGTATGCCGACCCTGGGCGCGTCGCTCTCTACCCAGTCCGGCCTGCTGTTCTTTGCCGGTACCCAGGATTTCTACCTGCGCGCGTTTGATACCGCCACCGGGAAAGAGATCTGGAAAGACCGCCTGCCGGTTGGCAGCCAGTCCGGCCCGATGACCTACGTGTCGCCGAAAACCGGTAAGCAGTACATCATCATTAACGCCGGTGGCGCCCGCCAGTCGCCGGATCGCGGTGATTACGTTATCGCGTACGCATTACCCGATAAGAAATAAGATGTGAAAAAGGGACCGAAAGGTCCCTTTTTTGTAGGTCAGTTTTTGTAGGTCAGTTTTTGTAGGTCGGGTAAGCGAAGCGCCACCCGACACGGCTGTCGACTCAGAACGTCTCCCAGTTGTCCCCGCTATCTGCAACCGCCAGACGTAGTGCAGCCGGTTTTACCGCTGCGGAGTTCTGCGGTTGAGTACGCCCCTGTGTCTTGCTGCTCAACCGAAATGCGCCGACCGCCTCGGTCAGACGCGCGCCCTGTTCTTCCAGAGACGCCGCCGCCGCGGAGGCTTCCTCCACCAGCGAGGCGTTCTGCTGGGTCACTTTATCCATCTCGGAAATCGCCTGGCTCACCTGCACGATACCGCGGCTCTGCTCATCGGACGCTGCGGCAATCTCCAGCATGATGTCAGTCACGCGTTTAACCGCTTCGACGATTTCATTCATAGTGTTACCGGCGGCGACAACTTCACCGGAACCCTGGTCGATCAGCGATACGGATTCGTTGATCAGGCTTTCGATCTCTTTTGCGGCATTCGCACTGCGGCTTGCCAGGGTGCGCACTTCACTTGCCACCACGGCAAATCCGCGCCCCTGCTCGCCCGCCCGCGCCGCTTCTACCGCCGCGTTAAGCGCCAGGATATTGGTCTGGAAGGCAATGCTGTTAATCACGGCGGTGATTTCAGAGATCTTCTTCGAGCTGCTGGAGATATTGCCCATGGTTTTCACCACGCCGGAAACCATCTGACCGCCGCGACTGGCCTTACCGGAGGCATCTTCCGCCAGCTTGCTGGCATGATGGGCGTTATCGGCGTTCTGCTTCACCGTCGCGGTCAGCTGTTCCATGCTGGCGGCGGTTTGCTCGATGGCGGCAGCCTGCTGCTCGGTGCGGGAAGAGAGGTCGGTGTTACCGGCAGAGATCTCGCTGGTGCCGCGGTAAATCTCCTCCGCCCCCTGACGCACGGTGCCGACCGTTTTTTCAAGCGAGTGCTGCATGGTTTGCAGATCGCGCGTCAGGCGGCCAATTTCGCTGCGCCCCGCCACGTCGTCCGGCATCGTCAGGTCGCCCTTAGCGATATTCTCGATACGTTTCGCTGCACGCTGAAGCGGATTGATTACTGTGCGGCGCAGCACGACAAAGGTCATCGCCGTCAGCACCAGCGCCAGCGCAAACGCGCCCACCATAAACATCAGGCCCAGCTGCGTGCGGCTGTGCGCCTGCGCCGTTAGCGCATTGGCACGGTCGGTACGGATTTTAATTGCCTTCAGCAGTACGGCGTTGTAAGCGTCGTCCAGCGGACGCGCCGTTTCGTTTTCATGGTTGATAATCGCCTCGAACATGCCGTTTTTGGCGAATTTCACCATCGGCTGCATGCCCGCGATATAGGCGTCATACCGGGTCTTCAGCTCCGCATCCAGCGCTGCGCCCTCGGCGGTACGCACGGCGCGATTCATGTAGGCGGTAAAGCTATCCTGAGACTGCTTAATGCGTGTTTCCGCCTCGCTGATGTTCTGCTTCATCGCATCCATCTCCGCGATTCGGCTTGCCGCACCGGCGTGGATCAGATTAATACGCGCGGTTCGCAGATGGTTTGAGCTGTTCGACAGCCCCATACGCACCTGAATTTCGGATGTGACATCCTGCTGATCGTTATCGGCCTGCAGCAGGAAATACCCTGCCAGACCCGAGCTCAAGGCAAACAGAAGAATAATGCCACCGAGAATGGAGGAAAACAGCGGAACCAGCCTGATGTGATGCAAGAAGCCCAGCTTGCGCTGCGCCAGCATCGAAGTAGTGTTGTCCATGACCGTCGACTCTCTTGTAGGTAAGATGCGTAAAAACACGCCTGTTAAATAGTCATCGGCACGGCAGAGATTTAGATTACGGCTAAAAACGCCGCACTGGTCACACTTTAGAGAAGATTATTAAAGAAATGCCAGCGGCGAAAAACCGCTGGCAGAAGAGTTACTTGTCGCCGAAATGGATAACGGTACGGATGGATTTTCCTTCGTGCATCAAATCGAACGCCTCGTTAATCTGCTCCAGCGGTAAGCGGTGGGTAATGAACGGATCGAGCTGAATCTTGCCGACCATAGCATCTTCAACCATACCCGGAAGCTGTGTACGCCCCTTCACGCCGCCAAACGCGGAACCGCGCCATACGCGCCCGGTGACCAGCTGGAATGGACGGGTTTTAATCTCCTGGCCTGCTCCGGCCACGCCAATAATGATGCTCTCGCCCCAGCCTTTGTGGCAGCACTCCAGCGCGGAACGCATCACGTTGACGTTGCCGATACACTCGAAGCTGAAGTCCACGCCGCCGTCGGTCATCTCAACGATGACGTCCTGAATCGGCTTCTCGTGATCTTTCGGGTTCACGAAATCGGTCGCGCCCATTTCACCCGCCAGCCTGAATTTCTCCGGGTTGGTGTCGACCGCGATGATACGACCGGCTTTCGCCTGAACCGCACCCTGAATCACCGCCAGACCAATGCCGCCGAGACCGAACACCGCCACGGTATCGCCCTCTTTAACTTTTGCCGTGTTGTGCACCGCGCCGATGCCGGTGGTTACGCCGCAGCCCAGCAGGCAGACTTTGTCCAGCGGCGCCTGCGGGTTCACCTTCGCCAGCGAGATCTCCGCGCAAACGGTGTATTCGCTGAAGGTGCTGGTGCCCATGTAGTGATAAACCGGCTCGCCGTTATACGAGAAACGGGTGGTACCGTCCGGCATCAGCCCTTTCCCCTGAGTGGCGCGCACCGCCTGGCAGAGGTTAGTTTTGCCGGATTTACAGAACTTACACTCGCCGCATTCCGCGGTGTACAGCGGGATCACGTGATCCCCTGGCTTCAGGCTGGTCACGCCCTCGCCCACTTCCACCACAATCCCGCCGCCTTCATGACCGAGTACCGCCGGGAAAACGCCTTCCGGATCGTCGCCCGAGAGCGTAAACGCATCGGTATGACATACGCCGGTATGGGTAATTTTGATCAGCACTTCACCTTTCTTTGGCGGTGCCACGTCAATTTCAACGATTTTGAGCGGCTGGCCAGGGCCAAATGCAACTGCAGCGCGAGATTTCATATGTCTTCCCTTCTTGTCAGGTATGTGGATTTATTTTAGATAAGAGCGCAGTAAATGGCCGACTTCCGCCATGCGTACGGCACGCTGATCCGGCGTGGTTTCCCCCGCTACCAGTTCATCTTTGAGGTGAATCTCAACCATTTCGCCCATCAGGCCATTGGCAGCCCCGCGCACGGCGGCAATTTGCTGCAGGATAGCCAGACAGGGATCGCCCGACTCCAGCGCGCGTTCAAGGGCATCAACCTGGCCCCGAATGCGCCGGACGCGGGTAAGAATACGTTTTTTATCTTCGGGTGAATGCGGCATACGCCCTCCTGATACTATAGGGGGGTATGGTACATTTATTATTAATATAATGTAAACACTCTTTTTTTATAGTTAACACACATTTTGTTAACGTTACGTATTACTCCGGCAGCGCTATCCCTGAAATCTCAGTACAAATATCAATGAGACGATCCTGCAATGCCGCATTGAGAGCCTGTGGATTAGCGGCCATGCGCTTCATGTGGTAGAAATATTTGCCCGTCACATCAGCCGCAGAATCATGGCTGGCTGCGAGCCATGCCTGAGTGAGATGTGCCAGGTCCATATCGTCCGGAGCGTGCGGCCCACCCATTTTTGTCGGCACCCAGCCAGGCTCCAGGCTGTTGATCCGCACGTTACGCCAGCGACGCGCCAGAGCAAAAGCCAGCATAGCGTCATGTAATTTGCTCTCAGCATAGGCGTCAGCACCATTCCAGCGACGTTTTTGCCACAGAATATCATCCAGGTTTGCCCGGGCATGATGATGCATACCCGAACTCAGATAGACGAGGCGCTGCGGACGTTCAATCAACGCGGTAAGTATGTAAGCCGAGAGCGTGTTGATCGCGAAAACATGCGGCAGCCCGTCGCGGGTCACGCGATAGGCTTCGTTGTAGCCAACGGCAGCATTGTGGATCACGGCATCGAAATGCCCCAGGTCGTTGACGCATAAAGCCGTTTCCCTGGCACCGGCAATGGTCTCCAGGTCACCTACAACGACGGCTTCAGCCTGGGGTAAGGCGCGCAGTGCATCTTCAGCACGGTTGGCATTACGCGCGTGCAATACAACCTGATGTCCTTGTTGAACCAGCAGTTCGGCTGCCATCAGGCCGAGGCCTGTAGACGAACCGGAGATGAAAATGCGTGACATATAATTTCTCCAGATTATTGAACCGACAGCAAGGGCTACCGGCTCGGATGTTTATTCAGGATTGCTGCATGCGAGACGCGCTCGCAATCAGCGCCCCCAGCAGCGCACAGACTGCACCAGACAGATATACAGCGGCATAACTAAACTGGCCGGCGATCAGGCCAGCTACAGGCCCGGCGATTCCATAAGCGATATCCAGAAAGGCAACGAATGCGCCCATTGCACTGCCGCGGTTGGCTTGTGGAACGCGTCTTAAGGCTTCAACGCCCAGCGCGGGGAATACCAGCGCACAGCCCAACCCGGTGACCAAAGCGCCGGCAAGCGCCCCCCCTTCGTTTGAGCCCAGCCACAACATTGCCTGACCGAGAGCTTCAACCACCAGGGACCATACCGCAACGCGGTAGCCGCCCAGCCGATCTGGCAGATGCCCGAAGGCGAGGCGAACAAAAATAAAACCGAGGCCAAAGGCAGTCATTACCAGTCCAGCGTTCTGCCAGTGATGTGCTGCAAAGTACAATGAGGCAAAAGCGGTAAGCCCGGAAAGCCCGACACCCTGCAGCATCAATCCCAGACCTTCGCGCCAGATGCGCCCTACTACGCGATGGAATGGCAGCCGCGGACCTCCTGGCGATCTATATGATGTAGTACCTAATGCAATCAGCGTGGCCAATAGCGGTGAAGCAATACAGGCAATCATCGCCGTCGCGAGGCTGTAATGCTGATAAAACGCCATTCCAACAGGAGCACCGATTGAAAGTGCCGCAAACATAGCGATGCCAGTCCACGACATAGACATCCCGGCGCGCTGAGGGCCAACGGAGGCAATTGCCCATGACACGCATCCAGTCACGAACTGGCTTTCGCCAAACCCGGCCATCAGACGCCCTGCGATAACAATGCAAAGTGTGGCTGTGGGTGAAAGGTCCGTTGCTGAAGCGACCAGATAGAGTCCTCCAGCCAGCGCCGAAAGGATCGCGCCCTGAAGCGCGGAACATTTGCCGCCCTTCTGGTCGGTAATCCGTCCGGCGTAGCCGCGAGTGAGCACCGTTGCCAGGAACTGGATGCCTATTACCAGTCCCACCACGACGTTGCTAAAGCCGAGATGGCCGTGGATGAACAAAGGAATCACCGGCAACGGCAGTCCGACGGCCAGATAGCCAAAAAATAGCGCGGCGATAATGCCCGTTGCCGGGCGGGGAAGAAGCACGGGCAGAGTATTATCCTCCGCTAGCCGCTTTATGACGTGGGCTTCCATCAAATTCTCCTTGATGATACAGGCGTGAGAGAGTTGAACGGCCCGGAGTGTCGGGCCGCTCAGTTATCAAGATGCTGTAAAGAGATCGGCGTGATAGCCGCTGGCTTTGAGCAGGTAATCGCGAGAGCGGATGATCTCCGCACTCAGCGACGCCAGATCGATGCCCGTTAATTTGCCCGCACGCTTGCGCAGCTGGCCAGCCACCATCACGGTATCCACATCAGACCGTTCAATCGCCTGCACAACAGTGCCGATCGCGTTGGTAACGGGGAAAACGGCGACGCCGTTAGTACGAATCATGATAATGTCGGCCTGCTTTCCTGGCGTAAGGGTCCCAATCTGGTCCTCAAGTCCGGCCGCTCGCGCGCCATTCACAGTTGCCGCCTTAAGGACCGCCTCTGCCGTAATGGGAGATGGCACGTTCTCCTCGCAACGGAAGCGACGGTAGCGCATAGCCGATCGCTGCTGACCGAACAGCGCGTGCATTTCTCCGAACATATCGCTGCCAAACGCCGTATCCAGGTCGATGCCCAGCGCAGGGGTTAAGCCGATATCAACAGCCTGCTGGTAAGCAAAGGTTTCATCGTCGAAACCAAATAACGCATCCGAACGTGGATTGACCGTGACGTTGACCCGTGCATCGGCCAGCAGCTTCCACGTATCCTGAGGAACTCTTGAGCAGTGATTGAAGATGTTATCCGTGCCCAGTACGCCCGGTCTGGCAAACTCAGGGCCAAGGCTAGCGAGATCGCCGATGAATTCAGTCAGAATGCGCATGTCGAGCTTGCGTGCGATCTCCCACCAGGCAAGATTAAGCTGACCAAACAGACCAACCTGCACAAGGCTGTCATTTGTATTCCAGCTTCGCGACAGTCGCTCCAAATCGGCAGGCAAATGCGCCGATGGAGCTTCTTTATCCATTGCCGCACCAACCATATGTAACGCACGGATGCCGCTCTCCTTTAGAGCATCTAGTGCTGCATCAGTGTGCTCGGGGCTGCGCGAGTTGTGGCAGGCATCAATAATGGTCGTGATACCAGCGTCCAGTGAGGCAAGTGCCGTGAGCATGGTACT
Source organism: Enterobacter sp. 241F3 (assembly GCF_034106785.1). Lineage (NCBI taxonomy): Bacteria > Pseudomonadati > Pseudomonadota > Gammaproteobacteria > Enterobacterales > Enterobacteriaceae > Enterobacter > Enterobacter sp. 241F3. The sequence continues at coordinate 265,944 of NZ_JAWNDD010000001.1, forward strand.
CAGGTACATGTCCAGTGGACGATAGTGTTTGCCCAGTTTCTCTGCGACGACATCAATGTAAGCAAAAAGATCGTCGGCGTCCGGCATCATGCGGCGCATAACCCCAAGCCACGCGTGGTGATGGGCATCAATCAGGCCGGGCATAACAATATGATCGGTGGCGTCAATCACATGGGCTTCATCCGCATGCAGATCCGGGCCGACAGCCGCTATCCGGTCGTCCTGCACAAGCACATCGCCCACGGAGAGATTGGGTACGTCAGCATCCAGGGTCAGGATGATGCCGCCTTTAAAAAGTGTGCGCATCGTTGTCATTTCATGTTCCTCAGGGTTAAGTGGTGCCGTTCGTTGCGCGGTTCGCCAGGGCGACGATCGTGAAAATTGCTCTTCGCAACGAATTGGCTGACACAATAGGTTGCGCGCCATCTTTGATAAAGGTAGCTTTATTCAAATTATATTTGCATAAAGTCAAAGGTGAGCGGGAATGAGTTTTGACGGACGGTTACTGTCAGGATTAAGCGTGTTGGCCGCGGTGGTAGAGGCGGGCAGCTTCAGCCGCGCTGGTGAGGTGCTGGGGCTGTCAGCGTCTGGCGTCAGCAGATCGATAGACAGGCTTGAAGAGAGGCTAGGCGTGCGCTTGCTGAACCGGACTACGCGTACCTTGAACCTGACGAATGAAGGTCGGGCTTTGTATGAGCGCGCCGCGCCACATCTGGAAGGTATCGAAGTTGCAGCAAGCTACGTCTCCGGTGCCGCCGTGGCTGTTCGGGGTACATTAAGGGTCAGCCTTAATCCAATATTTGCCCGACATATTTTGGCGCCGAACCTGCCGCTGTTACGCGAACGTCATCCGGAACTGGAACTGACAGTGGTCCAGCAACCGGACGTCGGGGATTTAGTGACGGAGGGAATAGATGTTGCGGTGCGTTTTGGGCCGCAACTCCCCTCGACTATTACGTCAAAATTGTTGTTAAAGACGCGCGTGCTGACGGTAGCATCACCGGCCTATCTGGAACGGCATGGGCGACCGGGGCATCCTGAAGCGTTGAAGAGTCATGAGTGCATCCAGTTTATCGATCCTCGCCGCGGTAAGCCGTTCGAATGGGAATTCCGCCGTGGTCGGGAAGTTCTGACGGTTGAAACCCGTGGCCATCTCACCACAACCGATGTCGATCTGATGGTTCAGTCCTGCGTAAGTGGCGTTGGCATTGCCCAGGTGCTTTCACTCAGCGTTGAACAGCTGATCGCTGACGGAATGCTGGTCGAAATTTTTCCGGAATGGCCGGGCGAAACCTATCCTCTCTATATCACGCGGCCTTCACGTCGACTTCCTCCCGCCGCAGTCGAAGCCTTTATGGAATTTTGCGCCAGCATTTGCAGCTCCTCCTGAAGCCAGCGCGTTGCGCCCCGCTGGCCGCTGCGCTTATGCGAGTAAATTTTCACTTCAAACGTGCGTATCGAAAACGGTAAAGCAAAAATCCTCAGGTCTGCTGCCGCAACCAGCTTCTCAGCGGCGTAACGAGGGATCGCCATCAGCAGGTCGCTTTCCGCTACGATAAACGGTGCGCTGAGCATTGACGGCGTTTTGATCGCGATTTGCCGGGTATAGCCTAGCTGCTCAAGCCGTACGTCAAGAACGCCCTGCTTCTCATTCCATGGGGTCACCACCAGATGTCGGGCCGCGAGATAATCCTCCAGCGTCAGACGCGTCCGCCGCGCGTTGCTGATGACCACATACTCATCTTCAAACCAGTCGATCTCTTCCAGTTCCGGGTGTTGGATATCATCCTGAGTGCTGAAGCCCAGCGCCAAATCCACCTCGCCCGCCAGCAGTTCCGTCAGCGCCGGACTGTGCGGCAGATAGCGCAATTCAAAGCGTAACCCAGGGGCAGTAAGCTGCAGACTGTGCATCAGAGCCGGAAAAATGCAAAGCGCGGTAAAGTCCGTTATCGCAATCTGCAGGCTCTCCGTACTGCTGGCCGCATCAAACTCCGGCTGCGGGGTCAGTTCATGATTAAGGAACGAGAGTGCGGAAGCAATCGAAGGTGCGAGCTGAGAGGCATAAACGCTGGGGGACATACGATGCCCTGCGCGGAAAAACAGCGGGTCATTCAGGCTGGCGCGCAGGCGCGACAGCGCATGGCTGAGCGCGGATGTGCTCATCGCCAGCTCGTCAGCGGCCAGCCGAACGGAACGGTGGCGGTAGATCGCGTCGAAAACGGGCAGCAGGTTTAAATCAAGCCGTCTCAGGGCCGGATGCATAATATTCATCATATGTTGATTTCATTGCACTTAATTCTTCGGACAATACTCCGTATGCTTAACGCCATCAATCAAGACGCACGCTAAAAAGCAGGAAAAACAATGAGCATCACCCTTCGTCAGGCACGCCCCGAAGATGCGGCGGCCATTTACGCCATGATTTACGAGCTGGCGGTGTATGAAAAAGCCCCGGAAGAAGTAGTTACCACGCCGGAGGAGATCCGGGAAACGCTCTTTGGCGCAGGTACAAAAACCGAAGCGTTGATCGCGGAGTGTGAAGGCAAGATCGCCGGCTATGCCGTGTTCTTCACCAGCTATTCAACCTGGCTTGGCCGCAACGGGATTTATATGGAAGACCTTTACGTTTCCCCGGAATATCGCGGTAAAGGCGCGGGAAGAGCGCTGCTGAAACATATTGCTCAGCTCGCGGTAAAACGGCAGTGTGGCCGCCTTGAATGGAGCGTGCTGGACTGGAACCAGCCCGCCATCGATTTTTATCTGAGCATTGGCGCGCTGCCGCAGTCCGAATGGGTGCGATACCGTCTTGACGGAGAAGCGTTGCTCAAATTTGCCGAATAGCGGCACGTCATACCCGAGAAGATCCCGCCCCGCGGGATCGCTCTTTCCTGCGTCGATCCCGTCTCAACAGATTCTGAATTTATGCTACCCTTCCATAAATTTCATAAACATAGTGCAGAACGTCATGACGACAGCCCCTTTTATCCGCCCTCAACTCACCTTGCCAAACGGCGCTGACAAACTGCTGCTGCACTCCTGCTGCGCCCCCTGCTCGGGTGAAGTGATGGAGGCCATCCAGGCGTCGGGCATTGAGTACACCATTTTCTTCTATAACCCCAATATCCATCCGCAAAAGGAATACCTCATTCGTAAAGAGGAGAATATACGCTTTGCGGAAAAACACGGCGTGCCGTTTGTTGATGCCGATTACGACACCGATAACTGGTTTGAACGCGCGAAAGGCATGGAATGGGAACCCGAGCGCGGCGTCCGCTGCACCATGTGCTTCGATATGCGTTTCGAGCGTACGGCGCTCTATGCGGCAGAGAATGGATTCAGCGTCATCAGCAGCTCGCTCGGGATCTCCCGCTGGAAGAACATGCAGCAGATAAACGACTGCGGCCAGCGTGCGGCCGCGCGCTATCCGGGTATGGTTTACTGGGACTATAACTGGCGCAAACAGGGCGGCTCTTCACGCATGATTGAGATCAGCAAGCGGGAACAGTTTTACCAGCAGGAATACTGCGGCTGCGTTTATTCGCTCAGAGACAGTAACCTGCACCGTAAGTCACAGGGCCGCCCGCTGATCCGCATCGGGAAACTGTTTTACGGTCAGGATGACAATGAGAAATAACGGGTTCCGGATATAGAGATATATCCGAAAACCGCCCTTTAAGGTGCCGAATTTAGCGTTGCGTCTCCCGTATCCACAAAGAACGGCTATCCTTTAATTATCAACAAAAGGAGGCAAAAATGTCTGATTTCGGTACTGATAAAAACACCCAGTTTGCTGAAGATAAAGCAAAAAATAAATTTGATGAACTAGCAGGCTCAGCGCAGCAGCAGTTTGGTGAATTCGTTGATTCACCAAAGCATCAGGTAAAAGGTGCAGCTAAAAAATATGCCGCGCAGGCCAGCGATGCCGTTTCCGATGTAACAGAAGCGGTCAGAAATAATCCCCTCACCGGCCTCGTCGCCGCGGGTGCTGTCGGTATTGTTCTCGGTCTGTTGCTGGGTCGAAAATAACAAAAGCCCCTTCGGGGCTTTATTTTTACCTAACTAAACAATCTTACCATACGGTCTAACTCTTCCTCTTTCACGGCCCGCGATAAATAATACCCCTGAAAATTCTTGACGCCCAGCGCGACTAATTTTTCAAACTTTTCTTCACTGTCAACCCCCTCGGCAATACAGTCCGTTCCGGTCATATCGCTATAAAGCTGTATCGCTTTAATCAGGTTATAGTCATTGTCGTTTGCCACAAAATGCTCAACGATGTCCCGATCCAGCTTAAGTCCATCAAAATGCACCTGGCGCACCGGGAACATGGTTTGATGATTTGAGAAGCAGTCATCCAGATACAATCGACACCCTGTATTACGTAAATGCCGCATGGTTTCAGGGATCCTTTTGTCCTTCGTTACGTCAATATCCTCTGCAAATTCAAAGACCAGCTTTTCGGCCCACTGCGGTTTGAGCAGCATATCGATGGCTTTGCGTGCCATATCAGGCAATGCATTTCCGGAAGCCAGGCGAGGCGGGATGTTCACAGAAAAATAATATTTCCCGTTATACTTATTAATACCCGAAACGGCGGCATGGATGACTAACGCTGTTATTTTTAACCATATCTCATGATTTGAGATGTCCGTGAGAAAACTGGCTGGCTTGACAATTTTACCATTTTTATTCCAGCGAATAAGTATTTCAAAACCTACGCCCTTTTTGTCACGATCGGTAATAATCTGATAGGCAGGGAAGATCTCTCTTTTAAGTAGCGCATTAAATATTTCTGTTTCCTTATCCGTGAATTCTGTTTTCTGGCGCTGATGTTTAATTCGCCCTTCCGCTTTTAAATTATGCGGATCGTGTAGCCATCGCTTAATTAAGTTTAATTTGAGCACACCCTCCTTCCGATGGGTATAAACCGTTTTATTCGACAACCCCATTCTTTCGCACATTTCTTTTACTGACATACCGCGATAGAAATTTAATAAAACATCAATCTCTCTTTTTGTTAGCCACTTTACGTTTTCCTGGGAAGAGTTATCCCGGTAACGATCGCGTAATAAGTACGAACGGTCCTTAAATACATTATGGTGCGTATGAATAAAGGTTATAATATCTGAAACGCGGGCTATACGAATCAATGATAACTGATAACTATTATTTAAAAGACTGCCCAGGGTGCGATACAGCCAGCCATCCGGTATGTCACCATACAGGGTGACACGTCTAATAACGGGAAGTGTATTGAGCACGGATGCCAGACGCTTCAGGCTTTCCAGGAGATTCACGACCCCCTTACCAAGAAAGACAACGATATGAGCATTTTGATTTATAAGGATATTTTCCATATCCCGCTCGGATATCTCATCCCCCTCAAAGTGCAGATGCGAAGCCTCTATTTCGTACTGGCTTAGGATCAGACGATATCCCTGGAACGTAAAACCGCAGGCTGAAATGACAAATTTTTGTTCATCGCACGCCCCATTTCTGTGAGAAATTTTGTGGGTCATAAACTGCTCCTGGGCACTAACGCACCTTTTCCATTTGTGAATACGTAAAATTTACCGCACCTTTTATAATCATTAATTTTACAATACAGCCACAGGGTACGAAACAATTATCAGCTGAACTCACCGGAACATCTTTGCGTTAATCACCGCGGTTTAAATATACTTTTCTTTTCAAATAACCCCGACAAACATCTCATTCTCAGGGTATAATGAAAATTCCGAAAAAGAAGACTGGATACTTCATCTATCGGTTCATTCAAATACGAGAAAAATGCTATGGATAATCATATCTCATCCAGGGCCTTGCTACATCGAAGGGATGTTATAAAGAGCAATCCGCGATTCGGTGAGGCAATATTAGAGCACTACACAATTAATGACACCATCTACAAAAAACAACCTTTGTTCTACAAGACAATGCTGCAGGAATCACGATTCAATATTATTCTCTCCATGTGTTGCTTTATTTTTGGAAATCAGGCCGAGTCAGTTTCAGAGATTAAAGAGTTATGTTCTCGCTATAAGATAGCCAGCCCTAACAGCGTTATTGCGATCATTACGATACTCAGAACCACCGGGCGCATCAGAACCTGGCGCTGCACGGAAGACCGACGTAAAACGAGAATCGCGCCAACTGAAAAAGGTCTCAATGAACTTAAGCGTTATATGTCCGGTGCTTTTTTGCCCGTCAGCATTCTTTACCCAGCATTTAACATTAATGTTAACCTGCTGGATAATGATATTTCGAGAAACAACTTTTTTCGCCGTGCGGCTGAATATCTTTTTCGGGGATTAACGTTCCGAAAGGTGCTGCCAGAAGTGGGATTATTTATCGATAAAGATGGCGGGCGTATGATTATGCTTTATCTTTACCTGCAGGCCATGAAAAACAAATCTGCCCATGGTGCCGTCATTGAATACTCAGCAAGCACGCTAGCAAAAGAATTTTTTGTTTCGCGCATTCACGTCAACCGAATTATTAAATCGGCACAAGAGGCGGGTTATCTTAAAGATCGTGGTGATGGTCGAATGTCGATATACCCGGCGTTTTTCGAACTTGTCGAAAATTATGCCGGATTATATTTTGCGTATGTTACCCATTACATCAACGTCGTACCTAAAGAGCGACGCCACGCTCAAAACATGACGTCAACCGTATAATTCACCAGGCGTTCGGTGTTCCGAACGCCCTTAACCTATCGTTCCCGCAGCGCCTCTTTTGCCTTGTTCAGCGGTTTCAACAGATAATCCAGAATGGTTTTGCTGCCGGTTTTAATGTCTACGGTAGCTATCATGCCCGGAAAGACCGGGAATTCCTGACCTTGCTTATTGGTCAGATGGTTACTGTCGGTACGGATATAGACGCGATAGTAATAAACATCTCTTTTCACCTCATCCTGCAGGGTGTCCGGCGAAATCATGGTCACTTCCCCTTCCAGCCCGCCGTAAATGGAGTAGTCATAAGCCGTCACTTTTACCAGCGCCTTCTGTCCGGGATGGATAAACGCCACATCGCGCGGCGAAATTTTCGCTTCAATCACCATCTGATCGTCAAGCGGAACCAGACTCATCAGCTTGCCGTTCGGCGGGATGACGCCTCCCACGGTCGTAACGTCGATATCCTTCACGATCCCGCGAACCGGGGCATTGAAGGTCAGCCGGGTCAGAGAGTCTTCCCGGCCCTTCATCACCGAACGCTGGGCTTCAATCTCCGCATTGGCTTTCGCCAGCTCTTCACGGGCGCGAACGTAATACTGGTTTTTCATCTCGGTGATTTTGTTCTCAAGCTCATTTTTCTGACGCTCAAGACGCAGCACCTCCACCTTGCTGGCCGCTCCCTGGGTCACCAGCGGACGGGTCAACGACAGTTCGCGCTGCACCAGCTCGGCCCCCTGACGCAAACCGGCCAGTCCTTTTTCGAGGCTTTCACGACGGGACTGGTAGAGCGCCGTTTCCTGTTTGACCAGCTCAACGTCGTCATCCAGCTCTTCCGGAAACGCGAGTTCCGTGTCGTTCACCTCGGCCTTCAGGCGCGCCGCCGTTGCCAGCGCCGCATTCAGACGAGACTCGCTCTCCAGCACGCTCGACTCGGTTTTCGTCCGGTCAAGCTGCGCGAGCTGCTGGCCGCGTTCCACAATGTCGCCTTCGCGCACCATCAGGCTGTGGATAATGCCGCCTTCCAGGGACTGAATGACCTGCTCATGCGAAGACGGTATCACCTTACCGCTGCCGGTGGTCACCTCATCCAGATGGAACAGGCTTGCCCAGGCGATAAACACCGCCAGCAGGGCAAACAGCGACCATGCCACCAGGGTAGAGCGCGGCAGGCGAGGCTCCTTCAGCCGGCTATTGAAACGAGACAAATCATTCATGCCGCGCCCTCCTCTGCAACCGCCGCCGGCTTCATGGTCACGGTGCGCTGTGCTGCTTTTTGCGGTGCCATACCGTGCTGGTGCAGGATAGCGTCGCGCGGTCCATCCATCACCACCTTGCCGTTTTCCAGCACGATGATGCGATCGACCAGGTCCAGAATCGGCAGGCGATGCGTCGCCACGACCAGCGTCCGGCGTTTACCCAGCCATTTGTGAAGATGCTGAATAAACTGCTTCTCGCTCATTTCGTCCAGCCAGGCGGTAGGCTCGTCCAGCAGCAGGATATTTGGCGAGGTGATCAGGGCGCGCGCCAGCAGCAGCGCCTGACGCTGTCCGCCGGAGAGGCCCGTTCCGCCCTCGTTGATGACGGTGTTCAGCCCCATTTTCTGCTTGCGCACAAACTCCAGCGCGCCGCTGTTGACCAGCGCCTTATGAATTTCGTCATCGGTGGCGAGCGGGTTCCCCATCAGGATGTTGTCCCGCACGGAGCCAAAGAACAGCCGGGCCTGCTGGCTAAGCAGCTGCATATCCCGACGTACATCGGCCGGGTCGAGGTGATTGAGCGCAATATCGTCCAGCAGAATGCTGCCCTGCTGCGGCTCCTGCATGCCCGCCAGAAGCTGTAACAGCGTGCTTTTCCCGGAACCATTGCGTCCAAGCACCGCCACGCGCTCCCCGGCGCGGATCTGCAGCTTGCTGATGTTGAGCACGGTGAGTTTCTCTTCCTCGTCGTAGTAAAACCCAACGTCCTCAAGCGAATAGTCGCCGCGCAGGTGGGCCTTGTGCACCTTCTTGCCGTGCTGCGGATCGTCAATCGGACGCTGCATCAGATCGTCCAGCCCCTTGCGGGCCACTTTCGCCGACTGCCAGCGCGAGAGCACGCCTGAGATCTGCGACAGCGGCGCAATGGTCCGCGACGCCAGAATCGAGGTCCCGACCAGCGCACCGGTGGTCATATCGCCGCTGATGACCAGATAACACCCCACCAGCAGCACTACCGCATAAACGATGGACTGCACCTCCTGCGTCCAGGTGAGCAGCAGGCCCGTCAGCCAGCGCTGCTTCATGCCGACGCTGGCAGCGACGTCGTTGGTATTATTCCACTGGTTCTGGAAACGCTGTTCGGCGCGCATCAGCTTGATGTCTTCAATGCCCTGCACCGCTTCCACCAGCGTCGCGTTACGGATGGCGGATTCGCGCATCCCTTCGCTGGAGAGTTTCCCCAGCGGGCGCTGTACCAGCAGGCCCGGGATGAGCAGCAGCGGCACGGCGAGCAGAACCACCAGCACCAGCGGACCGCCAATCATCCACAGAATGAAGACGAACAGCAGGAAGAACGGCAGATCGGAAATCGCCGCAATGGTGGTGGAGGTGATCAGCTCGCGCACCGACTCCAGCTCGCGGATCTGCGCGATAAACGATCCGGTTGATTTCGAGCGCGCGCCGTTTTTAATCCGCAGCGCGTGGGCAAAAACGCGTTCAGAGATACGCAGATCGGCGCGCTTGCCCACTACGTCAGAAATATGCACCCGCAGCATACGCATGATGAATTCGAACACGATGGCAATCATCACGCCGCCAAACAGCACCCACAGCGTGGCCTCCGACTGCGACGGCACCACCCTGTCGTACACCTGCATGGAGAAGACCATGCCTGAGAGCGCCAGCACGTTGGCGACCAGCGCCACCAGCATAATGTCGCTGTAGCGTCGCCAGTCCTTCAGCGCCAGCTGCCAGAACCAGTTTTTCTCGTACGGTTTGATGTAGTCATCCACGCGGGCATCCGGCGTGGATTCGAGCGGGCGCAGCACCATCAGGCCCTTTAACCGCGACCCGATCTCCTCGCGCGTCAGCGTCGTCTCCAGCCCCGCATCGCCGCTGAACTGCAGGCTGACGTTGCCTTCGTTGTCCATGCGGTTGATCACCGCAATCTGCCCGCCGGTGAATTCCGCCAGCAGCGGCAGACGCCACGGATCGAGGGATACCGCTTCCGCCGCCACCACACGCATCCCCAGCCCAAGCTGGCGCGCCATCTCCTCCAGCACCAGCTGGCGCGGAGACTGGCTTTCATGGTTAATCGTGACCCGAACATGCTCCGCGGAAAAATCCAGCCGGTAGTGCTTCGCGATGATGAGCATGCCCTGCAGCCAGGGTTCGTACTGTGGATGTGTCTTCATAAGGCTACGTCCTGTCCAGAGCGGTAATTCCGCCCTGAAATGATACCTTTACGGGATGATTAAAAAACGAACGCTTTCTAAACGAGCCCGCAAAATAATCTTGTGAAATATAGGGTTATGACTATTCGTGTAAAGAAATGCCAAAAGGCCGCGGGGATCGCTCCCCGCGGCGTTGTTTTACGCAATTAACAGCTGATGGTTCGCCAGCAGCGTCGCCAGATCCGTCTGCACGCCGTTCAGGGTCACCAGAGTGGTCGGCGAGAACTGGCCGCCCGTACCGTCCAGGTCAACCTGGATCTCGGTATTGCTGCCGTTCTGCACCACGCGGATGTAATCGCTGATATTACCCGCGCTGCTGTCCAGCGTGGCCACGCCGTTCACATAGCTCGCCGAGCCCGTGCCGGTATAGCCGCTGCCGGAGAGCAGATCGCGCAGGTCAATACGATCCGTGTCCGCTGTCCCTTCCCAGGTCCCGACCGTAAAGCCGTTCACCACGTCGTGACCGTTACCGCCCGTCGCATCCGACGCGTTGATCAGCTTGTAGAGCAACGTATCGTGACCGCCGCTGCCGATGTTGAAGGTGTCATTTCCGCCGCGGCCTTCGAACTGGTTATCACCGCTGTTGCCGGTGATGACGTCGTCGAAATCCGAACCGTTAATCCCTTCAATGTTCAGCAGACGCGTGGTGCCGAACCCGGTGTCCTGCGCGGTTGAGAGGCGCAGGTCAACGGTTACGCCAGACGTCGCATTGCGGTAATCCACCACGTCCATCCCACCGGTGTTGCTCCAGGTGTCATAGTCGGAATGGGTATTCCATCCGCCGGAACCGTTGTAGGTATAGGTGCCGTTTTCCGCGATAAAGGTGTCGTTATACCCGGTCCCGGTGATAGTCCCGCTGTGGCCACCGGTGGCGGCTTCGGCCGTCAGAACGTAGCCCTCTTTGCCGTTGCCCGCTTCCAGACCGCTCCAGGTGACGTTATCCGACACGCCGTTGGTGATCTTCAGGATCTCAGCCGAATAGGTTTCATTCGGATCAAGCCCGTAGAAGCTCACCAGCGCAGAGGTATCGTTCGAACCGATACCGGACTGGGCGTTGATGATCTGCGAGGCCACCAGCACGCCCGCGGCGTTGTACAGATTGACCGTGTTGCCGTAGTAGGCGTTGATGCCCTCGCTGTCGACAATGTGCAGATGCATCGCGGTGCCGTCAGCAATGGTTTTGCTGTTTTGCACCAGCACCACCTTGCCGTTCTGCTGAGAAACCAGCAGGTCCTGCGCGCCGTCCCAGTTGTAGTCCACAGCCGCCACGCCGGTGACGTTCGCCAGGCCTGAAGCCAGCTGGCTTGAGGTCCAGGTAGAGCCGTAACCGTTGTTGGTGAACAGGGTCGCCGTCTGCGAGCCGCCGTAGGTGCTGAGCTTGACGATGTCCATCTGTCCGTCGCCGTTCCAGTCCACCGCCACAGACAAATAGCCCGCCGCTGCGTTAGAGGCTTCTACCGCGCTCTTGGTGGCCGAGAGCTTCCCGGTGCCGTCGTTGTAGTAGATCACCCCGCCGTTGTTGTTGTAGCTGCTGCCCAGGTACAGATCCATGTAGCCATCGCCGTTGAAGTCCGCCCACGTCATGGATGCCGCCGTGGTGGTATTCGAGGCGTTTGCCACAAACACGTTCGTCAGGTTCTGACCGATGGAGAGCGTGCCGTTACCGTTGTTGTTGATCACGGTTAACGAGTACGCGCCGCTGCGGTTGGTGTGCTGGACAATATCCACCGTGCCGTCGTTGTTCAGGTCGACGCCGGAGATTTCGCGCCCGGAATCAAACTGGCCGTAGAAACCGCCTTCCCCACCGGTGCCGTCCGGCGACAGGACACCCTTGTTGTTCACCAGATAGGTCAGGGAATCCATACCGGCATCGCCGTACGCCAGATCCAGATACCCATCCCCGGTTTTATCGTACGCAATCACGCCGCCGTACCAGATGGTAGTACCCATTGCCAGCTGGCTGGCGTTATAGGTGCTGCCATCGTAGGTCCACATCACCTGCGTTGACCCGGCGTAGGTATTTTCCGTCGCGAAAATGTCCTGCGTGCCGTTACGGTCAAAGTCGGCGGCGGTCTGGCTCACCACGTAGTAGTTACGGGTGTTGGTCAGCGTATTGCCGGCATAGGTCGAGCTATCGCTGCTGGAGTATGACTGGCCGTTAGCGATGATATTCCACAGACCGCTGCTGTTCATGCCGAGGGTCATGGTGGAGTTGTTGCTGTTCCCCGCCGTGGTTGCCCAGTCGGTATTCACCGAGGTGGTATCAATCACCAGGCTGCCGGTCGCCGTACCGGTGGTATTGCCGTTACCCGCGCTGCTCTTCACCTGCGCGGTCACGCTGTAGCTTGCCACGCTCAGCGCATCGCCGTCCGGGATCTGCAGATACCAGGTGTTGTGATCCGGGTCGACTACCACCGCACCGCCGGTCTGGGAGGTGTAGGTTTTGCCGTTCACCGTCACCACCAGATATTCGCCGTTCACCAGGTCAGCGGAGACGGTACCGCTGACGATCGGCGTAGTGTCCGACGTGGTCTGCGCGGTGATCGCCGCCGTGGTGGTCGGGATGCTGGTATCGACGTTCAGCACAAAGCCGTCGGATTCCGTGTAGTTACCGGCCCTGTCGGTGACGCGCACGATATAGGTGTGATTCCCGTCGCTCAGGCCGTTGTCCTGGAAGGACCAGCTCGCACTGCCGTTCATGGTCACCTGGCCGAGCAGAACCCCGTCACGGTAGAGCTGCACGATCTCGCCGTCGTCCGGGGCGCGGTTCAGCGTCCCGTTGATCAGCGGCGAGTTATCGTCCGTTGCCACCGCGCTGCCAAAGGTGCCCTGACGCTCGCCTTCGCCGTCGGTGTAGCTCACGACCGTGCCAACCGTGGTCGGCGGCGTGGTGTCTACCGTGACGATCTGAGACGCGGTGGAACCCACGTTGCCCGCCTGGTCGATAATCCGCACCTGGTAGGTGTAGTCGCCGTCAGGCAGATCGCGGGTATCGGTGTAGCTCCAGCGCTGGTTGGTGACCGTGGTATCGAGCCACGTATTCCCGCCGTCCAGGCTGATCTGTACGCGCTCGTCGCTTGCCAGCGCGCTGCCCAGCGAACCGTTAATGGTCAGCGTGGTGTCCATGGTGATGAAATCACTGCCGGACTGGCCGGTATCTTCGCTGATGCTGTCGATGGTGACGCCGTACTGCGGCGCCTGGGTATCCACCGTCACCGCCTGCGAGGTGGTTGCCCCAACGTTCCCCGCCAGATCGACGACCCGTACCTGATAGTTATGGCTGCCGTCGGTCAGAGTACGCGTGTCGCTGTAGCTCCACTGCGTGCCGCTCACGGTGGCGTATACCCAGGTGCTGCCGCCGTCCATGCTCACCTGCACGAATTCACCCGCGCCGAGTTCTGCGCCGAGCGTTCCGTGCAGCGTGTACGAGGTCGAACTGGTCAGGAAGTCGTTATTGTCGAAGCCGGTATCCACGGTGATGTTATCCACGGTCACCGTAATCGCCGCATCCGGGGCGACCGTATCGACGGTCACCTGCTGATGGGCGCTGGCCCCGACGTTGCCGGCCGCATCCACCACGCGAACGTAGTAGTCATAGGTCTGGTTACCCAGCGTGCGGCCGTCCACGTAGTACCAGCTGTTGCCGGTGACAATCACGTTCTGCCAGGTGACGCCGCCGTCGATGCTGATCTGGGCGTATTCGCCGTCGGCAAGCGTCGCGCCGAGCGAGCCGTGCAGCGTCAGGGACGTGTCGCGAGTGATAAAGTCGCTGCTGCTCAGGCCGGTATCGTCGCTGATGCTGTCGATGGCGATCGTTTTGCTAGCGTCCGGCGCAACGGTATCAATGGTCACCACCTGAGAGGCGGTGGCGCTGATGTTGCCCGCATCGTCAATCACGCGCAGCTGGTAGTTGTAATCTCCGTCGGCCAGCGTGCGGCCATCGACGTACGTCCAGCTCAGGCCGCTGACGCTGACGTCGGTCCAGGTGACGCCGCCGTCAAGGCTGATCTGCGCGTGGTCGCCGCTGCCCAGCGCCGCGCCCAGCGTGCCTTTAAGGCTGATCTGGTTGTCGCTGGTGATAAAGTCGCTGCCGGACAGGCCGGTATCCTGCGTAATGGAATCCACGGTAATGGTGGTTGCCGCAGGCTTCGTCAGATCAATCACCACGTCCTGGCTGTCCGTTGCCCCCACGTTGCCCGCGTTATCAATCACGCGGACCTGGTACTGATACGTACCGTTCGTCAGGGTGCGGCCATCGGCGTAGCGCCAGGTGGTGCCGGTCACGGTCAGGTCAATCCAGGTGACGCCGCCGTCGAGGCTGATCTGCGCCTTCTCGTTATTGCCGAGCTGCGCGGTCAGCGAGCCGTTGACGACGACCTGGCTGTCGTTGGTGATGAAATCCGTTGCGCTCAGGCCGGTATCGTTTTGCAGCGAATCAATACTTATCCCCATCGACGGCGCGGTGAGATCCACCGTGACGGTATGGTTATCGCTGGCGCTGTTGCCGATGGTGTTGCTCACCAGGGCGTTAATCACGTACGAGCCGCCGTCTGCCAGCGCGGTCACGTCAGCGCTGCCCACCGTGTAGCTCCAGGTGCCGTCATTCTGGACGGTAGCCGCATAGGTTTTACCGTTCAGCGTGATGGTCACCGTCTGGCCTGCAGGCGCGTCGGTGGTACCGCTGATGACCAGCGGCGTGCCGTGCTCGGCGGCGTTGACGATGTCGTCCTGCGCAAAGGTGTTGATGGTGATGGTTGGGACATCGCCGTTCAGCGTCACGCCGTGCGTTGCGCTGCCCGGGTTGCCCGCCTTATCGTTCACCGAAGCGGTGATGGTGTACTCCCCGTCGCTCAGGCCGAGGAAATCACGGCCCGGCACGAAGACCGACCACGATCCGTCCGCCCCGACGGTCGCCTGATAGCTGTGCCCGTTGAAGGAGACGGTCACCGTCTGGCCCTGTTCCGCCGTGGTCGTACCACGGATCGTCTGGCCCGCCAGCTGCTCCGCGCTGTTGACGATATCGTCATCGGCCACGGTGCTGATGGTCACGGTTGGCGCAACGGTGTCTACCGTTAAGGTGTGCGTGGTCTGGCCGTTGTTACCGGCTTTGTCGTTGACCGAGGCGGTCACCGTCAGCGCGCCCTGGCTAAGGGCAGCCAGATCGGCTGCCGGCACGTCGAGCGTCCAGGTGCCATCGCTGCCGACAAGCGCAGTATAGGTTTTGCCGCCCAGCGTCACGGTAACGGTCTGACCCGCCTCCGCGCTGGAAGAACCGTGCACGGTCAGCGGCTGCTGCGCTTCCGCGGCGTTCAGCATGTCGTCAACCGACAGCGTCCCAATGCTCACCACCGGCGCAGTGGTATCCACGCTGATAGTATGCGTTGCGGAGGCGCTGTTGCCCGCGCTGTCCTGCGCCGACACGGACACCTGATAGCTGGCGCCATCGGCCAGGGCGCTGACGTCTGCAACCGGTACGGTAGTCGTCCAGGTACCGTCGCTCTGAATGGTGGCCGTATAGCTCTTGCCGTTCAGGGTCACGGTGACCTGGGTGCCGCTGGCGAACTGCGCGCTGGAGCCGTTAATCACCAGTGACGAACCGGCTTCAGCCGCGTTGATGACGTCGTCACCGCTAACGGTGTTCACCGTCAGCGCCACGGAGGCGGTGTTGACCACCACGTCATGGGTCTGGGTGCTGCTGTTACCCGCGCTGTCGGTAATGGTCGCGCTGAGGGTCACAGTGCCGTCGGTCAGGGCGGAAATCACGCTGGCCGGAACGCCCACGCTCCAGTTGCCGCTGGCGTCAACGGTGGTGGTGTACTGGTGCGAACCGAGGGTGATAACCACTTTATCCCCGACGTTCGCGCCGGTTGCCGACCCGCTGACGATCTGCGCCTGGCCGTGCTCCACGCTGTTAATGACGTCATCGCCCGCGACAACGTTAAAGCTGACGGTCGGCGGCGTGGTATCAAGCGTAATTGTTTTGCCCGCGCTGCCCGGGTTACCCGCGGCGTCGCTCACGCTCGCCTGCACGGTGTAGCCGTTATCCGCCAGCGTGGAGAGGTCGCTGCCCGGAACGTTAACGCTCCAGATGCCGCCCTGCTGCACCTGCGCGGTATAGCTCTTACCGCCCAGCGTCACGGTGACCGTCTGACCGACTTCCGCCGTAGTGGTGCCGGAGATGGCAACGCCCGCAGCCGCTTCGCTGGCATTAATCACGTTATCGCCTTCGACCGTATCAATGGTCACGGTTGGCGCAGTCGCGTCCACGCTGTACTCACGCCCCGCCGACGCGCTGTTGCCGTGCGCGTTGGTGACGCTCACCTGCACGCTGGCATCGCCGTCCTTCAGGCCCGCGAGATCCGCAGACGGCACGGTGGCCGTCCAGTTGCCGTCGGCGTCCACCTTCGCGGCGTAAGTCTTGCCGCCGAAGGTGATGGTGACGGTCTGGTTTTCCTCCACGTTCGAGGTGCTGCCGGACAGCACCAGATCCGCGCCTTTCTCCGCCGCGTTAATCACGTCGTCGGTGGCAATCGCATCGATGCTGATAGCCACCGCCGCCAGGTCGACGGTCACGTCATGGCTGATGGTCACCGGGTTGCCCGCCGCGCTCTGACCTGCAACGGTCACGGTGACCGTGCCTGCTGCGAAGGCCGCGACGTCTGCCGCCGGGATCGCCGCGCTCCAGGAACCGTCTGCCAGCACGGAGGCCGCATAGGTTTTGCCATTGACGGTCACGGTGAGCGTTGTGCCTGCCGCCAGCCCGTCGCTGGTGCCGGAGACGATCAGGTTTTGAGTATGTTCGATGCTGTTGATCACATCGTCGCCCGCCACGGTATCAACGCGCAGGCCCGGCAGGCTGGCGTCGATAACGATTTCGCGCTCGCCGGTCCCGGTGTTGCCATGGCCGTTGGTGACGGTGGCTGACACCGTCAGGTCACCGTTGCCCAGCGCCGTCAGGACGGACTCCGGCACGTTCACGGACCAGGTCAGATCGCTCTGCACCGTCGCGGTGTAGGTGTTGCCGCCAATGGTCACGGTGACGGTATTGCCCGCCTCCGCGTTCGTTACCTTGCCGCTGAGGGTCTGGCCCGCGGCCACTTCCGCCGCGTTGATGACGTTATCGCCCGCCACGGTGTTGATGGTGACGGTCGGCAGCGCGGTATCCACCAGCAGGTTCGCGGTGTTGCTCACGCTGTTGCCCACGCCATTGGTGGCGCTCGCGCTCAGGGTGTAATTCGCTTCGCCCAGACCCGCCAGATCCGCCGCCGGAACGGTCAGGCTCCAGATGCCGTCTGCCGCCGTCGTGGCCGCGTAGTTTTTACCGTTCAGGGTCACGGTCACCACGGTGCCTTCCGCCAGGTTGGCGCTGGTGCCGCTGACGCTCAGGTCCTGACCTTTTTCTACCGCGTTCAGCACGTTATCGCCGCTGATGGCGTTGAAGCTGACCGAAGGCAGACCGGTATCGACGGTCACGTTATGGCTGCCGCTACCGGTGTTGCCCGCCGCGTCGGTAACCGACGCGGTGACGGTCACGGTGCCGTCGCTGAGGCCGGAAATCACGCTCGCCGGGACGCCCACGCTCCAGTTCCCCGCCGCGTCCAGCACGGTGGTGTACGTCTGGCCGCCGATGGTGACGGTGACCTTATCGCCCGCAGCCGCGCCGGTGGCGGTGCCGCTGATGATGTGCGCCTGGCTGTGTTCTGCGAGGTTAATGACATCGTCGCCCGCCACGGTATTGATGGTCACCGCAGGAACGGTGACGTCCACCGTCAGAGTGTGATCAACCGACGCCGGGTTGCCCGCCTTGTCGCTTACCGATGCGGTAACGGTCACGCTGCCGTCCGTCAGGGCCGCAACATCGGCCGCCGGGACGTTGAGCGTCCAGCTGCCGTCCGCGCTGACGGTTGTGGTGTAGTCTTTGCCGTTCAGCGACACGGTCACCGTCTGGCCAGCTTCTGCAGAGCTGGTACCGGACACGGTCAGATCGCTCTTCGCTTCGGCGGCATTCAGAATATCGTCCGTCGCCAGGGTATTAATCGTGACGGTCGGCGCGGTGGCATCCACGCTGTACTCACGTCCCGCCGAGGCGCTGTTGCCGTTGACGTTGGTGACGCTCACCTGCACGCTGGCATCGCCGTCCTTCAGGCCAGCCAGATCCGCAGACGGTACGGTCCAGGTCCAGCTGCCGCTGTCGTCCACCGTGGTGGTGTAGATTTTGCCGTTCAGGCTGATGGTCACGGTCTGCCCGGCTTCCACGTTGGTGGTCGCACCGGACAGCACCAGATCCGCGCCCTTCTCCGCCGCGTTAATCACGTCGTCGGTCGCAATCGCATTGATGCTGATGGCAACGGTCGCCAGATCTACCGTCACATCATGGCTGATGGTAATCGGGTTACCCGCTGAGCTGTCGCCGGTCACGCTGATTTTGACGGTGCCTTCCGGCCACGCGCTCACGTCGGTAGACGGAACAGCCGCACTCCAGGTGCCGTCCGCCAGCACCGTGGCCGCATAGTCTTTACCGTTGACGGTGACGGTCAGCGCCGTGCCCGGCGCCAGCCCGTCGCTGGAACCGGTAACGATCAGGTTCTGCGCGTGCTCGATGGTGTTGATCACGTCATCACCCGCGACGGTGTCGACGCGCAGTCCCGGCAGGTTAGCGTCTATAGCGATCTCGCGCTCGCCGGTGCCGGTGTTGCCGTGGCCGTTGGTGACGGTCGCCGTTACGCTCAGGCTGCCGTTACCCAGCGCGGTCAGCACGTCAGACGGCACGTTGACGGACCAGGTCAGATCGCTCTGCACCGTCGCGGTGTAGGTGTTGCCGCCAATGGTCACGGTGACGGTGTTGCCCGCTTCGGCATTCGCCACGGTGCCGCTCAGGGTCTGGCCTGCCGCCACTTCCGCCGCGTTAATGACGTTATCGCCCGCCACGGTGTTGATGGTGACCGTTGGCAGCGCGGTGTCCACCAGCAGGTTCGCGGTGTTGCTCACGCTGTTGCCCACCCCGTTGGTAGCGCTCGCGTTCAGGGTGTAGTTGGCCTGACCCAGACCCGCCAGATCCGCCGCCGGAACCGTCAGGCTCCAGGTGCCGTCTGCCGCCGTCGTGGCCGCGTAGTTTTTGCCGTTCAGGGTCACGGTCACCACGGTGCCTTCCGCGAGGTTGGCGCTGGTGCCGCTGACGCTCAGGTCCTGACCTTTCTCCACCGCGTTCAGCACGTTATCGCCGCTGATGGCGTTGAAGCTGACCGAAGGCAGACCGGTATCGACGGTCACGTTATGGCTGCCGGTACCGGTGTTGCCCGCCGAGTCGGTAACCGACGCGGTGACGGTCACGGTGCCGTCGCTGAGGCCGGAAATCACGCTTGCAGGTACGCCCACGCTCCAGTTCCCCGCCGCGTCCAGCACGGTGGTGTACGTCTGGCCGCCGATGGTGACGGTGACCTTATCGCCCGCAGCCGCGCCGGTGGCGGTGCCGCTGATGATTTGCGCCTGGCCGTGTTCTGCGATGTTAATCACGTCATCGCCCGCCACGGTATTGATGGTCACCGCCGGGACGGTGATATCTACCGCCAGGTTGTGATCCACCGACGCCGGGTTGCCCGCCTTGTCGCTTACCGATGCGGTAACGGTCACGCTGCCGTCCGTCAGGGCCGCAACATCGGCCGCCGGGACGTTGAGCGTCCAGCTGCCGTCCGCGCTGACGGTTGTGGTGTAGTCTTTGCCGTTCAGCGACACGGTCACCGTCTGGCCCGCTTCGGCGGTGCTGGTGCCGGAAACCGTCAGATCGCTCTTCGCTTCGGTGGCATTGAGAATGTCGTCCGTCGCCAGGGTATTGATGGTCACGGACGGTGCGGTCGCATCCACGCTGTACTCGCGGCCCGCCGAGGCGCTGTTGCCGTTGACGTTGGTGACGCTCACCTGCACGCTGGCGTCGCCGTCTTTCAGACCCGCCAGATCGGCCGCTGGCACCGTGGTCGTCCACTTGCCGTCGGCGCCTACGGTCGCGGTGTAGCTTTTGCCGCCGAAGATGATGGTGACGGTCTGGTTTTCTTCGACGTTTGAGGTAGTGCCTGAGAGCACCAGATCCGCGCCCTTCTCGGCCGCGTTAATCACGTCATCGGTGGCGATGGCGTCAATGCTGATGGCAACGCTCGCCAGATCCACCGTTACATCGTGGCTGATGGAAACCGGGTTACCGGCGCTGCTCTGGCCGGCAACGGTCACGGTAACCGTGCCTGCACTCAATGCGCCGACGTCCGCGGCCGGGATCGCCGCGCTCCAGGTGCCGTCCGCCAGCACGGTCGCCGGATAGGTCTTGCCGTTTACGGTCACGGTCAGCGCCGCGCCTGCCACCAGCCCGTCGCTGGAACCGGTGATAATCAGGTTCTGCCCGTGTTCGATGCTGTTGATCACGTCGTCACCCGCCACGGTATCCACGCGCAGGCCCGGCAGGTTAGCGTCGATCGTGATATCGCGCTCAGCGGATCCGCTGTTGCCGACGCCGTTGGTCACGCTGGCTGACACCGTCAAATCGCCGTTGCCCAGCGCCGTCAGAACAGATTCAGGCACATCGACGGACCAGGTGAGATCGCTCTGCACCGTTGCGGTGTAGATGTTACCGCCAATGGTCACGGTCACGGTGTTGCCCGCTTCGGCATTCACCACCTTACCGCTGATGGTCTGACCGGCTGCCAGCTCTGCCGCGTTAATGACGTCGTCGCCCGCAATGGTGTTAACGATCACGCCCGGCAGAACGGACTCCACGTTCACGGTGTGAGACGCGCTGGTGCTGTTACCGACGCCGTCCGTCGCCGAGGCGGTGACGGTGTAAAGCGCCTCGCCCAACTGACCGACTTCGCTCGCCGGAACGGTGGTGGTCCATTTTCCGTTATCGTCCACCTGCGCACTGTACGCTTTGCCGTTGAGCATCACGGTCACCACCGCGCCTGCCGCCAGGCCGGAAGCCGTACCGGAGAGGGTCAGATCCTGGGTTTTCTCAGTATTGTTGATTACATCGTCACCGGAAACGGTGTCAATGGTCAGCCCCGGCGCGGTCAGGTTCACCTCTACGCCGTGCGTGGCGCTGTTGCTGTTGCCGGCTTTATCGGTCAGCGCCGCGGTGATGGTGTAATCCCCGGCGGCCAGCGCGGTGACGTCCGCCGCAGGCACGCCAACGCTCCAGTTGCCGGAGGCGTCGAGAGTGGCGGTGTACGATTTGCCATTGAGGGTGACGGTGACCACGTCGCCCGCCGCCGCGCCGGTCACGGAACCGGTGACAATCAGGGCCTGCGCATGCTCGGCGCTGTTGATCACGTCGTCGTCGGACACGGTGTGAATGGTCAACTGTGGAACGGTGGTATCCACCAGCACGTCGCGATCCGCGGAGGCCGGGTTGCCCGCTTTATCCGATACGGCGGCGCTGACGGTGTAGTTCCCGTCGGCAATCGCGCCCAGATCGGCGGACGGTACGGTCACGCTCCAGCTGCCGTTAGCCTCAACGGTGGTGGTGTAGTCCACGCCGTTCAGGGTCACGGTGACGGTCTGACCCGCTTCGGCGTTGGTGACGCCGTTAATCACCAGATCCTGCTGCGCTTCGGCCGCATTGATAATGTTGTTGTCGCTGACGATCTCGATAGACACCGTCGGCGCGGTCGCGTCCACGCTGTACTCGCGGCCCGCGGACGCGCTGTTGCCGTTCACGTTGGTGACGCTCACCTGCACGTTGGCATCGCCGTCCTTCAGGCCGCCCAAATCGGCAGACGGCACGGTAGCCGTCCAGTTGCCGTCGGCATCGACCGTCGCGGTGTACGACTTACCGCCGAAGGTGATGGTGACGGTCTGGTTTTCTTCCACGTTGGTGGTGGAGCCGGACAGCACCAGGTCCGCGCCTTTCTCCGCCGCGTTAATCACGTCGTCAGAGGCAATCGGGTCAATGCTGATGGCGACTGCCGCCAGATCCACCTTCACGTCATGGCTGATGGAAACCGGATTGCCCGCCGCGCTCTGGCCGTCCACGGTCACGGTGACCGTGCCCGCATTCAGCGCGCTGACGTCTGCCGCCGGAATGGCCGCCGTCCAGGTCCCGTCCGCCAGCACGGTTGCGGCGTAGGTTTTACCATTGACGGTCACCGTTAACGCCGCGCCCGCTGCCAGGCCTTCGCTGGAGCCGGTGATAATCAGGTTTTGAGCGTGCTCGATGCTGTTGATGACATCGTCGCCCGCCACGGTATCGACGCGCAGGCCCGGCAGGTTGGCGTCGATGCTGATGTCGCGCTCGCCGGTGCCGGTGTTGCCGTGGCCGTTGGTGACGCTGGCTGACACGGTCAGATCGCCGTTCCCGATGGCGGTTAAGACCGTGGACGGCACGTTGACCGACCAGCTCAGATCGTCCTGAACCGTCGCCGTATAAGTATTGCCACCGATGGTAACGGTGACAGTGTCACCGCTCGCCGCGCCGCTCACTTTCCCGCTCAGGGTCTGTCCGGCAGCCACTTCCGCCGCGTTAATAACGTCGTCCGTGGCGACCGGGTTGATGGTGACCTGCGGCAGCGCGCTGTCGACCAGCACGCTATGGCCGGTGCCCGCGCTGTTGCCCGCGGTGTCGGTTACGCTCGCCGTCACCACGTAGCTCGCTTCGCCCAGCGCGGAGACGTTTGCCGCCGGAACGGTCACGCTCCAGTTCCCGCTCGCGTCGGCGGTGGCCGTATAGCTGATGCCGTTCAGCGTCACCGTAATGGCGGTTCCTTCCGGCTGGTTGCTGGTGCCGGACACCTGCAGATCCTGGCCTTTCTCGGTCGCGTTGATCACGTCGTCAGCCGCCAGGGTATTGATGGCAATGACCGGCGCGGTCAGGGAGACGTCAAACTCGTGCGTCGCGGTGGTGCTGTTACCGGCTTTGTCGGTGAGGGTCGCAGAAATCGTCTGCTCACCGTTGACCAGCGCGCCCACGTCCGCCGCCGGAACGCCCACGCTCCAGTTGCCGGAAGTATCCAGCATGGCGGTGTAATCTTTACCATTCAGGGTCACGGTGATCGCGTCACCCGCCTGCGCGCCCGTCACCTTACCGGAGACGATCAGCGCCTGGCCGTGCTCGGCAATATTGATGATGTCATCGCCCGCAACGATGTTGAAGCTAATCTGCGGTACGGTGGTGTCGACCAGCACCGAGGAGCCCGCGCTGGCCGGGTTACCTGCTTTATCGGACACGGATGCCGTGACCGCGGCGCTGCCGTCGGTGATGCCCGCCAGATCCGCCGCAGGCACGTCGAGCGTCCAGCTGCCGTCCGCCTGCACCTGCGCGCTGTATTGATTGCCGTTGAAGGTCACGGTGACCGTCTGGCCCGCTTCGGCAGTAGAGGTCCCGCTCAGGGTCAGATCCTGCGCCGCCTCTGCCGCATTCAGCATGTTATCGCCGCTGATAGCGTTAATGGTCACCGTCGGCGCGGTGGTGTCGACGCTGAACTCATGCGCCGAAGACGCGGCATTGCCGTTCACGTTGATGACGCTGACCTGAACGCTGGCGTCACCGTCTTTCAGGCCGCTCAGATCGGCAGCCGGAACGGTCCAGGTCCAGTCGCCGTTGCCATCCACCGTCGTGGTGTAGGTTTTCCCTGCGAAGGTGATGGTCACGGTCTGGCCCGCTTCAACACCGGAAGTGGTGCCGGACAGCACCAAATCCTGGCCTTTTTCCGCCGCGTTAAGCACGTTGTCGTCGGTCACGCTGTTGATGGTGATGGCGACCGGCGCGAGATCGACGTCCACGACGGTCCCGATGGTTACCGGGTTGCCAGAAGCATCCTGCGCGCTTGCCTTGATATCCAGCGATCCATCCGCCCACTGGGACACGTCCGCTGCAGGTACCGCTGCCTGCCAGGTGCCGTCCGCCAGCACCGTTGCGGAATAGGCTTTGCCGTTGATGGTCACGGTCACGGCGCTGCCCGCCGCCAGATCGGTGCTGGTGCCGGATACAATCAGGTTCTGAGCGTGTTCAATCACGTTGATCACGTCGTCGCCTGCGACCGTATCAATACGCAGTCCCGGAAGCTGGGCGTCGATGGTGAAGTCGAGCGAAGAAGAGCCGGTATTGCCGTGCGCGTTGGTGACGCTGGCCGATACGGTGAGATCCCCGTTGCCGAGCGCGGTGAACTGGCTCTCGCTTAACGGCAGGCTCCAGGTCAGATCGTCCTGCACGGTAGTCGTGTATGTCTGGCCGCCAAGGATAATCGTGACAGTGTCACCTGGCGCCGCGTTCGTGACTTTGCCGGACAGGGTTTGCCCTGCCGCCACTTCCGCCGCGTTAACGATATTGTCGCCCGCCAGCGTGTTAATCGTCACCACCGGCAGCGAGCTGTCTACCAGCACATCGTGTGAGGCTGAGGCGCTGTTGCCTACGCTATCGGTGACGTTCGCCGTCACGGTGTAATTCGCTTCGCCCAGCGCCAGCACGTTTGCCGCCGGTACGGTCACGCTCCAGTTGCCGCTGGCGTCAGCGGTGGCCGTGTACTGAATGCCGTTCAGGGTCACCGTAATAGTCGTGCCTTCCGGCTGGTTGCTGGTGCCGGAAATCTGCAGATCTTCGCCTTTCTCGGTCGCGTTAATCACGTCGTCCGCCGCCAGCGTGTTGATACCGATGACGGGCGTCACGGTATTCACCACCACATCCAGCGAACTGCTTCCGGTATTGCCGGATCTGTCGGTCACGGAGACGTCAACTGTCCAGGTGCCGTCAGCCAGCCCCTGCACGACGGACGCCGGCAGGCCAAGGCTCCAGTTGCCCGCCGCATCCACCACGGTGGTGTAATCGATGCTGTTAATGGTGATGGTCACCAAATCGCCCGCTGCCGCGCCGGTGACGGAGCCGCTCAGGACCTGCGCCTGTGAATGGGCGAGCTGGTTAACGGTGTTGGTGTCGGTGACAAAGCTGTTGATGGTCACCTGCGGCACGGTCGCGTCCACCAGCCCCACGCGGTCGGCGCTGCTGGTGTTGCCCGCCACGTCGCTCACGGTGGCCGTCACGGTAACGATGCCATCGTTGAGGGCACCGACATCAGCCGCCGGGACGCTCAGCTGCCAGGTACCGTCCGTCTGGACCGTAGTCTGATACGTTTTGCCGTTCAGCGTCACGGTAACCGTCTGGCCCGGTTCCGCACTGCTGCTACCGCTTAACAGTAAATCCTGCTGCGCTTCAGCCGCGTTGATGATGTTATCGGCGGTCAGGTTATCGAGCGTAATCGCCGGCGGCAGCGTATCCACCGTGACCACGCGCGACGCGTCGGCACTGTTGCCGTTGACGTTAGTGACGCTGACGCTCACCTGCGCGCGCCCGTCAATCAGGGTTTCCATGGCGCTGGCGGGCACGGTCAGGCTCCAGGAGCCGTCCTGCTGCACCAGCGCGGTGAAGGTCTGGTCGGCGAATTTAACCACCACGGTCTGCCCCGCCTCCACTCCCTGCGTCTGGCCGGAAAGGGTTAAATCGGCGCCTTTTTCTGCGGCATTCAGCAGGTCGTCGCCGGAGACGGTATCAATGGTGACCGCCACGGCGTTCAGATCCAGTTCAATCGGGTGTTCAGCCGCAACGGTGTTGCCCCAGGCATCTACCGCGCTGACGCTAACCGTGATGTCTCCCGCGCTCCAGGCCTGCAGGTCCGCCGCCGGGACGCCGATCTGCCAGTTGCCGCTGGCGTTAACCGCGGTAACGTAATCAACGTTGTTGATGGTAACGGTAATCTGCGTGCCGGCAGCCAGATGGGTGCTGGAGCCGGTGACGCTCAGATCCTGCTGCTGTTCGATCGCGTTGATGACGTCATCGCCGGAAATGGTGTTTACGCGCAGGCCCGGCAGTTCAGCATTGATATTGATATCGCGCTCGCCGGTGCCGGTATTGCCGTGCCCGTTGGTCACCGACGCGGTAAAGGTTAAATCCCCGTCGCCGAAGGCCTGAAGATCCGCTGACGGAATTTTCACGCTCCAGGTCAGGTCGCTGCCAACCGTTGCGGTGTAGCTCTTGCCGCCCACGGTGACAGATACGGTATCGCCCGCCGCCGCGCCGGTGACGCGACCGCTGAGGGTTTGATCGACGCCCGCTTCGGCGTTATTGACTAGGTTGTCGCCCGCAAAGGTGTTGATAATGACCTGCGGAAGTACGGTATCCACCAGCAGCGTCGCCCCGGCAGAGCCGCTGTTACCCACGCTGTCGGTACCGCTGACGCTGACGGTGTAAAGGGTGTTCGCCAGATTCAGCACGTCGGAAACCGGCACCTGGACCGCCCAGATACCGTTTTCAACGGTGGCCTGATAGCTGACGTTGTTCAGCGTCACGGTGATGGCGCTGCCGTCAGGCAGGTTGCTGGTGCCGGTGAGGCTCAGCGGCTGCATTGCCTCCTGAGCATTCAGCACGTTGTCCTGGCTGATGGCGTCAATCGTAAATTCTGGCGGGTTTCCGCTCAGCGTAATATCGTGCGTGGCGCTGCCGGTGTTGCCTGCCGCGTCGGTCACGGAAACTGAAATCGTATGGTTACCTTCTCCCAACGCACCCAGCACGGACGCCGGAACGCCTACGCTCCAGCTGCCGTCCGCCAGCACCACGCCGGTGAAAGACTGTCCGCCAACGGTCACGGTGACCACATCGCCTGCCGACGCGCCGCTCGCCTGCCCGGAAATAATCTGCGCCTGCCCCTGCTCACTGATATTGAGGGTATCGTCGCCCGCCACGGTATCAATAGTGACGACCGGCGCGGTGGTATCAACCGTGAAATCTCCCGTCACGGACGTACCGTTGCCCGCTTTGTCGCTAACGTTAACCGTCAGAGTGTGATTGCCCTCGTTGAGCGCCTGCACGTCGTTCGCTGCAAGCGTGACGGACCAGGTGCCGTCGCTACCCACCGTAGCGTTATAGTTTTTACCGTTCAGCGTGACCGTGACGATCTGACCGGCTTCCGCATTCGTTTTACCGGTCAGGGTCAGCGGCTGATTGTGCTCAGCCGCATTAATGATGTTGTCCTGCGCGAGGGTATCGATAGAGAGGGTTGGTGCGGTGGTATCCACGCCGATCGTCTGGCTGCCGCTCACGGTATTACCCGCCGCGTCTTTGCCGCTGACGTTAATCGTCCAGGTGCCGTCGCCCAGCGCCTGCGCGTCTGCTGCAGGCACGTTCACGCTCCACGCGCCGTCTGCCCCGACTTCAGCCGCGTAGGTTTTGCCGTTCAGCGTTACGGTAAGTACGGTACCCTGCGCCAGGTTTTTGCTGGCTCCGGAAACCGTAAAGCCCGCGGATTGTTCGCTGGCGTTCAGCACGTTATCGCCCGCCGTGGTGGCAAGCGTAATGGCGGCATCGGCGGTTGAAACCGTCACGGTGATACTGCCCGCAGAGGTGGTTTTACTGCCGTCGATTTGCACGACCGACCAGGTGTGCTCCCCGTCCGTCTGGGTCGGTAACATTACCGTCCACGTGCCGTCTTTGCCGACCATCGTGCTCGCAATGGTGCTGCCGCTGCTGTCTTTAACCTGGATGGTCGCGCCTGGCTGACCGGTACCGCTAAAGGTTGGGTTGCTGTCGTCCGTGATCTCGTTTGCGCTCAGCACGCCCTGCTTGTCACCCGCTTTATCCGACAGCAGGAAGGTTGGCGTGGCGCTTTCCACCTCTTTGGTATTATCAATAACTTTTGTCTTAGTTTCGCCGTCGCCGCCGTTTGCCAGCAGCGCCCCGATGGCACCGCCACCTAATGCAGCTCCCGCAATCCAGCCCCACGGCGCGTCGCTTAAGACGCTTTCCTGTTCAAGGAAAGGTTGAATGCTGCTAATCGGTGTGGCCTGCGCGGTTAACTCGGTCACCGCAGCACCTGACGCGTCCCCGGCATCGGCAAAAGAAATATGCGTCAGTTCCTGACGATCGTTGAATACCAGCTCTGACTGAGTATGCGTTTCAGGATCTTCAACAAAATAGTTATTGCAGCGAATAACGCTGCCATCTTTCATATAAATGAGAAGGTCTTTACCCTGGCGGACATAGCGCACCACATCCTGAGCAGAACCCTGGATTTCAATAACGCTCGGGGATGAAATAGAGACCGACAGATTTCCTTCGCCGGTTAATTTCGTTTTCTCCGCCGTTTTGCGAATGATGACATCAACAACTTTTATGTTACTCATATTCTTCTCCTTGCAGGTGTACGGATTCCTGTGGATATGTCCACCAGATGGATGTAGCTATCCCTGGGAAAAAACACCCATTATTTTCAGTCTTACTTTGCGCAAAACTGCGCGTCTTTTATTAACTCAAATCGGGTAATTTTGCGGCAGCGTTTTTCTCTATTCCAACAAGCGGCATTAAATTATCAACCGCGGAAGCATAATTAATTGCCGAACTCCAGCCATCATACTCAGCGATTATTTTCGCCGAAGTAGCCTGCCAGACATCCTGCTCAACGCTGAGCAGATCGTTAATGCTCCGCTTGCTCAGGGTGTACTCATTTTTATAAACATCCCGGGCGCGCAGGGCATTTTCCAGCTGCTGCTTCCCGGCCTCCATTCTTCCCCGTGCGCCGGTCCAGTCCGCCTGCGCGACGGAGGCTTTTTGCAGGACGTCAAAACGCGCCTGATCGACCTGAGAGGAGGCCATCGCCCGTGCTCCTTCAGCCTGCCGCACTCGTGCGGAAACTGCGCCCCCCTGATAAAGCGGTGCGTCAATATTGAGCTGGATCTGGTCGTCCCAGTACGAACGGTTGTCCGATTCATAACGGGTGCGCCCACCCTTCAGGCTTAACGTCGGCCAGTGCTGGGACTTCGCCGTTTCCACGCCGTACTGGGCAGAGCGCTCCATGTTTTGCGCGGCCATAACCGCCGGTATCAGCGAGTAATCAATGCGGTTGAGCGAATCAGGTTCAACCGCGAGGTTTGCAGGTACAGGCGAATAGTTTTCTGCCTGCATACCGGTTAATACCGCAAGCCGCGCGCGGGCGCTGTTTAAGGCGGCCTGATACTGCGCGACCGTCGCCTGCATGCCGGCAATACGCGTGCGGGTCTGGAGCTCATCGGAGGTCGAGCTCACGCCCGCATCGGCACGCAGCTTTGCCAGCTGCTCAACGTTTTTCAGCGCCTGAACGTTCTCCTTTGCCGCCTGCAGCAGATCGGCATAGCGTTTGACCTCGACGTAGCTCAGCGCCGTTTTTTCCGCCACGTCAGAGAGCATGCCCATCAGCTGATAGCGATAGCTATCGCGCTGGGCGGAAGACTGGCTGATGCTGTTATTAGTCTTGCCAAAATCGTACAGCAGCTGCGTCAGGCTCAGCCCCCAGGCGGCCGAATTTTTCAGCGACCCGCTGGAATCGGTGGTCTGGCTGTGCCCTGTACTCCCGTTCAACGATATTTGCGGCATCCAGCCGCTGCGCGCTTCATCTATTTGTGCCTGGCCAATACCCAATTGTGCGGCCTGCTGACTAATAGACGGATCGCGATCGATAGCAAAAAGAATACTTTCTTTTAAGGTTGTCGTGGCAACCGGGGCAATGCCCACCTGACTGCTATTGGCGTACGCCGTATTTATGGCTAATGAAATGAATGCCAGTGCTGCTGTAAATCGGCGTAACATAGGCTTTCGTAATATCGTCATTGTTATCTCCCTGACTCTGAGTGACACTGAAGCAATTACCCAAAAAGAGGTATAGATAATTAGACAAATATCTTATTTAGCATCCTTGCCGTATTTTAGGTAAAACTCCCCCATACCCATTTCCTCTGGAGATGAGATCTGCCTGCGTCTTATTTAAATTAAGAATTTACTTATTTCCTAAAGTGGTTAGCAGCATAACAAAATGTGTTATAGGCCACTACACCCCCAATGTTAAGGCGGTGTTACAATTAAGAAAAAACATGGGGTTTCTGGACAAAACTCTTAAAATGACCTTTCAGATGAAACATATAAACCGACTGTTATTTAAGGAAAATTCTTAATTTGCTCCCTGCACATTTTTGCGTTAATTTCCGCTCGGGTCAGACACAAAGATTTTCAAAGAAGTGTCAATTTAAGTAGCCAAACAGGCCCAATTAAAATTTAATGCCATTAATAAACTAATTAAAGCAATTAAAAACCGAACTATCACCATTTAACAGAATTAAAACCCAGACAATGATGGTGCAGTGGTTACATAACCCAAACTGTTAAATAAAACATAACAATAACATTATGATTAACATTCAAAACGGCTTGCTTATACCTTTTTAATAAAATTTTAATAATCACGCATCTGAATCATCACCGCACTCCCCGACATCAAAACGACATTGCCCTTTTCTCTGCGTTAAAATGCTGTATTATGCAAACTATTGCGACATTTTGCAGGATTGTACCCCATGCACAAAACCGCTCGTCAACGCTACGTTCTGGATATCCTGAGCGAGCAAGGCCAGGCCAGCATCACCGAGCTGGCCGAAAAGCTGCAGGTTTCAGCCGATACCATCCGTCGGGATCTGACCGACCTGGAGAACCAGGGCCTGGCGCAGAAGAACCACGGCGGAGCCATCGCGTTGAATCTCTCCGCCATGAACCGTCAGGGCCGCAATACGCTGCTGCCGGAGACCAAACAGCGCCTGGGTAAGCAGGTCGCACAGCAGGTTCCACCGGGCTCCACCCTTTTTCTGGATGCCGGGAGCACGGTGATGGCCGTCGCCACCTTTCTTCAGGGGCCGCTCACCGTCATTACCACGTCGCTGGATATCGCCCAGCACTTTAGCGACCGGGAAGACGTTGAGCTGATCCTGCTCGGCGGCAAATGGGACCACCAGCAGCGCCTGTTTGCCGGAAGCGCCACGTTATCTTTGCTGTCCCGTTATCGGGCAGATATCGCCATCCTCGGGGCGTGCGCCATTCATGCCGAACTCGGTCTGAGCGCCGGTAAAGAAGCGGATGCCGAGGTTAAACGCGCAATGCTGGACGCAAGCCACGTGCACTGGATTGTCGCCGATCATCTGAAAATTAACCGCTGCGAGCCGTATCTGGTTTCCGGGTTATCCAACATTCAACAACTCTTTTTAGATCGTCCCTGGCCTGAGCTTGGGGACCCTGGCGCATTGCAGGTCACGGTGTGCGCGAATTAACGTGGAGAAGGTCATGAGTAAAGTTCAAACAATCAACATTGCGCTGATCGGGTATGGATTTGTCGGGAAAACCTTCCATGCCCCGCTGATCCAGTCTGTGGACGGGCTTAAGCTGGCAGTTGTCTCTTCTCGCGATGAAGACAAGGTAAAACGCGATCTGCCGGACGTACAGGTGGTCGCCACCCCTGAAGAGGCTATTCAGCATCCTGATGTTGACCTGGTGGTGATTGCCTCCCCCAACGCCACGCACGCCCCGCTGGCGACGCTGGCCCTGAACTCGGGTAAACACGTGGTCGTGGATAAGCCTTTCACCCTCGACATGCAGGAAGCCCGCGACCTGATTGCGCTGGCGGAGGAAAAGCAGCTGCTGCTCTCCGTCTTCCACAACCGCCGCTGGGACAGCGATTTCCTCGGCATTAAGCAGGTTATTGAGCAAGGCACGCTCGGCAAGGTCAAACACCTTGAATCGCACATTGACCGCTTCCGCCCGGAAGTGCGCGTGCGCTGGCGCGAGCAGAATGTCCCCGGGAGCGGCCTGTGGTTTGACCTGGGGCCTCATCTTATCGACCAGACGCTACAGCTCTTTGGCCTGCCGCAGTCGGTTCAGGGGAATATCGCGACGCTGCGCGACGGCGCAGAAGTTAACGACTGGGCGCACGTAGTCTTAAACTACCCGGAGCATAAGGTGATTCTGCACGCCAGCATGCTGGTGGCAGGCGGTACGGCGCGCTTTGCCGTCCACGGGGACAAGGGCAGCGTGGTGAAGGCCAGAATCGATCAGCAGGAAGCACAGCTGCTCGCAGGGGTGACTCCAGGCAGTGAAACCTGGGGCGAAGACAGCGACAGTATGGTGTTCTTTGGGGCCGACGGCACACCGCAGACGATCCCTACCCCGAAAGGCGATCAGCGACAGTACTATATTAACGTGCGTGATGCACTACGCGGGGAAATCGCCAATCCTGTCCATCCTGTTGAGGCATTAGCGGTGATGGCCGTGCTGGAAGCGGCGGTGAAGTCGTCGGAGACGGGGTCAACTCAGGGGCTGGCGTTAACTGCCGAAGAGCGTGCTTTGCTGGGTTAAAAAACAAGCCGGGTGACGCATCGCCACCCGGCAAGCGTTAAAGACTACGAACGCTTTTTCGGCATCATGCGCAGAAGGGTATTATCTTTCCAGAAATAGTGGTGCATCAGCGCCGCCGCGGCGTGCAGGCCAATCACAAAATAGCCCAGATTTGCCAGCGTTTCGTGCCACTCTTTCAGCACATCAACCAGGTCAAAATTTGACTCTGCCGCATGCGGCATCGCCAGGCCAAAAGCAAACCAGTCGCTGCCCCGGTTATACATCATCACAATGCCAATCAGCGGCAGCGCAATAAACAGCAGATAAACCACCAGATGCCCCAGATGGGACATCCCCGTCACCATCGCTTTTGGCTTCGGTTCAATCGGTGGCGCGCGGAACTTCAGGCGAACCAGAAGACGCGTTACCATCAGCACCAGGATACCGATCCCGCATGAGACGTGGATCATGTTGATCGCCGGGCGCGCGGTGCGCGGGAAGAAACCTCTGAACTCCATGGCGCAGTAGGCGACGATGATTAACAGAAACACCAGCCAGTGGATGCCGATTTGCAGGCTTGTATATTTAGTGCGCATGTGATTTCTCGATTAAAAACAGTTACCGCGCCAACATAATCCCCTTTCCTTAAAAATTCATTAACTTTTCTGTATGGTTTTTCAAATACTTCCTCCCGCATGAAGCATCTTCAATTGCTGCCCTGCCCGTGATGGTCTAAGCCTGGATGAGTTCAAACTGTCGCATCGACACGTTTACAGGAGAGCACCATGAGTAAAATTGGCATTAACGGCTTTGGACGCATTGGGCGCCTTGTACTGCGTCGCCTTCTTGAAACCCAGGACAGTAATACCGTCGTCGCCATCAACGACCTCACCTCCCCGAAAGTGCTGGCCTACCTGCTCAGGCATGATTCCAACTACGGTGGCTTCCCGTGGAGCGTGGACTTCACCGAGGATGCGCTGATTGTGGACGGTAAAACCATTGCGGTGTACGCCGAGAAAGAGGCGAAGCACATTCCGTGGAAAGCCGCAGGCGTGGATATCGTCGTGGAGTGCACCGGCTTTTATACTTCTGAAGAGAAATCACGGGCGCACCTGGACGCCGGCGCGAAGAAAGTGCTGATTTCTGCGCCTGCGGGTGACATGAAAACTATCGTCTACAGCGTTAATGACGACACCATTGACGCCAGTGATACCATCATCTCCGTCGCCTCCTGCACCACCAACTGCCTCGCTCCGCTGGCGAAAGCCCTGAACGATGCGTTTGAAATTAAGGTGGGCACCATGACCACCATTCACGCCTATACCGGTACGCAGGCGCTGGTAGATGGCCCGCGTGGGAAAGACCTTCGCGCCTCCCGGGCGGCGGCAGAGAACATTATTCCGCACACCACGGGTGCCGCCAAAGCCATTGGCCTGGTGATCCCTGCGCTCAGCGGCAAACTTAAGGGCCACGCGCAGCGCGTGCCGGTAAAAACGGGTTCGGTAACCGAGCTGGTGGCCATTCTGGGCAAGAAAGTCACCGTTGAGGAGATCAACGCCGCGCTGAAAAAGGCGACGCAGGGCAATAAATCGTTTGGGTATACCGACGAAGAAATTGTGTCGTCAGATGTGATTGGCTCGCACTATGGTTCGGTGTTTGACGCCACGCAGACGGAGGTGTCAGAGGCGGGAGAACTTCAGCTGGTGAAAGCCGTTGCCTGGTATGACAACGAATACGGTTTCGTCACTCAACTGGTGCGGACGCTGGATAAGTTTGCGGCGCTGTGATTTTTTCCCCTCATCCTAACCCTCTCCCCATTGGGGCGAGGGAATTGTTCCGTGCTCAGATGATTTTTCGCGTCACCTTCAGGACCGGATCCTGCTGCAGCTGTTTCCATGCGGCCATGACGGCCTCGGGGAATTCAACGTGAGCAATATAATCCCGCCCGGCCGGGCCATAGCCGTTTGCGTCATCATACAGGCGCGGTAGTTCCCCCAGAACGAGAGAAAGATAGCGGTCAACGGGCCACAGCGCGGTGTAGCCCTCACCGAATTCCACGCCATCTTTTCCGTTTTGCAGCGTTGGCGTAAACCCGGGATGGCTTGTCCACTCCGGTGAATCGGGCTCATCACGACACACGCGGGCAAACGTCGCCATCGTGCGGCGCTGCATCGTCGGATCCTGCACCACCAGCACCCGCCCGGTCGTTCGATGACGCTGTTTCAGCATGTTCCAGCTAAAGCGCGCGTTTTCACCGCAGTTGGTGGATTGATCCTCAACCCACAGATGCGCCTGCGGGATCTGCCAGAACTCCCGCGCAATGTCGGCAAGAATGCTTGCTTCGGCCCGCCCTGCGACCGGTACGGTGTGGTAACGCGGATGACTGGCGATGGCAGCATATAAAAAGCTGGTCGAATGCCCGATGCCGCCGCTAATCAGTAGCGGGACTTCTCTCTGCGCGGCAAAACGGCAGGCCGCGTCAATGGTTGGGATCACCGCGTTTCCAGCCAGAATCACCGCATCAATCTCCGGGGACTGACGCGTCACGCTCAGTTCGTCCTGCGCCAGCCATGCGCCGACAGTATTGATGGCCGCCAGCGTGGCATCCGCCAGAAGGGGAAAATGGGGGTGAACCATGATGAACTCCTCATGTTGTTGAAGCGCCGAATTTATCATTTTCTGAAATAACCAGAAACATCCAAAAATCATCGGGTTGCACCTGCCTATTATGCTTTTGATTCCCAGCCTTACAAAACATTGTATTGTTCAGGCGTTATGAAAAAGCACCCGGCGCTGCTTATTTCACCGTGATCTGACCAGTTTTATCCCCCCTGCGCTTGCCAAAAGCAACATCCAACCCTAAGTTGCTTAACAATTTCACAACCTTTTTCATCATCACAGGTTGCACCTGAAGCGCGCCAGGTGACACCTCTCTCTCATCATCAACGTGGCGGGGTTTCAGGTCATGACAGAACATGAAAGTACGACGACGGTATTACGAAAAAATAAAAAGGTATTAATCGCCAGCCTTACCGGGAGCGCCATTGAATGGTTTGACTATTTTCTCTACGGTACGGCGGCCGCGCTGGTCTTCAATAAGATCTTTTTCCCGATGGTCGATCCGGTGATCGGGCTCATTCTCTCGTATCTCTCTTTCTCATTAACCTTTTTTATTCGCCCCATTGGCGGGGTACTTTTCGCCCACATTGGCGACCGCATCGGACGTAAAAAAACCCTCGTGCTGACCCTCTCTTTGATGGGAGGTGCAACCGTTATGATTGGCCTGCTGCCCACATATGAGATGATCGGCCTGTGGGCCCCTGCTCTGCTGATCCTGATGCGCATCATTCAGGGGATGGGCATCGGCGGTGAATGGGCCGGCGCGCTGCTGCTGGCCTATGAATACGCGCCAGAAAAACGTAAAGGCTTCTTCGGCAGCATTCCTCAGGCGGGCGTCACCATCGGCATGCTGATGGCAACCTTTATCGTTTCGCTGATGACACTGTTCAGCGAGGAGGATTTTCTCTCCTGGGGCTGGCGTATCCCGTTCCTGCTGAGTTCGGTTCTGGTGTTGCTCGGCCTGTGGATCCGCAAGGATATTGATGAAACGCCCGATTTTAAGAGAGTCAAAGCGTCCGGTCAGGTGGCTAAGGCCCCGCTGCGCGATACGCTGAAGCATCACTGGCGTGAAGTGCTGATCGCCGCCGGTCTGAAGGTGGTTGAAACCGCCCCCTTCTACATCTTCTCTACGTTTGTAGTGAGCTATGCCACCAGCACGCTGACCTATCAAAAATCACAGGCGCTGGAAGCCGTGACGCTGGGAGCTCTGGTAGCGACCATTATGATCCCGCTGATGGGGTTGCTCTCCGATAAAATAGGCCGTCAGCGCATGTACGCAATCAGCGTCTTCGTGCTGGGCCTGTTTATCGTACCGTGGTTTATGCTGCTCAATACCGGTACAACCTGGGGCATCGTGCTCGCGACGGTCATCGCCTTTGGCGTGCTGTGGGCCCCTGTCACGGCGGTGCTCGGCACGCTGTGCTCTGAAATTTTTAGTGCAAACGTGCGCTACACCGGCATTACGCTCGGCTATCAGCTGGGTGCCGCGCTGGCAGGCGGTACCGCCCCGCTGATTGCGACCGGCCTGCTGGCGAAATACGACGGCGACTGGGTGCCGGTGGCCTGGTATCTTGCCGTCACGGTAACCATTTCCTTAATCGCGATTTTCTGCGCCAGCCGCGTTAAGCGTGCAACACTCATCCAGGCGCAGCCCGAACGTCTCTGACCGTTCCCGGCCCGTCCTGCGGGCCGCTCTTTTTCCTTAAATTTCCCTTCACCATTTGATTAACATGCGTAAATCATATTCACTTGAATTATCATTTGCGGCAGACGTAGAATCGCTAGCCCGCTAATTATTCAATCATTTCTAAGGTAAACGACGTTATGCGCCTGCCCGAACGCGACCCTTATGCTCCTCGCGAGTGGCAGCCACATGAGAAACCCGCCCTGCTGGGTTCGCCCTCCACGCCCGAACACAGTACGCCAAAACGCATTGCCTACGGCGTAGTGGGCCTGCTGGTCTGCCTGACGGGGGCGCTGGGGAATGCGGTGGTGACCGCCAACCTGCAAAATTTGCAGGGGACATTCGGCGCCTGGTCGACTGAAATCGCGTGGCTGCCCGCGGTCTATGTGATGACCAACATCTCCATTAACCTGCTGCTGGTCAAATTCCGCCAGCAGTACGGTCTGCGGGCCTTTACGGAAGGGTTTCTGGTGCTGTACGTGCTGGTCACCTTTTTCCACCTGTTCGTTAACGATCTCAGCTCGGCGCTGATGGTTCGCGCCGCGCACGGCATGGTGGCCGCCGCGCTCAGCTCGCTGGGGATTTATTACCAGATCCAGGCCTGGCCTGCGAAGCACCGCCTGAAGGCGCTGACCATTGGCATCACCGGGTCGTCGCTCGCCATCCCGCTGGCGCGCCTGTTTTCAACCGAGCTGCTGCAGCTGGACGAGTGGCGCGGGCTCTATTTCTTCGAGCTGGGGCTGGCGCTGATCTCCCTGGCCTGCGTGATAGCCTTAAAACTGCCGCCGGGCGACCGGCGCAAGGTATTCGAGAAAAAAGACTTTATCACCTTCTTTTTAATGGCCCCCGGGATGGCCCTGCTCTGCGCCGTACTCTCGTTAGGCCGCCTTGACTGGTGGTTCGAAGCGCCGTGGATTGGCTGGTCGCTGGCGCTATCGCTGGTGCTGATTGTGGTGGCCATCGTCTTTGAACATAACCGCACTAACCCGCTGCTGAACACCCGCTGGCTGTCGAGCGGCAGCATCGTCCGCCTGGGGCTGATTATGCTGCTGATCCGTATCGTGCTGGCCGAGCAGAACACCGGCGTCATCGGCTGGCTACAGTACGTGGGCTTGCAGAACGAGCAGATGACGCACCTGGCGTGGTCTATTTTCGCCGGGATCGTCTGCGGGATCGTCACCAGCTGTCTCACCATCAAGCCGACGAAACTGGCGTGGCCAATCATTACCTCCCTGGCGCTGATGATTGTTGCCTCGCTGCTGGACAGCCAGTCCAACAACCTGACCCGCCCGGATCAGCTGATGGTAAGCCAGTTCCTGCTGGGATTCGGCAGCGCCTTCTTCCTGGCGCCCGCCATGCTGGCCGCCATTGGCGGCGTGATCGCCGACCCGCGTAACCTGGTCAGCTTCTCGGTGATGTTTGGCATGAGCCAGAACCTCGGCGGCCTGCTGGGCTCCGCGATCCTCGGCACCTTCCAGACCTGGCGCGAGAAGTACCACTCCAGCCTGCTGGCGGACCAGCTCACCACGCTCAACCCGCTGGTCAACGAGCGAATTCAGCTTTATACCCAGATGTACAAAAGCCTGATTGGCGACAGCGCGCTGCTGGGCACCCAGGCAATAACGCAGCTGCAAACGGTCACCGCGCTGGAGGCGAATATTCTGGCTTACAACGATACTTATCTGCTGACGGCGAGCATCGCTGCCGCCACGCTGGTCTGGATTTTATGGCGCTTGCTGCGCCTGCGCATCACTGCCCGTCTGGCGCTGAAGAACGCCACCGGCAACAAATAATTGATAGAGTTCTGGAGAGTTTATGAGTCAGCAGGATGCCGCCAAAGAGCAGGCCAACACCCGCAAAAATGTGCGCATTGTTTCCGTTTTTACCGCCGCCGCCATCGGTATTGTTGGCGTGCTGGTGATCCTTTACGCGTGGCAGCTGCCGCCGTTCACCCGTCATGCGCAGTTTACCGATAATGCCTACGTGCGCGGTCAGACGACGTTTATAAGCCCGCAGGTAAACGGCTATATCACCGAGGTGAAGGTTCAGGACTTTGAGCAGGTCAAAAAAGGCGACCTGCTGCTGCAGATTGATGACCGTATCTACCGTCAGCGCGTGCACCAGGCCGAGGCGCAGCTGGCGATGAAAATTGCCGCCCTGAATAACAACCTGCAGCAGCGTAAAAGCGCCGAAGCCGTCATCGCCAAAAATGACGCCGCGCTGAAAAATGCCCGCGCCCAGAGCCTGAAAAGCCAGGCGGATTTAAAGCGGGTGAAAGAGCTGACGTCCGACGGCTCGCTTTCCATTCGCGAGCGCGACGCGGCGCTGGCCAGTGCCGCCCAGGGCAGTGCCGACATCGACCAGGCGAAAGCCGCCCTTGAGATGTCGCGTCAGGATCTGCAGACGGTGATTGTGAACCGCGGCGCGCTGGAGGCGGATGTCGAAAACGCGAAAGCGGCGCTTGAGCTGGCGCAGATTGACCTGCAAAACACCCGCATCATCGCCCCGCGCGACGGCCAGCTCGGCCAGATCGCCGTGCGTCTCGGGGCGTACGTGACCGCCGGAACCCATCTCACCACCCTTGTGCCTCCTCAGCACTGGGTCATTGCGAATATTAAAGAGACTCAGCTCGCAGAGCTGCGCGTCGGCCAGCCGGTGAAGTTCACCGTAGATGCCCTGAACAACAAAGCGTATCAGGGCCGCGTGGAGAGTATTTCCCCGGCGACCGGCGTGGAGTTCAGCGCCATCACGCCGGACAACGCCACCGGCAACTTTGTCAAAATTGCCCAGCGTATTCCGGTGCGTATTGAGGTGCTCGGTAAGCCTGAGGACTCCGCCCTGCTGCGTCCGGGCATGTCGGTACAGGTGACCATTGATACGCGGGAGGCGAAGTAATGATCCTTCGTCCGATTGCCGCGCTGGCGGCGGCGGTCATGCTGGCCGGATGCCAGTCCGTCGACGTAAAACCGGCGCAGCCGACGCTGCAAATTCCTGCGCAGTGGCGCACCGTCTCTGGCCCTGCCAGCCCGGCGGAGCAGCTCTGGTGGCGCAATTTTCATGACAACCACCTCAACCGCTATGTGGATCAGGCGCTTAAGAATAACAGCGACGTGCTGATCGCCCGCGAACGAATTAACGAGTATCAGGCGCGTGTCTATGCAGCTGACGGGAGCCTGTTTCCTTCGCTTGACGCGGGCGTAACCGGGACGCGCGCCCGTTCGCAGTCCGCCGCGACCGGACTGCCGGTCTACGGCACGCTGTACAGAGGTAGCCTGACGGCGAGCTATGACGTGGATATCTGGGGCGTCAACCGCAGCACGGCCAATGCCGCCGAGGCTTCGCTGGCGGCGCAAAAAGCCGCCGCTGCCGCCGCGGATTTGACCGTCGCGTCTTCCGTTGCATCAGGGTATGTCACCCTGCTCTCGCTTGACGAACAGCTGCGCGTGACCGAATCCACCCTGAAATCACGCGAAGAGGCGTTTAACCTCGCGAAACGTCAGTTTGAGACGGGCTACAGCTCGCGCCTGGAGCTAATGCAGTCGGATTCCGAACTGCGCTCAACGCGGGCGCAGGTGCCCGTGCTGCAGCACCAGATTGCGCAGCAGGAGAATGCCCTCAGCCTGCTGCTGGGAAGCAATCCCGGCGAGGTGGCGCGCAGTGAACGCTATGAGACGCTGACGCCGCTGACGCTGCCGTCGCAGCTGCCTTCTGCGCTCCTGAACCGCAGGCCGGATATCGTCCAGGCCGAACGCCAGCTGGTGGCGGCGGATGCCTCGCTCGCGGCGTCGCGCGCCAGCCTGCTGCCGTCGATCAACCTGACCGCCAGCGGATCGGTTCAGGATCGCACTCTTTCCGGCCTGCTGGACAACCCGCTTCAGCTCTGGAGCGTCGGGGGCAGTATTCTCGCCCCGCTGCTGAACCGCCAGGCGCTGAATGCGCAGGTGGATATTTCTCAGTCCCAGCGTAACCAGGTGCTCTACGCCTATGAAAAAACCGTGCGTAACGCGTTTGCCGAAGTGAACAACAGCCTTGATGCGATAAGTCGCTATCAGGAACAGCTGACGGAGCTGCTTGCCCAGCAGGAGGTGGCCCAGGAGACGCTGCGCATTGCGCAGAACCGCAATCGCAACGGCTACTCCTCGTATCTTGACGTGCTGGACGCCCAGCGCACGCTGTACTCGGTTCAGACCAGCGTCGTGCAGGTGAAAAACAACCTGCTGCTGGCGCAGATTGATTTGTATAAAGCGCTGGGCGGCGGCTGGAATAGCGCGTAAACCCGGTTTGGGCGCTGATGCCATCACCCCGGCCCTCTCCCACACGGAGAGGGAGAAAACCCAAGGAGTCAATCTATGCAACAAAAATGGTCTGCCGTAGATAATTACATGATTTCTTCTCTTATCTCTGACGATGACGTACTGAATCTGGTTCTGGAAAACAACAAACGCGCCGGGCTCCCCGAGCACGACGTAGCGGCCAATCAGGGGCAGCTGCTGGCGCTGTTCGTGCGCATGACGCAGGCAAGACGTATTCTTGAGATTGGGACGCTGGGTGCCTACAGCTCAATCTGGATGGCGCGCGCGCTGCCGCCGGACGGTAAGCTGATTACGCTTGAGGCCGATCCGACGCATGCCGGGGTTGCCCGCCAGAATATTCACCTCGCGGGGCTAGACGAACGCATTGAATTAATTGAAGGCCCGGCCCTGAGCTCGCTGGAGAATTTCGGCGAGGTTCCGCCGTTCGACCTGATCTTTATTGATGCCGATAAGCCAAACAATCCCGGCTATCTGGAGTGGGCGCTGCACTACTCCCGCCCCGGCACGGTAATTATCGGCGATAATGTGGTGCGTGACGGCGAGGTAATCAACGGGGAAAGCGACGACGCGCGCGTGCTGGGGGTGCGGCGTTTTATTGAGATGATAGGGGATAATCCGCGTTTAACCGCCACCGCGCTGCAAACGGTGGGGGTTAAGGGATGGGATGGGTTTACGCTGGCGATTGTGAACGGGTGAAAATTGTGCGGGCTGATGCCCTCACCCCGACCCTCTCCCACAGGGAGAGGGAGAAAACCCGGCAAGGGTTTAACCGGAAATCTGCTCCATCGCCTGCAGAATACGCTTATCCGAAATCGGATACGGCGTACCGAGCTGCTGGGCAAAGAAGCTGACGCGCAGCTCCTCGATCATCCAGCGGATCGCCTGCACGTCTTCATCGTCGCGGCGGGCAGGCGGCAGTTTGTTGAGCCACTGCTGCCACGCCTGCTGGACGCTCTCCACTTTCAGCATCTGCGCGCGATCGCGGTGCGGATCGATGGCCATCTTCTCCAGCCGTTTTTCAATCGCCTGCAGATAGCGCAGCGTATCGCCGAGACGATTGAAGCCGTTGCCGGTCACAAAGCCACGGTACACCAGTCCCGCCATCTGCGCTTTAACATCCGACAGCCCCAGCGCCATGGTCATATCCACGCGCCCCTTCAGGCGCTTGTTGATATTGAACACGGTGGTGAGGATCTGCTCGACCTGTTTGGCAATCTCCACCACGGTGTCGTTCAGCTCCGCACGCACCTTTTCATGCAGCTGGGCAAAGCCCTCTTCCGTCCAGACCGGGCCGCCCGCCTCGTGGATCAGTTTGTCCACGCCGCAGGAGATGCAGTCGTCAATCAGATCCAGCACCTTGCCGTACGGGTTAAAGTAGAGCCCCAGCTTGGCCTTGTTCGGCAGCTTCTCGTGCAGATACTTGATCGGCGACGGGATGTTGAGCAGCAGCAGGCGA
This sequence comes from Enterobacter sp. 241F3, assembly GCF_034106785.1. Taxonomy (NCBI): domain Bacteria; kingdom Pseudomonadati; phylum Pseudomonadota; class Gammaproteobacteria; order Enterobacterales; family Enterobacteriaceae; genus Enterobacter; species Enterobacter sp. 241F3. The sequence continues at coordinate 308,270 of NZ_JAWNDD010000001.1, forward strand.
CGCAGCCCGCGCCACATCATCTGCTGCTGTTCCTGCGGGTTATCAAACAGTTTGATCGCCACGCTGTCGCGCTCGTCCACCAGCGCAGGCCAGGCTTTCACCTTATAATTGCCGCGCTTCTGCTCGTAGCTTTCCGGAAGCTGGCCAAAGCTCCAGATATGCAGCCCGCTCTGCTCGATGCCGTCGTCGGCCACCGCAGAGAGCGTCTCCTGGACTTTGCCTTTCAGCGCCTCTTTCAGCTCGCTCAGCGAACGCCCTTCCAGCAGCTTTTTGTTTTTATCGTCCACCACGCGGAAGGTGATTTTCAGGTGATCGGGCACCTGATCCCAGTTCCAGTCGTCGCGGTCGATGGTCGTCCCAGTCATGCGGCGGAATTCACGCTCCAGCGCGTCCAGCAGCGGCAGCTCCAGCGGCGTGACGCGGCCCAAAAACGCTTCCGCGTAGTTTGGCGCAGGCACAAAGTTGCGGCGCACCGGTTTCGGCAGGGATTTGATCAGCGCAATCACCAGCTCGCGGCGCAGGCCGGGGATTTGCCACTCGAACCCGCTCTCGTCCACCTGGTTTAACAGCGGCAGCGGAATGTGGACGGTCACGCCGTCCGCGTCTGCCCCTGGCTCAAACTGATAGGTCAGACGCAGCTTGAGGTTGCCCTGATGCCAGAAGTTCGGGTAGTCGAGCTTGCTGACCGACTCCGCTCCCTCTTTAATCAGCATGCTCTTTTCAAAGTTGAGCAGGTCCGGCGTCTCTTTGCTGGCCTTCTTCCACCAGCTGTCGAAGTGGCGGGCAGAGATAACATCGTGGCTGATGCGCTGGTCGTAAAACTCGAACAGCGCTTCATCATCCACCAGGATGTCGCGGCGGCGCGATTTATGCTCCAGCTCTTCCACTTCGGCGCGCAGCTTCAGGTTTTCACGGAAGAAGGCGTGCCGCGTCTGCCAGTCACCCTCCACCAGCGCGTGGCGGATAAACAGCTCGCGGCACAGGGCCGGATCGATCTGGCTGTAGTTGACCTTACGCGCGGCGACCACCGGCAGGCCGTAAACGGTCACTTTCTCGGTCGCCATCACCGCGCCCTGCGCGCGCTCCCAGTGCGGTTCACTGTACGAGCGCTTAAGCAGATGCTGCGCCACCGGCTCCACCCATTCCGGATCGATACGGGCCGCAATGCGTCCCCACAGGCGGCTGGTTTCCACCAGCTCCGCGACCATGGTCCACTTCGGCGGCTTCTTGAAAAGGCCGGAACCCGGGAAGATGGCGAAACGGGCGTTGCGCGCGCCGGTATACTCCTGCTTCTCGGCGTCCTTCATTCCAATGTGGGACAGCAGGCCGGTCAGCAGCGCGATATGGATTTCGCGGTACTCCGCCGGTTCGCTGTTCACCGGAATGCCCAGCTCTTTCACCACCTGGCGCAGCTGGGTGTAGATATCCTGCCACTCGCGCACGCGCAGGTAGTTGAGGAAATCCACGCGGCACTGGCGGCGGAACTGGTTCGAGGAGAGCGCTTTCTGCTGCTCGCCGAGGTAGTTCCACAGGTTCACGAAGGCGAGGAAATCGGACTCTTTGTCGTGGAAGCGGCGGTGCTTTTCGTCCGACGCCTGCTGTTTGTCCATCGGACGCTCGCGCGGGTCCTGAATGGAGAGAGCAGAGGTGATGATCATCGCCTCGCGCACGCAGCCGTGCTTTTGCGCTTCCAGAACCATGCGCGCCAGACGCGGGTCGACCGGGAGCTGGCTGAGCTGGCGGCCCAGCGGCGTCAGCTTATAAACCGTCGCCTGCTCGTCGGTGGTAATCGCCCCGAGCTCTTCCAGCAGACGCACGCCGTCCTGAATGTTGCGTTTGTCCGGCGCTTCGACGAACGGAAACGCCGCGATGTCGCCCAGCCCCAGGGCGGTCATCTGCAGGATAACGGACGCCAGGTTGGTGCGCAGAATTTCCGGGTCGGTGAATTCCGGGCGCGACAGGAAATCGTCTTCGGAATAGAGACGAATACAGATCCCTTCCGACACGCGGCCGCAGCGGCCCTTACGCTGGTTAGCGGATGCCTGGGAGACCGGCTCAATCGGCAGCCGCTGGACCTTCGTGCGGTAGCTGTAGCGGCTGATGCGGGCCGTGCCCGGGTCGATAACGTATTTAATCCCCGGCACGGTCAGCGAGGTTTCCGCCACGTTGGTCGCCAGAACGATACGTCGCCCGCCGTGCGGCTGGAAGACGCGGTTCTGCTCGCTGTTGGACAGACGGGCGTACAGCGGCAGGATCTCGGTATGGCGCAGGTCGCGCTTGCTGAGCGCATCGGCGGTGTCGCGGATTTCGCGCTCGCCGCTCATGAAGATCAGAATGTCGCCCGCGCTTTCGTTACCCAGCTCGTCAACGGCATCAAAAATGGCCTGCAGCTGGTCGCGCTCGGTATCATCCGCCTCTTCCACAATCGGGCGATAGCGCACTTCCACGGGGTACGTGCGTCCTGACACCTCGACGATCGGCGCATTGTTGAAGTGCTTCGAGAAGCGCTCCGGATCGATGGTCGCGGAGGTGATGATGATTTTCAGATCCGGGCGGCGCGGCAGCAGCTCTTTCAGGTAGCCGAGCAGGAAATCGATGTTCAGGCTGCGCTCGTGCGCTTCGTCAATGATGATGGTGTCGTACTGCATCAGCAGGCGATCCTGCTGGATTTCCGCCAGCAGAATACCGTCGGTCATCAGCTTGACCATGGTGTTATCGCTAACGTGGTCGCTGAAACGGACCTTGTAGCCGATGCAGCCGCCCGGCTCCGTCTGCAGCTCTTCGGCAATACGGTTGGCAACGGTGCGCGCCGCCAGACGACGCGGCTGGGTGTGGCCAATCAGGCCTTTGATCCCGCGGCCCAGCTCCATACAGATTTTCGGCAGCTGGGTGGTTTTCCCCGAACCGGTTTCACCCGCGACAATCACCACCTGGTGGTCGCGGACGGCCTCAAGGATGTCCTGTTTTTTCTGGCTGACGGGCAGGTTTTCCGGGTAGGTAATCGCCGGGCGCGCGGCTTCGCGCAGCAAGACTTTCCCTGCCGCCTGTTCAATCTCTTTCGCCATCTCCTGGTAAATGGCCTGCTGAGCATCAGGATTTTTAACCTTCTTAACGCCGTGCAGACGGCGGGCGAAACGCTGTTTGTCGCGCAGCATCAGAGAATCGAGCAGTTGCAGGAGCATCGGGAAGGTGAATTTTTGTTGTTCTGTCATAGTGTTAAAGGGCAGTACACGCCCTGATAAATTCTCTTTTTAATGATTGCTATAGAGTACCACACTGACGCCTTTCGCGCCTTATTCAAAAAATTCGAACATAGGCTTCGATATATTGCGCTATCTCTATGGCAGGATTGTGAATAGAGTGTCAACAAGCAACGGGGCAACCCCCTTCAATCAAATGCAAAAACAGGAATCACCCATGAGCAAAGTATTAGTTTTGAAATCCAGTATTCTGGCAGGGTACTCTCAGTCTGGTCAGCTGTCTGATTACTTCGTTGAACAGTGGCGTGAACAGCATTCTGCTGACGAAATCACCGTGCGTGACCTGGCTGCAAACCCAATTCCTGTGCTGGATGGCGAGCTGGTTGGCGCGCTGCGCCCAAGCGATGCGCCGCTGAGCCCACGTCAGCAGGAAGCCCTGGCGCTCTCTGACGAGCTGATTGCCGAGCTGCAGGCGCACGACGTTATCGTCATCAACGCCCCAATGTACAACTTCAACATCCCTACCCAGCTGAAGAACTACTTCGACCTGGTAGCACGCGCTGGCGTAACCTTCCGTTACACTGAGAATGGCCCTGAAGGTCTGGTGAAAGGCAAACGTGCGATCGTACTGACCAGCCGTGGCGGCATTCATAAAGACACCCCAACCGACCTGGTTGCGCCGTACCTGAGCCTGTTCCTGGGCTTCATCGGCATCACTGACGTGAACTTCGTGTTCGCAGAAGGCATCGCCTACGGTCCTGAAGTGGCGACCAAAGCGCAGACCGACGCGAAAGCCGCTATCGACAGCCTGGTTGCAGCGTAAGACTTCACCCTCTCACCGCCCGGTGGGAGGGTTTTTCTTTTCTCCCGCATTTCGTTATCATCCGCTCCCACTCTCCAGCCGGGCGGCCTGATGTCTGCGATCATTGATTCTTTTATTGCCCCACCGTGTCACGATGACATTCAGATCCTCTGGCAGGATGAACATCTGCTGCTGATCGATAAGCCTTCCGGCCTGCTCAGCCTCTCGGGCAAAAACCCGCAAAACCTTGATTCCGTTCACTATCGTCTGGTCCAGACCTTCCCCGGCTGCACGCTGGTACACCGCCTGGACTTCGGCACGTCCGGGCTGATGGTGGTTGCGCGCAATAAGGCCATCAACGCGGCACTGTGCCAGCAGTTCAGCCAGCGTAGCGTGGAGAAAGTCTACAGCGCCCTGCTTTGCGGACATGTGGAAAATGACGAAGGTGTAATCGATGCGCCGATTGCCAAAGACCCGGCGCTGTTCCCGCTGATGTCGATCTGCGCCATCACCGGGAAACCCGCCCGCTCCCGCTACCGGGTGATGGAACGGTTTTATCAGGAGACGGGACTGCCGTTAACGCGGGTTGAACTTACTCCGGAGACCGGGCGAACCCATCAGCTGCGTATTCACTGCCAGCGGCTGGGGCACCCGATTCTGGGCTGCGATCTGTATGGTGGTCTTGACGTACCGGGCGCTGAAGGAACGCCCCGGCTGATGCTGCATGCCAGCGAGCTGAATTTTATTCATCCCGTGAGCGGAGAGCCGGTTAACGCCCGTCACGCCGCCCCGTTCTGAACGCGTTTTACCACATCAAATCGTCAGGGATTTTGAAGTCCGCGTACGGATCGTCTTCGTCCTGCTCTTCCTGGCTGAGCGCGCTGTTTAACACGATGCTGTCGGCATCGCGCTGGGCAATTTTATCGGCCACCACCGCCGGGATAATTGCGTATTCGCAGTCGCCGCTGGCGTTAATCACCAGACGGGCAATCGCCAGACGACCGTTGATCAGCTGAGCCTGGGTTTGCTTGTCGACGTCGATTTTTTTGATCAGATTACCGTCGGTGAAATTAAAGGTGATGTTGCCTTTCGCCACGGTGATGCGATTCATCTCAATCAGCTGCTTCACCTGCGCCTTAAACTCTTTCGCCATCACGGCCTGCTTCTGCTGCTCGCTCAGCAGCTTGTCACGCTCGATCTGCGCCTTCTTGTTCTCTTCTACCGCTTCCCGAGCCTCACGCGCCTGAACGCGTGATTTCTTTGCCGTGCGCTGCACTTTCGCCGCTTTCTTGCTGCTGACCAGGCCCGCTTTCAGCATCTGCTCTTGTAAGGTGAGTTTTGTCATGATTGTTTCTAAACCGGTTGGAAATTTTGGGGATTATAGCGTCATTAAGGGCGTGCCGAAACATAAGTAAAACATAGGACGGTTCACCTTAACCGTCTGATAATTTGACGCCTGCAAAATAAAACACAATGGAACACTCCAATGATAACGATTCAAAAAGCCGACCTGCACTCTTCTGAATCCCTGAGTCTGATTGAAAAATTATCATCAGAACTGGCGAACATTACCGGGGATGGCGGTACGCGTCATTTTAACGTCGACTCGATGATGGCCGAACGCGCCCTGTGGTTGGTCGCCAGGAATGAAACAGGTGATGCCGTTGGATGTGCCGCACTACGACCACTTTCCGAACAGGTTGCCGAGCTGAAACGCATGTATTCCGACAGGAGCGAGCCGGGTATTGGTAAGGTTTTACTGGCTTTTCTTGAAGCGTCGGCACAGCGTTTAGGTTATAGCGAAATCTGGCTAGAAACCCGACACGTTAATGCTCGTGCGGTGAAATTCTATGAGCGAAATGGCTACCGCGTAATTGACAACTATGGTCCCTACATCGGCAGGCAAGAAGCCGTCTGCTTAGCAAAAAAACTGGCACTAAACGGGAGTCGTGGGAATTTGTGATCAACATCATGAACTTCCCTCATGTTGCAGTGAAATTAAGTCACTTCCCCTGCGCCGCGGGCTCAGGCATAAATTATGCATTGGTAACTTCTTAGCAACATGAACTTAGGATGCATAACCACAATGAGCAAAGCTTTCACATATACCCTTAAGCGCAGTTGCTTCGATGAGAATTACAACCCGTCTGAAAATACGCGTACGACCACCAACTTTGCCAACCTGGCGCGCGGGGAAAAACGTCAGGAAAACCTGCGCAATACGCTGGTGATGATAAACAACCGCTTCAACGCTCTGGCGCGCTGGGATAACCCAAACGCCGATCGCTATGCGGTTGAGCTTGAAATCATCTCTGTCGATTTGAACATTGGCGCGGAAAAGCCGTTCCCGGCTATTGAGATACTGCAAACCACTATTGTCGACAAGAAAAACAACCTGCGCATCCCTGGCATCGTCGGGAATAACTTCTCGTCTTACGTGCGGGATTATGATTTCAGCGTCCTGCTGCTGGAGCACAACAAGAACCAGCAGCACTTCAGCATCCCGGAAAAGTTTGGCGAACTGCACGGTAATATTTTCCGCCATTTTGTGAGTTCACAGGAATACAAAGAGAACTTCACAAAAGGACCGGTGATTTGCCTGAGCGTCTCCAGCAAAGATACCTATCGCCGCACCGGCAACCAGCACCCCGTGCTGGGCGTTGAGTATCAGCCGGACGGCGAATCGCTAACGGAGCAGTACTTCGCGAAGATGGGCCTGAGCGTCCGCTACTTTATGCCGGAACACAGCGTGGCGCCGTTCGCCTTCTTCTTCACCGGGGATTTGCTGAGTGATTACTCCGATCTCGAACTGATTGCCACCATCAGCACGATGGAGACGTTCCAGAAGATCTATCGCCCGGAGATTTATAACGCCAACTCGGCGGCCGGGCTGTGCTACCGACCGGATCTGAACCAGCAGGATCACTCCTTAACCAAAATTGTGTATGACCGGGAAGAGCGAAGCCGTTTGGCGATTGAACAGGGTCGGTTTACCGAAGAATACTTTATTAAGCCTTACAAACACATTCTTGAGCAGTGGTCTGATAACTACACGCTTTAATACTTTAAAAAAGGTCTTTTATTATGAAAACATTGCTCCCGACTTCTACCGCTGGCAGCCTGCCAAAGCCGACCTGGCTTGCGCAACCTGAAACGCTGTGGTCACCCTGGAAATTACAGGATCAGGAACTGCTGGCGGGCAAGCAGGATGCGCTGCGCCTGTCTCTGGATGAGCAGATCCGTGCGGGAATCGATATCGTCAGCGACGGGGAACAGACCCGCCAGCACTTCGTCACCACCTTTATTGAACACCTGAGCGGCGTTGATTTTGAGAACCGCCAGACGGTGCGCATTCGTAACCGTTATGACGCCAGCGTGCCGACCGTAGTTTCTGCGGTTGCGCGCCAGAAACCGGTCTTCGTCGACGATGCCAGGTACCTGCGCCAGCTTACGGACAAGCCGATCAAATGGGCCCTGCCGGGGCCGATGACCATGATCGACACCCTCTACGACGCGCACTATAAAAGCCGCGAAAAGCTGGCCTGGGAATTCGCCAAAATCCTCAACCAGGAAGCGCGTGAGTTAGAGGCCGCGGGCGTGGATATTATCCAGTTCGACGAACCGGCGTTTAACGTCTTTTTTGACGAGGTCAACGACTGGGGCATCGCCGCGCTGGAACGCGCCATTGAAGGGCTGAAGTGCGAGACCGCGGTACACATTTGCTACGGCTACGGCATCAAGGCCAATACCGACTGGAAAAAGACGCTCGGATCCGAGTGGCGCCAGTACGAAGAGGCCTTCCCTAAGCTGCAGACCTCTAACATCGACATCATCTCCCTGGAGTGCCACAACTCCCGCGTGCCGATGGATCTGCTTGAGCTGATCCGAGGCAAAAAAGTGATGGTTGGCGCGATTGACGTAGCAACCAACACGGTTGAAACGCCGGAGGAAGTGGCCGATACGCTGCGTAAAGCGCTGCAGTTTGTCGATGCGGACAAGCTTTATCCGTCAACCAACTGCGGCATGGCTCCCCTCTCCCGTCAGGTTGCTAACGGCAAGCTGAGAGCACTCAGCGCTGGCGCAGAGATTATCCGCAAAGAGCTTGGCGCGTAATCCCTTACGTTTGCCAGTAAAGCGGCGTACCAAAACGCTCAACGTAATAATCAATTACCGCCCTGACGTTCAGGGGCGGATGTCGGGCATCAGGGTAGATCGCCGCGATCGCCTGCTGTTCCGTATTGATGGCGCACTCCAGCGCGGGCAGGAGCGGAATCAGCTCACCGCGCTGGAGCTGCTCGCTCACCAGCCAGTCCGGGAACAGCACGATCCCCATCCCGCCAAGCGCCGCAGCCAGCAGCGCTTCCGCATTATTCGAGGTCATCAATGGCGTTACGGGATAGTGTCTCCACGCCTCGCCTGCACTGCGCAACAGCCAGCGGTTGGGCCCTGACGATCCGCGATAGACCAGACAGTGATGGTGGTTAAGATCGTCCGGTCCTTCAGGCGCACCGTGTCTACGCACGTAATCTGGCGACGCGGCCAGATGATACACCTGCTGCCCGAACACCCGCGCGTGAAAAGATGAGTCCGTTAGCACGCCAATCCGGAAGATCACGTCGGCGGCATCGCGGTGCGGGTCGATAAAATCATCGGTCAGCGTCAGCTCTACGTTCAGGCGGGGATAGCGTTCCGACAGGCCGGGAAGGCCGGGCGCAATGTGCTTCTGGCCGAAAAACACCGGTCCGTTAATGCGGATCGCACCGGACGGTTCCACCGCACGCGCGTCCAGCTCCCGTCGCGCCTCTTCCAGGTTTTCCGCCATTGACCGGGCGTAGCGGATAAACAGATGACCGCTTTCCGTGGGAATGACGGCCCGCGTATTGCGATAGAAAAGCTGCTGCCCGAGCGCATCCTCAAGCTGGTGGATCACGCGCGATATCTGCGAGGCCGAAATGCCCTGCCGCCGCGCCACGACTGAGAAATTCTGCGCTTCATACACGTCGATGAAGATCAGCAGCGTGCGAATGTTGATATTGCTGGCGTCAACCATTAATGCATTTCTCGCAAAGGTGTTTCCACCATTATGGCATTTTTCTCACTGGACAACCCACGTAATCTTCTTCGCCTGAAAACGGAGGAAGAAGAATGCAGTTGGTTTTGATTTTACTGGTGATTGCTGGCGGGATGGGCCTCTCCGTCGAGGCGGGCCTGCTGGGACCGCTGGGGGGAAAGGTCGGGGATTTATGGGCGACGTTCAGCATTTTTGGCGTCGGCGCCGCGCTGACGTTTCTGCTGATGCTGTTTTTCAGCCCGCGCAACAGCCCGTCGTTTTTCGCACAGCCCGGCTGGCAGCTGCTCGGCGGCGTGCTCGGTCCGGTATACGTGGTCATCCTGACCGTGGCGACACCCACCATCGGCATCGCCATGACCATGATTGGCATTCTGGCCGGCCAGGTCTTTAAAAGCCTGATCATTGACCACTATGGTCTGCTGGGTTCGCCGCACAGGAAGATAAACGCAAAGCGCATTATTGCACTGGGGTTCATTATTGCGGCACTGGTTCTGGTCGCACAGGGGTAACGTATGACACTGATTATGATTCTTCTGGCCGTCTGCGGCGGCGCGACGCTGAGCATTCAGGCCGCCATTAACGGCCAGCTCGGCAGCAGCGTGGGCGTATTCAAAAGCGCGTTTCTGACCTTTTCCGTCGGCGCGCTGGTGACCGCCCTGCTGATTTTCTTCTTTGAGCCTAAGCAGGCCGTCAGCCTGCTGGACGTGCCGAAATGGCAGCTTCTCGGGGCAATGTTTGGCGTGCCTTATATTGTGATTATGGTCGTGGCGGTGCAGCGCATCGGCACCGCCGTCGCCACGGTGGCGGTCATATTCGGCCAGCTCGCCATGAGCATGTTGATTGATAACTTTGGCTGGCTGGGTAATGCCGCTATTCCCTTTTCGCCGAGCCGTCTGGGGGCGGTAGTCTGCCTGGGTATTGCTCTCTGGTTCATCTACTCGAGCAGTAAAATTCACAGCACCCGCGACTAGACTCATGTCTTACGGGTAAAGAACAGCGTTACCGTGGCGACGGTGACGCCCAGTTTCTTCATCTCGGTTTTATTAAACAGATGGTTCTCATCCTGCAGGTACATCCAGTCGTCAAAGTTCAGTAGCCACGTGCTCCCGTTGGCCTTCACGTTCATGCTGTAATGCCAGTTGAACGCGTTGCCTGCGGCCTGCCCCGTTGCTAGCCCTTCAATATCCCCCGCCGTGCCCTCATAGCGATCGTTCCCCAGGCGCCGGATATGCCAGACCCGCTGCTGCTTCTCACCGTCGTCATAAACGAAGTGCTCGTTGAGCGTCAGCGTATCGCCAATCACATCCCCGGCAATCTCAACGTGAAAGCGACGGATCTGCTTGCCGCTGCGATCCTGCACCATCCCCCACGCTTCAGTTTTACCCTGGAAGTAGTGGAAGATATCCAGCCGCGGCTGCTGCTGGCGGTACTCGGTCACCTCCGTGCTACAGCCCGCCAGAAGCATCGTCAATGCCAGCGCCATCATCAGGAAACGTTTCATTTTTGGCCTCCGATTAACTGCTGACGCAGTTCAGGGTATTGCGTGCGGGGATCGAGCCAGATGGCCAGAAAGCGGGTGCTGAACGCTTCTGACTGGCGTGGTCCCAGGGGAATAAAGGTTTTCTGAAGGGTCGGGTCGCGATACCAGAACTGCCCCTGCTTATCGTTGAGAACAAACGCCAGCTGTGAGCCCTGTCGGACATCGGGCCACAGCGACCGGAGCATCCGCAGCCAGGCTTCGCTTTGCGGTTCCTGCGCCAGGATCCCCTGCGCCTGCCACTGGTCGCGGGTTGCCTCGACCAGCTCATCGCGATCGATGTCGCGCGCATAGGTAATTATCAGCGCCTGATCCTGGTTCTCCCGACCGTAACGCCCATCCGGCGTACGCAGCTGGGAGGTGTAGACGGTGAACGGCCCCCAGGTGAGCGTGGCATCGCCCACCTTACGCCACGCCAGCCAGTCGGCGGCCTGGGCCGCAGACATGGCGATCAGCCAAAGCAGCAAAATCGCAGCTCTCATTTTTGTCTCCCCATCAGCAGGTGGAAAAACAGCATCAACACCAGCCAACCCGGTGCCATCCAGCTGACGACGATAAAGGTCGGCTCCAGAAACGTGATGGCATCCAGCCGCTCGCCAATCAGGTACGCCACCGGGCCTCCCACGGCGGCCAGCAGGGTCAGCAGCCAGCCGGGCAACGTGGTGGTGCGCGTCAGCTGCGTCCAGACGGTGGCGAACATCAGCCACAATGCCACCATCCATAGCGGCATCAGAGACTCGCCCGTGAAGGCTATCAGTCCCGTCAGCGCCCAGAGCGTATCCAGCAAACTGCCCGCCGCGGCCAGCCCGATGGCGTAAAAACGATATACAGACGGCAAGAGCAGGCACGCCAGGATCGCCAGCGCGAGCCAGATAATCAGGCCCTTTTCGCGAAAGAGCACCACCAGCGTCCAGTAAAGATCGAACGCGACAGCCAGCAGAAAGACCTGAAGATATCGTTTCATACGCGCTCGGCGGTCAGCTGCACCACGCTGATGGTGCGGGCGTTAAACCCGGCTTCGCAGTAGCCAAAGTAGTACAGCCACATGCGGCGAAACCGCTCATCAAAGCCGAGCTTTTCAATCTCCTGCCAGGCGTGGACAAAGCGCTGCCGCCAGTGCGCCAGCGTGCGGGCGTAGTCCGGCCCCATGTCGAACAGATTGCGCACCACGAAATCGGTGTGGCGCGTCATCAGCTCGTTCATCGCGGTGATGCTCGGCAGGAAGCCGCCGGGGAAGATGTAGCGCTGGATAAAATCGACGCTTTTGCTGTAGTCGCGATAGCGCTGGTCCTGAATCGTGATGGCCTGAATCGCCATCCGTCCTCCCGGGCGCAGCCGCGCCTGGCAGGTACGGAAGAACGTGGGCAGATAGCGCTGACCGACGGCTTCAATCATCTCTATCGAGACCAGCTTGTCGTACTGTCCGGTGAGGTCGCGATAGTCGCAGAGCAGCACCTCGACCCGATCCTGCAGTCCGGCGCGCGCAATTCGCTCGGTCGCCCAGACGTATTGCTCCCGCGACAGCGTGGTGGTAGTCACCCGACAGCCATAATGACGGGCCGCGTATTCCGCCATCGCGCCCCAGCCGGTACCGATTTCCAGCAGGTGGTCATTCGGTTCTAGCATTAACTGGTCACACAGGCGCGCCATTTTGGCCTGCTGGGCCGCCGTCAGATCCTGCTCGTCCTCCGTAAACAAGGCGCTGGAATAGAGCAGCTCTTTATCCAGAAAATGGGCATAGAAGGTATTGCCCAGATCGTAGTGAGCGGCAATATTTTCACGCGCCTGCGCGCGGGAGTTACGCCGCGTCCAGTGGCGCAGACGCTCCAGCGGCCTGCCGAACAGGCGGAACCCGTTTTCCAGACGGCCAAGCACCTCGCCGTTGAGCGCCAGCAGTTCCAGAAGCGGCGTAAGGTGCATGGTTTCCCATTCACCGTCCATCCAGGCTTCTGCGGCAGCAAGGCTACCGCCCGTTAAAACTCGCCAGTAAACGCCGGGCGTGAGGATTTGTACGTCGGCGTGCAGCGCGGAGGATGTCTCGCCAAAATGGAAGGTCTGCGCCCCTTCACGCAGGGTGAGCGAGCCGCCGCGGATACCGCTTAACAGACGAAAAAGCAGCCAGCGCGCGATGCGCACGTTGCGCGGGATATCGGGTTCTAACGCAAAGACGGGATCGGTCATGAGCGTTCACTCCTGCTGACGGGGTGGTTATACAGCGGCACGCGCTTGAGCCAGAGCCGCAGCGCCTGCCAGTAAATGGCAAAAACAGTTTTCAGGGTCATGAGCGGGATACGCACCAAAAGCCCACGCAGCGCGGGGCGCGTCAAAGGCTCCCGGCGCAGCGCCAGCGTGGCGTCAAAGACCTTCGCTTCCTGATGATTTTCAATGTGCATATGCAGTGTGTTATCCGGGTCGTTAAAGCGCCAGTGGTAGATCATGTCCATTGGATTGAAGGGGGAAACGTGAAACGCTTTTTCCATGGGCTGTGCATTCTGTCCGTTGACGGCATAGTAATGACGTTCATTCCACGGCGTGTTTCGGACCTCCGCCAGCACCCAGCGCAGCGTCTCCTTCTCGTCATAGCAGTAGTAAAAGTTGACCGGATTGAAATGAAAGCCGAAATAGCGCAGCTGCGTCAGGAGCATGACCCGCCCGTCCGGACGTTCTCCGGTCAGGCTCTCCAGCCTGCTGAGCACGTTCTCCTTAAGCGGCGTGCCGAGCGGATAGTCCGCGTCGTGGAACGAGGCGGCGGCAAAGCGATTGTGCCGTACGCCGACGGACGGCAGCAGCGGCAGTTCATCGAGATCCAGCCAGGCCATAAAGACGCTGTAGCTGAATTCGTGGTTTTTCGGCTGGAGGCGGCGGTGGCGTAATACGCCGTGGTAGAGGCAGCTGTTCATCTCACTTCCCCTCTCCGGCCGCTATCGCATTGACCACGTCCAGCGCGCTGCGCACGCCATCCTCATGAAAACCGTTGTACCAGTAGGCCCCGCAGTACCAGCTCCGGTTATGACCGTTGATCTCGCCGCGCCGCGCCTGCGCCCGCCAGCTTTGCGGGTTAAACAGCGGATGTTCATAAACGAAGCGTTGCAGAACGAAGCGTTCATCTACCGGTGCGTCAGGGTTCAGGGTGACGCAGAACAGCGGACTGCCCGCAGGCAGCCCCTGCAGAATGTTCATGTTGTAGGTAACACAGGCGCTGGCCTGCTCCTGCGCGCTCAGGCGGTAGTTCCAGCTCGCCCACGCCCGCGGCCGCACCGGCAGCCAGCGCGAGTCGCTGTGCAACACCACCTCGTTGCGCTGCCAGCCAATATCGCCCAGCACCTCGCGCTCTGCGGAGGTGGGATCGTCAAGCATCGCCAGAGCACTGGCGGAGTGGCAGGCAAAAATCACCCGATCGAAAGTATGGCTGCCGTTTTCAAGCTGAAGCGTAACCCCGTCCTCGTGGCGGCTCACCCGCTGCACCGGTGAATTGAGATGCAGCGTCAGCCGATCGCCTAATTTGTCCAGCATCGCGCGGATATACTCTCGCGAGCCGCCCGGCACCACGTACCACTGCGGGCGATGGGTGATATCCAGCAGCCCGTGATTCTGGAAGAAACGTAAGAAAAGCGGCAGCGGGAAGCGCTTCATCTCCTGCAGCGAGGATGACCAGATGGCGGCTCCCATCGGCAAAATATAGTGGCGCGCAAAAAACGGCGTAAAGCCGTGCTGGTCCAGAAACGTCTGCAGCGTGGCGTTCGGGTCCACCTCCCCGTCCAGCGCCTGTTTTGCCAGACGATTGAAGCGGACGATCTCGCCAAGCAGACGCCAGAACGCCGGATTCACCAGGTTGCGACGCTGGGCAAACAGCGACGTCAGGGTGTGACCGTTGTACTCCAGCCCCGTTTCGGGGTTGTGTACCGAAAAGCTCATCTGCGTTTTATGCCCGCTGATGCCCAGCTCGCTGAGCAGGCCCATAAAGCGCGGATAGGTGCGGTCGTTGTAGACGATAAAACCGGTATCGATCGCGTATGTGCCCTGGGGCGTCGTCACGTCAACCGTTGCGGTATGGCCGCCCGGTGTGGATCCCGCTTCAAACAGGGTCACCTGATGATGCCCGGCCAGGCGCCAGGCGCAGGTCAGTCCGGCAATGCCGCTGCCGATAATTGCAATGTTCATGAACGCACCATCCTGCGCAGCAGCGTGCGCTGTAGAAACGCAGGCAGCCCGGAGAGCAGCCGCAAAATGAAGCCAAACCCGGACGGAAACGCGATGTGCATTTTCCCAGCCGCCAGCCCGATACGGATCGCCTTCACCGCCTCGTCGACGGTCACCCTGCCCGGCATGGCGAAATCGTTTTTTTGCGTCAGGGGCGTATCGACAAAGCCCGGGGAAACAACCGTCACGGCAATGCCTTTTGGCTCCCAGTCCAGGCGCAGGCTTTCGGCAAACCAGCTCAGCGCGGCTTTAGACGCGCCATAGGCCTCAGCACGCGGGAAGGGAAGCCAGTGGGCCATCGAACTCACCAGCACCACGCGGTTACCGGCAACCAGCTGCGGCTGTAGCGCCTCAAGGCAGTTCACCGGCCCGAGGAAATTGGTGTTCATGACCCGCTCTACCAGCGCTGCGTCCACCACGCCCTGGTCGAGATATTCGCAGGTACCGGCGCAGAGAATAATCAGATCGGCGTAACTGCCGGTCAGCGCCTGGCGACAGGCGTCCCGGTCCGTCATATCGAACAGACGAACGGTAAGATTGGGGCAGGTCTGATGCAGCGCTTCCAGACGCGCCGGATCGCGCCCGCAGGCAATCACATGGTAGCCGTCAGCGGCAAAGGATTTTGCCAGCCCGGCGCCAATGCCCGAGCTTGCGCCGGTAATCAGCACCGTCTTCATGATTTAACCCTCCGCTTCACGCCGCGTACCGCCCAGCCCAGCAGCGGGAGATGTTCGTAGATCATCTCTCCCGCATCGTAGTAGTCGCGCTGGCGCGTGATGAGATCGTTTTCCGTCTCCACCACCGAGCACCCCGGCAGATCGAGCGGCTCACCTCCGGCAATGCGCGGATGCGACCAGTGCATCACCCAGGTGACAACAAACCGGTTCCCACTGCACAGCGGCGTATCGATAGAAAAACGGCAGTTCTCGACGTTGGCCAGCAGATGGGTGAAATAGCGCTGGAGCGCAAAAATACCGTCATGCTCGCCGAACGGATCGACAAGCGTGGCGTTTGAATGGTAAAGCCCGACCAGCGCGGACGGCGGCTGGCTATCCAGTGCGGCGTAGTACTCAACAAACCGACTCACGACAGAGGGCAAAGTGCTCATGGGTCACATCCTGGCTGTAAACAACGTGGCGTAATCGCATACTTAAAACTTACACAATTAACGTTATTTGTCCAAGTTTGTGCAAATTTATTTTTTATTACTTATAAATATCAACAACTTGATAACTCAATCATTTGACGTTTTTGTAGGCCAGGTAAGGCGTAGCCGCCACCCGGCTTTCACTTTCAGGTTATCCTTAAGGCAAATTCAGCGGTCATCTTCCAGGCTTATCCTTTTTATTCATAAGGATGCCTGACATGAAACGTTTCTTTCTCTCCCTTTTCTCCAGCCCGGAATCCTTACTGCAGGTGATGAGCCAGCAGGAAATTATTGAAGCCGTCGAAGATGGCGACCGCATCATTATCGACCAGGACGGGAACGCCTCCGTTAACTACAAAAGCAACGAGGTGCGGCAGGATTTTCTGCGTCACGTCAACATGCTGAAGAGGGCCTGATATGGGAACGGCGATATTTATGGTGCTGATGGTCTGCGGGTACTGGTACACCAGCCGCGACCTGTCGACCCGCTTTAAAATCAAGCGTTCCTTCGGTTGGGATGTCTATTTTCTCGTTGCACTTTACGGCTGTATTTTCGTTTTGCAGGGGGTGATTGCTACGGGGCTGCTCTGGCTGCTGCTGCTCGCCCTTTCCGCCGCCAATAACGCTTTTCACTTTGCCTCACCGAAATACACCGACTGGCAAATCGACTTTATGAACTGGAGTTTTTTGGGCATCCAGGCGCCGGTTGTCGTGATGCTGGCGTTCGCCATCCTGTTTTGCCTCTACCGCTCTAACTGGGCAGGCAGCGCCAGGCTGGACGGCGAAAGCCGGAAAAAGCTCTACAAACGTCTGGCGCAGTCGAGCGGTATCGAACAGCTGCTATACCAGTGTATGGAACAAGGCGAGCTGGCGCAGGTCACGCTCCGCTCGAGACGGATTTACGTCGGCATGATCCACACCGCGACGCTGGAATATGAAAAAACGGCCAATATCGTGCTGATCCCGATGTTGAGCGGGTACCGGGATGCGAAGACGATGAACCTGCGCATCGAGAATAATTACAGCAGGTGGTATGCGGAGCATGACATTACGCTCGACTCTGAACCCCGCAGCGCCATGTCATTCCGCAAGGTGATTTTACTCAATCAGATTGAGAGCATCTCGCTGTTCGATCCCGCAAGCGCCAGCGCGCTGTCGCTGGCACAGCGGGACGAGAGCCCTGGCCCTAAAGAGACATCCCCATAATTTTGAGTACGCTCTGCTGGGAAGCGTACAGGACAAAAGGCGAATGACACATTATTTGCGGTGGTATTCACGGTTGCGCAGTCTGATAAAGATCCCAGCGGTTGCCGTAAATATCTTCAAACACCGCCACCGTACCGTACTCTTCCTGACGAGGTTCTTCGCAGAAATGAACGCCTTTTGCCTTCATGGCATGGTAATCGCGCCAAAAATCATCCGTCTGAAGGAACAGGAAAACTCTGCCGCCGCATTGATTACCGATAAAACCTTCCTGCCTCTCGTTAGAGGCACGAGCCAGCAGGATATTGCAGTCGCTTTCCGGGTTGGGTGAGACGACTACCCAGCGTTTTCCCGGTTGGGGCGTATCCTCTACGAGGGTAAACCCCAGCTTGTCGGTGTAGTACTCAATGGCGCGATCGTAGTCATCAACCACAATAGCTACGCAGCCAAGGCATCGTTTCTGTGTTCTCATTTTTTCGTTTCCTTTGCACAAATGGGTTACGGATAACGCTATTCCATTGAAGCGTGCTGACCGCCAGGCTTACAGGCTTGCGTAAGCCTCACGTTTTTCTGCCCATTTCAGCATGGCATCAAGCGCCGGGCATAATGCCTGCCCCCAATCGGTGAGGCGATACTCTACTTTCGGTGGCACTTGAGGGTAAACCATCCGCGAAACGATACCGTCGGACTCGAGTTGTCGAAGTTGCTGCGCCAGCATCTTTTGGGAAATACCGGGGATCAGTTTTTCGAAATCAGAATAGCGCTGCACTTTTCCGTCGAAAAGATGAAAAAGAATAATTAATTTCCAGCGCCCTTCCAGCAACCGTAATACTTGCTCCACGCCGCTTGCGGCAGATTCCGGACTATATAACTTACTCATAATTTAGTAACTCACTTTTTCGTGCGTACTTGTCAATTACTCAGTCTATGTTGAATATACCTGTACTGTAAATAATGGGAGCGAAAGTCCATGTCATTAGATATTGATTTTAAAGGCAAGCGCGTGCTTGTTACCGCTGGCACGAAAGGGCTCGGCAAAGCAGTCGTCGGACTTTTAAAACAACTCGGTGCAACGGTATTTACCACGGCGCGCCACGATCCAGACGTAAATATCGCGGATACTTTCGTAGCCGCTGATCTTACTACGGTCGCTGGATGTGCCTCAGTCGCATCCGCAGTGCAGGAACAGATGGGAGGTGTCGACGTAATTATCCATGTTGCAGGCGGTTCAACCTCACCCGGTGGCGGTTTTGCTGCACTTGGCGAAGACGAGTGGCAGCAGGAGCTCAATCTTAATTTGTTACCTGCAGTACGCTTAGATCGCGCCCTGCTTCCCGGAATGCTTGAGCAGGGAAATGGGGTGATTATTCACGTGACGTCTATCCAGCGCGAACTGCCTTTACCGGATTCAACAACGGGTTATGCGGCGGCTAAGGCAGCCCTCTCAACCTACAGTAAAAGTCTTTCAAAGGAAGTCTCGCCGAAAGGTGTTCGGGTGGTGCGCGTTGCCCCCGGCTGGATCGAAACTGAAGCGGCAGTGGCACTGGCGGAGAGACTGGCAAAGCAGGCAGGCACAGACTATGAAGGTGGCAAACAGATCATTATGAAGGCGTTAGGTGGAATACCGCTCGGACGCCCTGCCCGACCGATTGAGGTTGCCAACCTCATCGTCTTCCTTGCTTCATCGCATGCTGCGAGTATCACAGGTACTGAATTTGTGATTGATGGCGGCACCATTCCAACAGTGTAACGCGGATGCTTAATCGACCTGGTGCAAGAGTTGATTAAGCACCGGAATCTCACTGGCCGGTCAGTTCCGCTAAGACCCTTTTTAACGCATTTATTATCGTTTCTGTATCCATGCCCATTTGCGCATGAATAATTGCGCCGTCAATGAGCAACATGATTTCATTGACGACGCGCTCATCAGCAATCTTCGTCAGCAACGCAATAATCTTCTTTGTTTCGATTTTATGATCGCGGCAAATCTCTTTTATTTCGCTTTCAATCTCTTCGGATTTGGCTTCCGCGCTGGCGTTAATAAACGCGCAGCCGTGGAACTCGGGCGAAATAAACCATTCATAAAGGGTAGCCGATAGAGCGTCCGCAGGCGTCTGGCCTTCAACGAGATATCGACGAAGCGTGGCCTCAAACCAGTTAATCCATATTTCATGTCGATAGTGTAAATAGGCTAGAATAAGCAAGCTCTTACTCGGAAAATGGCGATAAAACGTCACCTTAGTCACTTTCGATGCTTTAATCAGCGTGTCCACCCCCGTCGCCCTGAAGCCAGTGGAATAAAAAAGATCGTGCGCCGTGAGTAATATTTTATCTCTGACGCTGATTTTTGTCTCGTTACCTGCGGGTTCGGTTTTCATTTTTTCGACAGTCTCAAAAAGAGTGTTGACAGCGTTATTTTTCAGGCATAGATTACCGCAAGTAGACAGACCTGTCTACATAAATCACACTGAGGTAATCGCCATGAACACTCGTCCTCCTTTACCGCCGTTCACTCGTGAAAGCGCCATCGAAAAAGTCAGGCTGGCAGAAGATGGCTGGAACAGCCGCGATCCGGCGAAAGTCGCGCTTGCCTATACGCTGGACACCCAATGGCGTAACCGCGCAGAGTTCGCCACCAACCGTGAAGAAGCCCAGGCGTTTCTGGAGCGGAAATGGAAAAAAGAGCTGGAGTATCGTCTGATTAAAGAGCTCTGGGCATTTACGGATAACCGGATCGCGGTGCGCTATGCCTATGAATGGCATGATGATTCCGGCAACTGGTTCCGCTCTTACGGCAATGAAAACTGGGAGTTTGAGCCGGACGGCCTGATGAAGCGCCGCTTTGCCTGTGTAAACGATATGCCGATAAAAGAATCCGAGCGGCTGTTCCACTGGCCGCTGGGCAGACGCCCGGACGATCACCCTTCGCTGAGCGATCTTGGCTTATAGGATTTTCGCATCACTCCGGGCCGCCCCGGAGTGGTGACTTTACAGCGCGCCGAGCTGTTTCATCAGCGTCAGGTTGTCCTCAATGTGCCAGTTTGCCGCAATCTTACCGTCAGCGACTTCATAAATATCGGTGGCGATAAAATCTATTTTCTGCCCCTGTCCTTTCAGCTTGCCAAATGTCCCGGTGAAGGTGCCGTGAAAATGTAGATGCGAAACTACGCGATCGCCTGAAATAATCATTTGCTCAACGTCACAACGCAAATCAGGAACGGCTGCCCGAAACGCCCTGGAAGCTAAAATAGCGCCCTCGGGACCTTGCTTACGTCCTTCCGGGGGCGTTTTATCAATAAAGTTTACTGCCAGGGCATCACGCGCCAGAGTTTCATTACCGGTGTTCCAGAACGTGGCATATTTTCTGGCAGCAGTTTCATTCGCCTTTAATTGTGCCTGTGACAGACTGTTATCCACAATAAGCAGTTTCGGCTGCAGCCATTCCCCCTGCGAGGAAATAGCATTGCCCGACAGACCGGCAAAAATAAGCGCCGCGATAGCGGGACGAAAACACGTCGTATATTTCATGTTGTTTCTCAATAGAGTATTACGTCACCCGCAGACGAAGACCTGCGGACCAATTTAAATGAGGGTCAGTTAATTAACGCCCCGCCCTCAATATCAATAATCGATCCCGTCACAAAGGGATTATCAATGGCGAAAAGATATCCCTGCGCGATGTCCTCAGCCCTTCCCCAGGCCTTGGCTGGCAGGGTTTCCGCCGCGCCGGCGAGCATTTTTTCCCGCGCGGCGGCGTCCATCCCCGCATACGCTTCCGTGTCGGTCAGCCCCGGACTGACGACGTTGACGCGCAGCGGTGAAAGCTCTTTCGCCAGCACTTTTGTCGCAGCCTCAATGGCGGCATTCATCGTTGTTTTTACGATGGCGCCCGCCACGGTGCGGCGCGCCACGAAACCGCTGGTGAACGTCAACGTACCGCGGGGGGCAATATTCCCGCTGAGATAGCGGGCGACATTGAGGCTTCCCCAGAATTTTGTATCAAAGGCCTGCCTTGCCGCACGGAGATCCAGTCCGGAAAGCAACCCGCCCGGCGCCTGTGAACCCGCCGTGACGACAACATTATTGACCTCGCCCAGCGTTTCACAGAGCGCAACAAGCTCTTCCTCACGGCTGATGTCCAGCACGAGGGTGTGAACGGACGCGGCGTGGGCGCTCAGCCGCTGTCGCGCGGCGTCCAGTTTTGCGCTGTCGCGTCCGGCAAGAATAATCTCCTCACCGCGCCCGGCAAGCAGGCTGCCCAAGGCGAAACCGATGCCGGAAGCGCCGCCGATAATTAAAGTTTTACGGGTCATAATGTTTCCTCCTGTAGAGCGTACGTTGGGTAATCGGTATATCCCGTGCCGGTACCGCCAAACAGCGTGGCGGGGTCGCGCACCTGGGCAAGAGGCAGCTGGTTTGCCAGCCGGTGGGGCAAATCGGGGTTGGCAATAAACGGTCGGCCGAAGGCAATCAAATCGGCATAGCCGGCAGCAAGGATCTTTTCTGCTTTATCAAGGTCATAGTTACCCGCGACGATAAGAGTTCCGCTGAAGGTCTCGCGAAGGGACTGACGGAAATGATCGGGTACCTGAGGGGCATCATCCCAGTCGGCTTCCGCCAGGTGGATGAATGCAATACCTTTTTGTTCACACCAGGCCGCAAGCGCAAGTATGGCTTCAGAGACCTGCGGGTCGTTCATCCCGCGCTGGGTAATAAATGGGGAAAGGCGGATGCCCGTGCGCTCGTGACCAATGGCCTCGGCAATAGCGCTTAACACCTCCTGGGCAAAACGGATGCGGTTCACCAGCGTACCGCCGTACTCATCCGTGCGTTTGTTGGAGGTTTGGCGCAGGAACTGGTCTATCAGATACCCGTTTCCGCCGTGGACCTCGACACCATCAAACCCGGCCTGAACGGCATTCAAAGCGGCCTGGCGATAGTCCGCGACGATGTTCTGAATGTCCTTGCGCGAGAGCGTTCTCGGCTGCGGGCAGTCAACCATCTGGCCTTCCCCACGCTCATTCACCACCCACACCTGCGCATCCGGGGCCAGCGCTGACGGGGCGACGGGCTGACCATCCTGGTGAAAACTGGCGTGCGACATTCGCCCGACGTGCCAGAGTTGCGAAAAAATCACTCCGCCCGCCTGATGCACGGCGCCCGTCGTGAGTTGCCATCCCGAAACCTGTTCAGGCGAATGGATGCCGGGTGTCCATGAGTATCCCTGGCCCTGAGGCGAAATCTGCGTGGCTTCCGTGATGATTAATCCCGCGCTGGCACGCTGCCGGTAATACTCTGCCATCAGAGCGGAGGGGATATTTCCCGGCTGAAGGGAGCGTGCGCGGGTCATCGGCGCCATGACGATACGATTTTTCAGGTCCAGCGAACCCAGCCTGTAGCGTTCAAAAAGTGAGGTACGTTGCATGATTTTATCCCTTATGGTTTGGATAAAATCACTTTACAGTCCGCATCTGATTTTGATAATTACGCTAAAAGCAGATGCACTTTTCGGAAAATATGAATAATGGGTAAACTCGAAGACATGGCTTTACTGGTGGAAGTTGCCGAGGCCGGAAGTCTTTCCGCCGCCGGACGACGCCTGTCGCTTTCCCCCGCGACCATGACGGCCAGGCTGAAGGCGATTGAGGAGCGTTACCAGACGCGCCTGTTTCACCGCTCAACGCGATCCCTCACCCTGACCCGCGCCGGGGAAGAGTTTTACCATGCCGCGCTGCGCGTGCTGGAAGAGATGCATCATGCCGAGTCGTTACTGACGCAAAAAGAGGGCGTGCTCAGCGGCAATATTCGCCTTTCCGCGCCCTCGGATTTTGGCAGACAGTATCTTAGCCCCGCCGTCATTGATTTTTCCCGGCGCCATCCTGACGTTAAATTTTTCATTTCGTTAAGAGAACACGTTGAGGATCTGGTCGCTAACCGGCTGGATATGAGCGTGCGTTTTGGCAACCTGCCGGACAGCAGTCTTGTCGTCAGAAACATCCGCCCGAACCGTCGGGTGCTGGTCGCCTCCGGAGAATATCTTAACGACCGCGGCGTCCCCGCCACGTTTGCCGATTTAGCCCGGCACCGGTGCCTGGCGCTGGAATCGCAGGGCGTGGTGATGAATGAATGGCGCTTTGAAACTAATGGTGAGGAAAGCATTGTTCGCGTTGAGCCCGCCATGGTGTGCGACGACGGAGCATTGCTTCGTCAGTGGGCGCTCAGCGGAGCGGGCATCGCGGGGAAATCGTGGTGGGACGTCAAAGACGACGTTGAAACCGGAAGGCTCACGGTGCTGTTTGCCGACAGCTTCACCGGGTTTAGCCGATACGATCGCAAAGATGTCGGGCTGCAGCTTGTTTACCCCCAGCGCAAACTGCAGCCGCTTCAGGTCACGGCGTTTAGCCAGTTTTTTCTCGACTGGCTTAAAAAACATTAACGTAAAAACAGTGATACACTTACTCCACCTGGCCGATTGTCCCGTCTTTACGACGTAAGACAGCACAATAGTAACCAAAGTACAAAATGGTCACTCGTTGCCAACCCTGGCCCGTCACGCTAAGCTTAAATAATGACTAAAAATATGAATCCCCCATCAGCACGCGGTCCCCTTGACCACGCTGTCAGAGAGCAAATCGTCGAAGCGGCCTTTGAGCACTTCGGTCACTACGGCTATGAAAAAACCACCGTCGCCGAGCTGGCTAAATCCATAGGTTTTTCAAAATCCTACATTTATAAGTTTTTCGATTCTAAACAGGCTATTGGCGAGGTGATCTGCGCTAACCGCCTGGAGCTGATCATGGCGGCGGTGCTTTCCGCCATTGAGGATGCGCCGTCAGCAAGCGAAAAACTCCGCCGTCTTTTCAAGGCGCTCACCGAGGCCGGAAGCGAGCTGTTTTTCCACGATCGTAAGCTTTACGACATCGCCGCCGTCGCCGCGCGCGAGCAGTGGCCGTCGACAGAGCGGTATGCAGAAAGCCTGATGAAGCTGATTGAGAGCATCATTATTGAAGGCAGGCAGGCCGGAGAGTTTGAAAGAAAAACGCCGCTGGATGAGGTCACTCAGGCTATCCACATGGTGATGTGTCCTTTTATTAATCCCGTTCAGCTGCAGTACAATCTCGAAATGGCTCCCACCGCGGCGGTGCTTCTCTCTTCACTCATTTTAAGAAGCCTTGCCCCCTAATTTGTGACTATTGACATTTTTGGTCACCAGTCAGAGAATGCGGAAACCGTCCTGTTACGTCGAAAAGGTTTCCCATGCTCAGGCTCACTCCAGCCCGCGTTGCCGTTTGTCTCATGCCGTTTGCCCTGGTGGCATGCGGCGATATTTCCGCAAGTGACGATCCGCGTACAAAGCCACCGCTTGTCCGATCCGCATCCGTCGAGCTTGCGAACAATAGCGCCCGCACCTTCACGGGCGTGGTGGTCGCAAGAACGCAAAGCGATTTAGGTTTCAGAGTTCAGGGCAAAATCCTTGAGCGACTGGTTGATACGGGCCAGACCGTCAAACAGGGTCAGCCCTTGCTGCGCCTGGATCCGGTTGACCTGAAATTACAGGCTCAGGCGCAGCAGCGCGCGGTGGATGCGGCCCAGGCGCGGGCGAGAAAAGCCACCAGCGATGAGGCGCGCTATCGCGGACTTGTGGCGTCCGGCGCCGTTTCTGCCTCGGAGTACGATCAGATTAAAGCGGCGGCCGATACGGCCAGGGCGGATCTCAGCGCCGCCCGCGCGCAGGCCAACGTGGCGCAAAACGCCACGGGATATGCCGTCCTGCTGGCGGATTCAGAC
The DNA here is from genome assembly GCF_034106785.1 of Enterobacter sp. 241F3. NCBI lineage: Bacteria > Pseudomonadati > Pseudomonadota > Gammaproteobacteria > Enterobacterales > Enterobacteriaceae > Enterobacter > Enterobacter sp. 241F3. The sequence goes on from NZ_JAWNDD010000001.1 coordinate 333,218, forward strand.
GGCGTGGTGATGGAGACGCTCGCCGAGCCGGGTCAGGTCGTCAGTGCCGGACAGGTGACGATCAGGCTCGCCAGAGCGGGACAGCGTGAAGCGCTCGTGCAGCTTCCGGAAACATTGCGCCCTGCTGTCGGCAGCGAAGCGCAGGCCACGCTTTATGGCAATGAAAAACACCCGGTCACCGCAACGCTTCGCCTGCTTTCTGACTCGGCCGATGCCGCGACCCGCACGTATGAAGCCCGCTACGTGCTGGATGGCCTGCTGGCGAACGCGCCGCTGGGGGCGACCGTCACGCTGAACATTCAGGATAATAAAGCGGAAGTTCAGGTCATGCAGGTCCCGCTGGCCTCACTCTATGATGCAGGAAAAGGTCCCGGCGTCTGGCGCATTTCCGCCCAGCCCACAAAGGTCGCATGGACGCCCGTCAGGGTGCTGAGCGTGGGTGAAGATGCCGTGCAGGTCACGGGCGGCGTGAAACCCGGTGAGAAGATTGTTGCGCTAGGCGCACATCTTCTGCACGAAGGTGAGGTCGTCAGGCTCGCGAAACAACGCAATAACGCCCTGGCGGAGAACACGCCATGAGCGGAAGCCGCTTCAACCTGTCCGCGCTGGCCGTCCGCGAACGTTCCATCACGCTGTTTCTGATCGTTCTGGTGACGATTGCCGGAATTTACGCCTTTTTTGGGCTCGGCCGCGCGGAAGATCCGCCCTTCACGGTGAAGCAAATGACGGTGATAACCGTCTGGCCGGGTGCGACCGCGCAGGAGATCCAGGATCAGGTCGCGGAGCCGCTGGAAAAGCGCCTGCAGGAACTCAAGTGGTATGACCGTACCGAAACCTATACCCGCCCCGGCATGGCATTTATCACGCTGTCGTTGCAGGACAAAACCCCGCCAGCCGAAGTGCAGGAGGAGTTCTATCAGGCGCGGAAGAAGCTTGGAGATGAATCGCAGCGTCTCCCGGCGGGCGTCATCGGCCCGATGATCAATGACGAATTCTCGGATGTCACCTTTGCCCTCTTTGCCCTGAAAGCAAAAGGCGAACCGCAGCGGCAGCTGGTACGCGATGCCGAAGGCCTGCGCCAGCAGATTCTGCACGTTCCCGGCGTGAAGAAAGTGAACATTATCGGCGAACAGGCCGAGCGGATTTATGTCGCCTTCTCCCACGACCGCCTGGCGACGATAGGGCTCTCACCCCAGGATATTTTCAATGCCCTCAACAGCCAGAACGCGTTGACCGCGGCGGGTTCGATTGAGACCCGAGGAGCGCAGATTTTTATCCGCCTTGACGGCGCGTTCGATGAACTGCAGAAAATCCGCGATACGCCTTTTGTCGCTCAGGGCAAAACCCTCAAGCTGTCCGATGTGGCAACGGTTGAGCGAGGCTACGAAGATCCCCCGACGATGCTGATACGCAATCAGCATGAACCCGCCCTTCTGCTGGGCATCGTAATGCGCGAAGGCTGGAACGGTCTGGCGCTGGGTAAAGCGCTGGATGCGGAAACGGCAAAAATTAATGATAGCCTGCCGCTTGGCATGTCCCTGACCAAAGTCACCGATCAGTCCGTCAATATTCGCTCGTCGGTCGATGAGTTTATGATCAAATTCTTTGTCGCACTGCTTGTGGTCATGGTGGTTTGTTTTGTCAGCATGGGCTGGCGCGTGGGGGTAGTCGTTGCGGCGGCGGTCCCGCTGACGCTGGCGGTCGTCTTCGTGGTGATGGAGGCCGCGGGAATAAACTTTGACCGCGTCACGCTGGGCTCCCTGATCCTCGCCCTCGGCCTGCTGGTTGACGATGCCATTATCGCCATCGAAATGATGGTGGTGAAGATGGAGGAAGGTTACGACAGAATCAAAGCCTCAGCCTACGCCTGGAGCCATACCGCCGCGCCCATGCTGGCCGGAACCCTGGTGACGGCGATTGGCTTTATGCCGAATGGGTTTGCCCAGTCGACCGCCGGGGAATACACCAGCAATATGTTCTGGATTGTCGGCCTCGCCCTGATTGCATCGTGGTTTGTCGCGGTGGTGTTCACGCCCTATCTTGGGGTGAAGATCCTGCCGGCGATCCCCAAAGTAGAAGGGGGTCATGCCGCCATCTATAACACGCCCCGCTATAACCGTTTTCGCCAGCTGCTTGGCCGCGTTATCGCCAGAAAGTGGCGCGTGGCCGGCTCCGTGGTTGCCATTTTCATTCTGGCCGTGCTCGGCATGGGGCTGGTAAAAAAACAGTTTTTCCCGACCTCCGATCGCCCGGAAGTGCTGGTTGAAGTACAGATGCCCTACGGCACCTCGATTGCGCAAACCAGCGCCGCCACCGCAAAAATAGAAGCGTGGCTGGGCCAGCAGCCGGAAGCCAAAATCGTCACGGCCTATATTGGTCAGGGTTCGCCCCGTTTTTATCTGGCAATGGCGCCTGAACTGCCCGATCCCTCTTTTGCGAAAATCGTGATCCTGACGGACAGCGAGACGTCACGCGAGGCGCTTAAGTTCAGGCTCAGGGAGGCCGTCGCCAGCGGTCTTGCGCCCGAAGCCCGCGTGCGGGTGACGCAGCTGGTATTCGGCCCTTACTCGCCCTTCCCGGTTGCCTGGCGCGTGTCGGGGCCGGATGTCAAACAGGTGCAGGACATCGCCGAACGGGTGAAAGCCGTGCTCCAGGCAAGCCCGATGATGCGAACCGTCAACACCGACTGGGGGTCACGCGTTCCCGTCCTGCATTTCACTCTCGATCAAAACCGCCTGCAGGCGACCGGCTTAACCTCCAGCGCCGTTGCCGATCAGCTTCAGTTTCTGCTTTCAGGCGTGCCAGTCACCTCCGTGCGGGAAGATATTCGATCGGTAGACGTCATTGCCCGCGCGGCGGGCGATATCCGTCTTGACCCGGCAAAAATCGAAGGCTTTACCCTGGTCGGCAATGCGGGACAGCGCGTGCCGCTGTCTCAAATCGGCAAGATAGAGGTCGGCATGGAAGACCCGGTCCTGCGCCGTCGCGATCGCACCCCGACAATTACCGTGCGGGGCGATATTGCCGACAATCTTCAGCCACCGGACGTGTCGGTCGCCATCATGAAGCAGCTCCAGCCGATCGTTGATGCGCTGCCGGCCGGATACCGTATTGACATGGCGGGTTCGATTGAGGAATCGGGCAAAGCGACGCAGGCGATGTTACCGCTGTTCCCGATCATGATAGCCCTGACGCTGCTGATCATCATTTTGCAGGTGCGCTCACTCTCCGCGATGGTGATGGTGTTCTTAACCGCGCCGCTGGGGCTGATTGGCGTCGTGCCGACCCTGCTGATATTTAATCAGCCGTTTGGCATTAACGCGCTGGTCGGTCTGATCGCCCTTTCCGGCATTCTGATGCGCAATACGCTGATCCTGATCGGTCAAATCGATCATAACCAGAAGGACGGCCTCGAGCCGTTCCAGGCGGTGGTTGAAGCGACTGTCCAGCGCGCACGCCCGGTCTTACTGACCGCCATGGCGGCCGTGCTGGCGTTCATTCCCCTGACGCATTCGGTATTCTGGGGCACGCTGGCCTGGACGCTGATCGGTGGAACGCTGGGCGGGACGATTATTACGCTCGTCTTCCTGCCCGCGATGTATGCGATCTGGTTTCGGATCCGCCCCGCGGAACAACGCGTGCAGCACGTTGCTGAAAACGTGTAAACTACCATGAGTAGATAACACTTCTGAGGAAAGTATGGTTGTTAAGCGCTTAAGAAAAGAGGATCGCCGCGTGCAGCTGCTGGAGGTTGCGCGAGGGATCGTGCGTCAGCAAGGCACGGAGGCGCTGACGCTTGGCTACCTGGCCGAGCGGGCCAACGTGACCAAACCTATCCCCTACGACCACTTTGGCGATCGTGAAGGGTTGCTGATGGCGCTGTACAAGGATTATAGCGATCGGCAGCTGGCGAAATTCCGCGAGACGCTGGCGGTCGACAGCAAAACGCTGGAGAAGACGATCCGCTTTTTCAGCGCGGCCTATATCGACTGTGCGATTGCCGCCGGGCCTGAAACCGGGCCAATCGCCGCGGCGCTGTCCGGTTCTCGCGCGCTGCAGACGTTTCGGGAAGCATGCGTGGCCGAATGTGCCGACTGCCTGCGCACCGCGCTTTCCCCTTTTATCGTCTTAAAAGGCGTTCAGGGGGAAGCGGTACTGACGGCTATTATTGGCGCGGCGGAGGCGCTCAGCACCGCGGCGGGCAACGGCGTGCTCGCCCGGAACGTGGCGGAAGATACGCTCAGCGGCGCCATGACCGGGGTGCTGGAGACTTACGCGAATAGCACAAAATGATCGCCGGGGGCGGATTGACACCTAAGTTACCAATAGTAATATAGGCGTCACTTCTCCCCCATCTGGAGGTCGCTATGTCTGCAACACATTCCATTAAAAACGCGCTGATCGTGACGGCACACCCGATCGACAATTCGTTATCCCATACGCTGGCAGCCCGTATTGCCGGGAAATTACGCGAGGAAGGTACGCAGGTTGAGTTCGCCGATCTGCATGCTGAAGGGTTTAATCCGTCGATGACCCGCGCCGATCTTGATTTGTATCACGGCAATCCGAGCGCCCTTCCCGACGATATTCTGCGCGAGCAGCAGCGCGTCGAGCGCGCGGATATGCTGGTATTCGTCTTCCCGGTGTACTGGTGGTCGGTTCCCGCGCTGTTGAAAGGCTGGTTCGATCGCGTGTTAACCCTGAACTGGGCGTATAAGGTGGCCGACGACGGCCGGATTGTGGGCAACTTACGGGATGTTCCCGTCCGCCTGATTGCCACTGGCGGTAGCGATCGGACCGGATTTGATAAACACGGCTATTCGACGGCGATTCAGACGCAGATTATCGAAGGCGTATTTGGCTTCTGCGGGTTGAAGAACGTCAAGCTCGATATCCTTTACCAGGCAGACACGGCGACGCCTGCCCAGGTTGAGGATTTTCTGCAGGGGCTCGATAACCTTGCATAATCAAAGTCTTCTATCCTAAAAAATGTGCAACGCTTACGGCACACCTACTTAAGTTGGTGTGTTGAAGCGCATATTTCACCTGCGCTATAACTGAACGTACTTTTTCGCCAATCGCGAAATAAAAACAAAGGTCACTACATGGTTAAGTCAGTTCAGCCAACAACCACCCTCACCACCACCGGAACCTTCGGCGGTGCGAGCGTATCTGTAGCAAACGACTGACAAACAGAACCTCACTCCCCGCCGACATGGACGGGGAAATCTCTCTCCGTTCACCACCCTCTGAATGGAGAAAGAAAATGGTTTCATCGGACAATGCTCTCTTGATTATCGACATGCAGCAGGGCCTCTTTCGGGGCCCGGTTTCCCCCAGTTCCGCCGATGCCGTTCTGGCCAATATCCGTCTGTTAATCAACAACGCGCGACACGCTCAGGCGCCCGTCTTTTTTGCCCGCCATATTGGACCAGATGATTCACCGCTCTCAGAGAAGGGGCCGTTAACACAGCTCATACCCGAGCTGGACGTCCAGGAGCAGGATGTGGTTTTCACCAAGCGCTATCCCAGCTGTTTTCGGGATACCGAATTGCTGCGAGAACTTATTCAGAGAGGCATCAAACAGCTGGTCATTGCCGGGATGAAAACAGAGTTTTGTGTCGATACGACCTGCCGGGCCGCACCGGAGCTGGGTTTCAGGACGGTATTGATTTCAGATGCGCATACCACAGTGGATAATGACTATTTATCCGCCAGCGATATTATCGCCCATCACAACAGCACTCTGGCAGGCCCGTTTGTGACGCTGTCGACTGCTCGTGACTGGCTTTTTAGTAAGGTGAGTTGACTCAGGTGAGCGCTTATCTCTTTGCCCGGCTCGCCTTTCCGCGCGCCGGGCACATAAGAGAATAATTACAGGGTAAACCCACCGTCACCCACCTGTGCCTGCGCGTACCATTTCATCAGTTTCCCGGTGCCGAGCTCGTTTTCTGCAGGTGACCATGGGGCGGTATCGTGCTCGGGCACGGGCTGATACCCCCCGTGCTTAACCTCAAAAATGACGCCGCCTTTATCCAGCGACAGCACGGCATGCCAGGTACCGGCATCCATCTCCAGCACCTTGCACTCTTCGCCTAATACGACGCGCCGGGTCACGCTACCGCTGTCATCAAAGTTCAACACCAGAAAGCGACCGCTCAGCGCCGTCAGCAGTTCAAAGGTGTGCGGATGGCGATGGGGACGAACATAGGTGCCGGGCTCCATTGCAATGGCCAGGCGCTGCACCGGGTCGCTAAGCTCAGGATGTAAATTGCGATGCGCGCGTAAGCGAGGGGAATTAGCCGCCTGCTCGCTTTGCTGCTGCAGGTCACTGAAAGTAATTTGTTTCATATACACCTTTGTGGATGGGATCAGCGGACGGCAACCCGATTGCCGCAGGACGTTATACCATCCTGAAAAGCCGATGAGCTATGGCGTTTGTGAAACAAAACGCTGCAACGTTTTGGCATGCTCTGTTACAGCGTGCTCAAAGCAGTGTGATGGACTCATCCAGCCAGCCGGGGAGATGTTCTCTGTACCAGCTCAGGTAGCGATGAAAATCACTCTTTTTCCTTTCGTGCAGAAGTAATACGACTTCAGTCACTATCCATGCCTTAGCGAGAGCAATCTCTCTGGCTAACCTGCCTGTGGCCAAATGCGTGGCAAAAACACAGTAGCGCTCGGCAAGCTCTGAAATGCTTTGTTTTGAGCCCATCCCCTTCACCAGCGGAGCAAGGTCAATGGCCGGGCTGCCTGTGCCGAACCTTTCCCAGTCGAAGAGCACCGCATCGCCGTTTTCTCTTCTGCCCCAGTTGCCCGCATTGGTATCACCAGAAATTAAACCTTCCTGACTAAACAAAACGCTGCCCGCCTGCTGAAAACATCGCATCTGCTGCTCGGCGCGGACGGGTAATTCCAAAAGAGATAAGGATTTTTCAAGCGCTGACTCAGACCAGGTATGGCTTTGATAAATCCATCCCGGTTCGGCAGGATAATCGTGAAGGCGGGAAAGTCGTTTCAGTATGTCGTCCCCTGTAACCTCTTCCTGGGAGATCTTATGAGGAACGTATTCGAGCGTCAGGCTGCGTCGATGGGTATCTGCGTGCAACAGTCGAGGGGATTCAATAACGCCACAGAGTGGATCTGCTGCATGTTCATAAAAGCTGTATTCAACATCACTAACAGGGCATTTCTCTATTACCTGGTTGCCATGTTGATCTGCAATCAATTGGACTTTTGCTGCCCCCATTCTGGACAGGTTTTCGCCAGCCATACCATCCTCAGCCACTCGTTTGGTTACAGAACGTAAGTATAGCGTGATGTGTCAACATTCGAGGTTGAGTAAAACTCACATTGATTCCCACTATTTATCGTTTTTAAAAAGTGATTGCCCTGAATACCATCCCCTCATCCCTGGGATAGAAAAAAAATATTACTAAGCTTGTATGGAGCACCTATGACTCTCGATGTTTTATTCCCTGTAATAAATATTATCTCGCCGCGTAAATTTAGCGGCGATGCAAATATGCATGAGTTAATAACATTACTTTCAGCAGAAAAAGAAAGTTCAGAAGCGCTTTCGCCTTTCTTGCATCGACTGCATCTTCTGTCTTTCGCCCAAAGCAATCCGGGTAACGCTGAAGAGTTGCTCTCAGCGCATTTGCCCAAAGAAGATGGTCTCCTTCCGCTGCTTGACTTTGCGGACTGGCCAAGGGTGCATTACGCCGCGTCAGGCGAAGTTCAGACGGCTGAATCTGAGGAGTACTTCCGTGAAATGACATCGGCTGCCAATCTGTTACGCTCTGCGCTGATCGAAGCTGAACGCGCAAAGGGAACGCCTGCGCTTTATATACTGGATAAATTACTCAACCTGAACAGCGCCCTGCCGGATAGATATAAAAAGATGGCAAATATCCCCTACGCATAAATACGTTCAATATGCGGAATATCTCGCAATTCATATTCCGCTATTTATTAAACCCGCTTTTCATTGAAATCAATACAGACGATATCCAAAGAAGGCACCACTGGCGCATTAAGGTTAAGCCAGGCCAGCAACCGTTCAATGCTCTCTCCTCTGAGCGAACTTTTGGGCCAGACAAGATAGTAGCCGTCACCGGTTGCGATGGCTTCCCTGAAGGGCAATGCAAGCAGCCCGCTTTTCAGGGCTTCCAGCGTGAGTCGAAGATCGGCTATAGCAACACCATGTCCGTGCATGGCCGCAAGGCTTCCCTGCTCCAGGGTGTCGAACACGATCCCGCCGCTCATGTCGAGTCCGGGGAATAAGCCCGTCCTTTTAAGCCAGCGTCGCCAGTCTCGTCGGTCCGGTGAGGGGTGGATAAGCTCGCACTGGGCAAGCTGATGCCGCGCAGACTCCAGCAAAGACGGGGTACAAACCGGAATAAGCCATTCACTGAAGAGCAGCCTGCTTTCTGTCGACTCGCCGAAATAGCCATTACCGAGGAGGATCGCGCAATCGTAAGGTTCCCGGCTGAAGTCAACCGTGTCGAAGTCCATCCAGACGCTGGCAATTTCGATTTTCGGCTTCGCATGGTTCTCGCGAAAGGATTTAAGCACATTCAGAAGCCATCGCATCGTCAGGGAGCTTGGTGCTTTGAGTCGCAGAAGGTGGTTTTCACTTTTAAATGCGCGACAGGCCCACTCAATATTCGAGAAACTTTCGCTAAGCTGACCGGCCAGAATACGCCCGGCGTCGCTGACCTCCACTCTCGGCCCCTGTCGTTTAAACAGCTCGCAGTCGAACCACATTTCTAGCGTCTGGACATGCCTGCTGACCGCACCCGGCGTGATATTCAGGACTTCAGCCGCTTTGCTGAAGGAGTTCAGCCGTGCGGCAACTTCAAACGCGCGCAGCGCATACAGTGGCGGTAAAGACATACGTTCCCTTTCTGTAAGGTGTAATCATGCAGTTTTTGTATTATCGGCACTCAGTGACTTGTCGCCCAATTCCTCAGATGGGAACGTCAGCAGCAATTCCCTCAGCAGGGACTCTAGCTGCGCGCGCTGCGCGTCCGACAAGTTGCTCAGTAGCGCATTCTGCGTTTCCGTGTGCACGACCAGCGCCTGTTCGATAAGAGCCTGCCCGTGCGGCGTCAGGCTGACGAGCGAGCGGCGCTTGTCATCGGGATCGGCAATCCGCCTGATAAGCCCTTGTTGTTCAAGACGGTTGAGCCGGTTCGTTATCGCCCCTGAGGTGATCAACAGCGATGTATACAGCTGCGTGGGCGAAAGGCAGTACGGCTCCCCGGCGCGACGCAGCGTGGCGAGGACGTCAAACTCGCCCTCGCGAAAGCCAAACTGCGCCATCGCCTCCGCCCATTCTTTTCCAAGATGCTTCATCAGCCGGAGCATTCGGCCAAAAATTTTCATCGACGAGGCGTCCAGCTCCGGCATGGCGCGGCCCCACTGGCCGACGACGAAATCTACATGGTCTTTCATTTTCACCTCTAATGGGGTGGGTATTTATCCTGTTGTGCGGTACATCTTACGCAAAAACACATTTTATCTTAACGTTAAGATAAATGCTCGCGGCGATTTGCCCGGGCCATTCACAACCGAAAAGGATCTCCTGTTGAAACGCACATCGCCATTACTCTTCGCCGTTATCGCTTTTATCGTCGGGCTGAACCTGCGCCCCATTCTGGCCTCGGTCGGACCACTTTTCTCCGTGCTGCAGCGCGAAGCGGGACTGACCGCTACGCAATTTAGCCTGCTGACCACCCTGCCGGTGGCGATGATGGGACTCGCCGCCCTGTGTGGTCCCTGGCTTTTGGCCACAGTCGGCGCCGTACGGGGAACTATGTTCGGGCTGTTCATCCTTCTTGCGGCCTGTTTATTACGCGGGTTTAGCGCCTCACAGGAGAGTCTTATGGGCACCGCGTTACTCGGCGGGGCCAGCATAGGCACTATCCAGGCGTTAATGCCCGCCCTGATAAAAAAGGAGTATACGCAAACGGCCAGCACGATTATGTCGCTATTCAGCACGGGCATTATGGCCGGAGCTGCAGTCGCCGCCGCCAGCGCCGAGCCGCTGTTTTCATGGCTCACGCTCAAGCCCGCACTGGCTATGGCAGGGCTGTTAGCGCTGCTGGCGTTGATAATGTGGTTAACTCTGGTTAAGCATCCTCAGGGGGAAAAACCAGCACGCGAAACCGTTACGCTCTCGTCCTCCCGTACGGCACTACTGTTGTTCTTTTTCGGCGTGGGAACGGGAGCCTATACGCTGGTACTGGCCTGGCTGCCCCCGCTCTATATTCAGGCGGGATGGACCGCACGCAGCAGCGGCTACATGCTGGCCTGGCTGACGTTAACCGAGGTTGTTGCAGGGTTTGTCGTCTCCGCGCTGATTGGTAAATTCCCCGATCGCCGCGTGCCGCTGATCGCCGTATTGTTGCTGCTGCTGGCGGGACTCCTGTGCCTGGTCTTTTCGCCGGGTACAACGCCCGTCTTATCCACGCTGCTGCTTGGCACCGGGATCGGCGCCCTCTTCCCGCTGTCGCTTATCGTCACGTTCGATCATGCGCGAACGCCCGCGCAGGCCGGGAAGTTACTGTCTAAAGTTCAGGGAGGTGGATATATGATTGCCGCGCTTATGCCGTTAATTGCGGGGATCGTTCGCGACAGTTCGGTCTCGCTGACCAGCGCATGGTTGATCATGAGTGCGGGAGTCGTGCTGCTGATCGTCATCGCGCTGAATTTTAAACCCGTCGTGGACGTTCAGGCACGGTGAATGCGATACCAAAATTGAGAGTCGTATTTCAGCCGATCGTGAGATAATTTCAGGGTGAATTTCACCTCATTCAGGAGTGGATATGTTGCAGACGTTACCGGGTATTGATGTCTTGTTCGTCGCCGGGTTCGGGCCCATATCGCGGGATACGGAGTCCAGCGCCGCGTTTTATGTCCAGACACTCGGCCTTCCGCTGAGGCGGATGGAGGGGAACAGCGAATATCTGCTCACTGAAGAGGGCCAGCTGGAAGGCGTGAAGCATTTTGCCGTCTGGCCGCTCGCACAGGCGGCTGCGTCCTGTTTTGGAGAAGAACTGTGGCCCACGGAGCACCCGATACCGCAGGGATGGATTGAGTACGAAGTACAGGATCTGGACTCGGCTACCCGCGTTCTGAGCGAAAAAGGCTATCGGTTGCTGGTGGCTAACCGTATAGAGCCGTGGGGGCAAACCGTCACTCGCCTGCTCAGCCCGGAAGGTTTGCTTACCGGGCTGACGATTACGCCGTGGCTGCGGGGGTAATGGGTTTTATCCTGGCGCGATGCAGACTTGGATGAGGATAATGTCTGCTTTGAGCGAAGAGCGGACATGCGTAAGCATGGGCTATGTATGAAAGTTAATCACGAAGTAACTAAACTCTGTTATTGCGGTGATGAAGTCGAATGTGATTGAAAGCATTCGGTGCCGAAAACTCGCGAGCTAGGTATTGGGCTGAGAGTACCTATAAGGGTATAGCTTATTCTACATGACACTAGAAATCGAATTCGTAGCATCTTGTACAATAATTGCAGCATTTAATAAAATCGCACACACATCACATTTTTAAGCGTTCCCCGAGCATCGATTCAAAGAATATGTTAATGAGATAACTCCCTTTTTATCTAAACACAGCTAAAATATGAAACTAATTCGCATTGATATTCAAAACTTTAGAGGCATATCTTCTGCTTCAATCAATCTTGAGAATTTTACAACTTTAATTGGTTCAAATAACATTGGAAAATCGACAATACTTAAAGCAATTAAAATTCTTGTTGATACGACCAACCCCACCTCTGAAGATTGGCCATTCCGTACAGCAAGTAATGATGAGATGATCATCACCGGTACGTTTTATGATATTCAAGACTCTGAAAGATCGAAGCCCGCAATATCTAATTTAATTCATGATGGTGAATTAAAAATTCGAGTCAGGACCAAATGGGATTATGATAATGAATGTATGGGCGTTCCTTCTTATGAAGCTTATTATAATAAAGAAAGCATAGAAGATTTCACGACATCAATCGTTGCAGCAAGATCTATTCCATGGCTTTTTGATATTATTAGCGAACTTAATTGCAATAACAGCAAAGCCTACAAAGAAATGCAAAATGATGTTATTGGCATAATTAAAGAACGATACCCTGAAAAAGTCACATCTGATTTGTGTTGGACGTCAGATGGTATTAATTTTAAAAATAGCTTACAACAAGCATTACCACACGTTCTATACATCCCTGCATGCTTTAAAATTGAGGATGATCTTAAATCTCAAAAAGGTACTCCGTTTGGGTTTTTATTTTCAAATAGAGTATACCCTGTTTTACAGGCTGATTCATCATTCGAACAATATACATCCTCACTTGACCAGCTACATAAAAAAATGAAAGGTGAATTGGATGGCGAACTTATCGAAGGACTTCAGGAGTTAATGGAATCAATTACTGATTCTCTTAACCAAGTTATGGATCTGAAATCCAAAGTAAAATTGAGCCTCACTGATATAGATATTAATGCTGCATTGATGAAAGCAGCGACGTTAGTTATTGAAGATAAATTAGAAACTCAACTTGAGTATCAGGGAAGTGGGGTTCAAAGGGCTCTGGCATATGCACTTTTAGAATCTAATGCATTGTTCGAAGTGACTGAATCTCAAAGGTCTACTATAATTTTATACGAAGAGCCAGAGTTATACATCCATCCGCATTTAATGAGATTATTAAGAGATAAACTTAGAGATAAATCTTCAAATTCCTCTTATCAAGTTATCGTCAGTACTCATTCACCTTTTTTAATTGATATCGCTGAAAATCCATCTTCCCTAAAACTCATAAAAGATAATAATGAGGGAAAAAGGACGGTACATGAAATTGATGATTCAATTTTTCATGTAGGTGAAGAATATGATGAAAGGGAAATGCTTAGAGCAGCATTAGATTTTCACCCGACTGTATGTGAAGCATTTTTTGCCAAGCGAGTTGTTGTTGTGGAAGGTGACACCGAAGTTGCCATACTTAGATTTTCATCTGAGTTATGCGACAAATTAGGGATAAGTAAGGATTTAATTAAAGATACAACCATAGTCTCCGCAGGAGGAAAGTGGACGATACTAGCTATAGCAAGAATTTTATCCAAACTGAGTATACCTTTCAAAGTTGTCCATGACACCGACCGCAAAGGAATGACAGAAGAGCAAATTGCAAATATTTCTGCTATTAATGCTTTCCGAGCAAATGACAAAATTAGAGATATCGTTGGTGATGCTAATGTATTTCGTGTAAATGACACATTTGAACATCTGCTATGGGACCCTGTGATTGATGGCAATGCTCCATCTGAAGGTGGAAAACCCTTCAATGCATGGAAAAGGGTTCGCTCTTATATTGATGGTTCTATTGCTTTAAACCCAATCTGCGAGGGTAAACTACGATCTGTTCTTCAATTTATTTACGAATAATGGTCGATACAGTTATCGCATGCCGGTATTTTTACCGGCATGCACTGTAGCAATATTCTCAGTACTCGAAAGTTTGTTTTATCTGAGCACTTAAGCAGCATGATGAGAATGGATAGTTTTATGAGCAGGTGTAAGTATCTCAGCAAAAAGAGCCATCAACTTTTAGAGAGTCTCTGGAACTCCAACTTCCGCTGCTGGCACAAAGCAGTCATAAGGAAAGGCAGTAAGATCTTCCACAATCGAGGGGCGTCCGTTGCCAGCTTCCATATAATTCATTTTCGTTAGCACTGGATTTGTGGAATGCTCCAGTCACCACAGCACCTAACTCCGCAAAGCCTCAACAATCGCCCCCTCCATTTTCTCTGGGGTAGTCATCGGAGCAAAGCGCTTCAGTGGTTTACCGTCGCGTCCGATAAGAAACTTAGTAAAGTTCCACTTAATTCGCTCACCCAGCACGCCGGGTAATTCGTTTTTCAGATAACGAAACAGCGGATGCGCTGCGCTACCGTTAACCTCAACCTTCTCGAACATCGGGAAACTCACGCCGTAGTTGATGTAACAGGTTTTCGAGATTTCGTCGGCGCCGCCGGGTTCCTGTTTACCGAACTGGTTGCAGGGGAAGCCCAGCACCACTAACCCCCGATCGGCGTACTTCTTGTACAGCGCTTCAAGACCAGCATATTGCGGCGTGAAGCCACACTGGCTGGCGGTATTCACGACCAAAACCACCTTTCCGGCATAGTCGGCCATAGAGGTAAGCTGTCCATCCAGACGGGTGGCAGTAAGTTGATAAAAGCGAGTCATACAAAAATCCCTCAAAGCTGGCCGAAAAGTCACGGTGACCATCCACAGGGCCGTCACCGTGTAGAAAGTTTACATTCAAGCAGGCTATTTGTGATACATTCCTGGCGCGCCAATGACCACCACACTCGCTATCAGGTATGCAGAACATAACAAAAAAATTTCGCTGGCTTCTGCTTACTCTCCCACTCCTCAGCGGTTGTGGCACGCTTTCACAAATGTCCTCCCCGGAAGGTACTCAGGAACTTCTCACCCATGATTCGCTGGATGGCGACGTTGACAGCGTGGTGCGTCACTACATGGCGCAAAAATCCGTTCCGGGAATGACGGTCGCGGTCATTCATAATCACGGCTCACCGCAGTTTTACACCTGGGGCGTAACCGATGCGGTCAATCGTTATCCGGTCAGGCCCGACACCCTGTTTGCACTCGGCTCGCTCAGCAAAGGGATCACGGCGGAAGTGGTGGCTTGTCTGGTCAATGAAGGGCAACTGAACTGGAACGATAGCCTGGCAACATTATTACCGCCAGGTACCCCGCTTAGCGCGGATGCACAAAAAATCACCCTGCTTGAACTGGTAACCCACACCTCCGGCCTGCCGCGTCAGAATATGGATGTTCCGATGCTTGGAAAATTCATCAGCTATTTAAGCACGGGCGATAATTTCTACGGCGAGTTGGATAGCGATAACGTGCTGCGTTACCTCGCCGAATGGCAAGCGCCAAAGAATAAAGTGCCGCAATACTCCAATACCGGCTACGCGCTGATCGGCTATATCCTGAAACACAAAACAGGCGAAGATATCCAGAGTTTAGCCTCGCGCTATATTTTCCATCCGCTGCAAATGGCTAACAGCAGCTTTACGCCACAGCAGCTAAAAGGATACCCGCAGCGCGCCCTCGGCCACGCGGGCGATCAGCCGAAATTCATCCCGCGCGGACAGCTCACGCCGGACTGGCATTTTTCCAACAACATGGTGGCGGCAGCGAGCTTATACAGCAACGCCGAAGATCTGGCGGCCTATGCGCGCTATCACGTATCGACGACCCACAATCCCTTGCTGGACAGCGTCTTTGCCGAAGTCAGAAATACCGATATTCAACGTCCCGACGGGGTACAGGGTATTGCCTGGACCACCGACTTTATCGGTCTGGAAAAAATCACCTATCAGGTCGGCTATATCGGCGGCTACTCCAGCTTTATCGGTTATGACAAAGAAAAAGGCAATGCGGTGGTGGTGCTGCAAAATACCTTTAACTGGAGTAATTACATTGGCATCGCGCTGTTGATGGATATGGCGAAAAAAGACAGCCTTATTATCTCTGGCAACCGTTTAGCAAATAATGGGATGCCTGAACGCGTTTATCAGCAATTACGGTGAGTGCCCGCCGTCAGATTAAGGCCTGATGCGCCAGATCTTCACGAGTCGGCCCCTGAAAGTAGATGGTACTAATATGGCAACTTCGAGGCTGAGTCAGCACAAAACGCATCGTTTCCCAGATGGACCGTCCATTCACCAGACGCTCCCCCATTCTTGTTTGACGATCGACATGTGCATCGAAACCGGTCAGTTCAAAATCAGGCGGATATAACCCGGTTACCCGAATATTTTCTTTGGATAAGTGTGCTGACAGTTTCGTTAGAAAGCCGCTTAGCCCGTGTTTACTGGCAAAAAAAGCGGGATGGGCAATGGAATCTGTAAAGTTCGGAATACCGCATGCGGATATAATCGCAATGATGTCTGCGCCGTCTGAGCGTCGCAATCCTGAAAGCAGAGCCTGGGTGAGCAGGATTGAACCTGTCAGGCCTGAACTGACGGTATTGACGATTTCAGAGCTCGATTGTTCGTCTATTGTTCCTGACAGCCACTGAGCAGCATTCAGTATTAAAATATCGATTGGCCTGTCTGAATGTAAGACTTGCGAAGAGAACTGAGAAACGGATTCCGGCTGGGCTAAATCACAGAGATACCCTCTTGCCATACCCCCTTCAGCCGCGATGAGGGCGCAAGTTTTTTCTATATCCTCCTCGCGACGGGCGCTAAAATCAACGTCAACGCCCTCTCGCGCCAGCCAGACGCAAAGCGCCTGACCAAATCCCCCGCCGCCGCCCGTGATAACAGCGCGTTTTCCTCTCAGCATAACTCTGCGTCCTTTATCGTGATGAGTCTGTGTCGGAGGATTTATAGCATGATGAGGCGGGGTCACATCTTCCCGTTAGTGCCCTGGCGCAGACTTCCCGTCCTACACCGCCGACTTCGGCCTTAAATTCTCATCAAACGTCAGCCGCTTCCGTTCAGGCTCAACTTCGCGCAGCGGTTCAACCTGATGCATCGTCAGCTTGCAGCGCTCAACCAGCACCTGGTATTCCCGCGTGCCCTGCTGCTTCCAGGCGAGCTCCTGCTCGCTCAGCTCGCGAATCGCTTTGGCCGGGCTGCCGATAATCAAATGGTTGGCGGGCATCTCCGCTTTCGCCTTCACGAACGCAGCCGCGCCGACGATGCTGTTTTCACCAATGACCGCCCCGTCCATCACCACCGCGTTCATGCCCACCAGCGCATTGCGGCGGATCACGCAGCCGTGAAGAATGGCGCTGTGGCCGATATGCCCGTCCTCTTCCACCACCGTGTCCTGCTCCGGGAAGCCGTGCATCACGCAATTATCCTGAATGTTCGCCCCGTCTTTCACCACGATACGGCCAAAATCACCGCGCAGGCTGGCGTTAGGACCAACATAAACGCCTTTGCCCAGAATCACGTCGCCAATCAGCACCGCCGTTGGGTGAACGTAGCTCTCGTCAGGTACCACCGGCGTCAGGCCGTCAATTTGATAAACAGGCATCTTCCCTCCTTATGCGCTTGTGAGACCACCAAAGCGCTGATAGTAGAGCGTGCCGGGCACGGGCAGTTCGCCGACGGAGGTTTCGCCCTTCTCGCTGACAAACTCCAGCGCTCCCGGCGCGACACGCTGATAGATATTTATGCAGAGCTGTCGGGCGCTTTGCCCCGCCCAGTGCGCGGGCAGTAACTCTTCCGGCAGCAGCGGATCCTTCAGCACCACGCGACGATAAAAGTGAATCAGCAGCAGCTGGATCTGGAAGCAGCGTTCCGGCGTCAGCTCCTCGGACGCGGCCTCTTTCATCAGCGGCAGCAGCGGACGGAACGAATTGATAAAGGACTCGTACATCGCGTTTTGCTCGGTTAACTGCCAGCACTCTTCCACGCGTGAACGCAGCGCGGCGCGGGAGAGCGCCAGCGGCGAGTGGGCTTCAAAGAAAATCACGTTTTCCGCCACCCCAGCATCGTGAAGCAGGGACTGCACGTCCGCAAGATGCTGCGACGGCGAGGCCATCAGGCTTGGCGCCAGCGTGCCAAACCCCTGCCAGATCAGCTGCTTTTTGACGTCGGCAAGGGTGGTTTTGTCCAGCCCTTCTGAGAGCAGCAATAGCCATTTTCCGTCCCAGGCGGGCAGTTCCGCGCGGTAGATCTTATTCTCCGCGCGACGCGTCAGGCGCAGCCCCTTATCGCTCAGGCGGTAAAAGCTACGACGCCCGATGCGCGAGACGTCCAGCCAGCCCTCTTTGTTGAGGCGAAACAGCGCGGTACGCACGAACCGTTCGCCAAACCCCATGCCTTCCAGTAAGGCAGCCAGGCTGCCGAGCCAAATCTCACCGCCGCGATGGGAAAGCGCGTCACCGTATAACGAGGAGATAAGCGAGGTCCCGCTGACGGGAACGGAGCTGACCGCGTGCTGGATAAAGGCGTCGAGTTTATTCATGTGATTCATTCTGTTGTTATTTTTGTCCTGGATGAATCATAGCATAGGATTCTGGGATAGCCCTTCACCCTAACCCCCTCCCTTTGGAAGAGGGCCGGGGTGAGAGGAAACTTAACCGTTGGCCGCCGCTTTACGCAAATCAAACACCCGGCAGGCTTTTCCCTCCGAGCGCGGGATGCTGCCGCAGTTCACGATCGTCACGTCGGTGGAAATCCCCACCATCGACTTAATGCGGTGGCGCAGCTGGTGGCACACCTGACAACGCTGCTCGTGGGTCAGCGTGAGGCTGCTCTCTTTTAGCTCCACCTTCACGGAAAGTGAATCAAGATGTCCGCGACGGTTCACCTCCAGCTGGTAGTGCGGCGAAAGATGTTCGAACTTCACGATCTCCTCTTCCAGCTGCGACGGGAAGACGTTGACGCCGCGGATGATCAGCATATCGTCGCTGCGGCCGCTGATCCGGTCCATACGGCGCATGCTGCGCGCGGTGGCCGGGAGCAGGCGCGTCAGGTCGCGGGTGCGGTAGCGGATCACCGGCAGCGCCTCTTTGGTCAGCGTGGTGAACAGCAGCTCGCCCTGCTGGCCGTCATCCAGCGGCGTGCCGTCGTTCGGGTTGACGATCTCAGGGTAGAAATGATCTTCCCAGATGGTCGGGCCGTCGACGGTTTCGATACACTCCATCGCCACGCCCGGCCCCATCACTTCGGAAAGGCCATAGATGTCCAGCGCCGTAATGCCCAAGCGTTTTTCAATTTCGCGGCGCATGGCCTGCGTCCACGGCTCGGCGCCGAAGACGCCCACGCGCAGGGAACAGCCGCTGGCATCGCCGCCCATCTGGCGCTCCAGCTCCTCAATCAGGTTGAGGCAGTAGGATGGTGTCACCATGATCATGTCCGGCTGGAAATCACGGATCAGCTGCGCCTGTTTCTCCGTCTGGCCGCCGGACATCGGGATCACCGTCGCGCCTAAACGCTCGGCCCCGTAGTGCGCCCCCAGCCCGCCGGTAAACAGGCCGTAGCCATACGCCACGTGAATTTTGTCCTTCGCGCTGCCGCCCGCCGCGCGCAGGGAGCGGGCCACCAGATTGGCCCAGTTATCGATGTCGCCCTGCGTATAGCCGACAACGGTCGGTTTGCCGGTGGTGCCGGAAGACGCGTGAATGCGCACCACCTGCTCCATCGGCACGGCAAAGGTATCGAACGGATAGTTATCCCGCAGGTCCTGCTTGGTGGTGCACGGGAATTTGCGGATATCCGCCAGCTCTTTGAAATCGTCAGGGTGAACGCCCGCGGCGTCAAACTTGCGTTTGTACATCGGCACGTTGTTGTAGGCGTGATGCAGCGTCCATTTCAGACGCTCTGTCTGCAGCGCCTGTAACTCGTCAAGGGAGGCCGTTTCAATCGGATCAAGCTTTGTTGTATTTGTCATTGTAGGGTACTCACATTGTTTTTATGCTCAAACACGCTCAAGGATCATGGCAATGCCCTGACCCACACCGATGCACATCGTACACAGCGCGTAGCGCCCGCCGCGTCGGTGCAGTTCATTACTCGCGGCCAGCACCAGCCTGGCGCCGCTCATGCCCAGCGGGTGGCCCAGCGCAATCGCGCCACCGTTCGGGTTAACGTGCGCGGCATCATCCGGCAGGCCCAACTGACGCAGCACGCCCAGCGCCTGCGCGGCGAAAGCTTCGTTAAGCTCGATGACGTCCATATCGTTAATGCTGAGTCCGGCGCGCTCCAGCACCCTGCGGGTGGCCGGCACCGGGCCGAGCCCCATCAGACGTGGCTCCACGCCTGCCGTCGCCATCGCCACGATCCGCGTGCGCGGAACTAACCCCTGCGCCAGCGCCATCTTCTCGCTGGCGACGATCAGCGCCGCAGCGCCGTCGTTGACCCCGGAGGCATTCCCCGCCGTGACCACCCCGTTCTTACGGAACGGCGTTTTCAGCCCGGCAAGCTGTTCAAGCGTGGTGTCCGCCCGCGGATGTTCATCCACGCTGAACGCTGTGACCGCCCCTTTTTTACCCGGCACCTGCACCGGCACGATCTCCTGCGCCAGAATGCCGTTCTGCTGTGCCAGCGCGGTACGCTGCTGGCTGCGCAGGGCGAACGCGTCCTGATCGGCACGGCTGATATTTAACAATTCAGCTACATTCTCTGCCGTTTCCGGCATACTGTCAGTTCCGAATTGCTGATGCATGAGCGGATTCACAAATCGCCAGCCGATGGTGGTATCAAAGATCTCCGCCTGACGCTGAAACGCGGCGGTGGCTTTGCCCATCACGAACGGCGCGCGGGACATCGACTCCACGCCGCCCGCGATCAGCAGGTCGCCGTCGCCCGCCTTAATGGTGCGGGCGGCAAAACCAATCGCGTCCAGCCCGGAACCGCACAGGCGGTTAATGGTGGTCCCGGACACCGTCTCCGGCAGCCCGGCCAGCAGCGACGACATGCGCGCTACGTTGCGGTTATCTTCCCCCGCCTGGTTGGCGCAGCCGAAAATCACGTCGTCGATCCGCTCCAGGTCGAGCTGCGGGTAGCGGGCCAGCAGCGCGCGCAGCGGAGCGGCACCCAGATCGTCGGTTCGGACTGCGGAAAGCGCGCCGCCGTAGCGACCCACCGGGGTTCGAACGCCATCACAAATAAATGCGTCACGCATCAGGCTTCTCCTGTCACGCTGCCGCCGATGCGGTGAGATTTTCCGCGAAAAAGGGCGACTGTTTTCTGTTGTTGGTTCTGGATTTCAATGTCGTACACGCCGGTCAGCTTGCCCTGATGCTTCACCCGCGCGGTGGCGGTGAGCGTGTCCCCGGCGAAGCCCGGACGCAGAAAATCAATCGAGCAGCCGGAAGCCACCGCCGCCAGCCCCTGGCTGTTGCAGGCGTAGGCAAAAGCGGTGTCAGCCAGCGAAAACAGCTGGCCGCCGTGGCAGGTTTTGTGGCCGTTCAGCATCTGCGGGGTGATGGTCATGGTGACCACCGCGTAGCCCTCGTCCATCTCGACAATGTCCATCCCCATCGCCTGAGCGCAGGCGTCCCGTTCGAACATGGTGCGGGCGTTATGCCAGGCGTTATGACTCATAGCTACTCTCCAGAAGCGCGCGCTGGCGCAGCAGTGAACAGGGGCGATAGCGCTCTTCGCCGTAATGGCGCTGCAGGTTCTCCAGCAGCGTCAGCAGGCGCTGCCAGCCCAGGCGCTCGCCCCAGGCGATCGGCCCGCTCGGGTAGTTCACGCCCAGGCGCATGGCCGTGTCGATATCCTTCTCGCTGGCGACCCCTTTTTGCAGGGCATCCAGCGCTTCGTTGGCAATCATCGCCAGCGTTCGCCAGATCAGCAGGCCGGGATAATCGGCAATTCGCACCACCCGGTGTCCCTGCTGTTGCAGGTAGCGGATGGCTTTTTGCGTTGCGGTATGCGGGTTGCTGACCGCGGCGGCAATGACCGCCACGTCACGCTCGATGCGGTCTACCACCACTACCGGGCCGTTAAGCCGCAGCGCCAGCGCCTGCGCGGTCTCTCCCTGCGTTTCAATCAGGTACACATCATCAATTTCTGTGACACCGTCACGTCTTTTTTCCACGCGCATCGGGCTATAGCTGTCGTTCACCGACTCAACCCACTGCACGTCAGGTTTGTCGCCCTGCCAGTCGTACACGCCCTTCCCGCTTTTCTTGCCCAGCCTTCCAGCCAGCACCAGTTCCTGCTGAACCAGCGAAGGCAGAAAACGACGCTCCTGCCAGAAGGCGTTAAATACCGAGCAGGTCACCGCAAAATTAACGTCCTGACCAATCATGTCGGTCAGTTCCAGCGGCCCCATCGGGAAGCCGCCGCCTTCGCGCAGGGCGGCATCAATCACCTCCGGCGACGCGACCTGCTCTTCCAGCGCGCGCCAGGCTTCAGAATAAAACGGACGGGCGACGCGGTTGACGATGAACCCCGGCGTTGACTGGCAGCGAACGGGCTGTTTGCCCCAGTTCAGCGCCAGCTCGCACAGCGCGTTGGCCACTTCCGGGGAGGTCGCCAGCCCGCTGACCACCTCCACCAGCTTCATTACCGGCGCCGGGTTAAAGAAATGCAGCCCTGCGACGCGCTCCGGGTGGTGGACGTCCGCCGCAATCGCCGTGACGGAGATGGAGGAGGTATTGCTGGTCAGCACCGTCTGCGGCGGGCAGATCTCAGCCAGCTGGGCAAACAGCGTCTTTTTCACCTCCAGCCGCTCGGAGGCCGCTTCAATCACCAGATCGGCCGCGGAGAGCGCGTCGATCTCCGTGACGGGAACAAGCCGGGCAAGGGTCTGGCTCACGGCATCGGCGGAGAGTTTTCCGCGCGTCACACGGGAGGCCAGACGCTGGCGGATCCCGTCGATGGCGCGTGATATCGCATCGCTGGAAATGTCATAGAGCAGCACCTGATGCCCGTGGCTGGACGCCACTTCGGCAATCCCGGCACCCATCGTGCCGCTGCCGATCACGGCGACCGTACGTATGTTCAGCATCTTATTTCCCCGTAAAGTTCGGCGCGCGCTTCGCGAGGAAGGCGCTGACGCCCTCGCGGTAGTCGTCGCTGCGCCCGGCCAGGCGCTGATAGTCGCGCTCGAGATCGAGCTGAGCGTCCAGAGTATTGGTTTCCGCGGCGTTGATCGCCTGCTTGATCAGCCCCAGGCCGAAGGTCGGCTGCGACGCAAAATGCAGGGCCATCTGCTGTGCCGTGGTGGAGAGCTGCTCGTCATCCACCACCTGCCAGATCATGCCCCACGCCTGCGCCTGTTCGGCGCTGAGTTTGTCCCCGAGCAGCGCCAGCCCCATGGCGCGGGCGCGTCCGGCCACGCGCGGCAGCAGCCAGGTGCCGCCGCAGTCCGGCACCAGGCCGAGCTTGCTGAAGGCCATCACGAAGCTGGCGGAACGCGCCGCAATCACCATGTCGCACCCGAGCGCCAGCGTAGCGCCCGCGCCCGCCGCCACGCCGTTAACGGCACAGATGACGGGCTTCGGCAGCTTTGCCAGGCGGCGCACCAGCGGGTTGTAGAAGGTTTCAACCGACATGCCCAGATCCGGCGCCGGGCCGTTAGGGTCGACGTTGCGGTCGTTGAGGTCCTGACCGGCGCAAAAGCCGCGTCCTGCCCCGGTGAGCAGCAGGCAGCGGATAGTGTCATCGCGCTCGGCCTGTTTCAGACACTCGGCCAGCTGCTGGTGCATCACGTCGTTAAAGCTGTTCAGACGCTCCGGACGGTTCAGCGTAATGGTCATCACGCCCTGTTCTACATGACTGAGAATAAATTCCACAATTAGCGTCCTTTAAAGTCGGGAGTGCGTTTTTGTAGGAAGGCGTTGATGCCTTCCCGGCGGTCTTCGGTGGCAGAAAGCAGCGTAAACAGCTGGCGCTCCTGGGCCAGACCGGACTGAAGCGGCACCTCCTGAGACTGGCGCAGCGCCTGTTTGGCTGCCTGTAAAGCCAGCGGCGAGTGGCGCCCCATCAGGGCCGCCTGCTTCAGGGCATACTCCAGCGTCAGCGCTGCCGGGAAAACATCGCTCACCAGCCCGGCGCTCAGCGCCTGCTCGGCGGAAATGCTCTCGCCGGTCAGCACCATTTTGCTGGCCAGCGATTTCCCGACGCTGCGGATAAGACGCTGGGTGCCGCCCGCGCCGGGCATGATGCCGAGCGTGATTTCCGGCAGGCCGAAACGGGCGTTGTCACCGGCAATCACCACGTCGCACAGCAGCGCCAGCTCGCAGCCTGCGCCCAGCGCGAAGCCGTTCACGGCGGCGATCAGCGGTTTACTGAACGTATTGATGCGTGACCACAGCTGCGGGCGAATATCGTTTAGCGTTGCGGGCAGGTCTTTCTCCGCCATTTCGTTGAGATCGGCCCCGGCGGCAAAGCAGCGCTCGCTGCCGTAAATCACGCAGACGGAAATCTCGGCATCCACGGCGGCGGCCTCAAGCTGTTCCGCAAGCTGGGTCAACAGCGCATTATTCAGAGCGTTGCGCGCCGCCGGACGGTTTAGCGTCAGCTGCAGCACGCGGCCATTACGGGTAACAATCAGTTCGCTCATGCCATCCCCTTCGCGTCGAAGTCGACGATCACGTCGGCGGTTAACGGCAGCGACTGGCAGCTGAGCACATACCCGGCCGCCAGCTCGTCCGGCTCCAGACTGTAGTTGGTTGCCATGTCCACCTTCCCGCGCAGCACTTTGCATTTACAGGTGGCGCAGACGCCGCCCTTACAGGCATAAGGCAGATCCGCCCCCTGACGCAGGGCGGCATCGAGAATGCTTTCGTCGTCCGCCGTCAGGGTGATTTCACGGTCGCGCCCGTCCTGGCGAACGGTCACTTTTTGTCCATCCGCCTGCACGTGCGCCGCGCGCTTAACGGTGATACCGGAGGTGTTAAAGCGCTCAAGGTGAATGGATTTGTCCGGCATCCCCAGCGCCTTCAGCGTGGCTTCCGCGTCGTCCATCATTGCGGACGGGCCGCAGATAAACGCCTCGTCGTACTGGCGGAAGTTGATCAGGGTTTTCGCCAGCGCCTGCAGCTTTTCCCCGTCGATGCGGCCATACAGCAGGTCGCTGTCCAGCCGCTCCTGGCTGAAGATGGAGACCAGCTGCAGGCGCTGCGGGTATTTGTCCTTCAGGTCCGCCAGCGCCTGGCGGAACATCATGCTCTGGCTGCTGCGGTTGCCGTAGATCAGGGTGAAATGGCTGTTCGGTTCGGTCTCAAGCGTCGCGGAGATAATCGCCAGCATCGGAGTGATCCCGGAGCCTGCCGCAATTGCCAGATAGTGGCCTTCGCGTTCGGCCCGCGGCTGGTAGCCAAACTGCCCCTGAGGAACCATTACCTCCAGCGCCATGCCCGCTTTGATCTCATCCCGGGCATAGCGGGAAAAGCGCCCGCCTTCAATCGCCTTGACCGCCACGCTGATTTCGCCCGGGGCGGTACTCCGGCAGATGGAGTAGCAGCGGCGCAGCTCGTCACCGCCAAGCTTCGTTTTTAACGTCAGGTGCTGGCCTGGGCGGAAGCGGTAGGCCTCCTGCAGCGCCTGCGGCACCGCAAAGGTGATGGTTACCGCGTCGCGGGTTTCGGGTTCCACTTTTGCCACTGTTAATGAATGAAACGTTGTCATGGCAGCCTCAAATGCATTTGAAATAGTCGAAGGGCTCACGGCAGGAATTGCAGCGGTAGAGCGCTTTGCAGGCCGTCGAACCAAATTCACTGATAAGCGCGGTGTCTGTGCTGGCGCAGCGCGGGCAGCTCACCTCGGCTGGGACGTGTGCGTGACAGCTATGCCCCACCGGCGGACTGATGCCGTACGCCCGCAGGCGCTCGCGCGCGTCGGCGGTCATCCAGTCTGTGGTCCACGCAGGTTCAAGCTGGAGCACAATGTGCACGGGAGTGAAGCCGCGTTTAGTCATCGCCTCACGGATCGCCCCCAGCAGATGTTCCGTTGCCGGGCAGCCCGAGTAGGTGGGCGTGAAGCCGATGACCCAGCCTTCCCCCTGCGCCTTCACGCTGCGCACCATGCCTAAATCGGTGATGGTTAACACCGGCACTTCCGGATCGGGGATCTGGCCTAACAGCGCCCAGATCTGCGGGATTTGCGCGGGCGCGATGTCGACGAGGCGTTGCATAGCGTTCTCCTTTACCACTGCTGACCGGGATACGCGCGCTGGAGATACTGCATTTCCGCCAGCATCGGGCCCAGATGTTCGGTATGCAGCCCCCTCTTACCCCCGGTGCGGTACGCCACCTCTGCGGGAACCTGCAGGCAGGCTTCATTCAGACCGGCAAAGACTTCGCTTTCCCACGGCTGGCGCAGGACGCGCGGGTCAACCGCCACGCCGGCATCAATCAATTCCAGCTCAACGTCATCCGCCTCAAACAGCTCCGCCGTAAAACGCCACAGGCTATCGATGGCCTGCTGCATTTTTTGCGCGGACGTTTCGGTCCCGTCGCCCAGACGCACCAGCCAGCCGCGGCTGAAGCGCAGGTGGTAGCGCGCCTCTTTAATTGCCTTGGCGGCAATGGCGGCAAGCTGGCCGTCGCGGCTATGGGTCAGGCGTTCGTACAGCGCCACGTTCCAGGCATCCATCAGGTACTGGCGGGCAATGGTGTCGGCGAAGCTGCCGTTCGGCTGCTCCACCAGCAGCACGTTGCGGAACTGGCGCTCGTCTCGGCCAAACGCCAGCATGTCTTCATCGCCCTGGCCTTCCAGCTCCGCGGCATAGGTCAGGAAATTGCGCGCCTTCCCCAGCAGGTCGAGACCGATATTGGCGAGCGCGAGGTCGATTTCCAGCTCCGGCGCGTGGCCGCACCAGGCGCCGAGACGCTGGGAAAGCACCAGACCGTTGTCGCCCAGACGCAGGGCATAGGCAGTCACTGAATTCATTCTTTGCCTCACATATGCTCGATGCCGTCGGGGATGGTGTAGAACGTCGGATGGCGGTAAACCTTGCTTTCTGCCGGGTCGAAGAACTCGCCGCTCTCTTCCGGCTGGGAGGCGACAATCTCGCTCGCCTTAACCACCCAGATAGAACAGCCTTCACTGCGGCGGGTGTAGGCATCACGCGCATTTTCCAGCGCCATGCGATCGTCGGCGGCATGCAGACTGCCAACGTGACGGTGGGATAACCCCTGTTTGCTGCGTACGAACACTTCGTACAGCGGCCAGTAGACATTGCTCATGGTTGTTTCCTCTTACGCGGCCTGACGGGCGCGCTGTTTTTCGGCGTGCGCCAGCGCGGCTTCCCGCACCCACGCGCCCTCTTCCCAGGCTTTACGTTTCGCGGCCAGACGTTCGTGG
The DNA here is from genome assembly GCF_034106785.1 of Enterobacter sp. 241F3. NCBI lineage: Bacteria > Pseudomonadati > Pseudomonadota > Gammaproteobacteria > Enterobacterales > Enterobacteriaceae > Enterobacter > Enterobacter sp. 241F3. The sequence continues at coordinate 360,061 of NZ_JAWNDD010000001.1, forward strand.
TTGCAGATGCCGCGCCCGTTAATGACCTCGTCAAACTCCTGCCAGTCGATCTCGCCGAAGCGATAATGACCGCTCTTTTCATCAAAACGCAGGTCGGGATCGGGCACCGTCATGCCCAGCATTTCCACCTGCGGCACCGTGTTGTCGACAAAACGCTGGCGCAGCTCGTCGTTGCCGAAGCGTTTGATTTTCCACGCCAGGCTGCGGGCGCTGTTCGGCGAATTGTCGTCGTTCGGCCCGAACATCATCAGCGCCGGCCACCAGAAGCGGTTGATGGCATCCTGGAGCATCTGGCGCTGGGCCTCGCTGCCCTGCGCCAGCACCATGCAGGCCTCAAAGCCCTGACGCTGGTGGAAGCTCTCTTCTTTACAGATTTTCACCATCGCGCGGGCATACGGACCATAGGAAGTGCGGCACAGCGCCACCTGGTTGACGATGGCCGCGCCGTCCACCAGCCAGCCGATCACGCCGATATCGGCCCAGCTCAGGGTCGGATAGTTGAAGATGGAGGAGTATTTCATCTTGCCGTCGAGCATCTTCTGGTAGATGTCTTCCCGCGCGCAGCCCAGCGTTTCCGCCGCGCTGTAGAGGTAAAGCCCGTGTCCGGCTTCGTCCTGCACCTTCGCCAGCAGGATCGCTTTTCGGCGCAGCGTCGGGGCGCGGGCGATCCAGTTCCCTTCCGGCAGCATGCCGACAATTTCGGAGTGCGCATGCTGGCCAATCTGACGGATCAACGTCTTACGGTAGGCGTCAGGCATCCAGTCCTGAGGCTCAATCGCCGTCTCCTGCGCTATGCGCTGCTCAAACCGTTGTTCTTGCGTCACGTCATCACCTTTATGATTCGTTAGTTTGCAAATTAAAGCGTAATGTTGAATCACTTTTTTTAAAAGTTACACAAAGGTTAAATATAACCCCAAGAATTGTTTCCTGATTCTGTGACGTTGCTCGCAAGCCTTTTGCTGAAAGCCTTGATAAACGGGCCTTTGTATTCTGAAATTCATCCAGCCAGATCACATCATTAACAATTCATTAAAAACGCCGCTTGATTTTTATGATTCATGATTAAACTATTAATGAGCAAATCACGTAACATTTGGAGATAAGCGATGCAGCAGTTAGCCAGCTTCTTGTCCGGTTCCTGGCAGTCTGGCCGGGGCCGCGAACGCACTATTCATCACGCCATCAGTGGCGAAGCGCTGTGGAGCGTGACCAGCGAAGGGCTGGATATGGCGGCCGCCCGCCGCTATGCGATTGATCGCGGCGGCGAAGCGCTTCACGAGATGACCTTTATCGAACGTGCGGCCATGCTGAAGGCGGTGGCAAAGCACCTGCTTAGCGAAAAAGAGACGTTTTATGCCCTGTCCGCACAGACCGGGGCGACTAAAGCAGACAGCTGGGTGGACATTGAAGGCGGGATCGGCACCCTTTTCACTTACGCCAGCCTGGGCAGCCGCGAGCTGCCGGATGACACCGTGTGGCCGGAAGACGAGTTAATCCCGCTGTCGAAAGAAGGCGGCTTTGCGGCGCGCCACGTCCTGACCTCAAAATCCGGGGTGGCGGTGCACATCAACGCCTTTAACTTCCCCTGCTGGGGGATGCTGGAAAAGCTGGCGCCGACCTGGCTTGCCGGCATGCCCGCCATCATCAAACCCGCCACCGCCACCGCGCAGGTGACGCAGGCGATGGTGAAATCCATCGTCGACAGCGGGCTGGTGCCGGACGGTGCCATCAGCCTGATCTGCGGCGGCGCGGGCGATCTGCTCGACCAGCTCGACAGCCAGGACGTGGTGACCTTTACAGGCTCCGCCAGCACCGGGCAAAGCCTTCGCGTGCACCCGAATATTGTGGCGAATGCCATTCCGTTCACCATGGAGGCCGACTCCCTGAACTGCTGCGTGCTGGGGGAAGACGTCACCCCTGAGCAGCCGGAATTTGCCCTGTTCATCCGGGAAGTGGTCCGCGAGATGACCGCCAAAGCCGGGCAGAAATGTACGGCCATTCGCCGCATTATCGTCCCGCAGAGCCAGATTGACGCCGTGAGCCAGGCGCTGATTGCCCGGCTGGAAAAGGTGTTGGTGGGCGACCCGACGCAGGAAGGGGTAAAGATGGGTGCGCTGGTCAACGCCGAACAGCGTGCGGACGTGCAGGAGAAAGTGGATCACCTGATCGCCGCAGGCTGCCAGGTCCGCCTGGGTGGCAAAGCGGATTTGCAGGCCGCGGGCGCGTTCTTCCCGCCGACGCTGCTGTTCTGCCCGCAGCCGGATGAAACTCCGGCAGTGCACTCAACCGAAGCCTTTGGCCCGGTTGCGACGCTGATGCCGTATCGCAATGCACAGCACGCAATGCAGCTTGCCCGCGCGGGCGGCGGCAGTCTGGCGGGCACGCTGGTCACCGCAGACCTGGACATTGCCCGCCAGTTTATTCTCGGCGCGGCGCGCGCCCACGGGCGTATTCAGATCCTCAACGAGGAAGCCTCGAAAGAGTCCACCGGCCACGGCTCCCCGCTTCCTCAGCTGGTGCACGGCGGCCCGGGTCGCGCGGGCGGCGGCGAAGAGCTGGGCGGCCTGCGTGCGGTGAAGCACTACCTGCAGCGCACCGCGATTCAGGGCAGTCCGACCATGCTGGCCGCCATCGGCAAGCAGTGGGTGCGTGGCGCAACGGTGCAGGAAGATCGCGTGCATCCGTTCCGCAAATACTTTGAGGAGCTACAGCCGGGCGACAGCCTGCTGACGCCGCGCCGTACCCTCACGGAAGCGGACATCGTGAACTTTGCCTGCCTGAGCGGCGATCACTTCTACGCCCATATGGACAAGATCGGCGCGGCAGAGTCGATCTTTGGCGAGCGCGTGGTGCACGGCTACTTCCTGATCTCCGCCGCGGCGGGACTGTTCGTTGATGCGGGCGTCGGGCCGGTGATTGCCAACTACGGCATGGAAAACCTGCGCTTTATCGAGCCGGTCAAACCGGGCGATACCATTCAGGTGCGTCTGACCTGCAAGCGCAAAACGCTGAAGAAACAGCGCACCGCCGAGGAAAAACCGACCGGCGTGGTGGAATGGGCGGTTGAGATCTTCAACCAGCACCAGCAGGCCGTGGCGCTTTACTCCATTCTGACGCTGGTGGCGCGCCAGCAGGGAGATTTCAGCTAACGCCCCTCACCCTGACCCTCTCCCCAAAGGGGGAGGAATCCCTGTAATTTTTTTAACCAGAAGCGATAAATTGCTTCAGGAAAATTAATGGCTTACAGCGATACCCTGGTCCGGCTGTAAATCGCCGAAGCGTTTCCGTAAGGCCGGGGCGAGGCGCAGGGATGCGCCGAGAGGGCGTGGCCTGCAGGGATGCAGGCTCATGCCCGACCCGATAGCCTGAAGGAATAAGCTGAGGGCACCGCGAAGCGGCGATTTACCGCCGGGAGCCCGGGTCGCCAGGGCGGCGGCGATTGAGCCGCCCTGGCACGTTCACTGGTCATGTCGTGACAGAGTAGCAAGGAACATGAAGTGAACGGAATGACCACTACAGCCGTATGTTCCCCCTCACCCCAGCCCTCTCCCTCAAGGGAGAGGGGGTCGCCTGTGCTGACATCATTTGTGGGGAGAGGAAATGGCCCGGCATGTGATGTATCCCCGCTCTTTTTTTAACCTGGCAAGACTGGCAAATAATCTGGCAGATGCAGGCAAACGCTTTTCTCAGGCGCCTGTCAGGATAAGGCTGTCACAACACAATAAACACAACAAGATGAGGTCTACGATGGGAAGCAATTCTTCTTTTTCTGCCCGTAGAACGGCGCTGGCTGTGGCCGTTGCGCTGTGTTGCGCCTGGCAATCCCCTGTTTTCGCCCACGGCAGCGAGGCGCATATGGTCCCGATGGACAAAACGCTGCAGGACTTTGGCGCCGACGTTCAGTGGGATGATTACGCACAGATGTTCATCATTGCGAAAGACGGTGCCTTCGTGAAGGTCAAACCGGGTGCCAAAACCGCCATCGTCAACGGCAAAACCCTCAGGCTCGAGGTGCCGGTGGTGATGAAAGGCAAGAAAGCCTTTATTTCCGATACCTTTATCAACGATGTTTTCCAGTCCGGCCTTGACCAGACCTTCCAGGTTGAAAAACGCCCTCACCCGTTAAACGCGCTAACGGCGGACGAAATTAAGCAGGCCGTTGAGATTGTGAAAGCCTCGGCGGACTTTAAGCCTAATACCCGCTTTACCCAGATTGCCCTTGCAGAGCCAGAGAAAGCCAAAGTGTGGGACTTTGTGCTTAACGGTACGGCGGTGGATGCCCCGCGTCAGGCAAAGATTGTGATGCTCGATGGAAAGCACGTTATCGAAAGCCTGGTGGATCTGAAGGATAAAAAAATCCTGCGCTGGGAGCCGGTGAAAGACGCGCACGGCATGGTGCTGCTGGATGATTTCACCGCGGTACAGCAGATCGTTAACGAGAGTACGGAATTTGCCGAGGTGCTTAAAAAACACGGCATCACCGACCCGAAAAAAGTGATTACCACGCCGCTGACCGTCGGCTATTTCGACGGTAAAGACGGCCTGAAGCAGGAAGATCGCCTGCTGAAGGTGGTGAGCTATCTGGATGTGGGCGACGGCAACTACTGGGCGCACCCGATTGAAAACCTGGTGGCCGTGGTCGATCTTGAGCAGAAGAAAATCCAGAAGATTGAGGAAGGTGCCGTTGTTCCGGTTCCGATGACGCCGCGCCCCTACGATGGCCGCGATCGTATAGAAACGCCGAAAAAACCGCTCGACATCATCGAGCCGGAAGGTAAGAACTACACCATTACCGGCGATATGGTGCACTGGCAGAACTGGGATTTCCACCTGAGCCTGGACTCTCGCGTCGGTCCGATGATTTCAACCGTCACGTATAACGACAACGGTAAAAAGCGCCAGATTATGTATCAGGGGTCGCTCGGCGGCATGATCGTTCCTTACGGCGATCCGGACGTGGGCTGGTACTTTAAAGCCTATCTCGACTCCGGCGACTACGGTATGGGCACCCTGACCTCACCGCTGGTACGCGGTAAAGACGTGCCGTCCAACGCCGTGATGCTCAATGAAACCATTCCGGATTACACCGGCGCGCCGATGGAGATCCCGCGCGCGATCGCCATTTTCGAACGCTACGCGGGGCCGGAATACAAACATCAGGAGATGGGTCAGCCAAACGTCAGCACCGAGCGCCGCGAGCTGGTGGTGCGCTGGGTGAGTACCGTGGGCAACTACGATTACATCTTCGACTGGGTGTTCCATGAAAATGGCACCATCGGCATTGACGCCGGCGCGACGGGTATCGAAGCGGTGAAAGGCGTGCAGGCAAAAACCATGCACGATGCCACCGCCAAAGACGATACAAAATACGGCACGCTGATCGACCACAACATCGTGGGCACCACGCACCAGCACATCTACAACTTCCGTCTTGATATGGATGTGGACGGCATCAACAACAAGCTGGTGGCTATGGATCCGGAGGTGAAGCCGAATACCGCCGGTGGACCTCGCACCAGCACCATGCAGATCAATCAGTATGATATTGATACCGAGCAGCAGGCGGCGCAGAAGTTCGACCCGGGCACGATTCGCCTGCTGAGCAACACAAGTAAAGAGAACCGCATGGGTAACCCGGTCTCGTACCAGATCATCCCTTACGCGGGCGGTACGCACCCGGTGGCGACCGGCGCGAAATTTGCCCCGGACGAGTGGATTTACCATCGCCTGAGCTTTATGGACAAACAGCTGTGGGTGACCCGCTACCACCCTGATGAGCTCTACCCGGAAGGGAAATTCCCTAACCGCTCCGTACACGACACGGGCCTCGGGCAGTACAGCAAGGATAACGAGTCGCTCAACGATCGGGACGACGTAGTCTGGATGACCACCGGCACCACCCACGTGGCGCGCGCGGAAGAGTGGCCGATCATGCCAACGGAATGGGTGCATACCCTGCTTAAGCCGTGGAACTTCTTCGACGAGACGCCAACGCTCGGGAAGAAAAAAGACGAAAAATAACCACCCGCCGGGCAATAGCCCGGTTTTTTTTGCCCTGACGTTTGAGGATCGTCCTGGCTTGCTTATAGTTACAGATATCTCATCGACATGATTTATCCCCCGGACGGGAAAGGGCTTTATGGAAAAAAGAAAAAAACCGTCGCTGGAACGGGCGACCTGGCCAACGCGCCATGCCATGGTCATGCACGGGCTGGCGATGAACCTGCCGTGGCTGGCCTTCGTCAATATCAGCTTTGCGGTGATGATTCTGCTGCGACACGTTCTGCTTAAGCCCAGCGATCCCCTTTATCCCCACTCGCCCCAGCTGACGAGAATGGTTGATGCCTCCATGCTCGGTATTATCATCCTCTCGGCCGCGCTGATCCTCATGGCCTGGCGGCGTATCGCCGGTATCAGCGTTGTGTTGTTTATCTGTAGCGCCATCTGGTCGGTCTCCTGCTTCTGGTTTATCACCCAGCTGCTGCTCCCGCACGTCTGGCCGCTGTGCGTTATTCTGTTACTCGCCGGTTTGACGGCGCTCTATTTCTACCCTGAAGGGCTGCTCGCCTTTGTGCTCCCGCTCTGGATCACCCTGCCGATAGCAAGCTGGATACGAAACGATGGCCTCAACCTACACTTCGTTGTTATCTGGAGCGTGTTTACGCTGATCTTGATCTTCGGGCGTTTCATTCTGCTGAGCTGGTTTGACGAAGCCTGGCGACGTAACCAGCAAAATCAGCTGCTTATTTCGCGGCTGGACGCGCTGGCGCATCAGGACCCGTTAACCAAAACCGCCAATCGCCGGAAAATGGAGGTGGTGCTGGAGAACGCGGTTGAGCAGAAAAAAACCTTCTCGGTGATCATGCTGGATATCGACTACTTCAAGCGCTACAACGATACCTACGGGCACCAGGCGGGCGACGACTGTCTGACGCGCGTGGCGCGCGTGCTGAAGCAGTCCGTGCGCACGCCTGACGATGTGGTGTCACGCTACGGCGGCGAAGAGTTTCTGGTGATTCTGTTTAATTGCCCGGAGAACATCGCGGAAAAGGTTGCCCTGCGTATTCAGGACGGCCTGCGTACGGAAGCCATACCGCACGGCGCCTCGACGGTCAGCGACCATGTCACCGTGAGCATGGGGATTGCGAGCATGGCCGAGGGGTTAGCGGGCACCGAGATCATCGCCCGCGCCGATGCGGCGCTGTATCGGGCGAAGGAGGCCGGGCGGGATCGGTGGTCGCTGTAGATAAAAGCCGGGTGGCGCTGCGCTTACCCGGCTTGCTTTTTAATACCGCACGCACACCGACTTGGTTTCACACCAGCCGTCCAGCCAGTCCGGGCCAAAATCGCGTCCGGTACCGGACTGCTTCATGCCGCCGAACGGCAGGTTGGCGTCGATCAGCGTATGGCTATTCACCCACACGGTGCCCGCCTGCAGCCGGTCGGTATACTCCAGCGCCTTGCTGATATTCTGCGTCCAGACGCTGGCCGTCAGGCCATATTCGGTGTCGTTTGCCAGCTGGAGCGCCTCTTCCCCGTCGGCGACGCGCACAAGGTTGACCACCGGGCCAAACACCTCTTCGCGGGTCAGGCGCAGCGAGGCATCCGGGTTGACCACCAGCGTAGGTGAAACGTAATAGCCTTTGCCTTCCGGCCCCCGGTTACCGACGATCAGCTCCGCGTGGCGCGACTTCGCCTCATCGAGGAAGGTCTGCACCTTGTCGCAATGCGCGCGCGACACCAGCGGGTTAATAAACGCCTCCGGCGACATGCCTGGCCCGACGCTCAGGGATTTCACCGCCTGTTCAAACCCGCTGACCAGCGTGTCAAAAAGCGGCGCCTCAATGTAGATGCGCGAGCTCGCCGCGCACACCTGCCCCTGGTTCAGGAAGCTGCCGGTCATCAGGCCTTCGATCACCCACGCAGGGTCCGCATCCTTGAGCACAATTGCCGGGTTTTTCCCGCCCAGCTCCAGGGTCACGCCGGTTAGCGTGTCCGCCGCCGCGCGGGCAATTTGCTTACCCGTCGCCGTTGAGCCGGTGAAGCTCACCTTCGCGATATGCGGATGCGAGGTCAGCGCCGCGCCACACACCGCGCCGCTCCCGGTCACCACGTTGAACACCCCATCCGGGATGCCCGCTTCACTGGCCAGTTCCGCCACGCGCAGCATGGTCAGCGGCGTGGTTTCAGACGGCTTAATGACGATAGAGCAGCCAGCTGCCAGCGCTGGCATCACTTTCCACATGCCGATCATCAGCGGGAAGTTCCAGGGCACAATCCCGGCCACCACGCCTACCGGCTCTTTACGCGTCCACGCCTGATAGCGGGCGCCCTGCGGCAGCGGGATAGAAAGATCGAGAGTTTTACCCGAAATTTTGGTGGTCAACCCGGCGGTATAGCGCATCCAGTTCAGGGTGCAGCCGACTTCAAACATACGGGAAATGTTGATGGATTTGCCCTGCTCCAGCGTTTCAAGCTGGGCCAGCTCCTCGCTGTGCTGTTCCACCAGATCGGCGAAATGGAGCAGGATCCGCTCGCGCTCCGCCGGGAGTTTTCCGGCCCAGGTGCGGGCCACAAAGGCGCGCCAGCCGGACATGACGGCACGATCAACGTCATCGACGCTGGCATCGGCAGTCGAGGCAATCACCTCGCCCGTAGCCGGGTTGTAGACGTTCAGCCGCTTTTCACTGTCCGACGCGGCCTGACGCCCTTCAATCCACAGGCCATGATGTCGGTCTAAAAACTGCTGCACGGCAGGCTGAATAGCCACCTGTGATTCAGACATAGGATACTCCTTCGTTATTCTTCGCAGGGTGTTCATCCAGTCTAAGAGGGGTTTTGCATTCTCGCTTTTGTCTCTGTGACATTCGCTTTGCCACCTGTGACAGGCTCCGCAAATCGCGATAATTGCCGCTTATATCGCTGTAACCGGTGAGTGTTCTTTCCTATAGTCAGCCTCATAGCTCTGACAAAATGCAACACAAATGCAACAATGCGAAAACGTTGACGGTGCAGTGAGAGAAACGATGGCGTGTGCAAGCGAGCAGGAACAGTATCAGCATTGGCTGGCGCAAATTAACCAGGTTTGCGGGCGTTTTAACGCGCAGCCCACCGGGGGTAAATTCTACGGCGAGCTGGAGACCAGCTATGCGCGCAGTCTGAAGCTCAGTACCGTGACCGCGGGTGGCGTTAACCTGTTCCGCTCCAGTCAGGAGATCAAACAGAGTAACGATGCCTGGTTCTATACCGTGTTCCAGCTCGAAGGGAGTGCAGAAATTGAGCAGGATGACCGTCGCGCGCTGCTCAGAACCGGCGATATCACGCTGATTGACGCGTCGCGTCCCTGTTCAATCAACTGGCAGGAAAAATCCCGCCAGATTTCGCTCCTGGTTCCGCGTCAGATTATTGAGCAGCAGTGTCGTTTCCAGGAGATAAACTGCGCGACCGCCCTTTCCCGCACCTTACCCACGGTGCAGCTGAGCCATCGCCTGTTGATGGAGAGTATGAGCAATGCCGACCTGAGCGATCGTGAAAGCGAAGCCGCGCTCGAAGCGATGATCTGCCTGCTGCGCCCCGCTTTCCAGCAGCGTGAAATCATTCAGCCGCGCAAGGAGCGCCAGTTCCAGCATGTGGTGGCGCTGATTGACGACCATATTCAGTCTGAATCGCTGCGTCCTGAATGGATTGCCGCCGAGAGCGGTATGTCCGTGCGCAGCCTCTACCGCATGTTTGCCGAAAAGGGGCTGGTGGTGGCGCAGTACATTAAAAACCGTCGTCTGGATCTCTGCGCGCAGGTGCTGCGCTCGGCCGGGGATGATGAAAAGCTGGCGGGCATTGGCTACAGCTGGGGGTTTACCGACCATAGCCATTTTTCAACGGCGTTTAAGCAGCGTTTTGGCGTCTCGCCGGGTGAATACCGCAGGCGCTACCGCTAGCTACTTTCTGAGCCATTTTCCGTTAATACCCTTCACGTACTCGCCCGGATGCGCGCGGGCAACTAGTTTTTGCCCTGCCATTTTGGCCACTTCATCGATCGGCAAATTATTGCTGTCAGCCAGCTTCTGGTAGCTTTCCGTGCGCGCCGCGTTGATGCGATTGACCAGCGCCAGCGTTTCGGCGTCCTGCTGAATCGGGGCAAGATAACCGCTGAGGGTTTCCCCCACGCGCCCCTGCGCCCGGGCATCGTTCAGGGTGAGCGCAGCCGCCTGCACGTTCATCCCCAGCGCCAGTAAAATCAGTGCTACTCGTTTCATGGCGTCCTCAGAACAGATCGCTGCGCGATTTAAGCAGGGTTTCGACGTCTTTATCGACCTTAATGTGGATCTCATGTTCGATTTTGACATTCATATTGATGGTAATCGGCTCCTTTGGCGCAGCGACTTCAATACGCGGCGTACAGCCGGTCAGTAGCGCGGCAACGGCAACGGTGAGCACACCAGCCATCTTTTTCATTGTTGTTCCTCACTTTCCTTGCCGGTCAAACTGCGGGGAGCAGGTATCGCCGCATGTTGCTCAAACCAGGTTTGCAGGTTGTCCCCAAAGCGCAGGCTACGCCAGAGGGTAAAGACATTCTCGTCATGGGTATAGTTCAGGTTGACGGAGCTGCTTTTGCCATCCACCCGGCTGTTCCCCTTGATGGTCGCCTGCATGGTTAATTCACCCAGATTATCTAAATTGATTCTCGTCCACGAACGCGAAATTTCCATATAGCGGAGCCAGTTAATCGCGGCACCCGCAACCATATTATCTTTAACGATGGCGTCGGCCGTATCTTTGTCGATGCGCAGCGTCATTGGGCCCGGGTTGGTCAGCCAGCCATCTTTAATGATCCATTTTTCATTATCCAGCCAGAACGGCAGCGCCCCGCTGACTGGCCCCGACATGGCAAACTGTTTCGGATTAACGGCGCTAATCAGCTCGCTCGAAGAGATATTATCCACCCGCAGCAGGGCCGGATCGTGCTGCGGCATCCGCAGCTGCTGCATGGTGATCTTCCCGCCGAGGGTTTCTACCTTCACGTTGGTGAGCAGCAGCGGATTGTCCTCCGTCCAGGGATAGTCCCCCTGTAGATCGGCAGTAATGTTGCGCGCGGTCACCAGGTTTACCACTTCGCCAATGCGCAGCGTCACCGGTCCGCGCGTGCCCAGAGACCAGGTTCCGTCGCTGAAGCGGAACGGCAGCACAAAATCGACGCCGTTAATCTGGTTATCCGGCATCCAGGCGCTGCCGGATTTCAGCACGCCGTGCCCGCCCGCCTCAAAGCCCTGATCGGCCGCCGCCGAGAAGGCGACCTGCGCGTAAAGCTCCCCGTCGCGCAGCGTCATTTTCCAGTCCGGCGGGATCAGCGGCTGGAATACGGTGAGAGACTGTTTCGGCCACCAGGCCTGCCCGCGCAGGCGCACGCCATCCCAGCGCCCGTTTACCTGTACCGGACCGATTTTGTCCGCGTGGAGGTCGCCCTTAAACTGAAAAATAGTCGGGTCGGTGCCGTCGACGCTAAAGGTCAGGACCGATGGCGGCAACACGCTGCCGCCGGAGAAACGGGTTTGCCCGGCGTTAAGCGACAGCGCGCCGCTGAAGGTCGGTTTTTCGGGGTCACGTAACCAGCGCACCGGTTGATCCAGCACCAGGCGAGGCCTGCTGACCTCCATCGTGCCGTACTGGAGCTTGTCAAAACCGGTGGAGAGCGCCGTCAGCTCAATAAGATTGTCGCGCCACTCGCCTTTCCCGGCGACATCCCAGCGGGCATGCATCGGCGTAAAACCGCCTTTTCCCCAGTAGCGCCACTGCCACAGGCCGTTATCGGGTAAGAAGTCGCTGGCCTGACCGTCCAGGTGGAGTTCAAAATCGCCCATCTCGTTTTCATGGGCGCGCAGAATCGCCTGCAGACGGCCGTCCACCCCCTTCTGGGTGAGCTTCACGCCCGCCAGCGGCCAGCGGATTTCATCGATATCGAGCGAGTCAATGATGCGCCCGCGCGAGCGAAGCAGCGCGCCCGGCTCAAAGGCCAGCTGCGGTTCATACAGGCTGCCGGTCAACGTTGCGGGCAATTTGGCGTAAAGAATGAGATCGTTTTGCTTCGCCTCGCCGCTCAGGTGCAGAGGCATGTCGCTGTTTTCCATGCTGAGCCTGCCTGGCCCGATATTCAGTACCGCGTTCCCTTTCCCCGCATCACCGTGGGTAAGCACATTCAGCCGTCCGGTCAGGGTGGTTTTCTCCAGCCCCTGCTGCCAGTTGTCGGCGCGAAGGGACACCCGCCCGCTCAGCGGCATACCCGAGAGATTCCAATTCCAGCGCCCGTCGCTAATGTTCAGCTGTTCCGCCGTGATCTGCCACGGCAGGTCGAGCAGCGGATCGGGATTGTCCCGCGCCATCACCACCAGCTGTCCCTGATTGTCTTCCCAGTCCAGATCGGCATCGACCAGAGACGTCAACTGTGGCACGTTAAAGGTCGCGACCGCGTGGCCTTTCACCGGTACGCCATCCGGTACCAGCGGCAGGGTAAATTCGCCCACCAGCTTAATCGGCTGCGGCTGGTCCGGGAGCTGTACATCGAACTGGCTGACCGAGAGCGTCTGACCGCGAAGCGTGCCTTTAATGCTGACCTGCTCGCCTTTATAGGCGATCTCCTGACTGGACGGGGTCAGCGACGCACGCAGCTCGCCCTGCCACTGCTGCCACGGAGAGAGCGTCAGACGGTGAATCGTGAGCCAGGTATTGGGTAATACTGCCTGCCATTGCGCGAGCGTTTTCGGGGCGACCGTTGAGGGCGCTGACTGGGGAATTTTGCTCAGACAGACGGAATTTAAATCCAGCGCGCCGATATCCAGCTTCCAGCGGCTCGGATGTGACAGCGTCACGTTATCGATGCGGGCAATTTCGCAGTCTTCAACCAGATAGCGAAGATCGGGGATCACCAGCGCGTGGCGGGTCAGTTTCGGGCTCTCTTCGAACGCGATGCGCGTCCCCACGGGCAGCCAGATCCCGGCGAGCGTCGGGACCCACTGGGCGAGCGTCATCAGCAGCGTCAGCGGCAACAGTATGAACAGCAGTAAAAGCGCAAGAGCGGCTTTGTATTTACCCTTCATGGGCAGTTAATATCCTGATTTAGCGAAAGAATTAAGCCGGCAATGCCGATCATTGTCGCATGTTTAGCCAGTCAGTTGAAGGGAATGCCATTTTTAAGGATAGATGCTCTAGAATAATTGATAGAACTTATTGAATTCAATAATATTTTAGAAATTGTAAGATAATTTTAATCATGCTAACGTGAATGCAAAATCACTGGAGAAAGTCTTATGAAACTCGCGGTATATAGCACAAAGCAGTACGACAAAAAGTATCTGCAACATGTTAACGAGGCTTACGGGTTTGAGCTTGAATTTTTCGACTTTCTGCTGTCCGAAAAAACCGCCAAAACGGCGCACGGCTGTGAAGGCGTCTGCATTTTCGTAAACGATGACGGCAGTCGCCCGGTGCTGGAAGAGTTGAAAAGACAAGGGGTGAAGTACATCGCCCTGCGCTGTGCGGGCTTTAACAACGTGGATCTCGATGCGGCGAAAGAGCTGGGTCTGAAGGTGGTGCGCGTTCCGGCGTACTCCCCGGAAGCGGTGGCTGAACATGCGATTGGCATGATGATGTCGCTTAACCGTCGTATTCACCGCGCTTATCAGCGTACCCGTGACGCTAACTTCTCGCTGGAAGGACTGACCGGCTTTACCATGTACGGCAAAACCGCCGGCGTGATCGGCACCGGTAAAATTGGCGTGGCTGCCCTGCGCATTCTGAAAGGCTTTGGCATGCGTCTGCTGGCGTTCGATCCGTACCCGAGCGCCGCAGCGCTGGATCTGGGCGTGGAATATGTCGACCTGCCGACGCTGTTCTCGCAGTCCGACGTGATCTCCCTGCACTGCCCGCTGACGCCGGAGAACTACCACCTGCTTAACCAGGCGGCGTTTGACCAGATGAAGGATGGCGTGATGATCATCAACACCAGCCGCGGCGGGCTGGTTGATTCTCAGGCCGCTATCGAAGCGCTGAAGACCCAGAAAATTGGCGCGCTGGGGATGGACGTGTATGAGAACGAACGCGATCTGTTCTTTGAAGACAAGTCGAATGATGTGATCCAGGACGACGTATTCCGTCGCCTCTCTGCCTGCCATAACGTGCTGTTTACCGGCCACCAGGCGTTTCTGACTGCCGAAGCGCTGATCAGCATTTCAGAAACCACGCTGGGGAACCTGCAGCAGCTGGAAAAAGGCGAAGCGTGCCCTAACGAACTGGCATAAGCGTGACGCCGGGTGGCGGCTATGCCCCACCCGGCGTACTGTCCGTTTCCCAGCTCCGGTGCGCAACGCGCCACCAGAGCAGGACGGCCACCAGCGCAATCGCGCTCAGGACACTGAATGCCGTGGCAAATGAGTAATGACCGGCAATCGTGCCGGTTAACGCCGGGCTCATGGATGCCCCAATCCCCTGCATCAGCATCACCACACTCTGCCCGGCATTGACGTGCCCGCTCCCGCGCAACAGCACCACGATAAACGACGGTACCACGACGCCCAGGATCCCTGCGGCCAGCCCGTCGAGAATTTGTACCGGGATCATCATGAGCGGCGCGTCCGTAGACGCCGCCAGCGCGGCGCGCACCGGCATCACCAGCAGCGCCAGCATAATCAAGCGCCAGTAGCCGTAGCGGTCTATTCGGTGGGCGACCCAGATGGCGACGGGGATCATCACGGCCTGAGAGATGATAACGGTGCCCGCCGCGTACAAACCGGGGTTGATCGATGCGGGTGCCGCGGCCACCCTCATGCTCAGCATCGGCAGCAGCGCGGCGTTCGCCAGATGAAACAGCAGCAGCGTCAGGCCTGTCACAAACAGCGCCCGGTTTTTCATCAGCACTGCAAAACCGGGAACCGGCAGGCTCGCTGAAGAGGAGAGCCCCCTCGCCGCGTCGTTATCAATATCCCGGTTGCGAATGGCAAGCAGCGCGCAGAGCGTTAACAGCGTGGTACAGGTCATCAGCAGGAAAATCCCGCCGACGCCCCAGTACCAGGCAATGCCGCCTGCAATCAGTGCGGTAACAAAGTTGCCGCCGTGATTGAACGCTTCGTTTCTACCCATCTGCGCGCTGAACCCGCTCTGGCCGGTCAGACCCAGCGTAATCCCGGCGATCAGCGGGCCGACAAACGCCGCACAGATACCGGTGACGATTTGCGACACGGCGACAACGCCGCTCTGCTGGCTAAACCAGAGCAGGAGCGTGCTAAGGGTGATGAGCAGGCACACCAGCGCTAGCACGGTCCGCTTGCTGCGTGAGGTGTCGGTGATGAATCCCGCCGGCAGCGTGGCCAGTAATCCCGCCAGCCCACCGGCCGTCATCAGGATGCCGATATCATCAGGGGTCCAGTGGCGTTCGGTCAGGAAAATACCGAGAAAAGGCCCCAGGCCATCGCGGACATCCGCGATGAAAAAACTTGTCAGGCACAATGCCCGCAGCGAACGAAGAGACATACTTCCTGCCTTTGTCTGTTATCGCCTGTAAAAAAGGAAATGTAGTATAGCGGGTATTTTTTAAAATCAGATGACGTCTTAAAAAATATGCCTTGCGAACTTAAACAATTCATAACGGAGGCTGTTTTTTTGCTTTACTCATTATTTCGCCTGACTATACTGGCAATAAATTTTCACAGGAGACCTTCGTTGGAAAGTCATTTTATCGTCGATACGAAGGTAAGCTAGCGCAATTTTCTCGCTGCTTACCTGAAAGGGTGGGCAGCAATCCTCTTTAAGCGATTGTATCCCGAAATAGTAAAACCACTCAATTTGTGGGGCATCGCATGTTCATGTTTACACATTCACTCTTTCCGCCACCGTCGTCCTGACACGTTTAGCATTTAAACGGCGTTATGATGTGCTTAGCAAAGCACTGACGCTTATTATTTATTAACGTTTACAGGCGACAGGCTGATGTTCCCTTATATCTCTCATCTGCTCGCAGCGATGCTGCTGGGCGCAATTATTGGCGCGGAAAGACAGTGGCGCCAGCGTATGGCCGGACTTCGTACCAATGCACTGGTTGCCACGGGCGCGGCAGTGTTCATCTTAAGCTCGGTATCCACCTCTCCTGATAGCCCGGGGCGCATCGCAGCACAAATCGTCTCCGGTATCGGCTTTCTTGGCGCAGGCGTCATTATGCGTGAAGGAATGAATATTCGTGGTCTGAACACCGCCGCCACGCTGTGGTGCTCGGCCGGAATTGGCGTGCTATGTGGTTTAGGCCAGTTCTGGAATGCCGCCATGGCCAGCTTAATTATTCTCTGCGCCAACATATTGCTTCGCGAAGCCGCGCAGCGGATTAATCAGCTGCCCGTGCTCCATGAAGGCGAAAAAAGCTATGTTCTGAAAATCACCTGTGCTGACGAGCATGAAGATGCGGTGCGGCAGAGCATCGTTAATATGGCGAAAGAGTTGACGTTAAGTCTGAAAGCGATTTATTCCGCCACGGCTCAGGCTGAGGGAAAAACCGAAATTCGGGCTGAGGTGATTACCCGTGAGGAATACCGAAAATTACTCGAACTGATTATGGGCAATATGGGCGGGAATAAAATTATCGCGTCCGTTAGCTGTCACGCAATGTAAATACTCAACCGGGCGAGAAGCCCGGTTTTTCAGTTACGCTTCCCTGAGTGAAAACGCGATTTAGAGATTTACTCTGCTTGCGTTTAAATTTAAGTCCGTAATGGCGACCGGTTTTCCAAGCAGGTAGCCCTGAACCTCATCACATTTATTTTCTTTAAGAAAAGCAAGCTGTTCGACGGTCTCCACCCCTTCTGCGGTTACCGCCATGGAATAGGCTTTCCCCAGGTCGATAATTTTCTCCACGACTGACTGGTTCTGCGGCGAGTCACCCAGGGTAAAAATAAAGCTCTTGTCGAGCTTAAGCCCATCAAACTGAAACTTCCGCAGATAGCTCAGAGAGGCGTAGCCGGTTCCGAAATCGTCAATCAGAATGCGCACGCCCATTTTTTTGAGAGACTTCATGGTCTGCAGCGTTTTTTCAGGATCGGAAAGCGTTACGTTTTCCGTCACTTCTATTTCCAGGCGGTTGGATTCAAGCCCTGTTTCGCGAAGTAGCTCTTTAATCCTTTCAGCAAGATCGCTTGCCTGGAATTCGATAGCAGAAATATTTACGGATACCGATAATCCCGGCAATTTTTCTTTCGTTTCCGCACACGCTTTGCGTATGACCCAGTTGCTCAGGCTAATAATAAGCCCGGTTTCTTCTGCCAGCGGAATAAACTGGTCGGGCATTATGGTCCCCCGAGTCGGGTG
Source organism: Enterobacter sp. 241F3 (assembly GCF_034106785.1). Lineage (NCBI taxonomy): Bacteria > Pseudomonadati > Pseudomonadota > Gammaproteobacteria > Enterobacterales > Enterobacteriaceae > Enterobacter > Enterobacter sp. 241F3. The sequence continues at coordinate 377,398 of NZ_JAWNDD010000001.1, forward strand.
CTGCCAGCGTACCAGCGCTTCGACGGCCTCTATTTTAGAATACCGGAGGTTATAACGGGGCTGGTAAACCAGGCAGAGTTGTTCTTCGCGAATCGCGGTCTTCAGCTCTAATTCCAGTTTCCTGCGTTCGGTCAGCTTTTCCGACATATCCGGGCGATAATAGACCCATCGGTTTCTGCCGGATTGCTTTGCCTGATACAGCGCAATATCTGCATAGCGTAGAAGATCGTTTGCGCTGCTGCTATCCCGGGGAGCCTGTGCAATGCCCATGCTTACGCCTATCGCTACCTCATTCCCTTCAATGGAAAAAGGTCGGTTCAGTTCTTGCACGATGCGGCGACATACCTCTTCAATCTGGTCTTGCTGGCTGGTGTTGCCGAGGAGAATCATAAATTCATCCCCTCCCTGCCGTGCGACAAAATCACCTCGTCGAACGCAATATTTAAGACGTGAAGCGACCTCACCGAGCAGAGCATCCCCAGTGGAGTGCCCAAAAATATCATTGACGGGTTTAAACTTGTCTAAATCGAGGCAAATCATGGCAAAGGGATAATGGTTAAGGTCTTCTTTTGCCAGCTGGCCTGCCAGAAATTCCTTAATATGATAGCGGTTCGGCAGACCGGTTAATTCATCATGACGTGACAGAAACTCCACACGTTTTGTTGCTTCAACTTCCTGAGAGACATCGGTTGCCGCGCCTCGCAAAACCACCGCTCCATCAGGCTGAGCAGAAAATTTTGCCAGGAGCGTGCAATATGACGTGGTTTGATGCGCGTGAGTATAAGGACAGTTTTTAAATTCAAAGCGCTCAGTTAAGTCCCGCTGGCTGGCACAGGCATGTGATAACCCGCTTGTCGACGGAAAGAGTTCATCCAGGCTGCGGCCTATCCATTTGCTATTTTCATATCCCGTTATTGTAGTAAAACGACCTGACAGCCATGTTATCTTTAACGATAAATCTGTTTCCCAGAACCAGTCGCTGGTTGTTTCACTGACGTCCCGGAATCGTTTTTCACTCGTAATTAGATTTAATCGCGCCTGCTCTAGGAGAAAGCTATTTTCGTCAAGCATTCTCGCCTTGTGCATAATATGACGCATTAATATTAGCGTCATTGATACCGTCAGAACGACTGAAAGAATGAGTAATGGCAAAAAATAAATTATCAACGCCTGGCCGGGATTTTCACCGTCCCAGATAATTTGCACATCACCATTCTGGGTACTTAAGGTAAATTCCGTCTGATTATTTATTTGAGAAGTCACTGTAGACGGTGAGGTACGAACATTCAGAATGCCGGCATCCTGCCCAATCGTGAGGAGTTTTTTAGCCGTTAACTTATCTATAAACACCATTGTCGAAGGTTTCCCCGGTAAGGGTTGCACGCTCGTATCATCGCCGGTCGTTATCCATTCGGCAGAAACAATGGCCGGGACCGAATTGATAAGCGTTAGTACAGAAACCGGCAATCCATTTTTTATGCTTATCTCATGCAGTAAACGGTCTTTGGTTGATTTGTCTAACCAGCGCTCCAGATCCTGAAGCTTCAGTTTCCCGTCAACCACGCTGTATCGCGTGCTCCCTTCCGGAGAGAGAACAAACACCCCTTCGTAGCCAAAGTTGTCATACAGGGACTTGCCCAGATTCTGCTTATCCCATGCCCAGTGAACGTCTGTGGTCAGATGAAGATGTTTGTAGGCATCTCCCCACTCGGCATTGTCTTTCAAATGACTTCGCATGTTTTCCTGGCGGGTATCCAGGGCCTTCCTTAGCAAAAATTCATCGTGCTTGTCGCTGATTTCATTAACATTATCTTTTATTATGAGCAGGGAAATTATTGCTGCAATAAAAATACTTATCAACAACGTTACTATATAGCTAAAAGTTTTATTTATCAGGCCTTTAGAAGGCTCGGTATCCGTGAAGCCCGGATTGTTCAGAGGTAGGGTCATCTTTCGCCTTCTTGACTGCTACTGCGTCGATTCTTATGCCATTTTCATTTATCGGCACAAAATAATAAAAATTTATAGCTAAAAATTCGCAGTTAAAAGATTTTTTATTTTTACAATCCAGATCAAAGTATTAATTATTCACTCACTTACAGACTACACTTGGAAATTATATATACCGGTAGAAGCGAGTTTTAATCTCACATTTTTTATTTATAAAGAATGCCTGTTAAAACTTTTTTGCTGAAGCATTTACCAGCAAGATGAAATTAAAAAACCGGGCGTAAAGCCCGGCTCTTTTTTCTGACGAAACTGTCGCTATTCGCTCAACCCGCGATTCTCCAGCATCGGTTCAATCTTCGGATCGCGCCCGCGCCAGCTGCGATAAAGTTCAGCCAGATCCGTGCTGTTACCACGAGACAAAATCGCCTCGCGGAATTTTTGCCCGTTTTCACGAGTTAAGCCGCCCTGCTCGACAAACCATTGATAGCCATCATCCGCCAGCATCTGCGTCCACAGGTAGGCGTAATACCCCGCCGCGTACCCGCCGCCGAAAATATGGGCAAAATAGCTGCTGCGGTAGCGCGGCGGTACGGCGGGCAGATCCAGCCCTTCTTTTTTCAACGCTGCCGCTTCAAAGCCTTCAACGTCCGAAACGGCCTCGCCGATGCCGTGCCAGTTCATGTCCAGCAGCGCGGCAGCCAGCAGCTCCGTCATGTCATAACCCTTGTTGAAATGGGTCGCGTTGAGCATGCTTTCCCGCAGCGCGTCCGGCATCGGCTCCCCGGTTTCGTAATGGCGCGCATAATGGGTAAACACCTGTGGATGGCTGGCCCAGTGCTCGTTGATTTGCGACGGAAACTCAACGAAATCACGCGGCGTATTGGTGCCGGAAAGCGTGGCGAAACGCTGGCTGGCAAAAAGACCGTGCAGCGTATGGCCAAACTCGTGGAACAGGGTGATCACGTCATCCCACGAGAGAAGCGCGATCCCGCCATTCGTCGGTTTTTGGTAGTTACAGACGTTGTAGATAACCGGACGGGCAGCAAACTCGAAGGATTGTTCGACGAAATTCCCCATCCAGGCCCCGCCCTGCTTGGAGTCGCGGGCAAAGAAGTCGCCGTAAAACAGCGCCATGCCCTCACCGGTGTGGTCGAGAATTTCCCATACGCGGACGTCCGGATGATACACCGGGATATCAAAGCGCTCGACGAAGCGAATACCAAACAGCTGGCTGGCGGCCCAGAAAACGCCATCCTGCAGCACGGTATTGAGCGCAAAGTAGGGCCTGATCTGCGACTCATCAAGGGCATATTTTGCCTGGCGCACGCGCTCGGCATAAAACGCCCAGTCCCAGGCCTGGACGGTGAAATCGCCCTGCTCATCGTCAATGACTTTCTGAATGTCGGCCTGCTCGCGTTCCGCGCGGGCGCGCGCGGCAGGCACAATGCCGCGCATAAATTCCAGCGCGGCGGCCGGGGTTTTCGCCATCTGATCGGCGATGCTCCAGCTGGCGTAATCCTCAAAGCCCAGCAGGCGGGCTTGCCGCGCGCGCAGCGCCGTCAGACGAAGGATCAGCTCGCGAGTGTCGTTTTCATCCCCTTTCTGGGTGCGCGTCCAGCCTGCGTTGAAAAGGTTTTCGCGGGTCTGACGATTGCGCAGCGCGGAAAGCGCGGGCTGCTGAGTGGTGTTCAGAAGCGGGATCAGCCAGCGATCGTTCAGCCCTCGCTCCGCGGCAGCCTGCGCGGCGTCCGCGATTTCACCGGCGCTGAGCCCGTCAAGCTGGTGCGCGTAATCCACCACCAGCCCACCCGTTTTATCGGCAGCCAGCAGGCGCTGGTTAAACTGGCTGGTCAGGGAGGCAGCCTCGGTATTCAGTGCCTTCAGCTCGGCCTTTTCCGTCTCATTCAGACGCGCACCGGCCAGAATAAACCGCTGATACGTCTCCTCGACCAGACGACGGGATTCGGCGTCCAGCGCGGCACGGTCCTGCCAGACGCTTTCCACGCGGGCGAACAGCACATCATTCAGCCAGATATCGTTTGCCAGCGCGGCAAGCTCGGTGGAGAACTGTTCTTCCAGCTCCTGTAAATACGGATTGGTGTGCGCGGAAGTCATGGCGAAGAACACGCTGCTGACGCGCGCGAGCAAAGCGCCGCTTTTCTCCAGCGCCAGCACGGTGTTCGTGAAGTCAGGCGCCGCGGCCTGAGAGACAATAGCGTTAATGTCCGCCCGCTTCTGGCGAAGGGCTTCATCGAAGGCTGGACGATAGTGGCTGTCGTCGATCTTATCAAAATGGGGTGCCTGGTAAGGCAGCAGGCTGATTTCAAAAAAAGGATTCGTGGCCGTCATCTTTCGCTCCTGAGTACGGGTATCCTCCCAGAGTAGGCCAGGCCGCCATCCCCTGCAACGCCGTCATACAAATGTTGCCTTAACGCACCCTCTGCGGCCGTGCTATGTTAGTACAACACAAAAAGCGTTGAGGAACAGTGAGATGATTATTTTAGTTACCGGGGCAACGGCAGGTTTTGGTGAAAGCATCACGCGTCGCTTCGTCGCCAACGGGCACAAGGTTATTGCGACCGGCCGTCGTCAGGAACGTCTGCAGGAGCTGAAGGACGAATTAGGCGACAGCATCCTGACCGCGCAGCTGGACGTGCGTAACCGCGCGGCGATTGAAGAGATGATTGCTAACCTGCCCGCCGAGTGGCGCGCCATCGACGTGCTGGTCAACAATGCCGGTCTGGCGCTGGGCATGGAGCCCGCCCATAAAGCCAGCGTGGAAGACTGGGAAAACATGATCGACACCAACAATAAAGGGCTGGTCTATATGACCCGCGCGGTGCTGCCGGGCATGGTTGAACGTAATCGCGGCCACATTATCAATATCGGCTCCACCGCCGGAAGCTGGCCTTATGCGGGCGGCAACGTCTACGGCGCGACGAAAGCGTTTGTGCGCCAGTTCAGCCTTAACCTGCGGACCGATCTGCACGGCACCGCCATTCGCGTCACCGACATCGAGCCGGGCCTCGTGGGCGGCACCGAGTTTTCCAACGTGCGCTTCAAGGGCGATGACGCGAAAGCAGACAAAACCTACGAAAACGCTAACGCCCTGACGCCGGAAGATGTCACCGAAACGGTCTGGTGGGTGGCGACGCTGCCAAAACACGTCAACATCAATACAGTAGAAATGATGCCGGTCAGCCAGAGTTTTGCCGGACTGAGCGTCCATCGCGGCTAAATCAGCCCTTCCCGGCCTGCGGGCCGGGTCTGTTTCGGTCTATAAAAGAATGGTAGTATGTTCAGGCTAACTCTCTGAGAAATGACAACTCATGGCCGCTGAATCGCAACTCAACCCCACCCAGCCCGTAAACCAGCAAATCTATCGCATTTTGCGACGTGATATAGTCCATTGCCTGATCCCTCCGGGAACGCCGCTTTCTGAAAAAGAGGTGTCCGTGCGTTTTGACGTTTCCCGTCAGCCGGTGCGTGAAGCGTTTATTAAGCTTGCTGAAAACGGTCTGATTCAGATCCGCCCGCAGCGCGGCAGCTACGTGAACAAAATTTCACTCTCTCAGGTGCGCAACGGCTGTTTTGTTCGCCAGGCCATTGAGTGCGCGGTGGCGCGCCGTGCCGCAACGCTCATCAACGACAACCAGTGTTATCTGCTGGAGCAAAACCTGCATCAGCAGCGAATTGCGATTGACCGTAAGCAGCTGAATGATTTCTTCCAGCTTGATGATGAATTCCACCAGAAACTGGCGCAGATTGCGGATTGCCAGCTTGCCTGGGACACCATCGAAAACATCAAGGCCACCATCGACCGCGTGCGTTATATGAGCCTCGATCACGTCTCCCCGCCGGAAATGCTGCTCCGACAGCATCATGATATTTTCAGCGCGCTGGAAAAACGCGACCCGGACGGCGTGGAAAAAGCGATGACGCTGCATCTGCAGGAAATTAGCGAATCCGTGCAGCTGATTCGTCAGGAAAATAGCGAGTGGTTTAGCGAAGAGTAATATTCGCCGCCCCTTTCGGACGCGGCGATGGGTTTAGCGAACGACTAACACCGGAATAGTGGCGTAGCGCAGGATAGATTCCGCATTTGACCCCAGCAGATGGGTGCTGATGCCCGGATTTTTCGACCCGATGACGATCGCGTCATATTCCCCTTCTTTGCTCAGCCTGATGATTTCATCGCGGACGTTGCCAAAGCGAACCAGGCTGTCAATTTTCTCCGGCGAAATATCGAAAAGTCTTTTTAACGCGTTCATCTTTTTACCGGATTCCTCCGTCATATACTCTTCGAACTTTTTAATATCGGCGTTAAATCCACGCAGCAGGGATCGGCTGCTGGCCGGCAGAATATTGACCAGGGTAATCGAGGCGCCCTCCGCCTTCGCAAGGTTTGCCGCGTGGCGAACCGCTTTGTCGCTCAAATCCATTTCAAACACATCAACAGGCATCAAAATCTTCTTATACATAAGCCTGACTCCTTATTCCGATGAAAGGGTTATTTCCTGTACCCAGAATGGCATCAGGAATATAAACCAACCCTCAACGCTTCCCTGCTGAAACTATCATTTAATGAAAATAACGGTCTGCTTTGTAAATTGCTGTAGTGAACCGTCAGCGCCCGGCACAATAAAGAAAAAAGTGTGAGTTTGATCAAAAACAAAAACATGTGATGCAGACAGGCGTATTTATATGCTCCGTGAACGGCACCCCTGAAATAACGCCGTAACGAACAGGTTAGAGAGGAGAAAATACCATGATGACATACGACCGTAACCGCAATGCAATCACCACCGGCAGCCGCGTCATGATTAGCGGCACGGGCAAAACTGGCGTGATTAAAGCGATCCACAGCGACGGGCTGGATGCCGCGCAGGTGCGCCGCAGCAAAACGGTTGAAGTGGAAGGATGCGAAGGTAAGTTCGAACCGATTGAGCTGATTCGCCTGGGTATGCACTAAACGGTGCGCGGACATGCCGCCGCGCACGGCGGCATGTGCTGAATTACCGTTGAGACACGTACTGCTCCACGGTCGCTTTCGCTCCCTTTTGCAGCAGCGTCAGGTAGGCCTTCATCACCGCGTCAACAAAGACGGCTTCACGCGGTAACTCCTTGCCAAAGATGGCTTCAAGGCCGAGCAGCGCCCTGACCCGGCTTTCCCCTTCCGCACTGCCCTTCACCGTCGCCTGAATCACAGCCAGCTGCGGGTCGCTTACGTCAATCGCGTTGCCCTGCTCGTCCACGCCGCCGACATAGCGCATCCAGCCTGCCACGCCCAGTGCAAGCAGCGGGAAAGGCTTCTGATGCACCAGGTGCCAGCGCACGGAATCCAGCATGCGCTGCGGAAGCTTCTGGCTGCCGTCCATCGCAATTTGCCAGGTCCGATGGCGCAGGGCCGGGTTGCTGTAGCGGGCAATCAGGAGATCGGCATAACGTCCTAAATCGACGCCTTTGACCTTCAGCGTGGGCGCCTGCTCGTTGAGCATCAGCGCGTGCGCGGCGCGGCGGTAGTTCTTATCTTCCATGCAGTCGTTGATATGCTGATAGCCCGCCAGATAGCCCAGGTACGCCAGGAACGAGTGGCTGCCGTTGAGCATGCGCAGCTTCATCTCTTCAAACGGGATCACGTCCGACACCAGCTCGGCTCCGGCTTTTTCCCACGCAGGCCGACCCGCCACAAAGTTATCTTCGATCACCCACTGGCGGAACGGTTCACAGGCCACCGCCGCCGGATCGCGCACGCCGGTCAGCCGTTCGATTTTATCCAGCGTATCGGGAGTGACCGCGGGCACGATGCGATCCACCATAGTTGACGGGAAGGTGACGTGGGATTCGATCCAGTCCGCCAGTTCACCGTTTACCGCTCGGGCGTACGCGCAGGTGACATTTCGCATCACGTGACCGTTCTCCGGCATGTTGTCGCAGGACATCACGCTAAACGCCGGCAGACCCGCCGCCTTACGGCGCGCGAGCGCTTCCACGACGACACCCGGCGCGGATGTTGGCTGGTGCGGGTTTTGCAGGTCTGCGACGATAAACGGATGATCGAGCATCAGTTGCCCGGTCGCCGGTGAGTGACAGTACCCCTTCTCAGTGATGGTCAGCGAGACAATCGCCACCTGCGGTTCGCACATCGCCGCCAGCACCGTCTCCAGCCCGTCAACCTGCGCATGCAGCGCCTTTTTGACCACGCCCACCACGCGGGAAGTCCACGCATCGGCAGACATCTCCGCCACGGTATAGAGATTATCCTGGGCCTTCAGATCGACAATCTGCTGCTCGCCGCCAATCAGGTTAACTTCACAATAGCCCCAGTCGCTGCCGTGTTCAGCGGCAAGGATGTCGGCGTACACCGCCTGGTGCGCCCGGTGAAATGCGCCGAAGCCTAAATGTACAATGCGTGCTTTGAGGCTGTCGCGATCGTACTGAGGCAGCGTCGCGTTGGCCTGTAATAACGTGTTTTCCATGATTAAGACTCGTTAATTAGAAAGCTGTGGATCGCTGCCGCTCTTTTTGAAGCGGCAGCGCCTGCTGACTACACCAACTAGAATGGCAGCTGGAGTAAAAAGAGAACTGCCATCAACCATACCGATACTGCCGTTTGATTTTTTGATATATATTAACTTTTGCTCATCTGGTGTGACATAAAAATAAAGTTGTGTGACAGGTCACGCAGGCTGTAAACCACTAGCGTCGCGAAGAGACAGCACCGTAACCCACACTCTCTTCTGGCGCAGACTCGGCTGCGTCATGCGCCGCGCTCAAATCACGGTCGCACACTTCCGGCATCAGGATCGCCGAGACCAGCCCGATCGCGGAATAGGCCACCAGCATGGCAACAATGGGCCACCAGGAGCCGGTCATATTGCAGATGATCCCTGCCAGCACCGGACCAAAGCCCACCGCCACCAGACCGCCCGCCTCTTTGGAGATGGCCATACGCGTAAAGCGATTTCGCGAGCCAAACATCTCCGCCATAGTGATATTTTCCAGCGCAAACAGCCCCAGCACGGCGAAGTTATGGATAACGATGATAGAGAGCATGATCGTCCCCGGCGCATAGCTCTTATCGACGATGATCGACAGCATCGGGTAGGCGAGCAGAATGGCGGAGATATTGAGAATAATATACGGCAGACGGCGCCCCACTTTATCGGAAAGCCAGCCCAGCAGCGGGATGGAGATAAACCCGAGAATGGAGCTTACCATCAGCGCATCGGTCGGGATGGCCTTATCGAACAGCAGCGTCTGGACCAGATACCCGGCAAGGAACGTCTGGATCAGACCCGAATTACCCGCCTGACCAAACCGCAGGCCGGTCGCCAGCCAGAAGGATTTGCTTTTCACCATCGAACCCAGCGACGTATCCGGCTGCACGCTTTGTGCGTCGTTTACTTTCTCAAAGACCGGGCTCTCCTTGAGATTCATACGCAGCCAGATGGCGAAGATCATCACCACGACGCTGGCGAGGAACGGCACGCGCCAGCCCCAGGCAATCAGCTCTTCTCGATCGAGAGCAAAGAACATCACCGCCCAGATCGCCGTGGCGCTTAGCGTCCCGCAGTTCGTGCCCATCGCCACCAGCGAGGAGATGATGCCGCGTTTCCCTTTTGGCGCGTACTCCGCCAGCATGGTCCCGGCCCCGGAGATCTCCGCCCCGGCGCCCAGGCCCTGAATGATGCGCAGCGTCACCAGCAGAACCGGGGCAAAAATACCGATCTGCGCGTAGGTCGGCAGGACGCCAATCAGCGTGGTGCAGATCCCCATCATGGTGATGGTGATGAACAGCACCTTCTTACGGCCAATGCTGTCGCCCATTCTGCCGAAGATAAAGGCGCCGACAATGCGTGCGATATAGCCTGCGCCGTAGGTCCCCATCGCCAGGATCAGCGCCATCGCGGCGGACTGTTCCGGGAAGAAGATCTCATGAAAGACCAGGGCGGCCCCCAGCGAGTAAAGCTGAAAGTCCATAAACTCCAGAGCGGTGCCCAGCCAGCCGGAAACGGCGGCTTTCACCAGATCGGAGGTGGTTCTTTGAGGTTGTGCTTGCGTCATAATGGCTATCTCTGAAAGGTAAGATGCGTACCACCAGAGCCTGTCTCCGCAGGCTCTTAACCGCGTATTTGATTATTGGCCGAACGTGAGTAAGACCTTGCAGCACTGCCGCTGGTCTTTTTCAAACAGTTCGATGGCGTCTGTTACATGGTGATAGTCAAAGGTATGGGTGATCAGTTTTTCCGGGTCGATCAGCCCCTTCTTCAGCCAGTCGATGACGACCGGGAATTTATTGGCATTGAGGCGCGAGGAGAAGATCGCCAGCTCTTTGCCGGTGATGCCCTGCTGAACAATCTGGCTCGGCTCGCTGGAAAAGCCCATCAGCACGATGCGCGCTGCCGGAGAGGCCAGGGTTATCGCTTCCTGCAAAATAGCTGGATGGCAGGCGGCATCAATGATTAACGTCGGTTTAATGCCCTTTTCGTCCAGCGCGGCCTGCAGCGACTGCTCGCCGTTATTAAAGACCCAATCCGCGCCGCTGCGCCGGGCCATCGCCAGGCGCTCGTCTATCCGGTCAACCACGATAACCTGCTTCACCTGATAGACGCCTTTCAGCGCCTGCACGGTGACCAGCCCCATCGGACCTGCGCCGTAAATCAGCGCGACGTCCTGCCCGGTGGGACTGGCCTGCCCCGTCACGTTGGCGGCGATGGTGAAGGGCTCAACCATGACGGCGTGTTTATCAGGAATGTCATCCGGAATGGGCCAGGCATTTTGTGCAGGTACTGCCGCATATTCGCTGAAGCCGCCGTCACGGTGAACGCCCAGCACCACCAGCGAGGTGCAGACGTTCGGTTTTCCCACGGAGCACGGGTAGCAGTGCCCGCAGCTGATCACCGGGTCAACCGAGACGCGCTGGCCCAGGCGGGCAGTATCAACTCCCTCGCCTACGGCGTCGATCGCGCCAAAGAACTCATGGCCAATGACGCGTGGGTACTTAGCAAACGGGTTATGCCCGCGGTAAATGTGGCTGTCTGAACCGCAAATCCCGGCCAGTTTAACCTTGACGCGCACTTCGCCTGCGCCTGGTTCCGGGCGTGGCCGCTCTTCAATCACCAGTTGGTTTGGCTGCTGAATCACTACGCTTTTCATCGTTCTCTCCTCGCTTACCAGTTCCACAGCGTGCCGTCTTCGAGACGGGCGACCGGCAGATAGGCCGGATCGTAGGGGTATTTCGCCGCCAGCTTTTCATCAAACTCGATGCCCAGCCCCGGTTTATCCCCCGGATGCATATAGCCGTTATCAAAGCGCCAGCTGTGCGGGAAGACCTCCAGCATCTGTTCGGAGTAGCCCATAAATTCCTGCACGCCAAAGTTCGGCACCCACAGGTCGAAATGCAGCGCGGCGGCGTGGCACACGGGCGAGAGATCGGACGGACCGTGCGAACCGGTACGCACCTGGTAGAGCGAGGCGAAGTCCGCGATGCGACGCATCCCGGTGATCCCGCCCGCGTGGGTAATGGTGGTGCGGATATAGTCGATGAGCTGCTCTTCGATGAGCTGCTTGCAGTCCCAGATGCTGTTAAACACTTCCCCCACGGCAATCGGCGTGACGGTATGCTGGCGGATCAGGCGGAAGCAGGCTTGGTTTTCCGCAGGCGTTGGGTCTTCCATCCAGAACATGCGGAATTCCTCGATGCTCTTGCCGAAGCGCGCCGCTTCGATGGGCGTCAGGCGGTGGTGCATGTCATGCAGAAGATGTTCATTGAAGCCGAATTTACTGCGCACCGCGTCGAACAGCTTCGGCGTGAAATCGAGGTATTTTTCGGTGGACCAGAGCTGCTCTTCCGGCCAGTCGCCTTTGGTCGCAGGCTCGTAGGCCAGCCCCTTCCCTTTGGCCATGCCGTAGGTGGTTTTCATGCCCGGCACGCCGCACTGCACGCGGATCGCCTTAAAGCCCATCTCTTTATGGCGGGCGTAATCTTCCAGCACGTCGTCAATGGTGTGGCCGGTGGTATGGCAATAGACCATCACCCCTTCCCGGGAGGCGCCGCCCAGCAGCTGGTATAGCGGCATGTTGGCCGCTTTGGCTTTGATATCCCACAGCGCCATATCCACGGCGGAGATGGCCGACATGGTAACCGGACCGCGACGCCAGTAGGCGCCTTTATAGAAAAACTGCCAGAGGTCTTCGATGCGGTGCGCATCGCGGCCAATCAGCTGCGGGCAAAGGTGATCCTTCAGGTATGAGGCCACGGAGAGCTCGCGCCCGTTTAGCGTAGCGTCACCGAGACCGACAATCCCCTCATCGGTGGTGATTTTAAGGGTGACAAAGTTCCGCCCCGGGCAGGTAACAAACACGTCAGCCGCGACAATCTTCATAATTCTTTTCCTTACATCGCTCGTTGTGATGCGGGAAATTTACGCAACTACACTACTACCATACAAGTATAAAGATCATAAAATCAGCTAACGGTCACAAAAACCGGGGGCTCAGGCGCGCCCCCATCCCACCACAATAATCAGCATACCGCACAGGGCAATCAGCGCCCCGGCCCAGTCATAGACGCTGAGCTTGACGCCGTCCACGACGCGCAACCACAGCAGCGCTGTACACACATAAACACCACCGTAAGCCGCGTAAACGCGACCACTGGCCGCCGGATGCAGCGTTAACAGCCAGACAAACAGGGCAAGCGCGACGCCCGCCGGGATCAAAAGCAGTGCGCTTCCCCCCTTTTTCAGCCAGAGCCAGGGCAGGAAGCAGCCGATGATTTCGCATAGCGCGGTGGCAAAAAAAAGCAGTGTCGTTTTAAGCATATTTCACGTCAGGTGAGGATTTATTTAACCATCATACCTGATGATGCTCTTTACTTTTCCATACTTGCCCCGCGGGTATGCCGTCATTTCGCATTAGTGTAGAATCTGTACGGGGTAACCTGATTACCTGCACCCATTTAAAAGGAAACGCTATGACCACATTAAGCAAACGCCTTTGTCTGACAGCCCTGCTGGCGCTGTCATCGTTCGCCTTTGCCGCCTCTGCGACAGCGGAAACCAGCAAGCTCATTATTGAGTCTGGTGACAGCGCGCAAAGCCGCCAGAACGCCGCTATGGACAAAGAACAATGGAATGACACCCGTAGCCTTCGCCAGAAGGTCAACAAACGTGCCGAAAAAGAGTGGGACAAAGAAGATGTTGCTTTTGACGCACGCGATAAGTGTCAGCAAAGTGCAAACGTCAATGCCTACTGGGAGCCAAACACCCTGCGCTGCCTGGATCGCCGCACTGGCCGCACGGTAGCCCCGTAATGTCGGTGTCCTGCGACGTCAAACTCCGTCCGCTGGAGCGTGAAGACCTGCGCTTTGTGCACCAGCTCGACAACAATGCCAGCGTAATGCGCTACTGGTTCGAAGAGCCTTACGAGGCGTTTGTCGAGCTGTCCGATCTCTACGATAAACACATTCACGATCAGAGTGAACGTCGTTTTGTAGTGGAGTGTGAAGGTGAAAAAGCCGGGCTGGTGGAGCTGGTTGAGATCAACCACGTTCACCGTCGGGCGGAGTTCCAGATCATCATTTCCCCTGAGCATCAGGGAAAAGGCCTTGCGTCACGGGCGGCTAAGCTGGCAATGGATTACGGATTCAACGTTCTGAATCTCTACAAGCTTTACCTGATTGTGGATAAAGAGAACGAGAAAGCGATCCATATCTACCGCAAGCTGGGCTTTATGGTGGAAGGCGAGCTGATTCACGAGTTCTTTATTAACGGTGAATACCGCAATACCATTCGCATGTGCATTTTCCAGCATCAGCACCTGGCCGGACATAAACCGTCTGGCGCCAGCCTGCTGAAACCGACCGCGCAGTAACCTGCGCGGTTTTATTCTCAGTAGTATTCAATCGTATTTTTGATGGTGTACTTGCGCTCAACGGCGGGTTTGACGCTGTCGTCCGTGATCGTCAGATCGCAGCTCACCGGGTTATTGTGGCGGTCGTAATCGCAGCTCTGCTTCACGTTGCCCAGCGGCTTGTCGTTCAACATGCTCACGGCCGAGTAATCCATTCTTTTGCGAAGATCTTTAGACGGCGTCGACTGAACGGACAGGTGCTGATCCCCGGAAACGGTGGTTTTGCCCAGCGGGTAGCCATCCGCGTCGTAGCGATACTTCACTTCCATCTCTTTGCCGTGCGCCGCCACCACAAAACCGTTGTCGTCGGTATCCCACGTTATCCCGGCTGACGGCAGTTCGGCCAGCTGGCATTTCCCCTGCAACTTCACTTTGCGCTGCTGGGTTTCAGCGTCAAGATAGTAATTGGCATCCAGCACCAGCGCCACGCCGGTGTTGGCCTCCAGGTCGTGCAGCTCCAGCGTATCGAAACACCCTTCCGCCGACACGGTGCCGGTGACGCGTTTGGACACTTCGCCTTTCTCGTTGAACAGCGTCTGGGTAAAGTCTTTGACCGGGCCGCGCAGCGGGTCAAAATCAAACTCGTTTGAAAAACTCGCCATCTCGGGCGTAAACGACAGCGGCGCGGAGCTGTTGTCGCACCCCACCAGTGTTGCTGCCAGTAGCGTTATCGCTGCGTATATCTTCACATTCATTTCCGTACAGGGAGATTATTCCCAATCATATTAGCAAATACAGCGGCTTACGCGATAGTGAAAACGAATCATCTGAACGCGGAGAAAACCGGCTTCGCCCACGCAGACGGGAAACCAGGCTATATTTTATGGGGAACGGTCAACGCTAAAGGATATATTATGACGGGCATTTCAAAAGAGATTGAATATCACAAAATGAACTTCCTGAATCATCCGTTATTTAATTATCTCAATGACGATACATTATCTCTTGATGAGCGCCTGAGGTTTTTACCCTATATTTCACATTTTGTCATGAGCTTTGCCGATATTAATAAATATATTTTGCCGTTTGCGACGCCCGCCAATGCGCTGGAACGGGCAGTGAATACCCATGCGAGGGAGGATGCCGAACACTGGCCCTGGTTTCTAAACGATCTGCAGACCAGCGGGCAAAATTCCGCCGCTAGCCTCACAGAACACCTGAGCTTTCTGTGGTCTGATAACCTGATTAACAGCCGAAAGCTGACTTACCATTTAATTCAGGCCCTTCACAATCAAAGCGCCAAAATGCGTTTAATTGTGATTGAAGTCATGGAGGCAACCGGCAATGCGACATTTGATACGTTGGCATCCATAACAAAGGGCACGGATAAACAGCTGGAATACTGCGGTCATTTACATTTGAGTCATGAGACTGGACATTCAATGGGGAGCGAGGATGAAATTGTAGATACCCTGAATTTAACGGAAGAGGAAAGAAATAAAGCCAGCCAGATGATTGCTGAGTGCTTTAATGCGTTTCATCGTTTTTTTGATGAAATATTTGAGAATGTCTCACCAGAGCATTCTCGTTCGATTAAATGATAGCGGCTCGCCGCGCGGGGGAGCCAGCTACGCGTAACAGCATTAAGATTAATCAGAAAATTACAGATAAAAACATAGACTTACGCCTCCCCTGCTACACTAACTCAACACACAGAGAAAAGGAGCTACAGATGAAACGGTTACCCTGGATTACCGCCCTGCTGTTAATGAGTGCCTCGACGGCCGCGCTGGCGGCACCGGATTCCTGCGAGCGCGTGAAAAGCGACATTCAGCAGAAGATCGTCAACAACGGCGTGCCTGAGTCAGGTTTTACGCTGAACATCGTGCCGAACGACCAGGCCGACCAGCCGGGCACGCAGGTGGTGGGCCACTGCGCTAACGACACGTTTAAGATTTTGTACACCCGCACTGGCAGCGGTGCGGCAGCTGAACCTCAGTAATTGAGCTTCAATCCACTTTGATTTGATAAGGATTAATATTTAGTCTCCCCAAATTAGTGACACTCACCCCATCATTAGCCCGGATATCATTTCGGGAAAAATAATACGCAATTATAATGATGGGGTGAGCCATGTCCGATGCTGAAAATCACGGCGGAATTAGCCGTCGAACTCTCGTGAAATCTACGGCGATAGGTTCTCTGGCGCTTGCCGCTGGTGGGATCTCGCTTCCATTTGGTCTTAAAAGCGCTGCCGCCGCGGTGAAGGGCGCCGTCCAGCCCCCTGAAGATACCGTCGTGTGGGGCGCCTGCTCTGTCAACTGCGGCAGCCGCTGTGCGCTGCGTCTGCACGTGCGTGACAACGAAGTGTACTGGGTCGAAACGGACAACACCGGCGAGGATGTGTATGGCGATCACCAGGTGCGCGCCTGCCTGCGCGGACGTTCAATCCGCCGCCGCATCAATCACCCTGACCGTCTGAACTACCCGATGAAGCGCGTGGGCAAACGCGGCGAAGGCAGGTTTGAACGCATCACGTGGGATGAAGCGCTCGACACTATCACCGCCAGCCTGAAAGACGTGGTGGCTAAATATGGCAACGAAGCGGTGTATATCAACTACTCTTCCGGAATTGTCGGCGGCAATATCACCCGCTCTTCCCCTTACGCTTCGCTGGTGGCGCGCCTGATGAACTGCTACGGCGGTTTCCTGAGCCACTACGGCACCTACAGCACGGCGCAAATTGCCTGCGCGATGCCCTACACCTATGGCAGCAACGACGGCAACAGCACCTCGGATATCGAAAACACTAAACTGGTGGTGATGTTCGGCAATAACCCGGCGGAAACGCGCATGAGCGGCGGCGGGATTACATACTATCTTGAGCAGGCCCGCGAGCGGTCCAACGCGCGCATGATTGTTATCGACCCGCGCTACACCGACACGGCAGCCGGACGCGAAGATGAATGGATCCCGATCCGTCCTGGAACCGATGCCGCGCTGGTGGCGGGTATTGCCTGGGTATTAATCGACGAAAACCTGGTCGACCAGCCGTTCCTGGACAAATACTGCGTTGGCTACGACCAAAAAACGCTGCCGGAAGGCGCGCCCGCTAACGGTCACTACAAAGCGTATATTCTCGGCCAGGGCGATGACCACACGGCGAAAACGCCGGAGTGGGCCTCACGCATCACCGGCATTCCCGCAGAACGCATCGTTAAGCTTGCCCGGGAAATTGGCTCCGCGAAGCCGGCCTATATCTGTCAGGGCTGGGGACCCCAGCGTCAGGCGAACGGCGAGCTGACCTCGCGCGCCATCGCGATGCTGCCGATCCTCACCGGAAACGTGGGGATCAACGGCGGGAACAGCGGCGCGCGAGAGTCGACCTACACCATCACCATTGAGCGTATGCCGCTGCCGGATAACCCGGTCAAAACGCAAATCTCCTGCTTCAGCTGGACGGACGCCATCGCCCGCGGGCCGGAAATGACCGCCCTGCGCGACGGCGTACGCGGAAAGGATAAGCTGGACGTGCCGATTAAGTTCATCTGGAACTACGCGGGCAATACCATCATCAACCAGCACTCCGATATCAATAAAACCCACGATATCCTGCAGGATGAAAGCAAGTGCGAAATGATTGTGGTCATCGATAACTTCATGACGTCGTCAGCGAAATACGCCGATATTATCCTGCCGGACCTGATGACCGTCGAGCAGGAAGACATCATTCCTAACGATTATGCGGGCAATATGGGCTACCTGATTTTCCTCCAGCCCGTGACTGCGCCGAAGTTTGAGCGCAAGCCCATCTACTGGATCATGAGCGAAGTGGCGAAACGCCTCGGGCCGGATATCCATCAGAAATTTACCGAAGGACGCACGCAGGAGCAGTGGCTGCAGTATCTGTATGCCAAAATGCTCGAAAAAGACCCTCAGCTGCCGTCCTATAACGAGCTGAAAAAAATGGGCATTTACAAGCGTAAAGATCCGAACGGACATTTTGTGGCCTATAAAAAGTTCCGCGAAAACCCGGATGCCAATCCGCTGAAAACGCCTTCGGGCAAGATTGAGATTTACTCCAGCAAGCTGGCGGAGATTGCGGCCACCTGGGAGCTTGAAAAAGATGAGACCATCAGCCCTCTGCCCGTCTATGCCTCGACCTTTGACGGCTGGGATGCGCCCGAGCGCGCGCGGTTCCCGCTGCAGCTGTTTGGCTTCCACTTCAAAGCCCGTACCCACTCAAGCTACGGTAACGTCGACGTGCTTAAAGCAGCCTGCCGCCAGGAGGTCTGGCTTAATCCTGTTGATGCCGAAAAACGCGGTATTAAGAACGGGGATACGGTGCGCGTGTTTAACGATCGCGGTGAGGTGAGAATTGAAGCGAAAGTCACGCCGCGCATCATGCCCGGCGTGAGCGCCATGGGCCAGGGTGCCTGGCACGACGCCAACATGAACGGCGATCGTATCGACCACGGCTCATGCATCAACACGCTTACCACGCACCGCCCGTCGCCGCTGGCAAAAGGCAACCCGCAGCACACCAATCTGGTGCAGATCGAGAAGGTCTAAAAAGTGAAGCGCATGACCGTTGTTTATTCTATGGTCTATAAATTGGTTTAACACAGTCGCGCGGGCGAAATCCGCGCGAGCAAGGAAGATGTAATGAAAGACGTCTCACAGCGTGAATCGTTCGCGTTCAGCGCCCGGGTGCTGGGCGCGCTGTTTTATTTTGCACCCGACAGCGAGCAGGCTGCTCCGCTGGTCCAGGCCCTAACCGCGGGCGACTGGGTTCAGGACTGGCCTCTGCTGCCGGAAACGCTGCAGCCCATTGCCGAATCCTTTGCCTCGCCTGCCGACGAGCCGCTGACGGACGCGTGGCAACGGCTGTTTATTGGCCCTTACGCCCTGCCCGCTCCACCGTGGGGCTCCGTCTGGCTCGACCGCGAATCCGTGCTGTTCGGCGACTCGACCCTCGCCCTGCGTCAGTGGATGCGGGAGAACAATATCGCGTTTGAGATGCAGCAGAACGAACCGGAAGACCACTTTGGGACATTGCTGCTGCTGGCAGCGTGGCTTGCCGAGAATGGTCGCGATGCTGAGTGCGATCGGCTTCTGGCGTGGCACCTGCTGCCGTGGAGCACCCGCTTCCTGTCCGTGTTTGTCGACAACGCCGGGCATCCGTTTTATACCGCGCTGGGCAGGCTTGCGCAGTTGACGCTCGCGGACTGGCGATCGAGGCTGCTTATTCCGGTTGCGGAAAAGACGCTGTATCGATAAGGAGTGTGGCTTGCTCGAGGATGGCGGGCAAGCTACGGTCAAAAGAGGAGACTTAAAAAATTTAACTCGAAACAGGAGGCATATTGAATTTAATAATATAAAATAGCTTTTCCTGGTAAGGTCAACACTTTCGTTTGATACATAAAAACAAAACCATGAATAAAAATTATTCCTTCGAAGACAAGCGTAAGAAATTACTTGTTACAGCCGTGATATTGATCGTTTTAGGTGGGTGGCTCTGGTATATGTCATGGGCATCTGGCATCTCCCATAATACAATATTAAAAAAATCCGTTCCTGAATGGATAACATATATTTCTTTTGGCGTTTTGACTGGAATAATTTTTGTTATGCGCGCTTTTTATCTGCGCACTTTCAACAAAACATTTGAATATTTTGCCAATGCTTTTTTTAGCGGCTTTTGCCTTGGGTTTGTATTGAGCTTAAATTGTTATGATATTTATGTCTATCTCTTCCCGGACAAAATAATTGGCTATGAATCTGAATATGAGGTTGTCTTTCCGGGTCCTTCGAGAGGTAAGTATAGCCATTGTGAAGCGGGTCTCTGGTTAAAAGATCAGAACACCAACAGATGGGTTCAGCTCTGTACAAACAAAGAGTATCTGCACAGCCACCGTAAGCAGGGAATGACTGGAGTGTGGGTAACGGCCCGCGTTAATAATATTGGAAGTTACATTGTGAATTATGAGTTTATTTATTTGTAGGCACGACCCTATCTATTTTTGTCCCGGTGAAAATGAATGGTGGCGCTCGAGGTCCGCTCCTTGCTTGTAGCCGCCAGCCAGATACTTCGCACCACAAATTGCGCATTCACAGCGGAGAAACCGGCTATGGGCAGGACCATCTCAAAATCGAATCAGGATAAAACCTCCCGTATACCCACAAATTTAGTGGTAGATACGTGACGACTGTTCATCTATTCTGCTTTTTCAGCGAGCAAGCCGGAGTCATTTTTAATGGATAATCCCATATTTCTGAAAACCATCATTATCTTTATTCTCGTCCTGTGGGTAATAGACGTAGTCAGGAGAAAGAAAAAAAAGCGTTATGACTCCGCTATAGCAGAGGCTAATGCCAGAGAACGCTATGAATGGCGCTATCTCAGATGGGGTTGGCAGGCAATACGAGTGGCGGCGGCAGGGTATATCTTTGTTCAGCTGATTCAGTTTTTACTGAGATAGATGGAAGAAGAAGGTAAAACGGGCAAGGAACATCTCACTGTCCAGGCCAACAGTAGTTGAGCCTCGGTGGAAGAAATTGTGAGCGTTCCCTGCTCCCTGCCTGCGAGTAGCATGCGTTACAAGCCTTTAACCAGTATTTGGTTGTGTATCACCGACTGATTCCCCCTCACTCGCACTCTCTTTACTTTGAATGAACCGAAGTGCCAGGTAGAGGTCTGGCGCCAGAATCATGTCATCATCATTCATTGTTGGCCGACTCTCTTTAAACCAGCGGGTTAACTCCGTTTTCCTGCCCGCGAGGATTAATTTAATCTGTCGACCTTTCAGATCGCGCTTTAACTCATTAATGGTTGCCAGAACGCTGATGTCTGAATAGGTGAAGCAGGCAACGGCATCAATGACCACCCATTTAGGCTGTAAGGCTGCCCCATCAACCAGGTTCAAAACCCGACGTTTAAAATAAGCCACGTTAAAATAGGTCAACGGCGAGTTAAATCGATACATCAGCACGCCCGGGACCATTTTAATATCGTTAGTATTTCCTAATGAGTGAATCATTCCATCGTCGTCAGTGCCCAGCAGGTGCTCAGAGGGACGAAACACTGTACGAAGGAATTGTAATAACCCAAGCAACACCGCAAGGCCGATCCCCTGGATAACGCCGATAATTAAAACGCAGCCAAACGTGAAAAAGGCCAGACGAAATGCCTGCTTATTTCTGCGCCTCAGGTTCCATAGTCCACGTAAATCAATTAATGACCACGAGGCATACATTAGAACTATACCTAACGCAGATACCGGAATGTATTGTAATGGCTGAGTGAAAAACACCACGACAATACCAATGATCAAAGCTGCGACCACCGAAACCAGCTGGCTTTTCCCCCCAACTGAATCATTAACTGCGGTCCGGGAATCGGCGCCACTGATTGCAAACCCCTGAGATAATCCCGACATAATATTCGCAATACCCAGTGCTCTGAACTCTGCATCAGCATTAATTTCATAGCCATTTTTCGCGGCGAAACTGCGGGCGGTCAGCATCAGGCTGACAAAACTGACCAACGCCAGGTTCAGCGCCGGGATCACTAAATCACGCATCGGACCGGGCTGGAACGCCCCCCAGTTAACGACGGGTAAACCGGGCTGGAAGCCTTCACCCCCAATCGTGGCAATTCCATACTGTTGCGCAGAGGTCACCCATACCAGCGCCGTTGTTATCACAATAGCAATTAAAGGCGCTGGCCACTGGCTGCGATACGTTTTAATCGCCATTAAAATAATTAACGTAAAAAGGGATATCCCTACGGTTAATAAATGGCTATCTGAAAGTCGGCCTGGCAAGGCGATTATTTTTTCAATAACCTGCGCCTCATCAAGCTTAATCCCCAACACCTTGCCTAGTTGCCCGACAATAATCGTCACCGCTACGCCGTTAAGCAGGCCGGTAAGAATGGGATGAGAAAGCAGATCGGCAAGTGCGCCCAGGCGGAATTTACTGGCAAGCAGGCACCACCCGCCCATCATCAATGTCATGATAATTGTCAGCTGCCAGTGTAGTTCGGGATTCCCCGCAGAAAGCGGAAACACGACGGCCGCAATCACCGCGCATGTCGTTGCATCTGGGCCCACAATAAGCTGGCGTGAAGAGCCAAACAGTGCGTAAGCTATCATTGGTAAAACGCAGGAATAGAGCCCTACAATTGCCCCAACACCCGCCAGCTCAGCGTAAGCAATTGCAACAGGTAGCGCTACAGCCGCAACGGATAATCCGGCTTTAACATCATGTTTTAGCCAGCTTTTATCGTAGGCTAACAAATTCTGTAAACCTGGCATGTAGTTTAACAATAGTTTTCCGAACACATTCTTCTCCGGACAGGGATATTTGCCACGTCATGCTGGCACACTTCTCAGTGAGGTTCTGGCTTTCAAATGCTCCGGACTGAGGCCGCCGGATCTCAGTTCCTGATAAAACTACAGCCATCGTACTTTTCTGACTGGTATTAAACATAGTTCATAAACTACCCCTTAGCCGGGGTTGGCCTGGCCGGACGCTGCAGTGCTGCACGCTGGCAATCTCACCTTCTCTCATATCGTCTGGAATAGCGATGTCATAGAGTCGAGAAAACTATAGTCATGAGCCTATGAATCTATGATACATACGTCAGACAGATCGGCGAGTATAAAAGGCCAGCGTCCACTCCTCGCTCAAAACTGCTTCAGCAACTATGGAACAACAGCGTTATTTTCACAATTTGCGGTAGACACCTTTATTGATAAAGCTTTATTGCACGGCTGATTTCGTCACCGCTAAACATCCCAAAATTTCATCCATGGAGTAACTATTGTTCCTTTGAATTTTCATCTGCTTCCGGCGAATAGTGCTGAAAAACACATGCCAGCTTATTCCCGTCAGGATCGCGAAGATAGGCAACATAAAAATCGGGGCCGTACGCGGTTCGTGTCCCTGGCGCGCCTTCATTTTTCCCTCCTGCAAGAAGTCCTGCTGCATGGAAACGTCTGACAAGGTCCGCGTTATCTGCACGGAATGCGAACATTGTCCCGTTTCCCACCGTTGCGGGATGCCCGTCAAAAGGAGGGCAAATACAGAAGCTGAATCCCTCATCCGGATGATTTTCATCTCCCCACATTGCCCAGTTCTCTGTCCAGGCAGGCAAACGTGAATAGCCAAGCACGTTAAAAACAGCGTCATAAAACGCCACGGAGCGCTGAAGGTCATTAGTACCTATGGTGATATATGTCAGCATCTTGTCACCTCCTCTTTGCCGTTTATCTGAGCAGACATTATACCTGGGGCTATGAATTAAGGGGCCATAAAAAAGCGGATTTTGAGCATTGTAAGCGTGTGGGCGAAATGGTTTGCTGAACATGTTCTGTAAGGCGATCTCATCCCCCGCCCCATTACGTGAGTATCTCAAGTTTCCGTATATATGCTAAAATTTTTGCAACTGCAGATCGAAAATCACCCTTTAAAATTTCAGTACGTTAGCCAAAGCGAGCGAATATGGATAATATTCCACATAAGCAGATAGTCCTGAAAAGATACCCCGCATGGCTTTGGTGCGGAAGTTTTTATCTGGCGACATTGAATTGCTCTGCAGATGAAATAAATCTGTATTCAATTAACACTGGCTCATACGTTTATCATCTGACAAATAATCACGGACAATACACGGAGAACTTTGAAAACAAGTTTATATCCGTGGAGCGGAAATTCTCGGATACGTCGAAATATAGTGTTGTGCTAGGCACAATGAAAAACAGCTTTAATGACAGATGTCTGGCCGCCGGTGTAAGAAGAGACTGGGCTGGATGGAATAACGGTTGGGTTTTTAAGGGAATCTATGGATATGTAGGCGAATTTTTCTTTGATACTTTCGATGATTGTGGCGACCATGGTTCATACCATGATTTTAAAAAAGTAACAGGGATAGGTTTTTCTCCCTACATATATCATGGATTTCAGTATAATTTTACGTCTTATTTTGGTATGGATGTGGGTATTATCATCCCCTCCGTTTTTGTCATCACGGCCCAATGGAGCTTTAGATAAATCCGTCAACCATGTGTGCAGTGCTGTAACTGTCTGTAAGGGAAACCGCCCCACCGTCTCAACCGGAGGGGCTTAAATTACCGCTGGTGCACGCTCAAAACCACAAGCTAAAAACTATACGTCACCTTCAAACTCCCCGTGGGTGACGTTTTGCGTTGCACGATCGGGCTGTCCGCTGCATCCCCCGTCAGCTGCGTCACACCCGCTGAGGCAAGTACGCTCCAGCGCGAGGAGAGCTTGTGGGTCCAGTCAAGGTTCATCGACCAGGCATAAATCCCGGCCCCGGCGTCATGTCGGGCAAAACCCGATGCGGCCGATTGGGCGGCGTTTACCCCGTAGTACGTCTGCATATACTTGTCCGATCCCCAACTGCCGGTCAGCGCCAGCGCCACCTCATTTTTTGGTGAGGTGTAGAACGGGCTGGAAATGCCAAAATGTACCGCTTCACCGTTGTCTCTTTCAGAAACCGGTACCTCAGCCTGCAGCTGCAGGTGAAGCCAGTCGGTCACCTTGTACTCAAGCCCGGGCACCACGATAGCCGAGCCTTTAATCTCCCCCATTCCTCGCAGCTCGTCGCTGCCGGTGCCGATCGAATCGCTGCTCACGTCTTTATCTTTACGGCCCGTTCTATAGCTCAGCGCTGCGCTGTAGTCCAGGTTGCCGATGTTGTTACCGTAACCGATCCCTCGCGTGGTGCCGATAAAGAAGCCATTTTCCATGGAATAATCCACTACCTGAGCCGCTGAGACGCGGGTTTTATCTGAACCCGAATAGCGTGGTCCTACGTCCACGCCGCCCCCCAGGGTTAAGACGTTACCCTGCCGCTGTTCTCCCGCCAGTACAGGCGTAGCCAGTAACGCCAGAACGACGCCCGGGACGATGGTTTTCAGGCAGCGGCCCGAAAGTAAATGAGGGAACGTATGACACAGTTCGATGTTTCTCATTAAGGAAGTCCTTATGGATTCAAATGATGACGATGCATGCGGTTAACCGCCAGAACGCCCATTTTGAATACTCACCCTAAGGTTCTTATGAGCCGAAAATGAAGAAACGCTGAAGCGCAAGCAGGTGCTGTAAACCAGGCTGATTTCCTGATACCGTTTTTTTCTTAAGATGTTCTTCATTCACGGTTGATACCGTTACCAATGTGAAAATTCTACTAATCGAAGACGACCTGGATCTCGGCAATGGCGTACGTATCGCTCTCTCAGATCAAGGGTTTGACGTCATATGGGTTCGCCGTAAAGAGGATGCGCTGCATCAGCTTGACGTCTGCGTGCCGGAACTTATTTTGCTCGACCTCGGCCTGCCCGACGGAGATGGCATGAGCCTTATGACGCGTTTGCGTCAGCAGCTCAAGGGGATCCCGGTCATCATCCTGACGGCGCGAGGGACATTGCAGGATCGCCTGCGGGGGTTGGATGCCGGCGCGGACGACTATCTCGTCAAACCTTTTATTCTCGCCGAGCTGCTGGCGCGAGTGAGGGCTCTTGCACGGCGCAGCTACGGTTTTGAGAATGAGGCGATAGAAATTCGCGGGCTCTCTCTTCATATACCGACGCGTCGCGTGACGGTGAGCGCGCGCCATATCGATTTAACGGCCAGTGAATACGCGCTGCTGGAGACGTTGATGCTGCGCGCGGACCGCGTGCTGACCCGGCGGTTTCTGGAAGAAAGGATATTCGGCAACAAAGAGAACCTCAGCAACGCGCTCGACGTGCATATGGGAAATTTACGGCGAAAAATCGGCGACGGCTATGTGCGAACGGTCCGGGGCGTCGGGTACGTTATTGATACCGTCTCAATACAGAAGGTGACCGGTTGATGCAAAACGTCTGGTATCACCTGAGGCGACCGACGCTGGTACGGCGAATTATCATCGCCCAGATGCTGCTGCTTACCCTGCTGTGGTGTCTTTTTTTAACCTTCATTCTGTGGGAGGACCTGCGTAGCCCTCCTATCATCACGGGCAGCAAAACGTACGAAACCGTTTTTACCCTGGCTGAGCGTATGGACGGGCGCCCGCAGGACCGTACCGCCGTGCTGGAGGCCTTCAGCAAGGCGCTGCGTGAAGGTTACGGCGGAGGGGAAGATCCCCTGCTGTCGATTAACCTCATCGTTCGCAAAAATAATACCGTTATTTTTTCATCCGACGGAGCACCCGCAGGGGTAACAAATACCCGACAAGGTGAAATGGAGCACGTTCAAAGTGAGGGTCGCATCTGGACCAGCCGAACCCTGAAATCGCCCCACTCCGACGTGGAGGTAACCCTTTTCACCCCTGCCAGCGGCTGGAACTTCTTTATCTACCTGAACTCGCGCGGATACTACATTCTGCCGCTGCTGGTTTGTTTCCCTTTTCTGCTGTTTCCCGCATGGCTCTCCATCCGCATTGCGATGCGTCCGTGGAATAAGGTGGTCAATGAAATTACGTTACGCACGCCGGACGATCTCTCTCCGTTAAAAGCCGTACCGAAGCACAGAGAGCTTCGCCAGATGGTGGACGCGATCAATGACTTCCTTGCCCGGGTGCGAGAAAGCGCGGAAAGGGAGCGGGTTTTCATCGCGGATGCCGCACACGAGCTGCGTACGCCCCTCGCGGCGATGCGCATCAACGTGGAGGCGCTGCAGTCCTGGGTCATCAGCGAAAGCCAGCAGGAGCTGCTTGCCGGCGTGATCCGCAGCAACAGCCGCGCCGCGCGTCTCGTCAATCAGCTTCTGCTGATGATGCACAGTGAAGCGAGTATTGATACGGTCATGGAGCCCGTGCCGCTGACGACGCTCGTCCAGGAGCGCATGGCCGAGCTGGAACCCTTAGCGTCTGCGCGCAGGATCGAGCTGGAATTCTTTGCCGAGGATGAAGTCTGGATCCCCGGCGCCAGGGAACGCCTGGTGTCGTTGATTGATAATCTCATTGAGAATGCCGTGAAGTACAGCCCCGAGGGCGGGCGGATTCAGGTCGACGTGCGGGCGGGCGATCGCGTCGTCCAGCTGCGCGTCTCCGATGCGGGCCCGGGTATTCCTGTCGAGCTGCAGGAGCGCGTGTTCGACCGCTTTTTCCGCGATCCTAATCAGGTGCAGAGCGGCAGCGGGCTGGGGCTTGCCATCGTTAAAGCGGTGGCGCAGCAACACAACAGCAGCGTAAACCTGACAACCTCTGCAGAAGGTGGCCTCCTGGTGACGGTAGACTTCCCGAACCGCACGTTTAGCTAAAGCAGAACAGGGGGTTTGATCGCAAATGCCGCAGATTGCTTCAAAAAAATTACCGTGTTTGTTATATTGTTGTTTATTGCTTATTCACCTCTGCGGTGCCAAAAAGAACAAGATTCACCGCAACCCAGGACAGAGAAATGTTAGATTACCGCTTCCCGACAGCTTTGCAGATGGTTCTCAGCGTAGCGATGGCGGAGCAATTGGGTGAACGTTCGACGAGTGCGATTCTGGCCTACGGTCTGGAAGCGAACCCGAGCTTCATCCGCAAATTGATGGTTCCGCTGACGCGAGATGGCATTATCGTCTCAACGCTTGGCCGTAACGGCTCCATTCATCTTGGTCGCCCGCCGGAAGAGATCACCCTGCGCGACATCTACCTTTCGGTCATCGAAGATAAAAAGCTGTGGGCCTCCCGCCCTGACGTGCCGGCCCGCTGCGTGGTCAGCGCCAACGCCTGCTGGTACTTCAAATCAATTTCTGAAGAAGCCGAAGAGGCTTCGTTAGCAGTACTGGCCCGCCATACCGTGGCAAGCGCCCTGGAAGCAGTGAAAAACGCCGACAGCAGCGGATGGGATCCACTCCCCGACCTTATTGCCCAGTATCAAAAAACGTCATAACGTTTTACCTGATGCGAAAAAAAACCGCCTTCACTATGAAGGCGGTTTTTTGTTATCGGCAACGTCCTTATGCGGGCAGAACGTCCCTTTCCTCTTTTTTCCCGCGCGTCACGAACTTACGCAGCGTCACGTAGAACACCGGCGTCAGGAACAGACCAAACAGCGTCACCCCAAGCATGCCGGAGAATACCGTGATCCCCGTGACGCCGCGCACTTCTGCGCCAGCGCCGTGACCGAGGATCAGTGGAATGGTCCCGGCGATAAAGGCGATGGAGGTCATCACAATCGGGCGTAAACGCAGGCGGCAAGCCTCCAGCGCGGCCTCCATGATGCCTTTGCCCTGAATTTCAAGCTCGCGGGCAAACTCTACGATAAGAATGGCGTTTTTACAGGCCAGCCCCATCAGCACCACCAGCCCCACCTGCACGAAGACGTTGTTATCGCCCCCGGTCAGCCAGACGCCAAACAGTGCGGAGAGCATGGTCATCGGCACGATGAGGATCACCGCCAGCGGCAGCGTCCAGCTTTCATACAGCGCCGCCAGCACCAGGAACGCCAGCAGCACCGCCACCGGGAAGACGATCAGCGCCGTATTGCCCTGAGTGGCCTGCTGGAAGCTCAGATCCGTCCATTCAATGTTCATCCCGTTTGGCAGGATCTGCTTAGACATCGCGTCCAGCTGCGTCATCGCCTGCGCAGATGAGAGCACGCGCGGGTCGGCATCGCCAATCAGGTCCGCCGCCGGGTAGCCGTTGTAACGGATCACCGGATCCGGCCCGTAGGTGGTCGTGATTTTCACCATACTGCCAATCGGCACCATTTCGCCCTGGCTGTTGCGGGTGCGCAGATTCGCAATATCTTCGACGCTGTCGCGGAACTGCCCGTCGGCCTGCGCCATCACGCGCCAGGTTCGTCCGAACTGGTTGAAGTCATTGACGTACGACGAGCCCAGATAGGTTTGCAGCGTCCCGAAAAGATCGGTCAGCGACACGCCCTGCGCTTTCGCCTTATCGCGGTCAACCTGGACGTCCAGCTGCGGAACGTTAGCCTGGTAGGTTGAGATCGGGAAATGCATTCCCGGGGTCTGCATAATCGCACCGGACATGGTGTTCACCGCGTTCTGCAGCGCGCCATAGCCCAGACCGCCGCGATCCTGGATGTACAGGGAATAGCCCGACCCCTGACCCAGCCCTAAAATCGGCGGCGGCAGAATGGAGAAGCCAAAGCCTTCCTGGATTTGCGCGATTTTCGCATTAATTTCCGCATTAATTTCCGCAGCGGAATGTTTACGCTGATCGAACGGCTTCAGGCCAAAGAACACCGTACCGGTATTCGGCGTATTGGTGAACTGCAGCGCGTTCAGCCCCGGAAACGCGACCGCATAGTCCACGCCTTCGGTATTCATCCCGATTTCGCTCATTTTGCGGATCACCGCGTCGGTACGCGCCAGCGAAGAGCCTTCCGGCATCTTCACACCGCCAATCAGGTAAAGCTTGTCCTGCGTCGGAATAAACCCGCCGGGCACCGCTTTAAACATGACGCCTGCGGCACAGAGCAGCAGCAGATAAACCACGAATACCGCGCCGCGTCGTCCCAGCGTTTTACCCACCAGTCCCTGATAGCCGTTTGAGCTGCGGAGGAAAAAGCGGTTAAACGGACGGAAAATCCAGCCGAACAGACGATCGATAAGCCGGGTCGGGAAATCCTTCGGCGCGCCGTGCGGCTTTAACAGCAGTGCCGCCAGCGCCGGAGAGAGCGTCAGCGAGTTAATAGCGGAGATCACCGTCGATATCGCGATCGTCACCGCAAACTGCTTGTAGAACTGACCGGTAACGCCCGAGAGAAACGCCATCGGCACAAATACCGCGCACAGCACCAGCGCAATCGCGATAATCGGCCCGGACACTTCACGCATCGCCTGGTGCGCGGCCGCAAGCGGCGCAAGCCCCTCTTCTATGTTTCGCTCGACGTTTTCCACCACCACGATGGCGTCGTCCACCACAATACCGATGGCGAGCACCAGCCCGAACAGGCTGAGGGTATTCAGCGAGAAGCCGAGCAGGTAAAGAATGCTGAAGGTACCCACCACCGACACCGGCACCGCGATCAGCGGAATGATCGACGCGCGCCAGGTTTGCAGGAACAGAATGACCACCAGCACGACCAGCACCACGGCTTCCAGCAGCGTTTGCACCACCGCACGGATCGAATCGCGCACAAAGACCGTCGGATCGTAAGGTGCCGCCCACTTCATGTCCGCCGGGAAGCGCGTCGACAGTTCGTCCATTTTCGCGCGCACCGCGTTAGACAGATCGATGGCGTTCGCCCCCGGTGACTGGAAGATACCAATCCCGACCGCATCTTTATTGTTCAGCTGGGAACGCAGAGCATAGCTCCCGGAGCCCATTTCAATCCGCGCCACGTCGCGCAGGCGGACGACAGTACCGTCCTGCGTCGTTTTCAGGACAATATTGCCAAACTCTTCTTCGGTGTGCAGACGCCCCTGGGCGTTAATGGAGATCAGGAAATCACTCTCTTTCGGCAGCGGCTCGGCGCCAAGCTGACCGGCGGAGACCTGTACGTTTTGCTCCTGCATCGCCGTGACCACGTCCGAAGCGGTCAGCCCGCGCGCCGCCACCTTATTTGGGTCCAGCCACACGCGCATCGCGTATTCGCCTGAGCCGAAAATCTGGATCTGGCCGACGCCGGGCAGACGCGCCAGCTCGTCCTTCACCTTCAGCGTGGCGTAGTTGCGCATATACAGCGAATCGTACTTACCGTTTGGCGAAAACAGATGCACCACCAGCGTCAGCGTGGGCGACTGCTTCTGGGTGGTAATGCCCAGACGCCGCACGTCTTCCGGCAGACGCGCCTCGGCCTGCGCGACGCGGTTTTGCACCTGAACCTGCGCCTGATCGGGGTCAGTCCCCGGACGGAAGGTGACGGTGGTCACCAGCACGCCGTCCGAGCCCGCGACGGATTTCATATACATCATGTTCTCAACGCCGTTGATCGCCTCTTCCAGCGGCGTCGCCACGGTCTCGGCAATCACTTTCGGGTTAGCGCCCGGGTACTCCGCACGCACCTGCACGCTTGGCGGCACGACGTCAGGATATTCGCTCACCGGCAACAGCGGGATGGCGATTAACCCTGTGATAAAAATCAGAATCGACAGGACGGCAGCAAAGATCGGCCTGTCGATGAAAAAGCGGGAAAAGTCCATGGGTTGGATTCTCAGGTCAAGGGATCAGTTGAGGGCGCTGGTGGCGGTCATGGCAACGGTTTTGGCGTTAACCGGCATACCCGGCATAAACACTTTCTGTAAACCCTCGACGATGACTTTGTCGCCAGGATTCAGCCCCTGCCGCACGATGCGTAAACCGTCTGCCAGACGACCCGGCGTAATGTCGCGACGCTGCGCTTTCCCCTCTTTATCGACGATATAAACGTATTTACGATCCTGATCGGTCAGCACCGCCTTGTCGTCAATCAGCGTGGCTTTGAATTCCGCGCTGCCCGGCAGGCGTACGCGGGCAAACAGTCCCGGCGTGAACTGACGCTGTGAGTTATCCAGCAGCGCGCGCATGCGGATTGTCCCGGTGCTCGGCGTGAGCTGGTTATCCAGGAAATCCACTTTGCCCAGATGGGGATAACCCTCCTCGCCCGTCAGGCCAATCTCAACCGGCAGCGCCGTGTGATTGCTGGACGCCCCCTGCCCGCTGCGGGCCAGATTTTGGTAATGAAGATAGGTTGACTCGTCCACGTCAAAGTAGACGTACACCGTCTTCTGCGAGACCAGCGTGGTGAGGACGCTGGCGGTATCGCCCGCAGTCACCAGGTTCCCGCTGGTGATCAGCGCCCGGCTGGCGCGACCGTCGATAGGCGCGGTCACTTTGGTGAAGTCCAGGTTGAGCTGGGCTGCGTCAACCGCCGCCTGCGCGGCGCGAATGTCGGCCTGCGCCTGAACGGCAGCCGAGCGACGCTGCTCCCACTCTTCCCGTGAGACCAGATGGGTATTGATCAGCTTATCGGTACGGTTAGCCTCACTTTGCGCCAGGCTGGCCTGCGTTTTGGCTCTTGCCAGGTTCGCCTGCGCCTGTTCCAGCGCGGCGCGATAGGTACGGTCATCAATGGTGAACAGCACCTCGCCCTTCTTCACTTCCTGGCCGTCGGTGTAATTCACCTTATCAATGTAGCCGGAAACGCGCGGGCGCAGCTGAACGCTCTCCACCGCTTCAATCCGGCCGTTAAAGCTATCCCACTGGCTAATCGATTTCACCACCACGTCAGCGGCACTCACGGCAGGCGCAGGTGGCGCGGCATTTTGCGCGACGCTGTTATCGCATCCGACGAGCAGCACGGAGAGCAATATTGCCCCCAGCGCGCTCAGAGGAGAGTTACCCCAGGTTTTTTGCAGGCTCATTATTTTTATTCCAGTAATTGTCGCCACCGGGCAAGACGCAGCAGGAGGCACCGCGCCACTTCCTTTGTCCGGTGGCTGTCTTCAGGCCATTTGTGTCGTTCATCGCCACAAAACTGTAACAGTTGCGAATACACTATTCGCGGCGATTGTAGGAAGGCACTTAACTAAGTGCAAGAATAATTGTTGCACTTTATGTGCTATTTGAGCGGATGTGAAAAGACCCGTTTCGGTCAGGGATTTAAATGCAACAATAAAACTTGCAATTACTGAAAAAACGCGCCACCTTTAAATGCAACAGACAAAGATACTTTTTCATCCGCTGCGTGGGGGTAACCAGATGAACACTGGCGCATTTATGCATGATTTACTCGACTGGATCGACAACAACCTGGACAGTCGCCTGGACATTGAGACCGTCGCCAGGCGTTCCGGCTACTCGAAATGGCACCTCCAGCGCCTGTTCAAAGAGCATACGGGCTATCCCCTCGCCGGGTATATTCGTGCGCAAAAGCTGCAAAAATCGGTTGAGCGGTTATCCCACAGCGACGAACCGATTCTGAACGTGGCGATCGCGCTGGGCTTTGACTCCCAGCAGTCCTTCAACCGCAGCTTTAAGCGTCAGTATGGTCAGGCGCCTGGGGCATGGCGGCGCAGTATAGGTGGCCCCGAAACGCAGCAGCTTCGCCAGTAATGCATATTTTGCTGCAACATCGATCTGTTGCTGATATACTGTATATAAACACAGTATAGCGAGGTGCACGATGGCTGTTGAAACAAAATTTGTTGTCGTAAGAAAAGGTGAAGAGAAAATGACATTTGCCAGTAAGAAAGAGGCTGACGCTCACGACAAGCTGCTTGATATGGCCGACGCGTTCACCGACTGGCTGTTGCAAAGCGGAATGCAGATGGATGAAACGCAGGCTGAAAACCTTGGCCTGTATCTCGCCGAGCAGAAAGAGACCGTGCAGCATATTCTTCGTACCAGCAAGCTTCCCGATCTCACTACTCCAGCGGTAGCGGATAAAACAGAATCCGATGCGGCTGACACGAAAAAAATCAGGGCTGTGAAGGCGGCCTGATTGTCTGAACAATCATCACCAATTTTGAACTATTCACCAGGCCCGGCAGCCAATTCCGGGCTCCCCCTTTGCCAGAGATTCGCTTCTTAATAATTGCTCTTTCATTCTTAATTGACAGTCATTGCACGTCATGCCTGCGATCGTTTTTTAACTGATGGCTTCATCAGGTATAAATATTGCTGATGTCTTATGAAACATTTTAATAATGAAGGAATTAGCTGCAGTTCGTAGTGATCTTCATGTTTGGATGAGATATAACCTGCTGCGAAAATTAACATTCTTGTAACGTTGATAAGGCTAAACAAATGAAGCAGGTTGGTATTGTTGGTTGGCGAGGAATGGTTGGTTCTGTTTTATTACAGAGAATGGTCGAAGAGAACGACTTCGACGATATCTCAGCGCATTTTTACAGTACTTCAAGCGCCGGGGCCGCCGGTCCAGTCATTGGCGGCGTCAGCTATACACTCAAAGATGCTAATTCCATC
Source organism: Enterobacter sp. 241F3 (assembly GCF_034106785.1). Classification (NCBI taxonomy): domain Bacteria; kingdom Pseudomonadati; phylum Pseudomonadota; class Gammaproteobacteria; order Enterobacterales; family Enterobacteriaceae; genus Enterobacter; species Enterobacter sp. 241F3. The sequence continues at coordinate 411,077 of NZ_JAWNDD010000001.1, forward strand.
AGTGACCTGGCCGAAATGGATATCATCATTACCTGTCAGGGCGGTGATTACACAAAAGCAATCTATCCTGCTTTGATTAATTGTGGCTGGCAAGGCTACTGGATTGACGCGGCCTCAGCGCTACGGATGGATGAGAAAGCCTGCATTATTCTCGACCCCGTCAATCGCCCCACGATTGATCGTGCCGTTAAAGAGGGAATTAAACTTTTTGTCGGTGGCAACTGTTCCATCACGCTGAGTCTTATGGGGCTGGCAGGGTTGATTAAGGCTGACCTGATCGAATGGATGAGCGTTATGACCTATCAGTCTGCATCAGGTGCGGGAGCGCAATATGTCAGGGAATTAATTGTTCAAAGTGCCTGGATCAGTGAGCATTTTTCCTCTGATGAACTGGCATCATCAGGTTCAGTGCTGCCTTTAGTCAATAAAGTCAGTGCGTTAATTAACAGCGCTGACATGCCGATACAGAATTTCGGCGCGCCTTTAATGGGCAGCATTATACCGTGGATTGACAGCGATTTAGGGGATGGTAATAGCCGTGAAGAGTGGAAAGGTGAAGCCGAAACAAACAAAATTCTTGGTTTGTCTCCTGGTGCGATCCCGGTAAATGGATTGTGTATTCGTGTTGGCGTGATACGCTGCCACAGCGCCGCAATCACCATGAAGCTCAGGCGTGACGTCAGCGAAGAAGAATTTGCAGCGTTAGTGACGCATTCTCATCCCTGGGTTAACTATGTGCCCAATAACAAGGTTGAAAGCGTCAGTAAATTGACCCCGGCTTATATCAGCGGTTCGCTTCAGGTTGGTATTGGCCGTTACAAGAAAATGTCTCTCAACAACGATCCAATATATTCGGTTCTGACGGTTGGCGATCAGCTATTGTGGGGAGCGGCGGAGCCCTTGCGCCGCATGTTGAATATTCTGCTGGGCAAAATCTAAGACATATTTTCTGAATAAAAGCATCTATTGAACAGGTGCTTTTATTGTATTGTCTCAGCAGGTTCGTGCCAACGCCACCAAAATCATTTCACGCGCGTGACGCAATACCGATTTTATTTCGCCTGCCGGGATATCAGCGAGCCCCAGTCCGCGTAGCAGGAATATGCCTTCTACAGCGAGAAACGCGTGCCTGACATCGGCCATATCCTCTCCAGCCTCGCGTAGCGGTTCGAGGAGTGTGCGATACAGGTTGCGAACGGGCGCCAGCATACCTGGCGCATGCACGAGAGCCGTAATAAGAAACGCCGCCATCTGTGTTACAGCATCCTCTTCCTCCAGTGCTTCCTCGATGTGTGCAAGAATTAATTCTCGTGGCCCTGCGGCGGTAGCTGTAAGACGCTGACCGACTGCCTGCTGGAAACGCGTCACTTCGCGCTCAAGCACGGCGTATATCAGGCCATCCTTTGATGAAAAGGTATACACAAGGCCGCCTTTACTGATGCCAGCACGTTCCGCGACGGCATCCAGCGTAAATACGCGCCCTCCAGACTCAAGGATGATGCTTTCAGCAGCATCTAAAACCTGCTCCCGATCGATTTCTTTTTTGCGCGTCACGATTTCCCCTTGCTTAATTCGACTGATCAGTCGGATAATGTTTTCGACTGGCCAGTCACATTAGCACTGCAAGCCTTGCCCGACAAGATTGCAATGCGTTCATTCCCTGATAAACCTATGAAAGGCAAGAAAATGAATGAATTATTACCCTCTGCAGCACTCGCACATTTTGTGATGAAAGTGAACGATGTTGATGCCAGCTATGCATTTTACCAGGGGCTAGGCCTGCGTGCGCTCGACAAATTTCCGGGCATGGCGATTATTGAGTTACGCGGCGGCACCCATTTGTTGTTGACCGAAAAGGATGTGCCTGAAACGCAGAGTCTGCATATCAGCCGCGTTGGTCAGCGGCCAGATTTTGCTGCAGAAAAAATTGATCTCATGATCGCGGGCCATTCCAGATCGGAACTTGAAACGTATCGAACTGGCCTCATCGCAAAGGGATATTCAGCTCAGGAAATTGCGCAGGAAACGCTATTTGGACATCATTATTTTTCCCTGCAGGATCCGGATGGAAACGGTATAAGTTTCTACACCAGCCACTCTAGCCAACAGCCTGTTTAAATCAGTTTTAGACTGCGAAGTGCTCTCCGAAAGTGCTTCGCACTACTACCTTCAGCTGCCCCCACCAAATTTTGCCCCAGCCTCTGACGCACAACGGGTGTATTGTTTTTAGACAATTCATTCCTCTAAAGGACACCTGCGCAATGATCACCATCCTCGGCAAAACCACCTCCATCAACGTTCGTAAAGTGCTCTGGACCTGCGAAGAAGCGGGCATAGCCTATCAGCAGGAAGATTACGGCAGCGGTTTTGCCTCGACGGAAACGGATGCCTTCCGCGCACTGAACCCCAACGCCATGGTGCCGGTGTTGATTGATGGTGATTTCGTGTTGTGGGAGTCCAATTCCATCTGCCGTTATCTGGCGCGCAAGGCCGAACGTCACGATCTGCTGCCCGCAGAACCGCAGGCCTGTGCCAACGTAGAGCGCTGGATGGACTGGCAGGCCACTGAATTTAACAACGCCTGGCGCTATGTCTTCCCGGCGCTGGGGCGTAAAAACCCGGCCTTTAACGACCCCGAGCGTATTGCGGCAGGAATCAAGGAGTGGAACCACTGCATCACCATTCTGGAACAACAGCTGCAGCGCACCGGGGCCTTTGCAGCGGGCGAGACGTTTACCCTCGCTGACGTGGTGCTTGGGCTGTCGGTGAATCGCTGGAAAATGACGCCGTTTGATAAGCCAGACGTGCCCGCCATTGAGGCCTGGTTCGAGCGCCTTAACCAGCGTCCGGCATTTTTGCGTCACGGCAATAACGGCATGGTGTAAAACTTAATGCCTGAATGAATACCGCAACGAGGCTGTTTTTTTAATTACGAAACCCTGATTGTCGCCAGAGGGAATAATAATTAAGCCATATCCTGGACAGCCCGTTGCACCGCTTTGCTAGCCTGAATAGTCAGGCAAAGCTCAACCCGGAGGTATTCTTGCTGATTAAACTCAAAAAAGAACGAACGCATCAGGAGGATCGCCGGCTTGCTCTCTGGCTGGCGACCTCAGCAGGTTTGCTGAACGCCATCGCCCTCGGGGCATTTGGCTTTTTCCCCTCACACATGACCGGCAACACCTCACAATTATCCAGCGAAGTTTCTTCTACCGATCTGAGCGATATTATTTTCTTCGGCTCGATAATTCTCTCTTTTGTGGCTGGCGCCATTATTGCGCGCACGATCGTCATATGGGGTATTATCCATAACGTCAGGCTGGTTTTTTGCCAAATCCTTTTTGTCGAGGGGATATTACTGACCGGCGTTTCCTTTTACGAAATGTATTTCCATGCGCTCACCAGCAATCGCGAGATTATTCTTTTTCTCTGCTTTCTGATGGGCATTCATAATTCCACCTCCACGCAACTTTCCGGCGGACGGGTAAGATCGACGCACATTACCGGCACGCTAACGGACGCGGGGATTTCCCTGGCCTCCGTCATGGTGGCGATGCTGCGCAGGGATTACTCCAAAGATACGGCGGCGCAAAAAAGCCAGCTAAAAACCCACTTAACCACCCTATTTTCATTCATTACGGGCGGTATTGCGGGGCTGCTGCTGTTCAGATGGATTGGCTTCAACGCCATGCTGGCGCTGGGGTTGATGCTTGCGGTTGTCGCCGTGGTATCAATTATCACCGTCTCGTCGCGGGTTCGACGAGTGCGTGCCACTCTATGAAGATAATGCCATGTTTTCAGTGTAAGAGCTCTTTAGATGTGACGTTGTCACATCTAAAAATTCGCTTTAGGACTATTCTGCCCGCCACACAATCAGGCCTTACGCCGTAAGGCCTGGCTTAAGGTTGTCACTGTTTTCATAGGGTTACTGATTTTACCCCTTCGCTGGAACCCTTCCCAAACGCTTGCTATAGGTGAAATACCCCTGCCGAAACATGGCATAACAACAGGCAACCGGTGGTTGCTATAACGCATGCGCACAGGGAGACACACCGCAATGCACCCTTTACTCAAACGTTCGCTGCTGTTTGTCGGCGCCATTATCGTGGTTCTCGCCCTCCTCGTCTGGGGGATCGGGCTGGAGACCCTCAGAGCGCGTCAGGTTGACCTGATCTATCTCGGGCAACAGCATATGATTCTGGTTTTCTCATCAATGTTCTTTGCCCTGCTGGTGGGTATTCCGGCGGGTATTCTGCTGAGCCGCCCGGCCGCGCGAGGTATCGCCGAATATGTGATGCAAATCTTCAACGTAGGCAACACGCTGCCGCCGCTGGCCGTGCTGGCACTGGCGATGGTGGTGATCGGCATTGGCGATAAGCCCGCCATTATCGCCCTATTCCTCGCCTCGCTGCTGCCGATCGTGCGTAATACTTATGCCGGGCTATGCTCGGTCCCGCCGTCGCTGCTGGAAGCGGCAAACGGCATCGGGATGACCAAATGGCAGCGTCTGCGCCAGGTTGAGCTGCCAGCCGCCTGGCCGGTGATGCTCTCCGGCATTCGCATTGCGACCGCCATTAACGTTGGTACCGCGCCGCTGGCGTTCCTGATTGGCGCCAGCAGCTACGGCGAGCTAATTTTCCCCGGCATTTATCTGAACGATTTCCCGACCCTGATCCTCGGCGCGGCGGCCACCGCCCTGTTCGCCCTGATCCTCGATACCCTGCTGGCGGCGCTGGGTCGCGTGATGAGTCCCCATCTCCCCCGATAACAATAACAAGGAGCTTTTATGAGACTGATATCCGGCCTGGCGGCGCTGTGTGCCGCGGCGCTGTTCACCGGCCAGACCATCGCGGCCCCGCTGATTCTGGCGACCAAGAGCTTTACCGAGCAGCACATTCTCTCGGCGATGACCGTGCAGTACCTGCAGAAGAAAGGATTCCAGGTGCAGCCGCAAACCAATATCGCCACGGTGATCTCCCGCAACGCGATGATCAACAAGCAGATTGATATGACCTGGGAGTACACCGGCACGTCATTAATCATCTTTAACCACATCAACAAGCGCATGTCGCCCCAAGAGTCTTACGAGACGGTGAAACGCCTGGACGCGAAGCACGGTCTGGTCTGGCTCAAGCCCGCCGACATGAACAACACCTATGCGTTCGCCATGCAGCGCAAGCGCGCAGAGGCGGAACATATCAACACCATGTCGGAGATGGTGGCAAAGATTGAGCAGGTCCGTAAAACCGATCCGGACAAAAACTGGCTGCTGGGCTTAGACCTGGAATTTGCCGGACGCAGCGACGGCATGAAGCCGCTTCAGGCGGCCTACAAGATGGACCTGGACCGCCCGCAGATCCGTCAGATGGACCCCGGTCTGGTCTATAACGCGGTGCGCGACGGCTTCGTCGACGCCGGGCTGATTTATACCACCGACGGGCGCGTGAAGGGCTTCGACCTAAAGGTGCTGGAAGATGATAAAGGCTTCTTCCCGAGCTACGCGGTGACGCCGGTGGTGCGTAAAGACACGCTGGAGGCCAACCCCGGCCTGGAAGAGGCGCTCAACACCCTCTCGGCCCAGCTCAACAACGACGTTATCACCGAGCTGAACAAGAAGGTGGATATCGACCATCAGTCACCGCAGCAGGTCGCCCGCGATTTCCTGCGTAGCAAACAGCTGCTCTAGGAGGCGCTATGGAGACGATTCACTACATTCTGGACAACTGGGAATACCTCCTAACCCTGACGCTGCAGCACCTGTGGCTGGTGGCGCTGGCCGTGGGCTTAGCCATTCTCATCGGCGTACCGCTGGGCATTCTGATTGTTCGCCACAAGTGGCTGGCAACGCTGGTGCTGGGGATTGCCACCATCGTGCTGACCATTCCGTCCATTGCGCTGTTTGGCCTGATGATCCCGCTGTTTTCGCTGATCGGTCAGGGAATTGGCGCCCTGCCCGCGATCACGGCGGTATTTCTCTACTCGCTGCTGCCGATTGTGCGTAACACCCATACGGCGCTCGACAGCCTGCCGCCCGGCCTGCGTGAAGCCGGACGCGGTATCGGCATGACCTTCTGGCAGCGCCTGCGCTGGGTCGAAATCCCGATGGCGCTGCCGGTGATTTTCGGCGGGATCCGCACCGCCGTGGTGATGAACATCGGCGTGATGGCGATTGCCGCGGTGATCGGCGCGGGCGGTCTGGGCCTGCTGCTGCTCAACGGCATCGGCGGAAGCGATATTCGCATGCTGATTGCGGGCGCGCTGATGATTTGTCTTTTAGCGATTGTGCTCGACTGGCTGCTGCACCGTCTGCAGGTGGTTCTGACTCCGAAGGGGATTCGATAATGATAAAACTGGAAAACCTCACCAAACAATTTTCTCAGAAGCACGGCCAGACCTTTAAGGCCGTCGACAACGTCAACCTGAACGTACCCGAAGGGGAAATGTGTGTGCTACTGGGCCCGTCCGGCTGCGGGAAGACCACCACCCTGAAGATGATTAACCGCCTCATTACCCCAAGCAGCGGGACGATCCTGATCAACGGCGAAGACACCAGCGGGATGGACACCGTCACCCTGCGCCGCAACATTGGCTACGTGATCCAGCAGATTGGCCTGTTCCCGAACATGACCATCGAAGAGAACATTACCGTTGTGCCGCGCATGCTGGGCTGGGATAAAGCACGCTGTAAAACCCGCGCCGAAGAGCTGATGGATATGGTGGCACTGGATCCGCATAAGTTCCTGAATCGCTATCCGCGCGAGATGTCCGGCGGCCAGCAGCAGCGCATCGGCGTGATCCGCGCCCTGGCGGCAGATCCTCCGGTGCTGCTGATGGATGAGCCCTTCGGCGCGGTTGACCCGATTAACCGCGAGGTGATCCAGAACCAGTTCCTGGAGATGCAGCGCAAGCTGAAAAAAACCGTCATGCTGGTGAGCCACGATATCGACGAAGCCCTGAAGCTCGGCGATCGTATCGCGGTATTCCGTCAGGGGAAAATCGTGCAGTGCGCCAGCCCGGATGAACTGCTGGCGAAACCGGCGAACGAGTTTGTCGGCTCGTTTGTCGGTCAGGACCGCACCCTGAAGCGCCTGCTGCTGGTATCGGCGGGCGACGTCACCGACCAGCAGCCGACCATTACGGTGCGGGGCTCTACTCCGCTTCCCGAAGCCTTTGCGACCATGGATGATAATGATATTCGCGCGATTACCGTAGTCGACGAGCACGGCAAGCCGCTGGGCTTTGTGAAGCGTCGCGAAGCGCGTAACGCCAGCGGGACCTGCGCCGACATCCTGCATCCGTTCCGCATGACCGGCAAGGCGGAAGACAACCTGCGCGTGGTGCTGTCACGCCTGTATGAGAGCAACACCAGCTGGATGCCGATCGTAGATGAGGACGGGCGCTACAACGGCGAGATTTCTCAGGACTATATTGCCGAGTATCTGAGTTCAGGTCGTACGCGCCGGGCGCTGAATATTCACACCGACAGCTAACCTTTCTGGCCGGGCATCGCCCGGCTTTTCCGCACGCATACCTTTTGCTACCCCCGCGATTTGCCGCCACAATATTGTATCGTCCCCGTTTACTCGCGACTCATGCAACGTCTTCATACGTACCCCGACATCCGCGCGATGTTTCGCCGACTGCTGATTGCCACCGTCACCGGCGTGCTGGCCGCGCTGGCCGTTGCGGTGTTCCGCCACAGCATGTATCTGCTGGAGTGGCTGCTTCTCAGCAACGACAGCGGCAGCCTGGTGAATGCCGCCGCCTCGCTCTCACCCTGGCGGCGCGCGCTGACGCCCGCGCTGGGCGGGCTGGCTGCCGGGCTGCTGCTCTGGGGATGGCAGCGGCTGACCGCCCAGCGGCCTCATGCCCCTACCGATTACATGGAAGCGCTGGAGACGGGCGACGGTCAGTTTGACTACGGCGCCAGCCTGGTTAAATCCCTTGCCTCACTGCTGGTCGTCGCCAGCGGAAGCGCCATCGGGCGTGAAGGGGCGATGATCCTGCTTGCCGCCCTCGCCGCCTCCTTTTTTGCCCGGCGCTTTACGCCCAAATCTGAATGGAAGTTATGGATCGCCTGCGGCGCCGCGGCCGGGATGGCCAGCGCCTACCATGCTCCGTTAGCCGGAAGCCTGTTTATTGCGGAGATTCTGTTTGGCACCCTGATGCTGGCCTCGCTCGGCCCCGTCATTATCGCGGCGGTGGTGGCGCTGCTCACCACGCAGCTCCTGGCGCCGGGTACCGGCACGCTCTACGCGGTCCATTTGAGCGGCACACTCACCGCAGCCGATTATGCCCTGCTGGTCTCCATGGGGCTGCTGGCAGGGCTTTGCGGACCGCTGCTGATGGGGTTGATGGCATTCAGCCACGCTCTTTTCCTGCGCCTCAAACTTTCGCCGCCGTGGCAATTAGCGCTGGGCGGTACGATCGTTGGGCTGCTGTCTCTTCTGACGCCGAAGGTGTGGGGGAACGGCTACAGCGTGGTTCAGGCTTTTCTGCTCGCGCCGCCGCTGCTGTCGGTGATTGCCGGGGTGTTCATCTGTAAATTGCTGGCAGTGCTGGCGAGCAGCGGGTCGGGCGCGCCGGGCGGGGTGTTCACGCCGACGCTGTTTGTCGGCATGGCGACGGGCATGCTGTTTGCACAGCTTTTCGCGCTGTGGCTGCCGGGTTCTGAAACGGCTATTTTGCTGGGGCTGGCAGGGATGGCAACGCTACTCGCCGCGACCACGCATGCGCCCATTATGTCGGCACTGATGGTCTGTGAAATGACCGGACAGTATTTTTTACTGCCCGGCCTGCTGGTCGCCTGCGTGGTGGCGTCCGTATTGTCGCGGACGTTACGCCACGACTCTGTCTACGGTCAGCACGCCACCGAGGGCAGAGAGATCGATGTAGTGCGCTAGCTCGCGCTGCTCGGCGCGTGGCAAATAAGGCAGCTCGCCGACTAATGGGCCAGGCAGTTTGGTGCTCAGCACGTCAATAATCTCGGCGTAGTGCGCCAGGCCCGGGTTGATGCGGTTTGCCACCCAGCCAATCAGCGGCAGGCCGTCATTGGCAATCGCCTGCGCCGTCAGCAGCGCGTGGTTGATGCACCCTTCCTGGATCCCTACCACCATTACCACCGGAAGCTGCTCCTGCACAACCCATTCAGACAGCGGGCGCAAATCATTCATCAGGCTGCGCCAGCCGCCCGTCCCTTCAACCACTACGTGGTCAACCTTCTCGCTCAGGTTCGCCAGTCCGTCGGACAACAGGGGATAATTAATCAGGCCGCTGTGCGCTACGCTGCTCTCCTCTTCGCTTAACGCAATGGGATTGACCGCGTGATAAGGCAGTTCCAGTGACGAGACGCTTTGCAGCACCAGGGCGTCTTTATTACGCAATCCTTCTGGCGTCTCTTTACTGCCTTTTGCGACCGGTTTGTACCCTGCCACGCGTTTACCGCTTGCTGCCAGCGCCTGCAGCAATGCGCGGGATACGACGGTCTTGCCGACAGAGGTATCTGTACCAGTAACAAAGAAACGCTTAAGCATGACTCACTCCACCTCTTGGGTATGCTTCGAAAATATAAACCAGGTAAATAATTCAGTGGAGGAAGTCTACGGGATGCGTACGCTACCCGGCTTGAGATAGCGCAATTTTTCTTACATCAGCGGAAAAGAGTTAACCCTGTAGCAGGCGGATCAACAGCGAGCCGTTATACATGGCATCTTTGACCAGCGCCGCGCCTGCCATCGTGCCCTGGTTGGAAAACTGGGTGCTTTCTACCGCAATATTTTTGCTGTAGGCGGGAAGCGACTGCTGATGGATACAGGCCGAGATCGCCGGGAAGAGGATTTCCGCCGCCTGGCTCAGCGGTGAGCCAATGAGGATTTTTTGCGGGTTGAAGAGGTTCACCATAATGGCCAGAATGCGGCCAACGTTATTCCCTACTCCAGTAATAATGTCCTTCGCCAGCAGATCGCCCTGGCGCGCGGCGGCGCAGAGGGAATCCACCGTTAAGGGCTGTCCGTGCAGCGAGGAGCTCATGGACTGGCTGAGCCGGACCTGCGCCAGTTCCAGCACGCTTTCCACGCTGGCAATGGTCTCGAGACAGCCGTGGTTCCCGCAGTAGCAGCGCTTGCCGTACGGGTCGACCTGGGTGTGGCCGATTTCCACCAGGCTGCTGCTTCCGGCGTGAAGAAGTCGTCCATCGGTAATCACGCCCGCCCCGACGTTATGGTCGATAACCACCTGGATCACATCCCGCGCGCCGCGGGATGCGCCGAACAGCGCTTCCGCCATCGTCCAGGCGCTGATGTCATGCTGAATATAGACCGGCACGCCGGTATGGTTTTTCAGCACCTCTCCCAGCGGCATCTCTTTCACATCGTCGTAGAACGGCATGCGGTGAACAATACCATTTTCGGTATCAATAATGCCCGGCATGGTGATGGCGATCGCCGTTAAGCGTTCAAGGCGCTGCTGATGGCGGATAAAGAAGCGATCGATGTGCGAGACAATCGCCTCAAGGAGCGACTCCTCGGCGTTGAGCGGCAGTTCAAGACGGTCTTCCACCACCAGCTTGCTGCTCAGGTCGCGCAGCGCAAGGAAGATCTCGCCGCGGCTGATGCGCAGCGACAGGTAGTGCCAGGCTTCCGTCTCCACCACCAGCCCAACGGCCGGACGGCCACGGCTGCCCGGCTCCTGAATTTCCGTCTCCTGAACCAGGTGCGCTTCCAGCATCTCGCGGACTATCTTGGTGATACTGGCAGGTGCCAGCTGTGCCAGGCGCGAAAGATCGATACGCGAAACCGGACCAAGCTGATCAATCAGGCGATACACCGCGCCAGCGTTGGTCTGCTTAATCTGATCAATATGCCCTGGCTGACTATCCGCGACCACCTCGTACTCCCTTATTTTCGAGCTTCGAAATAAACTGTTGGCTATGGTGAAGCACTTGTATGGCTGCCGTCAAATATTTACTTAGCCATGTGATTTACCGCACATTTTTGCCCACTTTTGCCTGAAAATGCTGCCCGGCGGAGGCGTTCATCAACTGCTGTTTGAAACGCTGCGCGGCGTGGCTCTGTTCTCGATGTTTTGACCAGACCAGCCACATCTCTGAAACGGCATCCTCTTCGGCAATGGTTACCCAGCGCATTTCGCGCAGTTGTACCCGTTTAAAGGAGGCTGGAAGAATAGAGACGCCCAGCCCGGCGGCGACCAGGCCGATAATCGTCATCGCTTCCCCGACTTCCTGGGTGATCACCGGGGCAAGATCGTAGCGGCGCATCAGCCCCAGGATATCGTCATACAGACCCGTTCCGACCTGCGGGTCAAAAAAGACAAACGGCTCTTTTGCCAGCTCTGCCAGCGAAACCGCCGGACGCGACGACAGCGGGTGATCGTGCGGGATCATGGCCATCAGCGGCTCGCGCAGGATCACCTCCCACGCCAGCGAGTCCGGCAGCTGGGTATTACGCATCAGCCCCAAATCCAGCGAACCTTCATTTAGCGGCGCAATCTGCTCGCGGGTATTGATCTCGCGCGTTTGAATGTGAACATCCGGGAAATGGCGGCGGAATGACGACAGGGTTTCCGAGACGGCGCTGATAAACGGCGCGGACGAGGTAAACCCGATGCGCAACTCTCCGGCTTCCCCGAGATAGAGCCGTTCTGCCCGGGCGGCGGCGTCATCGACCATGCTCAGAATTTGTCGGCTGTCGTTCAGAAACTGCTTACCCGCCGCCGTCAGGCTCACGCTGCGGTTGGTGCGGGCCAGCAGGCGCGCCCCGACCTGCTGCTCCAGGATCTGAATCTGCTGGCTTAACGGTGGCTGAGAGATGTTTAGCCGTGCCGCCGCGCGGCCAAAATGCAGCTCTTCGGCGACGGCGACAAAGTAGCGGAGATGACGCAGCTCGATATTCATATTTATAAAGTATCATTTAAGATTATTAATATATTAGACGGAATATTTACATTTTCCTACCCTTAACAGGTGGTCATACCCGTCACCAGAAATCACGGGGATGTTTAAGCAAGGAAACTGTGTGAGTCGTACAACTACTATTGATATCGATCCGGCCAGAGATATCAATGATTTACCCGCAGCATCGCAGCCGGTTCAGTTCATTAAACGTGGTACTCCCCAATTTATGCGCGTCACGCTGGCGCTCTTTTCCGCCGGTCTGGCAACCTTCGCCCTGCTCTATTGCGTACAGCCGATCCTGCCCGTTCTCTCCCATGAGTTTGGCGTATCGCCTGCCAGCAGCAGCGTTTCACTCTCTATTTCTACCGGCATGCTGGCGATTGGCCTGCTCTTTACCGGGCCGCTGTCCGACGCCATTGGCCGTAAACCGGTGATGGTAACCGCGCTGATGCTGGCCTCGGTCTGTACGTTACTCTCGACCATGATGACCAGCTGGCACGGTATTCTGGTGATGCGCGCGCTGATTGGGCTCTCGCTTAGCGGCGTGGCGGCGGTCGGGATGACCTATCTCAGCGAGGAGATCCACCCGAGCTTTGTTGCCTTCTCTATGGGGCTTTACATCAGCGGGAACTCGATTGGCGGAATGAGCGGACGTCTGCTGAGCGGGGTATTCACGGACTTCTTTAACTGGCGTATTGCGCTGGCAGTCATCGGGTGTTTTGCGCTGGCATCTGCCCTGATGTTCTGGAAAATTCTGCCGGAATCGCGTCATTTCCGCCCGACATCGCTGCGTCCGAAAACGCTGTTTATCAATTTCCGTCTGCACTGGCGCGACAAGGGGCTGCCGCGCCTGTTCCTGACCGGCTTCCTGCTGATGGGCTCGTTCGTCACGCTGTTTAACTATATTGGCTACCGCCTGATGCTCTCGCCGTGGCATCTGAGCCAGGCGGTGGTCGGCCTGCTTTCCGTGGCGTACCTTACCGGCACCTGGAGCTCGCCGAAGGCCGGGGCGATGACCGCACGCTATGGCCGCGGCCCGGTCATGCTGTTCTTCACGGCGATGATGCTGGTCGGCCTGTTGCTGACGCTCTTCTCCTCCCTGTGGCTGATTTTTGCCGGCATGCTGCTCTTCTCCGCAGGGTTCTTCGCCGCGCATTCGGTCGCCAGCAGCTGGATTGGACCGCGCGCCCGTCGCGCCAAAGGTCAGGCATCGTCGCTGTATCTGTTTAGCTATTACCTGGGATCCAGCATCGCCGGGACGCTCGGCGGTGTCTTCTGGCATAACTACGGCTGGAACGGCGTGGGCGGGTTTATCGCGCTGATGCTGTGCGCCGCGCTGCTGGTTGGCGCAAGTCTTCATAAACGTCTGAGATAATACGCCTGCGGGCTGATGTCCGTTAAGACGCGCCATCCACAAAAACGGCACCAGCGTACTGGTGCCGTTTCACGTTCAGGAATCCCAGGCCTGCTCTATCTTACCGGCTTCAAACTGCGGAGGCGGTTTGCGGAAACGGCGCGTGAGCCACGTCAGGTAAAGGATCCCCAGTGCCGCCCAGATGAGGCCAAGCGTCAGGGACGTCGCTTCGAGGTTTATCCACAGCACGCCGACCGTGACGGCACCGATGAGCGGCAGCAGGAGATAGTGGAAACGATCTTTCCACGTTTTGTTCAGCCCCTTACGCCGCCAGAAATGGTTGTACACCGAGAGATTAACAAACGTAAACGCCACCAGCGCGCCAAAATTGATCAGCGCCGTCGCGGTCACGAGATCGAAGTACAGGGCCGACAGCGCCACTATCCCAACCATAATGACGTTCAGGGCCGGCGTACGCCATTTCGGATGCACGTAGCCAAACACCCGCTCCGGAAACACGTTGTCACGCCCCATCACATACAGTAAGCGCGAGACGCTGGCGTGCGAGGCCAGGCCTGAAGCGAGCGTATTCACAAACGTGGTACACAGAAACACCGACTGGAAGAGCTTGCCGCCCACGTACAGCGCTATTTCCGGCAGCGCGGCGTCCGGGTTCTTGAAGCGCGCGATCGTCGGGAAAAAGAGTTGCATGAAAAACGAGGCAACAATGAATATCAGCCCGCCATACAGAGCGGTGAGGAAAATCGCTTTAGGGATCACCCGCGCCGCGTTTGGCGTCTCTTCCGACAGCGTGGTGACCGCGTCAAAGCCGAGGAAAGAGAAGCAGACGATAGTCGCGCCGGTAATAATCGGGATCAGATGTGCGTTCTCGCTGATAAACGGCTGGAGCGACCAGACGGTGCCGACGCCCTCCCCCTTGTGCAGACCGTGCACCACGAGTATGACAAACACCACCATGATGGCGATCTGCACCAGCACAAACAGGGTGTTAAAGTTGGCGACCAGATTCACACTCTTGAGGTTCGCCAGCGTCAGGATCGTTACAAACCCCACCACCCAAACCCACGGCGGGACTTCAGGGAACAGCGCGGAAAGGTAGATCTTCGCCAGCAGCACGTTAATCATCGGCAGGAAGAGATAATCCAGCAGCGATGACCAGCCGACCATAAAACCTAAATGGGGTCCGATCGATTTCTGCGTGTAGGTGTACGCAGAGCCTGCTTCCGGGAACTGTCGTACCAGTTTGCCGTAGCTGATGGCGGTAAACATGACGCCAGCCAGCGCCAGGAGATACGAGGCGGGCACGTGGCCGTTGCTGATACCGGACACAATGCCGAAGGTATCAAACACGGTCATGGGGGTGAGATAAGCCAGCCCCATCATCACCACCTGCCAGAGCTTAAGGGAACTGCGCAGCCGGGTTCTTCCGGCCATGCCCGGCGAGTCAAGAGAGGTGTTAGTCGCCATAAACCGTCCCCCCCATGCTTACCGTGGTTTGCAATCGCGCTGTCCTTAACGCAAACCTGCTTAGCAAAGGGGGAAGTTGTAAAGAACACACGCGATCGTACCAGCGCACCGTCTCTGGCTCGCACTCACAGCAGGCGCCTGACTGGCCCCCTTCGCCCTGCGGATAGTTGAACATCTGCATCATTTCCTACCTCGTCACACAGTGTCGTTAAGAAAATCCCTGTGCCGCCTGCGCTCCATAACGCGACTCCCGGGAGATAGCTGGCGTGCCAGCAAACAGTTAGGCCAGGCTCCGCGCAGGCCGTTTGGTGATACGTATGGGATGAAACAAAGCGGCCCCTTACCGGGGCACGTCATCAGGCGTTTTTCAGCATCCACTCAATTTCCGTTTCGGTAATCAGGCGTTCAAACTGCAGTAATTCATCGTTTTTGCAGGCGTGATAGACGTGGCAGAAGCGTTCGCCCAGCCGCTCGCGGAGGTTATCGTTTTGCATAAATTCCCACAGCGCATCGCTCTGACGGATCGGGAACGGCAGTCCGTCCTGCTCCAGACCATTGCCTTCCACTTCTTCCTGCAGCGGTAAATCGTTATCCAGGCCATGTAAAATGCCGGCAAAAATCGCCGCCATCACCAGATACGGATTCGCGTCAGCGCCCGCTACCCGGTACTCGACCCGATGGTTATGGCGATCGCCGCAGGGGATACGCAGGGCAACGGTGCGATTATTGTGTCCCCATGACGCCTGCGTCGGCACGTACATTCCCGGCTGGAAACGGCGGTAGGAGTTGACGTTCGGTGCCAGCAGCGCCATGGACGCAGGCATCAGGTCGATCATCCCGGCCAGCGCGCGTTTCAGCAGCGCGGAATCCTCGCCGCTGGCGTCTGCGAGCACGTTTTCGCCTCGGTTGTTTTGCATGCTGATATGGATGTGCATCCCGCTGCCCGCATGTTCTTCATACGGCTTTGCCATAAACGTGGCGTGCATCTTATGTTTTTCTGCCATCTGCCTGACGAGACGTTTTAGCGCCAGCGCATCATCGCAGGCATCGAGCACGTTTTCCGTATGGTGCAGATTTATCTCAAACTGGCCCGGGGAGGCCTCAGCCACTGCTCCGTCGGCGGGGATCAGCTGCAGCTGCGCCAGTTCGTCAATGTCGTTCAGCACGTCAGCAAAGTGGTTCAGATTATCAACCGAGTAGACCTGACTCTGCGTGTTGCGCACGTCGGTGCCCGGCGCGCAGGGTGGCTGCAGATAGCCGTCGGCATCGCGTTTACGGTCAAGTAAATAGAACTCCAGCTCTACCGCTACCACGGGGAACAGGCCGCGCTGGCGCAGCTGCTGCCAGAGTCGGTTGAGTACGTTCCGCGGCTCAACGTCAAAGGGAGCGCCATCTTCATCGACCATGGTGAGCTGCACCTGACCAATGTATTCCGGGTCGGCGGCGGACGGCGTCAGGGTGCCCGGTACCGGCACGCAGATACAGTCCGGCTCGCCGAGCTCCTGTCCCAGGCCCGCCTCTTCCACGACGTTACCCAAAATGTCCATGGCGAAAACCGATGCCGGGAAATAGCAGCCTTTTTCAAGTTTGCTCAGTCCGGCAACCGGGATGCGCTTGCCGCGAAAACAGCCGTTCAGGTCGGTCAGGAGGACATCAATAAACTGGGTGTCAGGATACTTTTCTAAATAGCGCTTCACTTCCTGCGTAAAGGCGCTGCCCCGCCTCTCATCCGTGTGCTGCACAAAGTTCTCAACTTCTACGATATTGGTTTCCATGATTTACCACCGTTTTTGGGATTTGCGTTCGCTGCTCTGGACTGTCAAATATAATGTCCACTCTATCGAATCTGTATGCAAATAAATTGTTTGTCAAATGTTAAATTAAGTTTGCAAAAGGCAGATCCCGTTGCTAGATTGAGAAAATATTGAACGAAAAGGCCGTTTTTCAGGCGATAATGGCCTAAATTTAGTCCACTTTGTGAGGGCGATCATGGAAAATATAATGAACAAGCCAGTTATTGGCGTGGTGATGTGTAGAAACAGGCTTAAGGGTCATGAGACCCAGACCCTGCAAGAAAAGTACCTGAATGCCATTATTAACGCGGGGGGTTTACCGATTGCCTTACCGCATGCGCTGGCAGAGCCAGAGCTGCTTACCGCTCTGCTCCCAACCCTGGACGGGATTTACCTGCCGGGCAGCCCAAGTAACGTGCAGCAGCACCTTTATGGTGAAAACGGCGATGAGCCTAACGCCGATCCCGGGCGAGATCTTCTGAGTATGGCGCTGATTGCCGCCGCGCTCGAAAGGCGCATCCCCATTTTCGCCATCTGCCGGGGGCTGCAGGAGCTGGTTGTTGCGACGGGGGGGACGCTGTATCGCCGCCTGTTCGAGCAGAACGACCTGCTCGAGCACCGGGAAGATCCTGAACTGCCGGTTGAGCTACAATACGCTCCGTCTCATGAAGTTCAGGTTCAGGAGGGAGGACTGCTGTCTCAATTAATACCAGGCTGTAACACATTTTGGGTAAACTCGTTACACGGGCAAGGTGCACGGACGTTAGGACCACGGCTTCGCGTGGAGGCCCGCTCGACGGATGGGCTGGTCGAGGCGGTCAGCGTTCATGACCACCCTTTTGCCCTCGGCGTGCAATGGCACCCCGAATGGAACAGCAGCGAGTACGCCCTGTCCCGTATGTTGTTTGAAGGTTTTATCACCGCCTGTCAAAGCCACATTGCCGAGAAGCAGCGGCTTTGACCACTACCGTAAAGGAAATGCAACTATGAGCGATGACGGACTGGCGCCAGGGAAACGTCTGTCTGAGATCCGCCAGCAGCTGGGTCTCTCGCAGCGGCGTGCCGCCGAACTGTCTGGGTTAACACACAGTGCCATCAGCACCATTGAGCAGGACAAAGTCAGTCCTGCTATCAGTACGCTGCAAAAGCTACTGAAAGTTTATGGGCTGTCGCTCTCGGAATTCTTTTCGGAACCGGAAAAACCTGATGAACCGCAGGTGGTTATTAATCAGGAAGACCTTATCGAAATAGGCAGTCAGGGGGTTTCGATGAAGCTGGTTCATAACGGAAATCCGAACCGTACGCTGGCGATGATTTTTGAAACTTACCAGCCTGGAACCACGACCGGAGAGAGGATCAAACACCAGGGTGAGGAGATCGGTACGATACTGGAAGGTGAAATATTGCTGACCATTAATGGCCAGCAATATCACCTGGTTGCGGGGCAAAGCTATGCCATCAATACCGGCATACCGCACAGCTTCAGCAACACCTCGGCAGGCATCTGCCGCATTATCAGTGCCCACACCCCTACCACGTTCTAATTACCACTCAGTCCCGGCGTAAGCGCGCTTACGCCGGAACACATAAAAACGATCTCGGCATTTAACGGGTTAATTCCCGGGATGCCCCACGGCTTCGTATTGCCTGAAACGGCCATGCCTTTATTTATCTGATTGCGAAAGAAAGGAGTGAATATGCATTTTCAGCACCTGACTTACTGGCAGGATAAAGCAAAAAACAGCGCCATTGAGACCCGGTTATTTATTAACGGTGCCTATTGTGACGCCGCCGATAATGCCACGTTTGAAACCGTCAATCCCGCGATCCAAAAGACGCTGGCGAACGTCGCCCGGGGCAAGCAGGCGGACGTGGACCGTGCGGTTCAGGCCGCGCGCGAGGTATTTGAGCGCGGTGACTGGTCGCAGGCGTCCCCGGCGCAGCGCAAGGCCGTGCTAAATAAGCTCGCCGATTTAATGGAACGCCATAGCGAAGAGCTGGCCTTACTGGAAACGCTGGACACCGGTAAACCCATCCGCCACAGCCTGCGCGACGATATTCCCGGCGCGGCGCGCGCCATTCGCTGGTACGCCGAAGCGGCGGATAAAGTCTACGGCGAAGTGGCGCCTACGGGTCCGGGCGAGCTGGCGATGATCGTGCGCGAGCCCATCGGGGTTGTCGCGGCCATCGTCCCCTGGAACTTCCCTCTGCTGCTGGCCTGCTGGAAGCTGGGCCCGGCGCTGATCGCGGGCAATAGCGTGGTATTAAAACCGTCGGAGAAATCCCCCCTCACCGCCCTGCGGCTGGCCGGGCTGGCGAAAGAGGCGGGCCTGCCGGACGGCGTGCTGAACGTGATAAGCGGTTACGGCCACGAAGCGGGCCAGGCGCTGGCATTGCATCCGGAGGTTGAAGTGCTGACGTTTACCGGCTCTACCCGTACCGGCAAGCAGCTGTTGAAGGACGCAGGCGAAAGTAACATGAAGCGCGTCTGGCTGGAGGCTGGCGGCAAGAGCGCCAACATTATCTTTGCCGACTGTCCGGACCTGGACAAGGCCGTGAGCGCGACCGCCGCCGGGATTTTTTATAACCAGGGTCAAGTCTGTATCGCCGGTACCCGTCTGCTGCTCGAAGACAGCATCGCCGATGAGTTCCTGGCCAGGCTAAAAGCGCAGGCTCGTCACTGGCAGCCGGGCGATCCGCTCGACCCCGACAGCACGATGGGCATGCTCATCGACGCTGCGCACGCCGATACCGTCCACACGTTCATTCGCGAGGGAACCCGGAAAGGCACGCTGCTGCTGGACGGGCGGGAACAATCATGGCCTTGCGCAGTCGGTCCAACCATTTTTGTCGACATCGACCCCGCCTCCCCGCTGTGCCGGGAAGAAATTTTCGGACCGGTGCTGGTCGTCACCCGTTTTAAATCCGAAGAGGAAGCCTTAACGCTGGCCAACGACAGTGAATACGGGCTTGGCGCGGCGGTATGGACCCGCGATCTTTCCCGCGCGCACCGCATGAGCCGCCGCCTGAAGGCCGGCTCGGTCTTCGTCAATAACTATAACGACGGTGATATGACCGTTCCCTTTGGCGGCTATAAGCAGAGCGGCAACGGTCGCGATAAGTCCCTGCACGCGCTGGAAAAATTTACCGAACTGAAAACCATCTGGATTGCCCTGGAGCCTCAATCATGACCGAACATACCACCAGCTACTACGCGGCCAGCGCGAACGCTTACGAACCCTTCCCGACGCTTAACGAGTCGATCAGCTGTGACGTGTGCGTGGTGGGCGGCGGCTATACCGGCCTCTCCTCCGCGCTGCATCTCGCCGAAATGGGCTATGACGTGGTGCTCCTTGAAGGGGCGCGCATCGGCTTCGGCGCCAGCGGACGCAACGGCGGCCAGCTGGTTAACTCCTACAGCCGCGATATCGACGTGATCGAGAAAAACTACGGGCCCGATGCCGCCAGAATGCTCGGGAGCATGATGTTTGAAGGCGGGGAAATCATCCGGGAACGCATCCAGCGCTATCAGATCCAGTGCGACTATCGTCCCGGCGGGCTGTTTGTGGCGCTTAACCATAAGCAGCTGGAGACGCTGGAGGAGCAAAAAGCCAACTGGGAACGCTACGGCAACACGCAGCTGGAGTTGCTGGACGCCAGCGCCATTCGCCGGGAAGTCGACAGCGAACGCTATACCGGCGCGCTGCTGGACCGCAGCGGTGGGCATATTCATCCGCTGAACCTGGCGATCGGTGAAGCGGACGCCATTCGCCTGAACGGCGGGCGGGTATATGAGCAGTCCCCGGTGACCGCCATTCAGCACACCAGCCCGGCCGTGGTGAGCACGCAGCATGGCCAGGTGACGGCCCGCTACGTGATCGTCGCCGGGAATGCCTATCTCGGCGATAAGATCGAACCGGAACTGGCAAAACGCAGCATGCCCTGCGGCACCCAGGTTGTAACCACCGCCCCGCTGGCGGAAGAGGTCGCCCGCACGCTGATCCCCAATAACTACTGCGTGGAAGATTGTAACTACCTGCTGGATTACTACCGTCTCACCGCCGACAACCGCCTGCTGTACGGCGGTGGCGTAGTGTATGGCGCGCGCGATCCGGACGATGTCGAGCGCCTGGTGATGCCAAAGCTGCTGAAAACCTTCCCTCAGCTGGCAGGCGTCAAAATCGACTACCGCTGGACGGGCAACTTCCTGCTGACCCTGTCCCGTATGCCGCAGTTTGGTCGTCTGGATAAAAACATCTATTACATGCAGGGCTACAGCGGCCACGGCGTGACCTGCACCCACCTGGCCGGACGGCTGATCTCGGAACTGTTGCGCGGCGACGCCGAGCGCTTTGATGCGTTTGCTAACCTCCCGCACTACCCCTTCCCGGGCGGCCGCAGCCTGCGGATTCCATTTACGGCGATGGGCGCGGCGTACTACAGCCTGCGCGATCGTCTTGGCGTATGATCGTTTCGACAAAAGGGTATCTGACATGAGTAACCAGGAATTTCATCAGCGCAGACTTTCTGCCACCCCGCGCGGCGTAGGCGTAATGTGTGATTTCTTTGCCCGCACGGCGGAGAATGCCACGCTTACCGACGTGGAAGGCAACGACTATATTGATTTCGCCGCCGGGATCGCGGTACTGAACACCGGCCATCGCCATCCTGAACTGGTGGCCGCAGTGGAAAAACAGCTTCACCAGTTCACCCACACGGCCTACCAGATTGTGCCGTATGAAAGCTACGTTTCATTAGCCGAAAAGCTTAACGAGCTGGCCCCGGTGCAGAGCCCGGCCAAAACGGCGTTCTTCACAACGGGCGCGGAAGCGGTAGAAAATGCCATTAAAATCGCCCGGGCCCACACCGGCAGACCGGGCGTGATTGCCTTCGGGGGAGGCTTTCACGGCCGCACCTATATGACCATGGCGTTAACCGGCAAGGTCGCGCCTTACAAGCTGGGATTTGGCCCCTTCCCGGGGTCGGTTTATCACGTGCCGTATCCCTCCGAGCTGCACGGCATCACGACGCAGGATGCCATCACGGCGATAGAGCGCCTGTTCAAAGCGGATATTGAGGCGAAACAAGTAGCGGCGATTATTTTTGAACCCATCCAGGGTGAAGGCGGATTCAACGTCGCCCCACCAGAGCTGGTGTCCGCCATCCGCCGCATCTGTGATGAGCACGGGATCGTGATGATTGCCGACGAAGTGCAGAGCGGCTTCGCCCGAACGGGTAAGCTGTTTGCCATGGAACACTACGCGGACAAACCCGACCTGATGACGATGGCTAAAAGCCTGGCAGGCGGAATGCCGCTGTCCGGCGTGGTGGGCCGCGCCGAAATCATGGACGCGCCGGCTCCCGGCGGCCTGGGGGGAACCTATGCCGGCAACCCGCTTGCGGTGGCCGCCGCGCACGCGGTGCTGAAGATTATCGACAACGAGTCACTGTGCGCGCGCGCCCGTCAGCTTGGCGATCGGCTGAAAGCCACGCTGGAGGAGATTCAGGGCACCTTCCCTGCGCTCGTGGCGATAAGGGGAAGAGGATCGATGATCGCGGCGGAGTTTTTTGATCCCGAGAGCCGTGAACCGTCGGCCGCCATCGCGCAGGCGATCCAGCAAAAGGCGCTCGCCCAGGGCCTGCTGCTGTTGATCTGCGGCCAGTACGGCAACGTGATCCGCTTCCTTTATCCGCTGACCATTCCGGATGCTCAGTTCAACCAGGCGCTGGCAATCCTGCAACAGGTTATGCGCGATAAGTCCTGAGTGCCCACCGAAAACCGTCTCCCGGAATGCCCGGGACGGTTTTCTACGGAGGAGATCGGCACAGATTTCCTCCGTGTGGGAAATGTTGGGGAATTTGCTCGGTTTCATTGTATGCTCCCTGAAACACATCCCCGGCATGAGGAAATAAGAATTGCAAAAAACATCAGCCTATCAGTCACTTGTGAAAACCTTCCAGCGTCTCTCCCGCTTCTCGCACCTCTCCTCCATCGCCAGCTGGGACATGTTCACCATGATGCCGCCCGGCGGCAGCGCCGCGCGCGGCGAGGCGCTGGCAGAGATGAGCGTCCTGCAGCACCAGCTCCTGACCGATAAAAAAGTCGGCGACCTGTTAGCGGCGGCGGCAGGAGAAGATCTGAATGACGTCGAACAGGCCAACCTGCGCGAAATGACGCGCCACTACCAGCAGGCGACCCTGCTGCCGGAATCGCTGGTGGAAGCCAAATCCCTGGCGGGCAGCAGGTGTGAACACGCCTGGCGTACTCAGCGCCCCGCCAACGACTGGCAGGGCTTTTCCGCCAACCTGAAAGAGGTGGTTAAACTCAGCCGCGAAGAGGCTCGCCTGCGGGCTGAAGCCAAAGGCTGTACGCCGTACGACGCGCTGCTGGACATTTTTGAACCCGACATGACCAGCGCGCGTCTGGACGTTCTGTTCGCCGACATGAAGTCCTGGTTGCCGGACCTGCTGGCAAGCGTGGTGGAAAAACAGGCTCAGCGGTCATTTATTCCCCCGCAGGGTCCCTTCCCGACGGCAACACAGCGTGAACTGGGCCTGGAAGCCATGAAGATGCTCGGCTTCGATTTTAACGGCGGTCGCCTCGACGTGAGTGCGCACCCGTTCTGCGGCGGCGTACCGGAAGACGTGCGCATCACCACGCGCTACGACGAGGATGAACTGCTCAGCGCGCTGTTTGGCGTAATCCACGAAACCGGACACGCGCGCTACGAACAAAACCTGCCGCGCGCGTGGGCAGGACAGCCGATTGCGCTGGCCCGCTCAACCGCGATCCATGAATCGCAGAGCCTGTTCTTTGAGATGCAGCTGGGACGGAGTGAAGCCTTCCTCAAACATCTTCTCCCTGCGGTGCACGCTCGTTTTGGCAGCCAGGCGGCGTTCAGCGAAGAGAACTTTATTGCCTGGAACCAGCGCGTGAAGCCGGGCTATATCCGCGTCGATGCGGACGAAGTGAGCTACCCGGCGCACGTGGTGCTGCGCTATGAGATTGAGCGGGCGCTGATCAACGGCGAGATTGGGGTAGACGATATTCCCGCCCTGTGGGACGAGAAAATGCAGGCCTGGCTCGGGTTGTCCACCAAAGACAACTACCGCAACGGCTGCATGCAGGATATCCACTGGACCGACGGCGGTTTTGGCTACTTCCCGTCATATACGCTGGGGGCCATGTATGCCGCACAGCTGTTCCACGCCGCGAAAACGGCGCTTCCGGGTCTGCAGGCCTCCATCGCTGAGGGCGATTTTTCCGCACTCTTTGAGTGGCTGCGCCAGAACATCTGGCAGCACGGCAGTCGCTTCAGCACGTCGCAGTTAATCACCCAGGCGACGGGTGAAGATCTGAATATCCGTTACTTCCGCGAGCATCTGACCTCCCGTTATTTGTAATCTGTTTGGCCGGGGGTGAGGGACCTCAGGTAAAAGAGCCGTATGTTCCCCCTCACCCCAGCCCGTACCCCCTCATGGGAGAGGGAGCCGTCTGTGCAGGACCCCGGCAATGTACATATGGTTACACGCCGATACCAATCACTCACGGAAACCCCGAATTTACAGGGATATAGTTATTTCAACGGCCCCGCAGTGGGGTTAAATGAAAAACCAAATTCGAGGGTATGAACATGAAAAAAGTATTAGCTCTGGTTGTTGCCGCTGCTATGGGTCTGTCTTCTGCTGCGTTCGCTGCTGAAACCACTGCTGCACCGGCTGCTGCGGCACCTGCTGCAACGACCACCGCGGCGCCAGCAAAAACTGTCCATCACAAGAAACATCATAAAGCCGCTAAACCGGCTGTAGAGCAGAAAGCTCAGGCTGCTAAAAAGCACCACAAAAAAGCGACCAAACCGGCTGTAGAACAGAAAGCTCAGGCTGCTAAAAAGCATCACAAAAAAGCGACCAAACCGGCTGTAGAACAGAAAGCTCAGGCTGCTAAAAAGCATCACAAAAAAGCAGTAAAACACGAAGCTGCTAAACCAGCTGCACAGCCAGCTGCGTAAGAGTACAAGCTTAACCGTGCACTTCGGGGCACGTTGGTAAACCGGCGCTGAACCGGACAGGTTCCGCGCCGTTTTTTTTATCCGGAGGGCGTATGCTGCGACGCTATCGGTTTGAGCTGATTCTGATCCTGCTTATTTTATGCGCGCTCATTGCCAGCCATTTTTATCTTTCCTGATTGTAGCACGCTGATTTTACTCCCACTTTAGCGCTGTCCCGTCTATAGTATTTTCATAGGGTTCACTTTTAATAATCATAATTACCCCCCACCAGAGTGAGATATGCGTAAATCTGTTGTGTTGTTACTGGGAACGTTTGGTCTTTTTTCTGGATTCTCACATGCGGATGATGGCGGTGATGACACCATTAGCGCGAAAGAGCTCAAGACGCTTTTTTTCAATCATGACGACCGCACGCGCGTCACCGATCCCACCCAGGCGCCCTGGGATGCTATAGGTCAACTGGAAACCGCCAGCGGTAACTTATGTACTGCGACGTTGATCACCCCTCAGCTTGCCCTGACGGCAGGCCACTGTCTGTTAACGCCGCCAAACGGCAAGCCGGATAAAGCGGTGGCCTTGCGGTTTGTGTCGCAAAAAGGGACCTGGCGCTATGAAATCCACGGTATTGAAGGCCGTGTCGATCCGTCTCTCGGCAAACGCCTGAAGCCGGATGGTGACGGCTGGATCGTGCCACCGGCGGCCGCCTCATGGGACTTTGGCCTGATCGTTTTGCGCTACCCCCCTTCCGGCATTACGCCGCTGCCGTTATTTGACGGCGACAAAGACGCACTCACCGCCGCCCTGAAAGCCGCTGACCGAAAGGTGACGCAGTCCGGCTATCCTGTCGACCATCTGGATACGCTTTACACCCACACCGACTGTATTGTGACGGGCTGGGCGCAAAACAGCGTACTTTCGCACCAGTGCGATACGTTGCCGGGTGACAGTGGCTCACCGCTAATGCTGAAAACAGATAACGGCTGGCAGTTGATTGGCGTGCAGAGCTCTGCACCGGCGGCGAAAGATCGCTGGCGCGCAGATAACCGGGCCTTGTCCGTGACCGGTTTTCGCGACAAGCTGGAAGCGCTGGCACAGCAATAAATCAGCATCGTCTGACCTGATGCAGTGCCCTGATTGACTCAATCGGCATCGGCTGGCTGAACCAAAAACCCTGCAGTTGATCGCAGCCAGCCAGCCGCAGCAGTTTCATTTGCTTCTCGGTTTCCACCCCTTCGGCGACCACCGCCATCCCCAGCGCGTTGGCGATCCGCACCGTGCCGCTCACCAGCGCGGCTGCCTGTTCATCGTTGTCCACCAGCCCGGCCAGGGATTTATCGATCTTGATGGTGTCGAAGTTAAAACGCCGCAAATAGCCAATGCTGGAATAGCCGGTGCCAAAGTCATCCAGCGCCACCGCGGTACCCAGCGCTTTAAGATTGGCTATTGCCATGCGGGCACGATCCGGATTTTCCAGCACATAGCTCTCCGTTACCTCAAGCTGCAGCCGGTGGGCCGGGAAACGGGTACTCTCCAGCACGCTGGCCACTTTGTCTTCGAAGGCGGGATCGCGAAATTGCGCGGGAGAGATATTAACGGAAAGCTTTAAGTCACCGTATGGCTGGAGATCCTGACAGGCGCGCTGCAACACAAACTGGCCCAGTTTGTAAATCAGACCGCTGGTCTCCGCGATGGCGATGAAGGTATCCGGGCCCAGCGGCCCTTCCGGGCGACGCGGCCAGCGGACCAACGCTTCGACGCTGCTCATTGTCTGAGTGCGGGCGTCAACGATCGGCTGATACCAGACCTCAAACTCATCGCGCTCCAGACCGCTACGGATCTGATTTTCAATCGCCAGCTTGCGTTCCCGGACGCTGTTCAGCTCCGCATCGTAGTGGGTAATCCGCCCTTTCCCACTCATTTTGGCGTGATACATGGCAATATCGGCGCGGCGAAACAGTTCTGAGCTGGTGCATTCAATCAGAGTTCCGCTGGCGATACCGATGCTGGCCCCGATATGGATCGTGCGTTCCCCCAGCTGAACCGGGGTGGCGAGGAAATCCAGCACCGAAACGGCAAAGGCGGTGGCTCGGGCCTCTGCATCATCACCGCCGATTGTCATGGCAAACTCATCCCCGCCCATGCGGGCCAGCATCCCGCCCGGCGGCACCCGTTCACTCAGCGTTTTCGCAATCGCCACGATGAGATCGTCCCCCACGCTGTGGCCGTAGATATCATTCACATCTTTAAAACCATCCAGATCGATAAACACCACGCTTTTGACGTCGATATCTCCGCGTAAGCTCACCCGATCCAGCGCCTCGATAAGCGCTCGCCGGTTCGGCAGATGGCTTAACCAGTCCGTTCTGGCCACCAGACGTGCCTGGCTTTCTCCTCGCGCAAGCTTGTACAGCCCCACGCTGCTCACCAGAATAAAGAGCAGGATCAGGGCCGATGCCAGCACAACAATCTGCGTGATATCAGAGGATGCCGCCCGGGCGGCCTGCGCCCCCGGAAGCCGCGCCTGCCAGTTCAGATAGCCCAGCAGCTCCCCAGCCGAACTGCGCAGCGGCATACTCATCTCGTTAACTTTATCGGGCGTAAAGTGAAGGTTATCGATCTGAAAGGTCGCCCCCAGGTCGGATAAGATTCTGGCGTTCAGATGACGGGTAATCACCAGATAGCGGCGCGTTCCGTCGGTAACCTGTAATCTTCCGACCATTGGGCGAATCAGCCCAATGCCCACAAAGGCAACGCCGCTTCGCGTTTTGCTGATCCCGGCATAGATATTTTTATCGCCTGATAAGACGCGCGCGTGCTGAGCAATAAGGGCTTTCAGCCCCTTACCGAAAAAATCGAGATTCGTCTCCTGAAAAGGCTGACTTTTAAACGATCCCCAGAGGACGTTGAAATGTTCATCCAGCACGAAGGTGCCGTCATAGAGGTTATTAATTTTAAAGCCGGTGCCCCAGGTGTCGTAGAGCCAGTCGGTATTAAGCGTGGGACGGTAGGCTTCCCGCACAGCATCGTCCCAGACGGCGTTGTCAAGCACCAGAGATGAGACGCGGTTAACCGATGTCTGAATAGCCCCCTGCACGGAAAGCGCCGTGCGGTGTTCATCAATTTCATTGGTTTTGGTGCTGATAAGATTCAGGGAAAGATAGAGGAGTGCGACGACGGAAATGATTAAGCCGATGCCCGCCATAAAGACCATGGCAAACAACGTTCTCGCATTGGGAATATTGCGCCAGCTTAATGTGCGATACATCAGCCATCCTCTTCATGTTTTGCTTTTCTAAGCGTAATACAGGCAGCGAATTTCGCTGCCTGTAAAGGATGGCTTTATGACCGTCAGGCGAGTTTTATCATGATCATGCCGGCAAGAAGCAGGATGAGCCCCATCCAGCCCTTGTTATTTAAGCGCTGGCCGAAGAGCACCCAGCCTGCAGCCAGCGTGGCGGCGATACCAAAACCGCCCCACAACGCATAGGCGACCGAAAGATCGATACCTTTTACCGCCTGGGACAGCGCGCTGAACGCCCCCAGAACCGCCGCAATTGACATCAGGCCGTAGAATTTACGACGAAAACCATCGGAGAATTTCAGCAGAACGTTCGCCAGGATCTCAAGCACGATGGCGAACCCCAGCCAGGCCGCATGAACCCACTCAAACTGTTGCATGGTTCTGCTCCTTCTGCTGTTTGCCAGGTTTACGGGTACCGGACTTAATCAGCACAATACCCGCGACCAGCGTCGTTAAACCGGCGACCTTCATTGTTGTTAATGTTTCGTCAAATATCAGCACGCTGAACAGCGTAATCAACAAAATACCGATCCCCTCCCACAGGGCATACGCGACGCCCAGCGCAATTTTTTTCACTGCAAACGAGAGGAAAATATAAGACAGTGAAATCATCACCAGCATCAAAATAAAACCGGTGTTGCCATCGCTGACGCTTGCCCACTTCATAGACAGCGTGCCGGTAATTTCAGCGATAATAGCCAGCGCTAATAAAATCCAGTAAAACATGTTTTTCTCCTGCTTGAGAATATAATCCATCGTGGCCCGCTGCGTGCAGCAAACCCAAAAATACGAATTGAAATCAGACAGCTAAGCGCTTAGCGCCAGCTCAGGCAGAAGAAATGACTATAGTGCGGTGCGCCAGTGTTGCTCACCAGAAAGCAGGCAGAAAGAAGTGGAGTATACAGCAGTATTGTTTGAAGAGTACGTCCTGAACATATTGTCCATAAAATTACAATTATCCGCGTTGTTGCTTCTCGTCTTTGCGGATGAAAATTGTCCTCGGTAGTTAAACACACCGAATTTGTACCATAAGCCAGGATTTTACTCAAAGTCTTTGCAATTCTTTACCCACTCCGTTTGATTTTGGTTAGTTTATTGCAAAGCCTTTCACCTTTATTATAAATATAAAGAAAATTTCGGAGTCACCATGGCTAAACCCATCATTACCCTGAACGGGTTAAAAATTGTCATCATGCTGGGCATGCTGGTGATCATATTGACAGGCGTGCGCTTCGCCGCCGACATTATTGTGCCCTTTATTCTGGCCCTGTTTATTGCGGTGATCCTCAACCCGCTGGTGCAGCGCATGACGCGGCTACGCATTCCGCGCGTGCTGGCCATCACGCTGCTTATCAGCATCATTATTGTGGCGATGGTACTGCTGGTGGCTTATCTGGGTACCTCGCTCAATGAACTGGCGCGAACGCTGCCAAAATACCGCTCTTCGCTGGCTATCCCCCTGCTGCAGCTAGAACCCTGGCTGCAGCGGGCGGGTATCGAAGTCTCGGTGGAAGAACTGCTGAAATATATCGACCCCAACGCGGCGATGACGATCGTCACCAGCCTGCTGGCGCAGCTTTCCAATGCCATGACCTCCATTTTCCTGCTGTTTTTAACGGTGGTTTTCATGCTGCTGGAGGTGCCGCAGCTGCCAGCAAAGCTGCAGCAGATGATGGTCCGTCCGGTCGAAGGAATGGGGGCGATTCAACGCGCGCTGGACAGCGTTTCCCGCTATCTGGTGCTGAAAACCGCCATTAGCCTGGTGACGGGCGTTGTCGTCTGGTTGATGCTTCTGGCGCTGGACGTTCGCTTTGCATTTGTCTGGGGGTTGCTGGCGTTTGCGCTCAACTACATTCCCAACATTGGCTCCGTGCTGGCGGCGATCCCCCCTATCCTCCAGGTGCTGGTTTTCAGCGGGCTTTATGACGCGCTGATCCTGCTTGCCGGATACCTGGTCATCAATCTTGTGTTCGGTAACATTCTTGAGCCACGCATGATGGGTCGCGGCCTGGGGCTCTCCACGCTGGTGGTCTTTTTGTCCCTGATATTCTGGGGCTGGCTGCTCGGGCCCGTTGGGATGCTGCTCTCCGTCCCGCTAACCATTATCGTCAAGATTGGTCTGGAACAGACGGCAGGCGGGCAAAGTATCGCCGTGCTGCTGAGCGATATGAGCCATAAATAGCGCTCAGTCCTCCATCGACAGGAGGGGCTTGCGGGTCCTTCCACCTTCACGATAAGCGCTGAGCGCCCTCTGCCACTCCGCCAGCGGGTACACCGTAACGTCGCTGTACTCACTGCCAGGCAACCTCAGCCAGATGCGCTCGAACTCCGCGCGCCACGCCTCAACGCCGAGCGCATCCAGACCGTTTCGGATATGGAACCACGCCACGCGCGGCGCAGGCCGCCGCTGTGTGAAGGCTTGCCCGGAGAGCAGCCCGTAGCAGACAAACATGCCCTGCTCGGGCATCACGCTGAGGATCGCTTCCGCAAGCGGTCCGCCGGTGGCATCGTAGACGATATCGCTACGGGCGGCGACGATGCCGATTCTGTTTGCGTCATGCTGCGCGACAGGCGTGATGCCCATCGCTTCCAGCCGTTCAGCATGCACGGCAGAACGGTGAATGCCATACACCGCTTCCGCCCCCGCCTGACGCGCCCACTGCCCCAGCAGAATGGCGCAATCCGATCCGGCAGCCGTGAGCAAGACCCGCTTTCCACGAGGCGGGTAGCGGGTCAGCATCATCTGCGCCGCCAGCGGGTTGATATAGGCCCGTGCGGCCAGATGTGCGGCGACGGTGTCCGGAACGGGTATCGCATACTCTGCCGGGCAATCAACATAGCGCTGCCAGGTTCCCTGACCGCGCAGCGGCAGGACTCGCTGACCCACAAGATGCTTAAACGAGGCGGGCGCCTCGATGACAACCCCAACACCCTCATACCCCGCGACCGCCGGTAACGGGGTTCGGTGGCGATAGGCACCGGTGATGGGGATAAGATCGGACGCGTTCACCGGAGAAAATAGCATCCGCACGCGGAGCTGTCCCGGCGCAAGCGCGCCCGGGGGCGTGATTTCAGGTTGCAGAACGGTTTCTGGCTCGCCAAAACGGCGATACCAGAGGGCCAGATTTTCCATTACGATCTCAAGGCTGATAGCGGAACTACTCGCGCCAGCCCATTGCCGGTGCGACATGCTTGAGAATAGACTCAATCACGTGCGCATTATAATCCACACCCAGCTGGTTCGGTACGGTCAGTAAGAGCGTATCGGCTTCGGCAATTGCCTCGTCCTTTTTCAGCTGTTCAACCAGCTTGTCCGGCTCCGCGGCATAGCTGCGCCCGAAGATGGCGCGCGTTTTCTCATCGAGGTAACCCACGCTATCGCTGTCGTTGCGGCTGGCACCGAAATACATCCGGTCACGGTCGTCCATCAGCGCAAAAATACTGCGGCTGACCGACACCCGCGGCTCGCGCGTATGCCCTGCGTCTTTCCAGGCCTGACGGTACGCGCGGATCTGTTTTGCCTGCTGAATATGGAACGGCTCACCGGTTTCATCGTCCTTCAGCGTTGAGCTTTGCAGGTTCATTCCAAGCTTTGCGGCCCATACGGCCGTCGCATTGGAACCGGCGCCCCACCAGATACGCTCGCGCAGCCCTTCAGAATACGGCTCCAGGCGCAGCAGCCCCGGCGGATTCGGGAACATTGGCTGCGGGTTCGGTTTGGCAAACCCTTCCCCACGCAGCACCTCAAGCAGCACCTCGGTATGACGGCGCGCCATGTCCGACTCGTTTTCCCCTTCCTGCGGGACATAGCCGAAATGACGCCAGCCATCAATAACCTGCTCCGGGGAGCCGCGGCTGATGCCGAGCTGCAGGCGACCGCCGGAAATCAAATCCGCCGCGCCCGCATCCTCGGCCATGTACATCGGGTTTTCGTAACGCATGTCGATCACGCCGGTGCCGATTTCGATGGTTTTCGTTTTTGCACCAATAGCGGCCAGCAGAGGGAACGGCGAGCTAAGCTGTCGGGCGAAGTGGTGCACGCGGAAATAGGCGCCGTCTGCCCCCAGTTCCTCAGCCGCCACGGCTAAATCAATAGACTGCAGCAGCGTGTCTGCCGCCGAGCGCGTGCTCGACTGCGGCGAAGGCGTCCAGTGACCAAAGGATAAAAATCCGATCTTTTTCATAACCATTTTTCCTGATAATACGTTGCGTTCTGTCCACTTTACGCATTACCCGATAAGAATAAATGCCGTTTATTTAACGGAAAGCATCAAATAAATTGACAGAATAGCGTGGTTCTTCATTCCGCCCCATAATGGGATATAATCTTCCCCACTCTTTTCATGGCAGGTAAAACCGGCAATGGCTTTGATCCCCAAAAACTACGCGCGGCTGGAAAGCGGCTATCGCGAAAAAGCATTAAAAATCTATCCATGGGTGTGTGGACGCTGCTCGCGCGAGTTTGTCTATTCCAATCTTCGCGAACTCACGGTTCACCATATCGATCACGACCATACCAACAACCCGGAAGATGGCAGCAACTGGGAGCTGTTGTGCCTGTTTTGCCACGATCACGAGCATTCGAAATACACCGAAGCGGATCGGTACGGCACCACCGTGGTCGCCGGGGAAGACGCGCAAAAAGACGTGGGCGTCGCCACGTTTAACCCGTTTGCCGATTTAAAGGCGATGATGGATAAGAAGAAGTAATCCTCTCGCCCCCTCGCTCACATCGTGATCCACGAATTTAGAATGTCCAGGTGATAGCGGCGGTTGCAGACCCCTCATTACGCCGCAGCACTATCGGGCTGTCATTTGCATGGTCGCCAAGCCAGGTATAGTCCGCGCTCAGGACCGTCCCCCAGTGGGCATCGAACTGATGGCTCCAGGTCAGGCTGGTGTCGACGCCGTAAAATCCACCCGGCGCAGCATAGCGGCGATAGCCGGTGCGGCGGCTCTGCTGCTCGCTGACCCCATACCAGGTATTCAGGTAACGGCTGTCGCCAAACAGGGCCGCAGACTGCAAGGCGATCGTGTCCTGGTTATTTTGTACCGGGATCAGCGTAACGGAGGCCTGATAGCTTGCCCCCTGGCTGTCGGTTAACGGCAGCGTCGCTTTGCCTTCCATACTCAGCCATGGCGCGGCCTGCCAGCCCACGGCAAGGCCGGTATTCAGGGTGGCATCAATGTCCCCCATCCCTTTCAGATTGTTTGCGCCCTCACGCCAGCCAGAATTTTTATCAGCCCTTCCGAAGTCGTAGCCCAGCGTGTGTTCGAAATACCAGCCGCTGTCATTTTGCAGGTCATACCCCACCCCTTTTTGCGCATCAACGAAGAAAGCGCCTTTGCGTCCCTGCAGCACAGGAACCACCTGCCACACCTGCTTGTCTGAGCCTGAGTAACGCGGGGCGTATTGCCCTCCCAGCCCGACGGTTAGGGAATCGGAAGCGGTGCCATCATCCGCCTGCGCGCCGGAAGCCACGGCCATCAGAAGCGGGACGGACATATACAGGACTTTATTT
The DNA here is from genome assembly GCF_034106785.1 of Enterobacter sp. 241F3. NCBI lineage: Bacteria > Pseudomonadati > Pseudomonadota > Gammaproteobacteria > Enterobacterales > Enterobacteriaceae > Enterobacter > Enterobacter sp. 241F3. Next base: position 444,455 of record NZ_JAWNDD010000001.1, read on the forward strand.
ATCGCTATCATACTGCTCTCCATACGGACGCTGGCGTCTCCTGATACAGGGCGGCCACACAATGTTGGCGCAGTATGATTTGGCTGAATCAATGAATCGTCGGGATAGTGTTAAGAAATGGTCAAGGTGAACGGATGTTGTCCAGAAGAGTGCTGATTATTGAAGATGACGCCGATGCGGCTGGCGTGCTCGAAGCCTATTTACGGCGGGAAAATTACGACGTGACCATTACCGGGGACGGTCATTCCGGGCTGGATATGGCACAGCGGTGGAAGCCAGACCTCATTCTGCTGGACGTGATGCTGCCGGGGCTTAACGGCACCGAAGTGCTGGCTGGCCTGCGTCGTAAAAGCGATGTGCCGGTGATTATGGTTACGGCCATGGGGGATACTCCCGATCGCATTGGCGCCCTGCGTTACGGTGCCGATGATTACGTTGTGAAGCCTTATCATCCGGGCGAAGTGGTGGCTCGCGTACAGGCGGTGCTGCGGCGCAGCAGTAAAAAAGAGACAGACGACGAGATCCTTCGCTGGCAAACGCTGGCGGTGGATGTCGCCGCCATTGTGGCGAGCGTGGATAACGGCGACGACGCGCCCGTGATGCTCGATCTTACGCCAACGGAATTCTCGCTTCTGGCAACGCTGCTGCGCTCTCCCGCACGCCCCTTTTCCCGTCAGTACCTGCTGGAACACTGTCTGCCGGAAAGCGAGGCGCTGGAGCGCGTGGTGGACACCCATATTTATAACCTGCGTAAAAAACTCGAAGCGGCGGGCATCTCCGGCGTGCTGATCAACGTTCGCGGCGTGGGTTACAGGTTCAGACAGCCATGATAAAAAACCGGCACTCCTCTCTGTGGCGCTGGATTTGCGCGCGCATCCTGGCGCTGGCTATCGGCAGCGTGATCGTCATTGCCACCTGCATGTGGCTGCGCTATGCGGTCCAGAACTACTGGATCATGGGCAGGATGCCACCGGCGGTCCGGCAGGAATTTCTGACGCTCAGCCAGAACCCACAGGCCGATCCGGCCCGCTTCCACTCGATTGTGGATACCTGGTGGGGGCTGAGTTATTCCACGCCATCCATCGCCTCTGCGGACTGGGTTACGGTGGCCCTGCTGGTGCTGGTGATGATCCCTTTTATCGTGGTGATGGGGCTCAAACACGCCCGGCCGCTGGCGCTGCAGTTCAGCCGCCTTCGCGATGCGGCAAAGGATGTCGCCGAAGGGCAGTTTGGCCGTCAGGCTGAACTCGTCAAGGATGCGCCAGCGGAAATGGTCAGCTTTGCAAACGACTTTAACTCCATGACGGGGCAACTCGCCCGCTATGAAAAAGAGCTCCGCGCCTCGCACGTCGCGATGGCGCACGAGCTGCGCTCGCCCCTGACGGCCGCCATCGGGCGTCTGCAGGGCATGTTGGACGGCGTGTTTGATGCCAGCCCGGCACAGCTGGGCATGGTGATGAAACAGCTTCAGCATCTTAATCGCCTGACCGATGAGCTTCACCTTCTCTCGTTAGCGGACGCGGGAAATCTGGTGCTGGAAGAGCAGGCCTTTTCTCTGGATGAGCTTATTCAGGAGCGGGCGGCCTGGATCATGCCGCAGGCCGAAGCGCATCATTTTACGATTACGCTGCGTAACCCGCGTACGTGCCCGTTCAGAGGCGATGCGTTCCGCATGGGGCAGGTTGTTACCATCCTCATGGAAAATGCACTACGCTACGGGCGCGAGGGCGGACATCTTGAGGTGACGCTGCGTTACGCCAGCGGGCGTTACATCCTCGAATTCACCGATGACGGGCCGGGCGTTTCGCCCCAGTTTTTACCGGAAATGTTTAAACGCTTTAGCCGCGAGGAGCAGTCCCGCGCGCGGCATTCTGGCGGCAGCGGCCTCGGATTGTCCATCGCCCGGGCAATTTGCCAGGCGCATGGGGGTGAGATTAGCGCGTCATTATCCGAAACGGGCGGCCTCGCCGTACGCATCGTATTGCCCTGGCACCCGTCCGGTAATGAAAATATCCACTCTTGATAAAGCCTTGACAGAACGTCGAATCTTTCTCGACGTAGCGCGCATTTAATAACGCCATTCCCTTTATGGAGCGGCGTTATGTCAGACGAATTTTTTCTCTCCCTCCGCCACTGCCTGCATCATTTGTACGGCGTGGCGCGCACCCTTTCCTGGCTGCATTTTCTTCCCCTGGCCCTGCTTGCGCTGGCGATTTTTCCGCTGACCGGCTGCGGTGATAAACACGAAAACAAACCTGACCCAGTGCGTAAGGTACGCTACGTCGTCGTTGGCCCCGCCCAAACCCTTCCCGCGCTGGAAAGAACCGGTGAGATCCATGCCCACGATGAAACGACCCTGAGCTTTCGTACCGGAGGCCGGATACTGACGCGCAGCGTTGATATTGGCGACCGGATCACTGCCGGACAGCTACTGGCCACGCTTGATAATACGACCGGGAAAAACCAGCTCGACAGCGCTGAGGCCGATTATGAAAGCGCCAAAGCCTCTGCCCAGGTCGCCGCGATTAACGTCAGTCGCATGCAAAAGCTTATGCCAACGGGTGCGATAGCCCGCACGCAGCTCGACAGCGCCCGGGCTGACTGGCTTGTCGCCCGCGCGCGCTTAAAAAGCAGCGAGGCCGCGTGGCGAAATGCTCGCGAAAGCCTCGGCTGGACGCGCCTGATCGCGCCACAAGCGGGCGTCATCACGGCCGTGAGCGCCTCTGCGGGGCAGGTTGTCAGCGACGGCCAGTCCGTGCTGACGCTGGCGACCGGAGAAGATCGCGACGTGGCGTTTGATATTGCCACGCCCGATGCGATCCCACCTCTGGATAAGGCGGTTTTGCGGGTTTCCCTCCTCAGCGACCCGTCGGTACAGGCCTCTGCCGTACTGCGGGATATTACCCCGCAGGCCGATCCTCAGACCCGCACGTGGCGCGTCAGAGCCACCCTGCAAAACCCGCCGGAGGCTATGGCGCTGGGCGCCAGCGTCACCGTTACGTTGCCATCGTCATCCCCGCACGGGTACACCCTTCCCGCGTCGGCGCTGACCCGCGTCGGCGACAAACCGGCCGTTTTTGTGATCGCTTCACAGTCGCGGGCGCAGCTGCGCGCGGTAGTGCCCGCGAGCTATACGGCCACCTCCGTCATGATTGCCTCCGGCCTTGAGCCCGGCGACAGGGTGATTACGGCGGGCGTGAGCACATTACGATCCGGCGAGCCGGTGGTGCCAGGGGAGGTTCAGCCATGAGTACCGGAGCGGAAGCCAAATTTAACCTCTCCGCCTGGGCGCTTAAGAACCAGCAGATGGTCAGCTTTTTCATGCTGCTGGTGCTTGCGATGGGCGTGTTCTGCTATGAGAAGCTGCCGCGTAATGAAGATCCGGCGTTCACCATTAAAACGGCCGTCGTCTCCGCGCAGTGGCCGGGAGCCTCCGTGACGGATACCACCCGCCTGCTGACCGATACGCTTGAAAAAAAGCTGCAGGAAACGCCCTGGCTGGACTATCTCGAAAGTGAAACCCGTGCCGGGCGCACCGTTATCCACGTCAACCTCCGTGACGATACGCCCCCGCAACGCGTGCCCGATATCTGGTATCAGGTTCGCAAAAAAATGCAGGACATCGCGCCGTCCCTGCCTGACGGGGTGCAGGGGCCTGCCGTGGACGACGAGTTTGACGACACGTTCGGCACTATTTATGCCTTTATTCCCGACGGTTTTACCCTGCGGGAGGTGCGGGATCGCGTAGAGACAATACGTCGCGAGCTCATGTCCCTGCCGGATATGGGTAAGACCACCCTGCTGGGCGAACAGCAGGAGCAGTGGGTTCTCGCCTTTTCTCCGGCACGCCTGGCCGGTATGGGGCTCGATATTCAGGAAGTTGCTGACGTCCTCCGGGCGCAAAACGCGGTTGTCCCGGCTGGCGTTATGCGAACCGGGCAGGAGAACATGGCGATAAAGGTCAGCGGAGCGCTCACCACCGAAGAGAGCTTACGCGCCGTCACGCTGCACGTTAACAATCGCTATATTCCGCTGACCGATATTGCCACCGTCACCCGCGAAATCGCCGAGCCACCGGCTCCGGCCTACCGGGTGAACGGCAAGCCGGCTATCGGGCTGGCGGTGTCGATGGCACCAACAGGCAACATGCTTCGTTTCGGCGCTGCGCTGAACGCAAAAATGGCGGCCCTCAGCGCCGGGCTGCCGCACGGTATCGAGATGGTGAAAGTCGCCGATCAGTCCGCGGTGGTGAGTGACGCGGTAAGCGGGTTTATCCGGGTGCTTATCGAAGCCGTTGTTATCGTGCTGGCGGTTTCATTTGTCTCGCTGGGTTTACGGGCCGGACTGGTGGTGGCGACGGCCATTCCGCTGGTGCTCGCCATGACGTTTGCCGGCATGATGCTTGCAGGTATTGGCCTTCAGCGTATCTCGCTCGGGGCGCTGATCATCGCCCTGGGCCTGCTGGTGGATGACGCCATGATCGCCGTCGAAACGATGGTCTCCCGGCTGGAAGCGGGGGATTCCCGTCGGCACGCGGCCACCCATGCATTCAAAACGACGGCCTTCCCGATGCTCACCGGGACTCTGGTAATGATTGCCGGTTTTATTCCCGTTGGTTTTGCGGCCTCCAGCGCCGGTGAATACTGTTTTTCCCTCTTTGCGGTGGTGCTCATTGCCCTGCTCTGCTCCTGGGTTGTCGCGATCCTGTTTTCGCCGTTGACCGGCACGTGGCTGCTGCCGGAAACAGTCAGACATCACGCGGCAGAACCCGGAAGGATCGCGCGCGGGTACGGACGGCTTTTACGCCTGGCATTGCGTCACCGAGTCGCTACCGTGCTGCTCGCCCTTTCCGCGCTGGGGCTGTCAGCGTACGGCACGACGTTTATGCAGGGCGAGTTTTTCCCCGCCTCGGACCGGCCCGAGCTGCTGGTCAGCCTGACGCTTCCGGCCAACGCGTCGCAGCCGGAAACGCTCAGAGAGGTGGAAAAGCTGGAAAAAGCGCTGGCCGACAACAGCAATATCGATCGCTTTTCGACGTACGTTGGCTCAGGCGCCATCCGTTTTTACCTGCCGATGGACGTGCTGCTGGAAAATGAAAACATCGCCCAGATGGTTGTGGTCGCGAAGGATCTTGCGGCGCGGGATCGTCTGCACGCACAGCTCAACACGATCCTGGCGACGCAGTTTAGCGACATCATCACCCGCGTGTCGCCCCTTGAGCTGGGGCCTCCCGTCGGCTGGCCCATCAAATACCGGGTGAGCGGGCCGGATTATCTGCAGGTCCGGGCGTTTGCGAACCGTCTCACGGACGCGATTGGCCGGTCTTCGTTCTCACGCGACGTTAACCAGACGGCCGGAGAGCCTGAAAGGGTCATCACCCTTAAGGTGAATCAGACGGCGGCCAGGGCGGCGGGAATATCGTCCGAAAGCCTCGCCCGCACGCTGAATACCGTCTGGTCCGGCAGCGTCGTCACCTCGGTCAGGGATAATGACCGCCCTGTCGACGTGGTGCTGCGGGCCGAGGACAGCGCGCGCCACAGCACCGCCACCCTCTCCTCGCTCACGATTCAGGGGAATGACGGTAAAAAAATTCCGCTCAGCGCCGTCGCGACGCCGGTCTGGGGCGTGGACGATCCGGTCATCTGGCGCCGCCAGCGCGTGCCCTTTATCACGGTGCAAACCGATCTCGCCCCGGGGCTGAAGGCTGAAGCGGTATCCGCCGCGCTGCGTCCGACGGTGGATAAACTGCGCGCGAGCCTGCCCGCAGGTTACAGCATTGAAGAAGGCGGCGCGGTCGCCGAATCGGATAAGGGGAACAGCTCCGTCTTTACCGTTCTTCCGGTGACGCTGGTCATCATGCTTTTGCTTCTGATGCTCCAGCTGCGGAGATACTCCCGGATGCTGCTGGCGCTTCTGATGGCACCGTTTGGTTTACCAGGGATCGTGCTGGCTATGCTGCCTGGCGGAACGCCGATGGGGTTTGTTGCGCTGCTGGGCGTTATCGCCCTGGCGGGGATGATCGTGCGTAACGCGGTAATATTGATTAGCGAGGTCGATAGCAATCTTGCTCAGGGGATGGCAAATGATGCCGCGATTATGGCTGCCGCGGAGCACAGGGCCAGACCCATCTGTCTGACCGCCTGTGCCGCCATTCTGGGGATGATCCCCATCTCTCACCAGGTCTTCTGGGGCCCAATGGCCTATGCCATCATCGGCGGGCTGCTGGCTGCGACGCTGGTGACGCTGACCGTGTTACCCGCGTCGTTTAGCCTGCTGTTACAGTTGGGGGCTCAGCGCAAAGCCGCAGAAGACGGACCGCGCTGAGGCCCTACCGTTCACCGGCAGATTACGCAGCGGTTAGCGCAAAACGGTCTTTCAGGACATGGCGGATTTCATCCTCCGCCAGTTTCCGCGTTTCAGTGCCGTTCGCCGTAATGGTTTTCAGCATATCGCCCAGTAAAATCTGGCGTCCCTCCGGGCTGTGCTGCACCACCACCCGCTTCTGCACAAAGATGGCATCCGGGTGCGTGGAGTTAAGGTAGTTGGCCGGAACGAAGTCAATCCATTCCTGAGGGGTGAGATCAAAGCCGTACTGCCGGGCCCACTCTCCCTCAACCTTCGCCTCAAGCAAATACTCTCCCTCCGCGCTGCGGCTCAGGCGAAACGTGTCGAAATCCTGGGTGATTTCCACGTCAAGCGTGTCCAGCGCCATTGGCGCGCGGATGCCGTAGCTGCCGAACCCGAGATCGCAAAGCCACTGGCGGCTCTCCACCTCGGCGATGAGCGCCATATGGGTTTTCGGCCGCCGCGCGGGGTAGAACATCGGGCGCGCCGCCACGAAGCGGTAAGGTATCCCTAACGCCTCCAGCGCCATCGCAAAAAGCCCGTTAACCTCATAGCAGTAGCCGCCGCGCCCTTTCTTTAACACCTTATCGGCAATCTCGTCTGGCGCCAGCGAGACAATTTTGCCCGCCTGCACGTCCAGATTCTCAAAGGGAACGGAAAAGAGCTGATGGCGCATCAGCGCATGCAGGGTGGCCGTATCGGCAGCCGCCGGTCCGGTGTAGTTTATGCGCTTGAAATAGGTAGAGATGTTAAAATTATCGCTGTGCATACTGCCTCCTTGTCCTGAACATGCCGGACACTATAGATGGCACACATCATTGGCTGTATAGTCAGTTTCATCGAAAATTAGCCTGAACAGTTATCCATGTCTGCGCCGTACCACTCCTCTCCTCACTATCGCCGTATTGCGGTTATGCTGCGTCTTACCATTACGTCCGGCGCGCTGCGCGCCGGTGACAGGATGATCTCCGCGCGCAAACTGGCCGAACGCGAGCGCGTTAGCCTCCCGACGGCGCTGGAGGCCCTTCGCTGCCTTGAGGCTGAAGGGCTGATCGTTGCGCGTCCGCGTTCAGGCTATTACATCCGCCAGACCAGCCTCCCTCCGCGCGTGGAGCCCGCGCGTTCCTCACCCGGCCCGGTCCCCGTCACGATGTCCGCCGTGGCCCGGTCGCTGTTCAGCAGTGCAGAAGCCCGGCTGATCCCGCTGGGCGCCGCCCTGCCCGATCCCGCGTGGCTGCCGGGAGATGCGCTCCAGCGGGCGTTACACTCTGCGGGCCGTCGTCTGGACGCGCATGGACAGAGCTACAGCCTGCCTCCGGGAAGGCGGGATTTGCGAAGTAAAATTGCCGCGCGCTCTGCGCAGTGGGGAGCCCGTTTCAGCGCGGACGATCTCATTATTACCGCAGGCGCGACGCAGGCGCTCCGCCTGGCCCTGCGGGCCGTATGCCAGCCGGGAGATGTGGTGGCGATTGAGCAGCCCGCCTACTTTGGTACGCTCCTGCTGCTGGAGGATTTAGGCCTGAAGGCCTTAGCGGTCACCACCGACCCTGCAGAAGGCCTGCTGCTGGAACCGCTGGCGGACGCCATCCGCTGCCACCGCCCCGCGGCCGTTCTGGCCTCGCCCACCGTGCAAAACCCGTTGGGTGCCAGCATGCCCGTCGCGCGCAAGCAGGAACTGGTTTCTCTGCTTGAAGAAGCCGGTATTCCTCTGATTGAGGACGACGTTTACGGTGACCTGGTCGGCGAGGGGCAACGCCCTCCGGCCTGCAAGGCATTCGACCAGAACGGAAATGTGATCTACTGCAGCTCCCTGTCTAAAACGCTTGCGCCCGGGTGGCGAATCGGCTGGATTGCCGCCGGACGCTATTACCCACAGGTCTTGCAGGCCCGCATGGCCGGAGACTGGGCCGGTGCGCCGCTGCTGGAAGCGGCGACGAGCGACGTTCTGGCGAGCGGCGACTACGATCGCCATCTGCGGCGGCTGAAGCGCCGAATCGCAGAGGGCGTTCGCGCCGTCGTGGCGCAGGTCAAGGCGAGCTTTCCACCCGGTACACGCGTTAACGTGCCCGCTGCCGGTTTCCTGCTGTGGGTTGAACTGCCTCAGCGGGTCAACGCGCTGGAGGTGCACCGTCGCGCGCTGGCGCTGGGTATTGGCGTCAGCCCTGGCCCCTTGTTTTCACCTGCCGCAGAGTTAACGCACTTTCTGCGGCTGAACTGCGCAAACGAACCCACGCCCCGCCTGCTGAACGCCGTGGAACAAATTGGTGCGCTGTGCCACGAGCTGGCCGTTTTCACACAAGACTCTCCAGCCACTCGGTAAAAACCCGCACCTTGCGGGAGAGGTGACGGTGTGGATAGAGCAGTGACAGCTTGCGGTCCGGCGAGCGATAGCCTGGCAAGACTTCAACCAGAAGACCGCGGTCTATGTAAGGCTGGAGAAAAAGATTCATCCCCTGCATTAACCCCAGCCCGGCCAGGCCTGCCGCGATGTAGGCCTCGGAGTTATCCACGACAAGCTTACCGGGCAGGGTAATCTCCGCGATGCCTTCTGGCGTGGTAAACGTCCACGGATGAATGTGTCTGCTGCGGTTATTAATCCAGTTGATGGCCTGATGCTTGCGTAAATCATCCGGCGTTTCTGGCGTACCGTGTTTTGCCAGCCAGGCCGGGCTGGCGCAGGTCGTGATTTTGATGTTCCCGATTTTACGCGCAATATAATCGCCGTCCTCCAGCTCACCCACCCGCAGCACGCAGTCCAGTCCATCCCGCAGCATATCCCGACGGCGGTCAGAGCTGCTCAGAATGATGTCGATCCCGGGATGCTGACGATAAAAATCAGGCAGATTGGGTATCACCCGCAGCGTTGCAAACGAGACCGGCATATCGACTCTCAGCTGGCCATGTATTGCCCGATCCGTACCAAACGACTCCAGTAATTCGTCCGCCTGCGCCAGCAGGGGTTTACTCCGGCGATAAAAGGCTTCTCCATCCGGCGTCAGGCTAATCCGACGCGTGGTGCGCTGCAGGAGCCGCGTGCCGCTGTGTTGCTCAAGAAGCTGCAGCGCTTTGGTGACCGCCGGGCGATGGACCTGCAGATTCTCCGCCGCCTGGGTAAGACTGCCTGACTCGACAATTTCAATAAAAATTCGAATAGATTCAAAGAGGTTTATTTGCATAAGGGATGTTTTTGCCGCGAGCAGGATAAGGTGATTGTTATTAATTTTATAACAGTGATGAATATTTTTGGCTATTTTTCCTAACAATACTGCGCCCTACACTCTTCCCCATTCAAACGTAAGGGAGAGTCTGCTATGAAAAATAACCGTATTTGTCAGATCCTGGGTATCGAAAAACCTGTTATTCAGGGACCATTGTCCTGGCTTACTGACGCCCGCCTGGTCGCTGCGGTCAGCAATGCCGGAGGGCTCGGCGTGCTGGGGCCCAACGCTGGGTTAACCGCCGATACCGCGGTTTCCACGCCGGAAGAGACCGCCGAAAAAATGCGTGAAGAAATACGAAAAACCAAACGGCTGACCGAAAAACCGTTTGGTGTGAACCTGATCCCTACCGCCGTTAATGACGTCTGGACAGGGCCTATTCTTAAGGTGGTAAAAGAGGAAGGCGTCAGGGTCGTGGTGTATACGGGCTATGGGGAAGGCAGCATTATTCCCTCGCTGTTCAATGAGTTAAAAGAGGCAGGTATCGCCATTGTCTACCGCGACATCAACCCAACGCCGGAAAACACCCGTCTCGCAGAAGAAATAGGGGCAGACATTATTGTCGCCACCGGTTTTGACGAGGGCGGGACGCTACCCGCAACGGTGCTTGGCACCTTTTCCATCGTGCCGCTGATTGCCGATGCCGTGAAGCATATCCCGGTGATGGCCGCGGGCGGCATTACCGATAATCGCACCGCCAGAGCGGCGCATGCGTTAGGCGCTGAAGGCGTGTTTGCCGGTTCGGTCTTTATCAGCAGCGAAGAAAGTCGCGTGCCGCAGGGAGTCAAAGAGAAAATTGTTGCCGCCAACGGCCTGGACCTGCTGCTTTTCCGGACCGTGCCCCATTACTACCGCTCTCTACCCGGCAAGCTGGCGGAAAAACTGGCGGCGATGGATAAAGCAGGCGCAAGCAACGAAGCGCTGGGCAAGGCGATGGGAGGATTACGGGGCCTGCGCCTGGGCATGCTGGAAGATAACACCGATGAAGGCTATATTGCGCTCGGCACGGGGATTGGGAACATCCACAGCGTGAAAAGCGTGGCCGAGATCGTCAATATGTTAGCGGTTGAGTAAGCCCCAGGCGTCCTGACGGTTATCAGGACGCCCTGTGTTCTCAGGGAATAATCCGCGCGGCTCTCAGCTGCGCAAACAGGCGGAAAAACATCTCATCGGTCGCCTGCATTTGCGTAAAACCCGCCCTGCGCAGCTTGCTCCCGTCACCGAACATGTCGTAATCCCAGCTAAAGACAAAATCGGCAAACCGCCCGTCGCTCAGCTGCAGAATATCCGCTTCCACCAGCCGCTCTTCGGCAAGTTCGCGCCATACGCCGCGATAGTCGTTAAACAGCTGATGAAATGACAGCCTCACCGGCGGCGCAGAGTCCAGTTCAAACCAGCGTGCGATGCGCGGCCACAGCTCGCTCCAGCGCCAGATATCGCCATTGTTTACGTTGAAGGCCTGATTCTGTGCCGCAGGCGACGCGGCGGCCCACAGCGTGGCCTCGGCCAGCAGCCCGGCGTCGGTATGATCCACAATGCTGTGCCAGGTCTGTTCTGAACCGGGAAAACGCAGCGGTAAGCCCAACGCCTTGCACAGGGAGGCGTACAGGGTGATGCTCAGCGCAAGGTTCATGGCATTGCCCGGCACCGCGCTCCCCACCACGCCCGGCCTGATGGCATTCCAGTGCCAGCGTTTTCCCCGCTGAAACTGGCTGAGCCACGTGAGCTGTGCGGCGTTAAACTCGGCCCCCGGCACGCCGGGATCGCTTTCCCGCGCCGGGGTTTTAAACGGCCCCAGATGCGCGCCGTAGACCTTGTACCCCTGCATCAGGCTTATCGTCTGCAAAGGTGCCGCTGTTTCGAGGGTGCTGACCAGATTGCGCAGCATGGTGACGTTCGGCTCAACCATGTCCGTCCAGTTCGCCGCGTTCGCCCAGGCGCTGTAAAAGATGTGGGTGACACCGTTCAGGGAGCGCAGCGCCCGGGCGCTGTCCTGTTCATCCAGTAAATCGACCTTGACCATCGGAATGCCGTCAGGATGCGACCCGGCATGACGGCTGAGGCCAATCACCTCCCACTGATGGTTCAGGAGCGTGTTGACCAGCTGCTTGCCGACAATGCCGCTGGCGCCCGCGACCAGGGCGACGTTGTGTTGCTGCCTCTTACTCATGGTGTTTTTCCGTAAAGGGTGACAGCCACAGTGTGATATATTATTTTTTCTGCAAATACTCCCTGAAATCGATGGCACTTATAAGCAGAATCATTAAATGAATAACAAGCTCACCGCCATTTCTACCTTTCTACGCGTCGCTGAAGCAGGCTCGTTCTCAGCGGCCGCCCGTCAGACCGGGATTAAGCAGTCCGCCGTCAGTCAACAGATCGCGGCGCTTGAGGAAGCGCTTGGTGTGGTATTGCTGCACCGAACGACGCGTACGATGAAGCTGACCGAACAGGGTGAACGTTACCGGCGTGATATGCAGCTTGTGCTGGACGCCATGGGGGAAGCGGAGAGGCGTTTACATCCTGCCGATCATAGCGTTCAGGGACGCGTCCATGTCCAGTTACCGAGCGGCCTGGGCCAGATCTTTTTACCGCATCTGCTGGCGCAGCAGCGCCTGCATCCCGAACTGCAGCTGATGATTTCTCTCGATGACCGCCTTGCCGATCTGGTGACGGAGGGCGTGGATATCGCGATACGGCTGGGCAGCGAGCCTCCGCAGGCGCATGCGGCTCGCGTGCTGGGGCGTATTGAGGCGGCGCTGTTTGCCGCTCCCGATTTTCAGGCGGTACACGCCGTCAGCGCGCTGGCGACGCTCCCACACGTACGGTTCAGCGGCATTCCACTGGATGCCCCCCTGCGCCTGATTTCTGACGAGGAAACGGTCGAGGTCAACGTGAATACCGTTTTCCGTGCCAACACCAGCGACGCGCTGCTGCAGGCGCTGGAATCCGGCATGGGTATCGGCGGCATGCAGCGACCGCTCGTGGCCAGGGCGCTGCAGGCGGGCACGCTGGTACCGGTGCTGCCCAACTGGCGGTTACCCGATCGCTTCCTCTATGCCGTTTATCCTGATGCCCGCTTTATTCCGCAGCGCGTCAGAAAGGTCGTCAGCATGATTGAGCAGTTACTGCCTGAAATACTAAAGAAATGCTGATGATTCCCCCCTTAAATTACGTGCATTTTTCAACCGCCAGGAATAGAGTATTTTTACCGTATCCCCTTTTTCTGGAGCACTTATGCCGGAGTACTGTTTTTTCCAAAAAGGCCCAAACCTCATAGCACTCGAAAGCGCAAACACCGATGCGGCTGAACAGCTCATCGCCCAGGGGTTCGAAAAACAGTTCGAGGAGATCGGCGCCGCGGATGAAAAAGAGGCGCTTACTCGCCTTGCCGATATCCGTAAAAATAGTGAGATCGATCGTCATAACTTCCTGGCCGGTGCGGGCGAAATGCCGCTGATCGGCGTGCTGGCGGCTGCGGCAACCTGGTTGATTCAAAAGAAATAACGCAACGATACTCTACCTCGCCACCGGCAAATCGGCGTACCGCGTTGTATAGGCCGGTGACAACATTTCCCGCTTCATCGCCCACGGTTTCTCAATACCCTGCCCGGCAAACCATATCTTCCCTTTGCCGGAATGATTCAGGCTGTCGATCGTTTCCATCAGCGCCGCGCTGTTGGCGCGCAGGCGATTATCGTCAAACAGGTTAAGCTGGGCGACGCCGCTGCTGAAAAAGTCCGCCAGCATGACCCCGGCCTTCATATAGCGATACCCGTCGAGCCATATCCGCCCCAGCGCTTCCGTGGCGGCGCGGATGATATCGCGCGAGTCATTGGTGGGCGTCATCAGGGTGACCGAAGCCTGATTGCCGTAATAAATTTCGTTGTCCGCATGCGGGCTGGTGCGCACAAACACGCTGATAAAACGACAGTATTGATGCTCGCCGCGCAGTTTCTCTGCGGCGCGTTCCGCGTAGGCGCAAATCGCCTGGTGCATTTCCTCGTACTGCGTAATACGGTGTCCAAACGAACGGCTACAGATAATTTGCTGCTTCGTGGGGGTGAACTCCTCCAGGTCAAGGCAGGGCTCACCGCGAAGCTCGCGGGCCGTACGCTCCAGCACCACGTTAAAATGTTTGCGAATGACCCACGAGGAGGCCTCCGCCAGCTCCAGCGCCGTGGTGATCCCCATCGCGTTGAGCTTTTTCGTGATGCGTCGGCCTACCCCCCACACCTCCTCTACCGGAACCTTTTCCAGCAGTTTACGCTGGCGCTCGCGGCCTGAGAGATCGACCACGCCGCCGGTGCCGGACCACCGTTTCGCCGCATAGTTGGCCAGCTTCGCCAGCGTTTTGGTCGGGGCAATACCGACGCCAACGGTTAAGCCCGTATTTTTAAAGACCTGCGAGCGCATCTGGTGACCAAACGCTTCCAGTGACAGGCAGTGACTGACCCCTGAAACGTTCACGAACGCCTCATCAATGGAGTAAATCTCTATTGCCGGGGCGAGATCGGTCAGCGTCTGCATTACCCGACTGCTGAGATCGGCATACAGCGCATAGTTCGAGCTAAAGACGTAAACTTTTGACGGATATGGCTTTTCTTTGAATTTAAAATACGGCTCCCCCATTTTTATGTCGAACTGCTTTGCCTCCCGCGACAGTGAAATAATGCAGCCGTCGTTATTGGAAACCACCACGATGGGCTTCCCCTCCAGATCGGGGCGGAATACCCGCTCGCAGGAGGCGTAGAAGCTGTTCACATCAACCAGCGCGAACATGTTTATGCGTTTTAAGCGTGTGGGTGACGACGCCGAAGATCTGCAGCTCCTCTTCGGACTGAAAGGTAATCGGCTGATAGCAGACATTATGTGGCAACAGTCTCAGAACCGGGCGCGTCTGTAGCTCCTTCACCGTAAACTCACCGGCGACCGACGCCACGACGATATCTCCGTGTTCGGCATTTAACGAGCGGTCAACCACCAGCAGATCGCCATCGCCGATCCCCGCGCCAATCATGGAGTCTCCACTCACCTTGATAAAATAGGTCGCACTGGGGTGCCTTACTGCCAGCCGGTTAAGATCGAGACGATCCTCCACATAATCCTGTGCCGGGCTGGGGAACCCACAGGCAACACGTTCTAAAAATAAAGGTAATTCAATGATTTGTTTTGGTTGATAAGAAAAGAGAGTGTCCATAATGCCTTTCTCGCCGAATACTGTATATAAATACAGTATTACGGATTATGGACAAGGATCAAGGCCATTTCCGGAAGCGAACCCAAACGCGTTGAAGTGTCAGAAGATTTAAAACGCGCAAAGCCCGGAAGCGCATGTCGGGCTTTGCGCCTGTGACGATCAGTCCATCAGCGTATTCAATGTTTCCAGCGCGTCAGGCGGCAGCTGCAGTTCCCCCGCCGCGAGGTTTTGCCGCAGATGCGCCACGGAAGAGGTGCCCGGGATCAGCAGAATATTCGAAGAACGCTGCAGCAGCCATGCCAGCGCAACCTGCATTGCCGTGACGCCCAGTGAATCCGCGACAGCCTTCAGCCCGGAAGATTGCAGCGGCGTAAAGCCTCCCAGTGGGAAGAACGGCACATACGCAATCCCCTGCTGCGCGAGCAGATCCACCAGCGCGTCGTCACCCCGGTTCACAATGTTGTACATGTTCTGCACGCACACCACCGGCACCATCTTCTGCGCTTCTGCAACCTGGGTGGCCGTGACGTTGCTCAGGCCAATATGCCGCACCAGCCCCTGCTGCTGTAATTCTGCCAGGGTGGAGAGCGGTTCAGCAATCGACCCTTCCGCAGGCCCGTGTGCGCTAAACATGATCCGCAGATTCACCACGTCCAGCACGTCCAGCTGCAGATTACGCAGGTTGTCATGCACCGCCTGCGTCAGTTCCTGTGCGGAAAAGGCCGGCAGCCAGGCGCCTTTGTCGTTGCGACGGGCACCAATCTTGGTGACGATCGTCAGATCGTCCCGGTAAGGATGAAGCGCCTCGCGGATCAGCTGGTTGGTGATATGAGGACCATAAAAATCACTGGTATCAATATGGTTCACCCCCGCCGTCACCGCTTCGCGCAGCACGTCCAGCGCGGCCTGCTTATCCTTCGGTGGGCCAAAGACGCCCGGCCCGGCGAGCTGCATCGCACCGTAGCCCAGCCGATTAACCGTCCGCGTCCCGAGCGCGTACGTCCCGCTTTTATCAATGCTGCTCATGTTGACCTTCCTCATAAAAATGATCCGGATTTACAACAGGTTCCTCACCGGAGCCCTTAGTTAAGCGCGAGTTAAATTAAAGTTTAAATTCTATACGACGATAGTATTGGTGTACCTCTGCATCCTTTCTAACGGACGACCGCTATGCTGAAAAATCTGCACGTGATTACCGGAATTATCTTTGCCCTCACCATATTCTGTCTGCTGCAAGTTGTCACGGGAGGGTTGTTCTACTCTGCCGTCAGCAACGATCGCCATAACTTCCAGAATTCCGGCGTGCTCAACGCCCAGCAGGAAAGCCTGAGCGACAGCGTGAACACGCTGGTGAAAACGCGCGTCACCGTCACCCGCGTGGCGATCCGCTACCTGAAAAACCAGCGTGACCCGGCTTCCCTTGCGGCGATCAATAAACTGCTGGGCACCGCAGGCGACTCGCTGGCAAAAGCCGAAGCCTATAACAAAGAGTGGCAGAAACTGCCGCAGGTTAAGGGCCAGGAGGCGGCATTGACCGACGAGATGCAGAAATCCTGGAACCAGATGCATGAAGTCATGCGTTTATCAATTGAGTATCTGCGCGCCGACAACTATCAGGCCTATGGCGATCTGGACGCCCAGCAGGCACAGGACGAGATGGAAGCGGTCTATAACCGCTGGCGCGCCGAAAACAATACCCTGCTGAAGGCGGCAACCGAAGAGAACCAGAGCAGCTTCACGCAGATGCAGTGGACACTGGCGGCAATTCTGCTGGCCGTTATCGCGGTTCTGGTGGTCATCTGGCAGGGGTTACAGCACCTGCTGTTAAAACCACTCCACTCCATTATGAACCATATTCGCGCCATTGCAGGGGGCGACCTGACGCAGGAGATCGCAATCTCTGGCCGCAACGAGATGGGTCAGCTGGCCGCCGGCCTGCATGAGATGCAGCAGTCGCTGGTGACCACCGTCAGCGCCGTACGCGGAAGTACCGATTCCATCTACACCGGCGCAGGCGAAATTGCCGCAGGGAGCAACGATCTTTCCGCCCGCACCGAACAGCAGGCCGCCTCGCTCGAAGAGACCGCTGCCAGCATGGAAGAGCTGACCGCGACGGTTAAGCAGAACTCCGATAACGCCCGTCAGGCCACGCTGCTGGCGAAAAACGCCTCTGAAACGGCCGCGCGCGGCGGTCACGTCGTGGATAACGTGGTTCGCACCATGAACGAAATCGCCGACAGTTCGCAGCAAATTGCGCATATTACGAGCGTGATCGACAGCATCGCGTTCCAGACGAACATTCTGGCGCTAAACGCCGCGGTGGAAGCGGCACGCGCCGGGGAACAGGGCCGTGGTTTTGCGGTCGTTGCAGGTGAAGTCCGTACCCTGGCGAGCCGCAGCGCGCAGGCGGCGAAAGAGATCAAAGGGCTTATCGAGAACTCCGTCAGCCGGGTGAATACCGGTTCTGAGCAGGTCAGCGAGGCGGGCTCCACCATGAAGGAAATTGTCGCCGCCGTCACCCGCGTGACCGATATTATGGGCGAGATTTCCTCTGCCTCTGACGAGCAGAGCCGCGGCATTGAGCAGGTGAGCCTGGCCGTTTCGCAGATGGACAGCGTGACGCAGCAAAACGCCGCGCTGGTGCAGGAATCCGCCACGGCGGCGGCGGCGCTGGAAGATCAGTCCGAGCAGCTGCGCCAGGCGGTGGCCGCGTTTCGTCTGAACGGCAAAGAAAAAACGGTAGCCCCGCGCCCGGCCAGCGTGAAAACGCCCCAGCTGTTGCGCCCGGCAACCGCAAACGCCTCCACCGACAGCAACTGGGAAACCTTCTGAGTTTCAGGCGGGCGAGAATATCGCCCGCTAGCGGCTGCGCTTGGCGTGCCGCTCCCAGTTATCCTGTTTTGCTTCACCGGATTTACGCAGTGAAACGTAACATGCCCCGCTGCCGCCGTGATGCGGCAGCGCCACGCAGAAGGCCTGCACTTCCTCAAATTCGGTTAACCAGCGCGCCAGATAGCTGCGCACCACATTGGGATGCGAGTTTTGCTCGCGCCCTTTCCCGTGAATGATAATCAGATTGCGTAACCCGTCTCGTCCGGCCTGGCGAATAAAAGAATAGAGCATCTGACGGCAGCGTTCGGCAGGCTGACGCAGGAGGTTTAAGCTGGCCTGGCGGGCATATTTACCCGAGTGCAGCTTATCAATAACGCCCTGCTGTACCCCTTCGCGCTGGAACGCCAGCGGCTCTTCCAGGGGAAGTAGGTCAAGAAAATCCAGCGTCAGGAAGTTATCCAGCTGTTCACTATCCACCTCCTGGCGCGTCCGCGTATTGCGGCTGGGCTGCCAGTGAATATCCGGGCCACGCTTCAGCGGCTGGACATCTTCCATGGCGTCAAGAAAAAAGGATTTGTCGTCAGGGTTCATGGATATCCTCCGGCTACAACTGAGGACGGTACTATACCTGCGCCTGAGACAGGCCTCAATCACCGTTACGGGCGTCGTGCGCAACAAATATTAACCTGATGAATATATATAGTATTTATAAAATAAAGTTAAATATGACTTAACTAAAATTTCAGCAAGAATGAAATAAGTGATTTGTGTTAAATTTTCGTAAAATCAAGCACTCAATACCCTTCCATTTTGCTAAAAAGGTGTTATACCTAAATATACCTGCTTCATGGATATAATACTCAGGATTGGCGAAAGGACGCACTGCTGTGTGTACTGGAGGATCTGTCTGATGTCGGGCAGATCCTGTTTTTTTATTATCTCACTTTCACGCCACGATTATTTTTCTCGCTTCTCTCCTGAATTGCGTAATTAATGATTCAGCAAGGGGCGTCTGACGTGAATCACGGCGCTGAATTAAATAATATGCTGCTTTGGGAAGCGATTCGACAACCGGCAGCATGACCAGGCGGTGCGCCAGAAGCGGGTCACAGCCTAACTCCTGCGGCAATATGCTTAAAAAATCACTTTGCGCGACCAGGCTAATACAGGAAGAAAATGTTTCGCAGACCACACCAATTCGCGGTATTTGCGAGCGATGGCTAAATACCTCTTCTAACTGCTTATAATAACTTCCCCGCGGCGTCGGCATTGTCCAGTTATAATGCAGAAGTTCATTAATCGACGTTGCCCCCGTTGCCGGATGCCCTTCGCGACAAAATACCGCAAACGGCTTCTCGAAGAGTTTTTCAAACGTAAATTCCTGGTCGTAAGGTCCCTGATAATAGGTGTTAATGGTGAAGTCCAGCTCGCCCTGGCGTAATTCATTGATCATCGACACCAGCTGCCCTTCCATTATCCGCACCTTGACCTGCGGATGCTGCGCATGGAAGCGTGTGATAACGGCGGGCATAAGCGTGCGCGAAACGCTGGCTCCCATTCCGATGTTGATCTGCCCGGCCAGCTCACCCTGCCGCTGACGGATGTCATCCTGCGCGGCACGCAGCTCTTCCAGAATCAACCGGGCGCGCTGGTAAAAGCCCTCACCGCATTCGGTCAACGCGACGCCCTTACTCCTGCGCACGAAAAGCTGCGCCGCCATGCCCTCCTCCAGCTCTTTGATGGATTTGGTCAGCGCCGGTTGCGAAAGATTCAGCGTCCTGCTGGCACCGCGAATGCTGCCCTGACGCGCAACCTCAACAAACGCCCGGATTTGATGAAATTTAATCTGGAATGTCATAGCCCGACCGATAACCGTTGTTTATCAGAGTAAAGAAACTGTCATCTACTTTAATGGAAAGGGATGTGCGAGGGTAATTCCTGAACGGTTAAAACTGTGAAAAATCGGTTAGTGATAAGTAAAAACTATCACAGCGTGAAGCAGTTCACATATTTTAATGATGACAGGAACAGATATGGACACACTGGCGCAGTACATCCAGACGTTAACGCCGCAGCTGAGCGCGTGGCGTCGCGATTTTCACCATTTTGCGGAATCCGGCTGGGTAGAGTTTCGTACCGCCGCGAAAGTCGCGGAAATACTGGACTCGCTGGGTTACGCACTGGCGATGGGCCGCGACGTGGTCGATGCCGAAAGCCGGATGGGGTTACCCGATGACACAACCCTGGCTCATGAGTTTGCCCGCGCGCGGGCGCAGGGCGCGCCTGAAAAATGGCTGGCGCCGTTTGAAGGCGGGTTTACCGGCATTGTCGCCACCCTGAACACCGGCCGCCCGGGCCCAACCCTGGCGTTTCGCGTCGACATGGACGCCCTTGATTTAAGCGAAGCGCTTGACGACAGCCATCGCCCGTTCCGCGACGGGTTTGCCTCCTGCAATCCGGGAATGATGCACGCCTGCGCGCACGACGGCCACACCACGATTGGTCTGGGACTGGCCCAGGTGCTTAAGCAGAATGAAGCCCGGCTCAACGGCACCATTAAGCTGATCTTCCAGCCTGCCGAAGAAGGAACGCGCGGCGCGCGCGCCATGGTTGCTGCCGGGGCGCTGGATGACGTGGACTATTTCACGGCCATTCACATTGGCACCGGCGTACCTGCCGGGACGGTAATCTGCGGCAGCGATAACTTTATGGCCACCACCAAGTTCGACGTGAGCTTCACCGGCGTGGCCGCGCACGCGGGCGGTAAGCCGGAGGACGGTCGTAACGCCCTGCTCGCCGCCGCGCAGGCCGCCCTCGCCCTGCACAGCATCGCCCCGCACAGCGACGGCGCATCCCGGGTGAACGTCGGGGTGATGCAGGCGGGCAGCGGGCGCAACGTGGTCCCCGCGAATGCGCTGATTAAGGTTGAAACCCGCGGCGAAAGCGAAGCGATTAATCAGTACGTCTTTGAACGCGCGAAGGCGGTGATTACCGGCGCGGCGGCGCTCTACGGCGTGAGCGCGGAGATGCGCCTGATGGGGGCTGCCACCTCCAGCGCGCCGACATCGGCGTGGGTGGATTATCTGCGCGAACAGGCGAGCCGGGTTTCCGGGGTTGTTCACGCCATCGATAAGGTGAAAGCGCCAGCGGGCTCCGAAGACGCCACGCTGATGATGGCCCGCGTGCAGCAGAACGGCGGCATGGCGTCCTATATGGTGTTTGGCACGGATTTGAGCGCCGGGCATCACAACGAAAAATTCGACTTCGATGAGCAGGTGATGCCTGTCGCCATCGAAACGCTGGCGCGAACTGCGCTTAATTTCCCGTGGACGCGAGGTGTGTAATGCAGGAGAACTACGCTTTTATTGCCGATGCGATCGATACGCGATGTCGGACGTTAACCGATATTGCCGACGCGATCTGGGATCGCCCCGAAACCCGCTTTGAAGAGGTTTGGTCCGCCGAACGGCTGGCCAGCGAGCTGGAAGCAGAAGGCTTCACGCTGACCCGCGAGGCAGGCGGTATTCCAAATGCCTTTATCGCCAGCTTCGGCAGCGGAAAACCGGTTATCGCCCTGCTGGGCGAGTACGACGCGCTGGCCGGGTTAAGCCAGCAGGCACACTGCGCGACCGCGCAAACCGCCACGCCGGGGGCTAACGGCCACGGCTGCGGGCATAACCTCTTAGGCACCGCGGCGCTTGCGGGCGCTGTGGCGGTGAAAAGCTGGCTGGAGCAGCACGGCGGCAGCGGAACGGTACGTTTTTACGGCTGTCCCGGTGAGGAAGGCGGCTCCGGGAAAACCTTTATGGTGCGCGAAGGGCTATTTGATGACGTCGATGCCGCCGTCACCTGGCACCCGGAAGCCTTTGCCGGGATGTTTAACGTCAGCACGCTGGCGAATATTCAGGCCGCCTGGCGTTTTCACGGCGTGGCGGCGCACGCGGCCAACTCCCCCCATTTGGGACGCAGCGCTCTGGACGCCGTGACGCTGATGACCACCGGCACCAACTTCCTCAACGAACACATCATTGAGAAAGCGCGCGTCCATTACGCCATCACCGACACCGGCGGGATTTCCCCCAACGTGGTACAGGCGCAGGCCGAAGTGCTGTACCTGATCCGCGCCCCGGAGATGGCCGATGCGCAGCAGATCTACGAACGCATCGAGAAAATTGCCCAGGGCGCGGCGATGATGACCGAAACCACCGTCGAGTGTCGCTTTGATAAAGCCTGCTCAAGCTACCTGCCGAACCGCACGCTCGAGGCGGCGATGTATCGCGCCCTGCAGCACTACGGCACGCCGCAGTGGACCGAAGAAGAGCGAAAGTTTGCCCGCGAGATCCGCGCCACGCTGACGCCCAACGATCTACAAAACAGCCTGAAAAATATTGCCGCCACGGGTGGCGACGCGGGTAAAGCCTTTGCCCGTCGTCATCAGGCGACGCTGCTGGTAGATGAAGTCGCGCCTTACGCCGTCACCGACAACGTGCTGGCGGGTTCAACCGACGTGGGCGACGTCAGCTGGAAAATGCCGGTGGCCCAGTGCTTCAGCCCCTGCTTTACCGTCGGCACGCCGCTGCACACCTGGCAGCTGGTGTCTCAGGGGCGAACCTCTATTGCCCACAAAGGCATGCTGCTGGCCGGAAAAGTGATGGGCGCAACCGCGCTCAATCTGCTGCAGGACGCATCGCTGCTGAAAAAATGCCGTGAAGAGTTTGAACAGCAAATACAAGAAAAACCGTACGCGTGTCCGATCCCACGGGGCGTGACACCGTCACCTTTAAAATAAAAAAACACAACACAACACAACAACACTCCCGAGGAACGCCCATGAGTATGTCATCCATACCTTCGCATTCCCCATCCGGTAAGCTCTATGGCTGGGTTGAAAGGATCGGCAATAAAGTGCCGCACCCTTTCCTGCTGTTTATCTATCTGATTGTGATTTTGATGGTCGCCACCGCCGTGCTCTCCGCCTTTGACGTCAGCGTGCGCAGCCCGGCCGACGGCAGCCTGGTGGCGGTGAAAAACCTGCTCAGCGTTGAGGGGCTGCACTGGTTTTTACCCAACGTGATTAAGAACTTCAGCGGTTTCGCCCCGCTGGGCGCCATTCTGGCGCTAGTGCTGGGCGCCGGGCTGGCGGAACGCGTGGGCTTGCTGCCCGCGTTAATGGTGAAAATGGCTTCCCACGTCAGCGCGCGCTACGCGAGCTATATGGTGCTGTTTATCGCCTTCTTCAGCCATATCTCCTCCGACGCCGCGCTGGTGATCATGCCGCCGATGGGGGCGCTGATCTTCCTCGCCGTCGGGCGCCACCCCGTGGCGGGCCTGCTGTCGGCGATTGCGGGCGTGGGCTGTGGATTCACCGCCAATCTGCTGATCGTCACCACCGACGTGCTGCTCTCGGGCATCAGTACGGAGGCGGCGAAAACCATTGATGCGGCCATGCACGTCAGCGTGATCGACAACTGGTACTTTATGGCAAGCTCGGTCATTGTCCTGACGATTGTCGGCGGGCTGATTACCGATAAGATCGTCGAGCCGCGCCTGGGCAAATGGGAAGGCCGCAGTGATGAAAAGCTGGAGACGCTGAGCGAAACGCAGCGCTTTGGCCTGCGCGTGGCGGGCGTGGTCTCGCTGGCCTTTATCGCGCTGGTGGCGCTGATGGTGGTGCCGGAAAACGGCATATTGCGCGATCCGGTTAAACATACGGTCCTGCCTTCGCCGTTTATTCAGGGCATCGTGCCGCTGATTATTCTGTTTTTCTTTGTCGTCTCGCTCGCCTACGGTATCGCCACCGGTAAAATCCGCCGCCAGGGCGATCTGCCGCAGCTGATGATCGAGCCGATGAAAGAGATGGCGGGCTTTATCGTGATGGTGTTCCCGCTGGCCCAGTTTGTGGCGATGTTTAACTGGAGCAACATGGGCAAGTTTATGGCCGTGGGCCTGACCGACGCGCTGGAGGCTGCCGGGCTAAGCGGCGTACCGGCGTTTGTCGGCCTGGCGCTGCTGTCATCCCTGCTGTGCATGTTTATCGCCAGCGGCTCCGCCATCTGGTCGATTCTGGCCCCGATCTTCGTGCCGATGTTTATGATGCTGGGTTTTCACCCGGCGTTTGCCCAGATCCTGTTCCGTATCGCGGACTCCTCGGTGATACCGCTGGCGCCGGTCTCGCCGTTTGTTCCGCTGTTTTTAGGCTTCCTCCAGCGCTATAAACCCGAGGCCAAACTGGGTACCTACTATTCGCTGGTTTTACCCTACCCGCTTATCTTTTTAGGGGTATGGCTGGTGATGCTGGTGGCGTGGTATCTTGTCGGCCTGCCGATTGGGCCGGGAATATACCCGAGGCTGAACTAAAGGAATGAGGATGCTGAGATTACTCGAAGATAAGATTGCGACGCCGCTTGGGCCGCTGTGGGTGATCGCGGACGAGCAGTTTTGCCTGCGCGCCGTTGAGTGGGAAGAGCACAGCGACCGCATGGAAGAGCTGCTCAATATTCATTACCGCTTGCAGGGTTATGAACGTATCAGCGCCACCAACCCGGGTGGGCTGAGCGACAAGCTTGCGGCGTACTTCGAAGGCGATCTCAGCATCATTGATACTCTGCCGACCGCCACGGCTGGCACGCCTTTTCAGCGCGAAGTGTGGCAGGCGCTGCGGTCGATTCCCTGCGGGCAGGTCATGCATTACGGCCAGCTCGCGGAGCAGTTAGGTCGCGCAGGCGCTGCACGCGCGGTGGGTGCCGCTAACGGCTCTAACCCGGTCAGCATCGTGGTGCCCTGCCATCGCGTCATTGGCCGCAACGGTACCATGACAGGCTATGCCGGTGGCGTGCAGCGAAAAGAGTGGTTGCTGCGTCACGAAGGGTATCTCTTGCTCTAGTTCCCAGGCTTTTTGTGCTTAATTTTCTACCGGTTAGGCTAAAAATCCATAATCAAGCTGTGGAATTTCAAGAAGATGGCGACGCATTGTCGTCTCTTGTCCTTATTGAGGGTTTGTCAGGCTTACGTACTTACCAAAAAGATGTTAAAATTGACCAATATCAATTAAGGCTTGAGCAAACCTATGATCCCGGAAAAGCGAATTATACGACGCATTCAGTCTGGCGGTTGTGCTATCCATTGCCAGGATTGCAGCATCAGCCAGCTCTGTATCCCGTTTACCCTGAATGAGCATGAACTCGATCAGCTTGATAATATTATCGAGCGTAAGAAGCCTATTCAGAAAGGGCAGACGCTGTTTAAAGCGGGAGACGAACTGAAATCGCTCTATGCTATCCGTTCTGGCACCATCAAGAGCTACACCATCACCGAACAGGGCGATGAGCAGATCACCGGCTTCCATCTGGCGGGTGACCTGGTAGGCTTTGATGCCATCGGTACGGGCCACCACCCGAGCTTTGCTCAGGCACTCGAAACCTCGATGGTTTGCGAAATTCCGTTTGAAACCCTGGACGATCTGTCCGGCAAGATGCCTAACCTGCGTCAGCAGATGATGCGTCTGATGAGCGGTGAGATCAAAGGCGATCAGGACATGATCCTGCTGCTTTCTAAAAAGAATGCCGAAGAGCGCCTGGCCGCGTTTATCTACAACCTCTCCCGCCGCTTCGCCGAGCGTGGCTTCTCGCCGCGTGAATTCCGTCTGACGATGACGCGTGGCGATATAGGCAACTACCTGGGTCTGACCGTGGAAACCATCAGCCGTCTGCTGGGTCGTTTCCAGAAAAGCGGGATGCTGGCCGTTAAGGGTAAATACATCACTATCGAAAACGGTGAAGCGCTGGCCGTTCTTGCCGGGCACGCCCGTAACGTGGCGTAACACTCCGCATATTGATGACCAGACTGATAAATTCTTGTGATTTATTGGTCTGGTGTAATCACTTCCGTTTCAAGATATTTTCACCGTAGTACGTCCCCACACAGCGCCCGAAAGGTTCTCGTTGAGGTTATGAATTGAGAGAAAGTTTGTTTTTCGTTTCAGTCGTGATTGCCTCAGTGACCTTTATCTTCATCTGGATCATGCTTGTCGGCCCAATGAAGGGGGAAGAAAAAACCTACGTCCAGGACTCCACGACCTTTGCGATAGCAGTGATGGTGCTGCTGTTTATTGCGTTTATCGCGGTGACGACCACGGTGCTTTTCCTCTGATAAATTTTCATGACTTATAAATATGGTATGTAGACCCTTCAACATTCAATAAGTTATCAAAGAAAAATGACATTTTGGTTCGTTATCAGACGATTACGGAGAATGTAGGATAATCAAACGCCCTAAAAACTCCCCCAGCAGCTCATTTCGCCGCCCAACATCCTCCAATTTTGCGTTGCTACTTCCCGTTTCGCAACGTGTCGCTTTACCTTCTCTCCCCTCAAGTGCATATTCCCCACCGATCCGTTTGTAAGACTTTACCAGCGCGCGACTTTTTCTCCCTGCCCTTTACTTTCATTCTGACTGACTGGAGTTTTTTTATGTGTGGAAGTTTTGCACAAGCCCAACCCCGTGAAGAATACCTGCTATATCTTGCCGACGAAGACGACCATGACATCGCATACGACCCGGAGCCGATTGGCCGGTACAACGTCGCGCCCGGTACTAAAATTCTGCTGCTGAGCGAACGCGACGAGCAGCTGCATCTTGACCCGGTCCTGTGATCCTACGCGCCAGGCTGGCGGGACAAAGCACCATTGATAAACGCGCGCGTCGAAACGGTCGCCACCAGCAGCATGTTTAAACCTCTGTGGCAGTATGGCCGGGCAATCTGCTTTGCAGACGGTTGGTTTGAGTGGAAAAAGGAAGGCGACAAGAAGCAGCCCCATTTCATTCATCGGGCAGGTGGCCAGCCGATATTCATGGCAGCGGTCGGCAGCACGCCATTTGAGCGTGGTGATGAATCAGAGGGATTTCTTATCGTGATGTCTGCAGCGGATAAAGGCCTGGTCGACATTCACGACCGTCGTCCTCTGGTTCTGCGATCAGAAGCTGCCCGCAAGTGGATGCGGCAGGATATAGGCGGGAAAGAAGCTGAAGAGATTGCTGCCAACGGAGCAGTACCCGCCGACGAGTTCATCTGGAACGCCGTGACGCGCATCGCGGATAATGTGAAAAATCAGGGGCCGGAGTTAATCGACGTGATCCTATAAAGAAACAAGAGAGCCACATGACTTCCGAAATGAGAGAACAGCAGGTGTTCGGAATGCATACGTACATAACGGTTTCTTGAGTCATAGGGCGCAGGTCACGTCAGCTGGCAATAAGGCTAGTAAACGATTCGATTTTTTGCATGCGCTTTATAAGATTACGCAAATAATTCAATGTATTACACGTCATGTTAGGCTATTTTAGATTTCCCTATTTATTTGTATTGTATCTCCTATCTTCGGTTTGTATATTCATGCAGACAAACCAGGAGAATCGCCATGATTTACATTGAACGCCTTGAATTTATTCATAAAAGTGGAGACGTACTGTATCCCGTGAAAATAACCAGAAAATCATCGGGGAAAACAGCCTTCCACCTTGTGCCATTCGGTCTGGATAAGACTGTGGATCTTGTTGAGGTAGAAGATCCTTTAGAAGCCATTAGGCTGGTTATTGATGAGAGTCATTCCATTCGCTGCAGCACCCTAACCGCTACTATTACGGATAAAAATGGCAAGCGGATTAAGCGAACAGGCATATATAGCATTAACGGGGCTAACATTAGAGAATACAACGTCAGGTAATGGCGCAAAACGGGCCAGGGCATTAGCAAATTTTACCGAACTTTTAGCAGATCTGTATATTTTGTCGTATACAGCCGCGACAGCATTTATCGCTTCATCTGCCACTGCAGCTGAATGCCCTGCCCTCCAAAGTGGAGCATTCCTTTCTCTTGCTGCGTTAGTGCACGACCAGATTCCCGTTCTTTTGCAACCAAGATAGCTATCAATGCGGGGATGAAAACAATTGTCATTTGTAGTTTGTCACTGCCATTTCGATGTAATGGGGATCGCTAACTTCGGTAAATTTATCGACGTATCATGATAAAAGTTCAAGTACGTCCAAAAGTTATATGGTACGGCCTGTAAACGTTAGCCTGTCGAGCATCTCGTAAAGATACACACCATACCATTTAAATTTAATTAGCCTGGCTTAAGCTCTGGTCAGTTCGTTTTTAAAGCGGATGTTTTTTACGGTATTTTTCAATGACGTTTGGTTTACACGCGTCAACATTTTTAGGGTCGACTACGATTTTCTCAATCCCCGGATGTTCCTTCACTACTTCCTGATAAGCTTTCAGAACGTCTTCATTGAAAGGAGTAGGATCAGTTGCGTTAATCAATCCTTTTTTAATCTTAAAGTCTGGTTTTGCGGCTTCTTCTCTGAATTTAGGACTGCAAATTAGTTCGGCTTGATATGATAACAGATCATCAGACAAGGATTTCGTGTTATCAGTGGCATGAACTGAAAGGCTTACTGTAGTGATAAATAATGCAAGTACGATCTTTTTCATGAATTTTACTCGATTAAATGTGTCAGATAACTTCTATCATAAAAAGAAACATCAGACTAAGGCTGATCACCCTACTAAAATTTGGTATCATTATGATATTTATTCCTTGCACATCCTGTCCATGCGCCCTCTCCCTGGCTTACTGGGCAACGACACTAGGTAATGCCGACGAATAAAAGCGGCTAAATTTATTTCGCTGCCACAAACCTTGGCTCGTAAACGGTTTCTCTTCCCAGCAAGCGATTGCTACATAAAGTGATGCTCTGAAAGAGCAGAACTCTTGTACAACCTATCTAAGATAAAACAGCAACCTGAAAATCGCCGCGAACATGGAAAAACCGAAACGCAGCGCATCAGGACAGTATTTGTAACCGACCAGCGCTCGACAACAAAGGCAGGTTCTCTGTCCTACGGATGGAAGAATGGATTACGTAGGGCAGGAATCAGAGAACGGTCCCCATCAGTCGAGACACACCATGCCTGCTGGTCACTTTATGCATGTGCACATCCTTCGTTTGTAGCGACACCGAGGGGACATGAGGATTCACGGATGGTTTATGAGGTCGGTGCAGAGTGGAACGGTGATATGGATAAGGACCAGGTTGCTGTTATTAACAGGAGGATTCTTGTCAATATGCCCCTGACGCGCCCCCATAACGATTTGAAGCCCAAGAAAATCTTTACATTCATCATGCAGCAGTACGAACCAATAAATTTGCATGATTTATTGATCTGACAAAACCTCCCCTCTGTTTCATTCAGGATATATAGGTTACTCTTTTAATTACAGACTGTGGTGACAGTAGTAAGGAGACCTGTATGGCCAAGTATCAAAACATGCTGGTAGCTATCGATCCGAACCAGGACGATCAGCCGGCATTACGACGTGCTGTGTATTTACATCAACGGATTGGTGGCAAAATCAAAGCGTTTTTGCCGATCTATGACTTCTCGTATGAGATGACCACCCTTCTGTCGCCTGACGAGCGAACCGCTATGCGTCAGGGCGTCATCAGCCAGCGTACCGCGTGGATCCGAGAACAGGCGAAGTATTACCTGGAAGCGGGTGTTCCCATTGATATTAAAGTGGTCTGGCACAACCGACCTTTCGAAGCCATCATCCAGGAAGTTGTCGCCGGTGGGCACGATCTGCTGCTGAAGATGGCGCACCAGCACGACAAGCTGGAATCCGTGATCTTCACCCCGACCGACTGGCACCTGCTGCGCAAATGCCCTTGCCCGGTCTGGATGGTGAAAGACCAGCCGTGGCCTGAAGGCGGGAAAGCCGTTGTGGCGGTAAACCTCGCTAGCGAAGAGGATTACCACAACTCCCTGAACGAGAAGCTGGTGAAGGAGACCATCCAGCTTGCCGACCAGGTCAATCATACTGAAGTGCACCTGGTAGGTGCCTATCCGGTCACCCCTATTAACATTGCCATTGAGCTACCTGAATTTGACCCGAGCGTGTACAACGACGCGATCCGCGGTCAGCATCTGCTGGCCATGAAAGCGCTGCGCCAGAAATTTAGCATTGATGAGAAAATGACCCACGTGGAAAAAGGGCTGCCTGAAGAGGTGATCCCGGACCTGGCGGAACACCTGCAGGCGGGGATTGTGGTGCTGGGCACCATTGGCCGGACCGGTATTTCTGCCGCCTTCCTCGGCAATACCGCCGAACAGGTGATCGACCATCTGCGCTGCGACCTGCTGGTCATTAAGCCGGATGAGTACCAGACGCCGGTTGAGCTGGACGATCCGGAAGACGATTAACACCTGACGCCGCCCGACAATAAAAAAACCGCCAAATTCGGCGGTTTTTTCGTTTCAGCGCAACTTACAGCGCTTTCAGAATCGCATCCACGCTGGCTTTAGCATCGCCAAACAGCATGTGGGTATTCTCTTTGAAGAACAGCGGGTTCTGCACCCCGGCATAACCGGTATTCATAGAACGTTTGAAGACGATTACGTTCTGCGCCTTCCACACTTCCAGAACCGGCATACCGGCGATTGGGCTACCCGGATCGTCCTGTGCAGCAGGGTTAACGGTATCGTTGGCACCAATGACCAGCACGGTGTCGGTGTCGGCGAAATCATCGTTGATCTCATCCATTTCCAGCACGATGTCGTAAGGTACTTTCGCTTCCGCCAGCAGCACGTTCATGTGGCCCGGCAGACGCCCTGCCACCGGGTGAATACCAAAGCGAACCTTGATGCCCCGCGCGCGCAGCTTCTCGGTGATTTCCGCAACCGGATACTGCGCCTGTGCCACCGCCATGCCGTAGCCAGGGGTGATGATAACGGAATGCGAGTTTTTCAGCATGTCTGCGGTATCTTCCGCAGAAATTTCACGGTGCTCACCCACTTCTTCATCAGCACTGGAAGAAGAGCCATCTGTCCCGAAACCACCGGCGATTACGCTAATGAACGAACGGTTCATCGCCTTACACATGATATAAGACAGGATCGCACCGGAAGAACCCACCAGCGCACCGGTGACGATCAGCAGGTCGTTGCTCAGCATAAAGCCTGCCGCCGCTGCCGCCCAACCGGAGTAGGAGTTCAGCATTGAGACAACAACCGGCATATCCGCACCACCGATGGATGCCACCAGGTGCCAGCCGAATGCCAGCGCGATGATGGTCATTACCAGCAACGCCAGCACCTGCAGACCGACGCTTTCGGTACGCACGAAGACCACCAGCAGAACAAATGACACCACCAGCGCCGCCAGGTTCAGCTTATGACGGTTTGGCAGCATCAGCGGTTTAGAGGAGATCTTCCCGCGCAGTTTACCGAACGCGACAATGGAGCCCGTGAAGGTCACCGCACCGATGAAGATACCCAGGAACACTTCAGTCAGGTGGATATTGACCAGAATCGGTTCCAGACCCGGTTCGTGATACAGGTAGCTGTTGAAGCCCACCAGCACCGCGGCCAGACCCACAAAGCTGTGCAGAATGGCAACCAGCTCCGGCATCTCGGTCATTTCAACGCGTTTTGCCAGACGAATACCAATCGCGCCGCCGATGATCATCGCCACCAGGATCCACGCTACGTTGCCGGTATCCGGCCCGAAGATGGTGGCAATCAGCGCAATCGCCATCCCGGCGATACCAAAGTTATTCCCCTGCTGAGACGTTTCGTGTTTGGAAAGCCCCGCCAGACTGAAAATAAACAGGATTGCAGCAACAATGTATGCGGCTGTCACTAATCCTCCAGACATATGCTACCCCTTAGCCTTTACGAAACATTTTCAGCATGCGCTGAGTCACGGTGAAACCACCGAAAATATTGATACTGGCGATCAGCACCGCGATAAAGCTCAGGAAGCTGATCCAGCCGCCGTGACCAATCTGCAGTAACGCCCCCACCACGATGATCCCGGAGATGGCGTTGGTTACCGACATCAGCGGGGTATGCAGAGCATGGGAGACGTTCCACACCACGTAGTAGCCTACGACGCAGGAGAGCGCGAAGACGGTAAAATGGCCGAGGAACTCTTTTGGCGCGACGTCAGCCAGCCAGCCGAACAGAATAATTACCAGCGCCATGATCGCGTATTTACGCCACGGTGAAGCCGGTTTAGCAGGTTCTTTTGGCTCAGGCGCCGCTTTTGGTGCCGCCTGAGGCTGAGCAGAAACCTGAATAGGCGGCGCAGGCCAGGTAATTTCACCTTCACGGACCACGGTCACACCGCGCACCACCACATCGTCGAAATCAACGGTGACGTTGCCGTCTTTCTCTTTGCAGAGCAGCTTAAGCAGGTTGACGAGGTTAGTGCCGTACAGCTGAGAAGACTGCGTTGGCAGACGGCCCGGCAGATCGGTATAGCCGATCACCTTCACGCCGTTAGCGGTCGTGGTCACCTGATTCGGTACGGTATATTCACAGTTACCGCCGTTTTGGGCGGCCAGGTCGACAATCACGCTGCCCGGCTTCATGGAATCAACCATCTCACGGGTAATCAGCTTTGGCGCAGGTTTACCCGGGATAAGCGCTGTGGTGACAATAATGTCGACATCTTTCGCCTGAGCGGCGAAGAGTTCCATTTCGGCTTTGATAAAGGCTTCGGACATCACCTTCGCGTAACCATCGCCGCTGCCGGCTTCTTCCTTGAAGTCCAGCTCAAGGAATTCGGCTCCCATACTCTGAACCTGTTCCTTTACTTCAGGACGGGTGTCAAAGGCACGTACGATAGCGCCCAGGCTATTTGCCGCACCGATTGCAGCAAGGCCCGCCACGCCCGCGCCAATCACCATGACTTTCGCCGGAGGGACTTTACCCGCGGCGGTGATTTGACCGGTAAAGAAGCGACCAAACTCGTGGGCTGCTTCAACAATGGCGCGGTAGCCAGCGATGTTTGCCATGGAGCTTAAGGCATCCAGCGACTGCGCGCGCGAAATGCGCGGCACGGAGTCCATCGCCATTACGGTCACGCCACGGGCTGCCAGCTTCTCCATCAGCTCCGGGTTTTGTGCAGGCCAGATGAAGCTCACCAGGGTTGTCCCCGGATTCAACAGCGCAATCTCACCCTCTTCCGGTGCATTGACCTTCAGAATCACCTGAGACTGCCAGACGTCAGCACCGTCGACCACTTCCGCGCCAGCCTGGATAAAGGCCTCGTCATCGAAACTCGCCAGTTTGCCCGCGCCGCTTTCAACCGCGACCGTAAAACCCAGCTTAAGCAGTTGCTCCACCGTTTTCGGTGTTGCCGCTACGCGGGTTTCATTGGCTAACCGTTCTTTTGGTACCCCAATACGCATAGTTTTCCCTTCCATCGGTTCTTGATGATGGTTTATCGATAAATGCCCGCGATTTGTATCAATTTTCACCATCGCACCAGCGACGAGATATGATTAACCCCGGAAAATAAAACAGTAACAAACTGTCTATAACCTACTGAAAATAGCGCCCGTGATCTACCGCCAGAAAACACTATTTCTTACTTTATCTGTGAAAAATAAGCGATCGGCGTCACTGACAGTGATATTTACCTTAAATTCATCGCCGGAACCGATAAATCGCGCAAGCGAAGCGGTAAAAACATGATATAGCGCCGTAAGAGAACAACTTATTAACATTAAATTAACTTGTAAAAGTCATATGCTTTATCAGTTTTACTTGTCAAACGCGTGTTTTTTCAACATATCACTAAATGTTATCGAATAAGGTGATTCAGTGAGCACAGGCAGTGAAAAATGGCGCAGACAGCGACGGGTTTTAAATGCAATAATCGGGACCGTCTCAAATTAACAACAATACCAGTACATGGTTTGCGCAAGGCGAAGGATCATTTTTATGAAGCTTAAGAACACACTCCTGGCGTCCGCACTTCTTTCCGCGACCGCCCTGTCTGCGAATGCCGCAACAGAGTTAACGCCGGAGCAAGCGGCAGCGTTAAAACCTTTTGACCATACGGTCATTGTGGGTCGTTATAATTCTATTGGCGACGCCGTCGCCGCTGCATCAAAAGCTGCTGATAAAAACGGGGCGGCCTCGTTTTATGTCGTTGACCAGTCAGATTACGGCAACAGCGGTAACCTGCGCGTGACCATCGCGCTATTCAAAGACAATGCGCCAAAAGCTGACGCACCGAAAAACCGCGTGATCAACGGTGTTGTTGAACTGCCGAAAGATCAGGCGATTGAGCTGGAACCCTACGACACCGTCACCGTTCAGGGCTTTTACCGCAGCCAGCCAGAAGTGAACGATGCCATCACCAAAGCCGCGAAAGAGAAAGGAGCTTATTCTTTCTACATCGTGCGTCAGGTCGATGCTAACCAGGGTGGCAACCAGCGCATTACCGCGTTCATCTATAAAAAAGATGCGAAAAAACGTGTTCTGCAAAGCCCGGATGCCATCCCGGCGAATTCAGAAGCGGGTCGCGCGGCGATAGCGAAAGGCGGCGAAGCCGCGAAGAAAGTTGAAATTCCAGGCGTCGCAACGACGGCGGCCCCAAGCGCTGAAGTGGGTCGTTTCTTTGAAACGCAGTCCACGAAAGGTGGCCGTTACTCCGTTACGCTGCCGGACGGTACCAAAATTGAAGAGCTGAACAACGCCACTGCAGCGCAGATGGTGCCGTTCGACAGCATCAAATTTACCGGTAACTACGGCAACATGACGGAAGTCTCTTACCAGGTCGCGAAGCGTGCGGCGAAGAAAGGTGCGAAGTACTACCACATCACCCGCCAGTGGCAGGAACGTGGTAACAACGTGACCATCAGCGCCGATCTGTACAAGTAACAAAAGTCGTTTACGAAAGGCGGCGCAATGCCGCCTTTTTTTGTTACTTTTTTTGAATTTCTGCCTCACGTCATTGCATGCTTTCGTTACACTCCGTAAAATCCCGCGCCTTAGTGTGATCCACCATTTTTATGCGCCTGAGCGAAATAATTATTCTGGATTTTGACCTTTCATAACAGGAAGCCAATGGAAAAGAAACTTGGCCTGAGTGCTCTGACTGCACTCGTTTTAAGCTCAATGCTGGGTGCGGGCGTATTCAGTTTGCCGCAAAATATGGCGGCAGTCGCGAGCCCTTCTGCGCTCATCATTGGCTGGGGCATTACGGGTGTCGGAATATTGCTGCTGGCCTTCGCTATGCTGCTGCTCACCCGCATTCGCCCGGATCTGGACGGCGGTATTTTCACCTATGCGCGTGAAGGTTTCGGCGAGCTGATTGGCTTCTGTTCCGCGTGGGGATACTGGCTGTGTGCCGTTATCGCCAACGTCTCCTATCTGGTAATCGTCTTCTCGGCGCTCAGTTTCTTTACCGACACGCCTGAGTTGCGCCTCTTTGGCGACGGAAATACCTGGCAGTCTATTGTGGGTGCCTCGGTGTTATTGTGGTTCGTCCACTGGCTGGTGTTACGTGGCGTACAAACGGCCGCCAGCATCAACCTGGTG
This sequence comes from Enterobacter sp. 241F3, assembly GCF_034106785.1. NCBI lineage: Bacteria > Pseudomonadati > Pseudomonadota > Gammaproteobacteria > Enterobacterales > Enterobacteriaceae > Enterobacter > Enterobacter sp. 241F3. Next base: position 479,445 of record NZ_JAWNDD010000001.1, read on the forward strand.
GCGACGCTCGCGAAGCTGGTTCCGCTCGGCCTGTTTATCGTTCTGGCCTTCATTGCGTTCCGTATGGACGTGTTTAAGCTTGATTTCAGCGGCGTTGCGCTGGGCGTCCCCGTCTGGGAGCAGGTGAAAAACACGATGCTGATTACCCTGTGGGTGTTCATCGGTGTAGAAGGCGCGGTCGTGGTTTCTGCCCGAGCCCGAAATAAACGCGATGTGGGCCGCGCCACGCTGCTGGCCGTACTCGCTGCGCTCGGGGTCTATCTGCTGGTAACGCTGCTGTCGCTGGGCGTGGTGGCGCGTCCTGAACTGGCTGAAATGCGTAACCCGTCAATGGCAGGGCTGATGGTGAAAATGCTCGGCCCCTGGGGCGACGTGGTGATTGCGGCTGGCCTTATCATCTCCGTCTGCGGCGCGTACCTGAGCTGGACCATCATGGCGGCTGAAGTGCCTTTCCTGGCCGCGACGCACAAAGCGTTTCCACGCCTGTTCGCCCGTCAAAACCAAAACAGCGCGCCGTCGGCATCGCTCTGGCTGACCAACATCAGCGTTCAGCTCTGTCTGGTGCTGATCTGGCTCACAGGTTCAGACTATAACACCCTGCTGACCATCGCCTCGGAGATGATTCTGGTACCCTATTTCTTAGTGGGTGCGTATCTGTTAAAAATTGCCACACGCCCGGCGCATTATGTTGTGGGTGTCGGAGCCTGTATTTACGGCCTGTGGTTGTTGTATGCTTCCGGTCCTATGCATCTGCTGCTGTCGGTGGTGCTGTACGCACCGGGTCTGCTGGTGTTTATCTATGCCCGCCGCACACATCAGCTGGAGAATGCGCTGAAACGCCGTGAGATGGCATTGATTGGACTGTTACTGGTTGCTGCCCTACCGGCAACCTGGATGTTAATGGGATAGCATCGCCTTTCCCATTGTTGAACTGTAAAGGAGAATACGATGGGAAATGCACCGCTTCGCCCAATACTGATTACCGGTGGAGGCCGCCGTATCGGCCTCGCCCTCGCCCATCACTTTCTCAACCTTCGCCATCCGGTCATTGTCAGCTACCGTACGGAATACCCGTCGATTGAAGGGTTACGCAAAGCGGGGGCGGTCTGCATTCAGGCTGATTTTTCAACCGATGAAGGCATTCTGGCTTTCGCGGAAACGGTAAAAGCCACCACGACGGGTCTGCGCGCCGTGATCCATAACGCCAGCGCATGGCGTGCCGAAAAACCCGGTACGTCACTTAGCGAAACGCTCTCCTCCATGCTGCAGATCCACGTCAATGCCCCTTATCTGCTTAACCACGCTCTGCAGGACCTGCTGCGCGGCCACGGGCACGCTGCGGGCGACATCATTCACTTCACCGATTATGTAGTGGAGCGCGGCAGCGACAAGCACATCGCCTACGCGGCCAGTAAAGCCGCGCTGGATAACATGACCCGCTCGTTTGCCCGCAAGCTCGCCCCCGAGGTGAAGGTGAATGCCATCGCCCCGGCGATGATTTTGTTTAACGAAAACGATGATGCAGAGTATCGCCAGCAGGCGCTGAATAAGTCGCTCATGAAAATCGCCCCCGGCGAGAAAGAGGTCATCGACCTCGTGGATTACCTGCTCACCAGCTGCTACGTCACCGGCAGAACCTTTGCCGTGGACGGTGGCCGTCCGCTGCGCTAGTGAAAGCGAATAACAGCCAGAATTACGGAACCGGCGTTAATTTAGAAAGATTAATGGAAGGTTAAGGTTTCGCGGTGTATGTTGGCTTTTTTCACGAAAACAGACGCTGTATGAATAAGATTGTTTATGTTGAAGACGAACCCGAAGTCGGGCAGCTGATCGCCGCCTATCTGGGTAAACATGATATGGACGTCATTGTTGAACCTCGCGGCGATCGTGCCGAAGAGGTGGTCGTCCGTGAAAACCCGGATCTGGTGCTGCTGGATATCATGTTGCCAGGCAAAGACGGCATGACGCTCTGCCGTGACCTGCGCGCCCGGTGGGAGGGCCCTATTGTCCTGCTCACCTCGCTGGACAGCGATATGAACCACATTTTGTCGCTGGAGATGGGTGCCAATGACTACATTCTGAAAACCACACCGCCTGCAGTCCTGCTCGCTCGCCTGCGCCTCCATTTACGCCAGCACGCCAGTATCGAACGCGAAGCACCGGCACCGTCTCTGACGCCGCACAAAGCGATGCGCTTCGGGACGCTGTCTATTGATCCGATTAATCGTCAGGTGCTGCTCTCTGGCGAACTTATCCCCCTTTCTACCGCAGATTTTGACCTGCTGTGGGAGCTGGCAACGCATGCCGGACAGATTATGGACCGTGACGCGCTGCTGAAAAACCTGCGTGGCGTGAGCTATGACGGAATGGACCGCAGCGTTGACGTGGCGATTTCGCGCCTGCGCAAAAAACTGCAGGATAACGCCACCGAGCCCTACCGCATTAAAACCGTGCGTAATAAGGGTTATCTGTTTGCCCCACATGCGTGGGAAACCTGAGAAGTTAACCTGACAGAAATGAAGGCATTGCGCGACGATGCCTTCTCTTTCGTATGTTTATTTTTACGTTTGCGCAACAATTTACTTGCTAAGCACGCGAACTATTCCATAATTACCTTCTCGACTCTCCTTTCTTCAGCTCGCCCCGCTCTTGCGATCGTTTTACTCATTTTCGCCGTGAAGCTTTCACGACATCTCTCCAATAAATCTTGAAATGAGGATTTAAGCCCATGACATATGTATAGCTACGGTCAGGTAGAAGCGATAAAAACCAATCTTGAGTGGATTGTTAATCAGGCAACCCTTAACCACGTCTCCCCCTCACGAACCGATCAAAAAGCGCTCTTTGACCTGCTGGAACTCATCCAGTCTTACGAAATACTGCTGGACCTCATCAGCGAATACGGGACGGATGTGATTGATACGCATATTGCCGAAGGACTGGCGGTGACCGAAAAACTCATCGCCAAGGTAAAAAACAGCGCGAAAGCCATATAACACGCTCGACAGACGTGAAAAACTCGAAGGGTTTTCATGTATATTCTGCACATAGCGTTTTTGCGGTGAGATCCAATGAAAAAGCTGTTTGTGCAGTTTTATCTTTTACTGTTTGTCTGCTTCCTGGTGATGACCATGCTGGTCGGGCTGGTTTATAAATTTACCGCCGAACGTGCGGGCAGGCAGTCGCTGGACGATCTGATGAAAAGCTCGCTCTATCTGATGCGCAGCGAGCTAAGAGAGATCCCGCCACACGACTGGGCGAAAACCCTGAAAGAGCTGGATCTGAATCTGTCATTCGATTTACGCATCGAGCCGTTGAAAGATTTCGATCTGGACCCGCCCGCCATGCAGCGTCTGCGCGACGGGGACATCGTCGCGCTGGATGAGAAATACACCTTTATCCAGCGTATTCCTCGCAGCCATTACGTGCTTGCCGTCGGGCCGGTGCCCTATCTCTATTATCTGCACCAGATGCGTCTGCTGGACATGGCGCTGATGGCCTTTATCGCCATTTCGCTCGCGTTTCCGGTCTTTATCTGGATGCGCCCCCACTGGCAGGACATGCTGAAACTGGAATCCGCCGCGCAGCGTTTTGGCGAAGGGCATTTCACCGAACGTATTCACTTCGACAGCGGTTCCAGCTTTGAACGCCTTGGCGTGGCCTTTAACCAGATGGCCGATAACATCAATGCCCTGATCGCCAGTAAAAAGCAGCTGATCGACGGGATTGCACATGAGCTGCGCACGCCGCTGGTGCGCCTGCGCTATCGTCTGGAGATGAGCGAGAATCTGACGGAAGCAGAGTCTCAGGCGCTTAACCGCGACATTGGCCAGCTCGAAGCGCTGATTGAAGAGCTGCTGACCTACGCGCGCCTCGATCGCCCGCAAAACGAACTGAACCTCAGCACGCCGGATCTGCCCGCGTGGCTGCAAACCCATATTGACGATGTTCAGAGCGTAAACCCGCAGCGCACGCTGTTGACGCGCGTCACGCCGGGTGATTACGGCGCGCTTGATATGCGCCTGATGGAGCGCGTGCTGGACAACCTGATGAACAACGCCATGCGCTACAGCGAAAGTACGCTGCAGATTGGGCTGGATTTGCAGGGAAACCAGGCCAGCCTGACGGTAGAGGATGACGGACCGGGGATTGCCCCGGAGGCACGCGAAACCGTGTTTGAACCGTTTGTCCGCCTCGATCCCAGCCGCGATCGCGCCACCGGAGGATGTGGCCTGGGGCTGGCCATTGTCTACTCTATCGCCCAGGCCATGGGCGGTACGGTGCATTGCGAGGAGAGCGAGCTCGGCGGCGCGCGCTTCTGCTTTAGCTGGCCGGTGTACCATAACATCGCCCTTCCCGTCCCTGCCTGACATCAAGCGCACGCTGGCCTGACCCGGCGTGCTGTGCTATATGATAAGTATGTTGTAACTAATGAGAGTATTTATGGCGACCTACGATCTCATCGAACGGCTGAACAGCACGTTCCGGGAAATAGAACACGAGCTGCTAACCCTGACAGAACGTTTGCAGACCTGCCGCCTGCTGGCCGCGCGCGTCTTTACCCTGCCCGAGGTGGTCAAAGGGGCCGAGCACGATCCGCTGGACACCATCGACGTGAAGCAGCACATCGGCAAGGCCGCACTGGAGCTGGCGATGAAGCACTATCGCCATCTTTTTATCCAGCAGCAGTCTGAACAGCGCAGCAGCAAGGCGGCGGTGCGGCTGCCCGGCGTGATCTGCCTGCAAACCGATGCGACAACGCGCGACGCGCTGGAAAGCCAGATTACCCATATCAACACCCTGAAAGCGGCATTTGAGAAAATCGTTACCGAAGAGTCGGGCCTGGCCCCCGCCGCCCGGTTTGAGTGGGTGCACCGTCAGCTTCCGGGGTTAATTACCCTGAATGCCTATCGCACGCTGACGGTACTACGTCATCCCGCCACGCTGCGCTTCGGCTGGGCGAATAAGCACATCATTAAAAACTTCACCCGGGATGAAATTCTGGCGCAGCTGGAAAAAAGCCTGAAGACGCCGCGCACCGTCGCGCCGTGGTCGCGTGAGCAGTGGATTGAGCGCCTCGAACAGGAGTACCACAGCATCGCCTCGCTGCCGGCGGACACGCGCCTCAAAATTAAGCGCCCGGTGAAGGTTCAGCCTATCGCCCGCGTCTGGTATTCCGGCCAGCAAAAACAGGTGCAGTATGCCTGCCCAACGCCGCTGATTGCGCTCTATGATGACGATCGGGGGGCAATAGTGCCGGATATTGGTGAATTGCTGAATTACGATGCTGAAAATGTCCAGCACCGTTACCGACCTCAGGCACAGCCGCTTCAGCTGATTATTCCGCGGCTGCACCTGTACGTAGCGAGTTGATTATTTCAGGCTGCCAACCATCGCCTCGGGACGTACCCAGGCCTCGAACTCCGCCTCCGTCAGATAGCCCAGCGCCAGGGCGGAGTCTTTAAGCGTCAGCCCCTCCTTATGCGCTTTTTTGGCGATCTCGGCGGCTTTGTCGTAGCCAATATGGGTATTGAGCGCGGTCACCAGCATCAGCGATTCGTTCAACAGCTGGCTGATGCGCTCGCGGTTTGGCTCGATCCCCACCGCGCAGTGTTCGTTAAAGCTCTCCATGCCGTCAGCCAGCAGACGAATCGATTGCAGAACGTTGTGGATCACCATCGGGCGATAGACGTTCAGCTCGAAGTTGCCTGATGCACCGCCCAGGTTAACGGCCACGTCGTTACCCAGTACCTGGCAGCAGAGCATGGTCATGGCTTCGCACTGGGTCGGGTTGACTTTACCCGGCATGATGGAGCTGCCCGGCTCGTTTTCCGGAATGCTGATTTCACCGATGCCGCAGCGCGGGCCCGAGGCCAGCCAGCGCACGTCGTTGGCGATTTTCATCAGCGACGCCGCCAGCCCTTTCAGCGCGCCGTGGATGTGGACCAGCGCATCGCAGGTCGCCAGCGCCTCGAACTTGTTGGGCGCCGTGACGAACGGCTGCCCGGTGATGTTTGCCAGCTCCTCCGCCACGCGCACCGCATACTCCGGATGGGTGTTCAACCCGGTCCCAACCGCCGTCCCGCCGAGCGCCAGCTCCGCCAGATGCGGCAGGCTGTTCTCAATATGCTTCAGGTTGTGTTCCAGCATCGCCACCCAGCCGGAAATCTCCTGGCCGAGCGTCAGCGGCGTGGCGTCCTGCAGGTGCGTACGGCCAATTTTGACGATGTCGCGGAAGGCCTGCGCCTTCTCGTTGAGCGTAGACTTCAGGACGTTGAGCTGCGGGATAAGCTGCTCGCGGATAGCAATCACCGCCGCCACGTGCATGGCCGTCGGGAAGACGTCGTTGGAACTCTGGCTTTTGTTGACGTCATCGTTCGGGTGAACCTTGCGCTCCATGCCGCGCACGCCGCCCAGCAGTTCGCTTGCCCGGTTCGCCAGCACTTCGTTCATGTTCATGTTGCTCTGGGTGCCGGAACCGGTCTGCCAGATAGCGAGAGGAAATTCATCGGGATGCTTGCCCGCCAGCACTTCGTCGGCGGCGTTGATGATGGCGGTCGCTTTGTCTGCCGTCAGCAGGCCTAAATCCTGGTTCACTTTCGCGGCCGCGCGTTTGGTGAGCGCCAGCGCCTGAATCAGCGAGACGGGCATTTTTTCAGTCGAGATACGGAAATGCTCCAGCGAACGCTGGGTTTGCGCGCCCCATAGCTTGTCGGCCGGGACGTCGATGGCGCCCATCGAGTCTTTCTCATGGCGTACCGTGGTCATTACTTTCTCCTTGATCACAAAAGAGGGATTGCTCACATGCTTAAGGGATAAGTATTGATGACTTCTGAGAAACGTTATGGCGCTTTGTGCGCTCTTTTTGATGTCGGGTGTCGGCTGCGCCTTACCCGACCTACGAAAATCCAGGCCGGGTAAGCGTCAGCGCCACCCGGCAATTTACAGATTTACTTCACACACGCCGAACACTGGGACGACTGGATCTGCTTGAAGAAGTCGTTGCCTTTGTCATCCACGAGGATGAACGCCGGGAAATCTTCCACTTCAATTTTCCAGATTGCTTCCATACCCAGTTCCGGGTATTCCACGCACTCCAGGCTCTTGATGCTGCCCTGCGCCAGAACCGCAGCCGGGCCGCCGATGCTGCCGAGGTAGAAGCCGCCGTGCTTGTGGCAGGCGTCCGTCACCTGCTGGCTGCGGTTGCCTTTCGCGAGCATGATCATGCTGCCGCCATTGGCTTGCAGCTGGTCAACGTACGAGTCCATACGGCCCGCCGTGGTTGGGCCTAACGAGCCAGAGGCGTAGCCTTCAGGCGTTTTCGCCGGGCCCGCGTAGTAGATCGGGTGATCTTTAATGTACTGCGGCAGCCCTTCGCCGTTGTCCAGACGCTCTTTCAGCTTCGCGTGCGCGATGTCGCGGCCCACGATAATCGTGCCGTTCAGGGAGAGACGGGTCGAGACCGGATACTGCGAAAGCTGCGCCAGAATCTCTTTCATCGGACGGTTCAGGTCAACGCGGACCGCTTCCCCCTCGCCCGCTTTGCGCAGCTCTTCCGGGATATATTTGCCCGGGTTGTTTTCCAGTTTTTCGATCCACACGCCTTCGCGGTTGATCTTCGCCTTGATGTTGCGATCCGCAGAGCAGGAGACGCCCATCCCGACCGGACAGGAAGCACCGTGACGCGGCAGACGGATCACGCGCACGTCGTGGGCAAAGTATTTGCCGCCAAACTGCGCGCCAAGACCCAGGTTACGCGCTTCTTCCAGAAGCTCCTGCTCAAGCTGAACGTCGCGGAACGCCTGGCCGTGCTCGTTACCTTCGGTTGGCAGGCCGTCGTAGTATTTAGTTGAGGCCAGCTTCACGGTCTTCAGCGTGCTTTCAGCCGACGTGCCGCCAATCACAAACGCGATATGGTACGGCGGGCACGCCGCGGTGCCGAGGGTGCGCATCTTCTCAACCAGGTAGTTCTTCAGCTTACCCGGGGTGAGCAGCGCTTTGGTTTCCTGATAAAGATAGGTTTTGTTGGCCGAACCGCCGCCTTTGGCGATACAGAGGAATTTGTACTCGTCCCCGTCGACGCTGTAGAGGTCAATCTGTGCAGGCAGGTTGGTGCCGGTGTTGACCTCTTTATACATGTCCAGCGCCGCGTTTTGCGAATAGCGCAGGTTGTCTTCGGTGTAGGTGTTATAAACGCCGTGTGCCAGCGCCGCTTCGTCACCGCCGCCGGTCCAGACGCGCTGCCCTTTTTTACCGACGATGATCGCCGTGCCGGTGTCCTGGCACGTTGGCAGAATGCCTTTCGCCGCGATATCGGAGTTACGCAGGAACTGCAGGGCAACGTACTTATCGTTTTCGCTGGCTTCCGGGTCGCTCAGAATATCGGCCACCTGCTGCTGATGCGCAGGACGGAGCATAAACGAGGCGTCGTGGAAAGCGTGCTGCGCCAGCAGCGTCAGCGCCTGCGGATCCACCTTGAGGATCTCTTGTCCTTCAAATTCAGAGACGGAGACGTGATCGCGGGTTAACAGGTAATACTCGGTCTGATCCTTACTGAGGGGGAAAGGATCCTGATAATGGAAGGGTTTATTCGACATTGGTCTCTCACTTACTGCTTCGGTCTGTTTATTCAGGGCAGATGTTCCGCTGCCCGGCTTAAAAGCGAGTCAGCTTATCCTACACAATTTTTTAACAAAAACTGAGACTAGTACGACTTTTTACATCCACAGGTTACTTCCATGAGGTTTATTGCTTTAATACCCGGAGTTAATTCCACAATTGAATCAGGGCTTGATAATGCAAAAACTCATTAACTCAGTGCAAAACTACGCCTGGGGAAGTAAAACTGCGTTAACGGATCTCTACGGTATCGCGAACCCGAACAACCTGCCGATGGCGGAACTGTGGATGGGTGCGCACCCGAAGAGCAGCTCAAAAATTGAAGACGCCAGCGGCCAGGTACGCAGCCTGCGAGACGTAATTGATGCCGATAAAGCCGCGCTGCTGGGTGACAAAGTCGCTCAGCGCTTTGGCGAACTGCCGTTCCTGTTTAAAGTTTTGTGCGCTGACCAGCCGCTCTCCATCCAGGTTCATCCGAACAAGAAAGCCTCAGAAATCGGGTTTGCGAAAGAGAACGCGGCGGGTATTCCGTTAGATGCTGCCGAGCGTAATTACAAAGATCCTAACCACAAGCCTGAGCTGGTGTTCGCGCTGACGCCGTTCCTGGCGATGAACGCGTTCCGCGAGTTTTCAGAAATTATCTCCCTGCTGCAGCCGGTCGCGGGTGCCCATAAAGCCATCGCGCATTTCCTTGAAAACCCGAACGCCGATGCGCTGAGCCAGCTGTTTGCCAGCCTGCTGAATATGCAGGATGAAGAGAAAACCCACGCCCTGGCGGTGCTGAAAGCCGCCCTGGACAGCCAGCAAGGTGAACCGTGGGAGACCATCCGTCTGATTTCCGAATTCTATCCGGACGACAGCGGCCTGTTCTCCCCTCTGCTGCTGAACGTGGTGAAGCTCAATCCGGGCGAAGCGATGTTCCTCTTCGCGGAAACCCCGCACGCCTACCTTCAGGGCGTGGCGCTGGAGGTGATGGCCAACTCCGATAACGTTCTGCGCGCGGGCCTGACGCCGAAATACATCGACATCCCTGAGCTGGTAGCCAACGTGAAGTTCGTGGCGAAACCTGCCGCGGAGCTGCTGACTCAGCCGGTGAAAAACGGCGCAGAGCTGGACTTCCCGATTCCGGTTGAAGATTTTGCCTTTTCCCTGCACGACCTGAGCCAGGCCGAAACCACCATCGCGCAGGAGAGCGCGGCGATCCTGTTCTGCGCCGAGGGCGAAGCGACGCTGCACAAAGGCGAACAGCGTCTGGTGCTTAAGCCCGGTGAGTCAGCCTTCGTTGCAGCCAATGAGTCTCCGGTTAGCGTAAGCGGCACCGGTCGCCTGGCGCGCGTTTTCAATAAGCTTTAACCACTTACTGAATTTTTTAACAACTCTTGCTAAGCTAGTTGCAGGCTTAATATCTCCAGGCGGTTTTTACCGCCTGGTTTCATTTTAGGGATAGTCGCAATGAAAAAATCGGTCGTAGCGGTTGGAGTGATTGTAGCGTTAGGCGTGGTCTGGACGGGTGCTTCCTGGTTTACCGGGAAACAGCTGGAAGGCCGTCTGGCTGAGATGGTGGCGCAGGCTAACGGAGAGATTAAGCGCAGCGCGCCGGAGGCGGGCCTTGAGCTGAGCTACCAGAACTATCATCGCGGCGTGTTTACCAGCCGCATGCAGCTGGTAGTGAAGCCGGTTGCCGGTGCTGCAAACGGCTGGCTGAAACCGGGCCAGAGCGTGGTGCTGGACGAGGTGGTGAGCCACGGTCCCCTGCCGCTGGCGCAGCTGAAGTCCTTTAACCTGATCCCGTCGATGGCGTCCGTCCATACCGTGCTGGTGAATAATGACGTCACCAAACCGCTTTTTGACCTGGCGAAGAATGAATCGCCTTTCGACATTAATACCCGCATTAGCTATTCCGGTGACACGAGTTCCGATATTGCTCTGAAAGCGCTGAACTACGAGAAAGAGAATGAGAAAGTCGCCTTCAGCGGCGGTCACTTCAAACTCGATGCTGACCGCGATGGAAACGTGTTCTCACTGACGGGTGAAGCGGAAAGCGGCCTGGTCAATGCCGTGAACGAATATAACCAAAAAGTTCAGCTCACCTTCAATAACCTGAAAGCCGACGGCAACAGCCGCATGACCGATTTCCAGGAGCGTATCGGCGATCAGAAACTGTCTCTCGACAAAGTCGCCATTGCTGTTGAAGGAAAAGAGATGGCCGTGCTGGAAGGCATGGACGTCAACGGAAAATCCGACGTTTCTAAAGATGGTAAGAGCATCAATACCCAGCTGGATTACACGCTGAAGAGCCTGAAAGTGCAGAATCAGGATCTGGGCACCGGCAAACTCTCGCTCAAGATCGGCAATATCGACGGTCAGGCGTGGCACGAGTTTAGCCAGAAATACAGCAAAGAGAGCCAGGCGCTGCTGACCGACGCCGCGCTGCAGCAAAACCCGGAAGTCTACCAGCAGCAGGCGATGGCGGTGCTGTTCAACAACCTGCCGATCCTGCTGAAAGGTGAGCCGGTGGTCACCGTTGCGCCGCTGAGCTGGAAAAACAGCAAAGGCGAAACCAGCTTCAACCTGTCGCTGTTCCTGAAAGATCCGGCCACCGCAACGGGTGAGCCGCAGACGCTGGCGCAGGAAGTGGATCGCAGCGTGAAGTCGCTCGACAGCAAGCTGACCATTCCGATGGATATGGCAACCGAGTTCATGACCCAGATTGCGAAGCTGGAAGGCTACGGCGATGAAGACGCCGGCAAGCTGGCGAACCAGCAGGTGAAAGGCCTGGCGGCAATGGGCCAGATGTTCCGCATCACGAAGGTGGACAACAACACGATTTCCACCAGCCTGCAGTACGCCAATGGCCAGGTCACGCTCAACGGCGACAAAATGCCGCTGGAAGACTTCGTCGGCATGTTTGGTATGCCTGCTCTGGGAATGCCGGAACCGGCTGAACCGGCAGCGCCAGCCGAACCGGCGGCACCGCAGCAGTAAACAGCAAAACCCCTCGCATGAGGGGTTTTTATTGCCCGCTAGCTTTTCCATCCCGCCAGGAAATCCAGCAGAAGCGCGTTCACTTTCTCTGGCTGCTCCTCCTGCGGAAGGTGGCCGCACTCATCGATACCATGCGCCCGCAGGTTCTCCGCCATTTCGGCCCAGACGCTTTCCATATCGAAAAGCTTGCCGACCGCATGAAAATCATTACCCCACAGCGACATTACCGGGCAGGTGATTTTCACCTCAGCGTCTGCCATATCCTGCGCAATATCCTCTGCGTTGGCGCGATAGTCAGCCATAGCGCCTCGCACGGCCCCCGGTGCCTGATACGCCCGAACATAGGTATCAAACGCCTCGCCGCTGATGGTAGACGGATCGTAGGTCCAGTCCGAGAAAAAATGGCGCAGCCAGATATTCTCCCGACCCGCAATCAGCGCTTCCGGCAGGTCTGGCACAAGATGAAACAGAAAGAACCAGTAGGCACGCGCAATCGACGCATTAAGATCGCGCGCCACAATGCGCGTTGGCACGTTATCCATCACCACCAGACGATCCACCAGCTCAGGGTAATCTTTTGCAAACCGCGTCGCCACGCGTGCGCCGCGATCGTGCCCCACCAGTACCACTTTCTGTAAGCCAAGCGCACGCATCAGTTCCCGGATGTCCCGCGCCATGTTGCGCTTATCATAGCCAGAAGCAGGTTTATCCGTTTCGCCATACCCGCGTAAATCCGGCGCAATCACGCGATAGTGCCGGGACAGTACGGGTATCTGGTAGCGCCAGGCATAGTTTGTTTCAGGAAAACCATGCAGGAGAATAACCGGTGCGCCTTCACCCTCTTCGACCACAAACTGACGGATACCGTTTGCCGTTACGGTGTAACTTTTCATGCTCGTCACCTCACTTTATTTCAGCAGAGGCACGTTGGCCGCACGTTGATAAGGACCGTAATTTACCGGATTCCAGCTATAGCCCTGCTGCCAGGCGGTGATATGCCCGATACCGGGGAAAGGCAGATGCGCTGCGGCCATCCACTCACCGTCTTTCGCCAGCGCGTTAAACTCCTGCGCCCGGGACGAGATGGCTTTTTTCGGATCGACATCAAAGCGAATAGACACTTCAGGGTGCGGGAACTGGACGGCAGGAGCATGAATCAAATCCCCAATGAAGTTGATAGCCGTCCCCTGCGACGCGAAGCGATAAACGGTACTGCCAGGCGTATGACCAGTGGCATATGCCGTCTGGACTTCCGGGATGGGCGAAGCTGGCGGGACAAAGGTTTTGAGGTGACCGGTGGCTTTATACGCAGACAGCGCATTCCTGGCGATAGCGAAATACTCCTTCGCGTTAGCCGGCGCGCTCGCTTCTTTTGCAGGGTCAAGCCAGTAGTCGGCCTCCCCCTGCGGTACGTAGACGGTGGCATTGGGGAACAGCGCCTTACCGTCTGCATCGCTCAGGCCACACACGTGGTCAAGGTGCAGGTGGGTCAGGAAAATGGTATCAACCCGATCGGGACGATACCCTGATGCGTTCATATTGCTGACCAGCTGGCCAGCCGTTTCCGACATGCAGTGGCCGCCCCCGCTGTCAATCATCACCAGGTGTTTACCGGTATTCACCAGGAAGGCGTTGAAGGCGGTAGGCATGCGTTCTGCATCAATTTTGTGTTGAGCCAACAGTTCGCGAACCTTGTCACCTGAGAGCCCGTGCAGTAGGGAAGGCGAAAGATCGTTATAGCCGTCGAAAAGCGCCGTCACCTCATATTCCCCGACCGCCAGACGATAATACCCCGGGACCTGCTGTTTCACCTGCGCGGGGGCATCTGCCCATGATGAGCTTGCAAAGAGCAGGCCGCTGAACGCCAGAACCGTTTTCAACTTTTTCATCTTCACTCCAGACTGATATTTTTTCAGGTTGTGAAGAGACTATGGCAGCGTAACGATTAATAATGTAGACATGTACTTTGATAGGTCAGCATAACGAAAAGCGATACAATGAAGCTGGAAGACGTTGAAGTGTTTGTCGAAGCCGTCAAGGCGGGTAGCCTGGCGGGCGCCGCGCGTCGGCTCTCTGTGAGCCCTATGGCGGCGTCACGGTCTCTTAATAATCTTGAGGCGGAACTGGGGGTCAGGCTGGTGCACCGCACCACGCGTTCCCTCTCACCCACCAGCGATGGGGACGTTTTTTTACCCCATGCGCAGGCGCTGCTGGAAGATAAAAATAATGCGCTGGCCGATCTGTTTCCCGAGGGGACGCATCTTACCGGACGCCTGCGCATTACCGCCTCAGCAGGGTTTGGCCGTAAGATCGTTGCTCCCATGCTGACCCGGTTTATGCAGCAACATCACGCCCTGCAGGTCGATTTACTCGCCACTGACGAACAGGTGGATATTGTCGGTAAAGGCATAGACGTGGCGTTACGCATTGCTCCGCTGCGAGACAACCGATTAGTTGCCCATCGCCTGTGTCACAACCCACGGGATCTCTGCGCCAGCGCGGCGTATCTTGCCGCAAATGGCTATCCAAAATCGTTTAACGATCTGGCGGCACATAGCTGTCTGACCACGTCAGATACCGTCCACTGGTCATTCGAACAGGGCGAACAGCGCTACAGGCAAAAGGTGTCGGGTCGATTCTCCGCGAACTCTGTTGAGGCAATTTTCGAAGCCTGCCTTGGAGGGTTGGGCATCGCCAATTTATCTCGCTGGTACGTAGAACCGGCCTTCAGAGAGGGTAAACTCGAGCGGATCGTCCTGGAGGATGCCCGGCCGGAATCGCTGGCCGTTTGGGCGGTTTATCCGACCTCCAGGCTGATCCCGGCAAAAGTACGAAAATTTGTGGAGGCACTGGAAGCCGAACTGTTGCTCAATCCGCTAACGCAACTCACCTGATACTATTTTACCGGCACCAGGCGCGCCGCCACAATCTGGTGCCCGGCCTGCACATCCGTATTTTCGATACGCTGCATGATTCTGTCCGCCAGGGTGTAACCCATCTCCCGCGCGGGGGTAGTGGCCCAGACGATCGGCAGATCGTCCAGCGCGTTTTCACCGACGTCGGCGAACGCCCCCAGCGCCACCTGGTGGCCGAAGAAGGTTTCCACCCCGCCCTCGCCGCTCTGACGCCCGGCGCGGATCAGGCCAAACCAGGCCCCCATAGCGATCACATCGTTATAGCAAATCACGGCGCTGATCGTCGGGCTGCTTCGCAGCAGCGCGCCTATCGCTTCCGCCGCCATCTTCTGGCTGGACTCACACTCCACGACCCACTCGCTGTGGAACGGCAGGCCGTATTTAATCAGCGTCGCACAGTAGCCGCCGACCCGCTCGGCGCGGGTCAGGGACGAGCTTTTCCCGCCCAGCCAGGCAATGCGCTGATGACCGCGACGAATAAGATGCTCGGTCAGCATTTGCGCGGCCTGCATGTTATCCGGACGCAGCGTATCGGCTTCGTCGAGGTAGCTGGCGCGCGAGGTAAACACCAGCGGCACGCCTTTTTCGGCGGCACGCTCGCACAGCTCGCTGCCCACGCCCGACGCCCCTGCGACGATCACCCCGTCCACCCCCTGGTTCAACAGCATATCGAGCCGGGAAAGCAGCTGATCGGCTTCGCGGCCGCCGTGAAGCAGAAAGACCATCCGCCCCTGCGCTTCAAGCGCTTCGGTTAACCCGGCCGTCAACTCCGCATAGAAAGGTGACGTCAGGTCACGAACGATCAGGCCAATCACCCCGCTTTGCCCCCCGCGCAGCGCCGACGCCTGGCGGTTACGCACAAAGCCCAACTGTTCAACCGCCTCGTTCACCCGCTGACCGGTCGCGGAAGAGATGCGCCCTTTTCCGCTCAGTACCAGAGAAACGGTGCTGACGGAAACCCCCGCCGCCAGCGCGACATCGTTGATGGTGACTTTTTTCGCTACGGCCATGTGTTGGCGTGACTCCCTGAAAATGAGATCGGTAAAACGTTTTATCAATACGTTATCTTTATACTACCAGTCAAAGCCTGAGAATGTGATTTAGCGCGCACTAAACTTTGATAAAACGTTTTATCTTCTCGCAGCATTGAGGCAGACAAACTGATTTTAACAATAAAGGAGTCGTTTTATGACGGCGAAAGCAGCACAAAAAATATCGCTGTGGGAATTTTTCCAGCAACTGGGTAAAACCTTTATGCTGCCCGTGGCACTTCTCTCGTTCTGCGGAATCATGCTGGGGATCGGCAGTTCGCTCAGCAGTAAAGACGTCATTACGCTGATCCCGTTCCTCGGTACTCCCGTGCTGCAGGCGATCTTTATCTGGATGAGTAAAGTCGGCTCCTTTGCGTTTAGCTTCCTGCCCGTCATGTTCTGTATCGCTATCCCGCTGGGCCTGGCCCGCGAGAACAAAGGCGTCGCGGCGTTTGCCGGTTTTGTGGGTTACGCGGTGATGAACCTGGCGGTTAACTTCTGGCTGACCGCGAAAGGCATTCTGCCGACCACCGACGCTGCCGTGCTGAAAGCTAACAACATTCAGAGCGTGATCGGTATCCAGTCTATTGATACCGGGATCCTCGGTGCAGTGATCGCGGGCGTGATTATCTGGATGCTGCACGAGCGCTTCCACAATATTCGTCTGCCGGATGCCCTGGCCTTCTTCGGCGGTACCCGCTTTGTGCCGATTGTGACCCTGGTGGTCATGGGTCTGTTTGGTTTGATCATTCCGCTGATCTGGCCGGTCTTTGCGATGGGCATTAACGGTATTGGCCGCATCATCAACGGCGCGGGAGATTTTGGTCCGATGATCTTCGGCACCGGCGAGCGTCTGCTCCTGCCGTTTGGCCTGCAGCATATCCTGGTGGCTCTGATTCGCTTCACCGAAGCGGGCGGCACCATGGAGGTGTGCGGTCACGATGTGAGCGGCGCGCTGACCATCTTCCAGGCGCAGCTGAGCTGCCCGACCACCCACGGCTTCTCCGAAAGCGCAACCCGCTTCCTGTCTCAGGGTAAAATGCCGGCCTTCCTCGGCGGCCTGCCGGGTGCCGCGCTGGCGATGTATCACTGCGCGCGCCCGGAAAACCGTCATAAAATTAAAGGCCTGCTGATTTCCGGTGTGATCGCCTGCGTCGTGGGCGGTACCACCGAGCCAATCGAATTCCTGTTCCTGTTCGTCGCACCGGTGCTGTACCTCATCCACGCGGTGCTGACCGGTCTGGGCTTTACCGTGATGGCGGTGCTGGGCGTTACCATCGGCAACACCGACGGCAACGTGATTGACTTCGTAGTCTTCGGGATCCTGCACGGCCTCTCCACCAAGTGGTATCTGGTCCCGGTCGTGGCGGCGATCTGGTTCGTGGTGTACTACGGCATCTTCCGCTTCGCCATCACCCGCTTTAACCTGAAAACGCCAGGCCGCGATACCGATACGGCCACCAGCGTTGAGCAGGCGGTTGCCGGTACCGTGGGCAAATCCGGCTATAACACCCCAGCAATTCTGGCAGCGCTGGGCGGTGCGGATAACATTACCTCGCTGGATAACTGCATTACCCGCCTGCGTTTGTCGGTGGCGGATATGTCAAAAGTGGACACCAACGCCCTGAAAGCCAACCGGGCCATCGGCGTGGTACAGTTAAATCAGCACAATTTGCAGGTGGTTATCGGCCCGCAGGTACAGTCAGTGAAAGATGAGCTGGCTACCCTGATGCGAACAGTAGAAGCCTGATGCCTCAGCCCCCTCTCCATGAGGGGGTTTTACGTTAAGGATTAAAGCATGTTTGATTTCTCAACCGTCGTGGATCGACACGGCACCTGGTGTACGCAGTGGGACTACGTCGCCGACCGCTTTGGCGCGGCGGATCTGCTGCCCTTCACCATCTCGGATATGGATTTCGCCACCGCCCCCTGCATTACCGACGCGCTGCATCAGCGCATTCAACACGGCGTGTTCGGTTACAGCCGCTGGAAAAACGACGAGTTTCTCGCCGCCGTCGCGCACTGGTTCCAGCAGCGTTTTAACAGCCGGATTGATACCGAAACCGTGGTTTATGGCCCCTCCGTCATCTACATGGTCTCTGAACTGATACGTCTCTGGTCAAACCCCGGCGACGGCGTGGTGATACACACCCCGGCATACGATGCGTTTTATAAGGCCATAGAGGGTAACGCGCGTCGTGTTGTGGCGGTTGAGATGGAAAAGCAGGCAGCAGGCTGGCAGGGCAATATGGCGGCCCTCGAAGCGGCGCTTGCGAAACCGGAAAACAAAATTTTGCTGCTGTGCAGTCCGCAGAATCCGACCGGCAAGGTCTGGACGCGGGATGAGCTGACGCACATGGCGGAACTGTGCGCACGCTATGACGTGGCGGTGATCAGCGATGAAATTCATATGGATATGGTGTGGGGAGAGCATCGTCACACGCCGTGGATCGCGGTGGCGCGCGGGAAATGGGCGCTTCTCACCTCCGGCTCGAAAAGCTTTAATATTCCAGCGCTGACGGGCGCTTACGGCATGATTGGCGATGAAGAGAGCCGTAACGGTTATCTCAGCGCGCTAAAAGGACGGGACGGACTCTCTTCCCCTTCCGTGCTGGCGCTTACGGCCCACATCGCGGCCTATCAGCAGGGGGAGCCGTGGCTGGATGCCCTGCGGGGTTATCTCGAAGGGAATTTGTCGTATATCGCGCAGGAAGTAAACCACGCTTTTCCGAAAATAAACTGGCAGCCGCCGGAAGCGACCTATCTGGCCTGGATCGATCTGTGCCCGCTGAACATTGACGATCGGGCGCTGCAAAAAGTGCTGATCGAACAGCAAAAAGTCGCCATCATGCCGGGATATACCTATGGAAAAGAGGGAAATGGCTTCGTACGCCTGAATGCGGGCTGCCCGCGAAGCAAGCTGGAGCAAGGGGTTCAACGCCTGATCGCCGGCATTAATACGCTTCTGTAATCAATTTGCGCAACGGAATATTCCCTTGCGCAAATAGCTTTTTACCCCGTTTTG
Source organism: Enterobacter sp. 241F3 (assembly GCF_034106785.1). Taxonomy (NCBI): domain Bacteria; kingdom Pseudomonadati; phylum Pseudomonadota; class Gammaproteobacteria; order Enterobacterales; family Enterobacteriaceae; genus Enterobacter; species Enterobacter sp. 241F3. The sequence continues at coordinate 498,020 of NZ_JAWNDD010000001.1, forward strand.
TTTTTATAATATGGCGCACTTTAACCAGAAAAGAGTGCGACCATGATTGATACACGCCTGCCTTTAACTGATATTCATCGTCACCTTGACGGTAACATTCGTGCCCAAACCATCCTCGATCTTGGCCGCCAGTTCAATTTAACGCTTCCTGCTCAGACCCTTGAGTCCCTGATCCCTCACGTACAGGTGACCTCTAATGAACCGGACCTGGTCAGCTTCCTGAGCAAACTCGACTGGGGCGTAAAGATGCTGGCGTCGCTGGATGCCTGCCGCCGCGTGGCGTTTGAGAACATCGAAGATGCCGCCCGCAACGGCCTGCACTACGTCGAGCTGCGCTTCTCGCCGGGCTACATGGCGATGACCCACAGCCTGCCCGTTGCAGGCGTGGTGGAAGCCGTCATTGAAGGCGTGCGCGAAGGGTGTAAAACCTTCGACGTTCAGGCCCGTCTGATCGGCATCATGAGCCGTACCTTCGGTGAAGCCGCCTGCCTGCAGGAGCTGGAGGCGCTGCTGGCCCATCGCGATGCCATCACCGCCGTCGATCTCGCCGGTGACGAGCTGGGCTTCCCGGGCAGCCTGTTCCTCTCCCACTTCAACCGCGCGCGCGATGCCGGCTGGCACATTACCGTACATGCGGGCGAAGCGGCTGGCCCGGAAAGCATCTGGCAGGCCATCCGCGAGCTGGGCGCCGAGCGTATCGGTCACGGCGTGAAGGCGGTCGAAGATCGCGCGCTGATGGATTTCCTGGCGGAGCAGCGTATCGGTATTGAGTCGTGCCTGACGTCTAACATTCAGACCAGCACCGTCGCATCGCTGTCGCAGCACCCGCTGAAAACGTTCCTTGAGCACGGCGTGCTGGCCTCTCTGAACACTGACGATCCGGCGGTACAGGGGGTGGATATCATCCATGAGTACAACATCGCCGCACCGCAGGCGGGTCTGAGCCGCGAGCAGATCCGTCAGGCGCAGATCAACGGGCTGGAGAGTGCCTTCCTGACGCCTGCAGAGAAGCAGGCGCTGAAAGATAAAGTGGCTCGCGGTTAACTCCGCTGCCGGGTGGCGCTAACGCTTACCCGGCCTACTAAAATATTTAAAATTATGCCAGACAGAGCGTCGCGCGATGTTTGGCAGATTCAATACCCAACTCAATCAGCTCCATAATCTGTATCGCCTGGCTGGCCGGAACCGGATTCTCTCCCGTGCCGTTCAGCGCATCGCGGATGCCCGCATAATAGGCCGGATAGTTACCCGGTATCGTCAGAAAGGTCTCCTCGACCAGCTCCTCGCCTTCCACCCGCGTCACTACGCCGTCGCGCATATCATAGCCCCAGTCTTCCTGCGGTAAACGTTCACCGCTTTTCAGCCGGTCTTCCTGCGGATCGAGACCAAACTTCACGTAGCTCCCGCGCGTGCCGTGCATAATATAGCGGGCCGACTCTGCGGCCGCGACCATCGTACCGTGGAGCACAATCCGCCGCTGCGGGTAACTCAGCACCGCGTGGAAGTAATCGGTCGTCTGTGCTCCGGGCCTGAGCTGGGCCAGATCGACCGTCATGCTCACCGGCAGACCAAAAAGATTGACGGCCTGATCCAGCAGATGCGGGGCTAAATCGTACCAGATGCCGCTGCCCGGACCGGCCTGCTCGCGCCAGCGGTTTCGTACCTGCGGACGGAAGCGATCAAAGTGCGATTCAAAAAAGAGGATCTCCCCTAATGTGCCCTCACTGAGAAGCCTTTTTACCGTTAAAAAGTCGCTGTCCCAGCGGCGGTTATGGAACACCGACAGCAACCTGCCCAGACTCTTTGCCAGCGCATCCAACTCGCGCGCCTGAGACAACGTAACGGTAAAGGGCTTATCGACAACCACGTGCTTGCCGGCTTCCAGCGCGGCCTTTGCCAGTGGAAAGTGGGTGTCGTTCGGCGTGGGGATAACGATTAAATCAATATTCGGATCGTTGAAAAGGTGTTTTGGCTCAGAGACAACCGGCACGGAAGGCCAGTCTGTATGGACTTTAGCGGCATCGCTGCTGGATACCGCTGCTAGCGCCATTCCCGGCGTCCCGGCTATCAGAGGCGCATGAAACGTTTTACTTGCATACCCGTAGCCGATAAGCCCAACGCGGATATTATCACTCATAGTGCCATCCTCTTTTATGACGTTCTTATTTCACACTGGCTAGCCTGGCATTACCACAGATTAATAATGTGCCATATGACTTAAAATAGCAGGTCGTACGGGTTGTTTTTGTTACATAGTATTAACCTACTGATTTTGTTTAAGGGAACCGTTCCCAAAGCGCTTGCGGCCGGGGAAACGTCGCTGTAACATTTGCACCCTGTATTTAAGGATAAAGTACAACTACGAATCATGACGTCAATAATTAATCGAATCATTGAATTAGCGGGATGGATTGTCCTTGGGGTTTCGGTCATTTTGCTGGGCGTTGCCAGCCATATCGATAACTACCAGCCGCCGGAGCCTGTCACAGTCGCCCAACCCAAGTAACCGGTTACCGCAATAAAGAGTGACATAATATGTCAGTTACTTATTGCCAGCCCTGGTGAACACGGTTAACCTTCTCTTCCAGGCATCGTCTGATGCCTGAATTTCAGCAAAGAAAACTCCTAATTTCGTCGCGTTACCTGAGTGGGCTGTTTACGTCTTTATTAATCCGTTTATTATTCGAACGAATTACCTTAACTGGTATTACTCACTTTTATATGGAAACTTATTAATATGACAGTTCAGGACTATTTATTAAAATTTCGCAAGATCAATTCGCTTGAGAGCCTGGAAAAACTGTTTGACCATCTGAACTACACCCTGTCTGATAATCAGGACATCATTAATATGTATCGTGCCGCTGACCATCGCCGTGCGGAGCTGGTTTCCGGCGGTCGTTTGTTCAACGTAGGTGAAGTGCCTAAGTCCGTATGGCGCTACGTTTTATAAGAAAGTAGCCATCCGCGCGAAATGTTATATACTCTCCGCCCTGCCAACTGGCTGTAAAACATTTCGCGCAGATTATGGGAGAGTTCATGACCGCAACGCCTGGAGAACGCATTGGAGGCTGGTTAATCGCCCCACTGGCATGGCTGCTGGTTGCCTTATTAAGCGCATCACTTGCGCTGCTGCTTTATACCACCGCACTGATTACCCCTCACGCCATCCAGACCCTGATGTCGCAAAACGTGCTGAATATTGCTTTGTGGTTTGTGTCATTCGTTTTCGCGATCGGGATGTGGTACTACACGCTGTGGCTGACCATCGCCTTCTTTAAGCGCCGTAAGAATGTGCCTAAGCACTACATTATCTGGCTGCTGGTTTCGGTCCTGCTGGCGGTTAAGGCGTTTGCTTTTTCGCCCGTTTCAGACGCGCTGGCCGTTCGTCAGCTGCTTTTCCCGTTGCTGGCCGCGGCGCTGCTGGTACCCTACTTCAAGCGTTCGACGCGGGTGAAAAACACCTTCGTGAACCCGTAATAACCCTACAGATAACCTGTTGTCGCCTGCGTGTGTTTGTCCGATAATAGGCGGCTTTTTTATTTCAGGCTAAATAATGACCGATTACTTACTGCTCTTTGTCGGCACCGTGCTGGTTAACAACTTCGTTCTGGTGAAGTTCCTTGGCCTGTGTCCGTTTATGGGCGTTTCCAAAAAGCTGGAAACGGCAATGGGCATGGGGCTAGCGACGACCTTCGTCATGACGCTGGCGTCCATCTGCGCGTGGTGGATTGATACCTGGATCCTCATTCCGCTGGGGTTAACCTATCTCCGGACGCTGGCCTTTATTCTGGTTATCGCGGTGGTAGTGCAATTTACCGAAATGGTGGTGCGCAAAACCAGCCCGGCGCTCTATCGCCTGCTGGGTATCTTCCTGCCGCTGATCACTACCAACTGCGCCGTTCTCGGCGTGGCGCTGCTGAATATCAACCTTGGCCATAACTTTATGCAGTCGGCGCTGTACGGTTTTTCCGCTGCAGTCGGTTTCTCATTTGTTATGGTTCTGTTCGCGTCGATTCGCGAGCGTCTGGCGGCAGCGGATATCCCCGCCCCCTTCCGCGGTAACGCGATTGCGCTGGTGACCGCAGGTTTAATGTCTCTGGCCTTTATGGGCTTTAGTGGTCTGGTGAAGTTGTAATGAGTGCTATCTGGATTGCCATCGCCTCTATTAGCGTTCTGGGGTTGGTGTTTGGCCTTATCCTGGGTTACGCCTCCCGCCGCTTCGCGGTAGAGGACGATCCTGTTGTTGAGAAAATTGATGAGCTCCTGCCGCAAAGCCAGTGCGGGCAGTGCGGCTACCCGGGCTGCCGTCCCTACGCGGAAGCGGTAGGCATTCAGGGTGAAAAAATTAACCGCTGTGCGCCCGGCGGCGAAGCGGTGATGTTGAAAATTGCGGCCCTGCTTAACGTTGATCCGCAGCCCGTTGACGGCGATGCGGAGGTGCAGGAGCCGGTCCGCGCGCTGGCCGTGATCGACGAAGCGAACTGCATCGGCTGCACCAAATGTATTCAGGCCTGCCCGGTCGACGCCATTGTTGGCGCAACGCGCGCCATGCACACCGTGGTGGCAGACCTGTGCACCGGCTGTAACCTCTGCGTAGCACCTTGCCCGACGCAATGTATCGAGCTGCGCCCGGTTGAAACGACTATCGAAAGCTGGAAGTGGGATCTTCAAACCATTCCGGTTCGCAATATTCCTGTGGAACAACATGCTTAAGTTATTTTCTGCTTTCAGAAAAGAGAAGATTTGGGATTTTGACGGGGGTATTCACCCGCCGGAGATGAAAACCCAGTCTAACGGCACGCCGCTGCGCCAAATTCCGCTGGCAACCCGTTTCGTTATCCCGCTCAAGCAGCACATCGGCGCTGAGGGCGAGCTGTGCGTCAAACAAGGCGATACGGTCCTTCGCGGTCAGCCGCTGACCTTTGGTCGCGGACGCATGCTGCCGGTGCACGCCCCTACCTCCGGTAAAGTGGTGGCGATTGCCCCTCATACGGTAGCTCATCCTTCAGCGCTCTCAGAGCTGAGCGTGATTATTGATGCCGACGGTGAAGACCGCTGGATCGACCGTGATGGCTGGAGCGATTACCGCAGCCAGAGCCGCGAAGCACTCATCGAACGTATTCATCAGTTCGGCGTTGCCGGCCTCGGCGGCGCAGGCTTCCCGACAGGCGTCAAGCTGCGCGGCGGTGGCGATAATATTCAGACGCTGATTATCAACGCCGCCGAATGCGAACCGTACATTACCGCTGACGATCGTCTGATGCAGGACTGCGCCGCCCAGGTGGTGGAAGGCATCCGCATCCTGGCGCACATTCTGCAGCCGCGGGAAGTGCTGATCGGTATCGAAGACAATAAACCGCAGGCTATCTCGATGCTGCGCGCCGTGCTGGCCGGTAGCCACGATATCAGCCTGCGCGTCATCCCGACCAAGTACCCCTCTGGCGGTGCTAAACAGCTGACGCAAATCCTTACCGGTAAGCAGGTGCCGCACGGCGGACGCTCTTCGGATATCGGCGTGCTGATGCAGAACGTCGGCACCGCATACGCCGTGAAGCGCGCGGTGATCGACGGCGAGCCGCTGACCGAGCGCGTGGTAACGCTGACCGGGGAATCGGTCTCTCGTCCGGGCAACGTCTGGGCACGTCTGGGTACGCCGGTGCGTCACCTGCTGGAGCAGGCTGAGTTTTGCCCGGGCAGCGACCAGATGGTGATCATGGGAGGCCCGCTGATGGGCTTTACCCTGCCGTGGCTAGATGTGCCTGTAGTGAAAATTACCAACTGTCTGCTCGCCCCTTCCCCGACCGAGATGGGCGAAGAGCAGGAAGAGAAAGGCTGCATCCGCTGCAGCGCCTGCGCCGATGCCTGCCCGGCGGATCTGCTGCCGCAACAGCTGTACTGGTACAGCAAAGGGCAGCTGCACGACAAGGCAAAAGCCCATAACCTGGCCGACTGCATCGAATGCGGCGCCTGCGCCTGGGTCTGCCCAAGCAACATCCCGCTGGTGCAGTATTTCCGCCAGGAGAAGGCTGAGATTTATGCTATCTCCATGGAAGAAAAACGCGCCGCGGAAGCTAAGGCACGCTTTGAAGCGCGCCAGGCGCGACTGGAGCGCGAGAAAATCGCCCGTCAGGAGCGCCATAAGCAGGCCGCGGTTCAGCCCGGCGAGAAAGATCAGGATGCGATTAACGCCGCACTGGCGCGCGTTCGTGAGAAAAAAGCGACAGCTGCGCAGCCTGTGGTGATCCCGGCTGGCGAGAAGCCTGACAACAGTGAAGCCATCGCGGCGCGTGAAGCTCGCAAAGCCCAGGCTCGCGCCCGTCAGGCTGAAAAAGCGCAAACGGTCCAGACGGATGCCGAGGTTGACCCGCGCAAAGCCGCAGTTGAAGCGGCAATAGCCCGCGCCAAAGCGCGCAAAGCCGGCGAGCAGAACGTGGTGGTTGAGCAGGAAGCGGTCGACCCTCGCAAAGCGGCCGTTGAGGCAGCGATTGCCCGGGCCAAAGCGCGCAAGGCGGCACAGCAGACGCCAGCTGCAGAAACAGAAGCACCGGTCGACCCGCGTAAAGCCGCCGTCGAAGCGGCGATTGCCCGGGCTAAAGCCCGTAAGGCGGCGCAGCAGGAAGAGCAGCCGCAGGCCGCCAACGATGACCCGCGCAAAGCCGCCGTGGCCGCCGCCATCGCGCGCGTTCAGGCGAAGAAAGCCGCACAGCAAGCAGTTAACGAGGATTAAATGGTTTTCAGAATCGCAAGCTCCCCTTACACCCACAATCAGCGCCAGACGTCGCGCATTATGATGCTGGTCTGCCTGGCGGCGCTGCCGGGCATTGCCGTTCAGTGCTGGTTTTTCGGCTGGGGAACCCTGTTCCAGATAATCTTGGGCTGTGCCAGCGCCTTAGCGGCGGAAGCCCTTGTGCTTAAGCTGCGTAAGGCGGCTGTCTCCCGCATTCTTGCCGATAACTCCGCGCTGCTGACCGGCCTGCTTCTCGCCATCAGTATTCCGCCGTTTGCCCCGTGGTGGATGGTAGTGCTCGGCACCGTGTTTGCCGTGATCATTGCCAAACAGCTGTATGGTGGACTGGGCCATAACCCGTTTAACCCGGCGATGATTGGCTACGTGGTGCTGCTGATCTCCTTCCCGGTGCAGATGACCAGCTGGCTGCCACCGCACGAGATTGCGGCCACGGTTCCGGGTTTTATGGATGCCCTGCACGTCATCTTTACCGGCCATACGGCACTCGGTGCGGATATGAACGCCCTGCGCATGGGCGTGGACGGTATCAGCCAGGCGACGCCTCTCGATACCTTTAAAACATCCCTGCATGCCGGGCACAGCGTTGAGCAGATCATGAAGTCCGCGATCTACAGCGGCATGCTGGCGGGCGCGGGCTGGCAGTGGGTCAACCTGGCGTATCTGCTGGGCGGCCTGTTCCTGCTGCAGCAGAAAGCCATCCGCTGGTATATTCCGGTCAGCTTCCTCGTGACGCTGGCGGTGTGCGCCACGCTGGGATGGGTCTTTTCTCCTGAATCACTGGCCAGCCCGCAGATGCATTTGCTCTCCGGTGCCACCATGTTAGGAGCCTTCTTTATCCTGACGGATCCGGTGACGGCGTCAACGACTAACCGCGGCCGCCTGATCTTCGGCGCGCTGGCGGGCCTGCTGGTCTGGCTCATCCGCAGCTTTGGCGGGTACCCGGACGGTGTCGCCTTTGCCGTCCTGCTTGCCAACATTACCGTTCCGCTCATCGACTACTACACGCGCCCTCGCGTGTACGGTCATCGCTAGGGGTTTCGCCATGTTAAAAACGATGCAAAAACACGGCGTCACGCTGGCTGTCTTCGCCGCGGTGCTGACGGGGCTGACGGCACTGGTTAATGCGCTGACCAAAACGACCATCGAAGAACAGGCCTCGAAGCAGCAAAAGGCGCTGTTCGATCAGGTGATCCCGTCTGATTTCTACGATAACGATCTGCAAAAAAGCTGCTTTGTGGTAGACGCGCCGCAGCTAGGGAAAGGCCCGCACCGCCTCTTTATCGCCCGCAAAGGGGGTAAACCGGTCGGCGCGGTGATGGAAGCGACGGCGCCTGACGGCTATTCCGGCGCCATTCAGCTGCTCGTGGGCAGCGATTTCTCCGGTACCATCCTGGGCACCCGCGTGACGGAACATCATGAAACGCCGGGTCTTGGCGACAAAATTGAAACCCGTCTGAGCGACTGGATTTTGCACTTCGCCGGGAAAGTTATCCATGGCGAAGGTGACACCGCGTTTGCGGTGAAGAAAGACGGCGGCGAGTTCGACCAGTTCACCGGCGCGACCATCACGCCGCGCGCCGTGGTAAACGCCGTAAAACGAGCCGGGCTGTACGCTGAAACGCTGCCCGCGCAAATCAACAATCTTCCGGCCTGTGGGGAGTAATCATGAGCCAGGTTAAAGAGGTTATTGTCCAGGGGTTGTGGAAGAACAACTCCGCGCTGGTACAGCTTCTGGGCATGTGCCCCCTGCTGGCGGTGACATCCACCGCCACCAACGCGCTCGGTCTGGGTCTGGCAACCACGCTAGTATTGACCCTGACCAACCTCTCCATCTCTGCCCTGCGACGCTGGACGCCGTCGGAAATTCGTATTCCGATTTACGTCATGATCATTGCGTCGGTGGTCAGTATTGTTCAGATGCTGATTAACGCCTACGCGTTCGGCCTGTACCAGTCGCTCGGGATCTTTATTCCTCTTATCGTCACCAACTGTATCGTCGTTGGGCGTGCGGAAGCGTTCGCGGTGAAAAATAGCCCCGCCATGTCGGCGCTGGACGGTTTTTCCATAGGCATGGGCGCCACCTGCGCCATGTTCGTGCTGGGCTCTCTGCGCGAAATCCTCGGCAACGGTACGCTGTTCGACGGCGCAGATGCCCTGCTGGGCGGCTGGGCCAAAGCCCTGCGCGTTGAAGTGTTCCACACCGATACGCCGTTCCTGCTGGCGATGCTGCCGCCCGGCGCGTTTATTGGCCTTGGCATGATGCTGGCGATAAAATACCTGATTGATGAGAAACGTAAGCGCCGCGCGGCTGAGCGCAGCGTTCTGGAAGGGACACCCGAGAAGGCTTCATGAATAAAGAAAAGCGCATTGCGATCCTGACCCGTCTGCGGGACGAGAACCCGCACCCGACGACGGAGCTGAATTTTACCTCCCCGTTTGAGCTGCTGATCGCCGTGTTGCTCTCCGCACAGGCTACCGACGTGAGCGTCAATAAAGCCACCGCCCTACTCTATCCAGTCGCCAATACGCCGAAGGCCATGCTGGAGCTGGGCGTGGAAGGCGTGAAGTCGTATATCAAAACCATCGGCCTGTTTAACAGCAAAGCCGAGAACGTCATTAAGACCTGCCGGATCCTGCTGGAACAGCATGGAGGCGAAGTGCCGGAAGATCGCGCCGCGCTGGAAGCCTTACCGGGGGTGGGGCGTAAGACTGCCAACGTGGTGCTCAACACCGCGTTTGGCTGGCCCACTATTGCCGTAGATACGCATATTTTTCGCGTGTCTAACCGGACCAACTTCGCGCCGGGGAAAAATGTCGAGCAGGTCGAAGAGAAGCTGCTTAAAGTGGTTCCGGCTGAGTTTAAGGTTGATTGCCATCACTGGCTGATTCTGCACGGTCGTTACACGTGTATTGCCCGTAAGCCTCGCTGCGGCTCCTGTATTATTGAAGATCTCTGCGAATACAAAGAAAAAGTGTATCCCTGAATGTCACAATCCCTTACCAAAATAAGGGTTACCAGAAGCCCTTCTTTTGCCCGCTATTTGTCCGCCTTTCGTTTACCCTCACCTGTCACTTCTTCGGTTGTTTAACGCTCAAACAGGTTAATAGTTTTTTCATAGCCAAAAATTTCTATACATCTGTGATCGCGATCACCCTGATAACTTCATGTTGTATTTTTGTTGTCAAAATCAACTTAAACCCTTTGTCTGACAAGACACTCTTCTTTTTTTGCCGACGATAAGACCATCTATTTTTCAGAATATGGGCTATATCACTGCCAGAAGCGGCAAATAGCAGAACATATCGCCAAACACCGGTCCTGACGGGGCTCTGCCAGTCGAAAAAACTACCTTTATACATCGTATAAAATTTAACGCTGAATAACATTTGCATGAACCGACGATTATACCACTTCAGATATATGTAACAGATTATTACAAACGTATTGCCAGATGGGGCAGGATAGTGAACATTACCCGCCGTTTCTCCTCCCAATATAACTATAAGGCGTATGGACTACGGCCATCACGCTATGAACACCCCCGTTAATATGGGATGTAAAAAAAGAGGTATATGTGTCTACTGCAAACAATAAACCAACAGATGAAAGCGTGAGTCTTAACGCTTTTAAACAGCCTAAAGCGTTTTATCTCATCTTCTCTATCGAGTTATGGGAGCGTTTTGGTTATTACGGCCTGCAAGGGATCATGGCGGTTTACCTGGTCAAACAGCTGGGTATGTCTGAAGCTGATTCCATCACGCTGTTCTCCTCCTTCAGTGCCCTTGTCTATGGTCTGGTTGCTATCGGCGGCTGGCTGGGTGATAAAGTTCTGGGTACTAAGCGCGTCATTATGCTGGGCGCTATTGTACTGGCAATTGGCTATGGTCTGGTGGCATGGTCAGGGCACGATGCCGCTGTCGTGTATATGGGCATGGCGACGATCGCCGTGGGTAACGGTCTGTTCAAAGCGAACCCGTCTTCCCTTCTCTCTACCTGCTACAGCAAAGATGACCCGCGTCTGGACGGTGCATTTACCATGTACTACATGTCCATCAACATCGGTTCATTCTTCTCGATGCTGGCAACCCCATGGCTCGCCGCGAAATTCGGCTGGAGCGTGGCGTTTGCGCTGAGCTTCGTGGGTATGCTGATCACCGTTGTGAACTTCCTGTTCTGCCGCAGCTGGGTTAAAGACTACGGTTCAAAACCTGACTTCGAGCCTGTACACATGGGCAAACTGCTGGCGACTATCGTGGGCGTTGTTGTCCTCGCGGCAATCGCCACCTGGCTACTGCACAACCAGGGTATCGCTCGTGCCGTTCTGGGCGTAGTTGCACTGGGTATCGTGGTTATCTTTGCGAAAGAAGCGTTCGCCATGCAGGGTGCTGCCCGTCGTAAGATGATTGTGGCGTTCATTCTGATGCTGGAAGCGATTATCTTCTTCGTGCTGTACAGCCAGATGCCAACCTCACTGAACTTCTTCGCCATTCGTAACGTTGAGCACTCTATTCTGGGCATCGCATTCGAGCCGGAGCAGTATCAGGCGCTGAACCCGTTCTGGATCATGATTGGTAGCCCGATTCTGGCCGCTATCTATAACAAGATGGGTGACCGTCTGCCAATGCCGCACAAGTTCGCAATCGGTATGGTACTGTGCTCAGGCGCGTTCCTGGTGCTGCCGCTGGGTACCAAGTTTGCCACTGAAGCAGGCATCGTCTCCGTTAACTGGCTGATCCTGAGCTACGCGCTGCAGTCTATCGGCGAACTGATGATCTCCGGTCTGGGTCTGGCGATGGTTGCACAGCTGGTGCCGCAGCGTCTGATGGGCTTCATTATGGGTAGCTGGTTCCTGACCACTGCCGGTGCGGCAATCATTGCGGGTAAAATTGCGAACCTGATGGCTGTGCCTGAAAACGTCACTGACCCACTGGTCTCCCTGAACGTCTACGGTACCGTGTTCATGCAGATTGGTATCGCGACAGCGGTGATCGCTGCGCTGATGCTGCTGACCGCGCCGAAACTGAATCGTATGACTCAGGACGACGACAAGACGGCTGAAGCGACCAAAACCGCTACTGCGTAAGATTATTGAGAAACGACTGAACAGAAGCCGCTAATGCATTAGCGGCTTTTTTTTTAGCCGTTCGCGCACTAACATAGCTGAAACCTCAGCAAAAAGGAGTTACCGATGAAACTGTTCTACAAACCGGGCGCGTGCTCTCTTGCTTCCCATATCACCCTGCGCGAGAGCGGCAAAGATTTCACGCTGGATGGCGTTGATCTGATGAAAAAGCGCCTGGAAAATGGCGATGACTTTCTTGCCATTAACCCGAAAGGACAAGTTCCGGCGCTCCTGCTGGATGACGGTACTCTGCTGACCGAAGGCGTGGCGATTATGCAGTTCCTGGCCGATAGCGTGCCCGATCGCCAGCTGCTGGCACCGGTCAGTACCATTTCTCGCTATAAGACGCTGGAATGGCTGAACTACATTGCCACCGAGTTGCACAAAGGGTTTACCCCCCTGTTCCGCCCGGATACGCCGGAAGAGTTTAAGCCGACCCTGCGTGCGCTTCTTGAGAAAAAGCTGCAGTACGTTAACGAATCGCTGAAAGACGAACAGTGGATTGGCGGGTCGCGCTTCACGATTGCCGATGCGTATCTGTTCACCGTGCTGCGCTGGGCTCGTGCGGTTAAGCTGAATCTGGAAGGGTTAGACCACATTGCATCGTATATGAAACGCGTTTCAGAGCGTCCTGCGGTGGCTGCGGCGCTGAAAGCGGAAGGGTTGAACTAACCGAGCGGCCTCTGTTGCCGGGTGGCGCTGCGCTTACCCGGCCTACAAAATTCACAGCCCCTCACGCGCAGCGCCACCCGGTATCGTTTAAAGCCGTGTGGCGCTGAAATAGTGCTCCGGCTTCGCGATACGATCCTGTGCCGCAACCACCTGCAACTCATATTCCTGCATCTCTTTCGTCGCCATCATAATTTCGTATACTGCCGCAGTCACATGCTCCAGCGCATCGCGCAGCGTTGCCCCCTGAAGTAATTTCACCAGCAGCAGGCCGCTGGTCACATCCCCCACGCCCACCGGCTGGCGTTTGCCAAAATCCACCAGCGGACGGCTGATGTGCCAGGCATCGTCTTTCGTCACCAGCAGCATCTCAAAGCGATCCTGACTTAGCCCTGCGCGTGCGAGATGTTTTACCAGCACAACCTCAGGCCCCTGCGCGATCAGCTCGCGAGATGCAGTTACTGCCTCTTCTACGCTGTTAACCGGATGCTCGCAGAGGATCTCCAGTTCTACCAGGTTTGGCGCAATGATATCGCTGGCGGGCAGAGCGTGGCGGACGTGGAACTCCGCAACGCCTGGCGCCACGATGCAGCCTTTTTCCGGATGACCCATAACCGGGTCGCAGAAGTATTTTGCCGACGGATTTGCGGCTTTCACCTGGCGTACGATGCCGAGGATATGCTCCCCCTGCTCCGCTGAACCAAGATAACCGCTCAGTACGGCATCACAGCGCTTGAGCTGGTCGATATCGGCAATGCCCTGCACAACCTCGGTAAGGTGCGAAGGCGGCATCACGCAGCCGGTCCATTTGCCGTACTGCGTGTGATTGGAAAACTGGACGGTATTGAGGGGCCAGACGTTGGCGCCGAGGCGACGCATCGGGAATTCCGCTGCGCTATTGCCAGCATGTCCAAAAACGACGTGGGACTGAATGGCGAGGATGTTCTTCATTATTTTCTTACCAAACCCTGAAAAAACAAAAGGGGCGTGGTTTCCCACGCCCCTGGAGACTGTTAATTACTTCCAGCAGACAAGGCAGTAGTTTTTCTTGCCGCGACGCAGCAGGGTGTAACGGCCATACAGACGATCGCCGTCAACGAAGGTGTATTCCGGGTCGGCCTGTTTCTCACCGTTGATGGTGATCGCGTTAGACGCGATGGTTTTACGCGCCTGACCGCGGGAAGGCTGCAGTTCAGAGTCCACCAGCGCCTGCATCAGGTCAGCCCCTTTCTCCATCTCAACCATTGGCACGCCGTCCTGCGCCAGCTGTTCAAAGTCCGCTTCGCTCAGATCGCTCAGGGTGCCGTTAAACAGGCTAGCGGTAATGCGTTTTGCCGCGGCCAGACCTTCTTCACCGTGAACCAGTTTGGTCACTTCATCCGCCAGCACGTACTGCGCGCGTGGCGCTTTACCGCTGTTCTTATCTTCTTCTTCCAGCGCGTTGATCTCTGCGATATCCATGAAGGTGAAGAACTTCAGGAAGCGATAAACATCGGCATCCGCCGTGTTGATCCAGAACTGGTAGAATTTGTACGGACTGGTTTTCTTCGGATCGAGCCATACCGCGCCGCCCTCAGTCTTACCAAATTTGGTGCCGTCTGCTTTGGTAATCAGCGGAACGGTCAGACCAAACACCTGGTTCTGGTGCAGACGACGGGTCAGATCGATACCGGAGGTGATGTTGCCCCACTGGTCAGAACCGCCAATCTGCAGGGAAACGCCGTGCAGTTTGTTCAGGCAGGCAAAGTCATACCCCTGCAGCAGGTTGTAGGAGAACTCGGTAAAGGAGATACCCTGGTCGTCACGGTTCAGACGCTGCTTCACGGCCTCTTTGTTAATCATCTGGTTAACAGAGAAGTGTTTGCCGATGTCACGCAGGAAGGTCAGCACGTTCATGCTGCCAAACCAGTCGTAGTTGTTGGCGGCAATCGCGGCGTTATCACCACAGTTGAAGTCGAGGAACGGCGCAACCTGTTTGCGGATCTTATCCACCCACTCCTGCACGGTATCTTCGGTGTTCAGTTTACGCTCAGCGGCTTTAAAGCTTGGGTCACCAATCAGACCGGTCGCGCCGCCCACCAGGGCAACAGGCTTATGGCCCGCCATCTGGAAGCGTTTCAGGCATAACAATGGAACAAGATGCCCCAAATGCAAGCTGTCAGCGGTGGGATCGAAGCCGCAATAGAGCGCGATCGGGCCTTGCGCCAGTCGCTCTGCTAACGCTTCCTCGTCCGTCACCTGGGCCACGAGGCCCCGCTCTTGCAATTGTTTAATCAAGTTACTGCTTGCCATCAAATTCTCCATGTATAAACGACTGCACCTTTGCCGGTACACGACTTTTCGCCTGATGCGAAAGGACCCATAGAATAAAGCGCAAGCGCGGCGTGCGCTAGCGCTTAAATCAACAAATTTCGGGGATTACGGTGCCAGTCTGTCGATTTTCCAGCCGCCATTCTCGCGCTGGTATAAAAAGCGGTCGTGCAGGCGATGTTCGCCCCCCTGCCAGAACTCAATCTGATCTATCGGGATGCGGAAACCACCCCAGAAGCTCGGCAGCGGGATTTCACCCTGCTGGAACTTCTGCTTCAGCTCCAGGAATTTACTTTCCAGCACGCCGCGGGCAGAAATGCGGCTCGACTGTTTTGATACCCAGGCGCCAATCTGGCTGTCACGCGGGCGGCTGTGGAAATACTTCACCACTTCCAGCGTCGAAAGACGTTCCGCTCTGCCGGTCACCATGACCTGACGTTCCAGCATGTGCCACGGGAACAGCAGGCTGATACGCGGATTGTTTTCCAGATGGTGCGCTTTGCGGCTGCCAAGGTTGGTGTAGAACACCAGTCCTTTCTCGTCATAATGCTTGAGCAATACGATGCGCTGATAGGGTTGACCGTTTTCATCCACCGTCGCGACAACCATGGCCGTGGGGTCGCCGAGTTTCGCTTCGCAGGCCTGTTTCAGCCAGCGTTCAAAAAGCACGAGGGGTTCAGCGGGAAGATCCTGGCGACGCAGGCCGCCTTTGGTGTATTCACGGCGCAGATGCGCAATTTGCTGCAGTTCGTCGTTATCTGACATGGCGTTAGCTGACATTGAGAGTGGGTGGCGCTATTGTGCGCCGCCCCTGTAAAAATCTCAACGCTTCGGATTTTCAAGCTGGCAATTGTTCAGCACAATGCGGTCGCGTTTGTAGACCGTGGCGCTGTCGCCTTTCGACCAGAAGACATAGATACCGTCGGTGTAGCGGGCGCCTGAGGCTGACATGCCCTGCTTCAGCGTAAGCAATTTATTGTCGTAAACAAAACTGGCTTCCTGGCGTGGATTGTTCAGCTTCACGGTCAGCGGTTTTTCGTCGCAGCGATACTCCAGCGTATCGGTCTGCATGCGCTCAAGGAGCTGGTTGTAGACGCTGCATCCTGACAGCAACAAAGGAGCGGCAATAAGAAGAAGTTTTTTCATGGGCGTATTCCGAAGACTTTCCTGGTCCTGGAGGGCATGTCCGCCCTCCTGTTTCGTTCCATTCTAACGGCGACGCACCGCGCTGAATTTCAGTTAACTCTGATTATGACGCGGATTCGCCGGGAAAATCGCTCCAAGAACGCTCGCCTCGCGAGCACCGGTTACCGACGGCAAATTACCCGGCAGCCCGGCAATGGTGCGCCAGGCAAGCCAGGCGAAAGCCAGCGCCTCCATGTCATCCCCGCTGATGCCAGCCTCATCGGTCGTAGACACTTCGGTACCCGGCAGTAGCCCCGCAAGACGCGCCATCACCAGCGGGTTACGGCTTCCCCCGCCGCACACCAGCAGGCGTTCGCATCCGCCGCTGAGGAGCACCTGTTCGGAAATCGACACGGCCGTGAGCTCGGCAAGCGTCGCCTGGACATCCTGCGGTGCAAGCGCCGGGAATGATGCCAGCTGGCGCTCAAGCCAGCCAAAGTTGAAGTATTCACGCCCCGTACTTTTCGGTGCCGGTAAGGCAAAATAAGGGTCGCTCAGCATGGACTGCAGCAGCGGGATAATCACCTTACCCTCGCTCGCCCACTCCGCGTTTTTATCATAAGGTTGACCGCACTGACGCCAGATCCAGGCATCCATCAGCATATTGCCCGGGCCGGTATCGTAGCCGCGCACCGGCTGCCCCGGGATCAGCATCGACAGATTGGCGATCCCACCAATGTTGAGCACCATACGACGTTCTGAAGGGTGCGCCAGTAGCGCCTGATGGAACGCAGGCACCAGTGGCGCGCCCTGTCCGCCAAGGGCGATATCGCGACGACGGAAATCGCCAACCACCGTCACGCCCGTCTTCGCCACAATCTGGTTGTTATCACCGATTTGCAGCGTATGCGGGGCATCTCCTCCTGGTTCATGCCAGACCGTTTGTCCATGACACCCGATGGCCACCACATCCTGCGGGCGAAGATGTTCTTTCTGCATTAAAGCCAACACCGCATCCGCAAACAGCGCCCCCAGGCGAACATCAAGCTGTCCAAGCTGGGAGAGGGTCAGCTGCTGCCCCTGACAAATGCTCAGAATATCCTCTTTCAGTGAAATGGGGATTGGCCAGGTCAGGCTCGCCTGCTGTGCCACCATGTTTTCGTCAATGGCGGCCAGAACGACATCTACCCCATCCAGACTGGTGCCTGACATCACACCAATGTAGCGACCCGATTTCATGCGCTTTCCTTACGTTGCGTGGGCTAAGGATACCCACTCAACCATAAACGGCGCAGCTTTGCCATCCGGCGATAATATTTTTTAACAATGTCAGACGCGTAACGCGGGCGGTTCCTGTTTATCTCTCGTTAAGTCAAATTCAAGTACAATTTTCTTATTGTTAGTGCAAAGATATGAACTATGGCTCCTTATGCCATATAATTTAGCCATAACGGATGCCCCAACCGGGCGTTTTTGGTGAACAGGAGATTCAAATGATTTTACGTGTACTGGGCGTTTCGCTGATTGGTTTAACTCTGGCTGGCTGTGTGAATGACAGTTCACTCTCTGGCGACGTTTACAGCGCTTCTGAAGCGAAACAGGTTCAGAACGTAACTTACGGTACCGTTGTTAACGCACGCCCTGTACAGATCCAGGGTGGTGATGAAAACAACGTGATGGGCGCAATCGGCGGTGCCGTCCTGGGTGGTTTCCTGGGCAATACCGTCGGCGGTGGCACTGGCCGCTCGCTGGCGACGGCCGCAGGCGCCGTTGCAGGTGGTGTAGCTGGCCAGGGCGTTCAGGGCGCAATGAACAAAACTCAGGGCGTAGAGCTGGAAATTCGTAAAGACGATGGCAGCACTATCATGGTTGTCCAGAAACAAGGCAACACTCGCTTCTCTGCAGGCCAGCGCGTCGTTCTGGCAAGCAACGGAAGCCAGGTGACCGTTTCTCCACGTTAATTGAAATGGATGTGGTCATCGGACCACATCCATTTACAATATATATCACTCCCACAAATATATTTACAAAATAAATTCACCCCGCCAATTTTTAACCACATCATATATTGTTTTTGCGCAAAGTATTTAGCAGGCTAATTGATTAAACTCTCGCAATTACCTCACCTTAATTCATTATAAAGCCATTAAAAACGTATATGTTTTCTAATCATCATTCCGTAAAGGGTCGTTATACCTCGTTCTGTCTGGGTTGTATTGTTGTCATTGGCATATTACACGCCCTGTTTTCGAAAATTGCCGAATGGGTACCTAGCTTCTCGTCTCATTTGTTCCCTACGCTCACCATTTTTTTGCTGGTGTTTAACCTATTTATTGCCTTCTTTATGGCAATGAAATACTGGTGTGACCGAAAACGGTTGTATCTGGTAGCGATCGCTTTTGCCTTTGCCGGGGCGGCATCGCTGATGGTCGGAACGTTGTCCTGCTTTCCCGCCTGGCTGGACCTCTATCAGTTCAACGCTGTAAACTACAACGATGCGATGATCTTCTATATGTTCCGCCATCTTTTAATGGCGTTGCTAATAATCGTTTCGGCAATACTCTATACCACGCGCAATTGTCCTCTTTCACGACTGGCGCATATCCTTATTGTGGGCGGCGAGTTTCTCTTTACCGTCTTTGCAGTAGGGTTGGCCTGGATGTATTCCAGTCACTCTTCATTTTTATCCATTGATCTGGTGGATAATGAAACCCGTGAGTTTATGGTTCTCTGGAGCCACTTCATTAATATTGCATTAATTGCACTCTGGGTGGTGACATTAGGAACGCTGATGTTTATTACGCGCATACGCAACTTATTCTGGGTGGGCGGTAATTTTCTGTGCGTCTGCTATATCGTCACGCTCACAATGCTGTTAGCGGGTGGAAATGTCGAAGATATCTCCTGGTATCGCGCCCGCTTATTTGAGACTGTCGCCACGCTGCTGCTCATTTTTGTTCTGCTCTACGATGTTTTCAGGCTGTATCGCGACTCGCACGTCAAGTATCAGCAGTCGTACCAGAACTCAATTCGCGACCCGCTGACGCGCCTTTATAACCGCAGCTATTTTTATGAAACATTGAAGCAGGCGCTGGATATCGCCAAACCCAGCCGGCCTGTTTCCGTCATCGTAAGCGATCTCGATCGCTTCAAGCGCATCAACGACACCTATGGGCATCTTCTGGGCGACAAAGTCCTGCAGTTTGTCGCTAACCTGCTGATGGATTCCGTACGCCCGCAGGACATCGCGGCCCGTATCGGTGGTGAGGAGTTTGTTCTGATGCTGGCCAACACCTCATCAGAAGCAGCGCACCAGGTGGCGGAGCGCATACGGTTAAATCTGAGCAGCTTCGATAACACCAGCAGCGGCGGTCAACTACCGGAGCCAGTCACCATCAGCATGGGGGTGTATACGGCGACGTCACCCGCGATAGCCGCAGAAACGTGCGTGGAAAACGCCGACAAAGCGATGTATGAAGCGAAGGAGACGGGACGTAATCGTGTGGTCGTCTTTAAATAAAAAAAGGCCTTGCTGCTGCAAGGCCTTCGTGTTTATTAGTCGCGAGAATGCAGCTCATGGATGTTTTGCTCTAGGCGAGCAATAAGGCTGATGAGCATTTCCAGCTCCGCGGGTGAAACGCCTGACAGGATTTCACCGCGCGTCCTGGTGATCACGGCTTCCATTTCCGTGATGATTGGCGCCGCTTTCTCGGTGAGTTTAATCCGCTTGGCGCGACGATCGCTGGCGCAGGTTTGACGCGAGATCAACCCCTTCTCTTCCAGCTGGTCAAGCGTGCGCACCAGCGACGGTTGCTCAATCCCTATCGCTTTTGCCAGCTGAATTTGCGACTGATCGGGCGGCAGCTGATGGATGTTGTGCAGCGTGACCCAATGCGTCTGTGTGAGTTCCAGAGGTTTCAGGCGATGGTCAATCAGAGCACGCCAGACGCGTACCAACCTTGCCAGATCAGAACCTAATGGCGATTCCAATTTCATCTCCTTATAATTAGCTTGCTAAGTTATTATACTGATTTTAGAATAGTGTGCAGCATTTGTATTGCCAAAACAAATGCAATACTGCATTCATCGAACTTAAAAGTATGACTAACACTGAATTGTGATGCTTCATCATACTAAGACAAGCCAACGCGGCATTCTGTTCACTGCAAAGGATTTCTGCCCGTGACGTTTTTTCATCGCTCAGAGGGGTTGCCCCTTCAGGACCTGATCTTCGGTGCGTCAGTCTATTTTCCTCCGCTGTTTAAGGCCGTTCTGGTGGGTTTTCTGCTCTGGCTCATCGCGCATCGTCTGCTTCGCGACTGGATGTACTCCGGTGAAATCTGGCATCCCATGCTGATGGATCTTTCCCTGTTTGCCCTTTCCGTATGCCTGGGCCTTGCCGTTTTGACTGTGTGGTGAATATGTCTCTGAAAACGCTAAAGTACTTTTCCACCCTGTTTGTCCTTGCCCTCGCGCTGGTTGCGGGGTGGTGGATGTGGAATTTTTATATGCAGTCGCCCTGGACGCGTGACGGCAAAGTTCGCGCTGAACAGGTCAGCATTACTCCTCAGGTGTCGGGAAGTATCACAACGCTTTTAGTTAAGGATAACCAGTTTGTCAAAAAGGGGGACGTTTTATTCCGTATCGACGATACCCCGTACCACATTGCGATTCTGAACGCCCAGGCCCAGCTGGCAAAAGCCCAGTCGGATCTGGCAAAGGCCAACAACGAGGCCAATCGCCGCCGTCACCTGTCGCAAAACTACATCTCAGCGGAAGACTTAGATACCGCCAATATCAACGTCAAGGCAATGCAGGCTAACGTCAACGTGGCGGAGGCGACGCTGAAGCAGGCGCAGTGGCAGCTGACCCAAACCGTGATTACAGCACCTGTCGATGGATGGGTGACCAACCTCTCCGCCCGCGTGGGGAATTATGCCACCACGGGACAACCGATATTCGCCCTCGTCGACAGTCACTCCTTCTACGTCGTGGGCTATTTCGAAGAGACCAAGCTTCGGCATATTCGCGAGGGCTCGCCAGCCGCGATAACGCTTTACAGCGGCTCTCAGAGGTTACAGGGTCACGTATCCAGCGTTGGCCGTGCCATTTACGATCAAAGCGTTGAAACGGATTCAGGTCTTGTGCCGGACATTAAGCCGAACGTGCCCTGGGTACGTCTGGCCCAGCGCGTTCCAGTTCGCGTGGAGTTTGACCGTTTACCGCAGGACATTACGCTGGTGTCCGGCACCACCTGCACAGTCTCCATCGGAACCCGTTAATGAAGCTGCAGGGGATCGCCTGGCAAAACACGCCGTGGATGAAAGCGACGCGCCCACAGTGGCGCTACGCCCTGCGTAACGGCATTGCCATGTGTCTGGCGCTGACCGTCGCCTATTACCTGAACCTGGATGAGCCCTACTGGGCGATGACGTCTGCGGCGGTGGTTAGTTTCCCAACGGTGGGCGGGGTGATCAGTAAAAGCCTTGGCCGTATCGCAGGCAGCCTGCTGGGCGCCACCGCAGCGTTAATTATCGCCGGGCATACGCTGAACGATCCGTGGCTGTTCCTGCTCAGTATGGCGGCATGGCTGGGGGGCTGTACCTGGGCCTGCGCCCATTTTACTAATAACGTCGCCTACGCTTTTCAGCTGGCGGGCTATACCGCCGCCATTATCGCCTTTCCGGTAGTTAACGTGCTCGACACCACCGAGCTGTGGAATATCGCCCAGGCGCGCGTCTGTGAAGTGATTGTCGGGATCCTCAGCGGCGGCTTCATGATGATGATCCTCCCCAGCACATCCGACGGCACAGCGCTTATCACTGCGCTAAAAACCATGCACACCCGGCTACTGGAACACGCGAGCCTGCTGTGGCAACCGGATAACAGCGACGATATCCGCCTCGCGCATGAAAAGGTTATCGGACAGATTCTGACGATGAATCTGTTGCGTATTCAGGCGTTCTGGAGTCACTACCGCTTTCGCCGCCAGAACACCCTGCTTAACTATTTGCTGCATCAGCAGCTGCGCATGACCAGCGCCATATCCAGCCTGCGCCGGATGCTGCTCAACTGGCCGACGCCTCCGGATAACACCCGTGCCGTAATCGAAACGCTGCTCGCGGCACTTGCGCGCCCGGATGCGGACATCTACACCGTTGCGAAGATCATCGCCCCGCTCGCCCCTGTTGATGAGTACGACTACCGCCATCGCGCCTTCTGGCAGCGCCTGAACTACTTCTGCCGTCTGTACCTGCGCAGCAGCCGCTGGATTATGGTCGTCGAAAATGCGACCCCATTGACTGAGTTCAACGTCCCCGGCAGCCCGGCACTTGCACGCCATACCGACTATCTTGAAGCGTTGTGGAGCGGTTTTCGCACCTTCTGCGCGCTGATGCTGGTGGGAGCATGGAGTATTACCACGCAGTGGGAGTCCGGTACGGCAGCCCTGACGCTTGCCGCCATCAGCTGCGTGCTTTACTCCGTCGCGGCATCGCCGTTCAACTCTCTGAATCTCCTGTTGCGCACGCTGGTGCTGCTATCGCTGTTCAGCTTCGTGGTGAAATTTGGCCTGATGGTGCAGATAAGCGATCTTTGGCAGTTCCTGCTGTTCCTGTTTCCCCTGTTGACCACCATGCAGCTTCTGAAGCTGCAGATGCCGAAGCTGGCGGGCCTCTGGGGACAGCTGATTGTCTTTATGGGCTCGTTTATCTCCGTAACGAATCCGCCGGTTTATGATTACGCCGACTTTCTCAATGACAACCTGGCAAAGATCCTTGGCGTGGGGCTGGCGTGGCTGGCATTCGCGGTGTTGCGTCCCGGCTCCGATGCACGCAAGAGCCGCAGGCATATCCGGGAGTTACGCAGAGGGTTTGTCGACCAGCTCAGCCGTAAACCACACATGAGTGAAAACGAATATGAATCGCTGGTTTATCATCACGTCAGCCAGCTGAACAGCAGCCAGGACGCACTTTCCCGGCGCTGGCTGCTGCGCTGGGGCGTGGTGCTGTTGAACTGCTCGCACGTGGTCTGGCAGCTTCGCGGGTGGGAAACGCGTTCCGACCCGCTGTCGCAGGTTCGTGATGTTTGCATATCCCTGCTGCGCGATGTGATGAGCGAACGCGGTGTTCAGCAGCGCCCGCTGGCAACCACGCTGAATGAACTGCAGCGGATCTGCGATACGCTTGCACAGCATCATCTGCCCGCAGCCCGTGATTTGGCCTCGATAATCTGGCGGCTGCACTGCTCGCTGTCGCAGCTGGAGCAGGCACCACCGCCGGGAACGATTGGGGATCAGATCACGCCGCACGCATAGCGTGCCCCTCCGCCGCCAAGCGGTTTAGGCCGATCGGACATATTGTCGCCGCCGACATGGATCATCAGCGCTTTGCCTTTCACCTCATCCAGCTTTTTCAGACGCGGCGCGACGACGGGTTCGGTGGCTTTACCGTCGTTATTGACCACCAGCACGGGCAGATCGCCTAAATGCCCCATTCCATCCGGGCCTTCATGCTTACCGGAATGCTGGGGATCGAGGTGCCCCCCTGCCGCTTCCGCCGCCGACGGTTTACCTTCTTTTAAAGCGGGCTGACAGCTGCCTTTGGCATGAACATGGAAACCATGCTCACCGGGCGGGAGTGCTTTGAGGCTGGGGGCAAACTCCAGTCCTTTATCGGTTTCCGTGATTTTCACCGTTCCGATGGACTGACCCACACCTTGTGGGGTGACGAGATTCATTTCCACTTCGTCGCTGGCTGCCTGCGCCCCTGCGCAAACAACCAGCGTGATCAGTGCCAGAGCAAAACGCTTCATATGACCTCCGCGGGTTATTTTTTGCCCCTTAAGTGTATACCAGGGGCAAAGATTTCACCGGAAAGTCACCTTCTGGCGGTTTATGGCACGTCGTAACCCAGAGCGGCTTTGCGGATGCGGAACCACTGCTGGCGGGTCATCTGCAGCTCTTCAGCGGCCAGTGCAGAACGCACGCGTTCTATTTTGCCGGAACCGATAATGGGCAGCGGTTTTGACGGCAGGCGCAGGATCCACGCGTAAACCACCTGTTCGATGCTTTCCGCGTTCAGTTCGCGGGCGATCGTCTCAAGCTCGTTGCGCAGCGGCTGGAATTCATCATCATTAAACAGGCGTCCGCCCCCCAGGCAGGACCAGGCCATCGGGCGAATGCGCAGCTGTTGTAGCTGATCGAGGGTACCATCCAGCAGCAGCGGCTGGTGAACCGGGGAGATCTCAACCTGGTTTGTGGCCAGTGTAAACGGCAGACGAGACTGAAGAAGCGCAAACTGCGCCGGGGTAAAGTTAGAAACGCCGAAATGACGCACTTTCCCACTCTGATGCAGGTTCAGGAAAGCTTCGGCCACCTCGTCAGCATCCATCAGCGGGTCGGGGCGGTGGATTAACAGCAGGTCGATACGATCGGTCGCCAGATTGACCAGCGACTGCTCGGCGCTCTTGATGATATGCGCGCTGTCGGTGATGTAATGACCGAGGGCGTGTTCCGGCTTTGCCGTGGTGGCAATCCCACACTTCGTGACAATTTCCATGCGATCGCGCAGTGCCGGAACCAGCTTAAGCGCCTCGCCGAACGCGGCCTCGCACTGGTAGCCACCGTAAATATCAGCATGATCGACCGTGGTGATGCCTAAATCGAGGTGCTCTTCAATAAAGCTCGCCAGCTGGAGCGGAGACATATTCCAGTCCATCAGGCGCCAGTAGCCCATCACAAAACGGGAGAATTCTGGCCCCTGGGGGGCAAGGGTAATTCGCTGAACCATAACATTTTCCTCAAGGACGTGATGTCATGAGTATACGCAATTACCGTGTTAAAAAAGTGAAGGTTGCTGGGGTTCTTCGGTCTCACCCGCTTTGTTTGCGCGTATTTTGCGCAGAAGGCGCTGTCGACAGAGGCGTAGTACCTCCTGCTTTTGCGTGTCGCTAAAGTTTTGCCAGTTGAAACGCTCGTCACGGGTACGCATGCATCCACGGCAATATCCGCGTTCATCCACCTGACAAATACCCCGGCACGGGCTCTGGATGGGGAAAAACTCCAGCTGCTCTGCCACACTCACCTCCAGATAGCCACTCTCACCTACAGTGAAGACGCTAAACGCGCCACGTGCAAGGCCTATAGCACAGATTTGTGGCATTAAGGTTTCACTAATCTTCCCTCTCTATACTCGGCCCATCATGACAATAACAGGTTTACCGATCGATGTGGTCAATCAAAAAGTTACACTGTAACGACATTAAATTTACTCTGGGTTGTGCTCTCTTCTTTACGTTAATCAACGGGCTGTTTATCCAGCGCAGCTGGGCCATCATCGGCCCAGTCCATCTGCACGACTTCCTCTTTGCCGCCTCCGTACCGCTGGTGCTGTTTTGCGGCTGGGTGATTGTCTTTAGCCTGCTTAATATCCCGTATATCCGTAAACCGCTGCTGATTGTTTTAACCATCGGTTGCGCCGCTGCGACGTATTTTATGTACACCTACGGCGCGGTGATCGATCAGAATATGATTGTGAACGTCTTCGAAACCAACTCTCAGGAAGCGACCGCCCTGGTGACCCCGCAGATGATTCTGTGGATTGTTATCGCAGGCCTTGTTCCCTCGGTGGTGCTGGCTCTTACCCACATTCGTACCGGGAAATGGTGGTATGCCCTGCTGACGCGGGTTGCCGCGATGCTCGGCGCTCTGCTGGTGATTATTCTGGTTGCCGCGCTGTTTTATAAAGATTACGCGTCGCTTTTCCGCAATAACAAAAGCATCGTCAAAATGGTCACTCCGGCGAACTATGTCAGCGCCGTGGTGAAGTACAGCAAGATGCGCTGGTTTGCCGGCGATCAGACGCTGGTGCGGATTGGTGAAGATGCCCATAAAGGGCCACTGATTTCCGGTCAACAAAAGAAAACCGTTCTGGTGCTTGTCGTCGGCGAAGCGTCTCGCGCGGCAAACTACTCCCTGAACGGTTACGATCGTGAAACCAACCCGGAGCTAAAAAAGCAGGATGTGATTAACTTCCCGCAGGCCTCCTCATGCGGCACTGAAACCGCGGTTTCCGTTCCGTGCATGTTCTCCGGCATGACGCGCAGCAAGTACGATGCCGACCTTGCACACCATCAGGAAGGTCTGCTCGATGTGCTGAAGCATGCGGGAATCAATCTGCTGTGGCGCGACAACGATGGCGGGTGTAAAGGTGCCTGCGATCGCATCCCCCATACCGATATGACGCAGTGGAATCTGGATCAGTTCTGCAAAGATAAATCCTGTATTGACGACGTGAACTTCTACCGTCTGGACAACGTGCTGGATGGCGTGAAGCAAGATACGGTGCTGGTTATCCACCTGATGGGGAGTCATGGACCGGCGTACTATCGCCGTTACCCGGACAATTTCCGGAAATTCACCCCAACCTGCGACACCAATGAAATTCAGGATTGCGACCATCAGGCGCTGGTAAACACCTATGACAACACTATCCTCTATACCGACAGCATGGTCAGCAAAACCATTGATGCGCTGAAAGCGCGACAGGCAAGCATGAACACCGCGCTGATTTACCTTTCGGATCACGGTGAATCACTGGGTGAAAGCGGTATTTATCTGCACGGCACGCCGTACATGCTGGCGCCGGAGCAGCAAACGCATATTCCGTTTATGTTCTGGCTGTCACCTGATTATGCAAAAAACTTTGGCATCAACGGACAGTGTTTGCGTGACCAGGCAGCAAAAAATGCGGTTTCCCAGGACAATTTGTTCTCAACCGTATTGGGTATGATGGACGTGAAATCAACGGTTTATCAACCGCAGCTGGATATACTGAGTGCATGTCGTCAGTAAACTCGCTTGCATTAGACCGAACGGTCTATTAGAGTGCGGCCATGAGCAGAAATACTGAACACGATACCCGCGAACATCTACTGGCAACCGGCGAGCAGCTTTGCATGCATCGCGGGTTTACCGGTATGGGGTTGAGCGAGTTATTAAAAACCGCTGAAGTACCGAAGGGGTCGTTTTATCACTACTTCCGGTCCAAAGAGGCCTTTGGCGTGGCGATGCTGGAGCGTCATTATGCTGGCTATCACCAGCGTCTGGCGACCCACTTTGCGTCGGGTGAGGGAAACTACCGGGATCGTGTTCTGAATTACTATCAGGAAACGCTGAACCAGTTCTGCCAGCAGGGCATTATCAGCGGATGCCTGACGGTCAAACTTTCTGCCGAAGTGTGCGATCTTTCCGAAGATATGCGCTCGGCGATGGATAAGGGTGCCCGCGGCGTAATCGCCCTGCTGGCCCAGGCGCTGGAAAAAGGCCGCGAAGAAAAAACGCTGGCCTTTTCCGGCGACCCCTTAATGCAGTCTCAGGTGCTCTACTCCCTCTGGTTAGGAGCCAACCTGCAGGCAAAAATTTCGCGCAGTGCCCTGCCGCTGGAAAGCGCGCTGGCACATGTGAAAAACAGTATTACTGCGCCAGGCGTATAACGGGCGTTTTTTATTTACCTTATTACTAGTCGACTGGTCTACTCAGGAGTCTTTATGTCAGCTGAAAAACTGTTTACCCCATTGAAAGTGGGTGCCGTCACGGCGCCAAACCGCGTGTTTATGGCTCCGCTGACCCGTCTGCGCAGCATTGAGCCGGGTGACATCCCCACCCCCCTGATGGGCGAATACTATCGTCAGCGCGCAAGCTCTGGCCTGATCATTACGGAGGCCACACAGATTTCTGCTCAGGCGAAGGGTTATGCGGGCGCGCCAGGCCTTCACAGCCCGGAACAGATCGCCGCATGGCAGAAAATTACCGCAGGCGTTCACGCTGAAGAGGGTCGTATTGCGGTCCAGCTGTGGCATACCGGTCGTATCTCACACAGCAGCATCCAGCCTGGCGGTCAGGCACCGGTTTCTGCGTCGGCCCTGAGCGCCAATACCCGTACTTCCCTGCGCGATGAAAACGGCAACGCGATCCGCGTGGATACCTCTATGCCGCGCGCGCTGGAGCTGGACGAAATCCCGGGGATTGTTAACGATTTCCGCCAGGCCGTGGCCAACGCTCGTGAAGCCGGTTTTGACCTGATTGAGCTGCACTCCGCGCACGGCTACCTGCTGCACCAGTTCCTGTCACCGTCGTCTAACCATCGCACCGACCAGTACGGCGGCAGCGTCGAAAATCGCGCTCGCCTGGTACTGGAAGTGGTTGATGCCGTATGTCAGGAGTGGAGCCCGGATCGTATCGGGATCCGCGTTTCCCCAATCGGTTCTTTCCAGAACGTCGACAACGGTCCGAACGAAGAAGCCGATGCACTGTACCTGATCGAAGAACTGGCTAAACGTGGCATCGCTTATCTGCACATGTCCGAGCCGGACTGGGCCGGCGGCAAGCCATACACTGAGGCTTTCCGTCAGAAAGTGCGCGAACGTTTCCACGGGGTGATCATCGGTGCAGGGGCGTATACGCCGGAGAAAGCCGAAGATCTGATTAATAAAGGGCTGATTGATGCCGTCGCGTTTGGCCGTGACTACATCGCCAACCCGGATCTGGTTGCTCGTCTGCAGAAAAAAGCAGCGCTCAACCCGCAGCGTCCGGAAAGCTTCTACGGCGGCGGCGCGGAAGGCTACACCGACTACCCTTCACTGTAATCTCGCCATTGTTCATTGATAGCGGCGACAGTTCGCCGCTATACTAAAACATCGTTTCTGATCAAAAAGCTTTTTTATTCCATTGGTTAATGAGGAAATTATGCGCCTACTTCACACCATGCTGCGCGTTGGCGACCTGCAACGTTCTATCGATTTCTACACTAACGTCCTGGGCATGAAGCTGCTGCGCACCAGCGAAAACCCGGAATACAAATACTCGCTGGCGTTCGTGGGTTACGGCCCGGAAACGGATGAAGCAGTGATCGAGCTGACCTACAACTGGGGCGTTGACAGCTATGAGCTGGGCACGGCCTACGGCCATATCGCGCTGGAAGTGGATAACGCGGCCGATGCGTGCGAACGCATTCGCAAAAATGGCGGTAACGTCACGCGCGAAGCGGGCCCGGTAAAAGGCGGCACCACCGTGATTGCGTTTGTGGAAGATCCGGACGGTTACAAAATCGAGCTGATTGAAGCCAAAGACGCCGGTCGCGGTCTGGGCAACTGATCCCTCAGGGCGCAACGTGCGCCCGTAGTTTTACTGCATCACCCCGCAAAATTTGCCATAATGCGCTCTGCTTTTTCCCCATGTAAGAGACCCTGATGTCCGATAACGCTCAATTTAGCGGTCTGTGCGACCGTTTTCGTGGTTTTTATCCCGTTGTCATTGATGTAGAAACAGCCGGATTTAACGCTAAAACCGATGCGCTGCTCGAAATTGCCGCCATCACGCTGAAGATGGATGAACAGGGCTGGCTTACACCGGACACCACGCTGCATTTCCACGTTGAACCTTTCGAAGGGGCAAACTTACAGCCGGAAGCGCTGGCGTTTAACGGTATCGATCCGCATAACCCGCTGCGCGGTGCCGTCAGTGAATATGATGCGCTGCACGCCATTTTTAAAATGGTGCGTAAAGGCATGAAAGAGAGCAACTGCAGCCGCGCCATTATGGTGGCCCATAACGCCACCTTCGATCACAGCTTTACCATGGCTGCCGCGGAGCGCGCGTCGCTCAAACGCAACCCCTTCCACCCTTTTGTCACCTTCGACACCGCCGCATTGAGCGGCCTGGCGCTGGGACAAACGGTGTTATCTAAAGCCTGCATTACGGCTGGCATTCCGTTCGACGGAACGCAGGCGCACTCCGCTCTATACGATACGGAGCGCACCGCAGAGCTGTTCTGTGAGATCGTCAACCGCTGGAAGCGTCTTGGCGGCTGGCCGCTGCCGATGGGTGACAGCGAAGAATAAAAAAAAGCGACCTTATCTGGTCGCTTTTTTATTTGCGCAGAAAATTACTCTGCGTCCGGCTCTTCCGTTTTATACTTCGCCGCCGTCTCTTTGATCAGCTGCTGCAGTTCGCCGCGCTGATACATTTCAATCAGGATATCGCAGCCGCCAACCAGTTCGCCGTCAACCCACAGCTGTGGGAAAGTCGGCCAGTTAGCGTACTTAGGCAGCTCAGCGCGTATGTCCGGATTCTGCAGGATATCAACGTAAGCAAAACGCTCACCACAGGCTGACAGCGCCTGAACCGCTTGTGCGGAGAAGCCGCAGCTTGGCAGCTTCGGAGAACCTTTCATATACAGCAGAATCGGGTTTTCAGCGATCTGGCGCTGGATTTTTTCAATAGTGGTGCTCATGTCTTGCTTCCTTTAACTTCTGTTACGGCATTCGTCTGACATTGTAGCGGTTCAGACTGGCATCGGAAAATAACATTTTTGTCACGTTTATACATTCTACCCCGAGTCACGAAAAGTTGCATTGCAAATGGTGTTTACCCCTGCCGCATTCAGGGTTTTGCTTAGGGAGCGGGCAAATGTGCGACAGAACGATGAATTTTTTTGCACTTGCTAACGAAACACGATTGTAGATTGAAAAATGCTATTAACTTTCTGGCTTTTTATAGATTAGAATCGACGGGCTTTGTAAATCACACGCGGGTATTATTGATGACCTGCATTTATCAGGGGACTGCCCAGTGGCGCGGATAAATAAAATCTCGATCACGCTCTGTGCTTTACTGTTTACTTCACTCACTTTCACGCCAGTGGCAAACGCCTCTCAGCAGGCGCGGCATTCTGCTGTACAAAAAAACCATCTGGTGAAAGCCACAGAACGTAAGAAAAAAACCACCGCTAAGAACGACAAGAAAAAAACACCGGCTCAGACGAAACAGACCGCTTCCAGCAAAACGAAAACAAAACCTTCCCGCACTGCCCACTCTGCCAAAAGTAAAGCTTCGCAAACCGCCGCTAACCTCGTTACTGAAAAATGCATCACGCGTAAAGGCCATAAGGCGAAATGCACGAAGGTCACGAAAATTGCGGAAGTGCATAAAGTGCGCGTACAGAAAGCGCAAAAAACCGCAATGAATAAGCTGATGGGGCAGATTGGCAAACCTTATCACTGGGGTGGGACTTCGCCGCGTACCGGTTTTGACTGCAGCGGCCTCGTCTATTACGCCTATAAAGATCTGGTCAAGTTCCGCATTCCGCGCACCGCCAACGAAATGTACCACCTGCGCGATGCCTCACCGGTTGACCGCGGTGAGCTGGAAAATGGCGATCTGGTGTTCTTCCGCACCCAGGGCCGCGGGACGGCTGACCACGTTGGCGTCTATGTCGGCAACGGAAAATTCATCCAGTCTCCACGTAGCGGTCAGGATATTCAGATCACCTCTCTCAGTGAAGACTACTGGGTACGCCACTACGTCGGCGCACGCCGCGTGATGACGCCGAAAACCATTCGCTAACCCCTGCTCTGCCACACCCGTGGCAGGGTAAGTTCCTCTTTTGCATACCCTTTCAATTTGCTATCCTGTCCTTGTTGTCTGTGTGGTTATTGGCAACGCAAAATACAATAAGGAGAGAAGCAATGTCGTTCGAATTACCTGCACTACCGTATGCAAAAGACGCCCTGGCACCGCACATTTCTGCGGAAACCCTGGAATATCACTACGGCAAACATCACCAGACTTACGTCACCAACCTGAACAACCTGATCAAGGGCACCGATTTTGAAGGCAAAACGCTGGAAGAGATCGTCCGCAGCTCTGAGGGTGGCGTATTCAACAACGCCGCTCAGGTGTGGAACCACACCTTCTACTGGCACTGCCTGGCGCCGAATGCCGGTGGTGAACCTGCCGGTGAACTGGCTACCGCCATCAACGCCGCCTTTGGCAGCTTCGCGGACTTCAAGGCGAAATTCACCGATGCCGCCATCAAGAACTTCGGTTCAGGCTGGACGTGGCTGGTTAAAGAGGCGGATGGCAAACTGGCTATCGTATCCACCTCTAACGCGGGCACCCCGCTGACCACCAGCGCGAAGCCGCTGATGACCGTGGACGTATGGGAACACGCTTACTACATCGATTACCGTAACGCGCGCCCAAACTACCTGGAACACTTCTGGGCATTGGTTAACTGGGACTTTGTGGCGAAGAACTTCGCCGCGTAAAAGACACGCAGAAGGGTTCGCCCTTCTGCGTTTTTGGTTTATTCCGCAGCGCAGGCTGCTTCTGGCTGTTTACGCCCCGACATCATCACCAACAGCAGGCCGAGCGCGGCAATGATTGCCCCCATCACCGGCACAAAGCTGTATCCCAGACCACCTGAAATCACGGCCCCACCGGCCGCCGCACCGAGCGCATTGCCCAGGTTAAAGGCACCGATATTGACCGAGGATGAGAGGCCCGGCGCTTCATGCGCAACACGCATCACGCGCATCTGCAGCGGTGGCACCACGGCGAACGTTGCTGCACCCCAGACGACCATCGCCATCGCGGCGCCAAACTCGTTACGCGCCAGCCACGGAATGGCAATCATGATGACAATCAGCAGGGTTAAGAAGCCCTTCAGCGTCCCGCTCACGGAACGGTCGGCAAATTTCCCGCCGAGATAGTTACCGATCGAGAAGCCCACGCCAATCAGCACCAGCATCGCGGTCACAAAGAGAGGCGTTGCGTGGGTAATGTCATGCAGTACCGGTGAAATATAGGTATAGAGGGTAAACATCGCCCCAGCCCCGAGAACGGTGGTAAGCAGCGCGGAAAGCACCTGCGGGCGCATCAGCACCGCCAGCTCCTTACGCACTTCCGGACGTTCTCCGGCGCTGCCTTTCGGCAGGGAGAAGAACAATGCCACCATCGCGACCACGCCCAGCCCGGCCGTCGCCAGGAAAGACATACGCCAGCCGATCGCTTCTCCCAGCCAGGTTGCCGCAGGAACACCGCCGATGTTAGCGATGGTCAGACCCATAAACATGGTGGCCACGGCGCTCGCCTGCTTATGTTTTGGCACCACGCTTGCCGCCACGACCGACCCCAGCCCAAAGAACGCGCCGTGGTTGAGGCTTGTCAGAATACGCGACAGCATCAGCGTGGTGTAGTCCGGCGAAATGGCCGAAAGCACGTTGCCGAGGGTGAAAATCGCCATCAGGAAAATCAGCGCATTGCGGCGCGCGCGATGAGAAAGGAGAAGCGTCATCAGCGGCGCTCCCACCATCACGCCGATAGCGTAGGCGCTGATCAACATGCCTGCCGCAGGGATCGAGACGTCCACGCCGCGGGCGATGACAGGCAGTAACCCCATCGGGGAGAATTCAGTGGTGCCAATCCCAAAAGCGCCAATCGCCAGGGCAAGCAGGGGAAAATTGATTTTCATGCGTCAACTCCGGATGCCGTGTCATGTGGTGACACAGAACAATGAAGCGGAAAGCATGACATCAATCACAAAAAATGAGAAGTTAACAAAATGGCAAAAGTTTTTTGCCAGAGAAGTAACAATCCGGGGAGTCGGGAGGGAGAAGGCTCTCCCTCCGCGTAAATCAGTGCAGCGCAGCCGTCAGACCGGCCGCAACAATCAGAGCCAGCACAACAACGGTGGTGAACAGCGAAAACTTAAGATCGGAACTCATCAATTTTTCTCCTTTTAATCCCCACACGAAAAGTGAGCTTGCTCATTTTTGCACAGATTACGTCAAAAATCTTCCTGGATTTATACTGATAACCACTTTACCTCTTCCCCTTTTCATCAAGATAGGACAAAATTCCACGCTAAATTTATTAGCGTACCGGCCATTGACCCCCTCCTGACGTCCCGTGTCGTTTTCCCGGCGTGCCGCAATTCAAGATTGCGTGATAAGGGTGAGAGAAGGCAAACGTTTACCTTCAAGTTTTTCAGGAGCTTAGGATATGGTCTGGAGTGACATTTAATGGCAACAATTAAAGACGTAGCAAAACGCGCAAACGTTTCCACTACAACCGTATCACATGTAATTAACAAAACCCGCTTTGTGGCGGAAGAGACGCGCAACGCCGTCTGGGCAGCGATCAAGGAGCTGCACTATTCGCCAAGTGCGGTCGCGCGTAGCCTTAAGGTTAATCACACCAAGTCCATTGGATTGCTGGCGACCAGCAGTGAAGCGGCCTATTTTGCCGAGATCATTGAAGCGGTTGAAAAAAACTGCTTCCAGAAAGGCTATACCCTGATTCTGGGCAACGCGTGGAACAGCATTGAAAAACAGCGCGCCTACCTGTCGATGATGGCGCAGAAGCGCGTTGACGGCCTGCTGGTAATGTGCTCCGAGTATCCGGAATCCGTGCTGGCGATGCTCGAAGAGTATCGCCACATCCCTATGGTCGTTATGGACTGGGGCGAAGCGCGTGCGGATTTCACCGACTCCGTTATCGACAACGCCTTTGAAGGCGGTTATATGGCCGGCCGTTACCTGATCGAACGCGGTCACCGCGAGATTGGCGTGATCCCGGGTCCGCTGGAGCGCAACACCGGGGCGGGCCGTCTGGCCGGTTTTATGAAAGCGATGGAAGAAGCGCTGATCACCGTGCCGGAAAACTGGATCGTGCAGGGCGACTTTGAGCCGGAATCAGGCTACCGCGCAATGCAGCAGATCGTTTCCCAGCCGCACCGTCCGACCGCCGTTTTCTGCGGGGGTGACATCATGGCCATGGGCGCGCTCTGCGCCGCCGATGAACTGGGTCTGCGCGTACCGCAGGATATTTCCGTGATCGGGTATGACAACGTGCGTAACGCGCGCTTCTTCACCCCAGCGCTGACCACCATTCACCAGCCGAAAGATTCGCTGGGCGAAACGGCCTTCAATATGCTGCTCGACAGGATCGTCAACAAGCGCGAAGAGTCGCAGTCCATTGAAGTTCACCCGCGCCTGATTGAACGCCGTTCCGTTGCGGACGGTCCGTTCCGCGACTACCGTCGTTAATCCCTTTACGGGGCCAGCTACGCTGGCTCCCGTAACCATTCCCGGTTCAGCGTTTCGCTGTCCCCCAGATAATCCAGCAGCCAGGCCATGGCGGGCGAGACATCATTTTGTTGCCAGGTCAGGCAGCAGGCCGCGTCCGGGAACGGATTTTCCAGCGTCAGTTCAACCCATTCGCCGGTATCGATGCGCGGACGCGCAAAATGAACGGGCACCATCGCGACGCACAGTCCGGCACTGAGGCACGTCGCCGACGATTCCCAGTCCGGAGCCACCACCCGCCGCTGGTTGTCCAGAAGCCAGGTGATACGCTTGGGCAATGAACGGGACGTATCCTCCAGCACCAGCGAGGGCCAGTTGCGCAGCGTATCGTCGCTAAGCGGCCCATCCATCGCTGCCAGAGGATGATCGCTGGCCACCACGCATTTCCAGCTCAGCATCCCCATGTCGCGAAAGGCGTAACGTCCCCCGACCGGGATCGCCTGCGTCGCGCCAATCGCCATCTCCGCCCTGCCGTCCGCCAGCGCATCCCACACCCCGTTGAACACCTCCTGCGAGACCCGCAGCTCAACGTCAGAGAAATGACGATAGAAATCGACAATCATCTGTCGGGTGCGTTCCGGCTTCACGATGTTATCCACCGCGATGGAAAGATGTCCCCGCCAGCCGTTGGCGATCTGCTGGCACTGTTCGCGGGTGATCTGCATTTTTTTGATAACAGAACGCCCTTCCTTCAAAAACCACGCGCCTGCGGGCGTTAATTCCACGTCGCGATGCCGCCGTTCAAACAGCGGAACCGCCAGCCATTCCTCAAGCTGACGCACCGTGTAGCTGATGGCCGAAGGGACGCGGTGCAACTCCTGCGCTGCACCGCTAAAGCTGCCGTTACGCGCAACAGCATCGACCACTTCAAGAGAATAATCTGACCACATTTTCTGCCTGCAAAAAATTTGAATGCACCCGCCAAATATTAGCGTTTCACAAGCGGCTTTGCACTCCCTACACTCAGCGCCAATGTATACCTGCCTCCTCAGGAGAATAAAATAATGCAACCCAGGAACGGTTTTTTAGTCTGGCTCGGCGGCTTAAGCGTGCTGGGCTTTTTGGCCACCGATATGTACCTGCCGGCTTTTGCCGCGATGCAGGAAGATTTGCAAACCCCCGCTGCCGCCATCAGTGCCAGCCTGAGTTTGTTCCTCGCCGGTTTTGCTTTTGCACAGCTGCTGTGGGGACCGCTCTCGGATCGCTTTGGTCGTAAACCGGTACTGCTGCTGGGTCTGGCCATTTTTGCCGTGGGCTGCCTGGGGATGTTATGGGTACGCGATGCCACCTGGCTGCTGGTGCTGCGCTTCGTTCAGGCCGTGGGCGTCTGTGCCGCGGCCGTGACCTGGCAGGCGCTGGTGACCGACTACTACCCGGCTAACCGCACAAACCGTATTTTCGCCACCATTATGCCGCTGGTGGGCCTCTCCCCTGCCCTGGCTCCGCTGCTGGGCAGCTGGATCCTCGCGCACTTTGACTGGCAGGCCATCTTCGCCACGCTGTTTGCCATTACCCTGGTGCTGATGCTGCCGGCGTTTGCCCTCAAGCCTGCGCATAAAAAAGAGGCGCATGCCGACGCGAAGCCGATTACCTTCACCTCACTGTTGAGCGCCAAAGCGTATCGCGGGAATGTCCTGATCTATGCCGCCTGCTCGGCAAGCTTCTTCGCATGGCTAACCGGCTCGCCGTTCATTCTGCACGATATGGGCTACAGTCCGGCAGCCATCGGCCTGAGCTATGTTCCGCAGACAATCGCGTTCCTTGTGGGCGGGTACGGCTGTCGCGCGGCGCTGCAAAGATGGGAGGGTCAGCAGATGCTGCCGTGGCTGCTGGTGCTGTATGCGCTGAGCGTCATCGGGACCTGGGCCGTTGGCTTTATTCCGGGTGCCGGTCTGGCCGAAATTTTGATCCCGTTCTGCGTGATGGCCATTGCGAACGGGGCGATTTACCCTATCGTTGTGGCGCAGGCGCTGCGTCCATTCCCGCAGGCAACAGGCCGCGCCGCCGCGCTGCAGAACACCCTGCAGCTGGGTTTGTGCTTCCTGGCAAGCCTGGTGGTCTCGGCGCTGATTGCTACGCCGCTTTTGACCACCACCAGCGTGATGCTGTTCACCGTAGCGCTGGCGGTATTGGGCTATCGCATGCAGGCCTCCGCGCAGCGTGAGCAGGATAACGGTGCTCAGGTGGAAACCTCGCATGCCTGATTGCGCCAGAAATCATGTTATATTTCAGTGATTAGGTTGCTAACAATTTTCTATTGAATCACCAAATTTTGAAGCCTATACTAAATTTGGTTCGATTAAATACGATAAATATTAAGTGTTAACGGGAGCCGGAGTGCTCCCGTTTTACCATGGAAGGCATTTCGGCAAGGGTTATCTCCCTTCCTCTGTTCTACGTCGGATACTAGCCTCGCGGTATTTACCGTGAGATTTCTCA
Organism: Enterobacter sp. 241F3; assembly: GCF_034106785.1. Taxonomy (NCBI): domain Bacteria; kingdom Pseudomonadati; phylum Pseudomonadota; class Gammaproteobacteria; order Enterobacterales; family Enterobacteriaceae; genus Enterobacter; species Enterobacter sp. 241F3. The sequence continues at coordinate 535,364 of NZ_JAWNDD010000001.1, forward strand.
CAAACCAAAAAAAGCGTCTACGCTGTTTTAAGGTTCTGATCACAGTAGGGTGATGGAGAAGCTATGAGTTCATCGTGTATAGAAGAAGTCAGCGTTCCGGACGATAACTGGTACCGGATCGTCAGTGAACTGTTAGGTCGAGCAGGCATCACTATCAATGGATCATCGCCATCCGATCCTCAGGTTAAACATCCCGACTTTTTTAAACGCGTGTTGCGGGAAGGGTCGTTAGGCCTGGGAGAAAGCTACATGGACGGCTGGTGGGAGTGTGAACGTCTGGATACCTTTTTCGCCAGCGTGTTGCGTGCCGGTCTTGAAAATCAACTCCCCCGTAACCTGAAAGACACCCTGCGCGTCGCCTCTGCCCGACTTTTCAATCTCCAGAGTAAAAAACGCGCGTGGATCGTTGGCAAAGAACATTACGATCTTGGCAACGATTTGTTCAGCCGTATGCTGGACCCTTTCATGCAATACTCCTGCGCCTACTGGAAAGAGGCCTCGACGCTTGAAGAGGCTCAGCAGGCGAAGCTGCGTCTGATTAGCGAGAAGCTGCAGCTACAGCCCGGCATGCGCGTGCTGGATATCGGCTGCGGCTGGGGTGGGCTGGCATATTTTATGGCGAAGCATTATGGCGTCAGCGTGGTCGGCGTGACGATCTCAGCGGAACAGCAAAAAATGGCGCGGGAGCGCTGCCAGGATCTCGATGTGGATATCAGGCTGCAGGACTACCGTGACCTGAATGAACAGTTTGACCGGATTGTTTCCGTCGGCATGTTCGAGCACGTGGGGCCAAAAAACTACGATACCTATTTTGAGGTGGTGGACCGGAATCTGAAACCGGACGGCATCTTCCTGCTGCACACCATCGGCTCTAAGCGGACCGACAACAACGTTGACCCGTGGATCAACAAATACATCTTTCCGAATGGCTGTTTACCGTCCGTTCGCCAGATTGCCAACGCCAGTGAACCCCATTTCGTGATGGAAGACTGGCATAACTTTGGCGCGGACTACGACACCACCTTAATGGCATGGCATGAACGTTTCCAGAAAGCCTGGCCAGAGATTGCGGACAACTATTCTGAACGATTCAAACGAATGTTTAGCTATTATCTGAATGCCTGCGCGGGGGCGTTTCGCGCACGGGATATTCAGCTCTGGCAGGTGGTATTCAGCCGTGGGATAGAACACGGACTGCGTGTCGCACGCTAAAAAAAATAACCCCGGATATCCGGGGTTATTTTTTATTCTTCTTCGGCGGTCTTTATTATTGCGGCTTCTTTTGCTGCCAGCACGCGCTCAACCGTATCCACCACAGCCTGGGTCTGCGGATCGATTTCGATATTCACGCGATGCCCCAGTTTTTTCGCGCCCAGCGTGGTGCGCTGCAGCGTTTCAGGAATTAAATGCACGCAAAAACGCGTTGGCGTCACTTCCCCTACCGTCAGGCTAATCCCGTCAATGCCAATAAATCCTTTATAGAGGATGTATTTCATTAATGACGGGTCCTGCATTTTAAACCAGATTTGACGGTTATTTTCCGAGGTCACGATTTTCGCCACTTCGGCGGTGGTCATGATGTGCCCCGACATAAGATGACCGCCAATCTCATCGCTGAACTTCGCCGCGCGCTCAACGTTGATGGTATCGCCTACCACCAGCTCGCCCAGGTTAGTGATGCGCAGCGTCTCTTTCATTAAATCAAAGCTAATCTGGTTGCCGTTAATTTCGGTAACGGTCAGGCAGCAGCCGTTATGGGCAATCGACGCGCCGGTTTCAATGCCCTCAAGCATATATTCCGGCAGCTCAACAACATGAGTACGGAAATTAGGTTTTTCATCAATGGACACCACTTTGGCAGTGCCCTGCACAATACCAGTAAACATGCTTACAACTCCTGTTTTTTCCGAACGGTGATGACACCGTTTAATCCCTCCACAATAACAGTTGGAAAAACAGGTTGCCAGCAGAGCGCATTTTCTGGCGATTTTTTCACTAGATAAATAGCTAAAGCCCGCTACAATAGCTGGCACCCCCCTGCATTTTCTTCTTGCTGCCAGTTTCGGCGGCTTTTTTAGTCTCTCATATAACTACAAAATAAAGGTGTTCACGTGCAGAAGTACATGAATGAAGCGCGCCAGCTATTGGCACTGGCTATACCAGTGATCGTCGCGCAGGTGGCCCAGACCGCAATGGGATTTGTGGATACGGTAATGGCGGGTGGCTACAGCGCCACCGACATGGCGGCCGTAGCTATCGGTACGTCAATCTGGCTTCCGGCCATCCTGTTCGGCCACGGTCTGCTGCTCGCGCTCACGCCTGTTATCGCTCAGCTCAATGGTTCGGGGCGCCGCGAGCGCATTGCCCATCAGGTCCGCCAGGGCTTCTGGCTGGCAGGATTTGTCTCGGTGCTGATTATGGTCGTGCTCTGGAACGCGGGCCATATCATTCGCGCTATGCATAATATTGACCCGGCACTGGCGGACAAAGCCGTGGGTTATTTGCGCGCGCTGCTCTGGGGTGCGCCTGGCTACCTCTTCTTCCAGGTGGCGCGTAACCAGTGTGAAGGCCTGGCGAAAACCAAGCCCGGCATGGTGATGGGCTTTATCGGGCTGCTGGTCAACATTCCCGTTAACTATATCTTTATTTACGGTCATTTCGGGATGCCGGAGCTGGGCGGCGTCGGCTGCGGCGTGGCGACGGCCGCCGTTTACTGGGTAATGTTCTTCTCGATGCTTACCTTCGTGAAGCGCGCCCGCTCCATGCGCGATATTCGTAACGAGCACAGATTCAGCATGCCGGACTGGAACATCATGACGCGTCTGGTGCAGTTAGGGCTGCCGATCGCCCTCGCGCTGTTCTTTGAGGTGACCCTGTTTGCCGTGGTCGCCCTGCTGGTCTCCCCGCTGGGCATTGTGAACGTCGCCGGGCACCAGATCGCGCTGAACTTTAGCTCCCTGATGTTCGTCCTGCCGATGTCGCTGGCGGCGGCGGTGACGATTCGCGTAGGCTTCCGCCTGGGCCAGGGCTCAACGCTCGATGCGCAAACGGCCGCCCGAACCGGACTGGGCGTCGGCGTCTGCATGGCGATCTGTACTGCGCTCTTTACCGTTGCATTACGCGAGCAGATCGCCCTGCTCTATAACGACAATCCGGAAGTCGTCACGCTGGCATCGCACCTGATGCTGCTGGCCGCGATTTACCAGATTTCTGACTCCATTCAGGTGATTGGCAGCGGCGTGCTGCGCGGCTATAAAGACACGCGTTCCATCTTCTTTATCACTTTCATCGCCTACTGGGTGCTGGGTCTGCCGTGTGGCTATATTCTGGCCCTGACCGACCTGGTGGTTGAGCGCATGGGGCCGGCAGGGTTCTGGATGGGCTTTATCATCGGCCTGACCTCGGCGGCGATTATGATGATGATGCGCATGCGCTTCCTGCAGCGCCAGCCATCAACGGTCATTTTGCAACGCGCTGCACGTTAACGACGCAGTAGCCGCCGCCTGGCGGCTACTTTCTCTTCACTTTGCGCGGTAATACAGCAATCGCGTGAAATCAGAGAGAAAATTGCATTTTCCCTCTTGCCACCTCGATGCTGTGCCGCTAATATTCGTCCCCGTTGTCACCGACAACACGTTGCGTTCATAGCTCAGTTGGTTAGAGCACCACCTTGACATGGTGGGGGTCGTTGGTTCGAGTCCAATTGAACGCACCATTCTGCGTCCGTAGCTCAGTTGGTTAGAGCACCACCTTGACATGGTGGGGGTCGGTGGTTCGAGTCCACTCGGACGCACCATTTCAGTCCTGAAATGGTGCAACTCCTCTTCTGATATCCTGAATTTTCCTAATCCCTTATTTTCTTCATTGTTCTCCTGCTACGCTTTTCCTATGGAAAAAAACACAGGAAACGTGTTGATGAAGAAGATCGCGATTATCGGCTCCGGCCCCACAGGGATTTACACCTTTTATCACCTGCTTAAGAACAGCACGCCGCTCTCCGTTTCCGTTTTCGAACAGGCCGATGAAGCCGGCGTGGGTATGCCCTATAACGACGACGATAATTCCCGGCTGATGCTGGCGAACATTGCGAGCATTGAAATCCCGCCCATTTTTATGACCTACCTCGACTGGCTCAAGGAACAGAGCGACGCCCATCTGTCGCGTTTTAAGGTTGATAAAGCCAGCCTGCACGATCGGCAGTTCCTGCCGAGGATCCTGCTGGGGGAGTATTTTCGCGACAGCTTTCGTTCAATCGTAAAAGAGGCGAAAAAGCTGGGGTTCCAGGTTGAGATCCATGAATCAGCGAAGGTCACCGACATCACCCCTTCGACAACCGGCGTGACGATTTCGGTCAACGACCGCGCCCTACCGGATAAATTCGACCTGGCGGTTATCGCCACCGGCCACGTCTGGCCAGACGAGGATGAAGCCACGCGCTCGTTCTTCCCAAGCCCGTGGTCCGGCCTGATGGATGCCAGCATTCCCCCTTGCCGCGTGGGCATTATGGGCACCTCGTTGAGCGGTCTCGACGCGGCTATGGCGGTGGTGATGCAGCACGGTGAGTTTCGTGACGGTAAATTCATCCTCGACAACGGCAGCGAAGGGTTACACATTACGCTGATGTCCCGGACGGGCATTCTGCCGGAAGCCGATTTTTACTGCCCTATTCCTTACGAACCGCTGTCGGTTTTGACCGAATTCGTGGTGGAAAGCGAGATAGCCAAAGGACCGGATGGCCTGCTTGACCGCATTTTTGCCCTGATGGTCAAAGAGCTTCAGCTTGCCGATCCGGCGTGGTGCGAGAAAATGTCTCTGCATACGCTGAATGCGGACACTATTCGTAAGGCCTGGTTTGAGGATCGTAAACGCCACGGCCCCTTTACCTGGGCGGAAGAGAATCTCAACGAGGTTGAACGCAACAAACGGGAACGCCGTACCGTGGCCTGGCGCTATACCGTGCTTCGGCTGCATGAAGTGGTTCAGGAGATCGTCCCCCATCTCGATGAGCAAGACGGTGAACGCTTCAGTCAGGGGCTGGCTCGGGTATTTATCGACAATTATGCCGCCATTCCTCCGCAGTCTATCCGCAGGCTGCTCGCACTTCGCGAAGCCGGCATCATCAGCGTGGCCGCGCTCGGTGACGACTACACGCTCGACGTTGGCAGTGATCGAACGGTGATAACCACAAAAGAGACCGTCTATCGTTTCGACGTATTTATTGACGCACGCGGACAAAAGCCGCTCAAAACGAAAGATCTGCCCTTCCCGACGCTGCGAAAACAGCTGGAAGCAACGGGAGATCGGATACCCGATATCGGCGAGGATTACACCTTAAAAGCGCCTGACATCGTGCGCGGACGCATCGCCTTCGGCGCGATACCGTGGCTGATGCACGACCGTCCCTTCGTTCAGGGGCTGGCGGAATGTGCTGAGATTGCAGAAGCGATGGCGAAGGCGGCTGAAAAACCCGCGTCGGGATCGCGGAGAAGGTTACCGTATATTGAGATCTGACAGGGCTTCCATGCCCTGCTGTCGGTAATTACTCGAAGAAGACTTCCGGGTTTTCCGACAGCGAAACGAAACTTTTCGTCGCTTTATCCAGCGCGAGGATTTCGCCGCTTTCAATGTCGTACACCCAGCCGTGCAGTCGGATGGAGTTATTACGCAGGCCCACCGCAACGGACGGATGGGTCTTGATGTTGCTCAGCTGCGCAAAGACGTTTTCCTGCACCATCGCATTGACCTTATCGATCGGCTTATCCCAGGTTTTCTTCTCAACCACGGCTTTCGCCGCGTCGGAATAGCGCAGCCAGTGTGACACCGCAGGCATCGGCTCCAGGTTCGCGTTATCGGCAATCGCCTTCATTGCGCCACAGTTGGAGTGACCACAAATCACGATATCCGTGACGCCCAGCGCCACCACGGCGTATTCGATGGTTGCGGACACGCCGCCAGGCTCCGGTCCGAACGGCGGCACGATGTTGCCAGCATTACGAATGACAAAGAGTTGTCCTGGCTCTTGCTGGGTGACCAGTTCCGGGACCAGACGGCTGTCGGAGCATGAGATGAACAGCGCTTTGGGATTCTGGCTGGACGCTAAACTGCGGAAGAGTTCTTTACGTTGCGGGAAAATCTCTTTTTGAAAGCTGAGAAAACCTTCAATGATATGTTGCATAGCAATGTCTCTTTTATCTGTTTTAGTTTAGGCATGATCGAGATCACACTCGTAAAGTTTACCCATCGTGGTTTACTTCAGACAAGCAATATATTTCTGGCCCGACCGCTGCACGATCTCGTCCGCACTGGTCAGGATGTTCTGCCCTTCGAACGCGCCGTAAAGACGTTCAAAGGTTTTGCCTTCGAGATGACTCACCACCGACGCCACCGTTCGGGCCGGCAGCGGGAGATAATTCGGGTAGCTCCACATAAACGAGACGGCGTCTTTACCCGGCGTGACCTGCAGAATATCGCCAACCAGCAATACCCCGTCCCCCTCCTGCCAGTGCAGCACCGTTCCCCCGGCAAAATGCCCACCCAGACGCAGCAGGGTAACCGACGGGAAAATCTCCAGCGTATCCCCCTCCCAGAAATCAATGGCAGGGCTGTCGCGCATGACCCACTCTTTGTCGCTGGCGTGCAGGTACACCGGCGCGTCAAACGCCGCAGCCCACTCCTGCATCGTGGTGTAATAGTGCGGATGTGAAATCGCAATCGCGCTGATGCCGCCAAGGGCGGCGATGAGGGTTTGGGTTGCGGGATCGAGGTTGGCGATGCAGTCCCAGAGGATATTGCCGTGGGGCGTTTGCAGGAGCAGCGCCCGCTGGTTAATCGCAAACGCAGGAACCGTTTTGATACCGAATAATCGCGGCTCCAGCTGCTGCCATTTGTTGCTGTGCGCCGCGGTGATGGTATCGAGATCGGTCCACGCCTGCCCAGTGATGGGTACATACTGGCGTTCATCCTCACAAATCGGGCATCTGTCCGGCTGCGTATCGTAGGCGGTTCCACAGGTTTTACAGAGTGTAATCATGTGCTCTCCTCAGCGATAAAGCACTGAGTATGGCAGGGATTATCCTTATGTGCTGCGAGGTACATTGCTGGCTTTTTTTGCCCTATACTGTGCCAGTATCGAAAACTGAACAGAGCAGGTGCAACATGGAAATTGATCTCGATAACTTAGTCTTTAACGGTCTGGATGAAGCAGAAGAGCGTAATGCGGAACGTCTGGACGATGCAGACAAAAAAGCGCAGGCGATTGTCGCCGACGACGACTGCGGCGACGCCTGCAAGATCTAATAAAAAAAGCACCGGGAAACCGGTGCTTTTTTTATTTCACTCGTTAAACGTCACGCACACCTCGTTCCAGTAGGTTTCGCGCGTGCGGCGCAGTTCAGCGTGACGTTTTATCATGGAACCACTCCGGGTCAATGTTGGCAACGTCTACGCCATACAGGCTGGCGACAGGCAGTATCGACTCAAGAACACGTTGCGCGCTGTTCTCCGCATTCGCTGGCCGGGCCGCAAAAAACCGCCGTAACGTGCTGATCCACTTTTTCATCGTCTTACCCTCTCTCGCCGTGTCTGACCTCAGTTAAGCACCCAAATCCCGTGCAGGGGAAATACCAAAATCCACTGTCTATGTGCAGGATCTGCAAATAGCACCCCGTCCTTTTCACGCTTCATTAACACCTTGTTCACTAATGCTTTTTTGCTCATAGCAAAGAACGATTTCTTATTTGGCGATAGCTTTCCCTTATGGGAGCGTAACGGGGTAAAACAAAAACAACGGGATGGCGAATGACTATGGCAGCAAATATGAAAGGGTTTACCAAACGGACACTGGTTCTGGGATTACTGGCGGCGGGGAGCCTGCTTTCAGCTCAGGCACAGGCCGATCAGCTGGCGGATATTAAGGCAGCAGGGGTGGTGAAAGTGGCCACGTTTGACGCCAACCCGCCGTTTGGCTCGATTGATGCAAAAACGCATGAGATCGTGGGTTATGACGTGGACTTTGCCAAAGCGCTGGCAAAATCGCTCGGCGTGAAGCTTGAACTGGTTGCCACCAATCCGGCCAACCGCATTCCGCTGCTGCAGTCCGGCAAAGCCGACCTGATCGTGGCGGATATCACCATCACCCCGGAACGCGCACAGGTCATTGATTTTTCTACGCCTTACTTCGTTACCGGCCAGCAGTTCCTCGTTCCGGCAAAATCACCGGACAAGCTTGATGACTATAGCCGGGCGCGCATTGGCGCAGTCAAAGGAACGACGGGCGAGCAGGCGCTGCACCAGCGTTTCCCGCAGTCCCGCGTCCTCTCTTATGACGACATCCCGCTGGCGTTGACCGCACTGCGCAATGGCAACGTCCAGGCCATTACCCAGGACAGCACCATTCTGGCCGGCCTGCTGGCGCAGGCGCCGGACAAAGCCAATTTCAAAATCCTGCCCGACCTGCTCAGTAAAGAAGAGATTGGCGTGGGGGTGAAGAAAGGTGAAACGGCGCTGCTGAAGGCCGTTAACGACGAACTGGTTAATCTCGAGAAGACCGGTCAGGCGGCAAAAATCTATGATGTCTGGTTTGGTCCTGGCACCCCTGCTCCACAGCCGCGCGCCTTTAAAATAGAAGCCAGGTAATTATGCTCTCAGGTTTATTTTCACACTCCGCGGCCGGTGCCGCGGATTTTTCACATCTGGAACAGGCCAGCGTCGAGTTTCGTCATGTGGACAAACGCTACGGTGACCATCAGGTTTTAAACGACATTAACCTCACCATCACGCCCGGTGAAGTGGTTGCCATCCTCGGCCCTTCAGGCTCCGGTAAATCCACCCTGATCCGTCTTATCAACCAGCTTGAAACCCTGAGCGGCGGGGAGATTCTGGTCGACAACAAGCCTACCGGAAAGCTCTCCGGTACCGGGCTGCGTCAGCTGCGAAGCCGCGTGGGGTTTGTGTTCCAGCAGTTCAATCTTTACGCCCATCTCACCGCCAGCCAGAACATCACCCTGGCACTGGAGCACGTTCACGGCTGGAAGCCGCATCCTGCTCAGGAGCGTGCGCTGGCCCTGCTGGAGAAAGTCGGGATGCTGGAAAAGGCCCACCATTACCCGGCAGAGCTTTCCGGCGGGCAGCAGCAGCGCGTGGCGATAGCCCGCGCCCTCGCCTCTTCACCGCAAATCATTCTGTTTGATGAACCCACCTCCGCGCTGGATCCGGAGATGATTGGTGAAGTGCTGTACGTGATGAAAGCCCTCGCCCACAGCGGGATCACGATGATCGTGGTGACCCATGAGATGCAGTTTGCCCGTGAAATTGCCGACCGGATTGTCTTTATCGACGGCGGGCAAATTCTGGAAACCGCGCCGCCGGCGCAGTTTTTCAGCCAGCCAGCGCATCCGCGCGCGCAGCGCTTCCTGCAAAAGGTGCTCAACCCGCTGCATCAGGAGCATCTGTAATGCCCGCGCTCGACTGGCAGGGGGTACTGACCGGACAGCCTCTGCAGTGGATACTCTCCGGATTCCTCACCACCCTGTGGGTGACGCTGGCGGGGATCGTGCTGGCCAGCCTGCTCGCACTGCTCTTTATGCTCCTGCGCCTTTCCGGGGGACGCGTCGGGAAAGCGATCGTCAGCGGCTGGGTATCACTCTTTCGCAATACCCCGCTGCTGGTGCAGCTACTGTTCTGGTATTTTGCCGCCTGGAACGGGCTGCCGCAGGCGTTTCGCGAAGCGGTCAACGCCGATCACAGCTGGTCGATTCTGCCCGGCGACGTCTGGTGGTTTACGCCCGAATTTTTATGCTCTGCCTGGGGGCTGGGCGTTTTTACCTCGGCGTTTTTAATCGAAGAGGTGGAAGCAGGATTGCGTTCCGTGCCCGCCGGGCAGCGGGAGGCGGCGCTCGCCCAGGGATTCTCCGCGTGGCGCTTGTTTCGCTTCATCCTTCTGCCGCAGGGCCTGGCCAACGCCTGGCAGCCCGTTGTGGGCCAGTATCTCAATCTGATGAAGCTCTCCTCGCTCGCCAGCGGGATTGGCTTCGCCGAGCTCACCTATCAGGTCAGGCAGATCGAAAGCTATAACGCGCACGCGCTGGAGGCGTTTACCCTCGGTACCGTGCTCTATCTGCTGACCGGCCTGGTCATGGGGATGGTGCTGGTACGCCTTGGGCCACAGGCGAAACGTAAACGCCCGAACGTCGTCATCGCAGGGAGTGAAAAACATGATTGCCGGACTTAATGTCATCACCGATAACCTCGATTATCTGCTGTGGGGACGCGCGGCAACGGGTGAACCGGGAGGCGTACTGCTTTCGTTAATGATGGCAGCAGGCGCTGCGGTTATCGCTCTGCCCGGAGGGATACTGCTCGCGTGCCTGGCCTGGCGCTTTACCGGGCTCGTGCGAAAAGTCCTCTTTTTATGGGCAGAGCTGATTCGCGGTATCCCGCTTATCTTCGTGATTTTCTGGATGTGGTATCTCCTGCCGCTCATCACCGGGGGCGATCTGCCCGGGGCGCTGACCGTCACGCTGGCACTGGCCTGGTTTACGGCGGCCACCGTGATGCACTCGATGCTGGCCGGGCTGAGCGCACTGCCGACCGGGCAGTACGAGGCCGCACTGTCTCAGGGCTTCAGCACCCAACAAACCCTGTTGCGCGTGCTGCTGCCGCAGGCGCTGAGGAATATTCTGCCGTCGCTGGTGGGGATTTTTATTAGCCTGCTGAAGGATACGTCGCTGGCGTTTATCGTGAACGTCCCGGAACTGACCACGGTGGCGGGACAGGTCAACAACCGGGTGCAAATCTACCCGGCGGCCATTTTTATCTTTACGGGCGTGGTTTACTACCTGCTCTGCTGCTCGCTCGAGCAGCTTGCGAAGCGCTGGCGCCTTACCCGGCCAGCGCTTTAACCACCGTTTCCATTGCTTCGGTTGTCAATTCACTGCGTTTAACGCGCTGGTTCGCCAGCGCGGTACGCAGTACCCCGGCAATGACAATATGCTTTGGCTCCTGCCCTAAATCACGCATCTCGAGCACCACCTTTCCGACCACCCGGCACATCTCCTGGTACAGCGCTTCATCTTTGGTCACGTTACCCATCGTCATCACTCCATTGCCTTTTAAACGTTGAGCTTAAATGATTCTCCAGCCGGATACAAAAAAGAAGCCCGGCGAGAGACTCGCCGGGCTTCATCAGTAAAATCAGTAAATTAGTTGTTTACAGGAATAACCGCGCCTTTGTACTTGGTGCGGATCCAGTCCTGAATCTCTTTCGAGTGCAGCACGTTCACCAGCGCGACGATATCTTTCTTCTTCTCGTCACCGCGGTGTACGGTAATGATGTTGGCGTACGGGTTGTTTTCACCGCTCTCTACCGCAATCGGGTCGTGAACCGGATCCAGACCGGCGTCAATCGCGTAGTTGGCGTTGATCACCACCGCATCGCCTTCGTTGTTGTTGTACATCTGCGGCAGCAGAGACGCTTCAACGTTAGGCGTGAACTTCAGCTTTTTCGGGTTCTCGACGATGTCGCTGATGCGCGCGGTCACTTTATCGATGCCCGGCTTCAGCTTGATCACGCCCTCTTTCTCGAAGATGGAAAGAATACGGCCCTCTTCAGAAACCGCGTCACGCATGATGATCTTGCCGCCTTCCGGCAGGTCTTTCAGCGACTTGTATTTTTTGGAGTAGATGCCGATTGGCTCAATGTGGATCGCGCCCGCACTGACAAAATCGTAGTCCTTATCGCCCGCATGATCTTTCAGCACGCTGTTCAGGTAAGGAATATGCTGGAAATAGTTCGCGTCGATGTCATGACCCGCCAGCGCGGTATTCGGCAGAATGTAGTCCTGGAACGGTTTAATCTCCAGGTCGATACCCTGCTTCGCCAGAATCGGCTTTGCCTGCTCCAGAATTTCCGCATGCGGCGTGTTGGATGCACCCACGGTCAGGGTGTCGGCCCAGGAGGCGAAGCTCAGGGCGCTCAGGGTTGCTGCGGCGATCAGTGTCAGTGTCTTTTTCATGATGTGGTTCCTGTGTGTATTTATTAGCGTTTATCTAACAGTGAAGTAATGACATCGCCGCAGAACTGGATAATGAAAACGATGATCAGAATGGTCACCGTTGCCACCAGCGTGACGTCACCATGGTTGCGCTGGAATCCTTCCAGATAAGCCAGATTTCCCAAACCACCGGCGCCAATCACCCCCGCCATTGCGCTGTAGCTCACCAGCGCAATCAGCGTTACCGTAATACCCGATACCAGTGCAGGTGATGATTCCGGCAGTAAAACCCGAAATACGAGCGTGCTCAGTCGTGCGCCCATCGAGCGCGTCGCTTCAATCACGCCTTTATCCACTTCACGCAGGGCGATCTCCACCAGGCGTGCGTAGAACGGTGCAGCCCCCACAATCAGGGCCGGCAGCGCCGCATTGGCGCCAAGAATGGTGCCGACAACGGTCTTGGTGAACGGGATCAGCAGCACAATCAAAATGATGAACGGAATCGAGCGGAACACGTTCACCACGATCGAAATGACGCTATACACCGTGCGGTTGTGGAACAATCCGCCGCGCGCGGTTAAAAACAGCGCCAGACCCAGCACGATGCCTAATACAAAGGTCGCCACGCCGGACAGCGCGGTCATGTACAACGTCTCCAGCGTTGCCGCCCAGAGCTGATCCCACTTGAGATGCGGAAAGAGATTCTCAGCCATGTTTAATCACCTCGCCTTCAATATCGCTGTGCTGCAGGTCGGCGAGGATATTGTTCAGTTGTTCATCAGATGCCACGACGTGCACCCAGAGTTGACCAAACACGCCGTGAGCGGTTTGGGTCATTTTTCCGTGCAGGATGTTAAACGGCAGGCCGTAGCGCAGCGTCAGTTCGCCCACAATCGGCTTATGCGTGCTGTGCCCGGTAAAGGTCAGCCTGATGACCGTCCCTTCCAGATCGTTTGCCAGTTCGGTATTGAACGTTTCTTCTTCAGCGTACTGGCTCACCTGACGCACAAACTGCTGCGTAATCGGCTGCTGCGGATGGGTAAAGACGCTCAGCACGTCTCCCTCTTCCACCACCTTACCGTTCTCCATTACCGCCACGCGGTCGCAGATTTTGCGCACCACGTGCATCTCGTGCGTGATGAGCACGATGGTCAGCTTAAAGCGGCGGTTAATATCCAGCAGCAGATCGAGGATCTGATCGGTGGTCTGCGGGTCAAGCGCGGAGGTGGCTTCATCGCAGAGCAGCACATCCGGGCGATTAGCCAGCGCACGCGCAATACCCACGCGCTGCTTTTGACCACCGCTCAGCTGCGACGGATAGGCATGCTCGCGGCCTTTCAGGCCAACGAGTTCAATAAGCTCGGCCACGCGGGCCTTAATTTCGGCTTTCGGTACGCCGGCAATTTGCATCGAGAACGCAATATTCTCGCTGACCGTGCGCGACCACAGCAGGTTAAAGTGCTGAAACACCATGCTGATCTTCAGACGCGCCTGGCGCAGCGCTTCACCTTTTGCGGCAGAAATGTTCTGCCCGTTGATGGTTACGCTGCCGCTGCTCGGTTTTTCCAGCCCGTTGAGCAGGCGGATAAGCGTACTTTTACCTGCGCCGCTGTAACCAATGATCCCGTATATCTGTCCCTGTGCTATCGTCAAATTGACGTTATCAACGGCTGTGAGTGCCACCTTTCCGTTGTCAAAAACCTTCGAAATATTGCTCAGTACAATCATTCTTATTCATTATCCGTGCCGCCCGTGGCGGTTTAGCAGTATGGATGTCCAAATGATAGTAAACAGCCGTTACCCGCTTTTAAATGAACAAAAAAGAATGTGTTATAACTTTCCGAAATAAACAGCGGATTTACCGGGTGGGAAGCATTTAGACCAATTTCAGCAATGATTATCTGCCGGATGCATATCTGCTGGCGGACGGGCGCAAAAAACGGTCATTTTTGCAGCATTTTATCCCGATATAGCCATCCTCACATCCAGACAACTTTACGTCTTGCTGTCCTGCCATCCAGAAATGGCATTTATATTCCTTTCTGTTCTAAACGGCAGTGAATGGTTCTTTATTGAGAAAATTTCACCGCCCTATCATCCCGTCATGACATCCAGAAAGGAAAACATCATGACGATTTATCACTCCGTCACCGAACTGATTGGTCGTACCCCGCTGATCCAGCTGCATAAGCTTGATACCGGTCCCTGCTCGCTCTTTCTGAAGCTGGAAAACCAGAACCCGGGCGGTTCGATTAAGGATCGCGTTGCGCTGTCGATGATTAACGAAGCGGAACGTACCGGTAGGCTGAAGCCTGGCGGCACGATAATTGAGGCTACGGCGGGCAATACCGGTCTCGGCCTGGCCCTGATCGCCGCCCAGAAAGGCTACTCGCTGATCCTGGTGGTGCCGGACAAAATGAGCCGCGAGAAGATTTTCCACCTGCGCGCGCTGGGTGCCCAGGTGGTGCTGACCCGCTCCGACGTCAACAAGGGCCACCCGGCCTATTACCAGGATTACGCCCAGCGCCTGGCTAACGAACTTCCCGGCGCGTTTTACATCGACCAGTTCAACAACGAAGCCAACCCGCTGGCGCACCGCACCACCACGGCGCCGGAACTGTATGAACAGCTTGACGGCCGGATCGACGCCATCGTCGTGGGCGTCGGCTCAGGCGGCACGCTGGGCGGCCTGCAGGCGTGGTTCGCCGAGCACTCTCCGCATACTGAATTTGTCCTGGCAGACCCGGCCGGATCCGTGCTAGCCGACCAGGTGGAAACCGGACGCTACCACGACGCGGGCTCCTGGCTGGTTGAGGGAATTGGCGAAGACTTTATTCCGCCGCTGGCCCACATTGAAGGGGTGAATCGCGCCTGGCGCATCACCGACCGCGAAGCCTTCACCACCGCGCGCGAGCTGCTGAAAACGGAGGGCATTCTGGCGGGCTCCTCCAGCGGCACGCTGCTGGCGGCCGCGCTGAAGTATTGCCAGGCGCAGACCACGCCGAAGCGCGTGGTGACCTTCGCCTGCGACAGCGGCAATAAGTATCTTTCGAAGATGTTCAACGACGACTGGATGCGACAGCAGGGGCTCATCACGCGTCCTCAGGCCGGCGACCTCTCTGACTACATCGCCCTGCGTCACGATGAAGGCGCCACCGTTACCGCGGCCCCGGACGACACGCTTTCCACCGTTCTGGCACGCATGCGTCTGTATGACATCTCCCAGCTGCCGGTGCTGGAGAACGGCAAGGTGGTGGGCATTATCGACGAGTGGGATCTCCTGCGGCATATCGGCGGCGACGGCGATCGCTTCGCGCTGCCGGTGACGGCAGCCATGACGCGTCAGGTGGAGTTTCTTGATAAACACGCCCCGGAAAGCGCCCTGCACGCCATCTTCGACCGCGGCCTGGTGGCCGTCATTAATGACAACGACCGTTTTCTCGGTCTGATTACGCGCAGCGACGTTCTGACCGCCTGGCGCAACCGTCTTCAGCAATAAAGGAACAGATGATGAAAAACCTGGCTACCCTGAGCGTCCACAGCGGCGAGTTCAACGACCAGCACGGCGCCGTCATGCCGCCGATTTACGCCACCTCGACGTTTGCGCAACCGTCACCCGGCGAGCATACCGGCTATGAGTATTCGCGCAGCGGCAACCCTACCCGCCACGCGCTGGAAACCGCGATCGCCGAACTGGAAGGCGGCACGCGCGGCTACGCCTTCGCCTCCGGCCTGGCGGCCATCTCCACGGTGCTCGAACTGCTGGATAAAGACAGCCATATCGTCGCCATTGATGACGTTTACGGCGGGACGTACCGCCTGATCGAAAACGTGCGCAAGCGCAGCACCGGCCTGCAGGTCTGCTGGGTTAAACCGGACGACCTCGCCGGGCTCGAGGCCGCCATCCGCCCGGATACGCGTATGGTGTGGGTCGAGACGCCGACCAACCCGCTACTGAAGCTGGCGGATCTGGCGGCCATCGCGGCAATCGCCCGTCGTCATAACGTCATCAGCGTGGCGGATAACACCTTCGCGTCACCGGTGATCCACCGTCCGCTGGAGTCTGGTTTCGATATCGTGGTGCACTCTGCCACCAAATACCTTAACGGCCACTCTGACGTGGTCGCCGGGCTGGCGATTGTCGGGGATAACAAGGAACTGGCGGACAAGCTGGGCTATCTGCAAAACGCGGTGGGCGGCGTTCTGGATCCGTTCAGCAGTTTCCTGACGCTGCGCGGTATTCGCACGCTCGCGCTGAGGGTCGAAAAGCACAGCACCAACGCGCTGGCGATTGCGCAATGGCTGGAGCAACACCCTCTGGTCGAAAAGGTGTTCTATCCCGGCCTGGAGTCGCATCCGCAATATCAGCTTGCCCGCACCCAGATGGCCCTGCCCGGTGGCATGATTTCCGTCGTGGTAAAAGGCGATGCGCAACGCGCCACCGAGGTGATTCGCAACCTGAAGTTGTTCACCCTCGCAGAAAGCCTGGGCGGCGTGGAAAGTCTGGTGAGCCAGCCTTACAGCATGACCCACGCGTCGATTCCGCTCGAGCAACGCCTGGCAAACGGCATTGTGCCGCAGCTGATCCGCCTGTCAGTCGGGATTGAAGATCCGAAAGACCTGATTGCCGACCTCAGCCAGGCGCTGCAAAAATAAGCAAAATGCGGCAGGTCCCTCACCTGCCGCCACAAGTTGTCATCATGGCTTAACGCATTGATAACAATATTATGTGAAACTGCACAGATTATTTCTGAAACACCGTTTCCATTTTCCTTTTATCTTCAAATCAGCGTATAATGCGCGCCTAATCCCTGGTGAATGGTTTCAGCGCTTGGAATACAAAAAACAACGTACAACTTCTCCTCTCCTTCGTTGGGCTGTCACTCAGGCACACTTTCTTCTGCACGCTCATTTGATGTCTCCTATCCTTAGTGCGTGTCATA
Organism: Enterobacter sp. 241F3; assembly: GCF_034106785.1. Taxonomy (NCBI): domain Bacteria; kingdom Pseudomonadati; phylum Pseudomonadota; class Gammaproteobacteria; order Enterobacterales; family Enterobacteriaceae; genus Enterobacter; species Enterobacter sp. 241F3. The sequence continues at coordinate 552,297 of NZ_JAWNDD010000001.1, forward strand.
TACTCTTTTGCAACACAGGTTTGACTCCGCGGCGGTGCGCCCCCGGAGCGAGATTTCCATATCCTTCCCAACTTAAAGACTAAGACTGTCATGAAAAAGACGAAAATTGTTTGTACTATCGGCCCGAAAACCGAATCTGAAGAGATGCTGACCAAAATGCTGGATGCCGGCATGAACGTGATGCGTCTGAACTTCTCCCACGGTGACTACGCAGAACACGGTCAGCGTATCCAGAACTTGCGCAACGTGATGAGCAAGACCGGTAAAAAAGCCGCGATCCTGCTGGATACCAAAGGTCCAGAAATCCGTACTATCAAACTGGAAGGCGGTAACGACGTCTCTCTGAAAGCTGGCCAGACCTTCACCTTCACCACCGATAAATCCGTTGTCGGCAACAGCGAAATCGTTGCAGTGACCTATGAAGGCTTCACCAACGACCTGTCCGTCGGTAACACCGTGCTGGTAGACGATGGTCTGATCGGTATGGAAGTCACCGCGATCGAAGGCAACAAGGTTATCTGTAAAGTGCTGAACAACGGCGACCTGGGCGAAAACAAAGGCGTTAACCTGCCAGGCGTCTCTATCGCACTGCCAGCGCTGGCTGAAAAAGACAAACAGGACCTGATCTTCGGTTGCGAACAAGGCGTTGACTTTGTTGCGGCATCCTTCATCCGTAAGCGTTCTGACGTAGTTGAAATTCGTGAGCACCTGAAAGCGCACGGCGGCGAGAAGATCCAGATCATCTCCAAAATTGAAAACCAGGAAGGCCTGAACAACTTCGACGAAATCCTCGAAGCGTCTGACGGCATCATGGTTGCACGTGGCGACCTGGGTGTAGAAATCCCGGTTGAAGAAGTGATCTTCGCGCAGAAGATGATGATCGAGAAATGCGTGCGCGCGCGTAAAGTGGTTATCACCGCAACGCAGATGCTGGACTCCATGATCAAAAACCCACGCCCTACCCGCGCTGAAGCAGGCGACGTGGCAAACGCCATCCTCGACGGTACTGATGCGGTTATGCTGTCCGGTGAATCCGCCAAAGGTAAATATCCGCTGGAAGCGGTGTCCATCATGGCCACCATCTGCGAACGTACCGACCGCGTGATGAAAAGCCGTCTGGACTACAACAACGACAGCCGCAAGCTGCGCATCACCGAAGCGGTATGCCGCGGTGCGGTAGAAACGGCTGAGAAACTGGAAGCCCCACTGATCGTGGTTGCCACCCAGGGCGGTAAATCTGCTCGCGCCGTGCGTAAATACTTCCCGGATGCGACTATCCTGGCGCTGACCACCAACGAAACCACTGCGCGTCAGCTGGTGCTGAGCAAAGGCGTGATCCCACACCTGGTGAAAGAGATCGCGTCTACGGATGATTTCTACCGTCTGGGTAAAGAAGTGGCTCTGGAGCTGGTTGATCGTGGTCTGGCACAGAAAGGTGACGTTGTGGTCATGGTTTCTGGCGCACTGGTACCAAGCGGCACTACCAATACCGCATCTGTTCACGTGCTGTAATAATTCCTGAACGAATTAATTTGGATAAAAAGCGCCCTCCGGGCGCTTTTTTTATTCCTGGCATTAGCCAAACGCATTCAAAATGCAAATCGGGTTTTTCTATTTAATTGCGAATTATCTAAGATGAATCCGATGATAAATGCCTTTTTTTCCTTAGATTTTTGCCCGAAAAGGGCTGATTCGATGCTTCTTTGAGCGAACGATCAAAAATAGGTGTATTCCCATCAAAAAAATATTCTCAACCCAAAAAACTTTGTGTAATACTTGTAACGCTACATGGAGATTAACTCAATCTAGAGGGTATTAATAATGAATCGTACTAAACTGGTACTGGGCGCGGTAATCCTGGGTTCTACTCTGCTGGCTGGTTGCTCCAGCAACGCTAAAATCGATCAGCTGTCTTCTGACGTTCAGACTCTGAACGCTAAAGTTGACCAGCTGAGCAACGACGTGAACGCAATCCGTTCCGACGTTCAGGCTGCTAAAGACGACGCAGCTCGCGCTAACCAGCGTCTGGACAACCAGGCTACTAAATACCGTAAGTAATAGTACCTGTTAATAAAATGGCGCACATTGTGCGCCATTTTTTTTGCCTGCGTCAAACGACTACTGCGTCACCTTCTCTCCTTCATCTTCCGCTACCGCAGCAGATACCCGGCTGTTCTGCACCGACAACACGCTATTGCTGGCTGAAGGGCCGCTACCGGCCGACACGATAACCGGGATCCCGGCGCGACGTGACAGGGCTTTATCAATCAGCGCCTTATCGCTTCCCGCCTGAGAAACAAAGGTCGCAAAGTCAGCGGAATGGGTAATGGGCGAGACCTGCGGATTCTCCCCTTCTACCTGCGCAAGCGGACGGTGGACTTCAATATAGCGTTTACCATCCGGCTCAACGGAGAATTTCACGGGTTCATTAATAATCTGCACCCGCGTGCCCACCCGCACCTGTTCGAACAGGGCCTTAATGTCCGGGGCGTTCATCCGCATACAGCCGGAGCTGACCCGCAGGCCGACGCTGTCCGGCGCGCTGGTGCCGTGGATAAGATATTCCCCATTCCCCACGCCTAAACGCAGCGCGAAGCGTCCCAGGGGGTTATTTGGCCCGGCAGGAACCACCGGAGGCAATTTGATGCCCTGCTCCAGAGAACGTGCTCTGATGCCCGGCGTGGGCGTCCAGGTGGGATTAGGGATCTTCTGGCTCACCCGCGTGGTCGTCACCGGCGTTTCCAGCCCCAGCTGTCCGATACCCAGCGGGAAAACCTGAACAATGTTTTGCCCCGGCGGGAAGTAGTAGAGCCGAAGCTCAGCGAGATTCACCACAATCCCCTCGCGCGGCGTATCCGGCAACAGCATTTGCGACGGAATGGTAATGACGGTTCCCGGCGCAGGGTTAACCGGCGCAATGGTATTGTTGGTTTCCAGGATCACCTGCGCCGCCGTATTAAACCGACGGGCGATGGTCTGCAGCTTATTATCCCCTTCCTGTATCGTGTAGGTTTGATTTTGCCCAATCAGACGACTGCCTGCGGGCGGCAACGGATAGTCCATCGCGCGGGCCGAATTAAGGGCACCGAGCGAACTGAGGAGTAATAGAGTTATGAGAGACGCGCGCTTCATGCTGAGATTCCTTATTCACTGACAGAACGCCAGAAAGCTGAAAAACCAGCGAGGCGGGAACCACCTCGCGAAACAGAATGAATGCTGTTCTGTAAGTCTAGCTAAGGATTGAAGCTTTGGCGCGGATGGCGCGAATCATCGCTTCCAGTCCCTGAGAACGGGACGGGGTGAGGTGTTGGGTTAAGGCCATTTTTTCAAACCACGGGCGGACATCGAACGCGACAATATCCTGCGCCGACATCTGCTGATAAAGGCTAAAGACGACCGCAATAAGCCCTTTTACAATGGCGGCATCGCTGTCGCCGCGCAATTCTATCGTGCCGTCATCAGACTGCGTCATCACAATCCAGACCTGGCTCTGACAGCCCTGAATAATATTTTCCGGGCTATGCGCCTCTTCACCGAGCGGCGGCAGACGCTGCCCCAGCTCGATGATATAAAGGTACTTCTCTTCCCAGTTTGCGCAACGCCCAAAGTTGCGCAGCAATTTGTCTCTGTCCGGCAGTTCTGCCATCGTTTGCCTCTCCGTTAACCCAGCAGCTGGTGAATGCGCTTAAGCCCCGCCACCAGCCTGTCGACCTCTTCCGTCGTGTTGTACATCACCAGAGATGCGCGGCACATTGCCGGCACCTGGTAAAACGCCATCAGCGGCATGGCGCAGTGGTGCCCGGTGCGGACAGCCACGCCGTAGTTATCAAGGAAACTGCCCACGTCATAGGCGTGGTGTTTCCCGAGATTGAACGCGATCACCCCCTGACGATCGGCAGGCCCGTAGAGGGTCAAATCCGGCACGCTGGCAAGCTCCGCAAGCGCATAGTGCATCAGCAGCCGTTCATACTCCTGAATGGCATCAAGACCGATGGCAGAGACGTAAGAGACCGCCGCCCCCAGACCGATAATCCCACCGGTGTTGGGCGTGCCCGCTTCAAAACGCCACGGCGCGCGCGCGTAGGTCGTGCCTTCCGTCAGGCTGACGGTGGCGATCATCGACCCGCCCCCTTCCCACGGCGGCATCGCCTGCAGAATGTCTTCTTTTACATACAGCACGCCTATCCCGGTCGGCCCATAGAGCTTGTGGCCTGAAAAGACGTAGAAATCACAGTCCAGCGCCTGAACGTCAACCGCGTGGTGCATCACTGCCTGGGCGCCGTCAATCAGGACCTTTGCGCCCGCCTGACGGGCTTTTTCCACAATCGCTGCCACCGGGTTTTCAGTCCCCAGCACGTTGGAAACCTGAGTAACCGCCACCAGCCGCGTGCGGCCATCCAGCAGTGCATCGAGCTGCTCAAGCTGAAGCGTCCCGTCAACGTTGAGCGGAATGACCCGCAATTGCGCACCAACGCGCTCGCAGAGCATCTGCCACGGCACGATATTGGCGTGATGCTCCATCTGGGTGATGATGATGTTATCCCCCGCGTGGACCTGCGCGTTGCCCCAGCTGTTAGCGACAAGGTTGATCCCTTCGGTGGTTCCGCGCACGAAGACCAGCTCTTCCGGCGAGCGGGCGTTAAGAAAAGCGGCAAGCTGCGTGCGCACGTTTTCCATCCGCTGGGTCGCCTCGGCGCTCAGGGTATGAATACCGCGATGCACGGCGGCATAGCCGTGGCGATAAAACTCGGCTTCGGCATCCACCACTTGATTCGGCTTCTGCGCGCTGGCCGCGCTGTCCAGATAGGCCAGAGGAAGACCGTTCACTTCACGGGTCAGAACCGGGAAATCTGCCCGTACTTTCTCAACGGGAAAACTCATGCTTCGCCTCCAGGCAGACGCTGACCGATACGCGCCAGCACCTGCTGTTTTAACTGACCATCGTGCAGCGCTTCCGTCAGTTCGGCGGCAAACGCATAGATAATCATTTTCTGCGCCGCCTGCTGGTCGATACCGCGGGAACGCAGGTAGAACATCTGTTCGTCGTCGATTCGCCCGACCGTCGCACCGTGGCTGCACTTCACGTCGTCGGCGTAGATCTCCAGCTGCGGTTTGGTGTCCACCTCCGCCAGTCGGCCCAACAGCAGATTGTTGTTGGTCATCTGCCCGTCGGTTTTAATGGCGTGCTGCGCCACGTTAATCAGACCGTTAAACACCGCTCGCCCTTTATCACTCACGATGGTTTTGTGCAGCTGGCGGCTGTTGCAGTAGCCTTTGTTGTGCTCCAGCCACGTGCGCGTGTCGCACACCTCAGATTTAACCGGCATCGCCAGGCTGTTGATGCGCAGCGTGGTGTTTTCACCGTTAAGCTGCGTGCTGGTGTTGTGGCGCAGCACCGACCCGCCGAGCAGGAAGCTATGGCTGTACGCCGCCGCATCCTGGCCCAGGACAATGTCGTTATGGGCAAAGTGGTGGCTCTGCGCATTCTCAAACGCCAGCTTGATGTGGTGTAGCTGGGCATTAGCCGCCACGTTCATCGTCAGACGCGACCCGGTAAAGTGACGCGTCTCATTGAGGCTGACGTAATGTTCGATGATCGTGGCCTCGGCGCCCTCCGCCAGCTCAAGATGGTGACGATAGTGCGCGGTATTGATTTCGTCGCCGTCCAGACCCTGAGTGATGTGCATCAGCAGCAGCGGCTTAGCCGGACGCTGGTTACGCTTCACGCGGATGTGCGTCACGCTGCGGGCCAGGCTCTCGGTCAGGTGCAGGAAAACCTCAGGCTGAACCGGGGCGCTCAGGGGCTGGCGATCGTCGTTTATCTCAATCTCAAATCCGCTCGCCTGAAGAGCGTCGCTCAGCTCCGGACGGAACTGACCGTCGACAAACACCAGGCGCAGGGCATCGACACGCAAGGCCAGCGCGTCGCGCTGTGCTGGGGTGAGATCCGCCAGACGAGTCACAAACTCGGCGTTTAGCAGGCCATCGAGCGGAGTATATTTCCAGTTCTCATGCTTACGCGTCGGCAGACCAAGACGCAGCATCTGCTGCAGATGCTGCTGCGCCTGCGCCGAGCGCGTGCCGCCCTGGGCTTCAAACAGCCGGTGCCACTGCTGGAGCGCATTACTGCTGTTCGGTAAGCCAGCCATAGCCCTGCTCCTCCAGTTGTTTAACCAGCGTGAAATCACCGGATTTGACAATACGCCCCTGATAAAGCACGTGAACGTAATCCGGCTTGATGTAGTCCAGAATGCGCTGATAGTGGGTGACGATGATGAATGAACGCTTGCCGTCGCGCAGGGAGTTCACTCCGTCAGCGACAATCTTCAGGGCGTCGATGTCCAGACCGGAGTCGGTCTCATCCAGAATGCACAGCTCGGGCTCCAGCACCGCCATCTGCAGAATGTCGTTACGCTTTTTCTCGCCGCCGGAAAAACCGACGTTCACCGAGCGGGTCAGCAGATCTTCCGGCATTTTCAGCAGCTTGATCTTCTCTTCCATCAGGTCCTGGAAGTCGAAGCGGTCCAGCGCCTCCAGGCCACGGTATTTGCGCACCGCGTTGAGCGCAGTTTGCAGGAAGAACTGATTACTGACGCCCGGAATTTCGACCGGGTACTGGAAGGCCATAAAAATGCCCTCTCCAGCACGATCTTCCGGCGACATCTCCAGCAGATCTTTGCCGTTAAACTCGACCGAGCCGTGGGTCACTTCATAATCTTCGCGTCCGGCCAGCGTCGCAGAAAGCGTACTTTTCCCGGAACCGTTCGGCCCCATGATGGCGTGGACTTCGCCCGGCTTGACGTCAAAATTGAGGCCACGCAGGATGGCTTTGTCTTCTACGCTAACCTGTAAATCTTTAATGCTTAACATGTGCTTTCCTTAACCGACGCTGTGTTCAAGACTAATGGCGAGGAGTTTCTGGGCTTCAACGGCAAATTCCAGCGGCAGTTCAGAGAACACGTCCTTACAGAAGCCGTTAACGATCATCGAGATGGCGTCTTCTTCGCTGATCCCGCGCTGCAGGCAGTAGAAGAGCTGATCTTCCCCAATGCGTGACGTCGTCGCCTCGTGCTCAAGCTGGGCCGTATTGTTGCGGCACTCAACGTACGGGAAGGTATGCGCCCCGCAGTCTTCGCCAATCAGCATCGAGTCACACTGGGTAAAGTTACGCGCATTGGTGGCCGTCGGCATGATTTTCACCAGCCCGCGATAGCTGTTCTGGCTGTGCCCGGCAGAGATCCCTTTCGAGATGATGGTTGACCTGGTGTTTTTACCAATGTGGATCATCTTGGTGCCGGTGTCCGCCTGCTGATGGCCGCTGGTCAGCGCCACCGAGTAAAACTCGCCGATGGAGTTATCGCCGCGCAGGATACAGCTCGGGTATTTCCAGGTGATGGCCGAGCCGGTTTCGGACTGGGTCCACGACATCTTGCTGTTTTCGCCTTCGCACAGCGCACGCTTGGTTACGAAGTTCAGGATGCCGCCGGTATTGCCGTCGCCCGGGAACCAGTTTTGCACCGTCGAGTATTTCACCTCGGCGTCTTTATGGATAATGACCTCCACCACCGCCGCGTGCAGCTGATAGCTGTCGCGGACCGGGGCCGAGCATCCTTCGATGTAGCTGACGTAGCTGCCTTCATCCGCGACCAGAATCGTACGTTCGAACTGACCGGTTTTTTCGGCATTGATGCGGAAATAGGTCGAGAGCTCCATCGGACAGCGCACGCCTTTCGGCACGTAAATAAAGGTGCCGTCCGAGGCTACCGCCGCGTTGAGCGCCGCAAAGAAGTTGTCGTTAGAGGGCACCACGGTCCCGATGTACTTTTTCACCAGTTCCGGATGATCGTGAATCGCTTCGCCAAAGGAGCAGAAAATGATCCCCTGCTCTGCCAGCTTCTCGCGGTAGGTGGTTGCCACCGAGACGGAGTCGAAAATGGCGTCCACCGCCACCTCTTTCCCCTCACGCACGGGCACGCCCAGCTGGTTAAAGGCTTCTTCAACCTCTTTGCTGAGGAAGCTGTTTTCCGCGCCGGTTTGCTGCACCGCGCCGGGCTGTGAGGCGCAGGTGTCGTCGCAGCTACCGCATGAGGGCGCGGAGTAGTAGCTATAGTCCTGATAGTTCAGCTTGTCATAATGCGCTTTCAGCCAGTGCGGCTCTTCCATCTCCAGCCAGGCGCGGAATGCGCTCAGACGAAACTCCAGCATCCACTCGGGCTCGTTACGTTTCGCCGAGATCGCCCGCACGACATCTTCGTTAATGCCTTTTGCCAGCTCATCGGTCTGCAGCTGGGTGAAGAACCCCTCTTTATAGTTGAGGTGCCCACCGCTCCAGGTATTTACTTCACTCGTTGCTTCAGTATTACGAGACATAGTACCGCCTATACCCCAAAGCTTTCGCCGCAGCCGCATTCGTTCTGGGCTTTCGGGTTATGAAATTTGAATAACTGGTTTAAGCCCTCGCGGACGTAGTCCACTTCGGTGCCGTCAATAAACGGCATTGCCTGCAGCGCCACGTACAATTTCGCACCGTCAGTCTCGAACACCAGGTCATCTTTTTCGGGTTCGGTGACGGTATCGAGCACGTAGCCGAAACCTGCGCAACCTGTCTGTTTGACACCCAAACGCACGCCGAGGATCTCGGGCTTTTTCGCCACCAGCTCATGAATATGTGCCGCCGCCGCTGGCGTGAGCGTTAACCCGCGCCAGGCGAAATCGGCAGGATTAAAGGTTTCTGAATGCAGTTCCATAGGTCCACCTCATCTGATAAGCCATCAGGGCATAACACCATGTTAGTGATAACGATTATCACTTCAACCCTCTGTCAGCAGGGGCATTCGGCTTAACCGCCCTTTTTGCCTACTTTTATTAAGCATAGACCCTGTGAGAGGATGCAGTCAGGATGGATGTATTTGTTCAATGCATTGATTAATAATGCATTTCATCGCAGCGTTTATAACGCAGAGGAGAAAAGTAAAATATGCATCGGAAATGCCTATTTTTGAGATAGCTTTTGCGCAGAAAGTGATAAAAACAAAAAAGGCCCTCAAGGCCTCTTACACTCAGTGATGAAATGAGACAGCAAACCCCTGCTCACGCCAGTGGTCGAGCTGTTCCTGCTGGCGAGGCGTTGGGGATTTCCCCGTCCAGACGAAGATTTTTTGCCCCGGGAAAAGTTCAGGACGCGGCGAATCAATAGGTTCCGCCAGGACGTCTATGTGCCAGCCCTTCTGCGATAAGCGCGCGGCTTCCAGCCACAGGTGGGTGCGGTCATCGCATTCCCAGCCAATAAGAAGCGCGTCTTTACCGGCTTTTTTGCGGGATTCCGCCAGGCTTGCTATCGCGAATTCGATCAGGACGCCGTCAAACAGGCTCGCCATGTGACGCACGGTGTTTTGATCCTGATTCATGCGCTGCCGGACGGGAGAGAGAATATTGTCAATCAACGCATCTATCGCGTGATCGCGGCGGAATTCGCCGATTTTGGCGCGCAGCTTTGCCGGGCTGGCATAGCGCAGAACGGTCATCATCTCTTCCTGGTACGAGACCCAGTTGCCCTGAGTCAATACTTCTTTGTTTTCCAGCAAGGCTTTAACTTTTCCGACCGAGACGCCGCTTTTCATCAGGCGTTTGATCTCTTCAATACGCAGGATATCTTCATCGTCAAACTGACGATGGCCCCCTTCGCTGCGCTGCGGCTTCAACAATCCATAACGGCGCTGCCAGGCACGCAGCGTAACGGGGTTGATACCGCATCGTTCGGCCACTTCGCCGATACTGTAATAGGCCATTAACTCCCTCACGCTCAGAACTTCCATACCTAACTGCACCAACCTTATCAGATTGTACACACCATTTGTATAACTAAGACCGCATTTTGAACGGGTGAACGGGCTGCTCCTCCGTTCACCTGCTAATACATTGTTGTATAAAATTTGCCGTTCGTACAGCTAACTCTGTCCGATTGTGTACAGCTTTATCAGAACTCGAATTTTTTCTCCGGCCACGCTATAGCCGGAATACCGCCGTGTCGCGGGCTGGCAAAAAGATGTCCCTGGAACTGGGAAATACCCGCGGATTCCAGCCACATCCACTCTTCAGCCTTCTCTACTCCTACCGCGCAGAACTGGATCTCAAGCGAGGAACAGCATTTGATAATCGCCTGAATAATGGCCTGTCGGGGGCCACTTTTATGCACGTTCGCCACCAGATCGCGATTAATCTTAATTCTGTCAGGCTGGAAGTGGGCCAGCAGCTGCAGCCCGGCAAAACCGGCGCCAAAGTGATCGATCGTCACGCTGATACCCGCGCTTTTTAACTGCCTGACCGAATCCGTGAATTCATCAAAACGGGAAATGGCTTCGCTCTCGGTGAACTCAACCACGATTTGCTCGGGTACAAACCCATTTGCTTCGATCGCGGTGAGCAGAAAGTCCACGGCGTTGGGAATGTTAACCAGCGTCATAGGCAGCAGGTTCAGGGATAACGTCTGGTCCTGTAACCCCAGCGCGCTGGCCATGGAGAGCGCCACCTGCTTGCTTTGCAAATCAGACGCGTACACTTCCTCATTCGGAAGGCTGGCGAAATAAGCCCCTGGCGAGTCGCCGGACGGGGTGCGCAAAAGCGCCTCCCAGGAGACAACCTGCTGCATAAACGGATCGACTATCGGCTGGAACGCGAAGCTGCAATCCGCCCCTTTCGCGACTACCTCAGGCTGCTCGGACAAGTGTGTTTCTTCGCGAACGAATTCCCATGAATCCGCAGGCGGCAGTTCAAAATAGTTCGCTTTTTCCGTGGCCTCGACAAAGGTGCGGAAAAACTGCAGCGGGCGGTCGTTATACGTCAGCTGATAGCGTGTCGTCCCCCTGTTGAGCACCTGCTGCAGCACTTCGTCCCTGTCGAAGTGGCGCAAATCAAAAAGCTCCATGCCCACGTTGCCAAAACGCCGGACAGGTCCGTGATCGCGCATCAGCTCCACCACGTTATGGTGGCGCGGGTCGTTGCAGATCTGCTCATAGATAGCAGAGACGTGTTCCACTGGCCCTTCAAGCAGCTGAAAAAAATGTGTGCCGTTAAACAGCAGGATCCCCGTGACGTTGGATTGCCGGTTTTTACTATTTGCTGCAGCGACCATGGCTTCCAGCGCTTTCACTGGAACGTCCTCGCAGATATGGCTGCGGTAAATGATGGTTGTGAGCATGCGATTCCTGGGGTTAGGGTTTTGGCCACAAAAAAAGTGGATAAGTATCATTTATAGCACATTCATTGCCTGACAAATAATTTACATCTCAATCATTTACGGCAGTTAATGAAATATTTTTCTGCGCTGTACAACTTACCAGTGCCAGACCTTTTTGTACAATATATCCTGTAACATTACCGGTTCATACCAGCCAGTCAACCAACTGAAAATAAAGGATTTTATAAAATATATCATAAAAATATTAAAAATTTGTACATTTTATATGTACAGATTTAGGAATTGTGTATACCTTAATTGTAACGTTAGTGATTACAAAATTTTACAGGAGCGAAACATGCAGCAGAAAGGTTACGCCACAGATTCCGCAGCAGCGATCGCACAGTACTTCGAAAAGGCCACCCTACCTACTCAACAAGAGACGCTGGGCCAGGTAGTTGTCGAAATTCTCAGCGACGGGCGAAACCTCAATCGCAAATCGCTCTGTACCAAACTGCTCAGCCGCCTCGAAAGAGCCGATGGGCCAGAAGAGGAAGAGCATTACCACATGCTGCTTGGTCTGCTCTTCGAACGGTAAGGTTATGAATAGCAGTGACGCAGACCGACTGACTGACACGCTTATCGGTGAAGCCGTTCTTTCTCTTCTAAAAGAGCGGGGGCCAGTGACAACCGAAGGCTTGCTGCAGCGTCTGCGGAGCATGAAAGAACATGAAAAGGATCCCCGGCGGCGGGAGACACTTGAGGCGGTGATTGCCGAAATTGGCTCAAACAGCATCGCCTTTACACGTCGCAGAACCGCGCAAGGACGAACGAAAAGAGAGGGACCTCTCAACGATAACAGAGACAATGTAGTGCCGTTATTTGGAAGTGGAAAACCGTCCGACCCCAAAAAAATACATTGACTGCAATTTTACAGCTACGGTGAGAACAAATGAGACAAAATATTCAGCTTCAACCCGAATACCACTCTGCTTTTTTAGACAGTGCGCTGTCGGAATACTTCCGTCACGCAGGCGATCGTTTTGCTGAAGAGTCCGCTGTTTTTTCTACTGCAGTACGCTGTGTTCTGGCCTCCGAGGGGCATCTGTCTAATAAGGCGATCATCCTTTGGCTCATTCAGACGCTGGAAGCCACTCACGACGTGGTTCAGGCGGATGTGATTCGCAAGACGCTGGAAATCGTGGTGGGTTACACGATGGACGATCTCTAAGTTCCAGGTTGCCGCGCCTCCTGACGTGTCATCGTCAAAACTGACGAACAGCTTGACGATGACACGTGCCCTCCCCGCATAACTCCCTGTAATACACGCAAAGACAACCTGGCACGCTTCCTGCTTACCTCCGCATACGGGACTGGGTTTTCCAGTCAACTTTGCTTCATTTCTTAACAGGTCTGTTATTGATGAAAAAGATCGCCAGCGTCTGCCCGTACTGCGGTGCAGGCTGTAAATTGAACCTTGTCGTTGAAAATAACCGTATCATCCGTGCCGAAGCGGCAGAGGGCGTCACAAACCAGGGCACCTTATGTCTGAAAGGCTTTTACGGCTGGGACTTCCTCAACGATACCCGTCTGCTCACCCCTCGCCTCACCCAGCCCATGATCCGCTACCGCAAAGGCGAAGCATTCACCCCCGTTACCTGGGAAGAGGCGATCCGCTACACCGCCCACAGGCTCAGCAGTATTAAAGCGCAGCACGGGCCGCGGTCGATCATGACCACCGGTTCCTCTCGCGGCACCGGCAATGAAACCAACTACGTGATGCAGAAATTTGCCCGCGCGGTGCTGAACACCAACAATGTGGACTGCTGTGCGCGCGTCTGTCATGGCCCGTCCGTCGCCGGTTTACAGGAAACGCTCGGCAATGGCGCAATGAGCAACTCAATCAATGATATTGAAAACTCAAAATGCCTGCTTGTGTTTGGCTATAACTGCGCGGACTCCCACCCTATCGTTGCCCGCCGCGTGCTGAAAGCACGTGAGAACGGCGCAAAAATTATCGTCTGCGATCCGCGGCGCATTGAAACGGCACGCATTGCCGACCAACATCTGCAGCTGAAAAACGGCAGCAACATGGCGCTGGTTAACGCCTTTGGCTATGTGTTGCTGGAAGAGGAGCTGTATGACAAAAGCTACGTGGCGCGCTTTACGGAAGGGCTTGAGGCCTACCGACAAACGGTAAAAGACTATGCGCCGGAGAAGGTCGAACATATCACCGGCATCCCCGCCCGTGACGTCCGCCAGGCGATGCGGACCTTCGCGGCGGCCCCTTCCGCTACCGTGATGTGGGGGATGGGCGTGACCCAGTTTGGTCAGGCCGTTGATGTGGTCAAAGGGCTTTCCAGCCTGGCGCTGCTGACCGGCAACCTCGGCCGCCCTGCCGTCGGCGTCGGGCCGGTACGCGGTCAAAACAACGTCCAGGGCGCCTGCGACATGGGCGTTCTGCCGAATATGTTCCCCGGCTATCAGGACGTTACCGATCCTGCGGTCAGGCAGAAGTTCGCCGATGCCTGGGGGATTGACGTCAACAAAATGGACGATCGGGTCGGGACGCGCATTACCGAGGTGCCCCACCTGGCGCTGGAAGGCAAGGTAAAGGCCTACTACATCATGGGGGAGGATCCGCTTCAGACCGAAGCCGATCTCGGCCTGGTGCGCAGCGGTTTTGAGGCGCTCGACTTTGTTGTGGTTCAGGACATCTTTATGACCAAAACGGCAGAGGTGGCGGACGTTCTGCTCCCGGCCACATCCTGGGGTGAGCACGGCGGCGTCTTTACCTGTGCCGATCGCGGCTTCCAGCGTTTTGGCAAAGCCATCGAGGCCAGCGGCAACGTGAAGCGCGACTGGGAAATCATCAGCCTGCTCGCCACCGAGATGGGCTACCCGATGCATTATGACTCCAACCAGCAGATCTGGGATGAGATGCGCGAGCTGTGCCCGCTTTTCTACGGCGTGACGTATGAAAAAATGGGCGAGATGGGCCACGTGCAGTGGCCGTGCCCGACGCTGGATCACCCCGGCACGCCGTACCTGTACAAAGACAATCAGTTCGACACCCCGAGCGGTAAAGGGCAACTCTTTGCCGCACCGTGGCGCGCGCCGGCTGAAACCCCGGATGCAGATTTCCCGCTGGTGCTGTGTACGGTACGCGAGGTGGGACATTATTCCTGTCGCTCCATGACCGGGAACTGCGCCGCGCTGCAAAGCCTGGCCGACGAGCCGGGCCGGGTGCAAATGAACCCTGCCGATGCAGAAAAGCTGGGCATTACTGACGGGCAGCTGGTCTGGGTACGTTCACGCCGCGGCAAAGTGATTACCCGCGCCAGCATCAGCGAGCGTATCAACACCGGAGCCGTTTACATGACCTATCAGTGGTGGATTGGCGCCTGCAACGAGCTGACACAGGATAACCTCGATCCCATCTCCAAAACGCCGGAAACGAAGTACTGCGCGGTGCAGCTGGAGGCGATAGAGGATCAGCGTTGGGCGGAGGACTATGCAGCGTCTGCATATCAGTCCATGAAGTCTCGGTTGATGAGTGCGGCGAACGTCTGAGGAAAATGCCGGGTGCGCTATGCGTACCCGGTAATAGTTAACGCATCTCTCACTATCTCCAGCATTTCGAAATACTTTGTTTTTTCATGCCGTGACATCCTGCATATCCGCCGTGCCGCTGAAATACTTAGCAGCAGGGCTGCTTGAAACAGACTCAGCAGGATCCACGCTATACTGAACCGCATCACTATTGACAGGTTTAATGGATAGGCGTGCACATGGCTGATGAGATGTCCCAGACGTTAATATTCGATTGTTCTTCATCCACACAACTGCTGATCGATTATCTAAAACAGGGTGCAAATCTGAAGAAAGTGCTCCCCCGCCGTCGATTAAATTATGTAGCTGGCGACGAACGCCTCTGTTATATCCTCCTCAACGGGCGCGTCATGATTCACCGTAGCAACGACGATTTAGCCATGGCAACGGTTAAGGCGCCCGCTTTGCTCGGTCTCAGTAATCTGCATTACGCTCAGATGTTCGGTTACATCAAAACCTTTAATCACTGTGAGATCGTAACCCTTAAAATGGATGCTGTTTATGACATTATCAAGCATCATGAACTATGGGAGCCGCTGGCTTATCACCTGATGGGCCTTGCAGGTAAGCTATTTCATAGCTACGAAGATATAACCGGACCTTCCGCTTACAATATTGTCCGCGCCCAGCTTTATGCACTCTCAAACGAAGAAGAATCATTCAGGCAGAACATTACTGCAGAAAGGTATATCCGGGATAAAACCCACCTGTCCCGTAGCGGCGTCATGCGTATTCTTTCAGCTTTAAAAGAAGGGGGTTATATCGAAGTTGAAAGAGGTGTGCTAATCAATATGAGGAAATTGCCTGAAAGATTTTAATCTCACCGGCTGGTGATGGCCGTGCAGAAAATGATCTGACCCGGACACTGTAGCCGTCCTTTAACAACGAGTTGCCCGATACTGAATTTCAGACACAAAAAAGGCCGCACTCGCGGCCCTTTTATTCTCATGTACTCAATGGACGTGAACGCCCAACCGCCAGGCAAAATAGATCTCTTCTTTTAGTTCATTCGAAGAGAGCGCCAGCAAATCTGTAAATTCCAGCTCAAGCTGTTTCAGCTTTTTCAGGTACTGCGCCGGAGACAGGTTGCTCTTATCGCGACGTAAATATTCAATTGCCAGCTGCGTTGGGGTTATTTCAGTATCCATGATGTCCTCGCTTATGTACAAAACCTGACCAGCATATCACAACCATCTGGCTAGTTTTTGACCAAAGGCAAAACATCTGAAAACTTTACACAACCGCCGTGGTCAGCCGCGACGAGCAGCACAGGCGATCCTGCTCATCGAGAATATCTATCTGCCACACCTGATGGCGGCTACCGGCGTGCAGCGCGCGGCATACACCGCGCACGCGCCCGCTGCGCACCGAGCGGATATGGTTAGCATTCACCTCGAGTCCGACAACCTTCTGCTCCCCTTCGGTACAGAGATAGCCCGCCACCGAGCCCAGCGTTTCGGCCAGCACGACGGACGCTCCGCCGTGCAATAAACCAAACGGCTGATGGGTGCGACTATCGACGGGCATGGTGGCTTCAATCTCATCGTCGCCAATGCGGATGAACTGGATATCCAGCAGCCCCACCATATTCCCCTCGCCCATGGCGTTCAGCGCCTGCAGCGTCACGGCACGTTTCCAGATCATCCAATTATCTCCAGTAAAGCCTGCAATGGGTGACGTACGCCGTTACCTTCTACTCGCTTCACCTGGCTACGACAGGAGTAGCCCGTCGCCAGACAGCGGTTTCGCGGTAAACGCTGCATCGCCTGATGCCAGGACAGCTCATAGATGCCGAGCGAGTTGGCGTGGTTTTTCACTTCGTGTCCGTAGGTGCCGGCCATTCCGCAGCAGCCTACGCTGACGCTCTCCAGCTTCGCGCCGAAGCGGGCAAAGACGGACGCCCACTGCGCGGGCGCGCCCGGCAGCGCGGTGACTTCCGTGCAGTGTCCGAACAGATACCATGGTTCCCCGCTGACATCCTGAACCGCCTTATCTTCCAGCGCCACCGGCAGCCACTCGTGCACCAGCATCACGTTGAAATCACCGCGCTTGTCGCCGAGCGTCTGCCTGTATTCATCGCGATAGCACAGCACCAGCGCCGGATCGACGCCGACCATCGGTATCCCGAGTTGCGCCACGCGGTTTAAGAAGTCAGCCGTTTTCTGCGCGGTCTTTGCAAAGCGCGTCAGGAAGCCCTTGATGTGCTGCGCCTTGCCGTTGGGTGAGAACGGCAGAACCACCGGCTGATACCCTAGCTTTTCCGACAGGCGGATGAAATCCGCGACCACCTGCGCATCGTAGTAGCTGGTAAACGGATCCTGCACCACCAGCACCACCTTCGCTTTTTGCTCAGGCGTGAGTGCCTCCAGCTGCTCCAGGGTCATGTTCGCCGAGCGGTGACCGACGAGCTGGCGCTGCAGAGACGGCACCGACAGCAGCGGCAGATCGATCATACCGATATGTTTTTCGGAGAGCTTGCGCACCAGCGGCTGGTTGATAAAGAAGTTAAAGGTCTTCGGCGCGCGCGCCATCAGCGGCGCGTAGCTTTCTACCGTTGCCACCAGATGGTCGCGCACCGGGCGGAGGTAGCGGGTGTGATACAGCTGCAGGAAGCGCGAGCGGAATTCCGGCACGTCGATTTTAATCGGGCACTGGGTGGAGCAGGCTTTACAGGCCAGACAGCCGGACATTGCCTCTTTCACCTCATGGGAGAAATCATACTCGCCCTTATTCGCATGCCAGCTGTTGCGGGTGCGCTCAATCAGCGAGCGCAGGCTGGCCCGTTTTTCCGGGAGCTGCTGCTCCAGCCTGAGCGGATCCACCCCGCGATCGGCCAGCAGACGCAGCCATTCCCGCACCAGCGTCGCCCGCCCTTTCGGCGAGTGGATGCGGTTGCTGGTGATTTTCATCGACGGACACATCGGGCTTTTCACATCAAAGTTAAAGCACAGTCCGTTGCCGTTGCACTCCATCGCGCCGCGCCAGGAGGAGCGCACCGCAATCGGGATCTGTCTGTCGTACGTGCCGCGCTTGACGGCATCCACCTGCAGCATTGGCGCGTCCACGCCTTCAGGAGGGCAGATTTTGCCCGGGTTGAGGCGGTTATGCGGGTCAAACGCCGCTTTCACCTTGCGCAGCTCCGCGTAGAGCTGTTCGCCGAAGAACGCCGGGCTGTATTCCGCGCGGAACCCTTTCCCGTGCTCCCCCCAGAGCAGGCCGCCGTATTTGGCGGTTAAGGCCACCACATCGTCGGAGATCTGCTTCATCAGGATCTCCTGCTGCGGGTCGCACATATCCAGCGCCGGACGCACGTGCAGTACCCCGGCATCGACGTGGCCGAACATGCCGTAGCTCAGGCCGTGGCTGTCCAGCAGGGCGCGAAACTCGACGATATAATCCGCCAGATGCTCAGGCGGCACGCAGGTATCTTCGGCAAAGGGAATCGGCTTCGCCGCCCCTTTCGCATTGCCGAGCAGGCCCACGGCTTTTTTACGCATCGCATAGATACGCTCAATCCCGGCCAGATCGTTACAGAGCTGCCAGCCGATCACGCCGCCTTCGCCCTGCGCAATCAGCTCATCCAGCCGCTGGCAGAGCGTGGTGACCTGGCTCTCAATCAGCGCCGCATCGTCGCCGGCGAACTCCACGATATTGAGGCCGAGCATCTCTTTATCCGGCACGTCGGTAATGAGATCGCTGACGGAGTGCCAGACAATATCCTCCCGGGCCAGGTTGAGCACTTTGGAGTCGACCGTTTCCACCGAGAGCGCTTTAGCTTCCACCATAAACGGCGCATTGCGCAGCGCAGAGTCGAAGGAGTCATATTTGACGTTCACCAGACGACGCACCTTCGGCAGGCGGGTGATATCCAGCCGCGCCTCGGTGATAAACGCCAGCGTCCCTTCGGAACCGGTTAGCACGCGGGTTAAATCAAACTGGGTCAGGTCGTCGTTAAAGACGTGACGCAGGTCGTACCCGGTCAGGAAGCGGTTCAGTTTGGGGAACTTATCGAGAATA
The DNA here is from genome assembly GCF_034106785.1 of Enterobacter sp. 241F3. Lineage (NCBI taxonomy): Bacteria > Pseudomonadati > Pseudomonadota > Gammaproteobacteria > Enterobacterales > Enterobacteriaceae > Enterobacter > Enterobacter sp. 241F3. Next base: position 571,102 of record NZ_JAWNDD010000001.1, read on the forward strand.
AGCTGGCGGTTGTCGCGGCAGCGCTCCAGCACGGTACGATAGATGCGTCCGCTGGCGGTGTTATCTTTGCCCAGCGTTTCCGCCAGTTCGACCGGCATCGGCTGCGTATCGAGAATATCGCCGCCCAGCAGAACGGCACGCACGCCCAGCACGTGATCGGAGGTTTTGCCGTAGACCAGCGAGCCCTGACCGGAGGCATCCGTGTTGATCATCCCGCCGAGGGTCGCGCGGTTACTGGTGGAAAGCTCCGGGGCAAAAAAGTAACCGTAAGGCTTGAGGTACTGGTTAAGCTGATCTTTGATAACGCCCGCTTCGACCCGCACCCACCCCTCTTCCGGGTTGATTTCAATGATGCGGTTCATATAGCGCGACATATCAACAATGATGCCCTGGTTCAGCGCCTGACCGTTGGTCCCGGTGCCGCCGCCGCGCGGCGTAAAGACCAGCGAGGCAAAGCGCTCCTGCGTTGCCAGCCGGGCGATAAGCGCCACGTCGGCCGTGGAACGAGGGAAAACCACGGCATCGGGAAGAAGCTGGTAAATACTGTTATCGGTCGCCATCGTCAGCCTGTCGGCATAGTTCGTGGCGGTATCACCTGTAAAACCCTGTTGCTCCAGTGCTTGCAAAAAATTAAGCACCAGCTGAACGACGCCAGGTGCCTGAGAAATCTGTGGGATCATGACTGTCGACCCTAATTAGAGTTGTATGAAATCGTTTGCGTGTATCTTAAAAGTTTTATCACATTTTTTTCTTATAATCTCTGCTGAATTACAGGCAAAATCCGCCTGTCAAAAACCGCTGAGATCATTAATGATTAAAGAGACGCGGTTTTCCGTTCCCGCCAGTTGTACTGGCGTTCTTTTAAGGAAAGTTTCATTTATGGTCAATCTTCGCCAGCCCAGGGATGTTGCGCAAATTTTGCTGTCGGTGCTGTTTCTGGCCCTCATGATTATTGCGTGTCTGTGGATTGTTCAACCCTTTATTCTCGGCTTCGCGTGGGCTGCGACCGTTGTCGTTGCCACGTGGCCTTTGCTGCTGCGCTTGCAGAAGCTGCTGTTCGGCCGCCGCGGGTTAGCCGTGCTGGTCATGACGCTCCTGCTGTTCCTGCTGTTTATTATTCCGATTGCTCTGCTGGTCAATAGCCTGGTGGATTCCAGCGGCCCCGTTATTCGCGCCATTAGCAGCGGTGATCTGACGCTGCCGGATCTCGCCTGGCTGAACAGCATTCCGGTGGTGGGCGCCAAGCTCTACAGCGGCTGGCATAGCCTGCTGGAGATGGGCGGCAGCGCGCTGATGGCAAAAGTCCGCCCGTATATTGGCACTACCACCACCTGGTTTGTGGGTCAGGCGGCGCATATCGGCCGCTTTATGATGCACTGTACCCTGATGCTGCTCTTCAGCGCCCTGCTCTACTGGCGCGGCGAGCAGGTGGCATTAGGCGTTCGTCACTTCGCCACCCGCCTGGCGGGCAAACGCGGTGACGCTGCGGTACTGCTGGCTGCGCAGGCCGTGCGCGCGGTTGCGCTGGGCGTGGTGGTGACCGCGCTGGTGCAGGCGGTGCTGGGCGGTATCGGTCTGGCGATTTCCGGCGTACCGTACGCCACCGTGTTCACCGTTGTCATGCTGATGACCTGTCTTGCGCAACTGGGACCGCTGCTGGTACTGGTCCCTAGTATTATCTGGCTCTACTGGACGGGTGATACCACGTGGGGAACGGTGCTGCTGGTCTGGAGCTGCGTGGTCGGCACCATGGATAACGTCATTCGTCCGATCCTCATCCGCATGGGTGCAGACCTGCCGCTGATCCTGATCCTCTCCGGAGTCATTGGCGGACTGATTGCCTTTGGCATGATCGGCCTGTTTATTGGCCCGGTGCTGCTCGCCGTCACATGGCGTCTGTTCTCCGCCTGGGTGCATGAAATTCCGCCGCCGGGAACCGACCCGGACGTGATCCTGAGCGAACTGGAAGAGCTGGAAGAGAAAAACACGCATTAAGTTTTATGCCGGGTGGCGCTAACGCGCACCCGGCCTACATTCCCCCTCACAATACTTTAACGCTGCTAAAGTATTTATTCGTTGCACACTGGTCAGACCCGCTATTCATGCACTCATTCTGCTCTTAACCTCAAGAAATCTTTACGTCTCTTTAACTATTGAGACGAATCCGATCGACGCTCAAAGATGACATGCCTACTATTAGCACACGGTTATAAATCAACACCTTGATTTATAAGCATGGAAATCCCCTGAGTGAAACAACGAATTGCTGTGTGTAGTCTTTGCCCATCTCCCACGATGGGCTTTTTTTTATCCTGACTACGCGCGCTTAATCTCACAGGCACTGAGCATCCGCCACTCCGCTGGCAGCACCCGCGTTTCCCCGGACACATTGACCGTCACCGCCTCGCGGATATCCGCCGACGATGCGCCAACCTGCAGTTCAAACTCGCCCGGCTCAACGATGCGCTTCGCGTCCCGGCGGGTAAAGTTGAACATCTCAACCGGTAGCGTAAAGCTGAGCGTGGCGGATTCGCCCGGCGAGAGCGTGACGCGCTGGAAGGCCTTCAGCTCCTGAAGCGGCCGTACCTGGGTGGCGACCTTATCCCTGACGTAAACCTGCACCACCTCGCTGCCGCTGCGTTCCCCGGTATTGGCGATATCTACGCTCAGCGTCACCTCGCCGTCGATCGGCACGCTGCTTTCGGTGAGGCGGGCTGCGCCCCATCTAAAAGTCGTCCAGCCGAGGCCGAAGCCAAACGGATAACGTGAACCGAAGTGGAACGCAAACGGCGTGCCGCCGCTTTTGAGCTTGTGATTGTAGTAATACGGCATGGCCCCGGCGCTTTTCGGCACGCTCACCACCAGACGCCCCTGCGGCTCTGCGCGTCCCGTTAGCACGTCCGCAATCGCCCAGCCCCCTTCCTGCCCCGGCGCCCACGCCACCAGCAGCGCCGCGACCTTATCCTCCAGCCCATGAAGGTTGTACGGGCGCCCGCCGGTCATCACGACGATCACCGGTTTGCCCGTCGCCACCAGCGCTTCCAGCAGCTGTTGCTGCACGCCAGGGAGGTTCAGGGAATCGGTATCGGAACCTTCCCCCACGGTGCCGCTCTGGAACAGCCCGGCAAGATCGCCCACGCAAGCCACCACCACGTCACTCTCCTGGGCGGCGTTCACGGCCTCGGGGATCAGGGCGGTACTTTGCGAGACCGGCGACTGCTGCATAGGTTTGCCGCCGCTGTCGCCCGGGAAGACCGGCGCACCCGCCATCCGTTTCTCGATAATGTGACACCCTTTGGCATAGCGGACCTGCGACGCGCCGAGGTAGTGTTCCAGGGCCGCGCGCGGGGTCGTCACCTGCGAGGTCTCTTCAACCATATCGCTGATGATCAGATGCACCGGGAAGCTGTAGCCGCTGAGTAACGCCAGCGGATCGTCTGCCGTCGGCCCCACCACCGCCACGCGGGGCTTACCGCCGAGCGGTAAAATACCGTTATTTTCCAACAGCGTAAGCGATTTCGTCGCCACCTCCCGCGCGACCTGGCGGGTCATGTCGTTTTGCAGATCGATACCGTTCTCATCCGCGTACGGCTTTTCAAACAGGCCCAGGCGGAATTTTTCCGTCAGCACGCGCGCCACGATCTCATCCACTTTCGCCATAGAGATCAGCCCGCGCTCAACGGCGTCTGCCAGATGCCGCGCGCAGTCGTCTTTCGGCAGCTCAACGTCCAGCCCCGCGTTGAACGCCAGCGCGGCGGATTCCGCCGCATCGTGGGAAATCCCGTGATGCTGGTGCAGCAGGCTGATGCCGCCGTAGTCCGCGACAATAATCCCGTCGAATCCCCACTGTTCGCGCAGGACGGTAGTCAGCAGGAAGCTGTCGCTGTGCCCGGGCTGATTGTCGATATCGTGATAGGCGGGCATCACCGACCCGGCATTGGCCAGCTTCACCGCCATTTCAAACGGCAGCAGGAAGGTGTCGTTCAGCTCGCTGAACCCCAGGTGTACCGGCGCGTGGTTGCGCGCCCCTTCGCTGAACGAGTGGCCCACGTAGTGCTTGAGCGTCGCCAGCAGGTCGCGATTATCGCCCTGCAATCCTTTCACCCAGGCGGTCGCCATCACGCCCACCAGCCACGGATCTTCCCCAAAGGTTTCCTCGGTTCGCCCCCAGCGCACGTCGCGGGACACGTCCAGCACCGGCGCCAGCCCCTGCTGACAGCCGACGGACCGCGCCTCTTTACCGATCTGCTCTGCCGCGCGCTGTACCAGTTCAGGGTCCCAGGTGGAGCCGTAGTTAAGCGACGACGGGAACAGCGTAGCGTCTTTGCACAGCAGCCCCACCAGGCACTCTTCATGGAACAAGGCCGGAATGCCGAGACGCGTCTCCTCCACCATCATGCGCTGCAGGCGGTTCGCGGCGCGCACGCCGGTTTTCGCGTCAACGATATGGGTACCCAGCGGACGGGTGATCTGCCCGACGCCCAGCTTTAGCCGTTCACTCAGCGCTGCCTGCTCGCTCACGCCGGCGAATTCATCGCTGAGGTCGCTGCGTTCGCGGTGGTTGCCGTTTTCATCGAGGATCAGCCAGTAGGCATGCATCTGGGCGAACTTCTCTTCCGGGGTCATACGCGCCAGTAAATCGGCGACGCGCTCGTGCACGGGACGTCCCGCGTCCTTATAGATATCTGTCATGTTTTACTCCTGTAGTGCGGAAGGGGTTGCCGGGCTGAGCTGCCCCGCTTCGGGTCTGACTTCACGTTTGCTGGCCAGCTCACGGGCGATGGAATCCACCAGCCGGCTGTTAAGCTTGTAGATGGCCAGCAGCGCGACCATGCAGAGGAACAGCGCGCAAGGGATGAGGGTGAACAGCGCGTTGATGGTCGAGAGAACGCCTGGCGCCTGGGTTGCCTGTCCCGGGGCGTAATCCACCATGCCAAGCACCCAGCCGACCACCGCGCCGCCCAGCGCCAGGCCGAATTTGATGGCAAACAGCGCGGTGGAGAAGACCAGCCCGTCCAGACGACGGCCGCTGCGATGCTCCTCGTAGTCGACCACATCGGAGAACATGGTCCACTGCAGCGGCGTGGTGAGGTTTTGAATAAAGCTAAAGACGATGTTGAGGCCAAAGATCAGCCACACCTGCGAAGGCGGCAGGAAGAAAATCAGCGCACCAAAAATCACGAAGGAAATTATCGTCCACTGATAGGCGCGCACGCGGTCAAATTTTCCCAGCAGCCGTTCAGATAATAATGCGCCGCTTAAGGAGGCCACCATGCCGGAAACAATAAAGGCAAAAACCAGATCCGGGCGCAACAGCACATAGTTCACGTAATACATCGTGGCGGAACCGCGCGTCACCACCGCCGTTAACAGCAAAATATTAAACAGGAACACAATACGCCACTGGCTGTTCCCGGCCAGCAGTTTTAAATCGGTGAGCATCGAGCCGGAGGTATCATTGCGCGGCGAATAACGCTCGCGGGTCATCAGGAAACAGCAGAAGAACAGAACGATTCCCAGCAGGCCCATCAGACTCATGGCATAGAAATAGCCTTTCTGCACGTTGCCCTGGCCTAACAATGAGACCAGCGGCAGGGCAATAACCGTCACAATCAACCCGCCGATAAACGACAGGCCAAAACGCCACGACTGCAGGGAGTGACGCTCGCGCGGGTCCAACGTCAGCGCGCCGGGCATGGCGCAGTAAGGCACGTTAATCGCGGAGTAAATCAGGCTTAAAATTGCGTAGGTCACGCAGGCATAGACGATTTTCGCCGTCGGCCCCACGTCCGGTACATAAAAAGTGATAAGGCAGCTTACGCCAAACGGGATGGCGAACCACAGCAGCCAGGGACGGAAACGTCCGTGACGCGTCTGTGTGCGGTCAACCAGCGCGCCAATGCACGGGTCGACAAATGCATCGACCACGCGCACCACTAAAAACATGGTGCCCATAATTGCGGCGGGAAGCCCAAAAACGTCCGTATAGAAATAAGCGAGAAATAAGGTTGCCGTTTGCCAGACCAGTGCGCTGGCCATATCACCTAAGCCATAACCTATTTTATCTTTGGTACGCAATACAGAGGAAAGTGTCATTGTTATTTGCCTTTTTATCAGGTTAAAACGTATTTCAACCAGTTGCGCATCACCTGAAGGGAAATGCGCAGTAAGGCTCAAGTATTAGCAACGCGTTGCGCGCTAACAATTGTCTAAATTAACAGGCAAATTATGATATTTAGTTTTTTACTTTATTTGTGATGGGGAGCAAATAACAAATGAAATAAAAAAGGCGAGGAATAATATCCTCGCCTTTTCGGGTCAGCGTAGCGTTACTTGTTCAGTTCCGCCAGGCTCAGCCAGGTTTGCACCACCGTATCCGGGTTCAGGGACAGGCTATCGATCCCCTCTTCCATCAGCCAGGCGGCAAAGTCTTCATGGTCGGATGGACCCTGACCGCAAATCCCGACGTATTTGCCCTGCTTCTTCGCCGCGCGAATGGACATAGAAAGCAGCGCCTTCACCGCCTCGTTACGCTCATCGAACAGCTCGGAGACCACGCCGGAGTCACGGTCCAGACCCAGCGTCAGCTGCGTCATGTCGTTCGAGCCGATAGAGAAGCCGTCGAAATGTTCCAGGAACTGCTCGGCCAACAGGGCGTTGGACGGGATTTCGCACATCATGATGATCTTCAGCCCGTTCTCGCCGCGCTTCAGACCCTGACGCGTCAGCTCGTCAACAACGGCTTTAGCCTGATCGACGGTACGCACAAACGGGATCATGATTTCGACGTTGGTCAGCCCCATGTCGTTGCGCACGCGCTTCACCGCCTCGCACTCCAGTGCGAAACAGTCGCGGAAGCTGTCGGACACGTAGCGTCCGGCCCCGCGGAAGCCCAGCATCGGGTTCTCTTCTTCCGGCTCGTAGCGATCGCCGCCTACCAGGTTGGCGTATTCGTTAGACTTAAAGTCAGACAGACGCACAATCACGCGTTTCGGATAGAAAGCGGCGCCGAGCGTCGCGATCCCTTCGGTCAGACGGCCGACGTAGAACTCTTTCGGCGAGTCGTAGCCTTTCATCATCTCGCGGATTTCGTTCTGCAGCTTCGGATCCTGGTCGTCAAACTCCAGCAGCGCACGCGGGTGAACGCCGATCATACGGTTGATGATAAATTCCAGGCGCGCCAGGCCTACGCCTTCGTTCGGCAGGCAGGCGAAGTCGAACGCGCGGTCCGGGTTACCGACGTTCATCATGATCTTCAGCGGCAGATCCGGCATGGTGTCCACGCTGGAGCTCTTCACGCTGAAGTCGAGGATATCGGCATACACATAGCCGGTATCGCCTTCGGCACAGGAAACGGTCACGTTCTGGCCGTCCTTCATGCGCTCGGTGGCGTCACCGCAGCCGACAACCGCAGGAATACCCAGCTCGCGGGCAATGATCGCCGCGTGACAGGTACGACCGCCGCGGTTGGTAACGATAGCCGCCGCTTTCTTCATGATCGGTTCCCAGTCCGGGTCGGTCATGTCGGTCACCAGCACGTCGCCGGGCTCAATACGGTTCATCTCGCTGATGTCGTGGATCACTTTAACCGGACCGGCACCGATGCGGTGACCGATAGCACGGCCTTCCGCCACGATTTTGCCCTGGGCGTGCAGCGTATAACGCTCCATCACCTGGCCGCGAGAGCGGACGGTTTCCGGACGCGCCTGCACGATAAACAGCTTGCCGGTGTTACCGTCTTTCGCCCATTCGATGTCCATCGGACGGCCGTAGTGTTTTTCAATCTGCACCGCCTGCTTCGCCAGCTCCTGAACTTCAGCGTCGGTGAGGGAGAAGCGGTCGCGCTGCTCCTGCGGTACGTCTTCAATTTTAACCTGCTTGCCATGCTCCTGCGTCGGGGCATAGATCATGCGGATTTTTTTCGAGCCCATGGTGCGGCGCACTACCGCCGGACGGCCAGCTGCTAGCGTAGGCTTATGAACATAGAATTCGTCAGGGTTTACCGCACCCTGCACGACCATCTCACCCAGGCCCCACGCGGAGGTGATAAACACCACCTGGTCGAAGCCGGATTCGGTATCAATGGAGAACATCACGCCGGATGAGCCCACGTCCGAGCGCACCATGCGCTGTACGCCAGCGGAGAGCGCCACGCCGCGATGGTCGTAGCCCTGATGCACGCGATAGGAGATGGCACGGTCGTTGAACAGGGAAGCAAACACGTGCTTCACGGCCACCAGCACCGCATCGTAACCCTGGACGTTCAGGAAGGTTTCCTGCTGTCCGGCAAACGAGGCGTCCGGCATATCTTCTGCGGTCGCAGAGGAACGTACGGCAAAGGAAGCCTGCGCATCGTCAGCGGAGAGCTGGTTGTACGCGTCGTGAATGGCTTTTTCCAGTTCCGGCTGGAAAGGTGTGTCGATGATCCACTGGCGGATCTGCGCCCCGGCTTTGGCAAGCTCGGTGACGTCATCAATATCCGTTTTATCCAGCAGGTCGTAAATGCGCTGGTTAACACCGCTCTGGTCTAAAAACAGGTTAAAGGCATCGGCGGTGGTGGCAAACCCGTTCGGTACGGAGACACCCATACCCGAGAGGTTTGTAATCATTTCACCCAGGGAGGCATTTTTGCCCCCAACTCTGTCTACATCATTCATGCCGAGTTGGTTATACCAAAGCACCAGCGGTGACGAGCCATTGTTGGACATCGAAACAATCCTTTTGTGATATTTGATCGGAGTAAGTAACACCTGACTACGTTTTTATACTGGCATATTTATTTCCGCTAAAAAAACGGTGAATCGTGTAAGCAATTTAAAATTTCAACTTTTCGGATACTTTCCCATCAACGATTAACCCGATGATTCCTCTATATTCAGCCAGAAACCCCAAAAATAAAGTCGCTATTTGAAAAATGAAATCCACTTTTCAGGAAAATCAAAAACAGTGTTTCACTCATAATTAGGATAAGTTCTTTGCTGTGTAAATTACTTTTTTAATTTATGCTTTCAGACAATTACGTCTGATATTCAGGGTGGGTAAAATGGATAGTGCTGTCGATCGTCACGTTTTTTATATTTCTGATGGTACGGCGATCACCGCCGAGGTGCTGGGCCACGCGGTGATGTCGCAGTTTCCCGTATCGATCAACAGCATTACGCTGCCGTTTGTCGAAAATGAGAGCCGCGCCAAAGCGGTGAAGGACCAGATCGACGCCATTTACCAGCAGACCGGCGTCCGCCCGCTGGTGTTCTACTCCATCGTGATCCCCGAGATTCGCTCCATCATTCTGCAGAGCGAAGGCTTCTGCCAGGATATTGTGCAGGCGCTGGTGGCTCCGCTGCAAAGCGAGCTGAAGCTCGACCCGACCCCTATCGCCCACCGTACCCACGGGCTGAACCCCGGCAACCTGACCAAGTACGACGCGCGTATTGCCGCCATCGATTACACCCTCGCGCACGACGACGGTATCTCGCTGCGCAATCTCGACCAGGCGCAGGTGATCCTGCTTGGCGTGTCGCGCTGCGGCAAAACCCCGACGAGTCTCTACCTGGCGATGCAGTTCGGCATTCGCGCCGCCAACTACCCGTTTATCGCTGACGATATGGATAACCTGGTGCTGCCCGCTGCCCTCAAGCCGCTGCAGCACAAGCTGTTCGGGCTGACCATTAATCCGGAGCGCCTTGCCGCTATCCGCGAAGAGCGCCGCGAGAACAGCCGCTACGCCTCCATGCGCCAGTGCCGGATGGAGGTCTCCGAAGTGGAAGCCCTGTACCGCAAAAATCAGATCCCATGGCTGAACAGCACCAACTATTCGGTGGAAGAAATTGCCACCAAAATTCTCGACATCATGGGGCTAAACCGCCGTATGTACTAATATGCTAGTACATTAACTCAGATTCAGGTATCATCATCGGCAACCACGGGGCGGTGTCGCCCCGAACTTGAAATCAGCAGGGATTGGTTTAAGGTGATGCCCATCACTTCCCGGTAGTCTGCCGATGAAGCAAAAATTTTCTGAGACATTCCATGAATAAAACCGATGAACTCCGCACTGCGCGCATTGACAGCCTGGTTACGCCGGCTGAACTGGCCCAGCGGCATCCTGTTTCCGCTGCCGTTGCGGAACACGTGACGGCCTCCCGCCGCCGCATTGAAAAAATCCTCAATGGTGAAGACAAGCGTCTTCTGGTGGTGATTGGTCCCTGCTCCATCCACGACCTGGATGCCGCGATGGATTATGCAAAACGGCTTCAGGGCCTGCGGGATAAGTATCAGCACCGCCTTGAGATTGTTATGCGCACCTACTTTGAAAAACCGCGGACCGTGGTGGGCTGGAAAGGGCTGATCTCCGATCCTGACCTCAACGGCAGCTATCGCGTGAACCACGGCATCGAGCTGGCGCGTAAGCTGCTTTTGCAGGTCAACGAGCTGGGCGTACCGACAGCAACCGAGTTTCTTGATATGGTGACCGGGCAGTTTATCGCCGATCTGATCAGCTGGGGCGCAATTGGCGCACGCACCACCGAAAGCCAAATCCACCGCGAGATGGCCTCCGCCCTCTCCTGCCCGGTCGGCTTTAAAAACGGGACCGATGGCAACACCCGTATTGCGGTTGATGCCATCCGCGCTGCCCGTGCCAGCCATATGTTCCTGTCGCCGGATAAAAGCGGTCATATGACCATCTACCAGACCAGCGGTAACCCTTACGGGCACATCATTATGCGCGGCGGGAAGAAACCCAATTACCATGCACAAGATATTGCGGCAGCCTGTGAAACGCTGGCCGAATTCGACCTGCCGGAACATCTGGTAGTGGATTTCAGCCACGGCAACTGCCAGAAGCAGCATCGCCGCCAGCTGGACGTCTGCGATGAGATCTGCCAGCAGATCCGCAGCGGCTCGACCGCCGTTGCCGGGATTATGGCGGAAAGCTTCATCAAGGAAGGCACGCAGAAAATCGTTGCCGGACAGCAGATGGTTTACGGCCAGTCGATCACCGACCCGTGCCTGAGCTGGGAAGACAGCGAGCTGCTGCTGGAAAAGCTGGCTGCAGCAGTAGATACCCGCTTCTGAAGCATGCGGGTCAGCCGGGTCACACCGCCTGACCCGGCTGATAAAAATCCTTCAGCGTTTCCAGCAGGGCATGCGCCGCTTTTGAGAGCTGCGTGTGCCCGGGATGGATCGCCCCAATGCACTTTTCAATCGGCGGGTTATCCAGCGGAATACAGACCGCGCCCAGCGCCGTCATCTGGGCTTCACAGAGCGCCGGGACGGCGCTGCCGCCCAGCCCGCTCGCGACCATTCGCCCGACCGTAACCAGCTGATGGCTCTCCAGCGCGACGTCCAGCTTTCTGCCGCTTCGCGCCAGCTCCTCCTCCATCATCAGACGTACCGCTGAGGGGCGCTGCAGGGTGATGAAATCCAGCGTCAGCAGCGCTTCCCATGTCAGGCGCTTTTTGCCCGCCAGCGGGGAAGCTTTCGGCACAATGGCAACAAAGCGGTCGAGACCCAGCGGGGTAAACAGCAGGTTGTGCGTGGGCGCGGGCTCAAAGGCGATGCCCATCTCCACGCGCCCTTCCCGCACCATCTCTATCACCTGCTCGTTGATAACGTCATGCACGGTGACGTTAATCCCGGCATGACGATCGCGAAACGCTTTTAGCACCTCGGGCAGGACATTCGCGGCAAACGACGGCATGGCCGCAACCGAAATTTTACCGCGCTGCAGGGTAAAGCATTGGTGCATCGCCTCTTCGACGTTATCCCAGTCGGCAAGCAGCTGGCGCGCCATCGGCAAAAACGTCTCGCCCTCCTGCGTCAGCGCGACCTTGCGCGTGCTCCGCTGCAGCAGCGGTCCGCCGAGCGCGTCCTCCAGCGCTTTAATCGTCAGGCTCAGGGCCGGCTGGGAAAGATTCAGCCGTTCGCTGGCGTGCGCGAAATTAAGAGTGTGAGCTACCGCTAAAAACGCACGTAACTGTTTGACACTCATTCTCATTTTTCATCCTGTTAACTAATTGAAAAAATTTAGTTAACAGGAAATTAATAAAAAAACCAAATGAGTGGGTCACAAATTCAAAATTAACAAATGAGTTGCCGCCCCTAATGATACCGCCACGGTTAAGAGGAGGAATGACGATGGCGGGACTGGATAAGCGCGTCGACAGCTATGCGCAGGCGCTGGATGGGCTGACGGACGGAATGACTTTGCTGGCGGGCGGCTTCGGCCTGTGCGGTATTCCGGAGAACCTGATAGCAGAGGTCAGACGCCGTCAGGTGAAAGATCTGACGGTGGTATCAAACAACTGCGGCGTGGACGGCTTCGGTCTTGGGCTTCTGCTTGAGACGCGGCAGGTGCGTAAGGTGGTGGCTTCTTACGTCGGCGAAAACGCGCTGTTCGAGCAGCAGGTGCTGAGCGGCGAACTGGAGATTGAACTCACGCCTCAGGGCACGCTGGCGGAAAAGGTGCGCGCGGGCGGTGCGGGTATCCCGGCATTTTACACGGCCACCGGCTACGGCACGCCCGTGGCTACCGGCAAAGACGTGCGCCAGTTTGCCGGTAAGCACTACATCCTCGAAGAGGCCATTACCGGTGATTTCGCACTGATCAAGGGCTGGAAAGCTGACTGGTACGGCAACGTCGTCTACCGGCATACCGCGCAAAATTTTAATCCGCTGATGGCAACGGCGGGCCGGATAACGGTCGTCGAGGTGGAAGAGATTGTTCCCCCGGGCGAGCTGCCCCCGTCGTCCATTCATACCCCGGGCATTTACGTCGACAGGCTGATTGTCGGCCAGTTTGAAAAACGTATTGAACAGCGCACCCTGCGCGCGGAAGGAGTGTGACGATGTTAACCCGTGAACAGATGGCCATGCGCGTCGCCCGCGAGCTGCGCGACGGATATTACGTCAACTTGGGGATCGGTATTCCTACCCTGGTGGCGAACTACATTCCGGAAGGAATGGACGTGATGCTTCAGTCGGAAAACGGACTGCTGGGGATGGGCGCGTTTCCTGACGAAAAGAGCCTTGATGCGGACATGATCAACGCCGGTAAACAGACCGTGACCGCACGGACAGGCGCGGCCATTTTCGACTCGGCCCAGTCGTTTGCCATGATCCGCGGCGGCCATGTTGACCTGACTGTGCTGGGCGCGTTTGAGGTGGATGTCGAAGGCAATATCGCCTCGTGGATGATCCCCGGAAAGATGGTGAAGGGTATGGGCGGCGCGATGGATCTCGTCGCCGGAGCGCAGAACATCATTGTGGTGATGACCCACGCGTCGAAAAGCGGTGAGTCAAAGCTGCTGTCGCGCTGCACGCTGCCGCTCACGGGGGCGGGCTGTATCCGCCGGGTCTTAACCGACCTCGCGCTGCTCGAGATCGCGGACGGCGCGTTCATCCTGCGGGAATACGCCCCCGGCGTCAGTATCGATGAAATCGCGGCGAAAACGGCCGGGAAAATGATTGTGGCGGACGACGTTCGCGAGATGCGCTTTAGCTGAGGACTCACCATGAAAGAGGTCATGATTGTCGGGGCCACGCGAACCCCCATTGGCAGTTTTCGCGGATCGCTCGCGCCCCTCTCTGCGGCCGAGCTGGGTGCCGTCGCGGTACGTCGTCTGCTTGAAAAAAGCGGTTTTCCTGCTGAGACGGTCGATGAGGTGATTTTCGGCCAGGTGCTGACGGCGGGATGCGGGCAAAACCCTGCGCGCCAGACGGCCATCGCCGCCGGATTGTCCGTCAGCACGCCGGCGACTACGGTCAACCTGGTGTGCGGCGCGGGCTTGAAAGCGGTGCAGCTCGCCGCGCAGGCGATCCGCTGCGGCGACGCGGACGCGATTATCGCAGGCGGTCAGGAGAGCATGAGCAACGCCCCCTATCTACTGGACGGCGCGCGTTCAGGGCTGCGTTTTGGCCATGCGGGCCTGCAGGACAGCATGATTACGGACGGCCTGTGGGATGCGTTCAACGATTACCACATGGGGATCACCGCTGAAAACGTCGCCCGGCAGTTTGGCGTTTCCCGCGAAGAGCAGGACGCCTTCGCTGCCCGGTCGCAGCAGAAAGCGGCTTCCGCCGCCGAAGCGGGTCGTTTTGACCCGGAGATTGCGCCGGTGACGGTGAAACAGGGTAAAAAGCCTCCGCTTATTGTCAGCCGTGACGAGCAGCTCCGGCCAGGCACCACCGCCGAGCAGCTTGCGCAGCTGCGCCCCGCCTTTTTGCAGGAGGAAGGCACGGTCACGGCCGGAAATGCCTCCACGCTCAACGACGGTGCCGCTGCGGTGCTGCTGATGAGCGGCGAAAACGCACGGGCGAGCGGACTGCCGATCCTGGGCCGCATCGTGAGTTACGCCGTGACGGGCGTTGATCCGTCGGTGATGGGCATCGGTCCGGTCAGCGCCTGTCAGACCGCGCTGGCACGAGCGGGCTGGACGCTCGATGACGTGGACCTCATTGAAGCCAATGAAGCCTTTGCCGCGCAGGCACTGGCGGTGGGTAAGCAGCTCGGCTGGGATGAGCGAAAGGTGAACGTTAACGGTGGCGCTATCGCCCTGGGCCATCCGATTGGCGCCTCCGGCTGCCGCATCCTCGTGACGCTGCTGCACGAAATGCAGCGCCGTGACGTTAAAAAAGGACTCGTCACCCTGTGCGTAGGCGGCGGGCAAGGCATTGCCCTCACCGTTGAACGTTAAGCATCTCGTTGGTACCCGAATAATAATTAAAGTGAGGAGTCGTAATGAGCGTGTTAATTGCCCTGGCGGCGCTGGGGCTGCTGATGCTGGCGGCCTATCGCGGATATAGCGTGATTTTGTTTGCGCCAATTGCGGCGCTCGGTGCCGTACTGCTGACCGATCCGGGCGCCGTCGGCCCGACCTTTACCGGCCTGTTCATGGAAAAGATGGTGGGCTTCGTCAAGCTCTACTTCCCGGTGTTCCTGCTGGGGGCGGTGTTTGGCAAACTGATTGAGCTTTCCGGCTTCTCGCGCTCCATCGTCGCCGCCGCGATTCAGATCCTGGGCCGTCGCCACACCATCCCGGTGATTGTTCTGGTGTGCGCGCTGTTAACCTACGGCGGCGTGTCGCTGTTCGTGGTGGCGTTTGCGGTTTATCCGTTTGCCGCCGAACTGTTCCGCCAGAGCGGCATCCCTAAACGGCTGATCCCGGCCACCGTGGCGCTGGGGGCCTTCTCGTTTACCATGGATGCCCTGCCCGGTACGCCGCAGATCCAAAACATCATCCCCACCAGCTTCTTTGGTACCAACGCCTGGGCCGCCCCGTGGCTGGGGCTTATCGGCTCTCTGTTTATTATCGTCTTTGGCCTGCTCTGGCTGGAGCGCCAGCGTCGTAAGGCGTTCAATAACAAAGAAGGTTACGGCACGGATCTGAAAAATGAGCCCGAAACGCCGGACAACATTAACCTTCCTCACCCGCTTATTGCTATCTCCCCGCTGCTGGTGGTGGGCATACTGAACCTGCTGTTTACCCGCTGGATCCCCGTCTGGTACGGCACGACCCACGAGCTGACCCTGCCCGGTCTGGCGAAACCGATTGTGACCGAGGTGGGCAAGATCACCGCCATCTGGGCCGTGGAAGTGGCGCTGATCGCCGGTATTTTGCTGGTGCTGATTTTTGGCTTTCGCAATATCCAGGGGCGTCTGGCTGAAGGCAGCCGGACCGCGGTAAGCGGCGCCATTCTTGCGGCGATGAATACCGCCTCGGAGTATGGTTTCGGCGCGGTTATCGCCGCCCTGCCCGGTTTTCTGGTGTTATCCCACGCGCTGGCGGCTATTCCGAATCCGCTGCTGAATGAGGCCATCAGCGTGACGGTGCTTGCGGGGATCACCGGCTCGGCGTCCGGGGGGATGAGTATTGCGCTCGCCGCCATGTCCGACTCGTTTGTCGCCGCCGCCCACGCCGCCAATATCCCGCTTGAGGTGCTGCACCGCGTGGCTTCAATGGCGAGCGGCGGTATGGATACGCTGCCCCATAACGGCGCGGTGATTACCCTGCTGGCTATCACTGGCCTGAGCCATCGCCAGGCCTACGGCGGCATTTTTGCTATCACTATCATTAAAAGTCTGGCAGTGCTTTTTGTCATTGCCGTGTTCTATCTGACCGGCATTGTGTAAGGAGAGAAAGATGAATCTGAACGGTAAAACCGCCCTGGTCACCGGCTCGACCAGCGGCATTGGTCTTGGGATCGCCCGCGTACTGGCGAAGGCCGGGGCGCAGCTTATCCTCAACGGTTTCGGCGATAGCGAATCAGCAAGAGAAGCTATTGCGCACCTGGGCAAAAAGCCGGGCTATCACGATGCGGACCTGCGTGACGTGCTGGAAATTGAAGCTATGATGCGCTACGCCGAATCGCAGTTTGGCGGCGTGGACATTCTTGTTAACAACGCTGGCATACAGCACGTGGCGCCGGTTGACGCGTTTCCGGTAGAGAAATGGAACGACATTATCGCCATTAACCTCTCGTCGGTGTTTCACACCAGCCGGCTGGCGCTCCCTGCCATGCGCGAGAAAAACTGGGGGCGCATCATTAATATCGCCTCCGTTCACGGGCTGGTCGCGTCAAAAGAGAAGTCGGCCTACGTTGCTGCCAAGCACGGCGTGGTGGGCTTTACGAAATCGCTGGCGCTGGAAACCGCGCGCACCGGCATTACCGCCAATGCGATCTGTCCCGGCTGGGTACTGACGCCGCTGGTGCAACAGCAAATCGACAAGCGTATCGCCGACGGCATTCCGCCGGAGCAGGCTCGGGAACAGCTTCTGGCGGAGAAACAGCCTTCGGGCGAGTTTGTTACCCCGGAGCAGCTGGGCGAACTGGCGCTGTTTTTGTGCAGCGACAGCGCCGTTAACGTTCGCGGCGCCGCGTGGAATATGGATGGCGGCTGGGTCGCGCAGTGACGTTCAGGCCGGGTAAGGCAAAGCCGCCTCCCGGCAAAAAATCTCTAGCTTGAGCAACTGACCTCCAGCCGCTTGCCCCAGTCAGGTGGGCGGCTGACGTAATCATCATCACGGTCGGCAAACGGCGTGCGCAGCGCCACGTGCAGACGGTGTAACTCGTCGTACTCGCCCTGCTCCGCCTGCTCAATCGCCCGCTGCGCCAGCCAGTTGCGCAACACCATCGCCGGGTTCGTGGCGTTCATCTGCGTCTGGCGAGTCGCATCATCTACCTCTTCCTGCTGCAGCCGCGCGCGGTACGATGCAAACCAGTCGTCAAACGCCTGTCTGTCAATAAACTCATCGCGCAGCGGCGAGGCGGCGCTGTGCTGCTCCGTCTGCCCCAGCATCCGGAAGGTGCGCGTATAATCGCTGCCCTCGCGCGCCATCAGGGCAAACAGGCCATTGAGGATGTCGTTATCGCCCCTCTCCTGCGTCACCAGCCCCAGCTTGTTGCGCATCAGCGTGCCATATTCCCGCAGTAATATGTCCTGATAGCTGTCGAGCGCATCATTCAGGGCATCAACGTCGATAAACGGCGACAGGGTTTGCGCAAGCCGCTGCAGGTTCCACAGGCCCACCGCGGGCTGATTGTCAAAGCTGTAGCGCCCCTGATAGTCGGAGTGGTTGCAGATATACCCCGGCTGATAATCGTCCAGGAAACCAAACGGGCCGTAGTCGAAGGTCAACCCGAGAAGCGACATGTTGTCCGTATTCATAACGCCATGGGCAAAGCCTACCGTTTGCCAGCGGGCAATCAGGGTTGCGGTACGGGCCACCACATCCCTGAACCAGAGCACGTATTTATCCGCCTCGTCCATCAGATGCGCCCAGTGGTGGCGAATGGCAAAGTCTGCCAGCTGGCGCACCTTTTCCGGCTCGCGACGATAGTAAAAGTGCTCAAAATGACCGAAGCGCAGATGGCTTTGCGCGATACGCATCAGCATTGCGCCCTTTTCCACTGTTTCGCGCACAACCGGCGTATCGCTGGTAACGATCGACAGCGCGCGGGTGGTGGGGATCCCCAGGGCATGCATCGCTTCGGAGCCCAGGCATTCGCGGATCGTTGAACGCAGAACCGCACGCCCGTCGCCCATTCGCGAATAGGGCGTCAGGCCCGCGCCTTTCAGGTGCCAGTCAACCGTCTCTCCGTTGGGAAGCCGTTGTTCACCGAGCAGGATCCCCCTGCCGTCGCCCAGTTGACCCGCCCAGACGCCGAACTGATGTCCGCTATAAACCTGCGCCAGTGGTTGCATTCCGGCGAGTAACGTTTCACCTCCCCAGACGCCAGCGCCCTCTGAACGCTGAAACAGCTCAGGCGGAATGGCCAGTTCTTCTGCCAGCAAATCGTTATGCCAGATAAGGCGTGAATTTTGTAACGGTGTTGGTTTGAGTGCGGTGTAAAAGCCGGGCAACTCGTCATGCCATTGAGCAGTAAAAGACAGGGTCATAGGTCCTCCTGCTTTTAGTGTAGAGGGTTTACCCGGACTTAAACACGGGCGAAAGCAAGGGTTATCGCTGCTGAACCAGCGTTGTAACGTGCTCGGCAGAGACGGCTGGCCAAAGTGCGCCCTGCATGGCGCCAAAATTGAAGGACAACACGCGTTGCAACAGGCTGTGATCGTCAATGCCCGAGACGATCACTGACTGGCAATGCGGTGTGATTTGCCAGAGGATGGCGCGCATAAAAGGCTCAAAAGAGAGCTCCGGTGCGCGCTGCTGAATGAATCCTTTATCGAGGATAACCCGTTTAAATAATCCATCATAGACAGCTTTGAGCGAGGCGGCGCCTGCGCCAAAGTTTGCCAGCACCAACGGGAAATGGATTGCCATTCTCGCCAGCTGCAGATCGTCCTTGCCGTTATTTAAACCTGGATAATTCTCATTAACAGTAAACTCAAGAAACGGATAACGCTCAAGAATTGAAACAGCGTTTCCATTACTTAATAAAAATTCAACTATTGCAGGTGTAATATTGATCCATGCAATTAACTGATGCTGAATAAAAAACAGTTTACAGGTATCAAGCAATTGCAGTTTTTCGTTAAAAAGCACTAACTCTTCAGCTGCTGAAAGCCGAGGGATAACGAGTTCAGTGGGGATCCTCACATCGCTGCCGACGCCAGTAAAGTTAACCAGAACCTCTAAACCTTTAAGCTCCCCTGCGCTATTACGGGCGGGCAGAAGCAGCAGTTCAGACTGGTAAGCATTATCTAGCGTAATAATCATTGCACTCGCTCCGCATTAAAGATGAGAGAGGACATCCTGGAGCAATTGCCGACACAATTCCACTGTCTTGATTTTAATAAGAATAATTTCATTAGTTCCGTATTTATTTTCAGATTTATCCCTGAATCTAAAATAATTTTATCCTGGTTGCAAAATAATAGCCAGTTTTAGATAAAACAGACACATGCAGGATTCGATAATTTTAGATAAATTTAACTTTAAGCATCTTATTTGAGAAAAAACGGCATGATTTATTAGTTACCATGCCGCCATAAGAGAAGTTTCTGACAAAGACTATATACGTCGTGCCTGCCAGAAATTTTTACGCCAGTAAACATTATCAAGAGAAGAACGCATCACGCCGCGGCTGGTCGAGGCGTGAATGAACTGATTGTCTGTATCATAAATGCCCACGTGCAGACCACTTTCACCCGAGCCGGTTTTGAAGAAAACCAGGTCCCCGGGCAGTAGATCGTCTTTATCAATTTCAGTACCAATTTCGGCCTGCTTGCGCGTTTCGCGAGGAAGCTGTAAATCAAACTTGTCGCGAAACGTCATCAGAACGAAGCCGGAGCAATCTACGCCGCCGCGGCTCATGCCACCGTAGCGATAAGGCGTACCGCGCCAGTTGCTCAGCTGGTCGTTGAGGCTGGCAATAACGGTGATCGAATCTGAAAGCCGTGGGTTAGGCGGCGGCGCACGATGGCTACTGCATCCCGCAAGAAAGAGTGCGGCCATCAGGATAAACCAGAATCGCATTTTCAGACGAATCCTCTGCTTTTTTTATTCTTTTCGTAATTTAGCGTGCAATTGTGCTAAGAGGCAAGAAACGGTTACGTTTGCCCGGTAGAAATCAGCATCTTATGTCCCTCTATATCCAGCCTGCGGAACGACATATTGTATGCGCGGGCAAGATGGGGCGGCGTAAGCACCTGATCCCGCGTACCGCTGGCGACCATCTTTCCCTGCGACAGTAGCCACACCCGGTGGGCATGACGCAGCGTGTGATTGAGGTCATGACTGCTCATCACCACGGCGATGCCTTGTCGGCTCAGGGCGCTTAAAAGCGTATCCAGTGCTGCCTGCTGCGCCACATCCAGACCGCTCATGGGTTCATCGAGAAGCAGCATCCGCCCGTGAGGATTGCCAGCCGGGTGGATCTGAAGGATGACAGCCGCCAGTCGCACCCGCTGCCACTCTCCGCCGGAAAGCTGGCTGGCGTGCCGGGACAGTTTATCTTCCAGCCCGAGGGCCGCGGCCACGTCAGTCAGCAGTGCCGTATGTTGTTTGTCGTGCAAATGCAGCATCAGATAATGCCAGACCGGCATCGCAAAGGGCGGCACCTGCTGCTGCACGAGGTAACTGCGCCGATGCGCCAGCGAGACCGGTGACCAGTCGGCGAGCGTATGCTCAAGCAGCGTTATCTGCCCTTCTCCGTCAGTCATGCCTGCCATCCGTGCCAGCAGCGTGCTCTTTCCTGCGCCGTTCGGCCCGACAAGATGCAGGATTTCTCCCGCATTGACGGCGCCGGTCATCGGCTCAAGACGTCCCCTCTCGGCAACGTCCATGAGCTGCATCAGCAAAGACATTATTTCGCCAGCGCCAGCTTGATCGATTCCATGACGATCGGATCCTCTGGGGTCATATCGGGCGAAAAACGCTGAACGACCTGGCCATCGCGACCAATCAGGAATTTTTCAAAATTCCACAGGATATCGTCCGGGTAAAGCGGCGCGCGGCCTTTGCTGGCCATGCGTTCATAAAAACCGCTTCCTTCAGGCGCAACGGCCTTCGGCGCGGCAGCGATCAGCTTCGCATACAGCGGATGGCGGTCTTCGCCGTTGACATCGATTTTGCTGAACATCGGGAACGTCACGCCATAGGTGGTGCTGCAGAAGGTTTTAATCTCTTCTTCGCTGCCCGGCTCCTGGCCCAGGAACTGGTTGCACGGGAAGCCCAGCACGGTAAAACCGTCTTTCTCCCAGGCCTTCTGAATATTTTCCAGCTGCTCGTACTGCGGCGTCAGGCCACATTTGGATGCCACGTTGACGATAAGCAGCACGTTGCCTTTGTAGCGTTCCAGCGTGGTTTTATCGCCATCAATGGTGGTCACTTCAGTATTCAGGATATCTGACTGCATAGCATTTCCTCAGGTTGTCGATTTAACGTCCAGCTTTTAATAGTAGCCAGATAAATACCGGCGCGCCCAGCGTGGCGGTCACCACGCCAATGGGCAGCTCTGCGGCCGTCAGGGCAAGCCGGGCGATGACGTCGGCCACCAGCAGCGTGACGGCCCCGGCAACCCCCGAGGCCGGAAGCAGGGTTCTGTGGTCCGTGAGGCCACACAGACGCAGCATGTGTGGGATCACCAGCCCGATAAAACCGATCGCGCCCGCCAGAGCCACGCTGACGCCGACCAGCCAGCCAATAGCTATTACCAGCACATTGCGCCAGAATCCAATCGGCATACCGAGCTGGCGGGCAGAGGTTTCACCCAGCGCGAGCATATTCAGCGGCTGCGCCTGCAGGGCAGCCCACACGATGACCGGTACCAGCAGCGCCATCAGCCAGCCCTGGTGCCAGTCAACGCCGCCAAAACCGCCCATCATCCAGTACATGAGCTGTCGCAGGTCAAAGGATGTTGAGAAGTAGACCGCCCAGGTCATCAACGCGCTACAGATGATCCCCAGCGCCACGCCGGCAAGCAGCAGACGGCTGGTCGATAAGTGACGTCTGGCGAAACGAAGAAGGATCGCTGTGATCAGCAGTGCGCCGAGAATAGCGCTCAGGCTAATACGCCATCCCGAGAGTTCTCCTCCTCCCAGCATTACCGCCGCTATCAGGCCTACGCCCGCTCCGTTCGACACGCCGAGCAGCCCCGGCTCCGCCAGAGGGTTATCAAACAACGCCTGCATTATGGTGCCGCATAGCGCCAGCGCGGCGCCGACCAGAACCACCGCGACGGTCCGCGGCAGGCGAATTTGCCAGACGAAGAGCTGCCCGTCAGGCCCCCACCAGCTTTCAGGCCCAATCCATCTGTCGCCCGCGCAGAGGCTCACGCCCGCGGCGACAATGAGCAGCAGCACCAGCAAAAGCAGGTGACGCTTATCGGAACGGTGCTGGCGATGGGCATAATCAAGCATGTGTACGGTTTTAGTAGCGTGAGATGTAATTGATTTTACGGCGGGTTTGCCGAAGAGCGCAAAGAAAAAAAGGCCGCGTGGGCGGCCTTTTTAGTTAGTTCATATTACTCTGCTTTAGGCGTTGCGTTTTCGACACGGCTTTTTAACTTCTGGCCGGGTCTGAAGGTCACCACGCGGCGGGCTGTAATGGGAATATCTTCCCCCGTCTTCGGGTTGCGGCCCGGACGTTGGTTTTTGTCTCGCAAATCAAAATTGCCAAAACCGGAGAGTTTTACCTGCTCACCATTTTCCAGAGCACGACGGATCTCTTCGAAAAACAGCTCTACCAGCTCTTTGGCATCCCGTTTGCTAAGCCCAAGCTTATCAAACAGATATTCTGACATTTCAGCTTTTGTAAGCGCCATAGGTTCAATCCCTCAATGATGCCTGGAATCGCTCTTTTAATGCCTCTACACATTTGGCGACGGTAGCGGCAATCTCCTCTTCTTCGAGTGTACGGCTGGTATCCTGAAGGATAAGACTAATAGCGAGGCTCTTGAAACCTTCTGCTACGCCCTTGCCGCGGTACACGTCAAATAAGTTTACGCCAACTACCTGATTTACGCCAACTTTCTTACATTCGGCCAAAATATCTGCTGCGGGCACATTTTCCGCGACCACAACCGCGATATCACGGCGGTTTGCCGGGAAGCGGGAGACGTCCTGAGCCTGAGGAATCACGCGGTCAGCCACCGGGTTCCATTCCAGCTCGAACACGATGGTACGGCCGTTCAGATCCAGTTTACGCTCCAGCTCAGGGTGAACAACCCCAATAAAACCAACGCGTTTGCCGTCTAAATAAATGGCAGCGCTCTGGCCCGGATGCAGGGCCGGGATGGCTTCTGCGCGGAATTCAATTTCAGATAATTTACCGGTCAGATCCAGAATCGCTTCCAGATCGCCCTTCATATCGTAGAAATCAACCGTCCCTTTTGCCAGGTCCCAGTGCTCTTCATAGCGGTTACCGCTGATGGCGCCAGCCAGCATGAGATCCTGACGGATGCCTAAATTTGCCTGATTATCCGGTACAAAGCGCAAACCGCTTTCGAAAATTCGCACGCGGTTTTGCTGACGATTCTGGTTATAAACGATAGTACCCAGCAGGCCCGTCCACAGGGACAGACGCATCGCGGACATTTCGCTGGAGATTGGGCTTGGCAGGATCAGCGCTTCCTGGCCCGGATGGATCAGCTGCTGCAGTTTTGGATCAACAAAGCTGTAGGTGATCACTTCCTGATAGCCTTTGTCGTTCAGGATGGTTTTCACACGCTTCAGGGACAGGTCGGCTTCACGGTGGGTGCCCATCACCAGACCTGCCTGCACAGGCTCGTCAGGGATGTTGTTGTAGCCATAAACACGGGCCACTTCTTCCACCAGATCTTCTTCAATTTCCATGTCGAAACGCCATGACGGCGCAACGGCTTTCCATTCGTCCTGGCCTTCGGTTACTTCACAGCCCAGACGCTTCAGGATATCGGTCACCTGCGCATCGGCAACGTGGTGACCAATAAGACGATCCAGCTTGCTGCGGCGCAGGGTGATGGTCGCACGCTTCGGCAGCGTCGCTTCGTTGGTAACGTCGATAACCGGGCCCGCTTCACCGCCGCAGATGTCGATCAGCAGGCGGGTCGCACGTTCCATCGCTTTATACTGCAGCGCCGGGTCAACGCCGCGCTCGTAGCGGTGAGAGGCATCGGTATGCAGGCCGTGACGGCGTGCGCGACCGGTGATGGAGAGCGGGCTGAAGAACGCGCATTCCAGCAGCACGTTTTGCGTCTCGTCGTTGACGCCCGAATGCTCGCCTCCGAAAATACCGCCCATTGCCAGCGCCTTGCTGTGGTCAGCAATCACCAAAGTGTCGGCGTTCAGTTTCGCTTCGCTGCCGTCCAGCAGAACCAGGGTTTCGCCCTCTTTCGCCATGCGCACAACGATGCCGCCGTCGATACGATCTTTATCAAACGCGTGCATTGGCTGGCCCAGCTCCAGCAGAACGTAGTTGGTCACGTCGACCACGGCGTCGATAGAGCGAATACCGCAGCGGCGCAGCTTCTCTTTCATCCACAGCGGAGTTGGCGCTTTCACGTTGATGCCTTTCACCACGCGACCGAGGTAGCGCGGGCAGGCATCCGCAGCGTCAACCTGAATAGGCAGCACGTCACTGATGGTCGCTTCAACCGGCGCGATCTCCGGCGCGTTCAATTCGGTCTGGTTCAGCACGGCCACGTCGCGCGCCACGCCGATGATACCTAAGCAGTCGGCACGGTTTGGCGTGACGCTGATTTCAATAGTGTTGTCGTCAAGCTTCAGGTATTCACGGATATCGGTGCCGATTGGCGCATCCAGCGGCAGCTCGATGATGCCGTTGTGATCGTCGGAAATACCCAGCTCGGAGAAGGAGCACAGCATGCCTTCAGACGGCTCGCCGCGCAGCTTAGCCGCTTTAATTTTGAAATCGCCCGGCAGTACCGCACCGACGGTCGCCACGGCCACCTTCAGGCCCTGACGGCAGTTTGGCGCACCGCAGACGATATCCAGCAGACGATCGCCACCCACGTTCACTTTTGTCACGCGCAGTTTGTCCGCGTTAGGGTGCTGGCCGCACTCTACCACTTCGCCGACGACCACGCCGTTGAAGGCACCGGAAACCGGCTCAACGCCGTCCACTTCCAGACCCGCCATGGTGATCTGGTTAGAAAGCGCGTCGCTGTCCAGCGTGGTGTTCACCCACTCGCGTAACCACAGTTCACTGAATTTCATTGTTCTGTCCTGCCCTTATTTAAACTGTTTGAGGAAACGCAGATCGTTTTCGAAGAATGCACGTAAGTCGGTCACGCCGTAGCGCAGCATGGTCAGACGCTCCATGCCCATACCGAAGGCAAAGCCGGAGTAAACTTCCGGATCGATACCTACGTTGCGCAGCACGTTTGGATGCACCATGCCGCAGCCCAGCACTTCCAGCCATTTGCCGTTTTTACCCATCACGTCAACTTCCGCAGACGGTTCGGTGAACGGGAAGTAGGACGGACGGAAACGAACCTGCAGATCTTCCTCAAAGAAGTTGTTCAGGAAATCGTGCAGCGTGCCCTTCAGGTTGGTGAAGCTGATGTTTTTATCAACAATCAGGCCTTCCATCTGGTGGAACATTGGGGTGTGGGTCTGATCGTAGTCGTTACGATAGACGCGGCCCGGCGCGATAATACGGATCGGCGGTTCCTGCTCCTTCATGGTACGGATCTGAACGCCGGAGGTCTGAGTACGCAGCAGACGCGTTGCGTCGAACCAGAAAGTGTCGTGGTCAGCGCGTGCCGGATGATGGCCAGGAATGTTCAAGGCGTCGAAGTTATGGTAATCATCTTCGATTTCCGGGCCAGTCGCCACGGTAAAGCCGAGCTCACCGAAGAAACTTTCAATGCGATCGATAGTGCGGGTAACCGGGTGCAGACCGCCGTTCTCGATGCGGCGACCCGGCAGAGAGACGTCGATCGTCTCTGCGGCCAGACGCGCATTCAGCACAGCGCTTTCCAGCTCGGCTTTACGTGCGTTAAGCGCCTGCTGTACCTGCTCCTTGGCTTCGTTAATCACCGCTCCCGCTGCCGGACGTTCTTCTGGCGGCAGCTCACGCAGGGTTGTCATCTGAAGGGTCAGGTGCCCTTTCTTCCCAAGATATTCGACGCGGACATTGTCTAACGCGGCAACATCTGAGGCCTGATTAATGGCGGCTGTTGCACTGGCAACCAGCTCTGCGAGATGTGACATGATTTTCCTCATTATGTCGGTGCAGACACCGATTTGGTGGAGTTATTCTCTCAAATTCAGGCACAAAAAAAGCCTCCATCGGGAGGCTTATCTGGCGCTGTTTTTCGTTTCATCTTTCACGCGCTAGCCTCCTGAAATCAGGTGCTAAAGTAAAAGAAGAAGCGGAAAATAGCAGCATTCATGCTTGCGTTACCTTGTCTGGTAAAAACCGTTAAGACCTTATTGAAAAGCCTGCACGGGTAAATGTCAATCTTCTTACAGGGTTATATGAAAAGAGGGAGCCAGGCCCCCTCTCTCAACTGGCTTATGCCAGTGCTGCTTTCGCTTTTTCGACCAGAGCGGTGAACGCTACTTTGTCGAATACTGCGATGTCAGCCAGGATCTTACGGTCGATTTCAACAGAGGCTTTTTTCAGGCCGTTGATGAATTTGCTGTAAGAAATACCGTTCTGACGTGCTGCTGCGTTGATACGCGCAATCCACAGTTGACGGAACTGACGCTTACGCTGACGACGGTCACGGTAAGCGTACTGACCTGCTTTGATAACAGCCTGGAAGGCAACGCGGTAAACGCGTGAACGCGCACCGTAGTAGCCTTTAGCTTGTTTCAAAATTTTCTTGTGACGTGCACGTGCAATTACACCACGTTTTACGCGAGCCATATGTGCTCTCCTGTATCTATATTCTTAGTAAAAAATTAAACGTTAACGGCTTATGCGTACGGCAGGCACGCGATAACCAGACCCAGATCGCCTTTAGAAACGAGGCCTTTTGGACGCAGGTGACGTTTACGCTTAGTAGATTTTTTGGTCAGAATATGACGCAGGTTTGCGTGCTTACGCTTAAATCCACCACCACCGGTTTTTTTGAAGCGCTTAGCAGCACCGCGTACGGTCTTAATTTTTGGCATCTTAATAACTTCCACTTCGCATTGTTAAATAAACGAAACATAGGCGAACAAAACCTATGAAACCCGAAGGCTCCACAGATTTTGCTGCTTGAAGGCCTTACTGTTTCTTCTTAGGAGCGAGCACCATGATCATCTGGCGGCCTTCGATCTTCGTAGGGAAGGATTCGACTACTGCCAGTTCACTCAGATCGTCACGGACGCGGTTAAGCACTTCCATACCAATCTGTTGGTGGGCCATCTCACGACCGCGGAAACGCAGTGTGATCTTGGCCTTATCGCCATCTTCCAGAAAGCGAATCAGGCTGCGGAGTTTTACCTGATAATCGCCATCGTCGGTACCAGGACGGAATTTGATTTCCTTAACCTGGATAACTTTTTGCTTTTTCTTCTGTTCCTTAGAAGACTTACTCTTTTCATAAAGGAACTTGCCGTAGTCCATGATACGACAAACTGGCGGTTCGGCGTTAGGGCTGATTTCAACTAAATCTACTCCAGCTTCTTCAGCTTTTTCGATCGCTTCTCTCAGACTCACAATCCCCAGTGGTTCACCTTCAAGATCTGTTAAGCGAACTTCCTGGGCGCGAATCTCGCCATTGATACGATTCGGACGTGCCGTTTGAACTCGTTTTCCGCCTTTAATACCTTATTCCTCCAGTTGTTGAAGACTGCGGCTGCGAATCTCTTGTTGCAGCTTCTCAATCACTTCACCTACGTCCAGGCTGCCCAGGTCTTTACCACGGCGGGTGCGAACGGCAACTTTGCCTGCTTCCACCTCTTTATCACCACAGACCAACATATACGGGACACGACGTAAAGTGTGCTCGCGGATTTTAAAGCCAATCTTCTCATTTCTCAAGTCTGCTTTTACGCGAATGCCCGCATTTTGTAGTTTCTGCGTCAATTCTTTAACGTAATCCGCCTGAGAATCGGTAATGTTCATCACCACGACCTGCACTGGCGCAAGCCAGGTTGGGAAGAAGCCGGCGAACTCTTCGGTCAGGATGCCGATGAAGCGCTCCAGAGAACCAAGAATTGCGCGGTGAATCATTACTGGTACCTGACGTTCGTTGTCTTCGCCAACATAAGAGGCGCTTAAACGCTGCGGCAGGGAGAAGTCCAGCTGTACAGTACCGCACTGCCATGCGCGATCGAGGCAGTCATACAGGGTAAATTCAATTTTCGGACCGTAGAATGCGCCCTCACCCAGCTGGTATTCGAACGGAATGCCGTTCTCTTCCAGCGCCACGGCGAGATCCGCTTCTGCGCGATCCCAGGTCTCATCGCTGCCGATACGTTTTTCCGGACGCGTTGAGAGTTTGACCACGATCTTCTCGAAGCCAAAGGTGCTGTACATATCGTAGACCATACGAATACAGGCGTTAACTTCGTCACGGACCTGATCTTCAGTACAGAAGATATGCGCATCATCCTGAGTAAAGCCACGAACACGCATCAGACCGTGCAGCGCACCTGATGGTTCGTTACGGTGGCAGCTACCGAACTCCGCCATACGCAGCGGCAGGTCGCGGTAGGATTTCAGACCCTGGTTAAAGATCTGAACGTGACCCGGGCAGTTCATTGGCTTGATGCAGTATTCACGGTTCTCAGACGAGGTGGTGAACATCGCATCTTTGTAGTTGTCCCAGTGGCCGGTTTTTTCCCACAGCACACGGTCCATCATGAACGGGCCTTTTACTTCCTGATACTGGTACTCTTTCAGCTTGGAGCGTACGAACGTTTCGAGCTCACGGAAGATGGTCCAGCCGTCGTTATGCCAGAACACCATACCCGGCGCTTCTTCCTGCATGTGGTACAGGTCAAGCTGCTTGCCGATTTTACGATGGTCACGCTTCGCCGCCTCTTCCAGGCGCAGCAGGTACGCGTTCAGGGCTTTTTTATCGGCCCACGCGGTACCATAGATACGCTGCAACATCTTGTTGTTGCTGTCACCGCGCCAGTAGGCGCCGGCGATCTTCATCAGCTTAAAGTGATGACAGAAGCGCATGTTCGGCACGTGCGGTCCACGGCACATGTCGACGTATTCTTCGTGATGGTACAAGCCAGGCTTGTCATCATGGGAAATATTTTCGTCAAGAATAGAGACTTTATAGCTCTCGCCGCGCTTCACGAAGGTTTCACGCGCTTCGTGCCAGCTGACTTTCTTCTTGATGACGTCATAGTTCGTTTCGGCGAGCTCGTGCATACGTTTTTCGAGCGCGTCGATATCTTCCTGAGTCAGAGTATGGTCAAGGTCAACGTCGTAGTAGAAACCATTGTCGATAACCGGACCGATCGCCATTTTGGTGTTTGGCCACAGCTGTTTGATGGCATGACCTAACAGGTGCGCGCAGGAGTGACGAATGATCTCCAGACCTTCTTCGTCTTTCGCGGTGATGATGGCAAGCGTCGCATCGTTTTCAATCAGATCGGAGGCATCCACCAGCTCACCGTTAACACGGCCAGCAATAGTCGCTTTCGCGAGACCAGGACCAATGTCCAGGGCAACATCCATTGGGCTAACAGCACGGTCGAAATGGCGTTGGCTGCCATCAGGAAGAGTAATTACAGGCATTTTATATCCTTATTTGCAGTGATGCCCCACACATAAGAGCATATACAAAGAAAATAATCGTGATTTGACAATAGATTACGACACCATCTGACCAACAATCGTCAAATTGGTTCGTCATCATTCACCTGCCGAATTCAGATTAATTCGGATTTACGGCAAGCGACGTAATGTTAACACTAACGGAAAGGAGATTGCACCCTCTGCGGCCAGATTGATGGGCTGGCACTTTCGCACGAATTTGCAGATTGCTTCTCCCCTGCGCTCGCATTTCGATGATGCTGGGCTACTCTTGAACAGGTCCTTAAACCCAAAGGTGCATACCATGAACGTATCCAGTAGAACGGTTGTGATATTGAACATCCTTTCCGCAACAGGTTTATTGTTGATTCTCGCCGAACGATTCCACTGGTTCTGAGCCAATCCCTACGCTGGCATAACCCAATCGATCCTGAAAAGGGGCATATTTCGGCCCTGTTTGGTAGACTGTGGATATTAACGAACAAGGATTAGGTTATGCCAACAAAACGATTTGCCGTAAAACACTGGAAAATGGTGCTGGTGCTGATTGCCATCTGCGGCGCAATGCTGCTACTCCGTTGGGCGGCAATGATTTGGGGCTAGGGGCGAATGCAGGTCATCAGAAGGGACATCAAAAAGTCACAGACAATAAACGGGCCGACATCATCATCGGCCCGCTTTTATTACATTCTATAACCCAGTGAAACCGTGGTTCTGCGGTCGGTATGATCCGGCGCAGATTCTGGTGGTGAAGAGTTCCAGGTCACGTTGTAGGCGAGTTTCAGACCAAAGTGTTCGTTGATAGCCACGTTAAGCGCCGTCTCAGAGTTCAACGTCGTATCGTCGGCACCAAATACAGAAACACCCTGGGTAAATTTGGTGTTGTCAGTCATCTGCCAGGCATAGGTACCGGAAGCGTAACCGAGCGGTTGAGTTTTGGTATCGCCATTGGTGTATTCGTCATAACGCACACCCGGACCGAATTCAAAACGGAAGCTGTGTACCGGTCCGTTCAGGAACTGACGACCATAACCGGCGGTGAAGACATCGCGCTGGCGATAACCGTTGTAACGGTCGGTTAACCAGCTCCCCTGACCAAACAGATAGTCATAGTCGGTCATGTTGTAACGGCTACGTCCGCCTACCGCATATTTCTCGGAAGAACGTTCGTCGTTAGCGGAAGTGTTGCTGGCATTACCCCACAGAGACCAGGCGGTAGTATTACCGTACCATGTGAGCGTACTGTCCGCCGTCAGAGAAGAGCTTTTCGTGTTACCGGATTGTGCCAGGTACCCAGCATTCAGGTTACCTTCAAACGGTTTTTTCGCGGTGGATGGATCGTCCATGACAGTAAAAACGGAATCATCGGCGGTCGCGTTCATAGCCGCAAACACGCCACCCGCCAGCATCAGTGCAGCGGGCACTGTCTTTAAAAGCTTCATTTTATTAAGGAGTCCGTACAACAAAAAAAGAGACCACACGGTCCCGGAATCTTTCTTGAGGATCAATGACAAGGCGTCCAGAGAAAGGTAACAAATTATAAAAAGCCGCAAATAACATAGCAATGTTTTCTTATTTCATTTTTTGAATAAGAACGATCTCAAAAAGCGTTTTATTTTATATATCTCCGGCCTGACTTTTATTGAGTATTCATATTTAAAATCATACTGTTATTTACATTGCCTTCCTGACAAATGGTGCCAGACTAAAAGGAACCCATGCTAAAAGGAGGTAATGATGGTTTCTATCTACACCCTGACGCTCTCCCCTTCCCTTGATTCCGCTACCCTGACGCCGCAGATTTACCCGGAAGGTAAATTGCGCTGTAGCGCCCCGGTCTTTGAGCCTGGCGGCGGCGGGATCAACGTGGCGCGCGCTATTACCCACCTCGGCGGCAAAGCCACGGCCATTTTTCCCGCAGGTGGTGCTACCGGTGAACACCTGGTCTCTCTGCTGGCCGATGAACAGGTGGCCGTAGACACCGTCGAGGCGAAAGACTGGACGCGGCAAAACCTGCATGTCCACGTGGGATCCAGCGGCGAACAGTACCGGTTTGTCATGCCGGGCGCGAAACTTACCGATGACGAGTTTCGTCAGCTTGAAGAGAAAGTGCTGACGATAGAAAGCGGCGCGCTGCTGGTGGTAAGCGGCAGCCTGCCGCCTGGCGTCAGCACGGAAAAATTGACGGCGCTGATTCAGGCTGCACAGCAACGCGGTATCCGCTGCATCGTTGACAGCAGCGGTGAGGCCCTGCAGGCGGCACTGGTGCCGGGCAATCTTGAACTGGTCAAACCCAACCAGAAAGAGTTAAGCGCGCTGGTCAACCGCGAACTGACGCAGCCTGACGATGTTCGCACCGCCGCGCAGGAGCTGGTGCGCAGCGGCAAAGCGCGGCGCGTGGTGGTTTCCCTTGGCCCTCAGGGGGCGCTTGCAGTTGATGAATCGTCATCCGTTCAGGTTGTTCCGCCGCCGATGAAGAGTCAGAGCACGGTTGGCGCGGGTGACAGCATGGTGGGCGCGATGACGCTCAAACTGGCGCAGGGCGCGTCTCTGCTCGAAATGACACGCTACGGCGTAGCAGCGGGTAGCGCCGCCACCATCAACCAGGGCACACGTCTCTGTTCACTTGCCGATACGCAAAAAATCGTCGATTACCTGTCCCGAAATTAACGCCAATTCCCCTTCGTCTTTACGGAGGGGAATGTCATCACCGAGTCGCCAAACGCAAACTATCGACTATGCTAAGAAAACTTCCATGATAACAATGAGGTGAATTATGAGCAGTGGTGACATCACACGCTACGTCGTGACCATCAACCTTCATGAGGCATCGCTGACCGAGCTGAATGAGCTCAACAATGCGTTTACCCGGGCTAATTTTCTCCTCACGCTGACGGATGACGAAGGCAATATTCATGATTTAGGCACCCTGACATTTGGTCTGATCGGCGCCCTGAGTCAGGAAGAGGTTCAAGCGCTGGCCGCCAGTCTGGTGGAGAGCGTGACCGACAAGCCTGGCGAAATTAACGTGGATACCTGGGAAAACTGGCGAAAAAAAGAACAATAAGTGCGCTGCATGAATTTAAACCGCTCAGGTGTGCGTTAGTTCGTATTTTTTTACCGCAATTATGCGCTAACTTTATGATCTGGCAGACAACATGGGAGAGTGAACATGTGGCAGGCTATCAGTCATCTTTTACGTGAG
Source organism: Enterobacter sp. 241F3 (assembly GCF_034106785.1). Classification (NCBI taxonomy): domain Bacteria; kingdom Pseudomonadati; phylum Pseudomonadota; class Gammaproteobacteria; order Enterobacterales; family Enterobacteriaceae; genus Enterobacter; species Enterobacter sp. 241F3. The sequence continues at coordinate 603,922 of NZ_JAWNDD010000001.1, forward strand.
CAACTGGGTGAAGGTGAAATTGAACTGCGTAACGAACTGCCAGGCGGTGAGATCCACGCCGCGTGGCATTTACGCTACGCAGGGCGCGATCTTTTCGTTAAATGCGATGAACGAGAGCTGCTTCCGATATTTACCGCCGAAGCCGATCAGCTGGAGCTGTTGTCGCGCAGTAAAACGGTGACGGTCCCACAGGTTCTGGCCGTAGGTAGCGACCGCGATTACAGTTTCCTGGTGATGGAGTACCTCCCCGCCCGTCCGCTGGACGCGCATAATGCATTCATTCTTGGCCAGCAGCTAGCGCGCCTCCATCAGTGGAGCGACCAGCCGCAGTTTGGGCTCGATTTTGACAATGACCTCTCCACCACGCCACAACCCAATGCCTGGCAGCGTCGCTGGTCGACTTTTTTTGCCGAGCAGCGCATTGGCTGGCAGCTAGAACTTGCCGCCGAGAAAGGGCTGGAGTTTGGCAATATAGATGCCATCGTCGAGCATGTTCAGCAGCGTCTGGCATCCCACCAGCCTCAGGCGTCTCTGCTTCACGGCGACTTATGGTCCGATAACTGCGCGCTGGGTCCAAACGGTCCCTACATCTTCGACCCGGCCTGCTACTGGGGTGACAGAGAGTGCGATCTTGCCATGCTGCCGCTTCATCCGGAGCAGCCGCCGCAAATATATGACGGATACCAGTCTGTTTCCCCCCTGCCGCCCGGTTTCCTCGACCGCCAGCCGGTGTATCAGCTTTATACCCTGATGAACCGAGCCATTCTTTTTGGCGGAGAACACCTTGTTAACGCGCAGCGAGCACTTGAGCGTATGCTTGCCGCCTGAGACGCGAACGGGTGGCTATGCAGCCACCCGTGTCGCTTACAGAAAACCGAGCAGTGAGAAGAAGAAATATCCCGCCACAATGATAATCACGGGAAGAATATAGAGCGGGAAAATTTGCAGGAAAATGGTGTGACGCGGCACAACAATGCGGGATTCAATCTGCTCCCGACTCATGCCTTCCGGGCCTTTGGCCTGCTCCAGAATCAACTGATCCTCAACGCCTTCGCGTAAAAAGCGCGTCTGACGACTCATTCGCGCCCCAGAGGCCTGCAGTGCCAGCGCGACAAAGATCAGGGCGTATATCACCCAAAAGCCGATATTCAGCTGTTGATGAAAATCCGGGGTGGGTGAGTTAAACCAGAAGACATTCAAAAATGGCGTATTGAAACGCATCATCTCAATCATAACATGCGCAAAATCAAGCATTACCGCATTGATACCCGGCTGTTTTTCGCTGTGGTCGTACATAAATTTGAGTACAGAAATCAGCGTAGAAATGACGGCAGGAATAAAAATCACCCAGCCTGCAATACGTTTTAAGACCGCAATGCGTCCAGCTTGTTGATACGTCATCAGTTCCTCTTCATAAAGACGCGTTATTTGTGCCTAAGTCTACCTGCTGGTCATCAATTTCGCCCGCTCTTTAAAAGCAATATGCTAAATTGCAGATTGTGCTTAGCACTTATCGTCTGTCGTACACCCTGGATAAGGAGACGTTGTGATGTCGACACCGCGCCAAATTCTTGCCGCAATTTTTGACATGGATGGATTACTGATCGATTCCGAACCGCTGTGGGATCGCGCCGAACTGGACGTTATGGCCAGCCTGGGCGTGGATATCAGCCGCCGTAATGAACTACCCGATACGCTGGGCCTGCGCATCGACATGGTGGTTGACCTGTGGTTTGCCCAACAGCCGTGGACTGGACCGGGTCGAGACGAGGTGACCGCACGCATTATCAGCCGTGCCATTTCGCTGGTGGAAGAGAACAAGCCGCTGCTGCCCGGCGTACGTGAGGCCGTCGCGCTGTGTAAAGCCCAGGGGCTGAAGGTCGGACTGGCCTCGGCTTCACCGCTGCATATGCTGGAAAAAGTGCTCGTCATGTTTGAACTGCGCGACAGTTTCGACGCGCTGGCGTCCGCTGAAAAATTGCCTTACAGCAAGCCGCACCCGCAGGTCTATCTGGACTGCGCCGCTAAGCTCGGCCTGGATCCCCTCAACTGCGTTGCGCTGGAAGACTCCGTTAACGGCATGGTCGCCTCTAAAGCCGCGCGGATGCGCTCCATTGTGGTGCCTGCGGAAGAAGGCCGCCACGATCCCCGGTTTGCCCTCGCCGATGTGAAGCTAAATTCACTGGCAGAACTCACGGCGCATCATCTGCAGGGCGGTTAACGCCCTCCTCCGGTTTGTGACAAACAGTTACACCGTCACCTCTTCCGCCTACTGTATAAAAACCCTATACTGTATGAATTGACAGTTTTGTGGGTTTTATCATGACGGCGGAAGGCCACCTGCTTTTTTCAATCGCGTGCGCAGTATTTGCCAAAAACGCTGAACTTACCCCCGTGCTGGCACAGGGGGACTGGTGGCATATTGTTCCTTCCGCCGTATTGACCTGTCTGCTGCCCGACATCGACCACCCCAAGTCCTTCCTCGGACAGCGCCTGAAGTGGGTGTCTAAACCCATCGCCCGCGCGTTCGGCCACCGGGGGTTTACGCACAGCCTGCTGGCCGTGTTTGGCCTGCTGACGCTGTTCTATTTAAAAGTGCCCGAAAGCTGGATCGTCCCCGCTGACGCTATCCAGGGGATGGTGCTGGGCTATTTAAGCCATATCCTTGCCGATATGCTGACGCCTGCGGGCGTGCCGCTACTTTGGCCCTGCCGCTGGCGTTTCCGTTTTCCCATCCTGGTGCCGCAAAAAGGTAACCAGCTTGAGCGGGTATTGTGCATGGCGCTGTTTGCTTACGCCGTCTGGATGCCGCAAACGTTGCCCGAACACAGTGCAGTCCGCTGGTCTTCCCAGATGATTAATTCGCTGCAATTTCAGTTTAATCGCTTTATTCATCACCAGATTGAACAGTAAACCAACAAAATTATCCCATTTGTCATAACCCATTCCATTTGGATATAAGCGCTACATCACACTTCTGCTAACCTTCCGCCAACAGGATCGGTAAAAACCGACCCGATAATAAATCAGGAGAACGGGGATGAATTTTCCACTCATCGCGAACGTCGTTGTGTTCGCTGTATTGCTATTGCTTCTCGCGCAGGCGCGCCACAGACAGTGGAGCCTGGCGAAAAAGGTGCTGGTTGGTCTGGCCATGGGTGTCGTATTTGGTCTGGCATTACAGGCAATTTATGGCTCCGATAATCCAGTTCTTAAAGATTCCATTCAGTGGTTCAACATCGTCGGTAACGGCTATGTCCAGCTGCTGCAGATGATCGTTATGCCGCTGGTGTTCGCCTCTATTCTGAGCGCCGTTGCCCGCCTGCATAACGCGACTCAGCTGGGAAAAATCAGCTTCCTGACCATTGGTACGCTGCTGTTCACCACGCTGATTGCCGCGCTGGTGGGTGTGCTGGTCACCAACCTGTTTGGCCTGACCGCAGAAGGCCTGGTTCAGGGTACCGCTGAAACGGCGCGTCTGACCGCGATTCAAACCAACTATGTTGGTAAAGTGGCTGATCTGACCGTGCCGCAGATGGTGCTCTCCTTCATTCCGAAGAACCCGTTTGCTGACCTGACCGGTGCGAGCCCAACCTCGATCATCAGCGTGGTTATTTTCGCCGCGTTCCTGGGCGTAGCGGCGCTGAAGCTGCTGAAAGACGACGCGCCTAAAGGCGAACGCGTGCTGACCGCGATTGATACCCTGCAAAGCTGGGTGATGAAGCTGGTACGTCTGGTGATGCAGCTGACCCCGTACGGCGTGCTGGCGCTGATGACCAAAGTGGTTGCCGGCTCTAACCTGCAGGACATCATTAAGCTGGGCAGCTTCGTTGTCGCCTCTTATCTGGGCCTGGGCATTATGTTCGTGGTGCACGGCATCCTGCTGGGCGTGAACGGCGTCAGCCCGCTGAAGTACTTCCGTAAAGTCTGGCCGGTACTGACCTTTGCCTTCACCAGCCGCTCCAGCGCCGCGTCTATCCCGCTGAACGTGGAAGCGCAGACCCGTCGTCTGGGCGTGCCTGAATCCATCGCCAGCTTCTCTGCCTCCTTTGGTGCTACCATTGGTCAGAACGGCTGTGCGGGTCTGTACCCGGCGATGCTGGCGGTGATGGTTGCTCCTACAGTCGGAATCAATCCACTTGATCCGGTCTGGATCGCCACGCTGGTCGGGATTGTTACCGTAAGCTCCGCAGGCGTTGCGGGTGTTGGCGGTGGCGCAACCTTCGCCGCGCTGATTGTGCTGCCTGCGCTGGGTCTGCCCGTGACGCTGGTCGCCCTGCTGATCTCCGTTGAACCGCTGATCGACATGGGTCGTACCGCGCTGAACGTGAGCGGCTCCATGACCGCCGGCACGCTGACCAGCCAGTGGCTGAAGCAGACCGACAAAACGATTCTGGAAAGTGAAGACGACGCCGAGCTGGCGCACCGCTAATCACGTCTGAAATAAAAAACCGCCTGATGGCGGTTTTTTTATGGCTGTTATTCCTCAACCTCTTCATCCTGGCGGATCTGCATCGCCCACCGCTGCGCTGACTCCGGCACCGTAAAGGTGGGTGAGCGACGGAAATGTTCGCCGATCAGCACAAAGGCCACGTATTTCCCCCGCAGCAGCCAGACATCGCGAAAACCCTCCACTTTCAGGGCATGGTCAGGCGGCGCGGGCTCAACGCGGGGCACATAGCTAATAACCTGGCGGTTTTGTTGACGAAGAGGTTTCATAAGCGACTGGTTCACTAAAGCAAATTCTTGAAGCAGGAAAACTCTATGATAGCCGATCCTGCTGCCTTCCGTCGCGCCCCGAGTAGGTGAGAGGGCTCCTTTCGTTAATCACGTCATGTGAAAACTCTTAGTTCGCGAACCATGTCGCGACATTGTTCTATCCTTAATAGGGTTTTTAGCAATGGATAAAGGAGAAGCGTGCAATGTCGAACAAAGATAAAACACATCAATCACCGATTCATGGCACTGAAGAATCTCAACCGGGTATGGACTCTCTCGCCCCTGCTGACGGCTCTCACCGCCCCTCCCCTGGCCCTTCCGCGCCGGGAGAACAGCCTACCGCACCGGGAAGCATGAAATCGCCGGATACGGGAAACGAGAAGCTGAAATCTCTTGAGCCACACCGTAAAGGCGGCGAAGGTTTTGCGCTCACCACCAATCAGGGCGTACGCATTGCTGACGATCAGAACTCCCTTCGCGCAGGCGCGCGCGGACCTACCCTGCTGGAAGACTTTATCCTGCGGGAAAAAATTACCCACTTCGACCACGAGCGGATACCGGAACGTATCGTCCACGCGCGCGGTTCCGCTGCGCACGGCTACTTCCAGCCCTACAAGAGCCTGAAAGCGATCACCAAAGCGGATTTTCTCTCCGACCCGGATAAAATCACCCCGGTGTTTGTGCGTTTCTCCACCGTGCAGGGCGGTGCGGGGTCGGCAGATACCGTCCGGGATATCCGCGGCTTTGCCACCAAGTTTTATACCGAAGAGGGGATTTTCGATCTGGTCGGCAATAATACGCCGGTGTTTTTCATTCAGGACGCGCATAAATTTCCTGACTTTGTCCATGCGGTAAAACCGGAGCCCCACTGGGCCATACCGCAGGGACAAAGCGCGCACGACACCTTCTGGGATTATGTTTCCCTGCAGCCTGAAACCTTACACAACGTGATGTGGGCGATGTCTGATCGCGGCATCCCCCGCAGCTACCGCACTATGGAAGGGTTTGGCATCCACACCTTCCGGATGATCAACGCCGAGGGGAAAGCCACGTTTGTCCGTTTCCACTGGAAGCCGGTGGCGGGTAAAGCCTCGCTGGTGTGGGACGAGGCGCAGAAGCTAACCGGGCGCGATCCGGACTTCCATCGCCGCGAGCTGTGGGAGTCCATTGAAGCGGGCGACTTCCCGGAGTACGAGCTGGGTCTGCAGCTCATTCCGGAAGAGGACGAATTTAAGTTCGATTTCGATCTTCTGGACCCGACGAAGCTGATCCCTGAAGAGCTGGTACCGGTGCAGCTGGTAGGTAAAATGGTGCTCAACCGCAACCCGGATAACTTCTTTGCCGAAAACGAGCAGGCCGCGTTCCACCCGGGGCATATCGTGCCGGGGCTGGACTTCACCAACGATCCGCTCCTGCAGGGACGCCTGTTCTCCTATACCGATACGCAGATCAGCCGACTCGGCGGGCCGAACTTCCACGAAATTCCGATTAACCGCCCAACCTGCCCGTACCACAACTTCCAGCGCGACGGGATGCACCGTCAGGATATTGATACCAACCCGGCTAACTATGAGCCGAACTCCATCAACGATAACTGGCCCCGTGAAACCCCTCCCGGGCCGAAACGCGGTGGCTTCGAATCCTACCAGGAGCGTATCGATGGCAACAAAATTCGCGAGCGTAGCCCCTCGTTCGGCGAGTATTACGCCCACCCTCGCCTGTTCTGGAACAGCCAGACGCCGATTGAGCAACAGCACATCATCGGCGGCTTCAGCTTTGAGCTGAGCAAAGTGGTGCGCAGCTACATCCGCGAGCGGGTAGTCGATCAGTTGGCGCATATTGATATTCAGCTAGCCCAGAGCGTTGCGGACAACCTGGGCATTACGCTGACCGACGAGCAGCGCAATCTTGCCCCGCCGAAAGAGGTTAGCGGGGTGAAGAAAGATCCGTCTCTGAGCCTGTATGCGGTGCCGGGCGGCTCAATTAAAGGCCGCGTGGTCGCCATTCTGCTGAACGACAGAACCCGCGCCAGCGACGTGCTGGGAATTATGCAGGCGCTTAAAACCCAGGGCGTGCATGCCAAACTGCTCTATTCCCGCATGGGTGAAGTGACGGCCGACGATGGTTCTGTGCTGCCGGTCGCGGCGACCTTTGCCGGTGCGCCATCGCTCACAGTCGATGCGGTAATTGTGCCGGGCGGAGATCTTGCCAGCCTGCTGACCAACGGCGACGCCGTCTATTATCTGCTGGAAGCCTATAAGCACCTGAAGCCGATCGCGCTGTCCGGCGACGCGCGACAGTTTAAGGCGCAGCTGAAGGTAGCCGATCAGGGTGAGGACGGGATTGTCGAGGGCGATAACGTTGACGATGCCTTTATGACCAAGCTGTTTGATTTGCTCGCCGCGCACCGCGTCTGGTCGCGAAGCAGCAAGATCGATCAGATTCCGGCGTAAAAAAAGCCGGGTGGCGCTTGCGCTTACCCGGCCTACATTCGATTGGTTTTGTAGGCCCGGTAAGGCAAAGCCGCCACCGGGCTTTATTTCAAAGATCCCCGAACGTCCCTAAACGATACCCTCGCTCGGCAATCGCGTATTTCAACGACGGCGACGTCAGGACATCCAGCTCCGCCAGGCGCGGCCAGCAGTAGGCGCTTTTATGCACGGTGTTATCGACAAAGGCAGGATGCGCCATGACCTCCAGCGACCGTTCCCCTCGCGCGGCGGAATCATCCAGCACCGTCAGGAACAGCGCGTCGCTGATCTCTTCTCCGTAAAATGCGCTGCTGAACCCCTCAGTGGTGGTGACAGCGCAGTCCGGCAATCCGCGCACCTCCCGATCCACGCGCATCGCGACGCCGTTGCGCTTTGCGAAATCAGCGACAATCGGGAAAATCGCCGGGATCATATGCACGTGGTGATGGCTATCGATGTGCGTCGGCGCCCTACCAAACACATCAACAAAGCGGTTGAACTGACTCTCCAGCTCGCGGGCAATCTCTTCGAGCGGCAGAGCACCCTGCTCCGCCAGTTCCCAAATCCATTTGCCCAGCTGGCCGTCGCGCGTCAGGCCCGGCATTGGAGAAAGCGGCATCCCGAGCGTCAGTACAAAATGCATGCCGACCCCCAGCTCAGGCACCTCGCGGCTCAGCTGCGCCGCGTGTTCAACCGCCTCACCATTAACCAGCGCCGTGGTAGAGGTCACCACACCCCAGCGACAGGCTTCAATAATGCCGTAGTTCTGGCCTTTCGAGAGGCCAAAATCATCAGCATTAACGATCAGCAGGTTTTCCATTGTGCGTCCTCTTATTGCTGTTTGAACTTCAGCTTCTCGATCGTAGCGGCAAAGTTTGGCAACCATTTCTCATGCGCCAGGATCATCTCGCTGGCCAGCTGCTCCGCGTCGCGGTCGGAATGCACCAGCGGGCTAAGGTTCAACGCCAGCAGCACGTCATTGAGCTCGCCGCTTAGCGCCGCATTGCTTGCCGCCACTTCAAAGCCTTTGATGGTATGAATCAGGCCCATGACCTTGTCATCGAAGTGGGTGATACGAGGATGCGGTTTAGCCCCCTCGCGCCCCAGGATGCAGGTCATTTCAACGGCCCAGTCAGCCGGAATATTGTCGATATGGCCATGATGCGGCACATTGACATAGTGCTCCGCCTGCTTGTCGTTGTAGATGGCGTTGATCACTTCGCACGCCGCATCGGAGTAGTAGGCCCCGCCGCGCTGCTCCAGCTCTTTCGGTTTGACGTTCAGGTTCGGATCTTTATACAAATCGAACAGCTGCTTCTCGACCTTCTGAACGATCTGCGCACGCGCGCCGCCCTTATAGTACTCTCCCATTTCGATGGCCAGCATCTCTTTCTGCTTGAAGTAGTAAAGCAAATACGAGCAAGGCAGCAGATTCAGCGAGCGGATCAACCCTTCGCTGAACGGCAGGTCAAAGATGTTTTTCACCGATGCCGCCGTCAGGCGACCGGAAGCCACGCCGTCCAGCAGTTCGGCAAACCGCGATTTACCGTTCACGATAACGTCTTTAATGAACACCATGTGATTCAGGCCGAACAGGTCGATGGAGAGGTCGTCGCTGTCGGTCAGCTCCAGCACGTCGCGGATGAACATCTTCATGCCGATCGGAATATTACAGACGCCGATAAAACGTTTGAAGTTCGTATGCCGATAGACCGCCTCGGTCACCATCCCGGCCGGGTTGGTGAAGTTAATCACCCACGCGTTCGGGCAGATCTCCTGCACGTCTTTGACGATGTCGAAAATGACCGGGATGGTACGCAGGCCTTTAAAAAGGCCGCCCGCGCCGTTGGTCTCCTGCCCCAGATAGCCATGGCTCAGGGGAATACGTTCGTCCAGCTCACGCGCTTTCAGCTGGCCGACGCGCAACTGGGTGGTCACGAAATCCGCATCTTTCAGCGCCAGACGACGGTCCAGGGTTTTATGCACGGTCAAAGGCACGCCGGCTTTTTCCACCATGCGCTTGCACAGGTCGAAAATAATATTCAGCTTTTCCTGACCTTCCTCAACGTCCACCAGCCATAATTCGCTGACCGGTAATTCATGATAACGTTTCAGAAAGCCTTCCAGTAATTCCGGGGTATAGCTGCTGCCGCCACCAATGGTTACGACTTTTAATTTCTTCTGCATAATATCTCCCTTAGCGTATCAGGTTAATCGCCTGCAAGGTATAGCGTGCTCTTCCCGCTATTTGGGCAAGCCATTAAAGCAATATTCGTGGCGGGTAATCCGCCGACAGTTAATTAATTACCGTTAAATTTTTCCGGTAACTGTTCGGGGTAAATGACGTCAATTTCTTAAAGGTTTTAATAAACAGGCTGGGACTGCTGTATCCTGACTCGTATGCAATATCGGTGACAGAATAGTTGGTGATTTCCAGCTGTTTTTTAGCAAAATTAATGCGGATTTCATTAATAATTTGCACGGGCGTTTTACGATAATAACGCTGCGTCGCGCGGGTCAGATATTCCTGGGATTTCCCCGACAGGGAGACCATATTTTCCAGCGCATTTTCGCTGAACTGGCCTTTATCGTGCATCAGCTCAACGGTGCTGCGCAGCCACTGCGGAATATCATCCGTTACCTGCTGCTCTTCCCGATGGTGGCGCAGCCGGTTCATCACGTAGAAGGTCACCGTTTCAATAAACTCATCAAATTCATTGTCGCGGAAGTTAAGCGAGGCGATAACCGTTTCAATCCAGGTCATGAACTCGTTTTTGACCCGATAGACCTGGGAGGCCACAAAGCAGAACGGCACCAGCGGCAGATAGTGCTTCTCGAAGAATCGTCTGCTGACGCCCACGTTCAGAATGCGGGTGGCACCAAATTCGTAAAAGCTCTGGTGGTAAGACCCCATCGGCAGGAAGACGAAATCCCCTCGTTCAAGCAGGACGCGCTTACCGTTGATCTCCTGATAGTAGCGACCGGTCAGAACAATCGTGAACTCGTAGTAGTCATGCTGGTGCAGACCGCTGGCGCTCTCCGTTTTGTTGTAGATAACCACGTGAAAATTTTTGCCGTTAAACAGCTGCTGTTCAAGCGCGGTTTTGATTTCCATCGTGCTGACCTCCTGCTACTCAGTCTGACTTACTGCATCTTCTCGTGAAGCTCAATGAGCTCCGCCACCAGCTCGCGCGCCAGCATCGAGGTCATCAGGTGATCCTGCGCGTGGACCAGCACCAGGCTGACCTTCATCTTTCCTTCGCCCTGATCGCTTTCAATCAGCTTTGTTTGCACCAGATGCGCTTCGTTAAGCGCCGTGCGGGACTGTTCCATCATGGTTTTTGCCGCGGCGAAATCCCCCTGCTTCGCCTGCTTCAGTGCGCCATAGGCCAGGCTGCGGGCCTGACCGGAGTTGATGATAAGCCCCATCACCACTTCTTCGAGATCGTTCTCAACGGCTTCGTCTGCGACAATACTATCCAAATCTAACATGTTTAAGCTCCTTGTGGCTGGCGCGGGTTTCCCCGCGCCGGTCAATCTTAGAATTTCAGTGAGAGGGCAATATCCTCTTCGCTCTCTTCTTCATCAATGATGGTGGCGGCTTTGTTGGCAATCGCCACGAACGGCATGTACAGCAGGGTGGCAACTCCGAGGTTGAATATCGCCAGCAGGAAGGCCGCGACGCTGCCGTTGGTGTTGAAGAAGGCGCCCAGACCCGCCGGCATGGTCCACGGCGCAATGTTGGTGACCGGTGGGATGATGCCCATGTAATACGCCGTCAGGGTGATAGCGGCCAGCAGCGGCTGAATCAGGATGAACGGAATGAACATTACCGGGTTCATGATGATTGGCAGACCGAACAGAATCGGTTCGTTAATCTGGAAGATGCCTGATGGCAGCGCCAGCTTCGCGACCTGACGGTAGTCAGCACGGCGAGAAACAATAAAGACCGCGATGATCAGACCCAAGGTTGCCCCGGTACCGCCCAGGAAGATATAGGAGTCAAGCATCGGCTTCGCCCACACATGGAAGGTTTTACCCGCTGCCAGCGCCGCGTCAACGGAGCCGTACTGTTGGTAAAGCGCAACGTTTTCCAGTGCCCATGGGGTCATAATTCCGCTGTCCAGCGCGGCCAGTGCCAGTGAACCATGCACGCCAAAGAACCACAGCAGAGAGGTGAAAATCACATACGCCCAACCGACCACGCCACCCATCGACGCCAGCGGCGTAGAGATAGAGTCCATGATGATCTGGTGGAAGTTTGTGCCCCAGTGGGAGAGCGCCCAGGCGATAATCCCCATGATGGAGAGAATAATGAAGCCCGGAATCAACGCGGAAAATGAACGAGAAACAGAAGCCGGTACGCTATCCGGCAGGCGGATAACCCAGTTGCGGCGGATAATAAAGGTGAACATCTCTGCCACCACCAGACCGATAACAATACCGGAGATGATGTTGGCCCCGCCCAGCCAGTTGGCACCGACGGCATAGGCTTCACCCACGCTGTATGGCGTTACGGTCATAAAGGCGGCGACGGATAATAACCCGGCGGCCAGCGGATCCACCTTACGCTCTTCTGCCAGTGCCATCCCAATAAAGAAAGGCGCCATCAGCGACATAATCCCCAACGTACCGTTATAGACGTTGCCGCCGATGGCTTTAAAACCATTAAGGGTTTCAATAGTAGAAGCGTCTAACCGAATTCCTAATGAATAAAAGAAGGAACCTTCACCAAAGCTCAGAAAAACGTTGTTAATTAAAACGAACATGGCCCCGGCCAGCGTCAACGGCATTAATTTAATAAAGCCGTTTTTGATGGCATTAACGTGAGGCTGCTTTCCTATTTTAACAGCAAAAGGAAGGAGTACCTTTTCAAGTGAAGCGATGACTTTACTCATAGGAAAATACCCTTAAATGCCGTAACGCATGTTACGGCGTATTGTGTGTGAAATAACTCTTTGACGGGAAAAATAAAAATTAATTAGCAGCTTTTTTAATGGCTGCCACAGCAGCTTTAAGAACACCTAAACCATCAATTTTGCCGTACAGCCCCGAGTCGATCACTTCGACCGGTTTATTCGGTAACAGTCGTTGAATTTCGGGCAACATATAGGCAATTTGCGGTCCCAGTAAAACGACATCGGCTGTCTGACCTTTTTCGCCCGCCAGCGTCTCGGGGAACGCTTCGATCACCACAGGGACTTCATACTTTTCAGCCTGCGCACGCATCTTTGAAACCAGAAGCGAGGTTGACATGCCCGCTGAGCAGAACAGGTAGATATGTTTCTTTTCCATCGTGATTTCCCTCTTGTATGACTACCTGCCATCGCGCTATCACTCGACTCGCTGTCCCGGCAGACAGGTAGCTTGCGTACTGTTGTTTATCGTTGGAGTGAGTATACGCAATGGTACAGACAGGGGATAATTCTGGATAGACTCAAATTGTCTCTCATTGACCTGGCTTGTTGACTCCCTTCACATTTCGGGCAAATAATTCGCGCAAAGAAATAAGATTTTCTGATGAATAAAAAAACCGGCCCTGGGGGCCGGTTTTTTACATCCTCAGGCAAGCAGGGTTACTGCGCCTTAGGTGCCTGCGGATCGGTGTCGTATTCAGCACAGGTCTGATAGCCGGAGTTAATCACATGGCCGGTATCATCCAGGGCGACAAAGTAGGTTTCTGCCTTACCATCACGTTGACCCAGGATATAGGTCTGGCAGGTCCCTTTCGCATGAATCATGGTCACTTCAGAAGAAGGTTTACCGGCAATCGCAGCCACCTGCGAACGGGTCATCCCTTTTTTAACGTCTTTTACTACGGGCTGCGTAAACTGATCCTTAGTGCGATCGTAAGCCGTACACCCTGCCAGCATAGTCAGTACCGCCGCTGCGCTAAGAATTCCTGCTACGTTCTTGTTCATATTCCGTCCTCTTGTTTATCAGCGTGTTATCTAAGCATGGGATAAAAAGTACTATTGTTCAACTTTGTGAGTTACGCCAGACGAATTTCGGAAAATTCTAATAAAACAACGATAAGCTGCTAAATCGGCGCAAATTAGCGCACTCGAAACTGTGATCCTTGTCGTTTCTCGCCCAAAGGGTTAGTTTTAACAGCTAACACATTCTGTTTATGTACTGCATATGGAGGGCGTGATGGCTCTGCAACAAGAGATTATTCAGGCACTGGGCGCGAAGCCTACGGTAGATGCACATGAAGAGATCCGCCGCAGCGTGGATTTTTTAAAATCGTACTTAAAAAAGAACGCTTTCCTGAAATCCCTGGTGCTGGGCATCAGCGGCGGCCAGGACTCTACCCTGACCGGTAAACTCTGCCAGATGGCGATTTCAGAGCTTCGCGAAGAGACGGGCGATGAGACGCTGCAGTTTATCGCTGTGCGCCTTCCTTACGGCGTACAGGCGGACGAGCAGGATTGCCAGGATGCCATTGCCTTCATTCAGCCTGACCGCGTGCTGACCGTGAATATTAAGGGCTCGGTGCTGGCAAGCGAGCAGGCGCTTCGCGAAGCGGGCATTGAGCTGAGCGATTTTGTCCGCGGCAACGAGAAAGCCCGCGAACGTATGAAAGCACAGTACAGCATCGCCGGGATGACCAAAGGCGTCGTGGTCGGCACCGACCATGCGGCCGAAGCGATCACCGGCTTCTTCACCAAGTACGGCGACGGCGGCACCGACATTAACCCGATCTTCCGCCTGAACAAGCGTCAGGGCAAGCAGCTGCTTGCCGCGCTGGGCTGTCCTGAGCATCTGTATAAGAAAGCGCCGACAGCCGATCTGGAGGACGATCGCCCTTCCCTGCCGGATGAAGCAGCGCTTGGCGTCACCTATGACAACATTGATGATTATCTGGAAGGCAAAAAGCTGGATGAACGTACCGCGAAAATCATCGAAGGCTGGTATCTGAAAACCGAGCACAAGCGCCACACGCCCATTACGGTGTTTGACGACTTCTGGAAAAAATAAAGCAAAACGGTAACCCCGTTTAGTAGGCCGGGTAAGGCGTCGCCGCCACCCGGCTCTTTTTTAACCACCACACTCCTGCTACACTGTATACCTGAACAGTATATGGAGCAGTATGTGAGCAGGCGTCAATCCGCCCCGCGACTTGAGTTTGAAGCGGCGGCTATCTACGAATATCCCGAGCACCTTCGCCCCTGGCTTGAAGCATTGCCTAAACAGCCGGGCGTGTACATCTTTCACGGCGAAAGCGACACCCTGCCGCTCTACATTGGCAAGAGCGTTAACATTCGCAGTCGGGTGTTATCCCATCTGCGTACCCCGGACGAGGCCGCCATGCTGCGCCAGTCGCGACGCATTACCTGGTTCCAGACGGCCGGAGAAATGGGCGCGCTGTTGCTGGAGGCTCGGTTGATAAAAGAACAACAGCCGCTGTTCAATAAGCGCCTGCGCCGCAACCGTCAGCTCTGCTCCCTGCAGATAAACGATGGCAAGCCGCAGGTCGTCTACGCGCGCGAGGTCGATTTTTCACATGCCCCGAATCTTTATGGGCTATTCGCCAATAAACGCGCCGCGCTCCAGGCGCTGCAGACGCTGGCGGACGATTTACAGCTTTGCTACAGCCTTTTAGGTCTGGAGGCAACCACCCGCGGACGCGCCTGTTTTCGATCCGCGCTGAAGCGCTGCGCCGGTGCCTGCTGCGGGAAAGAGAGCGTTGAGGCGCATCACGCCCGGCTTCTCACCGGTCTGGCGGCCATCAGCGTGAACTGCTGGCCCTGGGAAAGCGCCGTTGCGCTAAAAGAAGTGGGTGACGCGATGACCCAGTATCACATCGTCAACAACTGGCTCTGGCTGGGCGCTGTCGACGACATCAACGACGCGGCAACCCTGCTGCGCACGCCCGCCGGATTTGACCACGATGGCTATAAAATTCTCTGTAAACCGGTATTAGCCGGTAAATTTGAGATCATTGTGCTCAATAACCTGGCAGCCACGTGATTTCGCTGAACAATAAGGTGCCCTGAGCCTCCAGCAGACGCAGCGTATGGGTACCCTCCTCCCAGCTGGCGCCCTGATCGGCCGTCAGCAATTTATCACCCAGCTGCCACGCCCCGCTTAACACAAACACCACCCCCCCGCGTGAGCCAAAGGTGGTAAAGGTACGGTCAGCCACGCGCACCTTCGCCCGGCAGCAGTCGCGCCGGGTCATGATGTTGAAGTCCATCGCCATCCGCCCATCGGAAAGCAGCGCTTTCACCGGCAGATCGCCAGCAAAGCTGTAGGGCTGATGGTGCTTGAGGGTATGGAAGAATGCCTGACCGGCATCCAGCGTCACCTCCCCTCCTTCCAGTAACGTGATCACCCGGTCGACGCCTGGAAACGAGGAAAATTCGCCGTTGCTTGCAATAGTCGCGATACTGGCACGCCATTGAAAATCCCGCGTCGCGGGAGGGAAACAACAAATCTCACGCGTTTCACCCGCACCATTGCGCCAGAGGCTGACCGGCATCTTACGGATATCAAAGAACTCCATCACCACTCCTGAATGGCACAACCCGTGCCAGGGCAAGGATATTGCTATCGTTGCTGTCTTGTTTGTTATCGTTGGGTATTCACAGAAACAGTATCGGCAGCAGAGAGGTCAGGCCTTAGCGGAACGTTAATAAAAATTCTAACGCCATGACTCTACAAACATTCTCTGATGCGACTACAGGAGCATACCGCGCTGGCGGCGGCAGACAAGAGGGCATGAAAGAAAAACCGCCGGTCCTGTCCACAGCGGTTGCGCTTTTGTGGACAGGACCGGCGGTCTTAAGAGAGTGAACCGATTATTCGGTTGGTGCTGGCATTTTACCTTCCATCGCCGGACGTTCTGTCAGACGCTTCTCAAAATTCGCATTAAATTGTTTTTTCTGTTCCGGGGTCAGAATGTTGTAGATCTTGTTCTGGGTTTCCATGTGAGCCAGCATGCGGGCTTTGTGCTGCTCGGCCATTTTGTCGATCTGCGCTTCGGCTTTCGCCTTATCGAAGCTGTCGCTGGCGATGATGTCATGCATGGCACGACGCTCTTCCAGCGGCGGACGTTTCATCTGATCGCGTTCGCTTTTCCGGATATCGCGGATCTGCTGTTTCTGCGCATCCGTCAGGTTGAGATCCTTGAACATCATCATCTCGTTGTGCATACCCGGACCTTTATGATGCATCATCATTTTGCCTTCAGCAGGCGCGGCAGGTGCAGTGGTCGCAGTATCTGCGGCGAACGCCATGCTGGTAGCGCCCAGAGCCAGGGTAGAAGCAACAAACAGTGCAGTAAACTTACGCATAATTTATTTCCTTTCTTTCAGTTATTCTTCGGCGCTATGCCGTGTTGACGAGATTAACTTTACGGGGTTTATCGTCAATTAGTCAGAGCAACGGTAAAACAATGAAAGTGTAAAAAACAAATTTTCGCCAAATGTGGAGGAAATAAGGATAAAGCGTGGAGAGTTGCAACGAAAAATATTTAATACGATGATTTAAAAGCGATTTAGCAGAAGTATAACCGAGTGAAGATGAATAATAAAGCAATTCACCAGGAATATTCTGCAAAACACGCACAGGCGCTTTAATTGTTAAGAAAAGGTATTTTAGTTCCCCTCCCGGATGAAGAGAGGGGAAAGGTTCAGGATATTTTTTCCAGCATCAGTCCGGCACGCAGGCCAAACGCCACGCTCGGGTTAGGGAATAAAACATACTCGGTGGTTTTCTGCACCTCGTAACGCTCCTCGCCATCCTCGGCCAGCAGCGCCCCTTTGCGAAACGGCGTGAAGTTTAGAGTATGCGCGGCCATATGGAGCAGGAAGGCGTCGCTGCGCCGCGTGATCTGCTGTACGACCCGATACCGCTCGACGGGCAGATGCGTATGCTCGAGAGCCGTTCCGCCCAGCAGCGCCCGAAGGGCGAGATGCGTTGGCGCAAAGCGGGTGAGATCGTTTTGCCCAAACGGCAGCGCTTTCCCCAGCTCCAGCGTACAGGACAACGCGCCAAAGTGCTCACAGGTGAAGTGCGTAAAGGTTCCGCCCGGCGACTGGTGAAACACCAGCGCCTCCAGCCCGGCGTCTCCCAGCCAGCTCAGGAAATCTTCCTCCCACGGCTGATTGCGCTGCGGCAGAACGCCAAAGCGGACATGGTAGGACGCGCGGATGGCCGTATGCAGATCCAGATGCCAGCGCACGGGACCCGCAGCGGCAAAGAACGCGGTCACCACGTTCTCCAGCCACTGTGCCCGCGCCGTTTCGTCACTCTGCGGAAACTGCGACCAGCGCCCGCCGAACATGCGGTTAATGTCGCTCACCAGATACCGCTTGTTTTGCGCCAGCGCAGGGGGATTGCCGAGCACCACCAGCACGCGGCACTTCAGGGCAATTTCATTGCGATACAGCGCGCGCAGCAGCAGATCGACAATCTCAACGGGCGCCGTTTCATTCCCGTGAATGCCCGTTGAAAGCAGCAGCGAGAGATCGCTCTTTGCTGTCGGCGTCAGCTCAAGCACCCCGCGCCCCAGCCACCGCCAGCGAAATGAGGGGCCATCCCCCTCTTTCTGTTCCGGCGTTTCATCGGCCAGGGTCAGCGCCAGTAAATTTTCCATACCCACTCCTTTAGCGCTGGAACGGATAAACCGATCCCAGCTGCAGGATTGTCGACAACGCGTCCAGCGCCTCGCGACCTTCGCGCAGAAGCTGCGGGTCAACCAGATCGGCCTGCGTTAGACGGTCGCGATAGTAGCGATCGACCCAGTCATTCAGGCGCGTAAAGAGCGTATCGTTCATCATGACCGCCGGGTTAACCGCCTGCATTTCGGCCTGAGTCAAGACCACGCGCAGACGTAAACAGGCTGGACCACCGCCGTTGGCCATACTTTCACGCAGGTCAAACACGCGCAGTTCGTCAATCGGGTTATCGGCCTTCACCAGCTCGGTCAGGTAGCGCCACACGCCCTGATGATCCCGGGACTCCTGCGGCAGAACCAGCATCATGCTGCCGTCATCGCGGCTCAGCAGCTGGCTATTGAACAGATACGTTTCGACCGCGTCCTGCACGCTTACCGCCGCCGTTGGCACCTGGATTGGCGTGAAGCCACGCACGCGCTCATGCAGCGTGGCGAGCAGCTTTTCCTGATGGGCAAACGCCTGCTCGTGGCAGAACAGCACCTGGCGGTTAGAAACGGCGATCACGTCGTTATGGAATACGCCCTGGTCAATCACATGCGGGTTTTGCTGGGCAAAAACCACCTGGGAAGGATTGACCTGATTCAGGCGGGCAACCGCCTGGCTGGCCGCCAGCGTCTGACGCGCAGGGTAACGGGTTGGCGCGGCGTGGCCCCCCTCTTCTCGCCCGTAGATAAACAGCTGCAGGCCCGGGTCACCATAATCGCCCCCCAGGCGGTTATGGTTGGCCGCGCCTTCGTCGCCAAACATCGCCACCTGCGGCAGGGCCTGATGCACCGCAAAAAGGGCGTCCTGGTTGAAAATGGCGCGCAGCACGCGCTCGGTGGTTTCCGCTTCGGTGGCGCGGTGAAACTTGTTATTCAGGTTCGCCACCGTCAGGTGGACTTTGCCATCCAGCGTATCGGCTGACGGCGCGACGGTTGCCGCGTTGGCGACCCACATCGAAGAGGCCGAGCTTGCCGCCGAGAGCAGGTGCGGCGTCTGCGTACCCGCTTTTTCAACCACCTGCTCATCGGTGCCGCTAAAGCCGAGCTGACGCAGCACCGCCACGTTCGGACGCTCCTGCGGCGGGATCACCGCCTGCGGGAAACCGGCATCCGCCAGCGCTTTCATCTTAAGCAGCCCCTGCTTCGCCGCCAGCTTCGGGTTGGAAACCTGAAAGCGGTGCTTCGTGGAGGCTTCATTACCAAAAGAGAGACCGGCGTAGTGGTGCGTCAGCCCCACCAGCCCGTCAAAGTTGACTTCACGCGCTTTCATGGCGATCCCCTCCGGTAAAGTCCAGCCCCGGATTAAGCGTCTCCGGCAGCGTCAGCGCCGGGGTTTCCAGGCTCGCCATCGGCCAGGCACAGTAATCGGCGGCATACCACGCGCTGGCGCGATGGTTGCCCGATGCGCCCACGCCGCCGAACGGCGCGGTGCTCGCGGCCCCGGTCAGCGGTTTATTCCAGTTCACGATCCCGGCGCGCGCTTCCAGCAGCAGTCGATCAAACTTCTCGCGATGAGGCGAAATCAGCCCGCTCGACAGGCCGTAGCGGGTGTTATTCGCCATCGCAATCGCCGCATCAAAATCGTCGTAACGCCAGACGCACAGCAGCGGACCAAAGACCTCTTCATCCGGGACGTTGCTCGCGCCACTCATCTCTACGATGCCCGGCGTCAGCAGCGAGGTTCCTGGCTGAACCAGCTTCGGCTCCAGCAGGGTTTTCGCGCCGCGCGCGACGTGGTCCTGCCAGGCCTTCAGCACGTTCAGCGCGGCCTGTTCGGAAATCAGTCCGCCGATAAACGGCTGCGGATCGGCATCCCACGCGGCAGGCACCAGACGCGCGCTCACTTCAACCAGACGTTTCAGGAAGGCATCCCCCTGTGCGCCCCGCTTCACCAGCAGACGGCGGGAACAGGTGCAGCGCTGTCCGGCGGTAATAAAGGCGGACTGAATCGTCAGGTGCACCGCGGCGTCGATATCGTCAGGGTCTTCCACAATCAGCGGGTTGTTGCCGCCCATCTCCAGCGCCAGGATTTTCTCCGGCTGCCCTGCCAGCTGGCGGTGCAGCTGATAGCCCGTACCGGCGCTGCCGGTAAACAGCAGGCCGTCGATATCGCTCAGCGCGCTCAGCGCCTGACCGGTTTCCCGTCCGCCCTGCACCAGGTTTAGCACGCCCGGCGGCAGGCCTGCCTGTTCCCACAGCTTAACCACCGCTTCGCCGGTTAATGGCGTGAGCTCGCTCGGTTTGAAGATGACGGTATTGCCCGCCAGCAGCGCGGGCACAATGTGCCCATTCGGCAGATGCCCCGGGAAGTTGTACGGACCAAACACCGCCAGCACGCCGTGCGGACGGTGGCGCAGCGTGGCCGCGCCGTCCGGCATGTCGGTGTGCTGTTCGCCGGTACGGGTGTGGTACGCCTTCACCGAAATGGCGATTTTGTTGATCATCGCCGTCACTTCGGTTGTCGCTTCCCAGCGCGGTTTACTGGTTTCAGACGCGATGATGCGCGTCAGTTCGGCCTTGTTTGCCTCCAGCAGCCCGGCAAACTTTTCAACAATTTCCTGGCGCACGGCGAAAGGCTGTTTTGCCCACGCCGGAAACGCGCGGCGGGCGGCATGGCAGGCTTGTTCCACCTGCGCGGCGCTGGCGTCATTCCCCTTCCAGAGCGCCTCTTTTCCTACCGGATTGGTCTTTACGCGCTCTTCGCCTTCGCCCGTGACCCAGTCACCGTTAATCCATAATGTCATGCTGTTTTCTCCTCAGGGCAGAGACGCACCAGGCGAACCGTATCGCCGGCGTTACATTTCAGGGCATCCAGTTCTGCAGCCGTCAGCACCAGACGTTCACATTTGGGGTTGGTCCGCACCAGCATGGCGCGGAAGTTGGCATAATTTTCGTTCGCCACCAGGCACGCCGGCCAGTCGCCCGGCGCGGGCTGGCCTTCAGAGACCTCAACCAGACGGCTTTTACGGATCGCGCGCACGCGGTCGATGTCGCACTCAAGCGTAGGCCCGCCGTCAAAGATGTCGACATAGTTGCGGTAGCGGAAGCCTTCTTTCTCCAGCACCGCGCGGGCGGGTGCGGTTTGCGGATGCACTTCGCCGATCACCGCCTGTGCTTCCGGGCTGAGGAAATGGGTATAGATAGGATGCTTCGGCATCAGCTCGGCGATAAAGGCTTTCTGGCCGGTACCGCAGAGATAGTCCGCCCGGCTGAACTCCATCGAGAAGAAGCGCTCGCCCAGGCTCTCCCAGAACGGCGAGTAGCCGGTGTCGTCGATCACGCCGCGCATCTCCGCAACCACTTTTTCGTTAAAGCGATCGCGGAAGGCGGCCATAAACATAAAGCGCGATTTGGAGAGCAGATAGCCGTTGCCCTCTTTTCGCCACGCCGGGTCGAGGAACAGCGTGCACAGCTCGCTGGCGCCCGTGTGGTCATTGCAGAGAAACAGCGTGGGCAGCGCGTTATAGACGTTCAGCTCTTTCGAGGCGTGAACCATGGTGCCGACGCGGTAGTTGTACCACGGATCGTTAAGCCCGACGGCCACTTCAATGGCGCAGATCCCGGCCACGGTTCCCGTGTCGGTGTCTTCCAGCACGAACACATACCCCTGTTCGCTTTTAGGCAACGTCCCCTGCCAGGTTTGCAGGGCGCGCTCAATGCGCGCCGACAGCGTATTTTCATCGGCAGGAAGCGAGGTCAGCCCGCCTCCCGTCTTACCGGCAAGCTGCATGAGCCCGGCGAGGTCGCCGCGCTCAACGGGACGGATGACCATCATGATGACACCCCGGATTTCACCTTTTCACACGCCAGCGCAAAGCGGTCCAGACCGGTTTGCACCTCTTCCTCGCTGACGATCAGCGCGGGAGCAAAACGCACTACGCTGGCACCGGCAATCAGCACCATCACGCCCACTTTTGCCGCTTCCTGTGAAATAAGTTTAGCTTTCCCGGCAAACTCAGCTGTGAGCTCGCAGCCGATTAACAGCCCCAGGCCGCGGATCTCTTTAAACAGCCCCGTTTTGCCGTTGATGGCGTTCAGGCGCTCAACAAACCAGTCGTGGCGCTGCTTAACGCCCTTCAGCACCTCAGGGGTGTTAATGATGTCGAGCACCTGTCCGGCGACGGCGGTGGCCAGCGGGTTGCCGCCGTAGGTGGTGCCGTGGGTGCCGACGGTCATCACGCTGGCGAATTTATCGATGGTCAGCGTCGCGCCAATCGGGAAGCCGCCGCCCAGCGCTTTGGCGGTCGAAAGCACGTCCGGCGTGACGCCGTAGTGCATATAGGCATACAGCTCGCCGGTGCGGCCCACGCCGGTCTGCACTTCGTCGAAAATCAGCACCGCGTTATGACGATCGCACAGCTCGCGCAGCCCCTGCAGGAATTCCTTTTTCGCCGGAAGCACGCCGCCCTCGCCCTGCATCGGCTCGACGATCACCGCGCAGGTGGTGTCGTTAATCAGCTCGCTGGCGGACTGTAGATCGTTATAAATACCGTGACGGATATCCGGCGGCAGCGGGGCGAAATCCTGCGAGTATGAAGGCTGGCCGCCCGCGCTGACGGTAAAGAGCGTGCGCCCGTGGAAGGCATTTTTAAACGCCACGATGCCGCTCTTGTGGGTACCAAATTTATCGTGCGCATATTTGCGCGCCAGCTTCAGCGCCGCTTCGTTGGCTTCCGCCCCCGAGTTACAGAAAAAGACTTTTTCGGCAAACGTCGCGTCGATCAGTTTTTTGGCCAGACGCAGCGCGGGCTCGTTGGTAAAGCCGTTGCCGGTATGCCAGAACTTCGCCGCCTGGTCATTGAGCGCCTGACGCAGCGCCGGGTGCGCATGACCCAGCGCATTGACCGCAATCCCACCGGCAAAGTCGATATACTCTTTACCCTGCTGATCCCACAGGCGCGAGCCTTCCCCACGAACCGGAATAAAAGCCGCCGGAGCGTAAACCGGCATCATCCATTCATCGAAATTTTCACGCGTAATTGACAGAGACATAGCGACCTCATCCGGTAAATAAAAAGTTATTTGAATGTTAAATAATTGAGTGTTTGCACTGTGAATGTAGATTGCAGCCTTCGTGCCAGCCAGCGATAAAATTGCATAAACGGGTTGAGGTAACAGAATATCAACAAGTTACGACATGGAGTTATTCACTGTTAGTGCATAAAAAGTGAATATTTTTACGACAAGCGGCGCTTTGCCGCATGAAAATCAGAAAGAGTATGCACAGGCCAAATATAATTCTGGAATTGTGATCGCTCGCGAAATTTATCGGTCATTTACGCCCTGTTTGAGGGCGAGGCGCGTCAGAATGGTGCAAATATTGCACCACCGGCATTATCTGTTGCAGTTATTGGCCGAAGCCGGTAACAGTTGACGCAAATTCTGCTACCATCCTTGCACTATTCACCTTGCACTGGCAGCGACTATGAAATTTGTCTCTTTTAATATCAACGGCCTGCGTGCCCGCCCTCATCAGCTTGAAGCTATCGTTGAGCAACATCAGCCAGATGTGATCGGCCTGCAGGAGACAAAGGTTCACGACGACATGTTCCCCCTCGAAGAGGTGGCGAAACTCGGCTACAACGTCTTTTATCACGGCCAGAAAGGTCACTATGGCGTCGCGCTGCTGACCAAAGCGCCGCCGGTTTCCGTGCGTCGCGGCTTCCCCGGCGACGGTGAAGAAGCGCAGCGCCGCATCATCATGGCGGAAGTCCCTTCCGCGCTCGGAAATATCACGGTCATTAACGGCTATTTCCCGCAGGGTGAGAGCCGTGACCATGAAACAAAATTCCCTGCTAAAGCCAAGTTTTATCAGGATCTGCAGGACTACCTGACCACCGAACTCAAAAAAGAGAATCCGGTGCTGATCATGGGCGATATGAATATTAGCCCGACGGATCTGGATATCGGTATTGGCGAAGAGAACCGCAAACGCTGGCTGCGTACCGGCAAATGCTCCTTCCTGCCGGAAGAGCGTGAGTGGATGGAGCGCCTGCTGGGCTGGGGCCTGGTGGACACGTTCCGCAACGCCAACCCGGAAACGCAGGATCGCTTCTCCTGGTTTGACTACCGCTCAAAAGGCTTTGACGACAACCGCGGCCTGCGTATCGACCTGCTGCTGGCCAGTTCGCCGCTGGCAGAGCGCTGCATCGAAACCGGGATCGACTACGACATCCGCAGCATGGAAAAACCGTCTGACCACGCGCCGGTGTGGGCTAAATTCAAGCTGTAATGACGCGTGAACATTCGAAAAACACTCTTCCTGTGCGCCCTTCTGGGCGCATTTATTCTGACGTTTGTCATGCTTTCCCCGGGAACCCTCTCCCTGGAAGGGATTAAAACCCACCAGCAGGCACTCCTCTCCCATGTTGACCACGCGCCGCTGCGCAGCGCGCTGACCTTTTTTGCGATCTATGTGGCGGTCTCCGCCCTCTCGATTCCCGGCGCGGCGATCCTTACCCTGCTGGGCGGGGCGTTGTTTAGCCTGTGGGAAGGCACCGTGCTGGTCTCGTTTGCCTCCACCCTCGGGGCGACGCTTGCGATGCTCGCAAGCCGTTATCTGCTGCGCGACTGGGTTCAGCAGCGGTTTGCTCAGCGGATGAAAACGGTAAACGCTGGCATGGCGCGCGACGGAGCGGGCTATCTTTTTGCCCTGCGCCTGATGCCGCTGTTCCCGTTTTTCCTGGTGAATTTGCTTATGGGGCTGACCCGCATTGGCGTCTGCCGCTACTGGTGGGTCAGCCAGGCAGCCATGCTGCCCGCCACGATTATCTTTCTGAACGCCGGGCGCGAGCTGGGAAAAGTGGCATCGCTGCGCGATATTTTGTCGCCTGGCATGGTATTCGCCTTTACACTACTGGGGTTATTACCGCTGGTCACCCGCTGGCTGTTTTCCCGTTTTCTCCCGTCTGCTAAAAAGTGAGGCATTATGCGCCGTGTGCGTTTTTGCACGTTTCTGACCGGTCTGCTGCTGGCAGCCCCCCTATTTGCCGCCGACGGCTGGCAGGCCATTCAGCAACAGGCTAAAGGCCAGACCGTCTGGTTTAACGCCTGGGGCGGCGATCCGGCGGTCAACCGCTATCTGGAATGGGTCAGCGGCGAGATGCAAACGCACTATGCCATTACCCTAAAAATCGTCCCGCTGGCGGATGCTGCCGACGCCGTAAAACGTATTCAGACCGAAGCCGCCGCGGGGCGTAAGACCAACGGCTCGGTTGACCTGCTGTGGATTAACGGCGAAAACTTCCGCACGCTGAAAGAGGCGAACCTGCTGCAAACCGGATGGGCGCAGACGCTGCCAAACTGGCGCTATGTTGATACCCGCAAACCGGTCACCGAAGATTTTGCCGTCCCAACCGACGGGGCGGAGTCGCCATGGGGCGGCGCGCAGCTGACCTTTATCGCCCGCAAGGCCAGCATGCCGACGCCGCCTGTGGATCCTCAGGCGCTGCTGGCCTACGCGCAGCAGCACCCCGGCAAGATCAGCTATCCTCGCCCGCCCGATTTTACCGGCACGGCATTTCTTGAGCAGCTGCTGCTGACGCTGACCGCTCACCCGGACGCGCTGCAAAAGGCTCCCGATAGCACCTTTGCCGAGGTGACGGCACCGCTCTGGGATTATCTGGACAAACTCCACCCGCAGCTGTGGCGCGAAGGGAAAGATTTCCCCCCTTCCCCTGCACGGATGGATGCCCTGCTTGCCAGCGGCAGTCTGAACCTGTCGCTGACCTTTAACCCGGCCCATGGTCAGCAAAAAATAGCGAGCGGCGAACTGCCTGCCGACAGCTACAGCTTTGGTTTCCAGAGTGGGATGCTAGGTAACGTCCATTTTGTGGCGATTCCGGCCAATGCCGGCGCCAGCGCGGGTGCAAAACTGGTCGCTAATTTCCTGCTGTCACCGCAGGCGCAGATCCGCAAGGCCGACCCGGCCATCTGGGGCGATCCGAGCGTGCTGGATGCCAAAACGCTGCCCGAAGGTGAAGCCAAACAGCTGCTGGCCCACACGCCTCAGGAGTTGCCGAAGGTGCTTGCAGAGCCGCAGTCCGCCTGGGTGAACGCGCTGGAGCAGGAATGGCTGCGTCGTTACGGCACCCGCTGAGCGGGCTAGTCTGGCTGGCGATGGCGGTAATTTATCTACCGGTCCTGCCCGCCGGCGCCATGCTGCTTGCCCCGGCGTTTTCGGTGACAAACTGGCAGCAGCTGCTGAACGATCCGCAACTGCCGCAGGCGACCGTCGCCACGCTGGTCTCAACGCTCATCGCCACGCTCGGGGCGTTGCTGATTGCCCTTTTCCTCGTCAGCCTTTTATGGCCCGGTAAGCGCTGGCGCCGTCTCACTACCCGCCTGCCGTGGCTACTGGCGATCCCCCATGTGGCGTTCGCCACCGGTGCATTACTGCTTTTTGCCGAGGGCGGTCTGTTTTATCAGATCTGCACCGTCTGTTCGCCGCCGTTTGACCGATACGGCGCCGGGCTGGGCCTGACGCTCGCGGTCAAAGAGAGCGCGTTTGTGCTGTGGGCGATTTACGCCGTGCTGCCGGAGAAGCGGCTCGCGCAGCATAAGATCGTCCTGCAAACCTTTGGCTACGGGCGTTTTCAGACGCTCAGCTGGCTGATTCTCCCGGCCATCGCGCCAGTCCTCGGCGCAGTGATGCTGGCGGTGCTGGCATGGTCGCTCTCGGTCGTGGATGTGGCGATCGTTCTCGGGCCCGGCAACCCGCCTACCCTGGCCGTGCTGGCCTGGCAGTGGCTGAGCCAGGGCGACGCGCATCAGCAGGCAAAAGGGACGCTGCTGTGCCTGCTTCTCCTTCTGCTGCTGTCCGCGCTTGCCGCCCTCGGGTACGGCCTCTGGAAAGCATGGCGTCGCACCATTCCGGAAGTCGCGGGGACGCGTCCCCGGTCTCAGCGCCTCCTGCCTGAGCGAGCACTGAGCGGGTTCCTCCCCGCGTGCGGCGTGCTGTGCGCCGTGGTGCTGTTGATGCTGGCGCAAAGGAATGACGTTGGCCCGGTGGGAAGCAGCCTTTCCTTCGGTCTGCTTTCAGCCCTGATTGCCCTGGTCGTCGGCTTGCTCTGGCTGGAATGGGGTCCGCAGCGCGGCGCACTGTGGGTGTGGCTACCGATCGCCCTTCCGGCCCTCCCGCTCGTCACCGGCCAGTACGCGATTGCGTTGCACCTGGGCGTCGACGGGCACTACGCCGCCGTGCTCTGGAGCCATCTGCTCTGGGTGTTGCCGTGGATGCTGCTGGTGCTGCAGCCCGCCTGGCGGCGGATCGATCCCCGACTTATCCTTACCGCCAGGACGCTCGGCTGGCGACGGGCAAAAATCTTCTTGCTGCTGAAATGCCCCCTGTTGGTGCGCCCTGCGCTGCTGGCCTTTGCTAGCGGTTTTTCCGTCAGCATGGCGCAATACATGCCGACGCTGTGGCTGGGCGCGGGGCGGTTCGCCACCCTTACCACCGAAACCGTCGCGCTCAGCAGCGGGGGCAGCATCCCGATCCTCGCTAACCGGGCGCTGGGACTACTGCTGGTCACGGGCACGGTGTTTGGTCTTGCGGCCCTGCTATCCCGGCTCGTGGGCCGCTACCGACAAGGATTACGTTAATGCTGAAGGTAAACAATCTCACCATCGAACCGCTTTTCCGCGAGGTCAGTTTTTGCGTGCCCCGCGGGGAGATCGTCACCCTGATGGGGCCGTCCGGCAGCGGCAAATCGACCCTTTTTGCCTGGATGGTCGGCGCGCTGTCAGACGATTTCCAGGCGCGGGGCGAACTGTGGCTGGACGCGCGTCGCTGCGACGGTCTCCCCGTGGAATCCCGCGGGCTGGGTATTCTCTTTCAGGACGCGCTGCTGTTCGAACAGTTCAGCGTCGGGCAGAATTTGCTGCTGGCGCTGCCCGAGCGCATCACCGGACGCGCGCGTCGGGAAGCGGTCGAGCAGGCTCTGAATTCCGCGGGGCTGAGCGGTCATTACGCCAGCGACCCGGCCACCCTTTCCGGCGGTGAGCGCGCCCGGGTTAGCCTGCTGCGCGCCCTGCTCGCGGAGCCGCAGGCGCTGCTGCTGGATGAACCGTTCAGCCGCCTCGATAAAGCGTTGCGAGCCTCGTTTCGGGCATGGGTTTTTGACGCCGTCCGCTCGCGCAATATCCCGGTGGTGCTGGTCACGCACGATGAGGACGATATTCCGCCCGGCGGCAAGCTGATTGAGATTTCTCGCTGGCAATAATGTGCTAACGCAATGTTTTCCGTTTCGGGAGAGACGACAATGCCCCCCTCTTTTATTGACGTCAGGTTATTCGATGAAACGTGTTTCTCAACTGACCGCGCTGGCTCTGCTCTGCGGCCTCGCGTCCTTTTCCTCTCTGGCGGCTAATATGCCCAACGCGATGACGCTGTCTCAGCTTCAGGCGCAGCACGGCACGCCTGTCGATACCCGGCCCAGCGCCTTCTATAACGGCTGGCCACAGACTTTTCGCGCGCCTTCCGGGCATGAACCCGCCGCAATCAACCTGGCTGCCGCCTGGCTTGACAGCATGAGCGACGAGCAGCTTGCGCTTTGGGCAAAACAGCATCAGTTGACCCCTGCGACGGCCATCGCTCTGTACGGTGACGATAGGGATAACCAGGCGGTGAAAGCCCGTCTGGAGAAAGCAGGATATCGCCACGTTTCGCTGCTCAGCGATGCGCTGCAGACCCCCGGCCGTCTTCAGCGTCTGCCGCACTTTGAACAGCTGGTTTACCCGGAGTGGATCCATCGCCTGCAACAAGGGGAACGTATCACCGCCGCACCATCAGCCGACTGGAAGATTATAGAAGCCGGCTGGGGGGCGCCTAAATTTTATCTGCTCGGCCATATTCCCGGGGCGGGCTACATCGATACTAACGAGGTTGAAAGCGAACCGCTGTGGAATAAAGTCTCTGACGACAAGCTGAAAGCGATGCTGGAGAAACACGGGATCCGCCATGATACTACCGTTATTCTGTATGGTCGCGACGTTTACGCCGCCGCCCGTGTGGGCCAGATAATGCTCTACGCCGGCGTGAAAGATGTACGTCTTCTGGACGGCGGCTGGAAGGCATGGTCTGATTCGGGACTGCTGGTACAGGGCGGAGTGCCCGGCCCCGTCAAACCCGCCCCCGATTTTGGCGCGCCGATCCCCGGCCAGCCGCAGCTGATGGTGGATATGGAACAGGCGCGCGGCATGCTGCACCGTCAGGATGCCTCCCTGGTCAGCATTCGCTCGTGGCCGGAGTTCATCGGCGAAACCAGCGGCTACAGCTACATCAAGCCAAAAGGTGAAATTGCCGGTGCCCGCTGGGGCCACGCGGGCAGCGATGCGACCCACATGGAGGATTTCCATAACCCGGATGGCACCATGCGCAGCGCGGACGATATCGCCGCCCAGTGGAAGCGCTGGAATATTCTGCCGGAACAGCACGTCGCGTTTTACTGCGGCACCGGCTGGCGGGCGTCCGAAACCTTTATGTACGCCCGGGCGATGGGCTGGAAGAATGTCGCCGTCTATGACGGCGGCTGGTACGAATGGAGCAGTCACCCGCAGAACCCGGTCACCAGCGGAGAGCGTGGGCCAGAGAGCGCTCTCTAAGGGTTGAGTGACTTCAGCGTCACATAGCCGCTCCAGACGCGCGTTGTGGTGGTCAGCCAGCACAGCGCGCCGAATACCCACGCGAACAGCGTAAAGTGTGCCGGGAAGAGGCAGCACAGCACGAACAGCGCGATGGTCTCCGTCCCTTCCGTTAACCCACCGATGTAATAAAACGACTTGTGCGCATAGCCGGGGTTGTCGATGTCGTGCTTTGCGGCCAGCGCCGCAAACGCCAGAAAACTGCTGCCGGTCCCGATAAACGCAAACAGCAGCCATGCGGCCGCCAGCGCATTCTCTGCCGGAGCAGCGAGCGCAAAGCCAAACGGCACCAGGGCGTAGAAAAGAAAATCGAGCGCGATATCGAGAAATCCCCCCGCATCGCTCAGCCCTCTGCGGCGCGCCAGCGCCCCGTCCAGACCATCCAGCAGGCGGTTAAGCACGATGGCGACCAGCGCCGCCGGATACCAGCCGAGGGCCAGAAACGGCAGCGCCAGCACGCCGATGGCAAACCCTGTCAGGGTCAATCCGTCGGGCGTGATGCCCGGTCGGTCCAGCACGGAGACCATAAAATTCAGAGCGGGTTTTATCCGAGGGTGAAGATGGCGATCAAGCATGAGGCGTCTCGTTAAATGTGGCGCACAGCCCCTGCGCCGGGATGTCCAGCGCGGCGTTAAAGCGGGCGGAGAGATTCTGAAAGGCAATGAGCGCCGTCATCTCGGTGATGGCGTCATCCGTAAAGTGGCGCTTCAGCGCCGCTCTGATGGCCTCATCCGCCCGGGGCGGCGTGGCGGTCACCGCCTCGGCGTAGGCCAGCGCCGCGCGCTCCTGCTCCGTGAACAAGGCGGAACCCTGCCAGTCGCTCACGGCCTGCACCTTATCCAGCGCCCCGCTGCGCTCGGCCAGCCGCAGGCTGTTGGCATCAATACAGAAAGCACAGTGGCAGAGCTGGGATACCCGCGTCATGAGCAGCGAACGAAGAACGGGCGTCAGGCGCGCGCGACGACGCTCAAGAAAACCGACGAACAGCGCCACCAGCCAGAACAGACGCGGCATGCGCCCCCACCAGCGCGTGGGATTTAGCACGGCGCCAAAATGCTTTTTTTGCATCACGGCAATGGGTTTAAGGCTGGCGGGAAGGGATTCGATAGGGGCAACCCAGGCGGTAGTCTCTTTCACCTGATTCTCCTGATAGCTGGACTCTGAGAAAGGGCACGATAATATGTCTTTTTTCGCCATCAATTATTGACGACCATGCTGAAAACACTCGATGTCGTTGCCGCCATCATCGAAAAAGACGACAAAATTTTACTGGCACAGCGCCCTGCCCACGCCGACCAGCCGGGCATGTGGGAATTTGCAGGCGGCAAAGTCGAGGCGGGTGAAACCCAGCCCGAGGCGCTTATCCGCGAGCTGCGTGAAGAGTTGGGTATTGAAGCGCTGCCCGCGCAATACGTGGCAAGCCACCAGCGCGAGGTCTCGCAGCGGTTAATCAACCTGCACGCCTGGCATGTTCCTGCGTTTAGCGGTGCGCTCACGGCGCACTACCACAGCGCGCTGGCGTGGTGTACGCCGGAAGAGGCGTTTGGCTACGCCCTGGCTCCCGCAGATATTCCCCTGCTGGAAGCGTTTATTGTTTTACGCGACGCCAGACCAGCGGGTTCGTGCTGATAGCGCGCTCGTCGCGCTGGCACTGCAGCAGAATGCCGTCCGCTTTCACCACGGCGCCTTCCGAGTAGTTCTGATTCTGATAGATGCAGCACTGATTACAGGGCTGCACCGTTTGATTCTGGCCGCTGGAGCTAAACACTTCCGGCGGCACATTCACTTCCACGTCCGGACGAATGCGGTCAGCCTGCGCGCCAGCGGTGAAGATCAGACATAACGCGGTTAATAGATAACGTTTCATAGACACATCTTCCTGTTGTTCCCTTGATAATGACTATAACGGTAAACCCGCGCGGA
This sequence comes from Enterobacter sp. 241F3, assembly GCF_034106785.1. Classification (NCBI taxonomy): domain Bacteria; kingdom Pseudomonadati; phylum Pseudomonadota; class Gammaproteobacteria; order Enterobacterales; family Enterobacteriaceae; genus Enterobacter; species Enterobacter sp. 241F3. The sequence goes on from NZ_JAWNDD010000001.1 coordinate 635,344, forward strand.
ACCTTTAATTTATCTCGTCATCGCTTTTGGTTATGACGCCCGCGCTCTCATTAATTTCCCTTTCGTCCTAAATTTCTGCTTGCCAGACAAAGCAGTACGGGTGTTATAGTCAAAAAAACAACACAAATCGCATAAGTCATATACAAACATTATTATAAGAGGTTCTTATATCTATGGATCAGACACGCTCTCTGGAAAGTTTCCTTGCCCACGTTCAGCAGCGCGACCCGCACCAAAGCGAGTTCGCGCAGGCCGTGCGTGAAGTGATGACCACCCTGTGGCCCTTCCTTGAACAAAACCCGCGCTATCGCCAGATGTCTTTGCTCGAACGCCTGGTCGAGCCAGAGCGCGTGATCCAGTTCCGCGTGACGTGGGTTGACGATCGCAATCAGGTGCAGGTTAACCGCGCGTGGCGCGTACAGTTCAACTCGGCCATCGGCCCGTTTAAGGGCGGCATGCGTTTCCATCCGTCCGTGAACCTGTCGATTCTGAAATTCCTCGGCTTCGAGCAGACCTTTAAAAACGCCCTCACCACGCTGCCCATGGGCGGCGGGAAAGGCGGCAGCGATTTCGACCCGAAAGGCAAAAGCGAAGGTGAAATCATGCGTTTCTGCCAGGCGCTGATGACCGAACTCTATCGCCATCTTGGTCCTGACACCGACGTGCCTGCCGGTGATATCGGCGTGGGCGGGCGTGAAGTAGGCTTTATGGCCGGGATGATGAAAAAGCTCTCCAACAACAGCGCCTGCGTCTTTACCGGTAAGGGGCTGTCGTTTGGCGGGAGCCTGATCCGCCCGGAAGCGACCGGGTACGGCCTGGTTTACTTCACCGAGGCCATGCTCAAGCGCCACGGTTTAGGCTTTGAAGGCATGCGCGTCGCGGTGTCCGGCTCCGGTAACGTGGCGCAGTACGCGATTGAGAAAGCGATGCAGTTTGGCGCTCGCGTAGTGACCGCCTCTGATTCCAGCGGAACGGTGGTGGATGAAGCGGGCTTCACGGCAGAGAAGCTGGCACGCCTGTGTGAAATCAAAGCCAGCCGCGATGGACGCGTGGCGGATTACGCCCGGGAGTTTGGCTTGACGTATCTTAAAGGCAAACAGCCGTGGGGCGTGCCGGTGGATATCGCCCTGCCGTGCGCCACGCAGAACGAGCTGGATGCAGACGCCGCGCGCACGCTGATTAGCAATGGCGTGAAGGCGGTAGCCGAAGGGGCGAACATGCCGACCACTATCGAAGCGACGGATCTGTTCCTGGAAGCGGGCGTACTGTTTGCACCGGGCAAGGCCGCCAACGCGGGTGGCGTGGCGACGTCCGGCCTGGAGATGGCGCAAAACGCCGCGCGTCTCGGCTGGAAGGCGGAAAAAGTGGATGCCCGCCTGCATCACATCATGCTGGATATTCACCATGCCTGCGTGGAGTACGGCGGCGAGGCATCGCAAACCAACTACGTGCGCGGGGCGAATATCGCCGGATTCGTGAAGGTGGCGGATGCGATGATTGGGCAGGGTGTGATTTAAGGTTTATAGCGTGCGGCCGGGCGTATCAGGCCGCGCTCTTTTTCTTTTTAAACGGTTTCTTCGCGCCACCACCGGGTGCAACCATCCCTCTGAACGTTTTCACCGGCGTGCTGCGCGCCTGATCGATCAGCTGGTAAAGCGTCCCGACCAGCGGCTGCATAAAGTCCTGATAGCGACACTGCTTCTCGCTGATCTGCGTCAGCACCGATTCCCAGTGCGCGGTCATGTCCGGCCTGGCGGCCAGCTCCGGCAGGGAATGAATCAGCGCGCGTCCCGGCTCGGTCGAATGGATATAGCGCCCCTTCTTCTCAAGAAAACCGCGCTTAAAGAGCAGCTCGATGATCCCCGCTCGCGTTGCTTCCGTACCCAGACCGTCGGTGGCGCGCAGGATCTTCTTCAGATCTTTATCCTGCACGAACCGGGCGATCCCGGTCATCGCCGACAGCAGCGTCGCATCGGTGAAATGGCGCGGCGGCTGGGTCTGGCGTTCCACCACTTCCCCTTTTTCACACAGCAGCTCGTCGTCTTTAGCGACGACGGGCAGCGGCGTGCCGTCGTTCTCCTCGTCACGCTCTTTGTTCCCCAGCAGGGTACGCCAGCCTGCTTCCGCGAGGAAACGGGCTTTGGCGATAAACTTTCCTTTCGCGATTTCCAGCTCGATCACGCATTTGCGGAACACCGCGTCCGGGCAGAACTGCATCAGGTACTGACGGGCGATCAGGTTGTAGACCTTCGCTTCGTTATCCGTCAGGTTGACGCTGCTGGCGCGCGCCGTCGGGATAATCGCGTGGTGGGCATCGACTTTTTTATCGTCCCAGCAGCGGTTATGGGTATCCGGATTCACCGCCGACTGCGGGAGCAGGTCCGGCGCGTGCACGCTGATGGCGTTCATCACCGAATGACGACCGGCAAAGTGCTCTTCCGGCAGATAGCGGCTGTCCGAACGCGGATAGGTGATCAGCTTGTGGGTTTCATAGAGCTTCTGGCAGATATCCAGCACGTTCTGCGCGCTGAGGCCAAAGCGCTTCGCGGCCTCAATCTGCAGGGCCGACAGCGAGAACGGCAGAGGCGCGGGTTCTGATTCCCGTTTATCGTTATAGCTGGTGACGATAGCGGGCTGTCCGGTAATGCGGTTAACCACATGATCCGCCAGCGGACGATGGAGCAGACGCCCCTCTTCATCCTGATACGACTCGCAGGCATCGCTCGGCTGCCAGACGGCGGTAAAGCGCTCGTCCTTAGGCGTGACGATATGCGCTTTCACCTCAAAGAAATCTTTGGCGACGAAGTTTTCAATCTCTTCATCACGACGCACGACCAGCCCCAGCACCGGCGTCTGCACGCGCCCCACGGAGAGCACGCCCTGATAGCCCGCGTTGCGCCCGAGGATGGTATAGGCGCGGGTCATGTTGATACCGTACAGCCAGTCGGCGCGCGCGCGGGCCAGCGCGGAGACGCACAGCGGGATAAATTCGCTGTTGGCGCGCAGGCGCGAAATGGCTCGCTCCACCGCCTGCGGGTTGAGGTCGTTGATCAGACAGCGCTGCACCTGCTGGCGCTTTTCCGGCGCCAGCTCAAGATAGTCCAGCACCTCATCCACCAGCAGCTGTCCTTCCCTGTCCGGGTCACCCGCGTGCACGATTTCATCGGCTTCATGCAGGAAGCGCTTGATCACGTTGAGCTGTTTGGTCACCGAAGGTCGGGGCTGCAGGCGCCATTTTTCAGGCACGATGGGCAGATCGTTCAAATTCCAGCGGGCGTAGCGGCTGTCATAGACATCCGGCTGCGCCTGCTCAAGCAGGTGACCAATACACCATGTGACCACCTGCCCGTTACCGCATTCGATAAAGCCGTCGCCTTTGCGATGCGGCTTAGGCAGCACGTCGGCGATGGCACGGGCCAGGCTCGGCTTTTCGGCAATAAACAACCGCATCGAATTAACGGATCTCAATCATCGGTCGGCCACCGCGCGCGGTCACCAGCTCGCCGATTGCCGTCAGGGTAATGCCGAACTCGGCGGCCGTAGCCTGAACCTCGGCTTCGGATTCCGGCGTCACCGCCAGCAGCAGGCCGCCGGAGGTTTGCGGATCGCACAGCAGGTTGCGCCACTCCTCAGGCATTTCGCCCATCAGGTGACCGTAGCTGGCGAAGTTACGCTGGGTACCGCCCGGAACCGCGCCCTGAGCAATATACTCTTCCACGCCCGGCAGCTTCGGCACGTCCTTATACCAGACCTGCGCCTGCACGCCCGCGCCCTGACACACCTCGGAGAGGTGTCCCAGCAGACCAAAACCGGTCACGTCGGTCATCGCCTTCACGCCGTCGATATTGGCAAACGCCGCACCGGCGAGGTTCATCTGGCACATGACTTCGGTTGCCAGCCCTTTGTGCTCCGGTTTCAGCAGGGATTTTTTCTCGGCGGTGGTCAGCACGCCAATGCCCAGCGGCTTGGTGAGAAACAGCTTGCAGCCCGCCTGCGCGGTGCTGTTGCGCTTCACGCGTTCGGTCGGCACCACGCCGGTAACGGCCAGGCCGAAGATAGGCTCCGGCGCATCGATAGAGTGACCGCCGGCCAGCGCAATTCCCGCCTGCTGGCAGGCGAAACGGCCGCCATCAATCACTTCACGGGCCACTTCCGGCGGGATGGTGTTGATCGGCCAGCCCAGAATGGCGATCGCCATAATCGGCTTACCGCCCATTGCGAAGATATCGCTGATGGCGTTGGTGGCCGCAATGCGTCCGAAGTCGAACGGGTTGTCGACAATCGGCATAAAGAAGTCGGTGGTACTGATAATGCTGGTGCCGTTACCTAAGTCATAAACTGCAGCATCGTCACGCGTTTCATTGCCGACAAGCAGGTTCGGGTCGACAAACTTCGCCTGTTCGCTGTGCAGGATGGTCTCCAGCACTTTCGGGGAAATTTTACAACCGCAACCGGCTCCGTGGCTGTACTGCGTTAAACGAATGGTTTGCTCGCTCATGGACGTCTCCTGTCATCTCAATCGCGCTATGGTAGCGCTCATTCCATAAAGAGGTAAGTATGACTGTCTGAATTCTGCGGCAGATGCTCAGAATCCAGACAGTTTAGCGCGTTATCAGAAACGGCTGACGAAAGGCGTGGTGTCCGGCACGCTGATGGTGCTGGAGGCTTTAAGCTGCGGAGTACCGAGATAGAGGAAGCCGACAATTTTGTCATGCTCGCCACAGGAGAATCCTTCCCGTACGGCTGCGCTCTCCGTCAGCGGCCCGGTGCGCCAGATGCCGTTGAAGCCCTGCGCGACGGCGGCCATTTGCATCGCCATTACCGCACAGCCCGCGGACATTTCCTGCTCCCAGACCGGCACCTTATGGTCGGCCTGGCATTTCGCCAAGACAGCAATAATCATCGGTGCACGGAACGGGGCATTGCGCGCCTTGTCGATGCCCTTCTCATCCTGCCCGGCGGCCACCGCCCCCTGCTCCAGCAGCTGGCTGAAACGATCGCGGCCTTCGCCTTCAATTACAAAGAAGTGCCACGGCTGCAGTGTGCCATGATCGGGGGCACGCATGCCGGCACGCAGAATGTTCTCCAGCTGCTCGCCTGCCGGGGCAGGTTCGGCCAGACGGGAAGCGCTACGGCGGTTAACAAGCAGTTCGAGTGCGTCCATTGGTTAACTCCTTTCTTGAAATTTACTCACAAAATTAACACGACGGCAGATTTTGTTACAGCCTGGCAGGCGATTCCTGCTGACAAGTGGCGGTTGGGTCATTACGATAACCCAACATTACCGTCCAGTGGCGACGGAAACAGTCATTTTCTGGTTAGGGAGAATACATGCGAACCCTTTGGCGAATCATTGCCGGTTTCTTTAAATGGACGTGGCGACTGCTCAACTTCGTCCGCAACCTGGTGATGAACATTTTCTTCATTTTTCTGGTTCTGGTTTGCGCGGGAATCTGGATGCACATCAGCAACGCGAATCAGGCGCAGCATTCGACTCGCGGGGCGCTGTTACTCGATATCACCGGCGTTATTGTTGATAAACCTTCCGCCAGCAGCCGTCTGGGCGTAATCAGCCGTCAGCTGTTTGGCGCGACATCAGACCGCCTGCAGGAAAATTCCCTGTTCGATATCGTCGATACCATCCGTCAGGCCAAAGATGACCGCAACATCACCGGCATCGTGCTGGATCTGAAAGATTTTGCCGGTGGCGATCAGCCTTCCATGCAGTACATCGGTAAAGCGCTGCGCGAGTTCCGCGACAGCGGCAAGCCGGTGATTGCCGTGGGCGACAGCTACAGCCAGGGGCAATATTATCTGGCGAGCTTCGCCAATAAGATCTGGCTCTCCCCGCAGGGCACGGTCGATCTGCACGGCTTTGCCACCAACGGCCTGTACTATAAATCGCTGCTCGACAAGCTGAAGGTCACCACCCACGTCTTCCGCGTCGGTACGTACAAATCTGCCGTGGAGCCGTTTATCCGCGACGATATGTCCCCTGCCGCCCGCGAAGCAGATAGCCGCTGGATTGGCGAGCTGTGGCAGAACTATCTCGGCACCGTTGCCGCTAACCGTCAGATTACGCCTGAGCAGGTGTTCCCTGGCGCGCAGGGCTTGCTCGAAGGCCTGCGTAAGGTTGACGGTGATACCGCAAAATATGCGCTCGATAACAAACTGGTTGATGCCCTGGGCACCAGCGCCGAGATTGAAAAATCCCTGAGCAAACAGTTTGGCTGGAGCAAAGAGGACAAAAATTACAGCGCCATCAGCATGTATGATTACTCGACGAAAAAACCGGATGAGAACGGTGACAGCGTCGCGGTGGTCTTTGCCAACGGTGCGATCATGGACGGTCAGGAGACCCCGGGGAACGTGGGCGGCGATACTACCGCGTCGCAAATCCGCGATGCTCGCCTCGATCCGAAAGTGAAGGCAATTGTCCTGCGGGTCAACAGCCCTGGCGGCAGCGTCAGCGCCTCAGAGGTGATCCGTGCTGAACTGGCCGCGGCCCGCGCCGCAGGCAAGCCGGTCGTCGTCTCAATGGGCGGAATGGCCGCCTCCGGAGGTTACTGGATCTCCACGCCAGCCAACTACATCGTGGCTAACCCAAGCACGCTGACCGGCTCGATTGGCATCTTCGGGGTGATCAACACCGTGGAAAACAGCCTGGATTCTCTGGGCGTGCATACCGATGGTGTAGCAACCTCTCCGCTGGCGGATGTGTCGGTGACCAAATCCCTGCCGCCGGAAGTTTCTGAGATGATGCAGCTCAGCATTGAGAACGGCTATAAACGCTTTATCACCCTGGTCGCGGACTCGCGTAAAAAGACGCCTGAGCAGATCGACCAGATTGCACAGGGCCACGTCTGGACCGGCCAGGATGCGAAGAGCAACGGTCTGGTCGACAGTCTGGGTGACTTCGATGACGCGGTGAAGAAAGCCGCCGAACTAGCGAAGCTGAAACAGTGGCATATCGAGTATTACCAGGACGAACCGTCGTTCTTCGATATGGTCATGGACAGCATGTCCGGCTCGGTACGTGCCATGCTGCCGGAGGCGCTGCAGGCTTACCTGCCTGCGCCGGTCGCCACGGCGGCAAAAGCGATGAAGGCAGAAAGCGATAAGCTTGCGGCCTTTAACGATCCACAGAGTCGTTACGCGTTTTGCCTGACCTGCGCGAACGTCCGTTAAAACCGTCCCCTCTTCCCGCGAAGAGGGGATTTTTTTCTTTTGAAGAACAAGAACTCACTACCATGCAGAAGAAATCGATTTATGTAGCCTACACTGGCGGTACCATCGGTATGCAGCGCTCCGAAAACGGCTATATCCCCGTCTCCGGCCACCTGCAGCGTCAGCTTGCGCTGATGCCCGAATTCCACCGTCCGGAAATGCCTGACTTTACCATCCACGAATACGAGCCGCTGATGGACTCCTCCGACATGACGCCGGAAGACTGGCAGCATATCGCGGATGATATTAAAGCCCATTACGACCAGTACGACGGCTTCGTGATCCTGCACGGCACCGACACCATGGCGTTTACCGCCTCGGCGCTCTCCTTCATGCTGGAGAACCTGAGCAAGCCGGTTATCGTTACCGGGTCGCAAATTCCGCTGGCGGAGCTGCGCTCGGACGGGCAGATCAACCTGCTGAACTCCCTGTACGTGGCGGCGAATTACCCGATTAACGAAGTGTCGCTGTTCTTTAACAACCGTCTGTATCGCGGGAACCGCACCACCAAAGCCCACGCCGACGGCTTTGACGCCTTTGCCTCACCCAACCTGCAGCCGCTGCTGGAGGCCGGGATTCATATCCGTCGTCTGGGAACCCCTCCTGCGCCGAACACCGCGGGCGAGCTGATTGTGCATCCGATTACCCCGCAACCGATTGGCGTGGTCACCATTTATCCGGGTATCTCTGCGGACGTGGTGCGTAACTTCCTGCGCCAGCCGGTGAAGGCGCTTATCCTGCGCTCCTACGGCGTGGGCAATGCGCCGCAAAACGGCGAGTTTCTGAAAGAGCTTCAGGAAGCCAGCGAGCGCGGAATTGTGGTCGTTAACCTGACCCAGTGTATGTCCGGTAAAGTGAATATGGGGGGCTATGCCACCGGCAACGCGCTGGCGCATGCGGGCGTGATCAGCGGCTTCGATATGACCGTTGAGGCAACGCTGACTAAACTTCACTATTTACTGAGTCAGGATCTGGACATTCAGTCCATTCGCAGCGCGATGATGCAAAACCTGCGCGGCGAACTGACCCCGGACGAATAAGGAGGTCTCATGAAGCAACGCGCCCTGCTACTGGTCGATTTGCAAAATGATTTCTGCGCGGGCGGTGCGCTGGCCGTCGCCGAAGGTGACAGCACCGTTGACGTGGCCAACACGCTGATTGACTGGTGCAAAGCTCGCGGTGAAGCAGTTGTCGCAAGCCAGGACTGGCACCCGGCAAATCACGGCAGCTTTGCCAGCCAGCACAACGTAGAGCCCTTCACCCGGGGTGAACTCGACGGGCTGGCGCAAACTTTCTGGCCGGATCACTGCGTACAGCAAACGGAAGGCGCGGCGCTGCATCCGCTTCTGAATCAAAAGGCCATCGATGCGGTGTTCCATAAAGGTGAAAACCCGGCTATCGACAGCTATAGCGCGTTTTTTGATAACGGGCATCGCCAGAAAACGGCGCTGGACGCCTGGTTGCGTCACCACGAAATCACGGAGCTGATCGTACTGGGCCTGGCGACGGACTACTGCGTGAAGTTCACCGTGCTGGATGCGCTTCAGCTTGGCTACACCGTCAGCGTCATCACCGACGGCTGCCGCGGGGTGAACATTCAACCACAGGACAGCGCTCAGGCGTTTATGGATATGGCTGCGGAAGGCGCAACCCTGTATACACTCGAAGACTGGCTGGAAACGCAGGCATAGTCTTTTACGCCCTCTCCCTGTAGGAGAGGGCATCAACCCGCACCGTTATTGCATTTTAATCGTCGCAATCGGCTTCGGCGTGATACCGAAGTCCTCTTTCAGCTCGCGCTTGCTCTTCATCACCATCTGGCCTTTGGTGTCGATCGTCATGTGCTGTGCGTCGGTGTTATTGCGCGCCTGCCACAGCATCACCAGCTGCAAACTGTTCTCTTTTTGATCCGGCGTCAGCGCAACGCCGTCGGGCCATTTTCCCAGCTCCACGGCGGTCACCAGACGCTGATAAATCTCCGGCGTCATGCCGCTAATCATGTCATCAATATTCACACTCGCGCCCTTTCAAAGGAATAATTTGCTGAATCGTTTTTTCAACCCTTAATCTGGTCACCGTTTTCATCATCGGTGAAGCTCATTGAGGCTGAATTTACGCAGAAACGCTCGCCGGTAGGCTGAGGTCCATCCGGGAAAACGTGCCCAAGGTGCGCGTCGCAGTTGCCGCAGCGAATTTCCGTACGCACCATGCCGTGCGACGAGTCGGTCAGATAGCGGATTGCCTCATCGCTCACCGGCTCATAGAAACTCGGCCAGCCGCAGCCAGAATCAAATTTCGTTTGTGAATTAAACAGCGGGGCATCACAGACCAGGCAGTGGTAGACGCCGTCCCGCTTGTTGTGCAGTAAACGCCCGGTGAACGGCGGTTCCGTTCCGTGATTCTGCGTCACGTAAAACTGCATTTCTGTGAGGTTTTTTTTCAAATCGTCAGGGTTACGTTGGTTCGACATATGCTTACATCTCGCTGTAGAAACAGACATCTTTCAACCCGGATTCTAACAAAACATTAACACCCTTGCGTGCACTTTTGATCTAAACTTATGTGTCGCGAATAAGCGGTCAGGCAATTGTGATCACGTTCACATTTTTATCCTGCAAGGACTTTAAAATCCCGGCGCAGCCCCCATATGGGTGCAAGCTCAAAGGGAAAGTGAGGCGAGTCAGTCGCACAAACGTTAGTCACAGGATTGATTTGTCGCAATGATTGACACGATTCCGCTTGACGCTGCGTAAGGTTTTTGTAATTTTACAGGCAACCTTTTATTCACTAACAAATAGCTGGTGGAATATATGACTATCAAAGTAGGTATCAACGGTTTTGGCCGTATCGGCCGTATTGTTTTCCGTGCTGCTCAGAAACGTTCTGACATCGAAATCGTTGGTATCAACGATCTCCTGGACGCTGAATACATGGCGTACATGCTGAAGTACGACTCAACTCACGGTCGTTTCGACGGCACCGTTGAAGTGAAAGACGGCCACCTGGTTGTTAATGGCAAAACCATCCGCGTTACTGCTGAAAAAGACCCAGCTAACCTGAAATGGAACGAAATCGGTGTTGACGTTGTTGCTGAAGCAACCGGTATCTTCCTGACCGACGAAACTGCGCGTAAACACATCACCGCTGGTGCGAAAAAAGTTGTTCTGACTGGTCCTTCCAAAGACAACACCCCAATGTTCGTTCGTGGTGCAAACTTCGAAACTTACGCTGGCCAGGATATCGTCTCTAACGCATCCTGCACCACCAACTGCCTGGCACCGCTGGCTAAAGTTATCAACGACAACTTCGGCATCATCGAAGGTCTGATGACTACCGTTCACGCGACCACCGCTACTCAGAAAACCGTTGATGGCCCGTCTCACAAAGACTGGCGCGGCGGCCGTGGCGCGGCTCAGAACATCATCCCATCCTCTACCGGTGCTGCTAAAGCTGTAGGTAAAGTACTGCCAGAACTGAATGGCAAACTGACTGGTATGGCGTTCCGCGTTCCAACTCCTAACGTATCCGTTGTTGACCTGACCGTTCGTCTGGAAAAAGCTGCTTCTTATGAAGAAATTAAGAAAGCAATCAAAGCTGCTTCCGAAGGCGCAATGAAAGGCGTTCTGGGCTACACCGAAGACGACGTTGTTTCTACCGACTTCAACGGCGAAGTGTGCACTTCCGTGTTCGATGCTAAAGCAGGTATCGCACTGAACGACAACTTCGTTAAACTGGTTTCCTGGTACGACAACGAAACTGGCTACTCTAACAAAGTACTGGACCTGATCGCTCACATCTCCAAATAAGTTGAGATGAGTGCTTGATCCAAAAAGGCGACTTCGGTCGCCTTTTTTTATTTATAAGACAGAGGATTGCTTAATGATTAATAAAATTTTTGCACTTCCGGTAGTCGAACAGCTTACCCCTGTGCTCTCCCGCCGTCAGATTGACGGTGCTGATATCATCGTCGTTGACCATCCGCGTGTTAAAGCGTCCGTGGCGCTGAATGGCGCTCACCTGCTCTCCTGGAAACCGGAAGGCGAAGCCGAAGGTTTGTGGCTGAGCGATGCGACCTCCTTCAAAAAAGGGGCAGCGATCCGCGGTGGCGTGCCTATCTGCTGGCCGTGGTTCGGCCCGTCAGCCCAGCAGGGTTTGCCTTCTCACGGTTTTGCCCGTAACCAGCAGTGGACCCTGAAAGCGCACAACGAAGACGATAACGGCGCCGTGCTGACCTTTGAGCTGCAGGCTAATGATGAAACCCGCGCCCTGTGGCCGCACGATTTCACCCTGTATGCCCGCTTCAAGCTGGGTAAAACCTGCGAAATCGAACTGGAAGCTCACGGCGAGTTCGAGACCACCTCTGCCCTGCACACCTATTTCAACGTGGGTGATATCAGCGCAGTGAAGGTGAGCGGCCTGGGCGATACCTATATCGATAAAGTCGATAACGCGAAAGAAGGCAAACTGAGCGACGGCGTTCAGGCATTCCCTGACCGTACCGACCGCGTCTACCTGCACCCGGAAGCGTGTAGCGTGATCCACGACGGCGCCCTGAACCGCGGCATTGAAGTGGTCCATCATCATCACAGCGATGTGGTGGGCTGGAACCCGGGTCCTGCGCTGTCCGTCAGCATGGCCGACATGACGGATGAGGGTTATAAAACGTTTGTCTGCGTGGAAACGGCTCGCGTGACCAACCCGCAGAAAGCGAGTGAAGAAAAACCGTCTCGTTTAGGGCAGACGATTCGCATTGTGAAGCGATAATTCCTCTGCACCACGCTAAAGCAAACGGGGCGCAAGCGCCCCGTTTTGATGCATAGATTGCACTAAATTAATGCACAATCAGAACTTGTAGCTCACACCCACAGAGAAGATGCCTGCCCAGGACTTATCGACCATCGGGCTATCCTTCACTTCGTCGCTCAGACGCTCGTAGCGGCCGGTACCGTACACGCTCCAGTCGCCAAGGAAGTTGTAGCTCGCTGTCAGCTCCAGGTAAGGATCCCAGCCGTCATCTGCACTATAACTTTTCAGACCACTGCGGCGGGACTCGTTTTTAGAGACGCCGTAGTAATAGTCGTTGTAGTTCTCGCTGTTGTACTGCACACCAATACCCGGCGTCAGGGTCAGCCCACCGTTGGTATAGCGGTACAGCCACGCCAGGTCCCAGATAAAGCCGTTGCTATTATCCAGCGTGTCGCCCGCCAGGGCCGTACGCAGGAAGCCATACTCGGTGTTATGCACGTATGAGAGCCCGGCCATCATCGAGCTTTTACGCTTGTCGAGCTGGCGAAGCGCGTGGCTGTCGCTGTCACCCGGCTTGAAGTGCGTTGGGTCGTAGTAGGCCATGATGGATAGCTTATCGGCCTTGTCATTCCAGAGATAGTAGCCGCCGCCGAGCCCGCGGAACCAGAAGTTATCGCCTTCATAAGTGATAACGGGAACAGGATAAACATCTCGGTCATACTGTTTGTACGGGCTGTTAATGACGCCAACACCCGCGCCTGCCGTCCACTGACTTTCCGCCTGTGCGGTACTTACTGCGGTCGCGGCAAGGATGCCTAATGCCAGAAGTTTGAGTTTGGTCACAATCCATTCTTTCCTGTAGTCAAATAATCAGCGGGTGAAGTGTAACCGCCATTCCCGTACATCCCAAAATTTTTTGCCTGCTAATCAGTCTGATTAACCCGTTATTCTTAACTTTTCAGATGACAACACGCTTTCATTTATATGACCGCTGAATGAAAAGCGTGCATTTGTCTTATAACGACAGTGGAAATTTTTGGATGAGTTATTGATATGTCATTGAAAGTAGATTTTGTGGGCATGCAAGTTTTGCAAATGCCATCTACGCTTTAATTTAAGAAGAGTTTTCCTGAACACCCTGCGGTTCTTAGCGTCTGACCTGGCATACAGGTTGCTGCTCTGGCAGTGAGGTGCGAGAGATTCTCTTCCGGGAGCCTCCACTACTCATACGAACGGCTCTTATCCTGTGCTAAAAAACGAAAGGACGGCATGCCATGAATATATTCGATCACTATCGCCAGCGCTATGAAGCTGCCAAGGACGAAGAGTTCACACTGCAGGAGTTTCTTACCATCTGTCGGCAAGATCGCAGTGCCTATGCCAATGCGGCAGAACGGCTATTGATGGCTATTGGTGAGCCAAACATGGTTGACACTGCCCTGGAACCCCGGCTTTCCCGTCTCTTTTCGAATCGGGTGGTCGCCCGATATCCGGCGTTTGAAGAGTTCTATGGTATGGAAGATGCCATCGAACAGATTGTCTCCTATCTGAAGCATGCCGCTCAGGGTCTGGAAGAGAAGAAACAGATCCTCTATTTACTCGGCCCCGTGGGCGGCGGTAAATCCTCGCTGGCGGAACGCCTGAAGTCGCTGATGCAGCGCGTGCCTATCTATGTGCTGAGCGCCAACGGCGAGCGCAGCCCGGTGAATGACCATCCGCTGTGCCTGTTCAATCCGCAGGAAGATGCGCAGATTCTGGATAAAGAATACGGTATTCCGCGTCGCTACCTCGGCACCATCATGTCGCCGTGGGCGGCAAAACGCCTGCACGAGTTTGGTGGCGATATCACCAAATTCCGCGTGGTGAAGGTCTGGCCATCTATCCTTGAACAGATCGCCATCGCCAAAACTGAACCCGGCGATGAGAACAACCAGGACATCTCGGCGCTGGTGGGTAAAGTTGACATCCGCAAGCTGGAAAACTTCGCGCAAAACGATCCGGATGCCTACGGTTACTCAGGCGCGCTGTGCCGGGCTAACCAGGGGATCATGGAGTTCGTTGAGATGTTTAAAGCACCGATTAAAGTGCTGCATCCGCTGCTGACGGCTACCCAGGAAGGCAACTACAACGGGACGGAAGGTATCTCCGCCCTGCCGTTTAACGGGATTATTCTCGCCCACTCGAACGAATCTGAATGGGTGACCTTCCGTAATAACAAAAACAATGAGGCCTTCCTTGACCGCGTGTACATCGTCAAGGTGCCTTACTGCCTGCGGATCTCTGAAGAGATCAAAATTTACGAGAAACTGCTTAACCACAGTGAGCTTGTGCACGCTCCCTGCGCGCCGGGCACGCTGGAAACGCTGTCACGCTTCTCCATTCTTTCGCGCCTGAAAGAGCCGGAAAACTCCAGCATTTACTCAAAAATGCGCGTCTATGACGGTGAGAGCCTGAAAGATACCGACCCGAAAGCGAAGTCGTATCAGGAATATCGCGACTATGCCGGGGTTGATGAGGGGATGAACGGTCTGTCCACGCGTTTCGCGTTTAAGATCCTCTCCCGCGTCTTTAACTTCGACCATGCGGAAGTGGCGGCCAACCCGGTTCACCTGTTCTACGTGCTGGAACAGCAAATCGAACGCGAACAGTTCCCGCAGGAGCAGGCTGAACGCTATCTTGAGTTCCTGAAAGGTTACCTGATCCCGAAATACGCCGAGTTCATTGGCAAAGAGATCCAGACGGCCTACCTGGAATCCTATTCAGAGTACGGGCAGAACATTTTCGACCGTTATGTCACTTACGCTGACTTCTGGATCCAGGATCAGGAGTACCGCGACCCGGATACCGGCCAGCTGTTTGACCGTGAATCCCTGAACGCGGAGCTGGAAAAAATCGAGAAGCCTGCCGGGATCAGCAACCCGAAAGACTTCCGTAATGAGATTGTGAACTTCGTCCTGCGCGCCAGAGCGCATAACAACGGGCGCAATCCGAACTGGACTAGCTACGAGAAACTGCGCACGGTCATTGAGAAGAAAATGTTCTCCAATACCGAAGAGCTGCTGCCGGTGATCTCGTTTAACGCCAAAACCTCAACCGATGAACAGAAAAAACACGACGATTTTGTCGACCGTATGATGGAAAAAGGCTACACCCGCAAACAGGTCCGCCTGCTCTGCGAATGGTACCTGCGCGTGCGTAAATCGTCTTAAAACAAGTGCCCGGCGGCGCTTAGAGCCTGCCGGGCCTACAAAATGCAAGTTGGCAAATGCAGTACGGGGGGTATATGACCTGGTTTATTGACCGGCGTCTTAACGGCAAAAACAAGAGCACGGTGAACCGCCAGCGCTTCTTGCGTCGTTATAAAGCGCAAATTAAACAGTCTATCTCCGAGGCCATCAACAAACGCTCGGTGACCGACGTCGACAGCGGCGAGTCTGTCTCCATCCCCACCGATGACATCAGCGAACCGATGTTTCATCAGGGGCGAGGCGGCCTGCGCCATCGCGTACACCCAGGTAATGACCACTTCGTTCAGAACGACAGAATTGAGCGCCCTCAGGGCGGCGGAGGTGGTTCAGGAAGCGGTCAGGGACAGGCCAGCCAGGACGGTGAAGGTCAGGACGAATTTGTCTTCCAGATTTCAAAAGATGAATATCTCGACCTGCTGTTCGAAGACCTGGCGCTGCCGAATCTGAAAAAGAATCAGCATCGTCAGCTTAATGAATATAAAACCCACCGCGCGGGCTACACCGCCAACGGCGTACCCGCCAACATCAGCGTCGTACGTTCGCTGCAGAATTCGCTGGCGCGACGCACGGCCATGACGGCAGGAAAACGGCGCGAGCTGCGCGAGCTGGAGAGCAGCCTGAAGGTGGTGGAAAACACGGAACCGGCGCAACTGCTGGAAGAGGAGCGCCTGCGTAAAGAGATTGCAGAGCTGAGGGCGAAGATCGAACGGGTCCCGTTTATCGACACCTTTGACCTGCGCTACAAGAACTACGAAAAACGCCCTGAGCCCTCCAGCCAGGCGGTGATGTTCTGTCTGATGGACGTGTCCGGCTCGATGGACCAGGCAACCAAGGATATGGCGAAGCGTTTTTATATTTTGCTCTACCTTTTCCTGAGCAGAACCTATAAGAACGTGGAGGTGGTCTATATCCGCCACCACACCCAGGCGAAGGAGGTGGATGAACATGAGTTCTTCTACTCTCAGGAAACCGGGGGGACCATCGTCTCGAGCGCGCTGAAGCTGATGGATGAAGTGGTCAAAGAGCGCTACGACCCGGCGCAGTGGAATATTTATGCTGCGCAGGCGTCGGACGGCGATAACTGGGCCGACGACTCACCGCTGTGTCACGAGATTCTGGCGAAGAAAATTCTGCCTGTGGTGCGTTACTACAGCTATATCGAAATCACCCGCCGCGCGCACCAGACCCTGTGGCGAGAATATGAGCATCTGCAGGCGATGTTCGACAATTTTGCCATGCAGCATATCCGTGACCAGGATGATATTTATCCGGTGTTCAGGGAGCTGTTCCACAAGCAGTCTGCTACCAGCAACGCATAATCCAACAGCCAGCGAGCCCGCTGGCTGTTTTCTTTCGACCCCGCTCATCCCGTGCTAATGTAGAACGCTGCATACTGGATTATCACCGGGAAATCGTTATGACTGATGACGTTATTGGGGCAGGAACCCACCAGCAACTGATTACCTTACTCACCGAGCAGGGCGCGCGGTTTCGCGTCATGGAGCACGAGGCTGTCGGGAAATGTGAAGCGGTAAGTGACATTCGCGGGACCGACCTGCGGCAAGGCGCAAAAGCCCTGGTCTGCAAGGTGAAGGGAAACGGCGTAAAAAAACACGTTCTGGCGATCCTCGCCGCCGATCTGCAGGCTGACCTGAGCCAGCTTGCAAGCCATTTTGGCGGGCTAAAAGCCTCCCTCGCCAGCCCGGCGGAAGTCGATGCCCTGACCGCCTGCGTTTTCGGCGCTATCCCGCCCTTTAGCTTCCATCCTGATTTGGCACTGGTTGCCGACCCGCTGCTGTTCGAGCGTTTTGACGAAATCGCGTTTAACGCCGGCCTGCTGGAGAAATCCGTGATTATGGATACCCAGGATTACCTGCGCATCGCCCGTCCTGAGCTTGTCACCTTCCATAAAGCGTAACTGCGATGGCTGACGCCCTGTCAGCCTTTTCGTTCCAGAAACAGCACGGAGGCAACGAGAATAGCGGCAATAGCGAAAAACGATGAGGAGATAATCAGCGTTTCAACAAACATGTGATCGTTCATGATGGCGACCCCTTTTGCGATATCTGCTTTCGTTTTAATCCGCGTAAATGACAAGGTAATGACAACGATAAAATCTTTTTAAAACTGTTCTCTGCCGCGTTTGCGCGTACAGTAAACAGAACAATTTTTCTGGCAAGGATTCCTTATGTTTGACCCTACTCTGCTCATTCTTCTGGCACTGGCCGCGCTCGGCTTTGTCAGCCATAACACCACCGTCGCCATCTCGATTCTGGTGCTGATTATTGTGCGCGTGACCCCGTTAAATACCTTTTTCCCGTGGATAGAAAAACAAGGCCTCACCATCGGGATCATTATCTTGACCATTGGGGTAATGGCGCCGATCGCCAGCGGCACCCTTCCCGCATCAACCCTGCTGCACTCGTTTGTAAACTGGAAATCGCTGGTGGCGATCGCGGTGGGGATTTTTGTTTCGTGGCTGGGGGGACGCGGCGTTACGCTGATGAGCAGCCAGCCCTCGCTGGTGGCGGGTCTGCTGGTGGGCACCGTGCTGGGCGTGGCGCTCTTTCGTGGCGTACCGGTCGGCCCGCTGATTGCGGCAGGCCTTGTCTCTCTGTTTATCGGGAAGTCGTAGTCAGGCTGGCCATATAACGCGCTGGCGTCTGGCCCAGTCCCTTTCTGAACATGGTGATAAACGCGGTGGTAGAGTCATAGCCCAGTGACTGGGCCACCTGCTGTACCGATTTCCCGCCGATCAGGTGCTGTAATGCCACAATCAGCTGCAGCTGGTGACGCCAGCGGCGAAAGCTTAAGCCGGTCTCTTTCACCACCAGCCGCGCCAGGCTGCGTTCGCTCATGGCGAAGTGGCTCGCCCACTGCGCCAGCGTCTGCCAGGCGGCGGGCTCTTCCGCCATTTTCTCGCTCATCAGCCGAATTTTGGGATGGGGCGAGACGGGCAGCTGCAGATGCTCCTGACGCTGGAGCGGCAGCTCGTCAAACAGGACGTCCACCAGACGCGAGGTGGCCGCGAGCTGCAGCTGATCACGAGATTTTTCCGCGAGCGATAAAATCAGCTCCCGCACCAGGGGGGAGATTTTCAGGGTACAGCAGCGCTCGGGCAGGCTGACGGCCCCCGGCTCAATAAACAAAAAGCAGAGCTGCGCGCCCGGCGTGGCCCTGTTGCTGTGCGGCATCTGGCCGGGGATCCAGACGGCATACTGAGGTGGAACCATCAGCATGGCATTTTCCACTTCACAGGTGATTGCGCCGCCGAGGGCAAGAATCAGCTGCCCCTTACGGTGATGATGCCGGGGAATATACTGTTCCTCCGCCACCACGCGGATGCGAAATGCGACGGCCGCATCGCACTGGCTATCAGGATCGTAGCCTTCCAGTCCCAGACCAATCATCAGTTTGTCCGATATGAGCGATAAACTGTCATTTTAGCCTGATTTCAACCGCTGATAAAATGGGTATTGTGTGCGCTCGCTTGAACGTATGAGAACATAATGACTACTGCTATTCGCACCTCAGGAAAACACGGCGCGCTGTTGATTGCAGGCATCCTGATGATTGCCACTACGCTTCGCGTTACCTTTACCGGCGCAGCGCCACTGCTCGACACTATTCGTCTTGATTATGGCTTAAGCACGGCGCAAACCGGTCTGCTGACCACCCTGCCCCTGCTGGCTTTCGCTATTGTCTCGCCGCTCGCCGCGGGCGTTGCCCGGCGTATCGGCATGGAGCGCAGCCTGTTTATCGCCCTGCTGCTGATTTGCGTCGGGATTGCCGTTCGCTCCCTGCCTTCCGCCGCTTTGCTTTTCACCGGAACGGCGATCGTCGGCTGCGGTATTGCACTCGGGAACGTGCTGTTACCCGGATTAATTAAGCGTGATTTTCCCGGCCAGGTGGCGAAGCTCACCGGCGCCTATTCCCTGACGATGGGCGTCTCGGCGGCGTTCGGTTCGGCAATGATCGTTCCCCTGGCACAGGGTAGCGCTGGCTGGCATGGCGCGCTGCTGATGCTGATGGCGTTTCCGCTGGTCGCGCTGCTGCTCTGGCTGCCCCAGTGGCGTCAGAAACACGTCGCAACGGTAACGGCCGCAGGCGCGCTGCATAACCGCGCGATCTGGCGCTCGGCCCTCGCCTGGCAGGTCACGCTCTTTTTGGGGATAAACTCGCTGATTTACTACGTCATCATCGGCTGGCTGCCGGCGATACTGCTGAGCCACGGCTACAGCGAAGCGCAGGCTGGCTCGGTGCACGGTCTGTTGCAGCTGGCTACGGCCGTGCCGGGACTCGCCGTTCCGCTGATCCTCCACCGTCTGAAAGACCAGCGGGCGATCGCAGGCGCGGTGGCGCTGATGTGCGCGATAAGCGCGGCGGGATTATGGTTTCTGCCGGGCATGGCGGTGATGTGGACGCTGGTGTTTGGCTTTGGCACAGGGGCAACGATGATCCTCGGCCTGACGTTCATCGGTCTGCGCGCCAGTTCTGCACACCAGGCGGCGGCGTTGTCCGGCATGGCGCAGTCGATTGGCTATCTGCTCGCCGCCTGCGGTCCCCCGCTGATGGGGAAAATTCACGATAGCGCGGGAGACTGGCAAATACCGCTTCTGGGCTGCGCCCTGGCCGCCGTGATAATGGCCCTCTGCGGCATCTTAGCCGGGCGAGACCGGGAGATCGCGCCCCGTTAAACAGTGTGGCAGACCCTCGGGTCTGCCTTTTTTACCCGCGAGCGGCGCGCAGCATCGCCTGCACCAGCACGACCGGACGCCCTTCGAGCGCGGCACGCTCGTGCTGGAATAAGGTGATCACGAAGAACGGGTGCGTAACCAGCTCCGCGGCGCGAATTTCCCCCCGATCGTCCCAGCCCGTAACATGCATATCACCGCTTTCCAGCGCCTGTGCAAACGCCGGCGACACGCCATAGTTACAGTGATACCCCTCTTCAATTTCCGGCTTGCCGTATGCTTTGGCGATCAGCGTATTTTTGCGCAGTTCAATCGCATCGGTTTTTTCCACCAGCGAGCAGGTCAGCGGCGCAATCACCATGGTGCCTTCGGTATCCGTCTCAGCGTGTGCCGCATCGGCCCAGCCCAGCACGTTTCGGGCATACTCAATCAGCGCGTGCTGGAACCCGCCGCAGGTGCCCAGGAACGGGATGCTGTTTTCACGGGCGTAGCGCGCGGCGATAAAAGCGGCCTCGGTGTTTTTGTAGGGGCTGGCAGGAACCAGCCAGATGGCATCGTAGCCCACCAGATCTTCAGGGCTAGTCAGCTCCGTGGTGGCCAGCCAGTCGTAATCGGCGGTGAGGTCAAGGACTGCGGCGGCGTCGTCAATGGCCAGCGGGATCGCCTGATGCGCAATAACATTGGGATTGTAATCGCCAACCAGCGCAATGCGCAGCGTCGTTTTAACCGGGAGGTGTTCCATGAAAGGTTCCTTATGCCAGAGTATTATCAGATAACATAAGGAACCTCAGACTACCGATCTTTTGCAATTATCACAATACCTTAAATTGGGAGGGTGAAATCATGATTCAGTGCAAACGCGTTTACGAACAGGCAGCTCCGGACGACGGCTATCGGGTGCTGGTGGACAAGCTCTGGCCGCGCGGGGTTAAAAAAACGGACCTCGTTTATGACGAATGGTGTAAAGCGCTCACGCCCTCGAATGAACTACGCAAGGCTTTTCATAGCGAAACCATTGATTTCGCCGCCTTCAGTAAGGCCTATTGGGAAGAGCTTGCGCAGCATGCTGACGAAGGAATACGTCTGGCGACGCTGGCGCGCAGGCAGACCGTCACCCTGCTCTTTGCTGCCAAAAACACGGAGCAAAATCACGCCCTGATCTTAGCCGACTGGCTGCGTCATCTGTGATCAGCCGATCGTCAGTTCATCCAGAGTTTGCGGCGCTTCATCCGGGGTGAGCGGCATCAGATGTTCGGCGCGTACAAACGCAAAGCCGTGCTGGTTGTCAAAGGCGTAGACATCACCCGTCACCAGCCAAAGCGCGCGATCTGCGGTGGCCGGTAATTGCGTCATCACGCCGTTGACCGGGTTAACAAAACGCAGACCAGGCTGGCAGAGGCCAAATAGCTCAACAGATTTACCAATATTGCGACGGCCTGACGCCGTGCGGGCACCCACGATCATCGCCATGCTGCCCGGTTTTAGCTGAAACATACTTCTCTCGCGGAAACGAATGCCAGAAACTGGCTAAGATTAATCCTAAAGAGAAGTGTATCGCAGGCGGTATCCGTCTGTCACCTGGTGGGTTGCGGACGATCGCGACGATAGAGCGTCCATTCATCGATTACTTCCCCGCCCGGTAATTTGCACTCGGTGCGAACGCCCTGCGGGCTTTGAATCGGGATCTGTTCCCCGCCTTTCTCCAGGCAGTAGACGGAGGCCGGGTTCGCCATACCAATAGCGTGCGGCGGTTTTGGCGCATCGGGTGGCGTGGGTTTTGCGGTACAGGCGGTCAGGGGAAGCGCCAGCGCCAGAAGCAGAAATCTCATCTCATTGATCCTTTTGACGTCATTACACCCTAAGGGTAACGGGTCATCGCCGCGTTCTCCATGATTTCTCCATTTTAACTGCACTTTTCAGCACTATAGTGTGGCATGTTCTCGATTTGACCAGAGAACATCATTCCGTAATCAAGATGTCTTTGCCCCGGTCTCAACAACGGGGCTTTTTTTCTCGCCTGCTCCCCGCTTCCTGCATATATTAAATTTTCTGTATTCATGTTTTACTATGCCTGAAGCCTAAAAACTCAGCATAACATGCAGATGCAGACGTCTTCTGCCTGGGAGTCATTCTACGTCATGTCGGATCTTATCCTCGCTCGCGTTTCAGAAACCCTTGCCACCGAGCAGTCCCTTGAAAGCCTCGTTCGCCAGCTGCTGGAGATGCTGGAGATTGTCACCGACATGGAGTCGACCTACCTGACGAAGGTCGATATCGAGGCGCGGCTGCAGCACATCCTCTACGCCCGCAACAGCAAGCAGATGACGATCCCGGAGGGGCTGAGCGTCCCATGGGACGAGACGCTGTGCAAGCGTGCGCTGGACAGTGACACGTTATTCAGCAATGACGTGCCCGAACGTTGGCCCGAGTGTGAAGCCGCAAAAGCGCTTGGCATTACGACCTACATGAGTATACCTGTCCATCTTGCGGATGGTTCACTCTACGGTACGCTCTGCGCCACCAGCACGGCCAGAAAGCCGCTTAGCGAGCGCGGGGAACAGGTTCTGAAGCTCTTCGCCGGGCTGATCGCCCAGTCCATTCAGAAAGAGTCGCTGGTAACCCAGCTTCGCGAAGCCAATGCGGCCCTCATCGCGCACTCCTACACGGATGCCCTTACCGGTTTACCCAACCGTCGCGCCATTTTTGAAGATCTGACCACGCTGTTTTCTCTGGCCCGGCACCTTAAGCGTAACGCCATCATCGCGTTCATCGATCTGAATGATTTCAAACTGATTAACGATCGTTACGGCCATGAGGCTGGCGACCAGTTCCTGATAGAAGTGGGCAAGCGTTTGACGGAAGAGAAACAGGAGGACGATATTATCGGCCGACTGGGCGGTGATGAATTTCTGGTCGCATCGCTGAGCCAGCTCCACGAGGACGGAGATAACGCGCAGGTTACGCTGCTCAAAACGCGCCTCAGCGCCTGTATCGCAGGCGAATACTGGCTGGGCAGCGTTCATATTATTTATCCGGGCGCCAGCCTTGGCGTTATCGAAGTGGACCCTGCCGCAACCGATCCTGACAGCGCATTACGCGACGCGGATGTCGCGATGTATCAGGATAAGAAAGGAAAAAGCAAAACACGCTTTCTCACTATGGATTAACCCCGTACACTCTACGGCGTTACAAAAACCGAAACAGGTGATGATATGAGAATAGGGATCCTCTTCCCGGTCGTTATTTTTATAACGGCGGTGATTTTTTTAGCGTGGTTTTTTGTCGGTGGTTACGCGGCGCCTGGGGCATAAATGAGAAAAACGACCCTCATTATGCTGATCGTTGCCATCGCGGCGTTTGCCGGCACCCAGCTTGGCTGGTGGTAAACGCCAATACGTAAAAAGGCCGCCATCTGGCAGCCTTTTTTCAACGCTTTTAAGCCTTAGCTTTTGATTTTTCTGTAGATAAACAGAACAACCAGCGCACCAATCACCGCGACGGCGAAACTGCCGAAGTTAAAGCCATCGACTTTGCCAAAACCGAACAGCGTACTGATCCAGCCGCCGACTACTGCGCCGACAATACCCAGTATTACGGTGACGATAAACCCACCGCCATCTTTGCCCGGCATGATCCACTTCGCCAGAATACCCGCAATAAGCCCAAAGATAATCCAGGATAAAATTCCCATAACTTTCCTCTCTGTATGGTTTTTGTCATTAAATCAACGACACAAAAAAGAATAGCACAGGATTTCAGAAAGGAAATTTGTGATAGGCGTCACAATGAGAGAGTGAGTGATTATTCATCAACAAAAAGAGCGTGCCACATAAACTGTGGGGTTGCATCTTTTGTTGAGAAAGATTATCTTTCTCAACACTGAATAGTTGAGCGAAATACTCAGGTATTCAGTACGACATTGCTCACATTGCTTCCAGTATTTCTTGCCCACTCCTGAGTGGGCTTTTTTTTCTGCTCATACCCCAACAAACGCGTAACGGTTACGTCCTGCGCGCTTTGCCTGATAGAGGGCCTGGTCAGCGGCAATAATGATATTTTGCTGGCTGCCAGCGATGTCGACGGCACGTGCGGTAGAAATCCCGACGCTGACCGTTACCCGTCCGAAGGGGCTAAAAGCATGCGCAATTTGCAGGGAAAACACATTGCGAATAATCGTCTGCGCCAGTCGGAGCGCATCCTGGATATCCGTATCCGGCAATATCAGCGCAAACTCTTCTCCGCCGTATCGCGCCACAATCTGATTATCACGCGTAAGGCTCTCCCTGAGGCTGTTTCCGAGCATTGCCAGACACCGGTCCCCTTCCGGATGACCATAGTTATCGTTGTATTTTTTGAAGTAATCCACGTCTACGATCAGTATCGAAATCGGTGCGTCATGCTCAGCACACATAGTGATTTCCGAGAGGATTTTTTCATCAAAGAAGCGGCGGTTGTACAGCCCGGTCAACGCATCTTCTGAGGCAATAATCTTCAGCGCTTTGTTATCCCTTGTTTTTCGGGACAGGTCGGAATACAGGAAGTATGACGCCACAATGAGGATCGCCGTGAACACGAAAATGAGCACCGCCAGCTGAATGGCCTGTTTGCGCCAGGGTGCAAGGGCTTCATCAATGCTAACGGCCACGGTGGTGACCAGTCCGTAGCGTCTGTTTTTCTCGTAGGCATAAATGCGCTCGATTTTATCAAACCGTGAGATGGAGCTGGCTATCCCCGAATTTTGTACCTTGAGATATTTCCTGAATAGCGGTGAATCAGAAACAATCGTGCCGATATAAGTATTTTTAAAG
Source organism: Enterobacter sp. 241F3 (assembly GCF_034106785.1). NCBI lineage: Bacteria > Pseudomonadati > Pseudomonadota > Gammaproteobacteria > Enterobacterales > Enterobacteriaceae > Enterobacter > Enterobacter sp. 241F3. Next base: position 660,067 of record NZ_JAWNDD010000001.1, read on the forward strand.
GGATAACGGACCAGCAGCACGCCTGATTGCGTCGTTAAGCCGATGACGCCCGAGTGACCGATATTAATCTGCCCGTAGAGTGCCAGAAAATTTTCGATACCCAGCGTCACCACCACCACTCCGTTAAATGCCCCGCTCTCGGTTTCAAGGCGTCGACTGATGGTGATAACCCATTTGCCATTGGTTCTGCTTACCACCGGCTCCCCAATAAAAATCTGCTGAGTTTTATTTTCTTTGTGATAGATAAAAAACTCTCTGTCCGAGCCTTTGCGTGACCCGGTAAAACTTTCATGCAGTGCGGTGAAGATATCGCCCTGAGCGTTGTAAACAACCACATTATTAATCTGGGTAAGAAGGTTATCCTGATTATTGATCATGTGCTGAATATTGGTCGCCTGCTGCGGGGTCATACCATAAATTTCGATTATGTCGGAAACGGTAGTAATTAACATTTCACTCTGGCGCATGATCCCCTCGGTGTAGACATCAAGGGTATGGCTCAGGTTAGCAACGCTGGTATTAATTTGCTGGATTGACTGCTGTCTGGACGTGGCTATTTGGACGGCGAGCGACAGCGAGAGGATCAATGAAACAATGATGACGGTAATGGTTGTTGTGTAAAAAGTATTTTTCACATGCACGAGCTTTTCCACCTTATCACGCCTGACATCCCTGGCTGACAACTCTTGTCACTGTAACAAAGCTCGGGATAAGAGGAAAATGAATTGCACTTAAGCAGACAACGGAAGCTTGCCTTTATTTTGATTTACAGACTTACGATCTCCCTGGGTTTAGATAAAATGACTTTAATAAAATCGATATAGGAGACGGGCTTACCAAAATAATATCCCTGTAACAGGGTTATCTCATTACGGTTGAGATACTCCAGCTGCTCTTTTGTTTCTACTCCTTCAGCTACAATGCGCAATGAGAGTTTTTTCGCCAGATCAATGACGCAGTCCAGCAGGATCGTTGAGTCCTTTTCCTCTGAAACCCGGTTCACAAAGCTTTTATCAATTTTAATATAATCAATGGCAAGCGCATTAAGGCATGACAGCCCGGAATAACCCGTACCAAAATCATCAAGGGCAATAACAAAACCGGCGTTATGCAGCATGTTGAGGTTTTCCACCAGGTGAGGATTATCGATCAGCGGTTCACGCTCGGTCACCTCGAGAACCAGTTTGACTTCTTTACCCTGAAACCCCTTCCCGAAGACGCGACAGTCCCCGATAAAGGAAGGTGCATTGATGTGTCTGGCGCTGATGTTCACCCCGATATGAAACCCGTCCGGTAGCTTAGGCAACAGTGGTTTAAGCTGTGCGACCACTTTCGCCATCAACCCTTTGGTTAACGGGATAATTAAACCGCTACGTTCGGCAATCGGAATAAAGACATCCGGCGGGATAAAGCCTGACTTTGGATGTTTCCATCTCGCCAGGACCTCAACGCCGTACAACCCGCCGGTATCCCCGTTCACGATGGGCTGATAATAAGGCTCGATCTCCCCCTGCAAAATGGCTTTGCGCAAATCGTCTTCGAATGAGGTGCTTTTCCCCTTGTAACGACGGATCAAAATGCCCACCGCCACGGATAACGCAAGAATAAGCAGTATCAGGCTCCATCCCTGCTGCAGTAGCCGCGTCAGGCTAAAAAAGGCAGGAGGCTGCCAGGCCAGGCTAAAGGGGAACTGCGAAGATGTCGTCAGTGACCCCGCCCACGAGGCCGCTTTCCAGCCGGTCACATCACCGCTGCGGGTAAACATTCTTTCGCCGACAACCAGTCCCAGGCCAACGCTATTTGATGCGCTCGTAATGGCGTCCTGCAAATGCGCGTCGCTGATGCTGACCATGACGCGCCCTCCCGCAACGGGCATCTGAAAGACAAGCACCGGCATGCCGTTCACCAGCCGATTGCCGGGTAGCAGCATCAACTTTTCGGCAGGTAAGGTTTCAGGGTGAATAATCAATACGCCATTCCCGGGAAGGGAAGTACAGATGATTTTGCCCTGCTGCTGGATCATGATGGCGCGCAGATGCGGTTTTAGCGCGGCTTCCGTCCCTAGCGCCAGCTGTCCGCTACTGGTACACCCCTGCTCCGCAACGCGCTTCGCCGTGCTGGCCGCACTGACTGCTTCAGCCAGAATATTTTCTATTTTTTGAGTGCTTGCCGTGGCGGCATGACTATTACTCAGCTTCGCCATCTGCCATAGCTGCCAGTTAATAATTAGAATGCCGCTCAGAAAAAGAAACAGGGCACTCATAATAGGGATCATCACGTTGCGCACGATGTTTTCCTTAATAGAAAAAACAAGCATGGATGTACTAGAAGAAAAGCCTGTGCTAATCCGGCGTTGCTTATGACAATGAAAATAGCTTAGCTGAGAATTGTCTTAAAAAACTGATGCTTTCGTATGAGTTCACCTGCCCGAATTTGCTCACATGACGTGACTATCAGGCTTGTTCCTTGCCCAGGCTGTGTTAAGCTTTGTGAAATCAGGGAGCGGACTGGATATCTGGAAAATGAAAAAGCGCATTGCCGTTGCTATCGTTTCAACGCTTCTGGTCTTCCTGTCTCTTTATGCCGTCAATGCTGTCATCACAGGACAGCAGAAGAGCAAACAGCTCGAAATATCCCGAACCCTTTTACATTATTCAGAAGACCTGTCCCAAAACGTTGCGCTGGGCCTAAAAAGCATAACGACGCAGGGATGTGATAAAGCCAGCCTTGATAGCTACAGAAAAATCAAGCTTAATAATCTTTATTTTGGCGATATAGGTTTTATCGAAAAGGGAAAAATAGTCTGTACCGCTTTTTGGGGGAAACTCGCAACGCCCGTTGCACTTCCTGCAGAACTGCATAAAACGCCGAGAGGCTTTCTCCTGGCCCAGTTTTCGCGAAAAGACTTTTTCACGGGCAACGCGGCAATTTATAACAATATTATTATCTTCACCTCCCGCTATGCTTACGATAAATTCAGCCCGGTTACCGCAAGTTATTCGCTAAGTGCTACCACGAAAGACTTTGGCAGAGTCTTTTTTTCGGCCGCTCCGGAGCTAAATCAGCAGAGCTGGCTGCATTCGACGTTGTTTACCCTGACCCTGACGCAGTGCAGCGCCTTCTGGGACCTGTGCGTCATCGTGAAGCATCATGACGCTGGGCTGGCCTCGTTACCTCCGTTTATCTTTGCGCTTCTTGCGGTCATTCTCTGTTTGATCTGGATCGCGATTACGTTGTTTATCTTCCGAATCTATGAAGATCGTTTTTCTCTGGAACGCACGCTGATCAAAGCCGTCATCACGAATACCATCTGCGTTAACTATCAGCCCATTATCCGTATTCGCGATCAAAAAATCGTGGGCGTCGAAGTTCTGTCGAGATGGCGCGATCAAAAGCACGGGGACGTCTCTCCGGAGCTGTTTATTCCATTAATTAAGAAGATTGGTCTGTATAAAAAATATTATAGTAATATTATCGAAAAATCCCTTTCCGAAATTGCCCCACTGGCGATAAAACACCAGCTGATAGTCTCAATCAACGTTGGGCGGAAGGAAATTGAAGATGGACAGTTCATTACCATTTTGCGTCGTGCGTGTTTTGCCAATCACCTTCCCCTTTCCCTGATGAAGGTCGAACTCTCTGAGAAAGCCGTTTCAACGGCAGATATCCTCGAGGGGTTCTGTCGGGAGCTCAAATCGCTCGGCGTTAAAATATCAATAGATGATTTTGGCGTGCAAAACTCGAACCTCGCCCGCCTGTCGCTGCTTGAATATGATGAAATCAAAATTGATAAGTCGCTGGTGGACGGCATCAGCGAGCATTATAAGCAAAACATCTTCGCTATCTTCAGCGATGCTCTTGCAAGATTGAATAAAACGCTTGTATTCGAGGGCGTGGAAAATGAAATTCAATATCGCTTTATTGCGGACAGATATCCCGATGCCCTGATCCAGGGATGGTATTTTTCAAAAGCACTCACCCGCAGCGAACTGGCGAAGCAACTCACCGGCGTCACACCGTAATTCAAAACTGGCGTGCCCGTTTTTTTCAGTCGGGCATTTCAATTTTTTACGCAAAAACATATAGTCGTCACAATCAGACGGTAGATTACCCTGAAGCACACTCATATTTTGGTTAAAAACGTGAAATTATCCTTACTATTCCCAGTGGTACTCTTTTGCCTGACCGTTATTTTCGCGCTGCTTATCGACGCCCCCGCTTCGCATATTCTGCGGAAAAAGTGCATGTGGTCCGATAGCGTGATGCTTAGCTGTATCGCAAAGCATCAGCATAACGGTTTTTGAAGCAGGCTATTCATTTCCCCACTGATTGAGGAAGTTCGCAATATCATCAATGCGCCCCGCACGGATCCCGGCCTCAGCGGCCATCTCCTGCTGGGCTTCCTCGCTAATCTCCTCGTTATTCGATAAACGGGTAAGCAGCAGCTGGAAATAATGTGCCAGCGCGTCGAGCTCTGACTCAGCGACGGACTCTGCGGCTTCCGTCGCGTACTCATCGGCAATGTCATAATATTTCAGTGGGATATCGTTGTTCATAACTGTCTCGTCGCTAACCTGTAAGGGTGAAGCCATCAGTATATCGGACGCCTTATCTCAACCAAAGCATTGCTTCAGATGAGCAACGCAAGCAGCGCCGCGAGAGCGGGTACGGCCTGTACATACAAAATTTTCCGGCTGGCGGTGGCTGCGCCAAAGAGCCCGGCGATCAGCACGCAGGCCAGGAAGAAGATGGCCACCTGAATACCCTTTTCGCCGAGCCAGAGGCTCCAGAGCAGACCTGCCGCCAGAAAACCGTTATACAGCCCCTGATTCGCGGCCAGTACGCGGGTATCGCGCGCAAAATCAGGACGCAGATTAAAGGCCTTGTGCCCTGTTTTGGTATTCCACAGGAACATTTCCAGCACAAGAATGTAGAGATGGATGAGTGCAACGACAGCGATAAGAATAGTAGCTAGCATCGTGTTGTCTCCCGCAGGCAGAGGCAAAAAAAACGGGAACCCTCAGGCCCCCGCTCTTGTTTAACCCAGAATCTGGATTACATGTTCGCGATAATCGCGTCGCCAAACTCTGAGCATTTCAGCAGCTTAGCGCCTTCCATCAGACGTTCGAAATCGTAAGTTACGGTTTTCGCGTTGATCGCGCCTTCCATACCTTTAACGATCAGGTCTGCGGCTTCGAACCATTCCATATGACGCAGCATCATTTCTGCAGACAGGATGATAGAGCCTGGGTTCACTTTGTCCTGACCCGCGTATTTTGGTGCAGTACCGTGTGTCGCTTCGAACAGGGCGCATTCATCACCGATGTTCGCGCCAGGGGCGATACCGATACCGCCAACCTGCGCTGCCAGGGCGTCAGAAATGTAGTCACCGTTCAGGTTCATACAGGCAATCACGTCGTATTCTGCAGGACGCAGCAGGATCTGCTGCAGGAACGCATCGGCGATCACATCTTTAATGACGATCTCTTTGCCGGTGTTCGGGTTTTTGATCTTCTGCCATGGGCCGCCGTCGATCAGCTCACCGCCGAACTCTTCGGTCGCCAGCTGGTAGCCCCAGTCTTTGAACGCGCCTTCGGTGAACTTCATGATGTTGCCTTTGTGAACCAGGGTCACAGAGTCGCGGTCGTTGGTGATAGCGTATTCAATCGCCGCACGCACCAGACGCTTGGTCCCTTCTTCGGAACATGGCTTGATGCCGATACCACAATGCTCAGGGAAGCGAATTTTCTTCACGCCCATCTCTTCGCGCAGGAATTTAATCACTTTTTCTGCGTCAGCAGAGTCCGCTTTCCATTCGATACCCGCGTAGATGTCTTCTGAGTTTTCGCGGAAGATAACCATATCGGTCAGTTCAGGGTGCTTAACCGGGCTTGGGGTGCCCTGATAGTAACGAACCGGACGCAGACACACGTACAGGTCCAGCTCCTGACGCAGTGCCACGTTCAGGGAACGGATACCGCCGCCAACTGGCGTCGTCAGTGGGCCTTTAATAGCAACGCGGTAGTCGCGGATCAGGTCCAGCGTTTCTGCTGGCAGCCAGACGTCCTGGCCATAAACTTGAGTAGATTTCTCACCGGTGTAAATTTCCATCCAGGAAATTTTACGCTCGCCTTTGTAGGCTTTCTCAACAGCGGCATCAACCACTTTCAGCATCGCCGGGGTAACGTCTACACCGATTCCGTCACCTTCGATGAACGGGATAATCGGATTGTGAGGAACGTTAATCTTGCCGTTTTGCAGGGTGATCTTTTTACCTTCCGCCGGAACAACTACTTTGCTTTCCATTAACCTCTCCTTCGAGCGCTTCTGGTTGTTACTGATCTTATGTTAATAAATTGTAATGAGCCCTTCGATAGTACCTGATTGTCCTGCGCCATGAAAGGTCTTCGTTATTAGGCTATAATGCGGCAATTGATAACGCCTGAAAATACCATGAAGAAAACTTCTTTTACAAAACACCGGGTTGAGCGATTCAGCTCACGACAAGCCGCCAGAAGACCGCAAGAAACCCAGCCAAAGCGGGTGATTCTGTTTAATAAACCCTACGATGTTTTGCCGCAGTTTACCGATGAAGCCGGGCGCAGCACGCTGAAGGATTTTATTCCCGTTCAGGGCGTCTACGCAGCCGGGCGTCTGGATCGCGACAGCGAAGGCCTGCTGGTCTTAACCAACGACGGCGCGCTGCAGGCGAGACTCACGCAGCCGGGCAAACGCACCGGCAAAATTTACTTCGTCCAGGTCGAAGGCGAGCCGGACGAACAAACGCTGGAAAAATTGCGCAAAGGCGTCACGCTGAACGACGGCCCAACCCTGCCCGCAGGTATTGAACGCGTGAATGAACCGGAGTGGCTGTGGCCGCGCAATCCGCCGATTCGTGAACGCAAATCCATCCCGACAAGCTGGCTCAAAATCACCCTTTACGAAGGCCGCAACCGTCAGGTTCGCCGCATGACCGCACATGTCGGCTTCCCTACCCTGCGTCTGATTCGCTACGCCATGGGCAGCTACACGCTGGAAACGCTGGCAAACGGCGAATGGCGCGACGCTGCCCCTTAAGGAGAAATGATGTTTAAACCTCATGTTACGGTTGCCTGCGTGGTCCACGCCCGGGGTAAATTCCTGGTTGTCGAAGAGAGCATTAACGGCAAAGCGCTGTGGAACCAGCCTGCCGGACACCTTGAAGCCAATGAAACCCTGCTGCAGGCAGCAAAACGCGAGCTGTGGGAAGAGACAGGCATTCACGCTGAACCCCAGCACTTCATCCGTATGCACCAGTGGATTGCGCCCGACAGCACCCCGTTCCTGCGCTTTTTATTCGCCGTTGAGCTTAGCGAAACGTGCGCCACAGAGCCGCAGGATGACGATATCGACCGCTGTCTGTGGGTCACCGCCGACGAGATCCTGAACGCGCCAAACCTGCGCTCGCCGCTGGTTGCGGAAAGCATTCGCTGCTGGCAGTCAGGCGCACGCCTGCCGCTGGATGTCATCGGCCCATTTAACTGGCCGTTTACAGAGGGTGCCAATGGTGGGGGGGCGTGATAGAATACGCCGCCTTGAAGTTCAATGTCGTGAGTATTCCATGTCAGATAACAGCCAGAAAAAAGTGATCGTCGGCATGTCCGGCGGTGTCGATTCCTCCGTTTCCGCCTACCTGTTACAGCAACAGGGCTATAAGGTGGAGGGCCTGTTCATGAAGAACTGGGAGGAAGATGATGGCGAGGAATACTGCACTGCCGCAGCGGATCTTGCCGACGCGCAGGCCGTATGCGATAAGCTCGGCATTGAACTGCACACCGTTAACTTTGCTGCAGAATACTGGGACAACGTTTTTGAACTGTTCCTGGAAGAGTACAAAGCGGGCCGCACGCCGAACCCGGATATTCTGTGCAACAAAGAGATCAAATTTAAGGCCTTCCTGGAATTCGCCGCGGAAGATTTGGGCGCTGACTACATCGCGACCGGCCACTACGTGCGTCGTGCAGACGTGAATGGTAAAAGCCAGCTGCTGCGAGGTCTGGACGGCAACAAAGATCAAAGCTATTTCCTCTATACGCTGAGCCACGAGCAGATCGCCCAGAGCCTGTTCCCGGTCGGCGAGCTGGAAAAGCCGCAGGTGCGTAAAATCGCCGAAGAGCTGGACCTGATCACCGCGAAGAAAAAAGACTCTACCGGCATCTGCTTCATCGGCGAGCGTAAATTCCGCGATTTCCTGGGGCGCTACCTGCCCGCACAGCCCGGTAAAATTGTCACCGTCGACGGGGAAGAGATTGGCCAGCACCAGGGGCTGATGTACCACACCTTAGGCCAGCGTAAAGGCCTGGGTATCGGCGGGACGAAAGAAGGTAGCGAAGATCCGTGGTACGTGGTCGACAAAGATGTCGAAAACAATATTCTGGTTGTTGCTCAGGGGCACGACCATCCGCGTCTGATGTCCGTTGGCCTTATCGCGCAGCAGCTGCACTGGGTCGATCGTGAGCCGCTGAAAGGCACGCTGCGCTGCACGGTGAAAACACGCTACCGTCAGACCGATATTCCTTGCACCGTTACCGCGCTCGATGACGATCGCATTGACGTGCGCTTCGACGAGCCGGTTGCCGCCGTCACCCCAGGTCAGTCTGCTGTCTTCTACAGCGGTGAGATCTGTCTGGGCGGCGGGATCATTGAACAGCGCCTGCCGCTGCCTGCTGTTTAATACGATTGCACACATAAAGGAGACCGTGTGGCGAAGAACTATTATGACATCACCCTGGCGCTGGCGGGAATTTGCCAGTCAGCCCGTCTGGTGCAACAGCTCGCGCATCAGGGTCATTGCGACGCTGATGCCCTGCACGTTTCACTGAACAGCGTTATCGATCTTAACCCCGGCTCGACCCTGGGCGTGTTCGGCGGCAGTGAAACCAATCTTCGTCTCGGTCTTGAAACCCTGCTTGGCGTGCTTAACGCCAGCAGCCGTCAGGGATTAAACGCAGAGCTGACCCGCTACACGTTGAGCCTGATGGTGCTGGAGCGTAAGCTGAGCGCAGCAAAAGGCGCGCTTAATACCCTGGGCGATCGCATTGCCGGGTTACAGCGTCAGCTCGACCATTTTGATCTGCAGTCCGAAACGCTGCTCAGCGCGATGGCCGGCATTTATGTTGACGTCATCAGCCCGCTGGGACCGCGTATACAGGTCACCGGCTCCCCTGCCGTGCTGCAAAGCCCGCAGGTACAGGCAAAAGTGCGCGCGTCCCTGCTGGCAGGTATCCGCGCCGCCGTGCTGTGGCACCAGGTCGGTGGTGGCCGCCTGCAGTTAATGTTTTCTCGTAATCGCCTGACCACTCAGGCAAAACAAATTCTTGCTCATTGTTAACCTCCCGGAGTTGCGAATTATGGAATTATCCTCACTGACCGCCGTATCCCCTGTCGATGGACGCTACGGCGATAAAGTCAGCGCGCTGCGCGGGATCTTCAGCGAATATGGTTTGCTGAAGTTCCGTGTTCAGGTTGAAGTACGCTGGCTGCAAAAGCTGGCCGCCCAGGCAGCAATCAAGGAAGTTCCTGCTTTTGACGAAAAGGCAAACGATTACCTTGATAAAATCGTTGCCGAGTTTAGCGAACAAGACGCCGCGCGCATTAAAACCATTGAACGCACCACCAACCACGATGTTAAGGCGGTTGAGTACTTCCTGAAAGAGAAAGTAGAAAGCGTTCCTGCGCTGCACGCCGTGTCTGAGTTCATCCACTTCGCCTGTACCTCTGAAGACATCAACAACCTGTCCCATGCGCTTATGCTCTCCACCGCGCGCAAAGAGGTGGTACTGCCTTACTGGCGTAAAATCATCGACGCGGTGAAAGCGCTGTCCGTGGAATACCGCGACATTCCGCTGCTCTCCCGTACCCACGGCCAGCCAGCCACCCCGTCCACGATGGGTAAAGAGATGGCCAACGTAGCGTATCGTATGGAACGCCAGTACCGTCAGCTGGAGCAGGTTGAGATCCTCGGCAAAATCAACGGCGCGGTCGGTAACTATAACGCCCACATCGCCGCTTATCCGGAAGTGGACTGGCACCAGTTCAGCGAAGAGTTCGTGACCTCCCTGGGCATTCAGTGGAACCCGTACACCACCCAGATTGAGCCGCACGACTATATCGCCGAACTGTTTGACTGCATCGCGCGCTTCAACACCATCCTGATCGACTTCGATCGTGACGTGTGGGGCTACATCGCCCTGAACCACTTCAAACAGAAAACCATCGCGGGTGAAATCGGCTCTTCCACCATGCCGCACAAAGTAAACCCAATCGACTTCGAAAACTCCGAAGGCAACCTGGGCCTGGCGAATGCCGTGCTGCAGCATATGGCGAGCAAACTGCCGGTATCCCGCTGGCAGCGCGACCTGACCGACTCCACCGTACTGCGTAACCTGGGCGTGGGCATCGGCTACGCGCTGATCGCGTATCAGTCCACCCTGAAAGGCGTAAGCAAACTGGAAGTAAACCGTGACCGTCTGCTGGACGAGCTGGATCACAACTGGGAAGTGCTGGCGGAGCCGATTCAGACCGTGATGCGTCGTTACGGTATCGAAAAACCGTACGAAAAACTGAAAGAGCTGACCCGCGGCAAACGCGTTGACGCCGAAGGCATGAAGCAGTTTATCGACGGTCTGGCGCTGCCGGAAGAAGAGAAAACGCGCCTGAAGGCGATGACTCCGGCGAACTACATTGGCCGCGCCATCACCATGGTCGACGAGCTGAAGTAACGCCCCTCTCCCCCTTTTCGCCCGAAAAGGGGGATGCTTTTCCCCGGTTTACTCAATGTTTATCCCCAAAACAACATAATCAGCGTTAAACTATTCATACCAATTATTTAGGGAGAAGAGATGATGCGCGTACTGGTTGTTGAGGATAACGCATTGCTACGTCATCACCTGAAGGTTCAGCTTCAGGAGATGGGACATCAGGTGGACGATGCTGAAGACGCAAAAGAAGCCGATTATTATCTCAATGAACACCTGCCGGATATCGCCATTGTCGATTTAGGGCTGCCTGACGAAGACGGTCTGTCGTTGATTCGCCGCTGGCGCAGCCACGATGTCTCCCTACCGGTTCTGGTTCTGACCGCCCGTGAAGGCTGGCAGGATAAGGTCGAAGTGCTCAGCGCGGGTGCGGATGATTACGTCACCAAGCCGTTTCATATTGAAGAGGTGGCGGCGCGCATGCAGGCGCTGTTACGCCGCAATAGCGGGCTGGCCTCACAGGTTATTTCCATCCCGCCTTTCCAGGTCGATCTTTCCCGTCGGGAGTTAGCGATCAATGATGAAGTGATCAAGCTTACCGCCTTCGAATACACCATTATGGAAACGCTGATCCGTAACAACGGCAAAGTGGTAAGCAAAGATTCCTTAATGCTCCAGCTTTACCCTGATGCGGAACTGCGCGAGAGCCATACCATTGACGTGCTGATGGGGCGTTTGCGCAAGAAAATTCAGGCGCAGTATCCGCAGGATGTCATTACCACCGTCCGTGGCCAGGGCTACCTGTTCGAATTACGCTAAATGAGACGGATTTTACGCCATATTCTGCCCCTCTCCCTGAGGGTTCGTTTCTTACTGGCAACGGCCGCCGTCGTACTGGTGCTGTCGCTCTCCTACGGCATGGTCGCCCTGGTGGGCTATAGCGTCAGCTTTGATAAAACCACCTTTCGGCTGCTGCGTGGCGAAAGCAATCTTTTTTATACCCTGGCGAAGTGGGAAAACAATCAAATCACCGTCGAAATGCCGGAAAACCTCAACCAGCAGAGTCCAACGCTGGCCCTGATTTATGACGAAAAGGGGAAGCTACTTTGGGCGCAGCGGGACATCCCATGGCTGGTCAAAAGCATTCGTCCGGAGTGGCTCAAAACCAACGGGTTTCATGAAATTGAAGCCGATCTCAACACCACCAGCTCGCTGATCCGTGAAGATCGCTCCCTGCAGCAAAAGCTGAACGAGATCCGCGCCGACAATGCCGAAACGGAGATGACGCATTCCGTCGCGATTAACCTCTATCCGGCGACGCTAAACATGCCGCAGCTGACCATTGTGGTGATCGACACCATTCCGGTCGAGCTGAAGCGTTCTTATATGGTCTGGAGCTGGTTCATCTATGTTCTGGCTGCGAATCTCCTGCTGGTGATCCCGCTGCTGTGGGTGGCGGCATGGTGGAGCTTGCGCCCCATTGAATCACTGGCGAAAGAGGTTCACGAGCTGGAGGAACATCATCGCGAGAAGCTGAACCCGGAAACCACGCGCGAGCTCACCAGCCTTGTGCGAAACCTCAACCGCCTGCTGAAAAGTGAACGCGAACGCTATGATAAATACCGTACGACGCTTACCGACCTGACCCACAGCCTGAAAACCCCGCTCGCGGTCATGCAAAGTACCCTCCGTTCAATGCGCAGTTCGAAGCTGAGCGTCGACGATGCTGAGCCGGTGATGCTGGAACAGATCAGCCGTATTTCACAGCAAATTGGCTATTACCTGCATCGCGCCAGCATGCGTTCCGGCAGCGCGCTGCTGAGCCGCGAGCTGCACCCGGTTGCCCCGCTTCTGGATAACCTCACGTCCGCCCTCAACAAGGTGTATCAGCGTAAAGGGGTGAATATCAGCCTCGATATCTCGCCAGAGATAAGCTTTGTGGGTGAAAAAAATGACTTCATGGAAGTGATGGGTAACCTGCTGGATAACGCCTGCAAATACTGCCTGGAGTTCGTGGAAGTCTCTGCGCGACAGACGGAAACCGAGCTGCATATTATCGTTGAGGATGATGGCCCGGGGATCCCGCGCAATAAGCGTGACGTGGTGTTCGATCGCGGGCAGCGCGCCGATACGCTACGTCCTGGCCAGGGCGTAGGATTAGCCGTCGCGCGCGAGATTGTCGACCAGTACGACGGGAAAATCGAAACCAGCGAAAGCTTACTGGGCGGCGCCAGAATGGAGGTCATTTTTGGTCGCCAGCAGCCCACATTGAGCGATAGTTAACCCGTTATGTGAAAAATGCGAGGATCTCGCAGCCGGGGGGCTGAGCTTCCGTTATAATCCGAGTCAGTAAGAGCCTGCGGAATAAAAAAATTATGGATTATCACTTAACGCTTAACTGGCCCGAGTTTATTGAACGTTACTGGCAAAAACGCCCGGTGGTTCTGAAACGCGGGTTCAGCAATTTTGTCGACCCCATCTCGCCTGACGAGCTGGCCGGTCTGGCCATGGAAAACGAAGTCGACAGCCGTCTGGTCAGCCACCAGGACGGGAAATGGCAGGTTAGCCACGGTCCTTTCGAAAGCTACGATCACCTCGGTGAAAACAACTGGTCGCTGCTGGTGCAGGCGGTCAACCACTGGCACGAGCCAACGGCCGCCTTAATGCGTCCGTTCCGCGCCCTGCCCGACTGGCGCATGGACGATCTGATGATCTCCTTCTCCGTTCCTGGCGGTGGCGTCGGTCCGCATCTGGACCAGTACGACGTGTTTATTATTCAGGGTACGGGCCGCCGCCGCTGGCGCGTGGGCGAAAAAGTCCCCATGAAGCAGCACTGCCCGCATCCGGACCTGCTGCAGGTTGATCCGTTTGAAGGGATTATCGACGAAGAGCTGGAGCCGGGCGATATCCTCTACATTCCGCCTGGATTCCCTCACGAGGGTTACTCCCTGGAAAACTCCCTCAACTACTCCGTGGGGTTCCGCGCGCCAAGCGGCCGCGAGATGATCAGCGGATTTGCCGACTACGTTCTGCAACGCGAGCTGGGCAGCTATCGTTACAGCGACCCCGATGTGCCTGCACGCGAGCATCCGGCCGATATCCTGCCCGCAGAGCTGGATAAGCTGCGCGGCATGATGCTGGATCTGATCAACGAACCGGAACATTTCCGTCAGTGGTTTGGCGAGTTTATCAGCCAGTCCCGCCACGAGCTGGACGTTGCGCCACCGGAGCCGCCTTATCAGGCTGACGAGATTTATGATGCGCTCCAGCAGGGCGACAAGCTGGTACGTCTGGGCGGGTTGCGCGTGCTGCGCATTGGCGAGGAGGTATTCGTCAACGGCGAGAAGCTGGACTCTCCGCACCGTCCGGCGCTGGAAGCCATTGCCAGCCATCTGGTGCTGACTGCCGACACCTTTGGCGATGCGCTGGAAGACCCGTCTTTCCTCGCAATGCTGGCCGCATTGGTTAACAGCGGGTACTGGTTCTTTGAGGACTGAGTCGCCTTAATGCCCGGTGGCGCTTCGCCACCGGGCTTTTCTTACCGCTTCGCGGTCAACTCCGCTATCCGCACTATCACTTTCACCGCTTTTTCCATTCCTTCCAGCGTCACAAACTCATGCTTGCCATGGTAGTTGTAGCCACCGGTAAACAGGTTCGGGCACGGTAGCCCCATGAATGACAGCTGAGAACCATCGGTGCCGCCGCGAATCGGTTTTAATGTCGGTTCAATATCGCAGTCGCGCATCGCCTGCTGGGCGATATCGAGAATATGCGGATGCGCCATCACCTTCTCGCGCATATTGTAATAGCTGTCTTCGATGATGAGCTCAATGTAGCAGTCGGGATGCAGGCCCTTACCCACCTTTTTGGCGATCTCCATCATCTTACGCTTGCGTGCCTCAAAGGCTTTACGGTCGAAATCGCGGATGATGTAGTGCATCTGCGCGCTGTCCGCGGTGCCTTTGATGCTGGTCAGGTGATAGAAACCTTCATACCCCTCGGTCTGTTCGGGGCTCTCTTCCGCCGGGACTTCCGCATGAATTCGCGACGCCAGCGACAACGCGTTCACCATGACGCCTTTCGCCGAACCGGGGTGAACGTTGTTGCCGACAATTTTGATCGTGACGGACGCGGCATTGAAGTTTTCATATTCCAGCTCACCGACGCCACCACCGTCGACGGTGTAGGCCCACTGGGCGTTAAAGGCGTCCACGTCGAAGTGCTTCGCGCCCTTGCCGACCTCTTCATCCGGCGTAAAGGCCACGCGGATGTCGCCGTGCGAAATATCTTTGCCCTTCAGCACCGCCAGCGCCGTCATGATTTCCGCGATCCCCGCTTTGTCATCCGCCCCCAGCAGGGTTTTCCCGTCGGTGGTGATCAGCGTCTGGCCCAGCAGCTGATGCAGCACCGGGAACATCACGGGCGAGAGCACTTCGTCGCCAATGCCCAGCGCAATGTCGCCGCCGCGGTAATTTTCCACAATCTGCGGGTTCACATTTTTACCGCTAAAATCAGGAGAGGTGTCGACATGGGAGATAAAGCCAATCGCCGGAATGTCACCCGGGACATTCGCCGGCAGCGTTCCCATCACAGTGCCTTTCTCGCTTAACGTGACGTTGACCAGCCCCATGGCGTCAAGCTGCTCTTTCAGCAGGTTTAATAGCTTCCACTGGCCTTCGGTGCTCGGCACCTGGCGAACACCCGGCTTAGATTGGGTATCCAGCGAAACGTACTGTAAAAAACGCTCAAGTAATTTATCCATGCAGTCACCCTCACTTTTTGTGACAACATTATCAATAAGCATCAAAACGCAAATATTGCGTCAGGTCACTTTTATCCCGCAAACGAGAATATTTTCCGTTTTTATCGTTATGCGTTAGTAAATGTAGCTTATGAATCAGTGACAAGGATTGGCGATTACCGGGGATTGCCGTAGAATGTCCGCCCTCATTACGAGTCACCAAGGTGGTTACACACAAACCCCGCTTCAGTCTGCTGCCTGAGGCGTCTATATGGGACAGCGCAAAAATTGAATACACAAACCCGTTCACCGCTGGTGAAACTGGAACGAATTCGTAAAAGTTTTGATGGCAAAGACGTTATTTCCGACCTCACTCTCACCATCAATGACGGTGAATTTCTGACGCTGCTTGGCCCCTCCGGCTGCGGCAAAACAACCGTACTGCGCCTTATCGCCGGGCTGGAAAGCGTCGATAACGGCCATATCCATCTAGAGAACCAGGACATTACCCGGGTTCCTGCCGAAGATCGCCACGTTAATACCGTCTTTCAGAGTTATGCCCTGTTCCCGCACATGACCGTTTTTGAAAACGTGGCGTTTGGCCTGCGGATGCAAAAAACCCCGGCGCATGAGATCGAACCGCGCGTCACCGACGCCCTGCGCATGGTACAGCTTGAGACGTTTGCCCAGCGTAAACCCCATCAGCTTTCCGGCGGCCAGCAGCAGCGCGTGGCCATCGCCCGCGCCGTGGTTAACAAGCCGCGTCTGCTCCTGCTGGATGAATCCCTCTCCGCGCTGGATTACAAGCTGCGCAAGCAGATGCAGAACGAGCTCAAAGCCCTGCAGCGCAAGCTCGGCATTACCTTTGTCTTCGTCACCCACGATCAGGAAGAAGCCCTGACCATGTCAGACCGCATCGTGGTGATGCGCGACGGCAAAATCGAGCAGGACGGCACGCCGCGCGAAATCTACGAAGAGCCGAAGAACCTGTTTGTCGCCAGCTTCATTGGCGAGATCAATATCTTTGACGCCACGGTGATTGAACGTCTGGACGACCAGCGCGTGCTCGCCAGCGTCGAAGGACGCGAATGCAATATCACGGTGAATTTCCCCGTCGAGAAGGGACAAAAGCTCAACGTTCTGCTGCGCCCGGAAGATCTGCGCGTCGATGAAATCCACGGCAATACCGAGGCCGAAGGGTTAATCGGCTATATCCGCGAGCGCAACTACAAAGGCATGACCCTGGAGTCTGTTGTCGAGCTGGAGAACGGCAAAATGGTGATGGTCAGCGAGTTCTTTAACGAGGATGACCCTGACTTCGACCACTCGCTCGACCAGAAAATGGTTGTCAACTGGGTAGAAAGCTGGGAGGTTGTGCTGGCTGATGAAGAATACAAGTAAGTTCCAGAATGTGGTGATTGCCACGATCGTCGGTTGGCTTGTGTTGTTTGTCTTTTTACCCAACCTGATGATCATCGCCACCAGCTTCCTGACCCGCGACGACGCTAACTTCGTTTCGCTGGTCTTTACGCTGGATAACTACGCGCGCCTGCTCGATCCGCTCTATTTTGACGTGCTGCTGCACTCGCTCAATATGGCGCTAATTGCCACCGTTGCCTGCCTGGTGCTCGGGTATCCCTTCGCATGGTTCCTGGCGGGCCTGCCGCAAAAGGTGCGGCCCCTGCTGCTGTTTTTACTGATTGTTCCATTCTGGACCAACTCGTTAATCCGCATCTACGGGCTGAAAATCTTCCTCAGCACCAAAGGCTACCTCAATGAGTTTCTACTGTGGCTGGGGGTGATTGATACGCCGATCCGCATCATGTTTACCCCGAGCGCGGTCATTATCGGCCTGGTCTATATCCTGCTGCCGTTTATGGTAATGCCGCTCTACTCCAGCATAGAGAAGCTGGATAAACCGCTGCTGGAAGCGGCAAGAGATCTGGGTGCCAACAAGCTCCAGACCTTTATCCGCATTATCATCCCGCTGACCATGCCCGGTATTATCGCGGGCTGTTTGCTGGTCATGCTTCCGGCCATGGGTCTGTTCTACGTTTCTGACCTGATGGGTGGCGCGAAAAACCTGCTGATTGGGAATGTGATCAAGAGTCAGTTCCTGAACATTCGCGACTGGCCGTTCGGGTCCGCCACCAGCATCACGCTGACGGTGGTGATGGGTCTGATGCTGCTGGTCTACTGGCGCGCTTCACGGCTGCTGAACAAGAAGGTGGAACTCGAATGATCGGTCGACTGCTTCGCGGCGGTTTTATGACCGCCATTTACGCTTACCTGTATATCCCGATCGTTATTTTGATCGTGAACTCGTTTAACAGCTCACGCTTCGGGATTAACTGGCAGGGCTTTACCACCAGCTGGTACAGCCTGCTGATGAACAACGACAGCCTGCTGCAGGCCGCTCAGCACTCGCTGACGATGGCGATCTTCTCCGCCACCTTTGCCACGCTAATTGGTTCTCTGACCGCCGTGGCGCTCTACCGCTACCGCTTTCGCGGTAAACCGTTCGTCAGCGGCATGCTGTTTGTGGTGATGATGTCGCCGGATATCGTGATGGCGATTTCGCTGCTGGTGCTGTTTATGCTGCTGGGCGTACAGCTTGGCTTCTGGTCGCTGCTGTTTTCCCATATCACCTTCTGCCTGCCGTTTGTGGTGGTGACCGTCTTTGCGCGCCTGAAAGGGTTCGACGTGCGCATGCTGGAGGCGGCGAAAGATCTGGGCGCCAGCGAGATGACAATCCTGCGCAAAATCATCCTGCCGCTGGCGATGCCCGCCGTGGCGGCCGGATGGCTGCTGAGCTTTACCCTGTCGATGGATGACGTGGTGGTCTCCTCCTTCGTGACCGGGCCGAGCTATGAAATTCTGCCGTTGAAAATCTATTCGATGGTGAAAGTCGGCGTTTCACCCGAGGTGAACGCGCTGGCGACCATTCTGCTGGTATTTTCGCTGGTTCTGGTGATCGCCAGCCAGGTTATTGCTCGTGATAAAACAAAATCTCAGGGGACAATGAAATGAAAAAAATGCTCGCCGCTGCGGCGCTGGTGCTCGGCATGGGTGCCGCGCACGCTGATGACAGCAAAACGCTCTACTTCTACAACTGGACCGAGTACGTGCCGCCGGGCCTGCTGGAACAGTTCACAAAGGAGACGGGCATCAAGGTGATCTACTCGACCTACGAGTCGAATGAAACCATGTACGCCAAGCTGAAAACTTACAAAGATGGCGCGTACGATCTGGTGGTTCCTTCCACCTACTTTGTCGACAAAATGCGCAAAGAGGGCATGATCCAGAAGATCGACAAAACGAAGCTTACCCATTTTTCAAACCTCGATCCTGAGATGCTCAACAAGCCGTTCGACCCGAATAACGACTACTCCATTCCGTATATCTGGGGGGCAACCGCGATTGGCGTTAACAGCGAGGCCGTCGAACCGAAATCGGTGACAAGCTGGGCCGATCTGTGGAAACCGGAATACAAGGGCAGCCTGCTGTTGACCGACGACGCACGCGAAGTGTTCCAGGTGGCACTGCGCAAGCTGGGCTACTCGGGCAATACGACGGATCCTAAAGAGATTGAAGCGGCGTATGCCGAGCTGAAAAAGCTGATGCCTAACGTGGCGGCATTCAACTCTGATAACCCGGCAAACCCGTATATGGAAGGCGAAGTAAATCTGGGGATGGTCTGGAACGGCTCCGCGTATGTTGCCCGTCAGGCCGGTACGCCGCTTGAGGTGGTCTGGCCGAAAGAAGGTGGGATTTTCTGGATGGACAGCCTGTCTATTCCGGCCAATGCGAAAAACGTTGAAGGGGCGCATAAGCTGATTAACTTCCTGCTGCGCCCGGACGTGGCGAAACAGGTTGCCGAGACGATTGGCTACCCGACGCCAAACCTCGCCGCACGCAAGCTGCTGAAGCCTGACGTGGCTAACGATAAATCGCTCTATCCGGATGCCGAAACCATCAGCAAAGGCGAATGGCAGAACGATGTCGGCGACGCCAGCCGCCTCTACGAAGAGTATTACCAGAAGTTAAAAGCGGGCCGGTAACGGTATCGCGTTCTTCCTCACGCCGCCTGTACGGCGTGAGGAAGGATTAACTGACCGCATTCTCTCCTGCCCAGATCGTCGCCTTTCGCATCGCCTCAACCACTTCTTCATCCGACAGCCCCAGCCTCTGACGTACTCTGGTCGCTTCGTCCCACTGCTGCTGTTCATAGTAACGGCAAAGGTTAATCATATCGGCTAACCGTCCTTCCTGATGACAAAGCGCGTTGCTCACGCTCTGCGGGACCGCAATTTGCTTCATCAACTCTGCCATCGGCAGCTCAAGGAGGGTATCCAGAAGAGAAAACAGGCCGCACATGAACGCATTTTCAGCCAGAATCGGTTCGTTCATCGTCTCTGCGATCAGCTCGCAGAACTTGCCGCGCATCATGCTCAGCGGATAAAGCTCGCTGACGGTATCATTGCCCGCACTGGCGAGGACCACGACGGCAACAAACCGTCGGAGCTGATTTTCGCCAAGATACCTGAGCACCTCGCTCAGGGTTAACTTGCTGAAATTACAGGCGCCGACATGCTTAAACGCCGTATGCTTCATATAGCGCATGATTTTATAAGAGAGCGTGAGATCGGTTTTTATCAACGACTCGATAATTCGAAAATCAGGCTTATTGCGTCCGACCTCCATTTGCAGTCGAAAAATCGCCAGCTGATTTTGCGACAGCCGTTTATATTTAATGACCTCCGGGCGGCAGAAAAAATAGCCTTGAAAAAGGGAAAACCCCTCGTCCCTGTATTGGTTGAATTCCTCTTTAGTCTCAATTTTTTCAGCGAGATATTTAATATGACCGGTCAGATGTTTACGCGTTTTCAGATACTGTTTAATTTGCGCTAAGGTGTAATTTCTGACGTCAAATTTCAGTATTGAAATATAGGGTAAAAAAGCATCCCATTCTGGTGCAAGGGTGAAATCATCAAGCGCAAACTGATAACCATGCGCATTCATCTCCCTGACGGCCTGCAGCAGTTCCGCTCCCGGCACAGCATCTTCAAGGATCTCAATGACCACGCTCTCTTTATCCAGCGCTTCTCCACTGCGGTCTATGACCATTCGCGAAGGGAAATTAATAAACGACGTATGTGCCCCGGCGATGCGCTGGGACGGCACGCATAAAAACTGATCGGATATCATTCTGGAGGTGGCATATTCCGCCGACACATCCGGAAAACGGTTTGTCATCCCGTCTCTAAAGAGCAGCTCATAGGCCACCGTCTTCATCTCAGGGTTAAAAATGGGTTGTCGCGCAATAAATCCGTACATATCCCATCCTCCTTTACCACTTAATATTTATTAGCATCCTCTTTCTACACGATGATAACGAGCATTATCGAGCGCTATTTTGATTGAATGCACAAAATAAAAGCATCCACACTAATTAACGGGATTAAATATTCTGGAATTTAAATTAAATATATCCGGCGCTCTACAGAAAGAGGATGAAATATCCGATAAGTACTGTGTGCCTGCCCGACATGCACAACATTACGGGAGATGAGAATGAAAGACGCCATGGTCCGAAAACAAAAAATAAGAGTCAAGACGTTGATGCTATTGTCCATTTTCCTCACCGTGACGGTGGGCTTTACGGCAACGATCGGGTTTATGATGTGGCAGTGGATGGCGCAGCAGGAGGTGCTGGCCAAAAAACATATCCGCCAGATAGCCGAGGTACAGGCTTTACAGGTCAGCAAACAGCTGGATTCCGCCCTGACTGCCGCCCGGGATATGGGCAACAGCGCCCTGGCACTGCGCGAGGCGGGCGTATCCGACCGCCAGAGCCTGAACCAGCTGCTTATCCACTACCTCTCGGCTCACCCACAGTTTCTCTCCATGTCGATGGCCTTTGAGCCCAACGCGTTCGACGATAAAGATGCCGCCTTTGCCGGTCAGAGCGGTGAAGATCCTGCCGGACGCTACGCCCGCTACGTCGACCGCGATGCCACCGGCAAACCGGCATTACACCTGCTGACTGACATCGAAACACCCGGCAGCGGTGATTATTACCTGCTGCCGAAACAGCGGCATAAAGATGTGATCATCGAGCCCTATATTTACCCCTACAACGGCGTGGACGTGATGCTCACCTCGATTGCCGCACCCATCATGCGTGACGGACAGTTTCTGGGTTCGGTCACCTCTGACTTCTCCCTCGCCACGCTGCAGTCCACGATCGGCGCGATTAAACCGTGGAACGGCACAGGCTACGCCCTGCTCCTCTCAGCGGGTAATAACGTGGTGTCCAGCCCGGACAAACAGGCGGCAGGCAAGCCATACGCGGGTCAGATTGCCGGTCATGACGTCACCCGGGTAAACGATCCGCTGCTGAAGGAGGACGTGTTCATCACCTGGCAGGACATCGCCGTCGGTAACAGCCAGACGCCGTGGAAGCTGGCCATTATTACTCCGGTTAGCGAAGTGATGGCCGAAGCGCGGGCATTTTTACTGAAAGCCATCATCATGATGATGTTAAGCATCGTTGCGGTCAGCCTGGTGATGGCCCAGATCTTTACCCGCAAGGTTGACCGTCCGGTTGGAGGGGAACCTTCGGAGGCCGCCGGGATCGCCCTGGCCGTTGCCCGGGGAGAGCTGAACAACACCATCCCGGTTCGTTCCGGGGATACCCACAGCATTTTTTATGCCCTGCACACCATGCAGACGCAGCTCAAGCGCATCGTCGACAACATCAGCGAAGCCAGCCACTCCGTGCACGGCGGCACCAGCGAAATTTCGGCGGGCAACCTTGACCTCGCCTCACGTACCGAAGAACAGGCGGCGGCGATTGTTGAAACAGCAGCCAGCATGGAAGAGATTTCGGTCACGGTTAAAAATAATGCCGACAACGCCCACAAGGCGACCACGCTGACCGATCGCGCCGCGAGCCTCGCCGGGCATGGCGAAACGCTGGTAAACGACGTGGTGATGGTGATCGGAGAGATTGACGAGAGCGCGCGTAAGATCGGTGAGATTAACAGCATCGTCGACGGCATCGCCTTCCAGACCAATATCCTGGCGCTGAATGCTGCCGTTGAAGCGGCGCGCGCGGGCGAACAGGGGCGCGGTTTCGCAGTGGTCGCAGGTGAAGTGCGCAACCTGGCCCAGCGAAGCGCTAACGCGGCTAAAGAAATTTCCCAGCTGATTGCCGAGTCCTCAGGCCGCGTCAGCAAAGGCGTTGAGCTGGTCAATGAAACCGGCGTAATGATGAAACAGGTGATTGATGCGGTGTCGCACGTGCATCTGGTCATCAACGACATTGTCCAGGCGCTGGACGAGCAGAACCGCGGGATAAGCCAGGTCAGTACCGCCGTTAACCAGATGGACAGCACCACCCAGCAGAACGCCTCTCTGGTTCAGCAGATCTCCGCTGCGGCGCTCTCGCTGGACGAGCAGGCTAAATCGCTGGAGAAGACGCTGGCGTTCTTTCATTCTTAAATAAAAAGGCACCCGCTGGGCGGGTGCCTTTTCAGGCGATTGCCGTTACAGCCCTTTCAGCAGCTTGTCGACAAACTCCGGGACGACCGTGCTTGCCAGGCCATAGTGTTTCTCTTCAAACTCGCTGCCTACCTGGCTTGGCTCAAGGTTGAGCTCTACCGTATGCGCACCGTGCAGTCGCGCTTCGTGGACAAACCCTGCCGCAGGGTAAACGTGGCCGGATGTTCCGATGGCGATAAACACGTCGGCCATCGCCAGCGCGCTGTAGATCTCATCCATTCCCAGCGGCATTTCGCCAAACCAGACCACGTGAGGACGCAGGCGCGACGGGAACTGGCAGCAGTGGCACTTATCCTCTGGCAGAACGTCCTCTTTCCAGTCCAGCACCTGACCGCTCCATGCGCAGCGAACCTTGAGCAGCTCGCCGTGCATGTGGATGATGTTCTTGTTACCGGCCCGTTCGTGGAGGTTGTCGATATTCTGCGTCACCAGCAGAAAACGATCGCCCAGCGCCTCTTCC
This sequence comes from Enterobacter sp. 241F3, assembly GCF_034106785.1. Taxonomy (NCBI): domain Bacteria; kingdom Pseudomonadati; phylum Pseudomonadota; class Gammaproteobacteria; order Enterobacterales; family Enterobacteriaceae; genus Enterobacter; species Enterobacter sp. 241F3. Next base: position 683,570 of record NZ_JAWNDD010000001.1, read on the forward strand.
AGCTTCGCCAGCGCCAGATGCGCCGCATTCGGCGCGACGTCAGGCTGCTGAAGCTGACGACGGCGTGCGTTGTAAAATGCCTGCACGAGATCCGGGTCACGGGCAAAGCCTTCCGGCGTGGCGACATCCTCCACGCGGTGCTCTTCCCACAGCCCGTCCGCCGCGCGGAAGGTTCGAATTCCTGACTCGGCCGAGATCCCCGCTCCGGTCAGCACCACCACTCTGGGTTTATCCATCGCTTCTGGCATCATTCTGTCTCTGAAAAAGATCCGCTGGCGCAAGCGCTCACGCAAGCGGCGTTTGTTTTTGCGAAAACGGCTGAGTCGACCCTGGCGACGCGACAGCATAGAAACCTCGTAAACTAATCGGTGAGATGAAGGAATGCGGCTCCGCGCATGCCTCCTGCGTCCCCGTGTCGCGCGCGTTCAATACGCGGCACGCGGGCAACCGGCAATAAATGTCGGGGCAAACGCCCGGACAACCGTTCCGTAATCGCGGTAAAGTTTGAAAGCCCTCCCCCGATCACCAGCAGATCCGGGTCGACGATGGTGAGAATATTTCCCAGACACACCGCCAGCAGATCCAGGTAGCGCTCGACGTGCTCACGCGCCTGCGCATCCCCTTGCTCCCACAGGGTAATGATTTGAGGGGCCTCAAGTTTCTGATGATAGAAGTGTTCGTAAAGCCATGCAAACCCGCGGCCTGACAGGTAGTTCTCAATACAGCCGTGCTGCCCGCAGCCGCAGCGTGTCAGCGGGAAATCACGCCCCACCACTTCCAGCGCGTCCACCGGCAGGCGGATATGGCCAAACTCGCCGGTAATGTAGCTGCGGCCGGTGATGGGCTTACCGTTGATGACGATTCCTCCGCCGACGCCGGTACCGAGGATCAGCCCCATCACCAGAGAATATTGACGGAATTCATCATCCCAGGCTTCAGAGAGCGCGAAGCAGTTGGCATCGTTGTCTAAACGCACGTCGCGTTCAAGGAGAGCTGAGAGATCGGCACGCAGCGGTTTACCGCTGGCGGCAGGCACGTTGGCCGCGTACAGCGTACCGTCGTCGGTTTCGGGCATGCCCGGAATGCCAATGCCGACGCTGCCTTTGACCCCAAAGCGTTCATCCGCCTGAGCCACCAGCGCGGCAATGGCGGTTAAAAATTCGTCATAACTTTCGCGCGGCGTAGGAACGCGGGTTTCCCACTGCAGTTTGAGGTTTTTATCAAACACGCCGAGCGCAATCTTGGTGCCGCCAATATCAAATCCATAATACATAACGCATTCCTCTTTCGATCTGGCGACCCGAAAGCCGCTAGATCATGACGTAATTACTGGCCACTTAATACCCTCGCCGGATCAATTCGGCTTGCGCGACGCGCCGGATACCAGCTTGCCAGCAGACTCAGTAAAAGTGCTGTAAGCAGCACATAAAAAACATCCAGCCAGTGCAGTTCAGACGGCAGGAAGTCAATAAAATAGATATCACCCGACAGGAACTGGTGACCAATAAGCTTTTCAATACCGTTGATAATCGGCGTCAGCTGCAGGGAAACCACCACGCCAATCACCACGCCGCACAGGCTACCGAACAGACCCGCCAGCAAACCGTACCAGACGAAGATGGCGCGAATAAGACCGTCTTTCGCCCCCAGCGTACGCAGCACGGCGATGTCGCCGCTCTTGTCCTTGACCGCCATCACCAGCGTCGAAACGATATTAAAGCACGCCACGCCAATCACCAGCACCATCGCCAGATACATGATGGCGCGGATCATCTGGATATCACGGTACATATACCCGTAAGTGCCGATCCAGCTTTTGATGTAGACATAGTTATTGGTCACGCTGCCCGCGTCACGCACCAGTTTGTTGGCGTTAAAGACGTCGTTCACCTTAATGGCAATGCCCGTCACGCTGTTGCCCATGTCGAGATACTGCCGCGCATCCTCCATCGGCACCATCGCAAAGCTGTGGTCAAGCTGACCGCTCAGCTGAAGAATACCAGTAACGTGCAGGCGCACGCGTTTTGGCTGCTGCAGTTTGTGGTCGGTGCTGGCGTTCGGGATCATGATTGACACCCAGTCGCCCTGCTTCACCTTCAGAGCATCGGCAACGCCTTTACCCATGATGATCTGCTGCTCGCCAGCCTTAAAGTTGGCCCACGCGCCGTTCTGCACATAGTTTGGCAGCGCGCTGAGACGCGCTTCCTGCGCCGGGTTGACCCCTTTAACCTGAATGGCGCGCAGGTTTACCCCGCTTTCCACCAGCCCGGTAAAGTTAATGTAGGGCGCGGCCGCGGCGATGCCCGGCACTTTTTCAACTTTGGTGAGCGCATCGCTCCAGTTCGTCCACGGCTGGTTAACCGGCTCGATCTCCCCGTGCGGCACCACCGCCAGAATGCGGTTATTCAGCTCGCGCTCGAAGCCGTTCATGGCGCTTAAGCCCACAATCAGCACCGCCACGCCCAGCGCAATACCGATGGTCGAGATGACGGAGATCAGCGACACCATGCCGCCGCGACGGCGGCCGCGGCTAAAACGTAAACCGATGAGTAACGATAACGGTGACGCCATTACTCTGCTCCCATCAGGGTCAGTTCCGCGTTCAGATGACCGTCGCGCATCTCAAGCTGACGCCCCATGCGTTTTGCCAGCTGCAGATCGTGGGTTACGACCAGAAACGCGGTGCCCTGCGAGGCGTTCAGCTCGCCCAGAAGCTGGAAAATACTGTCCGCATTACGGGCGTCCAGGTTCCCGGTGGGCTCATCCGCCAGCACCAGACGCGGGTTGTTGACCAGCGCACGGGCAATCGCCACGCGCTGGCGCTCGCCGCCGGACAGCTCCGACGGACGGTGGTTTCCGCGATGGCCCAGCCCTACCGCTTTCAGCATGTCGCTGGCGCGGGCGTTAATCTCTGCCGGTTTCTTTTTGCCAATCAGCAGCGGCATCGCGACGTTTTCCAGCGCCGTGAAGTCCGGCAGCAGATGGTGAAACTGGTAGATAAAGCCCAGCTCGCGGTTGCGCAGCTCGGCCTTCGCCGCCGAGGACATTTTGCTCATCGGCTGGCCGGAGAAAATCACGTCGCCGTTGGTTGGGGTATCCAGCCCGCCCAGCAGATGCAGCAGCGTACTTTTGCCCGAGCCGGAGCTGCCGACAATCGCCATCATCTCGCCTTCGCCCACGCTGAAGCTCACATTGTGCAGCACGTCGGTTTGCACAGTGCCTTCCTGATAGCGTTTGGACAGGTTGTCGCATTGCAACAGGATCTTATTCATAACGTAAAGCCTCAGCGGGTTGAGTGGCGGCGGCGCGCCAGGAAGGATAAAGCGTAGAAAGCAGCGCAATGGCCATCGCGGCCAGCGCAATACCGACCACCTGCAGCGGCTCGATAGCCACCGGCAGCGCCGCGCCGTCGAGCAGGGCGCCGATGATCGGCATTAAGTTATTGAGCTGGCTGGCAAGCAGCGCACCCAGCACCGCCCCGAGCAGCGCACCGATGATACCGGCGCTGGCGCCCTGCACCATAAACACGGCCATGATCTGGCGCGGCGTCAGACCCTGGGTTTGCAGGATAGCGACCTCGCCCTGCTTCTCCATCACCATCAGGCCCAGCGAGGTGATGATGTTAAATGCCGCCACGGCGACGATCAGGCTCAGCAGCAGCCCCATCATGTTTTTCTCCATCCGCACGGCCTGGAACAGCTCGCCTTTACGCTCGCGCCAGTCCTGCCATTTGGTGCCGTCCGGCAGTTTTTGCTGGCTGAGGGTATCCACCTTCAGCGGCGCGTCAAGCCACAGGCGCCAGCCGGTGATATTTCCGGCCGGGTAGCGCATCAGGCGTGACGCGTCCTGGATGTTAACCAGCATCTGGTAGCCATCGACTTCGCTGTTGGCGGCAAAAGTACCAATCACGTTAAACAGACGCTGGCTTGGCAAACGCCCCATCGGCGTAAACTGGCTGGCAGAAGGGACCATTACGCGCAGCTGATCGCCACGGTTGACGCCAAGCTGTCCGGCAAGCTGCTCGCCCAGAATCACGTTGTATTTCCCGGCTTCCAGGTCGGTCTGCTTCACGTTAACGAGATACGGCGTCAGCGGATCGTTTTGCGTCGGGTCGATACCCAGCATCACGCCGACCGCCACGCTGCGGGCGCTTTGCAGCACCACGTCGCCGGTGGTCAACGGCGCTACGCGCGTAACGCCCTGTAACTTCGCCGCGCTTTCCGGCAGCTGCTGCGGGTTAACCGAGCCGTTAGTGGATGAGAGTACGGCCTGCGGCATCAGCCCCAGGATGTTGTTTTGCAGCTCGCGCTCGAAGCCATTCATGACGGAAAGCACCGTCACCAGAGCCATCACGCCAAGCGTAATGCCAATAGTCGATAGCCAGGAGACAAAGCGACCGAAGCGGTCCGCGGCGCGCCCACGCATGTAGCGTAAGCCTATGAAGAGTGCGACAGGTTGATACATGAAGTCCGTCTGTTTGCTGATAGCAGACCCACGAGTATATAAGCGAATCCGTTAAGCGTAAATGACTGAAACCGTAAGCTTTGGTAATCATTTTTCCAAAAAATTCAGACAAATCAGGGTACTAATATCTGAAACCGCCCCTCGCAACCTCCACCTTTTCCGAAAAACCTCCTGATACAGACTGTTACCCATTACAGCACGGTTTCGTTTAACAACAATTGCTCGTTCGTCTATGGCAATAAGGTAGTTGCGAACAATGAAGCAAAAAGCATTATGGATTAACCAGATAAAAGGGCTGTGTATCTGCCTGGTGGTTATCTATCATTCGGTTATCACGTTTTATCCGCATCTGATCGGGCTGCAACACCCGCTCTCCGGCCTTCTCGCCAAATGCTGGGTCTATTTTAATCTCTATCTTGCCCCCTTCCGTATGCCGGTCTTTTTCTTTATCTCCGGCTATCTGATCCGTCGTTATATTGACGAGGTGGACTGGCGAACCAGTCTCGACAAGCGAATCTGGAGCATTGTCTGGGTGCTGGCGCTGTGGGGGATTTTGCAATGGCAGGCGCTGACCCACCTGAATGCCTGGCTGGCGCCCGATCGCGAGCTTGCCACCTCGTCGAACGCGGCCTACGCCGACTCGCTCTCGGGATTTGTGCAAGGCATGCTCACTGCCAGCACCAGCCTGTGGTATCTGTATGCCCTGGTCGTGTACTTCACGCTGTGTAAACTGCTGAGCCGCTGGAAGCTGCCGATGCTGGGGCTGCTGGCGCTGGCAAGCATCGCGATCAACTTCCTGCCGCTGCCGTGGTGGGGAATGAACAGCGTGGTCCGCAACATGATCTACTACAGTCTCGGGGCGTGGTATGGCGCGACGCTGATGGCGTGGATGAAAAGCGTCAGCCTGCGCCGCCTCTGGCTGGCAACCGTCGCTTTCGCCGCCGTCTCCGTGGTGCTGTGGTTTGCTAACGTTCCGCTGCTGCTCTCATTGCTGTCGATTGTGCTGATCATGAAGCTATTCTACAGCTTTGAGCAGTGCTATGCCGTTCACCCTGACAACCTGTTGAACGTGATTGGCTCCAATACCATTGCGATTTATACCACCCACCGCATCTTGATTGAGGCCTTCAGCCTGTTCCTGATTGGCGAGATGAATGCCGCTTACTGGCCGGTCTGGGCTGAACTCACCTTAATTCTGGTCTACCCGTTTGCCAGCCTGCTGATCTGTACCCTGGCCGGGCTCGGGGTGCGTAAAATTTCCACCGCGCTGTTTGGCGACGTTTTCTTCTCTCCTCCGTCTACGCTGACCCTGTCCCCCTCAACGCGTTAATGCCCTCTCCGCCCCCGTTTCGGGGGCGTTTAGCCCTGCCGTGCGGTTACGATTTGCTTATGCAAAACGATCGAGGATAATAAAGACATTGCGTATCAGTGATATGCCCCAATACTGTTGGTATATCCATAAGAGACTCTGACATAGCCATGCCTGAACACTATCGTTATTCCTTGCCTGTCAAAGCGGGCGACCAGCGCCAGCTGGGTGAACTCACGGGCGCGGCGTGCGCCACGCTGGTGGCGGAAATCGCCGAGCGTCATCAAGGGCCGGTGATCCTGGTTGCCCCGGATATGCAAAACGCCCTGCGCCTGCACGATGAAATTCGCCAGTTCACCGATAATCTGGTGTTCAGCCTGGCCGACTGGGAAACGCTGCCCTATGACAGCTTCTCTCCGCACCAGGAGATCATCTCCTCGCGCCTGTCGACGCTCTACCAGCTTCCGACCATGCAGCGCGGCGTGCTGATTGTACCGGTGAACACCCTGATGCAGCGCGTCTGTCCGCACAGCTACCTGCACGGCCACGCGCTGGTGATGAAAAAAGGCCAGCGCCTGTCCCGTGATGCCCTGCGGGCGCAGCTTGACGGGGCCGGCTATCGCCACGTCGACCAGGTGATGGAACACGGGGAATACGCGACCCGCGGCGCGCTGCTCGACCTTTACCCGATGGGCAGCGACCAGCCGTATCGTCTGGACTTCTTTGATGATGAAATCGACAGCCTGCGCGTCTTTGACGCCGACACGCAGCGCACGCTGGAGGAAGTGGAGTCCATCAATTTACTGCCCGCGCATGAGTTCCCCACGGACAAAACCGCTATCGAACTGTTCCGCAGCCAGTGGCGCGATAGGTTCGAGGTGAAGCGCGACGCGGAACATATTTATCAGCAGGTCAGCAAAGGCACGCTGCCTGCCGGGATCGAATACTGGCAGCCGCTGTTCTTTAACGAGCCGCTGCCTGCCCTGTTCAGCTACTTCCCGGCGAATACGCTGATTGTTAACACCGGCGATATCGACGCCAGCGCCAGCCGCTTTGAAAGCGAAACCCGCGCTCGCTTCGAAAACCGGGGCGTTGACCCGATGCGTCCGCTGCTGCCGCCGGAAGCGCTGTGGCTGCGCACCGACGAGCTCAACGCCGAGCTGAAGCGCTGGCCGCGCATGCAGCTGAAAACCGATTCGCTTGCCGACAAGGCCGCCAACACCAACCTCGCCTTCCGGACGCTGCCGGACCTGGCCGTCCAGGCGCAGCAGAAATCCCCGCTGGATAATCTGCGCAAGTTCCTGGAGTCCTTTACCGGCCCGGTGGTGTTCTCCGTTGAGAGTGAAGGCCGCCGCGAAGCTTTGGGTGAGCTGCTGGGACGCATTAAGGTGGCGCCGAAGCGCATCCTGCGCCTGAGCGAAGCAACCGGAAACGGTCGTTACCTGATGATTGGCGCCGCCGAGCATGGGTTCATCGACACGCTCAACAACCTGGCGCTGATTTGCGAAAGCGACCTGCTGGGCGAGCGCGTCGCGCGCCGCCGTCAGGACAGCCGTCGAACCATCAACCCGGACACGCTGATCCGTAACCTGGCCGAGCTGCATCCGGGCCAGCCGATTGTGCACCTGGAGCATGGCGTTGGACGCTATCAGGGGATGACCACGCTGGAAGCGGGCGGTATTAAAGGTGAATACCTGATGCTCACCTACGCGAACGACGCCAAACTGTATGTTCCGGTGTCGTCCCTGCATCTGATCAGCCGCTACGCGGGCGGTGCCGAAGAGAACGCGCCGCTGCACAAGCTGGGCGGCGACGCCTGGGCGCGCGCGCGCCAGAAGGCCGCGGAAAAAGTGCGTGACGTGGCCGCCGAGCTGCTGGATATCTACGCCCAGCGCGCGGCCAAAGAGGGCTTCGCCTTTAAGCATGATAAGGAACAGTATCAGCTGTTCTGCGACAGCTTCCCGTTTGAAACCACGCCGGATCAGGCTCAGGCTATTAACGCCGTGCTGAGCGACATGTGCCAGCCGCTGGCAATGGACCGTTTAGTGTGCGGCGACGTCGGCTTCGGTAAAACCGAAGTGGCGATGCGCGCCGCCTTCCTTGCGGTGGAAAACAACAAGCAGGTGGCAGTGCTGGTGCCGACCACCCTGCTCGCTCAGCAGCACTTCGACAACTTCCGCGACCGCTTCGCCAACTGGCCGGTACGCATCGAGATGCTGTCGCGTTTTCGCAGCACCAAAGAACAGACGCAGATCCTCGAACAGGCAAGCGAAGGCAAAATCGATATTCTGATCGGCACCCATAAGCTGCTGCAAAGCGACGTGAAGTGGAAAGATTTGGGGCTGCTGATCGTCGATGAAGAGCACCGCTTCGGGGTGCGTCATAAGGAACGCATCAAAGCGATGCGCGCCGACGTCGATATCCTGACCCTGACCGCAACGCCGATCCCGCGAACCCTGAACATGGCGATGAGCGGCATGCGCGATCTGTCGATTATTGCCACGCCGCCGGCGCGCCGTCTGGCGGTAAAAACCTTCGTCCGCGAGTACGATAATCTGGTGGTGCGTGAGGCAATACTGCGTGAAGTCCTGCGCGGGGGTCAGGTCTATTACCTGTACAACGACGTGGAAAACATCCAGAAAGCGGCCGACAGGCTGGCAGAGCTGGTGCCGGAAGCGCGCATTGCTATCGGTCACGGGCAGATGCGCGAGCGCGAGCTGGAACGGGTGATGAACGACTTCCACCACCAGCGCTTTAACGTGCTCGTGTGCACCACCATCATCGAAACGGGGATCGACATTCCGACGGCGAACACCATCATCATTGAACGTGCGGATCACTTTGGCCTGGCGCAGCTTCACCAGCTGCGCGGCCGCGTCGGGCGTTCGCACCATCAGGCCTACGCCTGGCTGCTGACGCCGCACCCGAAAGCGATGACCACCGACGCGCAGAAGCGTCTGGAAGCCATCGCCTCGCTGGAAGACCTCGGCGCAGGCTTCGCGCTGGCCACGCACGATCTCGAGATCCGCGGCGCCGGCGAGCTGCTGGGTGAGGACCAGAGCGGCTCCATGGAGACCATCGGCTTCTCGCTCTATATGGAGCTGCTTGAGAACGCGGTTGATGCCCTGAAGGCCGGTCGCGAGCCGTCGCTGGAAGATCTCACCAGCCAGCAGACCGAGGTCGAGTTGCGTATGCCTTCCCTGCTGCCGGACGATTTCATTCCGGACGTGAATACCCGACTGTCGTTCTACAAGCGCATCGCCAGTGCGAAGACGGAAAACGAGCTGGAAGAGATTAAGGTTGAGCTGATCGACCGCTTTGGTCTGCTGCCCGATGCGGCGCGAAATCTGCTGGATATCGCGCGCCTGCGCCAGCAGGCGCAGAAGCTGGGCATTCGTAAGCTCGAAGGCAACGAAAAAGGCGGCGTGATTGAGTTCGCGGAGAAGAACCACGTCAACCCGATGTGGCTGATCGGCCTGCTGCAAAAACAGCCGCAGCATTTCCGTCTGGATGGCCCAACGCGTCTGAAATTTACCCAGGAGCTGACGGAGCGCAAAACCCGCATGGACTGGGTGCGTAACTTTATGCGCCAGCTGGAAGAGAACGCGATCGCCTGACCTCCCTTCCCCCGTTAGCCCAGCGCTAACGGGGGACAATTTACAAACTCTTTGCACTTCACCCGATCTTCCCGACACACCCATTCGCCATAATTATCGTTAACGCCTTATAAAACAATAACCTTATCATTTACATGGATTATGGTGATGATGACCTCTTCGCGTATTACTCGCTGGTTAACCCTGTTTGCGCTGGCAGCCACCGTCGCGGTGGCGCTTCCCGCTCGCGCAAATACCTGGCCCCTCCCTCCGCCCGGCAGCAAGGTCGTGGGGGAAAACCGCTTTCATGTGGTTGAAAATAATGGCGGTTCGCTGGAAGCCATTGCCAAAAAATATAATGTCGGTTTTCTGGCTCTGCTGCAGGCGAACCCCGGCGTCGACCCGTACGTCCCGCGCGCGGGCAGCGTATTGACAATCCCGTTACAGACTATCCTTCCGGACGCCCCGCGCGAGGGGATCGTGATAAACCTGGCGGAGCTACGCCTGTACTATTATCCGCCGGGTAAAAATGAGGTAACCGTCTACCCGATTGGTATTGGTCAGCTGGGCGGCGACACCCTGACGCCGACGATGGTCACAACCGTCTCGGATAAACGCGCGAATCCAACCTGGACCCCGACGGCCAATATTCGTGCCCGTTATAAAGCTCAGGGCATCGATCTTCCGGCCGTGGTGCCAGCAGGCCCGGATAACCCGATGGGTCACCACGCAATCCGTCTGGCGGCCTACGGCGGCGTTTACCTGCTGCACGGAACGAATGCGGACTTTGGCATCGGCATGCGCGTCAGCTCCGGCTGCATTCGTCTGCGCGATGACGATATCAAAACGCTGTTTAACGTCGTTACGCCGGGTACCAAAGTGAATATTATCAATACGCCGATTAAGGTTTCTGAGGAGCCGGGCAGCGTGCGGCTGGTTGAAATTCATCAGCCGCTATCGAAAAACATTGGCGACGATCCGCAGACGCTGCCCATTAACCTGAATGCCGCGATGGTAAGCTTCAAAACGAATGCGAATACCAACAGCGTGGTGATGGAGCGCGCAATGGAGGCCCGCTCAGGCATGCCGACCGATGTCACCCGGCATCACGGCGTCGTCCAGCAGTCGATGTAAATCAGAAATAAAAAAACGCCCTGCTCAGCAGGGCGTTTTTTATTGCAGTGGCATAAATGAGGGTTTATGCCCGGCTTATTTGTAGATGACGGCGGTGCCGTGCAGGGTGTTAGGACCGGTCACAGAGGTGATGCGGTAAGATTTTGCACCCATCTCTTGCGCTTTTTGTGCCAGCTGATCTTCCAGGGAACCCAGGTTAGTACCGGCAGACGCAGAAATGGTCCCGACTTTATGCTGATCGACCGGGGTGGACTGTACCTGTACAGCAGCAAAGCTTGCGAAAGAGAGTGAACTCAGAACAGCGGCAGCGATGAGGGTTTTTACGTTTTTCATGATGTTTACCTTTAGCAGATGAATTTGGAGGTCGTTAATCATTTAGTTAACGATCGATAGGTAAATCATAAATGTGATCCACATCACGCGTCAACATAATTTTATAATGACCATTAACTTAATTTTAAAGTCGTTATTTTTCATACTCATATGATTAATTTATTTTTAAGCATTCAGCGCTGGTGGTGACTTGCGTTTATTTTTATAATGGTCATTCAACAAATCAACAGAGGACCAACGGCAAATGACAACCGACGTCACGAGTTGTGCGAAGAAAAGCCGTGGCCGACCAAAAGTGTTTGACAGGGATGCAGCGCTTGATAAGGCCATGACTCTCTTCTGGCAACATGGGTATGAAGCAACCTCGCTTTCCGATCTGGTAGAAGCTACCGGAGCAAAAGCGCCGACGCTGTATGCCGAATTTACCAATAAAGAGGGGCTGTTCAGGGCGGTGCTGGACAGATACATTTCGCGCTTTGCGGCGAAACACGAAGCCCAGCTGTTTTGTGAAGAGAAAAGCGTCGAACAGGCGCTTCGGGATTATTTCACCGCCGTCGCGACCTGCTTCACCAGTAAAGAGACGCCTGCGGGCTGCTTTATGATTAATACCTCTGCCACCCTGGCGGCGTCCTCTAAAGAGATTGCCAACACGGTGAAATCGCGGCATGCCATGCAGGAGGAGACGCTTAGCGCATTTCTGGCTCAGCGCCAGCAGCGCGGTGAAATCCCTGCCCAGTGCAACCCACAGCTGCTGGCGCAATACCTGAGCTGTATTTTGCAGGGGATGTCGATCAGCGCCCGTGAAGGGGCTACGCTGGAAAAACTGCAGAATATAAGCGAAACCACGCTGCGGCTGTGGCCTGAGCTACTGAAAATCTGAAGCAAAAAAAAGCTCCTCAGCCTGAGCGCATGAGGAGCTAAATTCAGAGAACATCTTTTTTACACTTTGTTATTCAGAACCAGCTGGCCATTTCCATCCAGTGGAATTTGCGTGCCCGGGTCTTTATCCATGCGGATTTTGCCCTGCTGATCGCCAATTTTGTACGTCACGTCATAGCCCAGCATTTTTTCCGACTTGTCATAGACGGTTTTGCAGCGCTGCTGAGTCGTGGTGTAGGTATCGTTATCCTGCATCGCGCCCTGCACCTGGTTACCGGCATAGCCGCCACCCAGCGCGCCGACCACGGTCGCCACATCTTTACCCCGGCCGCCGCCGAACTGGTGACCAATCACGCCACCCGCTACCGCGCCCAGAACAGAACCGGCGATACGGTTTTCATCCTGCACCGGACGACGATGCGTCACGGAGACGTTACGGCACTCCTGACGAGGCGTTTTTACCGTTTCTTTAATCGGTGTAGCAGAAACCACCTGCGCATACTGCGGGCCGCGATCTAATACGTTGAGACTGGCAACGGCAGCCACACCTAACGCAGCCGCGACGCCAATCCCTATACCCGCCAACATTGATTTATTCACGGGACTTCCTCCTTTGTTGCTATTGGTAACAATTTTGCAATGGAGGCACGGCTTCGCCAATCAGATAAAGGATCAAAAAAGGGGCGTTCAGAGGAGATATATTGTATTTAGGAGAACTCTTAAGCACTCAATCTGTGATCTACAGCATGAAATGCTAAAAACTCCCTCCGGAGAGCCCGGAGGGAGTGAAAGATTAGTGCAGCTTCAGACGCGGACGGATCACGCGGTTGATTCTGCCGACCAGCATCATCAGCCCGGTTTTGAAATAGCCGTGCAGCGCAATCTGGTGCATACGATACAGGGAGATATACACGAAGCGGGCAATGCGCCCTTCTACCATCATCGAGCCGCGCATCAGGTTACCCATCAGGCTGCCGACGGTAGAGAAGTTTGACAGAGACACCAGAGAACCATGGTCTTTGTAGACATAGGCCTTCATTGGCTTGCCTTTGTACTGTGCCAGAATGTTGTGCAGGACCAGGCTTGCCATCTGGTGAGCGGCCTGCGCGCGCGGCGGCACAAATCCACCTTCAGGACGCGCGCAGGAGGCGCAGTCACCGATAGCAAAGATTTCAGGGTCACGCGTGGTTTGCAGCGTCGGCTCGGTTACCAGCTGGTTAATGCGGTTGGTTTCCAGACCGCCGATATCTTTCATAAAGTCAGGCGCTTTGATGCCGGCCGCCCAGACCATCAGATCCGCTTTGATATACTCGCCGTCTTTGGTGTGCAGGCCGCCTTCGTCGGCGCTGGTCACCATGGTCTGCGTCAGTACCCGCACGCCCAGCTTGGTGAGTTCATTGTGCGCCGCACCGGAAATACGCGGAGGCAGCGCAGGCAGAATGCGTTCACCGGCTTCGACCAGCGTGACGTTCAGCGCTTCATTCGTTAATCCTTTATAACCGTAGCTGTGCAGCTGCTTCACCGCATTGTGCAGCTCCGCAGACAGCTCAACGCCCGTCGCACCGCCGCCGACAATGGCGATATTTACCTTACCGTTCGCCCCCATATTGCTGGTGTACTTCAGGAACAGGTTCAGCATTTCCTGATGGAAACGACGCGCCTGGTGCGGGTTATCGAGGAAGATACAGTGCTCTTTCACGCCCGGCGTGTTGAAGTCGTTGGAGGTACTGCCCAGCGCCATGACCAGCGTGTCGTACGGCAGCTTGCGTTCAGGAACCAGCAGCTCCCCTTTTTCATCGCGCAGTTCTGCCAGAGTGATGGTTTTGCTTTCACGGTTGATGTCCACCACCGAGCCCAGCTGGAACTGGAAATGGTGGTTGCGCGCGTGCGCCAGATAGCTGAGCGCGTCCACGCCCTCATCCAGAGAACCGGTCGCCACTTCGTGCAGCAGCGGTTTCCACAGGTGGCTGTGGTTACGATCCACCAGCGTAATTTTGGCTTTTTTACCGCGACCCAGCTTCTTGCCCAGCTGTGTCGCCAGCTCCAGCCCGCCAGCACCACCGCCTACAATCACTATCTTTTTCAATGGAGTAGTCAACGTGACCCCCTCAAATTATTAACCAATTGTTAATTAAAAGTTATAAAAATAACCCTTAATTAACAACAGGTTACAGCACTGAAACCATTCAGGTGCATTGAGAATACCACGTCAGGCGCATTGGTCATACCAAAATTGATATGCATCAAGTTTTGATGGCTTAAAAGTAGACAATTCTGGTCAAAAAGAAAGCCCGGCACGCTTTCACGGCCGGGCTTCGACGCCTGCAGGCAAGAAATTAACCCAGCGTTTTAAATGCTTTGATACGCTGCAGGTGCGGGGAGATGTTTTTGAACTTGTGGGTCTGTTCTTCGTCCCAGACAATTTCGTAATAATGATGCAGCAGCTCTGCCGCCCGGTGGCTGTTGAGCGCCTCATCGTTACGCGACAGGATCACAAGACAGCGGTCACGGTTTTTCTCACGAAAATTGCTCACGCACTTGGTCGCAATATCGACATACTCTTCCGGGCGGTCAATTTTGCCTTCCATGTTCTCGTTCGGGAACAGGTTAGGATTGAATACCACCTGACGGATGTCGCACAGGAAGCCAATGCGCTCCGCCCAGTAGCCGCCCAGCCCCACGCCGCAGATCAACGGGCGATCGTCGACGTTGAGCTGCAACATCTTGTCCACCTCTTTGAGCAGATGCTGCATATCGTGCTTCGGATGGCGCGTGCTGTAGCTGATCAACCGTACATCCGGATCGATAAACTGCAGCTGCAGCACCTTCTCATGATTACCAGGGCTGTTTGAGTCAAAACCGTGTAAATAGATGATCATCGTCTTCTCACCACGCTACGCCTTCCGGGAGGGTTTACAGGCTGGCTTTATGTGCCTGCCAGCGCTCATTCAGGTCTTCAAGCCGGGCGTTGACCGTCTTCCAGCGCGCCGAATCCATCAGCTCCTGACGGCTAAATGAACCTTTATGATACAATTGTGTAACACGCTCAGCTTTGATCGGCGACAGGTTATCCAGCACGCTAACGGCACCTTTACGATTATTGCAGACCAGGATCATATCGCAACCTGCATCCAGCGACGCCTGGCCGCGCTCAGCGTAGCTGCCCATAATCGCCGCCCCTTCCATCGATAAATCGTCAGAGAAGATCACGCCATTGAAGCCCAGCTCCTGACGCAGAACGGTTTTCAGCCAGTGCGGAGAGCCGCTGGCAGGGCGCGGGTCAACGTCGCTATAAATCACGTGCGCAGGCATGATGGCATCCAGCTTGTTGTCGGTGATGAGCGACCTGAACACCGACATATCTTTCGCGCGAATTTCCGCTTCCGGGCGCGGATCGCGCGGGGTCTCTTTATGCGAGTCCGCCGTAACCGCCCCGTGGCCCGGGAAGTGTTTCCCGGTGGTTTTCATCCCGGCATCGTGCATGCCGTCGATGAACCGGGTCGCCATGGCCAGCGCAATGCGCGGATCTTCATGGTACGAGCGCTCGCCAATGGCGGCACTGATATGCCCCACGTCCAGAACCGGGGCAAAACTGATGTCGATATCCATGGCAATCATTTCACTGGCCATCAGCCAGCCGGCCTCCTGCGCCAGTTTCCCGCCCTCTTCCGTGCCGAGCAGCGCGGCAAAAGACTGGGCTGCCGGCAGGCGGGTAAACCCTTCGCGAAAACGCTGCACGCGTCCGCCTTCCTGATCGACGGCGACCACCAGATGGTTGCGCGACGCGGCGCGGATCTGACGCACCAGCTCACGCAGCTGCGCCGGATCGTGATAGTTGCGGGTAAACAGGATAAGCCCCCCCACCAGCGGATGCGCCAGAATTTCACGCTCCTCCGCATCCAGCTCAAACCCTTCTACATCCAACATGACTGGACCCACATCCACCTCTCTTATCCTTTAGTTTGTAACTGACGCCAGGCATCGTCTGCCAGCGCAATAAATTGTTTGTCTCGGGACTGCCGATAGCGCATTTCAAACCAGCCAGCCATTAACATGACGACCCAGGGCCGCCAGCGTTTGACCTGACGCTTCAGCGCGTCGGCGTTAATGTGTGCCACCTGGGCGTAGTCCATGATGAGCATTTGCCGCGCGGCTTCACTCTCCGTCCAGACGGCCGCCAGCTCCAGCGCGACATCGCCATCTCCGGCATATTCCCAGTCGATAAGCCTGATGCCCGCTGACGTATGCACAATATTTCCGGCATGAACATCCATGTGCAGCGGCGAGAGCCGAATCGGCTGCGGCTCGCCCGTTTTACGCAGCCGCCTGAGATGTGCCAGCCACACTGGAGTGCGCCTGTCAGGCAGGGCCTGCTGCCAGTAGTGTTCAAGCAGCGGGAATAACGTAGTTCGCCATCCCAGACGTGGCTGCTGGTGCAGATGATACAGCATCGCCGCGAGCACAGGCGTGTCCGGCAGCGCGCTTTTAACATCACCTTCCAGATAGTCGACGGCCATCCAGCCCTGTCTGAAAAAACGAGGGGCAGGCACGAGATCTGACGGTAGACGCCTCAGGGCGCGAAACTGACGACGGAAATGGGAGGCAGGCGCATCGGGGTCATGGTTTTGCCGCAAGACCAGACGTTGTTCGCCCTGCGCTATAATGCAACTCGCGCCGCCAAGCCCGGAATGGGCCTGCGGCGCGATAAGGCGGTACTGAGGAAAATAGCGCGTCAGAATCTCTTCACGCGTGCTGTCATTGTTGCGTAACCGCACCTTTACCTGACCAGATAATTTCGCCTGTCTGAACCAGCATCAGCTGCATCTGCAGGGCTGGTGTATTCACGTTACCGGTGGCGTTAGAGTAAAGCACATACTGTGCGCCAACGTTACGGGCAATACCGATCGCCTTGCTGCGGGTACCGAGGCTATCCTGCGGCGAAAGGCCCAGCTGCTGTTTGGCTACCGCGAGCTGTTGAGCTGAGACCAGCGTAAACTTACCGTTGTTTGCCAGGGCATTGCGCAGAGTTTCCGTCGCTTCACCCGCATTCAGCGAACCGTTGGTACGGTTGTTCACGCTATCGACCAGCAACACGCTACCTGCCGTCACGCCCTGTGCCTGCAGCATTTTGCCGACCATGGGCTGCATTGCGCCGTTCCAGTCGTAATGACGCACGCGCGGCGTGGGTTGCGACGTCTGGTCCGGATGTTCAATCGGGCCTGGCTGTGACGGAATAGACGGCACAGACGGCACGGTTGGCTGCTGCTGCGTTGGCGGCGTCGGCTGTTCAGTGCCCGGTTTCGCCTCTTCCACAGGCGCTGGCTGTTCAGTTCGGGTCACACACCCTGCCAGGAACAGAGCGAAAGCTGTCACGAGCGCATAGCGGCTCAAATTTTTAATCAAGGTTCACCCCTCAGAGATAAAGATAAAGTCTCACCTTATGTGCACCCAGATAGTTGGCGCTGCCATAGAGCGTTACCGACGACCTGGCCGGAATGGTGACGCTGCGAGGCGCCTCCAGCGGATGCATTTCAAGACCTCTTACGTCATACCAGAAAAAACGGTAGTGGACCGTCACGGGCTCATGTCTTTCATTAAAGAGCGTAGAGGAGGCAGATGAGTTGATTTCACTGATAGTCAACGCGGGCTGTTGCGCCGTGATGCCCGCGGCAAGCACGGAGGATTCCATGACCAGCGTCTGTTCATCATTCACGGGGATCGCCGGGCGCGAGCTGCACCCCACAATCATCATCGTCATTATCAGCGCTGCAATACGCCCTTTAAGCATGTCAAAGACCTTTATGTGCCAGCATCGGTCCCAGAGGACGACCACCCAGCAGATGCATGTGAATATGATAAACTTCCTGGCCACCGTGACGGTTGCAGTTCATGATCAGACGATAACCGTCTTGTGCAATGCCTTCCTGTTCAGCGATTTTCGCGGCCACCGTCAGCATACGACCTAACACCACTTCATGCTCGGTTTTTACGTCGTTTACAGTCGGAATCAGAATATTGGGAATAATAAGGATGTGCGTCGGGGCCTGAGGGGAAATGTCCCGGAAAGCCGTCACCAGTTCATCCTGATAGACGATATCCGACGGAATTTCGCGGCGGATAATTTTACTGAAAATCGTTTCTTCAGCCATGACCTTTTCCTTTTTTGTTTAATCTGGCGCAATGCGTCCGCTGTAAACACACTCCCGGGATCGGTGTGTGACACAATGCAAGAGTATGAGCGAGTTTCTCCTGTCCTTTCAACCTCCTCCCTCGATTTCTTTCCTGAATGTTCATCAGCTGACTGAAGAGTGACCGCTCTTGTGCCTCAGTGGCGTTTTTAAGACACAAATAAAAAAGGCAGCCATTCGGCTGCCTTAGTCTCCCCAGGTCACAACTTAGTTGCTGCGGATGTACTCATCCATTTCGGTTTTCAGGTTATCGGATTTGGTACCGAAGATTGCCTGTACACCAGAACCTGCAACAACTACGCCCGCTGCGCCCAGTTTTTTCAGACCCGGCTGGTCTACTTTCGCTACGTCGGCAACGCTCACACGCAGACGAGTGATGCACGCGTCCAGGTTAGTGATGTTCTCTTTACCGCCGAACGCTGCGACCAGTGCCGGAGCCATTTCGCTGGTCGCGCCAGCTTTGCTGTCTTCTGTCGCATCTTCACGACCCGGAGTTTTCAGGTCCAGTGCTTTAATCAGCACGCGGAAGATGGTGTAGTAAACAACGGCATAGCACGCACCCACGATAGGGAACAGCCACAGTTTGCTGCTGTTACCGGACAGAACGATGAAGTCGATCAGGCCGTGAGAGAAGGACGTACCGTCACGCATACCCAGCAGGATACAGATTGGGAACGCCAGGCCCGCCAGAATCGCGTGGATAACGTACAGGATCGGCGCAACGAACATGAAGGAGAACTCGATCGGCTCGGTGATGCCGGTCAGGAACGAGGTCAGCGCTGCGGAGATCATGATACCGCCCACTTTTGCACGGTTCTCTGGCTTAGCAGAGTGCCAGATAGCAATCGCCGCTGCTGGCAGACCGTACATTTTGAACAGGAAGCCACCAGACAGTTTACCTGCAGTTGGGTCGCCCGCCATGTAACGTGGGATATCGCCGTGGAATACCTGGCCTGCTGCGTTGGTGAATTCACCAATCTGCATCTGGAAAGGAACGTTCCAGATGTGGTGCAGACCGAATGGCACCAGGCAACGCTCGATGAAGCCGTAGATACCAAACGCCACAACCGGGTTCTGGTAAGCAGCCCACTGAGAGAAGGTCTGGATAGCAGAGCCGATTGGTGGCCAGATGAAGGAAAGGATCACGCCAGTGAAAATCGCTGCCAGACCAGAAATGATCGGAACGAAACGCTTGCCCGCAAAGAAGCCCAGATACTCAGGCAGCTTGATGCGATAGAAGCGGTTAAACATATACGCTGCAATCGCACCGGAGATGATACCGCCCAGAACACCTGTGTCTGCCAGGTGTTTCGCGGCGATCTCTTCTGCCGGTAAATGCAGAACCAGCGGCGCAACCACAGCCATGGTTTTCACCATGATGCCGTAGGCAACCACTGCAGCCAGCGCAGAAACGCCGTCGTTATTGGTGAAGCCCAGAGCCACACCGATCGCGAAGATCAGTGGCATGTTAGCAAAGACAGAACCGCCTGCTTCGGCCATCACGTGGGACACTACGGCTGGCAGCCAGCTGAAGTTAGCAGAACCGACACCCAGCAGGATACCTGCGATAGGCAGTACGGATACTGGCAGCATCAGCGATTTACCGACCTTTTGCAGGTTAGCAAATGCATTCTTAAACATAATTGAGAGTGCTCCTGAGTATTTGTGCTTTTTTTACGCTTTCACGCATTGGCCCGGGGGGAGTACCGTGCCGTGGACAGGACATCTAAGCGCCCTTTATTTATTACACAGAGTAAAATAATTCCCTCTGAGTTTGTTTGACGGCTATCACGTTTCAGCTTAAGGCGGTCGAAAAACTTTCAGTTATTTACAAAAAGCATGTCCGGATGTGTCTAAAAACACCCTCACCGCCCCAAATGAGGCGGTGAACTTTACTCGCTTTACTTATTAATTACGAGCCTAAAAAAAACAGGTGTATCAGACAGATTGCAGGCGGGCGGGGTCAATATGGAACAGCGCGGAGAAGTTTTCCGTCGTCACGCGGGCCAGCTCATCGATGCTGACGCCCTTCAGAACGGCCATGTACTCGGCCACGTCTCGCGTCATCGCCGGTTGGTTTTCTTTACCGCGATGCGGTACCGGGGCCAAATACGGAGAGTCTGTCTCCACCAGAATGCGATCGAGCGGAACATAACGCGCGGCATCCCGGAGCTGCTCAGCGTTACGGAACGTCACGATCCCCGAAAACGAGATATAAAATCCCAAATCAAGCAGTTTACCCGCCGTTTCTCTGTCTTCTGTGAAACAGTGTAGTACGCCACCGCAATCCGTCACGTTTTCTTCCCGGAGGATCGCCAGCGTATCCGCACGTGCATCGCGGGTGTGGACGATAACCGGCTTATTCAGTTCACGGCCAATGCGAATATGGTTGCGGAAGGACTCCTGCTGGCGAGATTTGGTTTCCGGCGTGTAGAAATAGTCCAGCCCGGTCTCGCCCATTGCCACCACGCCCTCTTCCGCCGCCAGACGACGCAAATCGTCAACGTCATATTCTTCATCCTGGTTCAGGGGGTGTACGCCGCAGGAGAACACCACGTTATCGCGAACGCCCACCAGCTCGCGCATCGTGCGATAGCCCGGCAGCGTCGTCGCTACCGCAAGGCAGAATTTCACATCGCGGGCGGCGGCTTTTTCCAGCACGTCATCCACGTTTTTATGCAGGGATTGATAATCCAGGCCATCAAGATGGCAGTGTGAGTCGACTAAAAACATAATGTCTCTCTCAGAGATGGGAAACAGGCGGTGTGACGCCGGGTTGCAGGTAATGTTCGATACGCAGTAACTGGTCGGTCAGTAAAAGCTCGCGATTAAGCCCCGTCACGGTTAAAAGCTGTTCACGGCTTTGGCAAATTTCATGAAGCATAGCGTGAAGAACCGTCCCTGAGAGGCGGTTCGCCAGCGTATTCACCAGCGGCCACGCGTCCGGGTTGGTCAAAAGCGTTGCCCCTCGCTGGATTTTGAGCGCATCCAGCAGCAAGGAGGCCAGCCAGTGCAGCCGATCAACGGCCCGCTCGCTGTTAAGCGCAGGCAGTAAACTTAGCCAGTCGTGGTTATTCAGTGCCGTTTCGATGGCACGGCAGAGCGTTTCTCGCTCTGACCAGACGTCAGGCTGCAGTAATGCCAGCGCCGCCGCAGGCGCGCCGCTGCTCAGGCGCAAGGCGGACAGCGCGCTCTCAGGTGACGTTGTCACCTCTCGTTCCAGCCAGCTCAGCGCCCACGATTCCTGAGGAACCGCAAGGTGATGAAGACGACAGCGGCTACGCAGCGTCGCCAGTAATCTTCCCGGGTCGCGGCACGAGAGGAAAAACCACGTTTTTAACGGCGGCTCTTCCAGGGTTTTCAGCAGGGCATTAGCGGCCGCCTCGGTCAGCTGCGTGGCGTCTTTAAGCCAGACCACTTTAGCGCCGCCCAGCCGCGCGTGTTCATACAATTTTTCACTGACTTCCCGCACGGCATCGATACCCAACGCGCTTTTACCCTTCTCAGGCTCAAGGGTGTAGTAGTCAGGATGTGTACCCGCCTGCATCAGGTGGCAGCCACGGCATTTGCCACAGCTCTTATGCCCTTCCGGCTGCTGGCACATCAGAAAACGGGTGATGGCATAAATCAACGCGTCATCGCCCATTCCCGGCAATGCCTGAATCAGTAACGCATGATGCCCCCGCCCCGCCTGATAGCTGCCGATCAGCTGTTCAAAGTGCGGGCGCAACCATGGATACCATTTCATGCCTGCTGCTCCTGCACCCACTGCGTCACGGTTTGCTGAATGTCACGCGTGACGTCGTCCAGGGATTGCGTCGCATCGATGGTACAAATTGAGCTGTCCTGTGCGGCCAGTTCAAGATAGCGCGCACGGGTGCGGTTAAAGAAATCAAACGACTCTTGTTCTATGCGGTCCAGCTCGCCGCGCGCGCGGGCACGCTTGAGGCCCACTTCCGGGGTTACATCCAGATAGAGCGTCAGGTCGGGGCGAAAATCTCCCAGTACGGCATTACGCAGCGTTGCCAGCATGGTCTGGTCGATGCCGCGTCCGCCGCCCTGATACGCCTGAGTCGACAGATCGTGACGGTCACCGATCACCCACTTACCCTCGGCCAGGGCGGGTTTGATCACCGTCTCAACCAGCTGCACGCGCGCCGCGTAGAACATCAGCACTTCGGCTTTGTCAGTGATAACTTCGTCGCCGACGGATTTAATATCCAGCACCAGGCTGCGCAGCTTTTCAGCCAGCTGCGTGCCGCCCGGCTCACGGGTAAACACCATGTCCGCCACGCCAAGTGATTTGAGCGTATCCACTACCACGTTGCGGGCAGTGGTTTTACCCGCCCCTTCAAGTCCCTCAATGACAATGTATTTACTGCGCATTTTTTTCCTTAAGTGCCTTCAGATAGTCCTGAACAGAGCGGTTGTGGCTGGCAAGGTTGGTGTTAAAGGTGTGCCCCCCTTTTCCATCAGCCACAAAATAGAGATACGGTGTTTTAGCCGGATGCGCGGCTGCTTTTAGCGACGCCTCGCTCGGCGTGGCAATCGGGCCTGGCGGTAAACCGCTAATCACGTAGGTATTATACGCCGTTGGCGTCTCCAGATCTTTTCGTGAGATCTTGCCGGCGTAGCTCTCGCCCATGCCGTAGATAACGGTAGGATCGGTTTGCAGACGCATGCCGATACGCAGACGGTTGATAAACACCGACGCCACCCGATCGCGCTCGGCGGCAACGGCGGTCTCTTTCTCAATGATCGAGGCCATGGTTACGAACTGGTTCTGATCGCTGTAAGGCAATCCTTCCATTCGCCCCTGCCAGGCGGCATCCACTGCGGCGACCATTTTTTTGTGCGCCCGCTTAAGGATGGCCACATCGGTCGTGCCTGCCGTGTACATCCAGGTGTCTGGCCAGAACCAGCCTTCCACCCATTCCGGATGCTCAAGCTTCAGCGCTTCTGCTACCGTCTGATAGCTATCGTCTTTTAACGTATGTTTGATATACGGCGCATCGCGCAGCTGTTTAAGGTAATCGCTCAGGCGCATCCCTTCCACAAACCGCAGAGGGAACTGGGCTTCTTTGCCGCTTTCCAGCAGCTGCAGCATCTCCCGGACGGTCATTCCTGGCGTAAAGCGATAGGTGCCGGCTTTGAAATGTGACAGCTCAGGCTCCACGCGCAATAGCCACTGGAATACCCGTGGACGATTAATAATCTTGTCGCCATAGAGCTGTTCCCCAAGCGCCTGACGGCCGGTTCCCGCTTTCAGGGTAAAGATCGTTTCGTCTTTAACCAGGATCTTGCTGTCCGCCAGCTGGCGAACTTTCCATACGCCTGCTCCGCCAGCGATGCCCAGCGCGACGATGAGGATAAGGACAAAGCGCAACATTTTTTTCATGACTATCTGATTTGCTCACATATCGGGGCTAAAAACTGAAACAGCTCGCGCGAGGACCAGCGTTGTTGACCATACGCACGGACGGGTACAACAGGCATCAGCGCGTTGCAGATGATGACTTCATCTGCGGCCTTTAGCGCGGTTTCTCCTGCACTAACTTCGACAACGCGAAAGTCAGAGCGTGCCAGCTGTTCCAGACAAAACTGACGCATTAACCCATTTACGCCAGCGTGTTCCAGCGACGGAGTGAACACCTCTCCCCCCTGCCGCCAGAATAAATTAGCCGCACAGCATTCCGTAATGAACCCTTCGCTGTCAAGAACCAGCGCCTCATTGGCGTCCGTCTGTTCAAGATGAGTACGAATGAGCACCTGCTCCAGGCGATTGAGATGCTTAAGCCCGGCCAGCATCGGGTTTCGTCCCAGTCGCACCGGGCTCAGCGTCAGCGTGACGCCGTCTTCTCGCCAGTGAGAGTAATGCGCGGGATAAGCTGATACGGAGAGGATTCGCGTTGGGTTGAGACACGATGCAGCGCTATAACCCCGGCCACCACTGCCGCGGCTGATAATGACTTTGAGTACCCCGCTGTCCTTCCCCGTAGCCAGCTGGCACATTTCCTGACGCAGCATGTCCCAGTGCGTAAAAGGGGTCATTAGCTTTTCACAGCCATGCTGCAGGCGTCGAATATGCGCCTCCAGCAGGCAGACATCGCCATCCAGAATGCGCGCCGTCGTAAAGCAACCATCACCGAACTGTATCGCCCTGTCGCTGGCAGGCAGCGTGTCCTGCTCAAGGCCATTGATTAAAAACATGGTGGCTCCTTATGCGTGGGCGTTTAGTCTGGCAGGATGTCATGCAGCCGACAAGAAGATTAGCCTTAATAAAAAAGGCCCGGCAAGCGGACCTTTTTAAAAGCTATCGGGACGTCAGGATCAGATCTTTTTGAAGATCAGAGAACCGTTGGTGCCGCCGAAGCCGAAGGAGTTACACAGGGTGTACTCCATACCGCTAACCTGACGCGCTTCGTGAGGAACGAAGTCCAGATCGCAACCTTCATCCGGGTTATCCAGGTTGATGGTTGGCGGAACAGCCTGATCGCGCAGCGCAAGGATGGAGTAGATTGACTCTACTGCACCCGCCGCGCCCAGCAGGTGACCGGTCATGGACTTCGTGGAGCTCACCAGTACGCGGCTGGCAGACTCGCCGAAGATAGATTTAACCGCCTGAGCTTCAGCTTTATCGCCTGCAGGAGTAGACGTGCCGTGCGCGTTAACATAGCCAATCTGAGCCGGGGTAATACCCGCATCACGGATTGCGTTTTCCATCGCCAGCGCAGCACCTGCACCGTTCTCCGGAGGAGACGTCATGTGGTACGCATCGCTGCTCATACCAAAGCCAACGACTTCAGCATAAATTTTCGCACCGCGTTTTTTCGCGTGTTCGTACTCTTCCAGTACGATCATGCCCGCCCCGTCGCCCAGCACGAAGCCGTCACGGTCTTTATCCCACGGACGGCTTGCCGCCTGCGGGTTATCATTACGGGTAGACAGCGCACGGGCTGCGCCGAAACCGCCAACACCCAGCGGGGTACTGGCTTTTTCAGCACCGCCGGCAACCATAGCATCTGCATCGCCGTACGCAATAATGCGCGCGGCCTGGCCGATGTTATGTACGCCAGACGTACAGGCGGTCGCGATAGAAATGCTTGGCCCACGCAGGCCGAACATGATGGTCAGGTGACCTGCCACCATATTAACAATCGTGGACGGAACGAAGAACGGGCTGATCTTACGCGGGCCGCCATTCATCAGAGATGTATGGTTTTCCTCGATCAGGCCAAGGCCGCCAATCCCGGAGCCGATAGCGGCGCCGATACGGGTTGCGTTCTCTTCCGTAATCTCAAGGCCAGAATCCTGCATGGCCTGAACGCCAGCGACAATTCCATATTGAATGAAGGCATCCATCTTGCGCTGTTCTTTGCGCGAGATGATCTCTTCACAGTTAAAATCCTTTACTAAGCCAGCAAATTTCGTTGCATAGGCGCTAGTATCGAAATGGTCGATTAGGCTGATGCCGCTCTGACCGGCAAGGAGAGCTTTCCAGGTGGACTCTACGGTATTGCCGACAGGAGACAACATGCCAAGTCCGGTCACAACTACACGACGCTTAGACACGTTTGTCCTCCAGGGAGGGATAAAAAAAGAGATTCGTGGGACTAAAAAAGATAAAACTCAGGCGGTCGAATGACCGCCTGGAGATGTTCACTTACGCCTGGTGACCGTTGATGTAATCAATGGCAGCCTGAACGGTGGTGATCTTCTCAGCTTCTTCGTCCGGAATCTCAGTATCAAACTCTTCTTCCAGAGCCATTACCAGCTCAACGGTGTCAAGAGAATCTGCGCCCAGGTCTTCAACGAAGGAAGCGGAGTTCACAACTTCTTCCTGCTTAACGCCCAGCTGTTCGCCGATAATTTTCTTAACGCGTTCTTCGATAGTGCTCATACTCTTAAATTTCCTATCAAAACTCGCTTTCGCGATGGTTTTCGTAGTGTATAAAATGTTGAAAAATTTGCAACTAAATCCCGGCAGTTCTTACCACGATTTTACGTTATTTTGAGGCCTTTTACCCAAATAACGCAAATTTTTTTATCGTGGTTAAACCATATACATCCCGCCGTTGACGTGGAGGGTCTCACCAGTGATGTAACCCGCTTCGTCAGAGGCTAAAAATGCAACCGCACTGGCGATTTCTTTAGGGTCGCCAAGACGACCCGCCGGAACTGCCGCCAGCGTACCCGCACGCTGCTCATCAGTCAGCGCACGCGTCATGTCCGTTTCAATAAAGCCCGGAGCAACAACGTTTACCGTAATACCGCGGGACGCAACTTCACGCGCCAGCGACTTACTGAAACCAATCAGACCTGCTTTCGCCGCAGCGTAGTTAGCCTGACCAGCATTTCCCATGGTACCTACCACAGAACCGACAGTGATAATACGACCATGACGCTTTTTCATCATAGCGCGCATTACCGCTTTTGACAGACGGAATACAGATGACAGGTTGGTTTCGATGATATCGTTCCACTCGTCGTCTTTCATTCGCATTAACAGGTTATCGCGAGTGATCCCGGCATTGTTTACCAGAATATCCACTTCGCCAAACTCTGCGCGAATATTTTCCAGAACAGATTCGATAGATGCAGGTTCAGTCACATTCAGTACCAGACCTTTACCGTTTGCACCCAGATACTCGCTGATGGCCTGAGCGCCATTCTCGCTGGTTGCTGTACCAATCACCTTCGCGCCGCGCGCAACCAGTGTTTCAGCAATTGCACGCCCGATACCGCGGCTTGCGCCAGTGACCAGGGCGATTTTTCCTTCAAAACTCATGGTATTCCTCTTTTATTGCGAGAGTGCCGCTGACATCGCTTCCGGCTCGTTAATCGCCGAGGCTGTCAGGGTGTCAACAATACGTTTTGTCAGACCGGTGAGGACTTTACCTGGGCCGACTTCATACAGATGCTCAACGCCCTGTGCGGCCATAAACTCAACGGTTTTGGTCCACTGTACCGGGCTATAGAGCTGGCGAACCAGTGCGTCACGGATAGCTTCCGGCGCGGTTTCGCATTTCACATCGACGTTGTTCACGACAGAAATCGTCGGTGCGTTAAAGGTAATTTTTTCCAGCTCAACCGCCAGTTTCTCGGCAGCAGGCTTCATCAGCGCGCAGTGAGACGGCACGCTGACAGGCAGCGGCAGGGCACGCTTAGCGCCCGCTGCTTTACAGGCCGCACCCGCGCGTTCAACCGCTTCTTTATGACCTGCGATAACCACCTGACCCGGCGAGTTGAAGTTCACCGGCGAGACAATCTGGCCTTCAGCAGATTCTTCACACGCTTTTGCAATTGCAGCATCATCCAGACCGATAATGGCAGACATGCCGCCCGTGCCTTCCGGCACCGCTTCCTGCATGAATTTACCACGCAGTTCCACCAGACGTACCGCGTCAGCAAATGCGATCACGCCGGCGCACACCAGCGCAGAGTATTCACCCAGGCTATGGCCTGCGAGCAGCGCTGGCGCTTTACCGCCCTGCTGCTGCCAGACGCGCCACAGCGCAACAGATGCGGTCAGCAGCGCTGGCTGGGTCTGCCAGGTTTTGTTCAGCTCTTCGGCCGGCCCCTGCTGGGTCAGTGCCCATAAATCATAACCCAGTGCATCAGAAGCTTCACGGAAAGTCTCTTCAATGACCGGGTAGTTTGCTGCCATTTCAGACAACATCCCAACGGTTTGAGAGCCCTGGCCCGGGAACACAAAAGCAAATTGCGTCATTTTTTATTCCTTATCCTAGAAACGAACCAGCGCGGAACCCCAGGTGAACCCGCCACCGAAGGCTTCAAGCAAGACCAGCTGGCCCCGTTTGATTCGTCCATCGCGTACCGCTTCATCAAATGCGCACGGTACCGACGCCGCAGAAGTGTTGCCGTGACGATCAAGGGTCACAACAACGTTATCCATCGACATGCCCAGCTTTTTCGCGGTCGCGCTGATGATGCGCAGGTTCGCCTGATGCGGCACCAGCCAGTCGAGAGAGGAACGCTCAAGGTTATTCGCTTCCAGCGTTTCATCAACGATGTGTGCTAGCTCAGTCACCGCCACCTTGAACACCTCGTTCCCTGCCATGGTCAGGTAAATCGAGTTGTCCGGATTAACGCGATCGGCGTTAGGCAGAGTCAACAGCTCGCCGTAGCTGCCATCAGCATGCAGATGCGTAGAGATGATACCCGGCTCTTCGGACTGCCCCAGCAGCACCGCGCCTGCGCCATCACCAAAAATAATGATCGTTCCGCGATCGGTTGGATCGCAGGTGCGCGCCAGCACGTCAGCACCGATCACCAGCGCATATTTAACGGCACCGGATTTCACGTACTGATCGGCAACGCTCAGCGCATAGGTGAAGCCTGCGCA
Organism: Enterobacter sp. 241F3; assembly: GCF_034106785.1. Lineage (NCBI taxonomy): Bacteria > Pseudomonadati > Pseudomonadota > Gammaproteobacteria > Enterobacterales > Enterobacteriaceae > Enterobacter > Enterobacter sp. 241F3. The sequence goes on from NZ_JAWNDD010000001.1 coordinate 711,839, forward strand.
CGCTGCAGCGACGTCAAACGCCGGACAGCCTTTAATGCCGAGCATGTTTTGCACCTGGCACGCTGCACTTGGGAATGCATGCGTGGCAGACGTCGTGGCGACCACGATCAAACCAATCTGTTCTTTATCAATGCCCGCCATTTCGATAGCACGCTGTGCGGCTTCGTAACCCATGGTCGACACGGTTTCGTCTGGCGCGGCAATACGACGTTCACGGATACCTGTGCGCGTGACAATCCACTCGTCAGACGTATCTACCATTTTTTCCAGATCGGCGTTGGTACGCACTTGTTTTGGCAGGTAGCTGCCGGTACCTAAAATCTTCGTATACATGTACGCTCAGTCACTTTTAGCTAATACAGATTCCAGGCGAGCGGCAATCCGTTGAGGGACTTGTCGCTGCACCGCCTGCACTGCCTGTTCAATCGCGACAGCAAATGCTCGCTGATTGGCGGCGCCATGACTCTTAATCACGATGCCGCGCAATCCTAACAGACAGGCGCCATTATACTGGTCGGGGTTGAGGTGACTGAATCGCCGCGTCAGGCTCTTTTGTAGCCAACGCTTCAATAAAATGAGCCACCAGGCGCTTTTTTTGCCCTCTCCCTGAGATTTCAGCAGAGAAAGAAACATGCGCACGACCCCTTCCATGGTCTTCAACGTGACGTTTCCGGTGAAGCCATCGCACACCAGAACATCCGTTTTCCCCGTCAACAACTCATTGGCTTCGAGATAACCAATATAGTTGATGGAGGGAACCTGTTTGAGCAATTCAGCCGCTTCGCGAATGCTGTCCAGGCCTTTGGTCTCTTCTTCACCAATGTTCAGTAACGCAACACGGGGAGTGTTGATCCCGACAACTTCTTCTGCCAGCACCGATCCCATCACGGCAAACTGAGCCAGCATAGTACTATCGCAGTCGACGTTAGCGCCTAAATCGAGCACCACCGTCTTGCCCTTCTGCTGATGCGGTAATACCGTCACCAGCGCCGGGCGCTCAATACCTTCTATAGGTTTGAGCAGTAATTTCGACAGCCCCATCAGCGCGCCGGTATTTCCCGCGCTAACGCAAGCCTGGGCTCGCCCTTCTTTCACCAACTCCAGCGCTATCCGCATAGAGCTGCCACGACTGTTGCGAATAGCCTGCGAGGGTCGGGCATCACTGGCAATAACTGACTGCGCAGGAATAATCTGCAGACGCGAACGTTGTTCAAAGTCAGCTTTTGCGAGTAATGGCGTGATTGCGTCGGGATTGCCGACTAAAAGAAGTGTGAGTTGCGAATTAGAATTCAGTGCCTGCAATGCTGCAGGCACTGTCACGGAAGGGCCAAAATCTCCCCCCATGACATCTAACGCCAGGGTTAGACGTGTCAAGGTATCGTCGCAGCCTGGTTCGGTAAATTCCCCGTTTACACGGGGAAATCCTCACTAAGCCTAATCACGCTTGCGCGTGATTACTTAGTGATAACCTTGCGGCCGCGGTAGAAACCGTCAGCGGTGATGTGGTGACGCAGGTGTTTCTCACCAGAAGTCTTGTCTACAGACAGGCTGGTAACTGCGGTCAGCGCGTCATGGGAACGACGCATGCCACGTTTGGAACGGGTTGGTTTATTCTGTTGTACGGCCATGGACCTTACTCCTCAATTACTTACGCTTTAAGCTGGCTAATACGGCAAATGGGTTTGGTTTTTGCGCTTCATCAGGCAGTTCCCCAAAGACCATGTCCGCCTCGGACACTTCACAGTGTTCAGAATCATGCACCGGAACTACTGGCAAGGTGAGGATGATTTCATCTTCAACCAGAGCCAGAAGATCGATTTCACCGAATTCGTTAACCTCAATCGGCTCATACGCTTCCGGGAGTGCTTCAGCCTGTTCGTCAGAACGGACCGGACTGAAACAATACGTTGTGTGAACATGCTGTACAAACGGTTTCCCGCAACGCTGACATTCGAGCGTTACCGTTACCTTCGCATCACCGGTTAAAACGGCGAGACGCTGGTTGTCGATAGCGAACGACATGGAGCATTCTACATCACTGTCCACACTGACTACGGATTCGGCAATACGCTCAGCCTGATCGGAAGTATAGATACCTTCATAATCGAGGCGTTTTTGAGCCGTACGAACCGGATCAAGAGTCAGGGGTAATTTTACCTTTTGCATAGGGCGCGCATATTAACTTTGTAACGTCATAGAGTCAAAGAAAAAGGCAACCAGAGCTGCCTTTTGCCAATTATTCGCACACATTGCGGCCTGTAGTTTAAAATGGCTGGCATCGATACGCTATATCTGGTGATAAAAATATGCCAAATCTCGTCCTTGCTTCCACGTCTCCCTATCGCCGAATGCTGCTGGAAAAGCTCGGGATCCCGTTTGAATGCGCCGCGCCAGAGATTGATGAGACGCCACAGCCGGGTGAATCACCGCGTCATCTGGTGACGCGTCTCGCTAAAGAGAAAGCGCAGTCGCTGGCAGCACGTTACCCCGCACATTTGATTATAGGCTCCGATCAGGTTTGCGTACTGGACGGCGAAATCACCGGCAAGCCCCATACGGAGGAGAACGCCTGCCAGCAGCTTCTGCGTGCACGAGGCAGTATCGTGACCTTTTATACCGGCCTGGCGCTTTACAACTCCGCTTCCGGTCATCTGCAAACTGAATGCGAACCGTTCGACGTGCACTTCCGCCATCTCAGCGAGCAGGAGATTATGGATTATGTGCGCCGTGAGCGACCGCTGAACTGCGCGGGGAGCTTTAAAAGTGAAGGATTGGGGATTGCACTTTTCGACAAGCTGGACGGTCGGGATCCCAACACCCTGGTGGGGTTACCGCTAATTGCCCTGTGTCAGATGTTAAGACGAGAAGAGTGTAATCCGCTGACGATGTGACTGGGACGTTGCGGCCTGATGCCCTCACCCGCCCCTCTCCCACAGGGAGAGGGAGGAAGGCAAAATCAGCCGCGCAAAACCTTAAGACAGCGTTTCAGCTGCTCATCCAGCGGCGCTTCAATACGGATCACTTCACCGGTATTCGGATGGGTAAACTTCAGCGCTGCCGCATGCAGGAACAGACGCGACAGCCCCGTTCCCGCCAGCTGCTTATCAAACTCGCGGTCGCCATAGCGGTCATCAAACGCGATGGGATGCCCTGCAAACTGCGTATGCACGCGGATCTGGTGGGTCCGGCCGGTCACCGGACTGCAGCGCACCAGCGTGGCAAACTCATACCGCTCTTCAACCTTAAAGCGCGTCTCAGACGGTTTCCCTTCCTGGCTCACGCGGACAATACGCTCACCGCTTTGCAGAATATTTTTCAGCAGCGGCGCCTGCACCACTTTAACATGGGACTGCCACTGGCCGCGCACCAGCGCCAGATAGTCTTTCTGCATCCCTTTTTCACGCAGCTGTTCATGCAGAGAACGCAGCGCGGAACGCTTTTTCGCCACCAGCAGAACGCCAGAGGTGTCGCGGTCAAGACGATGCACCAGTTCAAGGAAGCGCGCTTCCGGGCGCAGGGCACGCAGCCCTTCAATCACCCCGAAGCTCAGACCGCTACCGCCATGAACAGCCGTCCCTGACGGTTTGTTCAGCACCAGAATGTGGTCGTCTTCATAAAGGATCACATCACTCAGGGCCGCCACTTTCTGTAGCTTCGGTGATACGGTCTCTTCTTCACGCTCTGCCACGCGCACCGGTGGAATACGCACTTCGTCACCGGCTTCGAGTTTGTACTCGGGCTTCACGCGTTTTTTGTTAACCCGCACCTCGCCCTTACGCAGAATGCGGTAAATCATGCTCTTTGGCACCCCTTTTAGCTGGGTGCGCAAAAAGTTATCGATACGCTGCCCCGCTTCATCTTCGGCGATGGCAACCATTTTTACGGCTGGAGTCTCTGTTTTCATGGTTGGCGATTCTAAATATCGCCAGCCATTAGCGCCACTCATTTTTCTATGCTTATATTTACTTTTATCCGGCCTGCTACCCGTTTCGCGCAACCGATTTGGTGGTTATTAAACCAATCGCCATTCTGAAGTGAAGAAACTGTGAGTAACCGGGTGATAATTGGTAAAAGTCATCTTGCTATAACCCGGCGAGCAGTGGAATAATGAGGCTGTTTTCCGTGTTAAATCCTGGTTAAGTAAGGATGTTGACGGAATGACCAATTTTGTCTGACCGATCATCCACGCAGCAATGGCGTAAGACGTATTGATCTTTCAGGCAGTTAGCGGGCTGCGGGTTGCAGTACTTCCCGGTATAAGGATTGTTCTCTGGAGAGTTCTACCCAGGCAATTCCCCTGATAATTGCGCTGTGTTTCCGTATGAAATACAGGCAACCGACACTCTGCGCCTCTTAAGCGAGCGACAACCGTGAGGTTGGCGACGTGAACAGACACGAGGCCATCGGTTCATACCCCGGAAAGCGTCACCTTGCCCGCAGCTTTGTCGTCAATGTAAGAATAACGAGTAAGTTACGATGAAAAGAATGTTAATCAACGCAACTCAGCAAGAAGAGTTGCGTGTCGCCCTTGTGGATGGGCAGCGCCTGTACGATCTGGATATCGAAAGTCCTGGACACGAACAGAAAAAAGCGAACATTTACAAAGGTAAAATCACCCGCATTGAACCAAGCCTTGAAGCTGCATTTGTCGATTACGGTGCTGAGCGTCATGGTTTCCTCCCTCTGAAAGAAATTGCCCGCGAATATTTCCCTGCAAACTACAACGCCCATGGCCGCCCAAACATCAAAGATGTGCTGCGTGAAGGTCAGGAAGTTATCGTTCAGATTGATAAAGAAGAGCGTGGCAACAAAGGTGCCGCACTAACAACCTTTATCAGCCTGGCAGGGAGCTATCTGGTTCTGATGCCAAACAACCCGCGTGCGGGTGGCATCTCTCGCCGTATCGAAGGTGATGACCGTACCGAGCTGAAAGAAGCGCTGGCAAGCCTCGAGCTGCCTGATGGCATGGGGCTTATCGTGCGTACCGCAGGCGTTGGCAAATCCGCCGAAGCGCTGCAGTGGGACCTGAGCTTCCGTCTGAAGCACTGGGAAGCCATCCAGAAAGCAGCGGAAAGCCGCCCTGCTCCGTTCCTGATCCACCAGGAAAGCAACGTTATCGTGCGTGCCTTCCGTGACTACCTGCGTCAGGACATCGGTGAAATTCTGATCGATAACCCGAAAGTACTTGAGCTGGCGCGCCAGCACATTGCCGCGCTGGGTCGTCCGGATTTCACCAGCAAAATTAAACTGTACACCGGTGAAATACCGCTGTTCAGCCACTATCAGATCGAATCCCAGATTGAATCCGCCTTCCAGCGTGAAGTGCGCCTGCCATCCGGCGGTTCTATCGTTATCGATACCACTGAAGCGCTGACCGCTATCGACATCAACTCCGCTCGCGCAACGCGCGGTGGCGATATCGAAGAGACCGCCTTCAACACCAACCTTGAAGCCGCTGATGAAATCGCCCGCCAGCTCCGCCTGCGCGACCTGGGTGGTCTGATTGTTATCGACTTCATCGACATGACCCCTGTTCGCCACCAGCGTGCGGTTGAAAACCGTCTGCGCGAAGCGGTGCGTCAGGACAGGGCGCGTATCCAGATTAGCCATATCTCACGCTTTGGCCTGCTGGAGATGTCCCGTCAGCGTCTGAGCCCGTCGCTGGGTGAGTCCAGCCATCACGTCTGCCCACGCTGCTCCGGCACCGGTACCGTGCGTGATAACGAATCGCTGTCCCTCTCGATTCTGCGTCTGATTGAAGAAGAAGCGCTGAAAGAGAATACCAAAGAGGTTCACGCGATTGTCCCTGTGCCAATTGCCTCTTACCTGCTGAACGAAAAACGTGCTGCGGTCAGTGCCATTGAAGCGCGTCAGGGTGGCGTTCGCTGCATCATCGTGCCAAACGATCAGATGGAAACCCCGCACTATCACGTGCTGCGTGTCCGTAAAGGCGAAGAGACGTCAACGCTCAGCTACCTGCTGCCGAAGCTGCATGAAGAAGAGATGGCCCTGCCGTCCGATGAAGAGCCAGCCGAGCGCAAGCTGCCTGAGCAGCCTGCGTTAGCGACCTTCATTATGCCTGAAGCACCGCCTGAAGCAGCCCTAGAAAAACCGGCGGCCAAACCTGCGGCGCAGAAACCTGAAGCAACGGCAGCGAAAGCCCAGCCGGCGCAGCCTGGTCTGCTGAGCCGCTTCTTCGGCGCGCTGAAGAAGATGTTTGCCGGTGAGGAAGTTCAGCCAGAGCAGCCGAAAGAAGAGCCAAAAGCGGCCAAGCCTGAGCGTCAGCAGGACCGCCGTAAGCGTCAGAACAACCGCCGCGATCGTAACGACCGCAGCGATCGCAATGACCGCAACGAGCGTCGTGACAACCGTGACAACCGCTCTGAGAATAACGAAGGCCGTGAGCAACGCGAAGACAACCGTCGCAACCGTCGCGAGAAACAGCAGCAGAATGTTGAAGATCGTGAAATTCGCCAGCAGGCGGGCGATGAGTCTGAGAAGAGCAAACAGCGTGACGACCAGCAGCCGCGCCGTGAACGCAACCGTCGCCGTAACGACGAGAAGCGTCAGGCACAGCAGGAAGTCAAAAACCTGAACCGCGAAGATCCTGTTGAACAGCAGGACGGCGAGCAGGAAGAACGTACTCAGGTAATGCCACGTCGTAAGCAGCGCCAGCTTGCTCAGAAAGTTCGTTTCGCCTCCGAAGCAACCGAAGAGTCAGCAATTGTCCCGGTTGAAACCCGCGAGAGCGCAGCCGGTACTCAGCTTGCAAAAGTTGACCTGCCAGCGGTCGTTGATAACAACGTTGAGCAGGATGATAACGGTGAAAACCGTGATAACGCCGGCATGCCGCGCCGTTCACGTCGTTCCCCACGTCATCTGCGCGTCAGCGGCCAGCGCCGTCGTCGCTATCGTGACGAGCGTTACCCAACTCAGTCGCCAATGCCGCTGACCATTGCCTGTGCTTCACCAGAAATGGCCTCCGGCAAAGTCTGGATCCGCTACCCGGTAGCGCGTCCGGAGCAGGTTGTTGAAGAACAGCCAGTAACCGAAGAGGTTATTGCACCTGCAGCAGCGGTAGAAGAGGTCGTGACTGAAGCGGCAACCGTGGTGGAACCTCAGGTTGTTGAAACTGCAGCCCCTCAGGTAGCTGAAGTCGAAACCACGCATCCGGAAGTGATTGCCGCGCCGGTTGATGCCGCACCGCAGCTTATTGCTGAAGAAGATGTCGTGGTGGCTGAGGAAATCGCTGAAGAAGCTGAACCTGTAGCCGCAGTGGAAGACACCGCTGAAGCCATCGTCGAAACGACCGCTGAAGAAATCGTTCAGGACGTTGAGATTGAGGTTGAACCGGTTGTTGAAGAACCGAAAGCGCCTGAAGTGAAACCAGAGCTGGTTGTTTCTGCGCCAGCCGCTGCCCACGTGGCGACAGCACCAATGACGCGCGCTCCGGCGCCGGATTACGTGCCTGAAGCACCGCGTCACAGCGACTGGGTTCGCCCGGCATTCAGCTTCGAAGGTAAAGGCGCAGCCGGTGGCCACAGTGCAACGCATCAGGCGACTGCACCTGCAACGCGTCCGCAGTCTGTCGAATAACGACAAACGACGCTGAAAGTAAAAAGCCGACCTGAGGGTCGGCTTTTTTTATGGCTGCTGCACAGGCTTCCTCATCCCGGTCACCTCCGGCATGACCTGCCGCATCAACTCCAGAAAACGCCGCAAGCGTGCCGGATAATAACGGGACCAGGGATAAACCAGATGCACCGGTAGCGCCGCTGGCTGCCACTCCGGCAGCAAGTGCACCAGCCGCCCTTCCTGAATATCGTCCTGTACCGTCCAGCTGGAGACCACCGCCACGCCAAGCCCGGTGAGTGCAGTGTTACGTGCGACATACAGGCTGTCGGTACTTAGCCGTGGCGTAATAGCAATCCGCGCGGTGGCGGGCGAAGTATCGTGAAAAAGCTCCACGTGGCGCTGGTAGAAAGAGCTGATGGCTATCCAGGGAAACTGCTGCAAATCCTCCGGCGTGGTAACCGCTGGAAAACGGGCCAGCAGTGCCGGTGAAGCCACCACCGAGCGCGGCACCTCCGCCAGCAGCACGGACACGGTCGCCGGATCGACCTCCACGCCTACCCGAATAGCACAGTCCAGGTTGTCGCCGAGGAAATCCGCCGACCTGTCGTTGAGCATCCACTCAATCGAAAGCTGCGGATAACGTTGCAAAAATTCGGTTACGGGTTTAAGAAGCTGATCCTGACCAAACGCGTGGGGAGCGCGCACCCGCAGCACGCCTACCGGCTCATCTTCCGTCTGCCCCACCTCATCTTCCAGCGCCAGCCAGCTGTCAATCACCCGACGGGCGTGCTGATAGCAGCGCTCGCCGTCATCCGTCAGCCGCGTCGTGTGGGTGGTGCGCAATATCAGGCGTACGCCCAGCATGGTCTCAAGCGACTGTAACCGTCTGCTCACAGTGGCCTGGGTGGTGGCCAGCTGCCGTGCCGCCGCAGAGAGGGAACCCGCCTCCACGATGCGAACAAACGTCCGCATTAGCTCCACCCTGTCTATACGCTCAGCTCTTTTCATCGCCTTTTCACTTATACGTTCAACGTATAAGCGTTTTACCACCGGGCCCGCTACCGTCGCAAGGCGTACTGATAAAAAATAGCCTCACACGACGAATGAGGAACTTCTTATGAACACAACAACCGCCGCCCATGCCGTGAGCCGCTGGGTGATTTTAATGCTGGCGATCGGTGCAGGTTTCAGCGTGGCATCAATCTATTATGCCCAGCCTCTGCTGCCGCTGATGGGCGCAGACCTTCATCTGAGTATCGAAGGAATGGGCATGGTCCCGACGCTCACCCAGGCGGGATATGCCCTGGGGATCCTGTTCCTGCTTCCGCTCGGCGATCGCCACGACCGCAGGACGTTAATCCTGATAAAGAGTGCGGCGCTGGCGATGTTTCTTCTCGGCTGTAGCCTGACCGGGCAGATCCACTCTCTGCTGCTGGCAAGCCTGCTCATCGGCATGGCCGCCACCATGGCACAGGATATCGTCCCTGCCGCGGCCATCCTTGCGCCGGAAGGTAAACAGGGGAAAACCGTGGGCACGGTAATGACCGGGCTGCTGATGGGTATCTTATTATCAAGAACCGTGAGCGGCGTGGTGGGTGAAGCGTTTGGCTGGCGCGTCATGTACCAGCTGGCGGCGGCGAGCATTGCGTTCATCGGCGTGATGATGTGGTTTGTGCTTCCCCGTTTTGCCATTCACTCCACGCTGAGCTACCCCGCGCTGATGCGCTCAATGGAACACCTGTGGCGTCGCTATCCGGCGCTGCGCCGTGCGGCGCTGGCTCAGGGCTTTCTGTCGATTGCCTTTAGCGCCTTCTGGTCTACGCTTGCGGTCATGCTGCTTGAGCACTATCACCTGGGCAGTGCCGTAGCGGGTGGTTTTGGTATTGCAGGTGCCGCCGGTGCGTTAGCTGCCCCGCTGGCAGGAGGTCTGGCGGATAAACTGGGTGCAGGAAAAGTCACGCAGCTTGGTGCCGTTCTGGTGACCGTCTCATTTGCCCTGATGTTCCTGATGCCCGCGCTGGGCGTTCATGGACAGCTGATTCTGATCGCCATCTCTGCCGTCGGGTTCGACCTGGGTCTGCAGTCAAGCCTGGTCGCTCACCAGAATCTGGTATACAGCCTTGAACCACAGGCTCGGGGTCGTCTCAACGCCCTGCTCTTTACGGTGGTCTTTATCGGGATGGCGCTGGGTTCCGCGTTAGGCAGCAATATCTACTCGCTGGCTGGCTGGACGGGTGTGGTCGCGCTGGCGACAGTCTGTGGCGTCATTGCACTGGCAATTCGTCTGATTGAAAGCGCGCGTGTCGCCTCCGCATCAGCAGAAGTTGCATAAAAAAAATGCCCAATCCAGGCGGATTGGGCAGTAAAACATGCCCAGTTTCAAGACATGTTCCAAGAGGTCAAGATGTTATTTGTTCAGCTGGAACAGAGACATGCCCTGCATATCGCTAAACGCTTTATAAGACGCCTGCAAGGCCGCCTGCTGCATGGTGTAAGAGGAAATCGCTTCGTTCCAGTCAACATCCACCAGGTCGCTCATCTGCTTGGTCTGACCCAGCGCGCGGTCATCACCCAGCGTATCGAGTTTTTCCAGCTCGTTCATCTTGGTTCCCACATCCGCAACGACCGTCAGGACATTGTTCTGGGAGTTTTTGATGCCGATTTGCGCATTGGCAATCACCTGGCTTTGCGCCGTGGCAGCAGCCGGATCGTTTTCAATCGGCGTCTTCAGCGACGCAATCGCAGAATCCAGGATTTTGAACATGTTCGTCTGGCCATATCCACCGCCCGGCAGCTGTTCTGCATTACTGGTAATGCTTTCGAAAATTTGCTGGCCGGTATGGCTAATGGTCATATTTCGCGCCGTATCAACCTGCTGCGTGATGGCCTCTGCGCCGCCGTTGTAATCCCCGGTCGCGGCATCAAACGGTGCGCTCTCGGTTTTGTATCCCGCAAAGATAAAGCGACCATTACCATCCGTCGTGTTGGCCAGGTTCATAAGCTGATCGCGGATCCCCTGAATATCGGTCGCCAGAGAAAGACGGTCGTCATCGCTTAACGTGCCGTTCGACGCATAAACGAGCTTCTCGCGCACGCTCGAGATCGCGGTGTTGACCTGGGTTAACACGTTATCTTCCAGCGAGACCTTCTGCGTTGCAAAGGTGCGCGCGAGCGCAAACTGGCTGTTTTGCGACTGAGACTGTGACAGAACGATGGCCTGCGACGCGGCGATAGGATCGTCCGAAGGACGATTGACGCGCTTGCCGGTGGACATCTGCTCACCGTAGCTCAGCCATCTGCTCTGGGAATCGGTGATCCCACGCATGTTCTGCTCGTACATCATCTGGGTGCTAATACGCATTGTTCACCTCAACCTTAACGAATGTTGATAATTGCATCGAAGAGCGTACTGGCAGTCTGGAGAACCTGGGCGTTCGCCAGGTAATACTGCTGATAACGCTGCAAATTGCCATACTCTTCGTCGAGGTTTACCCCAGAGATGGTCTGCTGCTGCTTGATTAACTGCGTCTCCACGTTGGCTTTCGTCTGGCTGCTCACCTTCAGTGACGCCGTTGAGCTACCGACGGTACTGACGAGAGAGGCATACGCATCGTTGAAGGTTTTGTTTCCACCCACTACTTTGCCATTTTGCAGATCGAGCAGTTTTTGGCCGTTACGGTTATCACTCTCTCCGCCGTTCTGCACCGATGCCATCGCCAGCTTGGACTCGTCGCTGATCGCGAGTTCCATGTTCATGATGACGTTGGAAACAGGCTTCACGGTAAAGCTGTCTTTGGTGTTTGCCGTACCGCTCACGTTGACGTTAAGGCCATCAAACGACAGATTGCCGCTGGCATCCGGGCTCATCGTAAAGCTGGTTTTGTCTGAAGTACGGGTAACCGTCCAGTCAGTGCCGTTAAACTGCAGCTTATAGTCTGTCGCCTGGACCTGCTTGCTGTCCGCTACAGAAGCCGTAACAACCGCCGAACCGCCGTTCTTGCTGCTGGACAGGACCGCCGGAGAGCCGAAGTTGAACAGCTTACCGCCCGCATCACCGTTCGCATCAAAGCCGGCTTCATGCTGCGCGTTCATTGAATCTGCAAAGGCCAGCGCCATCTGGTTCAGGGTGTTACGAGCTTTATCAAGATCTTCCGTGCGGAAGGTCAGTAAACCGCCCAAAGAACCGGTGGTAATCATCTTCTCCGGGATCTCGACATTACCCGCTACGTCGTCGACATAGGCCACGGTGGTACGAGCCGGATCTGCACTCGACTTCACGGCAGCCAGCTGGTTGGCTTTGCTGCCCTGAACCAGGCTGTAACCGTTGCCGAAAGAGATGTTAAACGTACCGCTATCCTGAACAGACACTTCCACGCCGACGATTTTGTTCAGCTCATTGACGAGCTGATCGCGCTGGTCGAGCAGATCGTTAGGCGATGCGCCCGCGCCGACGCCGGTCAGACGAGAGATCTGATCGTTCAGGTTCGCAATCTGTTTGGCATAGTTGTTGATCTGAGACACGCTGGTCCCAATAGCGGTATTGACCTGCGTATCCTGGTCACGCAAATACTGATCGTTGGTTTTGAACTGATTGACCAGACCACCCGCTTTACCCAGCACCGTCTGACGTGCAGCCGGGTCTTCCGCGTTGCTCACCAGCGTTTGCAGGCTTTTGAAGAAATCCTGCAGGGTGGTGGAGAGCGAGTTGGTGGTATCAGAGAGCACATCGTCGATTTTTGACATCTGCTGATAGCGCGTCGTCAGACCGCTGCTCTGCGTCTGCGCGGCGCGCAGCTGGTTGGTGATGAAGGCGTCATACTCACGCTGGACACCGGAGACATACACCCCGTTACCCACCCAGCCACCGCCGGTCAGCGTGCTGTTAGATGCGCCCAGCACCGTGGTCTGGCGGGTGTAACCTGCCACGTTATAGCTTGAAATATTATTACTGACGGTATTGAGTGCCGACTGCGCAGCACTGAGGCCACTCATGGCGCTGTTAATCAAACTGGACATGGGGGTTCCTTTTATACGTTCAGACACGAGTCCTGATGAAGGTTATCGGCAACCTCCACCGGGACTTGAGAACTTTCAGAACAGATTTTCAATATCTGTGCTATAGGCTTTGCTGACTTTCTCGCCCATGGATTTCAGCTGCTGGATCATGCTGGTGAGCTTGCGTGCATAGTTCGGGTCAGTCGCGTAGCCCGCGTTTTGTAAGGCCTGAGCGCCCTGCTCCGCCGTCGCCGCCTGCGTAACGGCGGTATAACGCGGATTTCGGCTCAGCAGGCCAACGTAGTCGGACAATGCTTCCAGATAAGAGCTGTAGACGCGGAATTTTGCTTTGACCTTCACCGCCGCACCGTTCTCGTATTCAGTGGTCGTGATCTCCGTTGTTGGCCCCTTCCAGCTGGAGGTGGCCTTCACGCCGAAGATGTTGAAGCTCGGCTCGCCGTTTTCCTTGCGGATCTGGCGCTGGCCCCAGCCCGACTCCAGCGCGGCCTGCGCCAGAATCAGATGATGCGGCACGCCGCTCTGTTCGCTGGCAAGGCGCGCGGGCAGAGAAAGCTGCGCCAGGAAGTCTTTGCTGTCACCGGAGAGCGGCTCATCGCCGCTGCCCGTGGCTTTTGGCATCGCTTTACGCACCATTTGCGTCAGAGCCTGGTTCTGATAACTGGTCACCGTTTCCAGGTCGAACTTCATCGGCACCTGCTGCGTCTGTTCCTGAGGCTGAATGCCCTGCGCGGCTTCGGTCTGTTTCACAATCATGTCAGCCAGACCGAGGCCTTTACCGGCGGTCATCTGCTGCGCAATCTGCTGGTCATACATGCTGGTGTAGAGACGCGTTGAATCACTGCTGAACATCCCGTCTTTCGGCAGGGTTTCACGCATGCTTTTCAGCATCATCTGTACAAACATCCCTTCCACCTGGCGGGCGACCGGGCGGATGTTCGCCGCCGGGTCTTTTCCTGCTTTGGTTTTCAGTTCGTTGAGCGACTGGGCATCCCAGGCTGCACTGGTCAACAGTTTGCTATCGGTCAGCATTAGATGATTTCCAGTTTGGCGCGCAGGCAGCCCGCGCTTTGCATGGATTGCAGAATGGACATCAGATCCATCGGCGTTGCACCCAGGGCGTTCAGGGCTCGCACCACGCTGTTCAGGTTGGCACTGGAGCGAACGCTCTGCAGCGACCCGCCGCTCTGACGCATATCAATCTGCGTTTGCGGCGTCACCACCGTCTGACCGCCACTAAATGGCGTATTCGGCTGGCTCACGTTCGCGGAGCGGTTTACCGTTACGGAGAGGTTGCCCTGCGCTACGGCACAGCTGTCCAGCGACACTTCCCGGTTCATGACCACCGAGCCGGTACGGGAGTTGATGATCACCTTGGCATCCTGAACCGGAACGTTCACTTCCATATTCTGGATATCTGCCAGCATGCGCACCTGGTTGCTGCTGCCGGTAGAGGTACGGATCTGCACGGTGCGCGCATCGAGTGCCGTTGCATTACCGTAGCCGCGGCTGCGGTTGATGGTATCGGCAATTTGCTGCGCCATGGTGAAGTCTTCATTATTGAGCTGCAGGTTGATGGTGTTGCCCGCGCCAAACTGGGTCGGCAGTTCACGCTCAATGATCGCCCCGTTGGTGATACGTCCACCGTTAAGCTGGTTCACCTGCACGCTGCTTCCGCCTGCGGATGCGCCCGCACCGCCAACCAGAATGTTCCCCTGCGCCAGCGCATAGACCTGGCTGTCGACGCCTTTCAGCGGGGTCATCAGCAGCGTACCGCCGCGCAGGCTTTTGGCGTTACCCATTGAGGAGACCACCACGTCAATGGTCTGCCCCTGACGAGCAAACGCCGGGTAGGACGCGGTGACCATTACCGCGGCCACGTTTTTCAGCTGCATGTTAGTTCCCGCCGGCACGGTAATGCCGAGCTGGGAAAGCATGTTGTTCAGACTTTGGGTAGTGAACGGCGTCTGGGTGGTCTGGTCACCGGTACCATCCAGACCAACCACCAGGCCATAGCCAATCAGGGAGTTTTCACGGACGCCCTGAACGCTGGTGAGGTCGCGAATACGGTCAGCCTGGGCAAACGTTGCCACCAGCGCGAGCGCCACGGCGAAGATCGATTTAAACATGGGTCACCTCGCTTACATTGGCGATAAATTAAGGAAGAAGCGCTGCAACCAACCCATATTTTGCGCTTCATTGATATAGCCGTTCCCGACGTACTCAATGCGCGCATCCGCCACCTGGGTAGATGGAACGGTGTTGGTGCCGCTGATGGTGCGAGGGTTAACCACGCCCGAGAAGCGAATGAATTCAGTGCCCTGGTTGATGGCGATCTGTTTTTCACCCACAACGTGCAGGTTGCCGTTAACCAGTACCTGGTCAACCGTGACCGTCAGCGTGCCGCTGAAGGTGTTGCTGGCGTTCGCGCCGCCTTTACCGTTAAAGGTGTTGCCGCCGGAGGCCTCAACATCCGCACGGGCATTGCCGAACAGGCCCTGCAGATAGCGTGGCACGGTATCGAAGCCAAAATTGGTTTTGCCATCGCGGCTGGCGTTCGCCGACGAGCTCTTGCTCGCGCTGACGTTTTCCTGCAGCACAATGGTCAATGTATCGCCGACGTTACGCGGGCGGCGATCTTCAAACAGCGGCTGATAGCCGTAATTAATCGGCTGCGCAGTCTGGAAAATGGAGCCGTTTACCACTGGCGCGGGGCCAGGAACGGGTTGGGCAGTCGTCGCACCCTGGACCAATGGTTTAGACGGGATCAAAGCACACCCGCTAAGGGTGACAGCCAGAACAGTCAGTATCGGATAACGAAACGCCGCGTTTTTTTGCATTGCCTTCATCTTCGAAAACAGGGAGCCGGCGCGGCGTTTACCGCACCGGGCTACACCTTAGAGTTGCGTCAGTTTCTGCAGCATCTGGTCGGTCGTCGACACTGCTTTACTGTTAATTTCATACGCGCGCTGGACCTGGATCATATTCACCAGCTCTTCCGCCACGTTCACGTTGGACGTTTCAACATAACCCTGGTACAGCAGACCCGCGCCGTTCAGGCCCGGGGTGCTCTCATTCGGCGTACCGGAGGATTGCGTTTCGGTGTAGAGGTTCTCACCAATGCTTTCCAGACCGGTATCGTTCATGAAGGTGGTCAGGTTGAGCTGCCCGACCTGAACCGGCGCGGCCTGTCCCTGCTGGGTCACGCTGACCACACCGTCACGTCCGATGGTGATGCTCAGGGCATTCGCCGGGATGGTAATCGCAGGCTGAACCTGGAAACCGCCCGCCGTCACCAGCTGGCCGTTCTGATCGACCTGGAACGAACCGTCGCGGGTATAGGCAGAGGTCCCGTCAGGCAGCTGTACCTGGAAGAAGCCCTGGCCTTTGATTGCCACGTCTTTGCTGTTGTTGGTCTGAGACAGGTTGCCCTGGCTGTGCAGACGTTCGGTGGCCACCGGACGAACACCGGTACCGATCTGCAGGCCCGAAGGCAGCGTCGTCTGTTCAGAAGACTGCGCGCCCGGCTGGCGGATGGTTTGATAAAGCAAATCTTCGAAAACGGCACGCTGACGCTTGAAACCATTGGTGCTCACGTTTGCCAGGTTGTTGGCAATCACGTCCATGTTGGTTTGCTGGGCGTCCAGGCCAGTTTTCGCGATCCATAAAGAACTGATCATAAGGAGTCCTGTTAACTCATAGCCAGAAGTTGGTTAGCCTTGCCCGCGTTTTCATCCACGCTGCTGATGATCTTCATCTGCATTTCAAAACGACGGGCGCTGGCGATCATGTCGGTCATGGCTTCGACCGGCTTGACGTTACTGCCTTCCAGAACGCCGGACATCACGCGGATGCTCGGATCGGCCTGTAACGTGGCGCCACGCGTCGCCTGAGCCGCCTGGGTCAGGCGGAACATGCCGTCGTCGCCACGCTGCACGTCTTTGGCTTCCGCCTTCACCAGCTTCAGACGTCCGACGGGCGCAACGGTGTTGGCCGGGTCGCCCGGATTCAGCGCCGAAATGGTGCCGTCCGCAGCGATAGTGAGCTCAGATCCTTCCGGCACGGTCAGCGGACCTGCTTCCCCCATCACCGGATGCCCCTGAATCGTCAGCTGGCCCGTCGCGCTCACCTGGATGTTGCCATTACGGGTATAGCCTTCGCTGCCGTCCGCCGTTTGCACCGCCAGCCAGCCGTCCTGCTGCAGGGCAACGTCCAGCGGGCGTGAGGTGTAATCCATCTGCCCTGGCGTCATATCGGCGCCAGGAGTTGATGCTGTCACCAGCGTACGGGTCGGCAGGGAAAGCCCTTCTACCGGCACCGCGCGCAGCGCATTAAGCTGGGCGCGAAAGCCCGGCGTTGAGGCGTTTGCCAGGTTGCTGGCGGTAACGGCCTGCTGATTGAGCGTCTGACTTGCCGCGCCCATCGCGGTATATATTGCGTGATCCATTGCGCTTTCCTGTTAGCCGCTTAACGCAGGTTAACCAGCGTGTTGAGGATCTGGTCCTGGGTTTTGATGGTCTGCGCGTTCGACTGATAGTTACGCTGCGCGACGATCATGTTCACCAGTTCTTTACTCATATCCACGTTGGAGGCTTCCAGCGCGCCGTTGGTCAGCTTGCCGAAGTTACCGGTGCCCGCGGTACCCAGCAGCGCCACGCCGGAAGACTGTGTGGCAGACCAGACGTTGTCGCCTTCAGACTTCAGGCCTTCGTTGTTGGCGAAGTTTGCCAGCACGATCTGACCCAGAACCTGAGACTGTTCGTTAGAGTAGCTTCCCACCACGGTGCCATCGTCGTTGATCTGGTAGCTCACCAGATCGCCCGGCTTATAGCCGTTCTGATTGGTTGCCACCACGCTGTTTGCACCGGTGTTCTGCTGCATGGAGTTCTGGAAACTCAGGGAGAAGGTCGCCGCCGTCGCACCGCTGACAGAACCCGTGGTGATGTTAATGGCCGGCGTGGCGTTTGGCGTTGCGCTCAGCACGCCCGCCGCGTCGTAGTTATAGACACCCGCCAGGTTACCGTTCGCATCAAAGTTCATCTGCGCCGCTTTCGTCGCAGCAGAACCCGCAACGCTGCCGTCCTGAGTGTAAAGATCCCATTTATTGTTGGCCGTCTTAACGTAGTAGACGTACATGTTATGGGCGTTACCCTGGCTGTCGAATACGGTCACGGTACCTTTTTTGTTATAGGTATCCGGGTTGGTCGCATCGAAGGGGGCGGTTTGAACAGGATCGGTTGAGTTCAGGTTGATCTGCTGCGTGGCGGTGGTGGTTGATTTCGCCGCCATCAGGGTATTCGGGATAGTAATCGCCTGAGGATTCGCACCGGTCTGAACGGTTGGAGGCGTTCCTGCTGCCGGGTAGCCCGTCAGCTGCATGCCCTGCATGTTAACCAGCGTACGGTTTTCATCCAGTTTGAACTGGCCGTTACGGCTGTAGAACACAGAACCGTTAGAATCGACCATACGGAAGAACCCGTTCTGGCTGATGGCAACGTCCAGGCCACGGCCGGTGTTGGTGGTTGTGCCGTCGCTAAAGTCCTGAGTGATGCCTGCAACTTTAACGCCCAGACCCACTTTGGAACCGGCAAACATGTCTGCAAAAGAAGCAGAACCGGATTTAAAACCATAGGTCGCGGAGTTGGCGATGTTGTTGCCAATGACGTCCAGGTTGGTGGCCGCAGCATTCAGGCCGCTGACCGCTTGAGAAAAGGCCATGACTTACTCCTGATAAGTGTTAAGGCTTAGATAATCTGCCGAACTTCGTCGAGTGTGGTGGAACCAGAGGTTCCCAAATCCAGTTTGTTGCCGTCGCTTCCTTTAATCACGCCCTGGACCAGCGCGAACTGCAGCGGCTGCGCCACCAGCTGGGTCGTCCCGTTGCTGGCGCTGATCGCTACTTTGTAAGAACCGTTTGGTGCTTTAGTGCCGTCGGTCAGGCTGCCATCCCACGTAAAGGTGTGAACGCCCGCCTTCAGCTCACCGATATCAATGGTGCGCACGACCGTGCCGTTGCTGTCGGTAATGGTTGCGGTAACTTTCTCCGCCGCCTGCTGCAGCTCAACGCCAAACGGCGTGGTGGTCGTTGTGGTGTTCCCTTCAGTGGTGCTGGTGCCCGCCAGAATCGTGGTTCCAGGGATCATCACCCCGTGACCAATCAGGCTCGCTGCCTGCAGAGACTGGCTGCTGCCAATCTGGCCGGAAACGGCACCGAGGGTAGTGTTGAGCTTCTCAATGCCGCTCACGGTGCTGATCTGCGCAAGCTGCGTGGTCAGTTCGTTGTTCTGCATTGGGTTGGTGGGATCCTGGTTCTTAAGCTGCGCCACCAGCAGCGTCAGAAAGCTGCCCTGAAGATCGGAGGCATTGCTTCCGGTCAGGGAGTTAGAACCCGTCGTACTCTTCGTGTTATTAACACCCGAGTTCGTAGGATCATTCACATTTACGGCGATGGACATGCATGTCTCCTTTACTGGCCGAGAGTGAGTGTTTTGAGCATCATGCTCTTCACGGTATTAAGCACTTCGACGTTGGCCTGGTAGCTACGGGAAGCCGACATGGAGTTCACCATCTCACCCACCACATCCACGTTTGGCATTTTCACGTATCCGCTGGCATCCGCGAGCGGGTTACCCGGCTCATACACCAGCCTGTCCGGCGCCTGGCTCTCTACCACATCAGACACCTTCACACCGCCCGTCGCCGCGCCCGGCGCCGCATCGACCTGAAAGACAACCTGTTTGGCACGATAAGGCTGGCCGTCGGGTCCGGTTACGCTGTCGGCGTTCGCCAGGTTACTGGCGGCCACGTTCAGGCGTTTGGACTGCGCGGTTAACGCCGAACCGGCAATATCAAAAATATTCAACAAGGCCATCTATCAGTTCCCCCCCTGCAGGACGTTCATCATGCCTTTGATTTGTCCGCCGAGTACGGTCAGGCCCGTCTGGTATTTCAGGCTGTTATCGGCAAACTGCGTACGCTCCCGGTCCATATCCACGGTGTTACCGTCGAGTGAGGGCTGATCGGGAATGCGGTAAAGTAAATCGGTCGCTGGCGCGGTCATCGCCTGAGCAGGAATATGGCGAGAGGATGTCATGGCGAGTGCAACACCCGTTCCTTCGGCACGTCCACGCTCCATCACCTTTTTGAGTTCACTGGAAAAATCAATATCGCGCGCCTGAAACCCTGGGGTATCGGCGTTAGCGATGTTGGCGGCTAAAATCTCCTGCCGCTGGGCGCGTAAGTTGAGCGCTTCCTGCTGAAAACGTAACGCGGCGTCGAGTTTATCGAGCATGTCTCCTCCGCTGATGGCAAAATTTCAGTTCACAGCTTAAATCTCACCCGGTCTCCCCTATCGACGGAATAAGCGCAAAATGCGTCGCTATTTATTGCGTTGATGCAAAACCACTGCAGGTAAAATTCATTCAACTCTGGAAACGGTGGAACTTGCGATGCAAACGTTAAAACGTGGCCTGGTGGCAGCTTTCTTGCTGTTTAGTCCTCTGGTGCAGGCTGATGGCTTACAGGATCGGCTGACGGCTTTTTTTGCTGAAAAACTGGCAGGCTTTAGCGATGACGTGACCGTTACCGTGCGCACGCCACCGAATCTGTACCCGACGTGTGACCAGCCGTCCTTCAGCGTGGTAGGGTTCACAAAGCTCTGGGGGAATGTGAACGTGCTGGCACGCTGCGCCAACGAAAAACGCTATTTACAGGTTGCAGTTCAGGCGACGGGCAATTATGTTGTCGCCGCCGTGCCCATTGCGCGCGGCAGCGTGCTGCAGACGAACAGCGTGACGTTAAAACGCGGGCGTCTGGATCAGCTGCCGCCACGCACCATGCTCGATATGAACCAGGCACAGGACGCCGTCAGCCTGCGTGATGTCGCCCCCGGCCAGCCGATACAGCTCTCAATGCTGCGTCAGGCATGGCGGGTAAAAGCGGGTCAACAGGTGATGGTGGTGGCCAACGGAGATGGCTTTAGCATCAACAGTGAAGGGAAAGCGTTAAACAATGCCGCGGTGGCGCAAAACGCCCGCGTCAGAATGTCCTCAGGCCAGGTGGTGAGCGGAACCGTCGATGCTGATGGGAATATTCTGATTAACCTATAATCTTTCTAAAGATTTCGCTGCGCGTGCCGATAAATATTCCACTAATGATGATATCAGGCGCAAACGCCGCGAACCCTCGATGAGGACAACACTATGAGCATTGATCGTACATCAGCCCTGAAGCCGGTAAGCGCTGTACAACCTCGCGAAACGAATGACGCTCCTGCGCAGAAAACGCGTCTGGAAAAACCGTCAACGTCCAACAGCACCAGCGTTACCCTGAGCGACGCGCAGGCAAAACTGATGCAGCCAGGCAGCAACGATATCAATATGGAACGTGTTGAAGCGCTGAAAACGGCTATTCGTAACGGTGAGCTGAAAATGGACACCAGCAAAATCGCTGACGCCCTGATTCAGGAAGCACAGAGTTTCTTACAGAGTAACTAACCGTATGAGTCGACTGTCAGAAATACTGGATCAAATGACGGTTGTTCTTAACGACCTGAAAACGGTAATGGACGCTGAACAACAGCATCTCTCTTCCGGTCACATCAACGGCAGTGCGCTGCAGCGTATTACTGAAGATAAGAGTTCACTCCTGGCGACGCTGGATTATCTGGAGCAGCAGCGCCGCGCTGAGCAGGATCCTAAGCGTAGCGCCAATGACGATATTATTGAGCGCTGGCAAACCATTACCGAAAAAACCCAGCATCTGCGCGATCTTAATCAGCACAACGGCTGGCTACTGGAAGGTCAGATTGAGCGTAACCAGCAGGCGCTTGAGGTATTGAAACCGCATAAAGAAACCGGACTGTACGGTGCGGATGGTCAGACAGCGACTGCGCGTATTGCGGGAGTTAAAAAGATTTCGATTTGACGCCTGAGCGACAAATCATGCAGCGGGGAGCACCATAAGGTGAACTCCCCTTTTGGCGTTTATGCCGTACGGCGGGCAAACTCTTTCACTTTGAACCCCAGCACCGCGAGCGTGGCAAAATAAGCCACCACCCCAACGCCTACCACGGCCATCAGCCGCATCAGACGGTAAGGCATGGTGCCCAGGGACCATTCCGGCATCACGTACATCATGCCAAGCAGCGCGGCAGACATTACCAGTACCGCAACGATCAGACGCGCCAGGAAACTCCCCCAGCCCGGCTGCGGCGTAAAAATATCCTGCTTGCGCAGCTGCCAGTATAATAGCCCGGCATTCAGACAGGCCGCCAGACCAATCGATAATGACAGGCCTGCATGCTTCAGCGGCCCAATAAACGCCAGGTTCATCAGCTGCGTCATAATCAGCGTCACGATGGCAATTTTTACCGGCGTTTTGATGTCCTGACGCGAGTAGAACCCTGGCGCCAGCACCTTGACGACGATCAGCCCCATCAATCCGACCGAGTAGGCAATCAGCGCGCGCTGGGTCATGGCAGCATCAAAAGCGGTGAATTTCCCGTACTGGAAGAGCGACACCGTTAACGGTTTAGCCAGAATACCCAGCGCCACCGCGCTTGGCAGGGCCAGCAGGAAGCAGAGACGTAATCCCCAGTCCATCAGGCGGCAATATTCATCGTGATTGCCGCTGGCAAAACTTTTCGACAGCGACGGCAGCAGAATGGTCCCCAGCGCCACGCCCAGCACCCCGGACGGAAACTCCATCAGACGGTCGGCGTAGTACATCCAGGAAACCGAACCGGACACGAGGAAAGAGGCAAAGATGGTGTTGATGATAAGCGAGATCTGGCTGACTGAGACGCCGAGAATGGCGGGCCCCATCTGCTTGATCACGCGCATCGCTCCGGCATCTTTGAAATTGATGCGCGGCAGCACCAGCATGCCGATTTTTTTCAGATGCGGCAGCTGGTACGCCAGCTGCAGCACGCCGCCGACGGTAACCGCCCAGGCCAGCGCCAGCACCGGCGGGTTAAAGTGCGGCGCGGCGAACAGGGCAAAACCGATCATGCTGACGTTGAGAAACGTCGGCGCAAACGCCGGGACAGAGAAGCGGTTCCAGGTATTCAGGACAGCCCCCACCAGCGAGGCCAGCGAGATGAGCAGAATATAGGGGAAGGTAATGCGCAAAAGCTGCGAGGTCAGGGCAAATTTGTCAGCCGTATCGGCAAACCCGGGCGCGGTCACCATAATTACCCAGGGCGCGGCCAGCATCCCGAGTACGGTCACCACAGCTAAAGCCAGCGTCAGCAATCCGGAGACATAAGAAACAAAGACGCGCGTCGCGTCTTCACCCTGCTTGCTTTTATATTCCGCCAGAATGGGCACGAATGCCTGGGAAAACGCCCCTTCAGCAAAAATACGACGCAGCAGGTTCGGCAATTTGAACGCGACGAAAAAGGCGTCCGTGGCCATCCCTGCACCAAATACCCTTGCCACAATGGCGTCGCGTGCAAAACCCAGCACGCGGGAAAACATGGTCATCGAGCTGACGGCCGCCAGCGATTTTAATAAGTTCATTAACGTGAATTTCCAGAACCATACGGATTTCCAGGACGGGCAAGCGTAAGCGCCACCCGGCAAAGCCTACAAGCGGCGCTTAGTCTACCCGGATTTCAACGAATTACTATCCGCAGATGTTACAGCGAGTTATTCACTCATGGCATCGCGCCAGAGCCTTTCTACAATGCGCTGCGCCATAATGGCCTGCTCGCCGGACGTTTCAGGAACCGTCTGATTTTGCACGCAGGTGATAAAGTGGCGGGCGCATCCTGCGAAACCGCGCTGCTCGAGGGTGCTCTGCCAGCCTGGCGCCGGGAGCGTCACCACGCCGTTGCCCTTCTCTTCCCGCCACTCGCGCATGTCCGTAATGTCGTACAGCGCGCCGTCGCTCACCGCCTGCACGGATTCACGCTGGCTACCCGCCCGACGGTGCATGCTGGTGGTAATCTGAAGATGCTCAACGGAAAAGTGGTGTTCAGCGTAGACCATTTGCCCCTGATCGTTTGTCACGAGGGTGCCGCTTTTCAGCTGCGCATTACCGTTGGTCAGCCACAGCGCCGTATCCACCACATGCAGGTAATCATCCAGAAGGGTGAACCGCAGATCGTTTGGCCCAATGCTGTCGGTACGGTGCTTATCCATTCGCAGCGAGGAAAGCGTGCCCGACTGTGCCTTAAGCTGCTGGTAAAGCGGCGCGAAGCGGCGGTTGAAGCCCACCATCAGCGTCAGTTTTTTGCGCGCCGCCAGTTCGATCAGACGTTCCGCGTCCGGAACATTTTCCGCCAGCGGTTTATCCACGCAGACGTGAACCCCCGCATTGAGCAGCTCGCTCACCACCTGATAGTGAGTTGCCGTTGAGGTATGCACAAAAACCGCATCACACTCGCGGGCCAGATCCTGCAGGGAGGCAGCGTACGGAATGCGCCAGGTTTCGCAGATACGTTCTGCCTTTTCTCGCGTGGGTGACCATGCCCCTTGCAGGGTCCAGTCCGTCGCCGCACCTAAAACAGGCAGCCAGGCTTTTTGCGCGATGCCGCCCAGCCCCACCACGCCTACGCGTAATTTTTTCACCGTCAGTCTCCCAGATGTGCCAGCAAGGCATCCAGACGCTGTTTCAGCCCGGCGACCTCTTCTTCCAGCGCTTCTACGCGCGCGGCAAGAGTGTCTGTGCCTGCTGAGGATATCGCGTCGCTCTCCACGGTAGCGACATCGACGTCGCCGCTGAACAGATGCATATAGCGGCTTTCACGTTTGCCCGGCTCGCGCGCCAGACGCACCACGTACGGGCCGTCTTCGCGAGAAGCCAGCCCTTCCAGGGTCTGCTCAACTTCCTGCATATCGCTGAACTCATGCATACGGGAAGCGCGCGTGCGCAGTTCTCCCGGCGTCTGCGCCCCGCGCAGCAGCAGCGTGGTGATGACCGCCACTTCCGCGCTGCTCAACTTCAGGTCACCGAATTCGGAGTTACAAAAGCGCTGTTCGTACTTGGTCACGCGGTTGCCGAAGCCGCTGACGGTGCGCAGATAGTGGCGTTTTACCAACGCATCCAGCACGCCCTGAACGTCATGCTCGCTGAGGTTCATCACCGGCTCGCGGTTGGTTTTCTGGTTGCAGGCCATGGTCACGGCGTTGACGGAGAGCGGATACTGCTCCGGCGTGGTGACCTGTTTTTCGAGTAAGCACCCAATCACGCGCGCTTCTGTACCGTTTAGCTGATACTTCATCTTTTCTCCTTAACGACCTGCGGTCCAGTCCCGGGTGGTTAACGCCGTCAGAACGTGGTCGCGCCACTCTCCGTCAATCAGCAGATAGTCTTTGGCGTAACCCTCTTTCTCGAACCCTAAACGCGCCAGCAAATTGCCGCTGCGCTGATTATGCGGCATATAGTTCGCCATGATGCGATGGATATGCTGCGTGCGTTGCATATAGCGGATCGCCACCGTTAACGCCTCGTACATCAGCCCCTGCCCCTGCCATTTCTGGCCGATGGAGTATCCAAGGTAGCAGGCGTGAAACGACCCGCGCACCACGTTTGAAAAATTGGCGATCCCGATAATCTCTTTCTCTTCGGGATCCAGCAGCGCGAAATAAAACGCGCTGCCCTGCTTGTGAAATTCCGTAATCATGCTGAGACGCGCCTGCCAGCCGGAAGGGTAACAATGGCTCTCATCCCGAACGGGTTCCCAGGGTTTTAAAAACTGGCGATTCTCGGCGTAATAATCCGCCAGACGCCAGGCATCACGCTCATGCACCAGACGAACGACCAGCCTGTCCGTTGTCAGACGCACTTTTGGCACATTACTGCGATAGCCAAACATCGATCCCACTCCTTCCCGTCACTTCTGCTTACCCATTAGCTTTACTATACCTGCGCCTGCGGCGTCTGTGAAAACAGTGACATACCATTTTGCTCGCTTTTCACTATTTTCGATGAGAACTCTCTATCAAAGCAGCCTTTTGATAAAAAAATATTGTCACGCCCGGGGGTGGGAAAAAACGCGGCGACACCGCAGAATGTTAGCGTGCTCACCATCTTATTTTCCCTGGAGGGAAAATGTCCCGCGTATCACAGGCCAGGAGCCTGGGTAAATATTTCCTGCTCGTCGATAACATGCTAGTCGTGCTCGGCTTTTTTGTCGTTTTTCCCCTTATATCGATCCGCTTTGTCGATCAAATGGGCTGGGCGGCATTAATGGTCGGCATTGCCCTGGGGCTACGCCAGTTTGTCCAGCAGGGTCTGGGCGTCTTTGGCGGGGCTATCGCCGACCGCTTTGGCGCTAAACCGATGATCGTTACCGGTATGCTGCTGCGCGCGGCAGGGTTTGCCACGATGGCGGTCGCCCAGGAGCCCTGGCTGCTCTGGTTCTCCTGCTTTCTCTCCGGCATCGGGGGCACGCTGTTCGATCCGCCACGTACCGCGCTGGTGGTGAAGCTTATTCGCCCTCAGCACCGCGGCCGTTTCTTCTCGATTCTGATGATGCAGGACAGTGCCGGGGCGGTTATCGGCGCCCTGCTGGGAAGCTGGCTGCTGCAGTATGACTTCCGTCTGGTCTGTGCGGCTGGGGCGGTGCTCTTTATTCTGTGCGCGCTGTTTAATGGCCTGTTCCTGCCCGCCTGGAAGCTGTCGACGGTCAAAGCGCCGGTCCGGGAAGGGCTTGGCCGGGTCCTGCGCGACAGGCGTTTTGTCACCTATGTGTTGACCCTGACGGGCTACTACATGCTGGCCGTACAGGTCATGCTGATGCTGCCGATCATGGTTAACGATATTGCGGGCACGCCTGCAGCCGTAAAATGGATGTACGCCATTGAAGCCTGCCTGTCGTTAACGCTGCTTTATCCAGTTGCCCGCTGGAGCGAGCGACGTTTTCGTCTGGAACATCGCCTGATGGCCGGGCTGTTTCTGATGACGCTGAGCATGATGCCGATTGGCCTGGTGAACACGCTCCAGCAGCTGTTTACGCTGATTTGCACGTTCTATATTGGCTCAATCATCGCTGAGCCTGCCCGCGAAACGCTGAGCGCCTCGCTTGCGGATGCGCGTGCGCGCGGCAGCTATATGGGGTTCAGCCGCCTGGGGCTGGCGCTCGGCGGGGCATTAGGTTACGCCGGGGGCGGCTGGTTGTTTGATGCCGGCAAAGCGTTAAATCAACCTGAACTCCCGTGGATGATGCTGGGCGCGGTGGGCTTTATGACGCTACTCGCCCTGTGGTGGCAGTTCAGCCAGAAACGCAGCGCGAGCGGCATGCTCGAGCCTGGCGCGTAGCCTTTCCCTCGGGCGGGAGCCTCTCCCGCCCCACTTCTCAGTTTTTTCTGCTGGTTTCTGCCCATTCACGCTGACATACTGGCGTAACAGGACAGAAGCGCCGATTTTTCGTTGAGGAACACTATGAAGAAAATTTTCTTTGCCGCTGCATTAGTTGTCAGCGGCCTGCTGGTTGGCTGTAACCAGCTCACGCAATATACCGTCAGTGAACAGGAAATTAATCAGGCGCTGGAAAAACATAACAATTTCTCGAAAGACATTGGCGTGCCGGGGCTGGCAGACGCGCATATCGTGCTCACAAACCTGAGTAGCCAGATCGGACGTGAAGAGCCAAACAAAGTCACCCTGGCCGGTGATGCGGACCTCGATATGTCCTCCCTGTTTGGCAATCAGAAAGCCAACATCAAGCTCAAGCTGAAGGCACTCCCTGTTTTCAACAAAGAGAAAGGGGCGATTTTCCTGCAGGAGATGGAAGTGGTCGATGCGCAGGTGTCTCCGGACAAGATGGCACCGGTTCTGCAAACCCTGATGCCCTATCTGAACCAGTCGCTGCGTAATTATTTTAACCAGCAGCCCGCGTACGTCTTAAGTGAAGACAAAAGCAAGGGTGAAGCCCTGGCGAAAAAATACGCAAAGGGCATAGAGGTGAAACCGGGCGAAATTATCATTCCTTTCACCGATTAAACTGAAGGGCGCTGCGGCGCCCTTTTTTTCACGGAAAAGTGTGCAAACGAAAACGTTTCCGCTTATGATTTG
This sequence comes from Enterobacter sp. 241F3, assembly GCF_034106785.1. Taxonomy (NCBI): domain Bacteria; kingdom Pseudomonadati; phylum Pseudomonadota; class Gammaproteobacteria; order Enterobacterales; family Enterobacteriaceae; genus Enterobacter; species Enterobacter sp. 241F3. Next base: position 739,448 of record NZ_JAWNDD010000001.1, read on the forward strand.
TGTCCGGCAAAAACAGCCATCCTTATGACTGATTCCTGACAAGCCGGAGCTTCCATGACTGCACAACCCCAGGTTCTTAAAATCCGCCGCCCTGACGACTGGCATATCCATCTGCGCGATGGCGATATGCTGAAAACCGTCGTGCCTTATACCAGCGAAATTTATGGCCGCGCGATTGTAATGCCTAACCTGGTTCCACCAGTCACCACCGTCGATGCCGCGATAGCCTATCGCCAGCGCATCCTGGATGCCGTGCCTGCGGGACACGATTTTACCCCGCTGATGACCTGCTATCTGACCGACTCGCTGGACCCGAACGAAGTGGAGCGTGGGTTTAACAAAGGCGTCTTTACGGCAGCGAAACTCTACCCGGCGAATGCCACCACCAACTCCAGCCACGGCGTCACCAGCATTGATGCCATCATGCCGGTTCTGGAACGCATGCAGAAACTGGGTATGCCGCTGCTGGTCCATGGTGAAGTCACGCACGCGGAGATTGATATCTTCGACCGTGAAGCCCGTTTTATCGAGACCGTGATGGAGCCTTTGCGCCAGCGCCTGCCCGCGCTAAAAGTGGTATTTGAGCATATCACCACCAAAGACGCGGCAGAGTACGTGCGTGACGGCAACGATCTTATCGCCGCCACCATTACGCCACAGCACCTGATGTTTAACCGTAACCACATGCTGGTGGGCGGGGTGCGCCCTCACCTGTACTGTCTGCCTATCCTCAAACGCAACATCCACCAGCAGGCGCTGCGCGAGTTGGTCGCCAGCGGGTTCTCCCGCGCGTTCCTCGGTACCGACTCCGCACCTCACGCCCGCCATCGTAAAGAGGCGAGCTGCGGCTGTGCAGGCTGCTTCAACGCCCCAACGGCGCTTGCCAGCTACGCAACCGTATTTGAAGAGATGAACGCGCTGGAACATTTCGAAGCATTCTGCTCCCTTAACGGCCCGCGCTTCTACGGCCTGCCGGTCAACGACACCTTCATCGAGCTGGAGCGGAAAGCGAGCCACGTTGAGGAGTCCATTGCCCTGACGAATGACACGCTGATCCCATTCCTGGCGGGCGAAACCGTAAGCTGGACGGTAAAACGTTAAAAAATCAATCCCCCTTGTTGTCAAACAGATAATATACCTGTATAAATAAACAGTATATTACACAGGGGGCATTTATGCGTATTGAAGTCACCATAGCCAAAACTACCGTTCTGCCTGCCGGCGCGCTTGATGCACTGGCAGGCGAATTATCCCGCCGTATTAACAACACCTTTCCCGATAACGCGGGCGCCGTAACGGTGCGTTACGCCGCGGCGAACAACCTCTCCGTCATTGGTGCTGCGAAAGAAGATAAAGATCGCATCAGCGAAATCCTGCAGGAAACGTGGGAAAGCGCAGACGACTGGTTTATCACAGATTAACACTGCTCCCTCATTGTGTTTTTTGCCGGGTCGCCCCGGCTTTTTTTTGTCTAAAAATCCTGCAAGTTCAAATTAATTCGGCATCTTCTTTAAGAATCGTGAACAAGATGGTGTTTTATTGTTCGAACAATCCTAAAAAGCAGAAAAATGTGTTGCCAGCTGTTTATTTTTCCCGTCGGAACCCTTATTACTTGGTATACTGAAGATGCTTTCAGAAAAACATGCATTGAACCTCAAAGCCGTTGTCTTCTAACACGCATTAAGGGGGTTATAATGGAAAAGAATAGTGAAGTGATCCAGACCCATCCACTGGTTGGCTGGGATATCAGTACCGTAGATAGCTACGATGCGCTGATGCTGCGTTTGCACTACCAGACCCCGAATCAACTCAACCGTGAAGAAGCGGAAGTTGGACAGACGCTGTGGCTAACAACAGACGTCGCCCGTCAGTTTATTTCTATTTTAGAAGCAGGTATTGCAAAAATAGAATCTGGCGACTATCAGGAAAATGAGTATAAACGGCACTAAGCTTATGCCCACTTTTCTCTCTACAGGCACCCTCGCGGTGCCTTATTTATTTCTCCCTTGTCTAACCCCGCGTTGTTAATTACTCTGCTAACAAAACGTCAGTTTATGAGATGCATATGAAATACGACTTAATCATTATTGGTAGCGGCTCCGTGGGTTCCGCCGCCGGTTATTACGCAACACAGGCAGGCCTGAAGGTCCTGATGATCGATGCCCACCTTCCTCCTCATTCAGAGGGCAGCCATCATGGCGATACCCGCCTCATGCGCCACGCGTATGGAGAAGGCGAGCGCTATGTACCGCTGGTGCTTCGCGCCCAGACGCTGTGGGACGAGCTGGCGAAGCAGACCGAAGAGCGTATTTTCGAGCGTACCGGCGTTATCAACCTTGGCCCTTCCCATTCTGATTTTCTCGCCAGCGTCGAGCGCAGCGCAAAAGCCTTTAATCTTGATGTCGAGAAGCTGGACGCGACGGGCATTACCGCGCGCTGGCCTGAAATTACCGTCCCCGACGATTACATTGGCCTCTTTGAAGCCCACTCCGGCGTGCTGCACTGTGAAACGGCGATCAAAACCTGGATCGATCTTGCCGCGAAAGCCGGCTGCGCGCAGCTGTTTAACTGTCCGGTAGAGGCCATAACCCATGACGATAATGGCGTCACGGTAACGACTATTGACGGCGACTATTCAGCGTCCCGCCTGCTCGTCAGCGCAGGAACCTGGGTCACGCGCCTGCTGCCGGAACTGCCTGTCCAGCCGGTGCGTAAGGTCTTCTCCTGGTTCCAGTCGGATGGGCGCTACAGCGCGCAGAATAAATTCCCGGCCTTTACCGGCGAATTGCCGAATGGCGATCAGTTCTACGGTTTCCCTTCCGAGAAAGACGCGCTGAAAATCGGTAAACACAACGGGGGCCAGGCTATCGCCTCCCCTGAAGAGCGTAAACCCTTCGGCGCCTGGCCACAGGATGGTTCAGAGGCCTTCTCGTTCCTGCGCAATATTCTTCCAGGCGTTGGCGGCTTGCTGTATGGCGCGGCCTGTACCTACGACAACACGCCGGATGAAGACTTTATCATTGATACCCTGCCGGGGCATGACAACGTCCTGCTGATTACCGGGCTGAGCGGCCATGGCTTTAAGTTCGCGTCCGTGCTGGGCGAGATCGCCGCACAGTTTGCCCAGGGCATCACGCCGCAGTTTGATCTGACGCCCTTCTCCCTCTCGCGTTTTAACGGATAATCCGCCACGGGCTCCGGACGTCCCGGAGCCCGTTTCATTTACACTGCATGTTGGGGCGTTATGCGCAGGATCGTTAACTTTCTTATGAATAATATTCGCGAGCATTTTATGCTCTATATCTTACTGTGGGCGCTGCTGGCCATTATTGATTTTGTTTACATCGTATTTTATTGAAAAGCATGATTGACAATAATTGACGTTTATTTAGGTTTGCTGAAACTCTCAATTTCATCTTGCACGAAGACATTGAATTACATTTATTGATCCTGTTCAAAAACGCTGAAATAAATAAAATAAAAATCAATAGACAATTATTTCAGTTGCAATATCACCTCTTCCCGTTCATTTTTACCTTTCGGTTAATATGAAAATGGACATTCTGATGCAATTGCGTAACTCCTCCCGGCGCTACGGAATAATATCCATAAGTTTGCACTGGATATTTGCTCTTGCCGTCTACGGTATGTTTGGACTTGGGCTCTGGATGGTCACGCTCAGCTATTACGATGGCTGGTATCACCAGGCGCCAGAGTTGCATAAAAGTATTGGTGTCCTGCTGATGCTGGGGCTGGTCTTCCGCGTGATCTGGCGACATATCTCCCCGCCGCCCGCCGCGCCAACGTCTCACAGCAAATTTACCCGCGTTAGTGCAGTCGCCGCGCATATTGCCCTCTATGCGCTGCTGTTTGCCATCCTGATTAGCGGCTATCTCATTTCGACGGCTGACGGTAAGCCGATTAACGTTTTTGGCCTGTTCGAGGTTCCGGCAACGCTTAGCGATGCCGGGGCGCAGGCCGATACGGCGGGGGTAGTTCACCTCTGGCTTGCCTGGAGCGTGGTGATCCTGTCCGTACTTCACGGGCTTGCCGCCCTCAAACACCATTTTATTGATAAAGACGATACGCTAAAGCGCATGCTTGGCCGCTCGTCAGTTGACTCTGGAGCATAAAATGAAAAAACACCTGCTGGGTATCGCCCTGGGTTCTCTGTTATTCACCGCCGGTAATGCCGTGGCGGCGGATTATAAAATTGATAAAGAGGGCCAGCACGCTTTCGTCAATTTCCGTATTCAGCACCTGGGCTACAGCTGGCTGTACGGCACCTTTAAGGATTTTGACGGCACGTTCACCTTTGACGAGAAAAATCCCGCGGCCGATAAAGTCAATGTGACGATTAATACGAACAGCGTCGACACGAACCACGCAGAGCGCGATAAACACCTGCGAAGTGGGGAGTTCCTCAACGTCGCGAAATTCCCGCAGGCGACCTTCACTTCTACTGAGGTGAAGAAAGACGGTGATAAGCTGAATATTACCGGCAACCTGACGCTTAACGGCGTAACCAAACCGGTCACGCTTGATGCTAAATTACTGGGCCAGGGTGACGATCCGTGGGGCGGTAAACGCGCAGGCTTTGAAGCGGCAGGGAAAATTCACCTGAAAGATTTTAATATCACAACGGATTTAGGCCCGGCGTCTCAGGACGTGGAGCTGATTATTTCCGTTGAAGGGGTACAGCAGAAATCATAATAACTTCGCCCGGCAGGTTTTCACCGTGCCGGGCGTTATTATCATTCCGGGTCAGGGATACCCAGTTTGGTATTCAGACGACCGCGTGATTTATTAAAAATCTTGTTGCCGTTTTCACGTCCTGCGCGACGGCGACGCTGCTCTTCTTCCGGCAGGATGCTCTCTTCACTGCACAGCTCGCTACAGCAGCCGTTAAACTTCTCGGCACAGGCCGGGCACTGAATGAACAGCAGATGGCAGCCGTCGTTTTTGCAGTTGGTGTGGGTATCGCACGGCGCGCCGCACTGATGGCACTGGGCAATAACGTCTTCAGAGATACGCTCACCCATCCGCTCGTCAAAGACAAAGTTTTTCCCGATAAAGCGTACCGGCAACCCCTGCTCACGGGCGCGACGAGCGTACTCGATAATGCCGCCTTCAATGTGCCAGACCTTATTGAAGCCGTTGTGCTTCATCCACGCGCTGGCTTTCTCACAGCGGATACCGCCGGTGCAGTACATAACGATCTTTTTATCTTTATGCTCCTGCATCATCTCAACCGCTTTGGGCAATTGCTCGCGGAAGGTATCAGCCGGGATTTCCATAGCGTTCTCGAAATGTCCCACTTCGTACTCATAGTGGTTACGCATATCAATGAATACGGCATCCGGATCGTCCAGCATCGCATTCACTTCCGCCGCCTTCAGGTATTCACCGACGTCCGACGGGTTAAACTCAGGATCGTCGATACCGTCCGCCACGATGCGTTCACGCACCTTCATGCGCAGCACCCAGAAGGATTTCCCGTCATCATCCAGGGCAATGTTCAGGCGTAAGCCGTCGAGTGCAGGGTCAAACTGATAAAGTACGTCACGGAAGGCGCTGACTTTGCTTTCCGGTACGCTAATCTGCGCGTTGATGCCTTCACGAGCAAGGTAGACGCGGCCGAAGACGTTAAGCGCCGTGAACGCCTGATAAAGCGCATCGCGGGTCGCCTGCGGATCGTCGATCGTGAAGTATTTATAGAATGAGATGGTTGTGCGCGGTTCGGTTTCAGCCAACATACGCGCTTTTAACATCTCATTCGAAACGCGGTTATGTAACACTGGCATGGTGTACTGTCCTGGATTCGTTAGAGAGAATGAAAAATCGGTCGGCATCATATAGCAAACAAAACCAATTTACATCCACACAATTTACGCTACATTTCACACACCCTGATTAATCAGGCTTAACAATTGCTGTATTCGTGCACGCTTCGAAAGCAGATATTTTGGCTACGTCTCAAAAAATGAGACACTAGCAAAACAGGACGTTTGAACACAGGAAAGACATGACCCAGTTACCAAAATTTACTGCCGCCCTTTTGCATCCCCGCTATTGGTTGACCTGGCTTGGCATCGGCTTTTTATGGCTTCTGGTACAGCTTCCCTACCCTGTTATTTTTCGGTTGGGTAAATTTCTGGGCCGCTTCGCGCAACTGTTTATGAAACGTCGAGCCAGAATCGCGTACCGCAATCTTGAGCTGTGTTTTCCGCAGATGAGCGAGTCAGAGCGTCACGATATGGTCGCGAAGAATTTCGAATCCGTCGGGATGGGCCTTATGGAAACCGGCATGGCGTGGTTCTGGCCGGACAAACGCATGGCTCGCTGGAGCGAGGTGACGGGCACCGGCATGGATCCGGTGCATACGCTTCAGGCCAACCAGACGGGCGTTCTGCTGATCGGCGTCCATTTCCTGACGCTCGAAATCGGGGCGCGCATGTTCGGCATGCAGGCGCCGGGCATTGGCGTTTATCGCCCTAACGATAACCCGGTCATCGATTTAATCCAGACCAATGGCCGCATGCGCTCCAACAAAAGCATGATCGACCGTAAAGATCTGAAGGGAATGATCCGCGCGCTGAAATCCGGTGAAGTGGTCTGGTACGCCCCCGACCACGACTATGGCCCGCAGGCCAGCGTATTTGTCCCCTTCTTCGCCGTTGAAGAGGCCGCCACAACGACCGGAACCTGGATGCTGGCGCGGATGTCCAAAGCCGCCATCGTGCCTTTTGTTCCCCGCCGTAAGCCGGATGGTTCAGGCTACGAGCTGATGATGCTGGAGCCGGAACTCGCGCCGCCGCTCGACGATGCGGAAACGACCGCGCGCTGGATGAACGGCGTTGTGGAGAAGTGCATTATGCTGGCGCCCGAGCAGTACATGTGGTTGCACCGCCGCTTTAAAACGCGGCCACAAGGCACGCCGTCTCGCTATTAATTCTCATGCGGCCCTCAGGGCCGCATGCTGTTTTAGCTTTAAAAGCTCCCCCTCATTGCGGCATTCATAACCCAGGCGCATAATTAGCAGGCTTATTACTTCATGCTTCAGGTGCTCGGCACCTCATTATGCGGATTGTTATGTCACCCTCAGATGCCCCCATAAACTGGAAGCGTAACCTCACGGTTGCGTGGCTTGGCTGTTTCCTCACCGGCGCGGCGTTTAGCCTGGTTATGCCTTTCCTGCCGCTCTACGTCGAACAGCTGGGCGTGACGGGCCACAGTGCGCTCAATATGTGGTCCGGCCTGGTATTCAGCATCACGTTCCTGTTTTCCGCGATAGCCTCACCCTTCTGGGGCGGCCTTGCCGACCGCAAGGGGCGAAAAATCATGCTGCTGCGTTCGGCGCTGGGGATGGCCATCATCATGGCGCTGATGGGCGTGGCGCAAAACGTCTGGCAGTTCCTGATTTTGCGCGCGCTGCTGGGCCTGCTGGGAGGATTTATTCCCAACGCGAACGCCCTGATTGCCACACAAATTCCCCGCCATAAAAGCGGCTGGGCGCTGGGCACGCTCTCAACCGGCGGCGTGAGCGGTGCCCTGCTGGGGCCACTGGCCGGCGGACTCCTGGCCGATAGCTATGGACTGCGGCCGGTTTTCTTTATCACCGCCAGCGTGTTGTTCCTGTGCTTCATCGTCACCCTGCTCTGTATTCGTGAAAACTTCACGCCTGTCGCCAAAAAAGAGATGCTCCACGCCAGGGAAGTGCTGACCTCGCTCAAAAATCCCAGACTGGTGCTGAGCCTGTTCGTGACGACAATGATTATCCAGGTGGCTACCGGGTCGATTGCCCCTATTCTGACGCTTTACGTTCGCGATCTGGCGTGTAACGTCAGCAATATTGCGTTCATCAGCGGACTCATTGCGTCCGTACCCGGCGTGGCGGCGCTGCTGAGCGCCCCGAGGCTCGGAAAACTGGGGGACCGGGTGGGTCCGGAAAAAATACTGATCTGCGCGCTGGTGATTTCCGTCCTGCTGCTTATCCCGATGTCGATGGTGCAAACGCCATGGCAGCTGGGCGTCCTGCGCTTTTTACTGGGAGCCGCCGACGGCGCGTTACTGCCCGCCGTACAGACCCTGCTGGTTTACAACTCCACGAACCAGATTGCCGGGCGCATTTTCAGCTATAACCAGTCATTCCGGGACATCGGTAACGTCACCGGACCGCTGCTCGGGGCTGGGGTCTCCGCCAGCTTCGGTTTTCGCGCCGTCTTTATCGTGACGGCGGGCGTCGTGTTGTTCAATGCCATTTATTCATGGTTTAGTTTATCCCGCGCGTTACGGCCGGTGACGGAATAAGACGAACGCCTGACAGCTTATTTTCGTATTCATACTTGCAGAATCAGATATTCAGCTATTCTTTCCCTGAAACCTTCTGGAAAACAGGGAGACACCAATGACCATGTACGCCACGCTGGAAGAAGCTATTGATGCCGCTCGTGAAGAGTTCCTCGCCGACAACCCCGGCGTTGAAGAAGAAGATGCTGACGTGCAACAGCTTAATATCCAGAAATACGTTCTGCAGGATGGGGATATTATGTGGCAGGCCGAATTCTTTGCCGATGAAGGTGAAGAAGGGGAATGTTTGCCGATATTAAGTGGTGAAGGTGCGCAGGCCGTCTTTGACGGCGACTATGAAGAAATCGAACTTCGGCAGGAATGGCTGGAAGAGAACACCCTGCACGAGTGGGATGAGGGTGAGTTTCAGCTCGAGCCGCCGCTTGATACGGAAGAAGGTCAAACCGCAGCCGATGAGTGGGACGAACGTTAATTTAGGTTATTCGTAAGGGCCGTGGCTGGCATCAATCGGCAGCAGCAGCGTGTCGAAAATCAGCGAGAACGGCAGATCGAGCACGGTCAGGTAGCGCCATGCGGAATCACGGAGATCCCATTTCACGCCAGGGTAATACTGATTCCCGTGGCCTTGCCCTGGAATGGTGCGACTGTTGATACTGCCGCAGCCGCTGAGCAGGCATGCCATCAGTACGACGATGATTATTTTCATGAGTAACCTCTAAAAAAATACCGGCGATTAAGCCGGTATTTTATTTGGCGGGAGTCGCTTCGCTTACCCGCCCTACTTAACAACTTACTTCGCCTTCAACGCCAGCGGGTTAAGTTTCAGTTCCTTATAGTAGTTTACCCACGAAGAGTATCTCTCCGGAGCGGACCACACGCGGTAGTGAAGACGCGCCATCGTGACCGGGTCGCTCAGCAGGACCAGACGACGGTCGCGGTTGAGTTTTTCCGGAGTCTCGTTAAGCGCCTGCTCAACGTGACGATCGCGGGCAATCTCCAGCACCTGGCTTGCGCGGTGACGCGCCGTCGCCATAGCCGTTGCCAGGGCGTTGAATGACGGGTTAAACACGGCGTGCATGAAGCCGTCATCCAGCGTGCGATTGCGGTTCTGCTCCAGGTAACGATCCGTATCCACCAGCACCTGCGGCGGGGAATACTCTTCCGGGATCAGGAACAGCTTCCAGCGTTTGGTCCGCAGCCCCACCGTCGAACGGCTGGAGATCACGGAGACAAACGGCGACAGGATCAGCGAGAAGACAATCGGCGCCAGCCAGAACAGGAAACGCAGATCCAGCCACGCCATCCCGGCCGCCCACACCAGACCCAGCAGCAGCTGAGAACCATGGCGCATAAAGGCTTCGCTCCACGGCGTGGAGTCGTCATCACGCTGCGGTGAGTTCCAGACCACCTCCCAGCCCAGGAATGCGCTGACCACGAACACGGTGTGGAACAGCATACGCACCGGCGCCAGCAGCACGGAGAACAGGACTTCCAGCAGCAGTGAAAGGGTCACGCGGAAGAAACCGCCGTACTCTTTCGAGCCTTTGCACCAGATCAGGATGATGCTGAGCAGCTTAGGCAAGAACAGCAGCACCATGGTCGAGGCAAACAGCGCGATCGCCAGCTCCGGACGCCACTGCGGCCAAACCGGGAACAGCTGCCGCGGTTGCAGGAAGTATTGCGGCTCCGTCAGGGCATGGACGACCTGCAGCGCGGTGGAGAGCGCAAGGAACATAAACCACAGCGGTGCGGAGAGATACGACATCACGCCGGTCAGGAACACCGCACGGTGAACCGGGTGCATCCCTTTAACAAGGAACAGGCGGAAGTTCATCAGGTTACCATGACACCAGCGGCGGTCACGCTTGAGCTCGTCCAGCAGGTTCGGCGGCAGCTCTTCGTACGATCCCGGCAGGTCGTAGGCAATCCAGACGCCCCAGCCAGCACGACGCATCAGCGCCGCTTCTACGAAGTCGTGCGACAGAATAGAGCCGGCAAACGAACCCTCGCCCGGCAGCGGCGCCAGCGCACAGTGCTCAATGAACGGCTTCACGCGGATAATGGCGTTGTGCCCCCAGTAGTGCGATTCACCCAGTTGCCAGAAGTGCAGACCTGCCGTAAACAGCGGCCCGTAAACACGGGTGGCGAACTGCTGGCAGCGTGCATAAAGGGTGTCCATTCCGGACGCTTTTGGTGAGGACTGGATAATACCCGCGTTCGGGTTGGCTTCCATCAGACGCACCAAACCACTCAGGCAATCTCCGCTCATGACGGAGTCTGCATCCAGCACGACCATGTAGCTGTACTGGTTACCCCAGCGACGGCAGAAGTCATCAATGTTACCGCTTTTACGCTTCACACGACGACGACGGCGGCGGTAGAAGATCTGGCCTTCGCCCTGCACTTCCGCAATCAGCTCCATCCAGGCTTTTTGCTCTGCCACGCAGATATCGGGGTTATAGCTGTCGCTCAGGATGTAAACGTCGAAATGCTCCGCGTTGCCGGTGGCCTTTACGGACTCCCAGGTTGCACGCAGCCCCGCGAATACGCGGTCAACGTCTTCGTTACAGATAGGCATAATCAGCGCGGTACGGTGCTCAGGATTGAGGGGTTCATTCCCGACCGTTGATGCTGAAATGCTGTATTTGTCACGCCCCATCAGCAGCTGCAGGAAGCCCATCAGCGCGGTCCAGAAGCCGGCTGAGACCCAGCAGAAGAGAACCGCGAACAGCAGAAGGATGCCGCTCTGCAGGATGTACGGCAGCAGCTGCATGAAGGAGACCCAGAGATCCTGGCCCATCATGTCCGTCGGGTTTATGAATGCCCAGCCCTGATACGGCAGGATGGTTTTCATATACCAGGTCGCGACGACCGTCTGCGCAAGCGTCAGAAGCAGCAGGATATAGCGACGGATTGTCCCCACGGTACGCCATTTCTGTTCAGACGCCTGCTCTTCTTTCGTCAGGCGTGACAGATAGCGCGGCGTCACATCACGTCCACGCAGGCGATCCCAGAAGCGACCCACCGGGTTGGTGCGCCACGGATCGGGGAACATAGAGGAACGCGTGGCCTTCGGCATCGCCTGAAGCTGATCGCGTCCTTCATCGTCTTTAATCAACTGCCCTTCCGCCAGCGAGTCCGGCCAGGCCTGCTCCAGACGCGCCTTGACTGACCCAAGCGGCGTATCATCATCGCGGGAAAACTGACGATGTTCACCATCCAGCGCGGTGTGAACCGCGCGGATGTCGCTCTTAGGCAGTGCCGCTTTTTCGATATCCGTCAGCGGCATGGCATCAATATATTCAGATGTATTATTCATTGGCAGGTAGCTGATAGCTCCAGGTTTCACTCAGCGGCTGATCGTTACTGACCAGCGCAGCACGCATTTCAGTGGTCTGTTTCGGATCTTTCACTTTCACGCGCAGGGTCAGACGCCAGCCTTTGGTTACCGGGTTGTAACGCACGGTATTCTCAACGATTTCACCGTTATCACCGATGCTGGCCTGAGCGGCAACGGCGGTGTCCGGTGCCAGTTTCTTCATATCCTGGCCCGTGAAGTCCACGACAAACGCCACGGTGCCGTCAGGCTGACGGATAAGATTTGACTGCTTCACATCACCCGTTGAGCGGCGAGTCTGCATCACATACGCGTTATCCGGCGCATGCAGCTTATCTTCGTCGCGGCTGAAGGTAATGGTGTACTTGAAGTTCATCTCTTTACCGGCTTCCGGCAGCTGATCCGGTGTCCAGTAAGCAACGATGTTATCGTTGGTTTCGTCGTTGGTTGGAATTTCTACCAGCTCGACCTTACCTTTACCCCAGTCACCGTTTGGCGTGACCCAGGCGCTTGGACGCTGGTCATAGCGATCGTCCAAATCTTCAAAACGGGAGAACTGACGACCACGCTGCAGCAGGCCAAAACCTTGTGGGTTTTCCATCGCGAAGCTGCTCACCGCCAGATGTTTCGGGTTATTCAGCGGACGCCAGATCCACTCACCGTTACCGGCATGAATCGACAGACCGTTGGAGTCGTGCAGTTCCGGGCGGAAGTTGGTTGCTGGTGACGGCTGGTTCGGCCCAAACAGGAACATGCTGGTCAGCGGCGCAACGCCCAGTTTGCCCACTTTATCACGCAGGTAAACCTTAGACTGTACGTCAACCACCGTGTCGCGGCCCGGCATAATCACAAAGCGATAGGCCCCGGTCGCACGCGGCGAATCCAGCAGCGCGTAGATAGTCAGACGTTTATCCGTTGGTTTTGGACGTTCAATCCAGAACTCACGGAAACGTGGGAACTCTTCACCTGATGGCAGCGCGGTATCAATAGCCAGTCCGCGCGCAGAAAGCCCGTATACCTGCCCCGCGCCAATCACGCGGAAGTAGCTGGCACCAAGCATGCTGACGATTTCGTCGTTTTTATCTTTGCTGTTGATCGGGTAAAGCACCTTAAAGCCTGCGAAGCCCAGGTCTTTCACCGTATCTTTGTCGTGTTGCACATTGCCAAAATTGAAGTAATCCGGGCTGTATTTGATCTTACGTACCGCTGTTGCCGTCACTTCATTGATGGCAACAGGCGTGTCGAAGTACATACCCTGATGATAAAACTCAAGCTTGAACGGGGTTTTAATATTGCTCCAGTACGCTTTGTCGTGATTGAACTGGATCTGCTGATAGTCCGCATACTTCATGTCGCGGAAAACGGAGGGCAAGTTACTTTTCGGCGCTTCGTAGCTCTTGCCTGCCATCGATTTTGCCTGTTTTGCGACATCGTCGATGTTAAAGGCCAGTGCCGATGAGGTATACAGTGATAACACCACTACAGCACCCAACCAACGCATTTTCATCATCTGTGGTTTATGTTTCATAATAAGTAAGCACTTCCCCCTTTGTGTGCTTATATCGATCCGATCCATTTTAATGGAAACTCAGGCAATCCGACAACATTATCACTGCTTTGTTCAGCTGCTGGCTCATGGATTAAGCAAATGAAAGAACCCGCTATTCACTTTGCGTGCTTATCCTGGAGACAGGGTGTCGGTCTTGGTGTAGGGTTGGCTTCGAATGTAACCATTATGAGTCTTAGGGATAAGACGAAAAGTCTGAGAATGCACAACGTTATATGAGCACAACACCAACAGAACGTGAATATTTCCTCGACTCGATCAGGGCCTGGCTGATGCTATTGGGGATCCCCTTTCACATTTCACTGATTTACTCCAGCCATACCTGGCACGTGAATAGCCAGATGCCCTCCTGGTGGCTGACGCTGTTTAACGACTTTATTCACGCCTTTCGTATGCAGGTTTTCTTCGTCATATCCGGCTATTTTTCTTACATGCTGTTTCTGCGATACCCGCTTAAGCGATGGTGGAAAGTACGCGTGGAGCGCGTGGGCATCCCCATGCTGACCGCAATTCCGCTGCTGACGCTGCCTCAGTTCATTATGCTGCAATACGTCAAAGGCAAAGCGGAGAACTGGCCGAATCTGACGCTGTATGAAAAGTACAATACGCTGGTCTGGGAGCTGGTGTCTCACCTGTGGTTCCTGCTGGTCCTTGTAGTGCTCACAACGGTAAGTCTGTTGATTTTTAGCCGCCTGCGCCACCATCTGAGCACGAAAGCCGACACCTTCTTCGCCAACGTTACGATGGGCAAACTGTCAGTGCTCTTCTTGCTGTTGGGGATCGCTTATGCCGCCGTGCGACGGACGCTGCTTATCGTCTATCCGCCTATTTTGAGCGACGGGTTATTTAATTTCGTGGTGATGCAGTCACTGTTCTACATTCCGTTCTTTTTAATCGGCGCGCTGGCTTTTATTCATCCAAAGCTTAAATCGCTGTTTGTCACCCCGTCACCGTGGTGCGCGCTGGGGGCAACCCTTGCGTTCGCTGCATATCTGCTGAATCAGCGCTACGGCAGCGGCGACGCCTGGATGTATGAAACGGAAAGCGTGATCACGATGCTGCTGGGCCTGTGGATGGTGAACGTGGTATTCGCGCTGGGCCATCGCTTGCTGAACTTTAAGTCCAGCCGCGTGACTTACTTCGTTAATGCATCACTGTTTATCTATCTGGTGCATCATCCGTTGACGCTTTTCTTCGGGGCTTACATCACACCGCACATCGCCTCCAACACGCTGGGCTTCTTTACCGGGCTGGTTTTTGTGGTAGGGGTGGCGATCGTACTTTACGAAATCCATCTGCGGATCCCGCTCCTGCGTTTCCTCTTTTCAGGAAAACCGCAGGCAAAAGCCTCATAAACCACGCGGCGCACCTGATGCGCCGCGTTTGCTTCAGCTTTCCAGCTCTTGTCTGCGCTGAGTCAGAAGCCGCTGATAAAGATGCGTGGTGTCGTCGTCAAAACAGACAAAAATCACCTTCTCTGGCAGCGGTTTTAACGACAGATAGCGGTAAACGGTTTCTACAGCGATCGTTGCGGCTGCCGCTTTAGGATAACCATACACGCCGGTGCTGATAGCCGGGAACGCCATCGTTTTATAACCGTTGTCGGCGGCCAGTCGCAGACAGTTCCGGTAAGCCTCTTCCAGAATACTCGCTTCGTGCCGATCGCCACCGTGCCAGACGGGCCCAACGGCATGAATAACCGCTCTGGCGGGCAAATTGCCCGCCAGCGTAATTACCGCATGACCGGGAGGACATTCGCCCTGCTGTTGCCGCACGGTTTTACAGGCTTCGAGCAGCTGCGGTCCGGCAGCACGGTGAATCGCCCCGTCTACACCGCCTCCCCCCATGAGGGAAGGATTGGCCGCATTGACGATGACGTCGACGTGCATTGTCGTAATATCGCCTTGAATAATTTCAATTTGCGGTTTCATAAAGCCCCTCTGCAATCCGCCTTTTTCTTAAGTGTATCGCAGAGGTGACCGGGAGAAAAAACTATCAGAAAAAATCCTCTTCCTCCTCAGGGCGGGGAGAACGCGCATTAGCGATACTGGATTTCAATAACTGCAAGCGTTTTTTCAGGATTAAGGTATTTCATATTGAGCGTTGCCAGGTTTGAGTCGCTCACTTTCCCGTTAAGCGCCTCTTCATAGCTGACCATACGCGTTTGCATACGGTTATTATTTGGACATGACATTGCAAATTGTTGCTTCTGCGGAGTGATTTCACAAGGGTCGGCGACGATAGCACCGCGAAAATGAATGACACCGCCGTCAACAACTGTGGCCGAATAAGCCGGGATACTCAAAGCAGAAACGACCAGACCCAGACCTGCTACGAGTCGAGCAAAATAGTTGTTCATTATAGGTACTCCTCAATGAAAATCGTCCATGAGGGGTAAACGCGCTTCATTTATTACGGCAAACGAAGTTTCACGTTACGGAACATAACGACCTGGTCCCTGATATCAGCATAGCTCAACGGCACAGACCCGCCACATTCACAACGCATTGATTTAATACACTTTTATAGCGAACGTTCCGCTGGCGACCACTGTTGTGATAAATGAAGCGATTTTCCATCTGTAACGGTAACAACGATTTTTACCGTGTCTCCTGCATTAATATTTAAACTCAGGCGCATTAAATCAATCGTCTGATTAGCGGGTATAAAAAGTGTGTTTTGCTGCCGGGAAGAACTTTGCCCCCCCTGCCCTTCTCGTAAAGAAACAATCTGAACCTGACAATCACACGACTGCGCCAGAGTGACCTGAGGAATAATGGTGGTCATATTTTCCTGCTGCGACGTTTTGAAGGTGATCTGACTGGAAAGCGCGGCCAGGAGAATTAAGGTATTCATGATGAACTCCCGAAAAAAAACAGGGCTGATGCCCTGTTTTTTTGTAGCACAGATTTCAGTATCAGTATTGATGAGCTGTCGCGTGGTTACCAAAACCGATCTGGGTAACGTTGACAGTAGAGTTAGAGGCAGTCTGGTCAACGAGTGCGCCGTTAAAGCCGCCGGACTGGCTAACGTTCATAACAGATTTTTTACTGTTCCACTGATCAAGTGTTGCACTGTTGCCGAATCCTTTCTGGGTCAGGTTGATTTTACTGTCATCAGAACCCTGACCAACGTCAGCGCCGTTACCGCCACCTTTCTGGGTAATATTCAGCACGGAATTTCTGGCGTCTGTCTGCAGAGCAACCGCGGAGTTACCGCCACCGTCCTGATAAATATTCAGGGTTGAATTTGGACCACTGTATCCGCCATGACCATGCCCATGACCCCAGCCGCCCTGATTAATAGAACCCGCCATAGCACTACCAGAAACTACGATTGCTGCAAGCGCTGCCACTTTGAGAAATTTCATGGTAAACCCCCATCGGATTGATTAAAGTCGTCGCGAAAGCGCTAATGTTGAATAACGTTAATCGCCATTTGCGACTGTTTCTGCACTACAACTGCGGTTTTCTGCGTACCGTACTGCGTAATATTTGCTCTATTACCCGACCCTTTCTGGATAATTTTCGCGCTATTACCGTATCCATCTTGCGTAATACCTGCATCATTCGCGTTTCCGCTCTGATCGATCCAGGCTATATTGTAACTCCCTGATTGATCAACTCTCGCTCTGTTGCCTGCCCCATCCTGGGAAACAATGGACAATAGTTTCGAACCTTCCTGGCGAACCTGAGCGTCATTGAAAACACCCTGTTGACCAATAATGGCTGCCTGATTGAGTGATGAAAGACTTAATTCGTTAACCGCAAAGTTATATTCAGCATTTGCTAAATCTGAATTCGCTGCGGATACAAATCCAGGCGCACCCAGTAATGTAAACATCATAAATAACGATGTGTATTTCA
The DNA here is from genome assembly GCF_034106785.1 of Enterobacter sp. 241F3. NCBI lineage: Bacteria > Pseudomonadati > Pseudomonadota > Gammaproteobacteria > Enterobacterales > Enterobacteriaceae > Enterobacter > Enterobacter sp. 241F3. The sequence continues at coordinate 756,528 of NZ_JAWNDD010000001.1, forward strand.
TGTTGTCACCCTGGACCTGGTTATTGAATAACTCCATAACCCTATAACAGTGTCACATGTAAAAACGATTCGTATTGTGTTAACGCGTCGTTACGGTGAAGAGTATGTCCGCTGAAACATTTTAAATATCTCACCCGCGCGGCTTATTTTTATTTTTCAGATCACCACAAAGTCGTAATTTACATCAAAAACCACTTTATTCAGGCCAGCTTATATTTTTTATTAAATGCGTTTTTAGAAAAGGTTGTACAGCAAGACAAAAGCTGTCCACGCCTCCCCCCGGGGTGTTTAAACGTAACGGCATGAGAGCATTTTTTCTCAGCACGTGACACGAAGCTTCTTTTCTTAAGCCAGACTCATGCTCATTCGTGGACTTAGTAACAACCTGTAACTCATACTAAATTATCGCTTTATAAAAATAATAAATACCAATACAAATCAAACAATTGGAAATATTTGTATGATTTTTAAAATCTGTGCATCTCTATTTATGTGTACAACTTTCTCATCAATTCTCGCCATTCAAAACAACCGATTTTCATAAATTAATATTTATTTTTACATTATGTTACATGTTTAACACTTGCTTTAAACTTCGTAAAAGCTAGATTGAAATTAGATGTACGAAATTGGTTTTATATTTACCTCCCCGTGGAGGTTATGGTCTGATTCTACACACAGCAGTGCAACATCTGTCAGTACTTCTGGTGTCCTCTTTTAAACAGGAGGACAGCTGCCAGGTGCCAAATAAAGTGGGGTTTCATCATGTATAATGAAGTCCATAGTTTACATGGTCATACATTACTGTTGATCACAAAACCTTCTCTGCAAGCGACAGCATTATTACAACATTTAAAGCAATCTTTATCACTGAACGGAAAATTGCATAATATTCAACGTTCTTTTGATGATATTGCACCTGGCAGCATCATTCTTTTCGATATGATGGAAGCGGATAAAAAACTTATCCATTACTGGCAAGATATTTTAAGCAGGAAAAACAACAATATCCGCGTGCTATTGTTGAATACGCCTGATGAATATCCTTTCAGAGATATTGAAAGCTGGCCGCATATCAATGGCGTGTTCTACGTCACAGAAGAAGAAGACCGGGTAGTTGAGGGTCTGCAAGGTATATTGCGCGGAGAGTGTTATTTTTCGCAAAAGCTTGCCAGTTATCTCATCACGCACTCGGGAAATTATCGTTATAACAGCTCAGAGTCAGCACTGCTCACGCACCGTGAGAAAGAGATCCTGAATAAGTTACGCATTGGTGCTTCAAATATTGAAATCGCCCGTTCGTTATTTATCAGCGAAAATACGGTAAAGACGCACCTTTATAATCTTTTCAAGAAGATAGCTGTGAAAAACAGAACTCAGGCTGTTTCGTGGGCAAACGATAACCTCAGGCGTTAATCACATGAAGCGCACGTTGAGTTGGATCGCCGCAGCGAGTTTCCTGCTCGCTGCCGGGAATCTGAAGGCCGTCGAGGTCGAAGTTCCCGGATTGTTAACAGACCACACTGTTTCATCGGTCGGGCACAGTTTTTACCGTGCCTTTAGTGATAAATGGGACAGTACTTATACCGGAAATATAACGATCAACGAGCGGCCCAGTGCACGATGGGGAAGTTGGATAACAATAACGGCTAATCAGTACGTTATTTATCAAACGTTTTTATTCCCCACAAAAATGGACTTCGATAAAAACGTAGCCCTGGCACTGGCACAATCAGAAGACGCTATTAATCGCCTGCAAATAGATAAAGCCCTATTAAGCACCAGCGATTTAGCAAAAGACGAGTTCTAGCGAACCGATATGCGGAGGCTGTCATGCGTATTGCATATGCAGTTGTTTCGATAATGCTAATAACACCCATAAGCTGGGCCGGAAACATGACGTTTCAGTTCCGTAACCCTAACTTTGGCGGTAACCCTAACAACGGCGCGTTCCTGCTGAATGAAGCTCAGGCGCAAAACTCCTATAAGGATCCCAGCTTAAAGGATTTTAGCATTGATACCCCGTCCGCACTGGACAACTTCACTCAAGCTATTCAGTCGCAGATTTTAGGTGGGTTACTAACCAACATTAATACCGGTAAACCCGGCCGGATGGTGACCAACGACTTTATCGTTGATATCGCCAACACTGACGGACAGCTTCAGTTGAACGTGACCGATCGTAAAACCGGAAGAATCTCCACCATTCAGGTTTCCGGTCTACAAAGTAATTCAACTGACTTTTAAACAATAGCTAAATAAGGACAACGATCATGCAGCGCTTCCTGATTTTTGTTGCAGTGTGCTTATTGAGCGGTTGTTTAACTGCTCCACCTAAAGAAGCTGCAAAACCTACATTAATGCCTCGGGCCCAGAGTTATCGTGATTTAACGCATTTACCTGCTCCAACGGGGAAAATATTTGTCTCCGTATACAACATTCAGGATGAAACCGGGCAATTCAAACCTTACCCGGCAAGTAACTTCTCCACGGCCGTGCCGCAAAGCGCAACCGCGATGCTGGTTACCGCGCTCAAGGATTCGCACTGGTTTATTCCCCTGGAACGTCAGGGTCTCCAGAACCTGTTGAATGAACGTAAAATCATTCGTGCAGCACAGGAAAATGGTACCGTCGCGGCCAATAACCGTACGCCTCTGGAATCTCTGGCGGCAGCGAACGTGATGATTGAAGGATCGATTATTGGCTACGAAAGTAACGTTAAATCGGGTGGAGCGGGCGCGCGGTATTTCGGTATCGGCGCGGATACCCAATACCAGCTCGACCAAATTGCCGTTAACCTGCGTGTGGTCAACGTCAGTACAGGCGAAGTGCTCTCTTCGGTGAACACCAGCAAAACCATACTGTCCTATGAAGTTCAGGCAGGGGTATTCCGCTTCATCGATTACCAGCGTTTGCTGGAGGGTGAAATTGGCTACACCTCCAACGAGCCGGTCATGATGTGTCTGATGTCAGCCATTGAAACCGGCGTGATCTTCTTAATCAACGACGGTATTGACCGCGGGCTGTGGGATCTGCAAAACAAAGCAGACGTGCAGAACCCGATACTGGTGAAATACCGCGATATGTCAGTCCCTCCGGAATCCTGACAGGAAGCGCATAAAAAAGGCGAGATGATTATCTCGCCTTTTTTTATTCGCTCACTGCCGTGACGTTTTGCGCTTTTTCCCGCCGCGACGCCAGCCAAAGACCGCTGTTTTTCATGGCATAGCCAAACAGCAACCCCAGCGCCAGGGAGGGGACCACCAGCTTCCAGTCACCCTGCCCTGCAAAGGTCGCACACGCCCCAATAAAGGTTCCAGGAACAAATGAAAGCAGCAGATGCTTAGCCTGGATGCACATTAAAAAGGCAACAACGCCCGTCATCACGTATCCCAGCATCTCCAGATGCGGCGCCAGCGCGCTGCCTTTCATGATCACCAGCGCCCAGATAACACCGCTCATCAGGGTGCAGCCAGAGATAAAGAGCCCTTTGACGCCCCCCTGCGGGCAGGCGAAATAGGCCGTACAGCCAAGGAATCCGGCCCAGCTGAGTAATCCGAGAGACACGGCCACCCATCCCCAAAGTCCGGAGAGAATGCCCGTCGTTATTGCGATACAAAGTAATATGTTCATGGCGCGCATCTTAGCAGAAGCGCACCATAGAAATGCGATCAGAAGCACATTATGTGCAATTTGAAATGCAAGGTTGCAGAATTTATGTGACCTAGATCACTCTTCATTCTCTTCTTCGAGCTCATCCCACATCGCCGCGATCGCGTCGCGCGTGAGCGGTGCCAGCGTTCTCCAGAATGGCGAGGTGGCATGCGCTTCAACTTTACCAAGGAATGTTCCGACCCACGGCAGCAGGTACGTTTCGAACAGGGTTTCGATAGCTTCGTTCTCATCATCCCCGGCGTTGTCTTCGATCCAGGAGGCAGCAAGCAGCAGCGTACCGATATGATCCGCCGGCGTATCGCTCAGCGGCATACCGCGGGTGGAGAGGAAAGCGCGGACTTCCGCTTCCGTCGCCCCTTCCTGCCAGGCAGAACGGTATGGCGAAACGCGGCACTCATCGCCGACGAACAGTGCATTGTAGTCCGTCGCAATCTGCTGCATATCGCAGCTTTTTTGCAGACGTTCCAGTAAATCATCCTGTTCCAGCGGCCAGTTCTGCGCCAGTTTACCTTCACGAATCAACGTAAAAAGCGGAACCAACAGCGGGTCTTGCGGCTGGCGATAATAGAGCGTACCCAGCACGCGGCAGAGGATGGAAAACTCGTTCATTTTTTATGATTCCATAACACAATTAAAGATCGGCAAATTCGGCAATCGGCTCCATTCCGCGGGACTCAAGGAAATCGAGCATGCGGCGTGGGGTCACGTTCAGGATTTGCGCTTCCGGGAAGTTAACATCATTCAGCACTTTCAGGGACTCGCTGAAATCACCCAGCGTAAACGCGGTATGAGAATCTGAGCCCAACGCCACCATACCGCCCGCATCGCGGACGGCGGCCGCCACTTCGCGACAGTTGGCTTCACTGCCCTTACGCGAGTGAACAAAAGAGGAGTTATTAATCTCCAGCGCCACGCGGTGCTTCGCTGCCGCCTGCGCGACAGCCTGAATATCAATCGGATATTTGGGGTTACCGGGATGGCTGATAATGTGCGCATTGCCGCTGGCTATGGTGGCAATCATCGCCGCGGTATTGGTCTCTTTATCCTGAGGAGCAAAAACCGGCTCATGGAAGCCGGCGAGGACAAGGTCAAGAGACGTCAGCATCGGTCCGGTGCAGTCGATCTCACCGTCGGTATTTTTGATGTTTGCCTCAATGCCGCGCAGTATCCCAATGCCGTCCACCAGACGTGGCCAGATCCGCATATTCACAAAATGCCAGTAGTGCGGTGCATCCGCCATATCCGGGCCATGATCGGTGATCGCGAACAGCTTGATGCCTTTAAGCTTCGCCTGGGCGATATAATCATGGAGGTTGCTATAAGCGTGGGTACTGGCGACGGTGTGCATATGCAGGTCAACGGGATACATCTCTCTCTCCTCTGCGGTTTTTCCAAAGGATAGCAGTTATCAGCGGCGAATATTAGCAAAAACCCGGCGAACGCCGGGTTTCTCTCAGTAGCCGCGCTGTCTGTCGACCTGGCCGGTGACCGGGTTACCCTTTTCCATTTCGCTGATGGTATGGGATATATACGCCACCGCTTCTGCCGGACGCGTCACGGCGGCCACGTGAGGGGTCATCGCGACGCGCGGGTGCGCCCACAGCGGGCTTTCCGCGGGTAGCGGCTCACGGCTATAGACATCCAGCATGGCACCTTTAAGCTTTCCACTGTCCAGCGCCTTCAGCAGATCGGGCTCGACCAGATGCACCCCGCGCGCCAGGTTCATCAGGTAGCTCCGATCGACGAGCTGATTGAGCAACGCTTCATTGATGATACCGACCGTTTCCGCCGTATTGGGCAGCAGGTTGATGAGCACGCGCGTCCCGTTCAGAAAGGCCGGGAGTTCATCCGTCCCGGCAAAGCTCTCTACGCCCGGATAATCTTTGCGGCTGCGACTCCAGCAGCGCAGCGGAAAGCCCCACGGAGCAAGGGCTTCAGCCACTTTTGAGCCCAGCACGCCCGCGCCGAGGATGCCGATGGTAAAGTCTTCACGACGGTAATCCGGCAGCGGCTCCCAGCGGGCCTGCTGCTTAAATGCCTGATAGTCATCAAAGCGGCGGAACCAGTGCAGAACCTGGCTCACGGCATATTCCTGCATCTGCTGGCCCATTCCGGTATCTTCCAGGCGAAACAGTGGAACGTCTTCCGGCAGCATTTCAGGGTGTGCCTTAAGTTTGCTCAGAATGGAATCCACGCCGGCTCCAAGGGCAAAAACGGCCTTCAGCTTGCGTCCCTGGAGCATTTCTACCGGAGGATGCCAGACCAGCGCATAGTCAGCATGTTCATTATCGCCGCGCTTCCACTCGCGTACGCGTGCGCCGGGCAGCGCCGCCGAAAGTGCGTCAATCCAGTAAGCGTTATCAAATGTAGGGTGATAGAAGAGAATATCCATGGTCATTCCTGCCTTTTATTGCGCTGTTTTGCTTTCATTTTCAAGTGGATTGTCAGCATAACAAATTTATCAGGAAACCGCGTTGCTGATAAAAGAGGCATTTTATGCACATTTAAGAATCATGTTGCCTGAAGTTTGTCTAAACGCGCTAAATTACTGAAAAAGTGAGTTGACGGCAGTTCGGCTTTTCCTTACATTAGCGCCCGTCCCGTCAACAACGGGATGACAATATGGTGAGGTGTCCGAGTGGCTGAAGGAGCACGCCTGGAAAGTGTGTATACGGCAACGTATCGGGGGTTCGAATCCCCCCCTCACCGCCATATTTAAAGAAGAGCTCGCATGAAAATGCGGGCTTTTTTTTCGCATATTGTACGCACGCAGGGGGGATTCGAACCTTGTGGCTCTGTGCGAAACTCATGTCGGGTAGCGCTGCGCTTACCCGACCTGGAAAAAACTAGTCTTCCACCATCTTCGCATACTCTTCGGTCAGAAAATCCACCAGCGCCCTAACGGAGGGCAGCAAACCGCGTCTTGAAGGATAAACGGCATGAATCACTTCCCGTCTGGGTTCCCATGCCTCAAGCACCCGGACCAGCTCACCGGACGCAAGCTGATCCTTCACCATCAAAATCGGCAACTGCACCACGCCAATGCCTGCCATGGCGGCTTCACGCAGCGCGAGCATATCCGTACTGATCAAACGGGGATGGTAATGGATCTCCGCTTTCGCCCCGTCGGGTCCGGAAAGTGCCCACTTATGGTTGTGCTTTCCCTCTCCCATACTTAATCCAGGCCAGGCGCTGAGTTCAGACGGCATTGACGGTTCCCCCAGACGGGCAATCAACGCCGGGCTTGCCACCAGGCAATGCCCCCTGTCAGCCAGCACCCTTAGCACCAGGTCACTGTCATCAAACGGACGCGGGCGTACGCGGATCGCGATATCCACGCCCTCTCCCACCAGATCTACCCGCCGGTTAGTCGCCTCAAGCTGAAGATTGATCCCGGGGTAGCGCGCCATAAATCTTGCCAGCATCGGACCAACGTGGACATGCAGTAAGGTTATCGGGCACGTGATCCTGACGATACCGCGCGGTTCGGCCTGCAGTGCCGCCACGGCTTCCTCGGCAGCCTCGGCCTCCACCATCATCGCTTTGCAGTGCTGATAGAACGTCTGGCCGACCTCGGTCACCGTAAAATGCCGGGTTGTTCTATGGATGAGCCGTACGCCAAGCCGCTCTTCCAGCTGCGCAATCCGGCGGCTTAGCCTGGACTTTGGCAGGTCAAGCGCCCTTCCCGCCGCAGCAAAGCCACCGTAGTCCACCACCTTCACAAACCAGACAAAGTCATTGAGATCCTGCATAAAACCTCATCGTTCTATTTTCAGAACAGTGAATGCCATTTTCACTATCTACCGGGATATTGACCCTGAATATAAGCTAATTACATCAACAGAACATCAGGAGTTAATCATGAAAAACGTAACAGGCGTTTATACCGCTCCCCGCCAGCACTGGGTTGGCGATGGTTTCCCGGTCCGTTCAATGTTTTCTTATCAGACGCACGGCGAGCCGCTCAGCCCGTTCCTGTTGCTGGACTACGCGGGCCCATATACCTTTCCTGCAGATGGCGCGAAACGCGGCGTAGGCCAACACCCTCACCGGGGTTTTGAAACGGTCACTATCGTCTATGCCGGTGAAGTGGAGCATCGCGACTCCACGGGTAAAGGCGGCGTCATTGGCCCTGGCGACGTGCAGTGGATGACCGCAGGGGCAGGCATTTTGCACGAGGAGTTCCACTCCAGCGCGTTCTCATAGAAAGGCGGGGAACTGAAAATGATGCAGCTTTGGGTCAACCTGCCGGCGAAAGACAAGATGGCGGCCCCGGGCTACCAGAGCATCACGAAAGCCGACATCCCGGTGGTGACGCTGCCGGATAACAGCGGTTCGCTGCGAGTTATAGCCGGTCGCTACGACACGGTGACAGGCCCGGCGCACACCTTCTCGCCGCTTAACGTCTGGGACATCGCGCTGAACCAGGGAAGCCATCTGACGCTCAATCAGCCTGAAGGCTGGAGCACGGCGCTGGTCGTGCTTGAAGGCAGCATCACGGTGAACGGTGCAACTCAGGCGGGTGAAGCTCAGCTGGTCGTATTGAGTCAGGAAGGTGACAAACTGCACCTGGAGGCGAACAGCGATGCAAAAGTGCTGCTGATGGCCGGCGAGCCGCTGAATGAACCGATCGTGGGCTATGGCCCGTTTGTGATGAACACTAAGAGTGAAATCAACGAAGCCATTCGTGATTTCAATTCCGGCCGCTTCGGCCAGATCTGAACGTAATAAAGGAGGACCGCCGCTGCGATCTCCAAGATCCAGCGCCCCCTTGAACCGTCAAGTTCTCGATTCACAGCGTTATCCCCTGCTCCACGACGTAAAAACCGTGGAGCTGATTATTGCTTAACCGAACAGGTACTAAAGCTGAAAATCTGCTTGACCGTGTCAGCGCAACTCCCTATAGTAGCGCCCCGTTGCCCCCCAAGCGGTCAGGCAGCAAAACAATATGGTGAGGTGTCCGAGTGGCTGAAGGAGCACGCCTGGAAAGTGTGTATACGGCAACGTATCGGGGGTTCGAATCCCCCCCTCACCGCCATATTTGAGATGAGAGCTCGTACGAAAGTACGGGCTTTTTTCTTTTATATTCTCCGAAAAGGGGGGATGAGAATCCCTGACCGGGGTTCGACAACTGGCGCAGCCAGTTGGACAGACTGTGAGTGCAGCGAACAGGCTGCCCGCAGGGCGAGCAAAGCGAGTCAATCCCCCCCTCACCGCCATATTTGAGATGAGAGCTCGTACGAAAGTACGGGCTTTTTTCTTTTATATTCTCCGAAAAGGGGGATGAGAATCCCCGACCGGGGTTCGACAACTGGCGCAGCCAGTTGGACAGACCGTGAGCGCAGCGAACAGGCTGCCCGCACAAAAAACAAAGCCCGGTTTCCCGGGCCTTGAACGCAACAGCAAACTCAGTAATACGCTTGCAGCGTGCGCTGACAGAGCGCCGATCGCACGCAGTCCTCTTTGGTGAAGCGTACCACCCCAATCATCTCATCTTCCTCAAAACGTGACATGGCGTCGCTCAGCCCGGATTTTACACCGGACGGCAGGTCACACTGCGTAATATCGCCGTTAACGATAACCGTCACGTTCTCCCCGAGGCGCGTTAAAAACATCTTCATTTGCGCAGCGGTCACGTTCTGAGCCTCGTCAAGAATGACGACCGCATTTTCAAATGTACGTCCGCGCATATAGGCGAACGGCGCGATTTCCACCTTGCCAATCTCTGGTCGCAGGCAGTACTGCATAAAGGATGCGCCCAGTCGCTTCACCAGCACGTCATAGACGGGCCTGAAGTACGGGGCAAACTTCTCCGAAATATCACCGGGCAAGAAGCCGAGATCTTCATCAGCCTGCAGTACCGGACGGGTAACAATGATTCTTTCCACGTCCTTATGGATCAGCGCTTCCGCCGCTTTGGCTGCACTGATCCAGGTTTTCCCGCATCCGGCTTCACCGGTTGCAAAGATGAGCTGTTTACTCTCGATAGCATTCAGGTAGTGCGCCTGAGCCTCATTGCGCGCCACAATTGGAGAATTATCACGGCTGTCTCGGGCCATGCCAATTGCTTCTACGCCACTCATCTGCACAAGCGAGGTGACCGATTCTTCTTCACGCTGTTTATGGCTACGTGAATCCCGTCTCAGCACACGTTTTGCTTCGCGACGAGCTTTGATCACTGCTTTTTGTCTTCCCATGGATAGCACCTTGAGTTGTTGGTATTCATCACACGCGCCAGCGTCGGCACGATTATGCGCACGAACATCAGAGGGTTGGCTTCCTTGTAAGCCATTGCTTGCACTATCGGATGACGATACGGAACAGCTACGCGCACCGTTCTGCACGTCGGTCGAATCAGATTCATGAGGGAGGGGGGAAAATTTAGTGGTGAGGAAATCGCTGCCGGAGTCTGAGCCTCCGCGCCGGGTGCTGCGGTTGTTATGTTTACCTTGTCCAGTACAGGACGCAACCATTCGCGATCTCCATAGTGATTCAGCGTCACTGCCGGGAACTACCGCTGTCTTATCTTAAGTACATCAGGAGTTATCATAAATGCAACATTTATTTTACCTGAATGCAACTTTTAGGACTGTCCCTACAGTTGAAATCAGTCTCATATAGAAATATTACAGAAATATAACAGGAGGATAGTCATATGAAAAAATAATGTCCCTGCGAATCGTCGCAGGGACAATTATCAGGCTTCAATAAGACCCTGCGCGAGATACACGTTGCTGTCGCGCACGCCCGGCAGGGCAAAGAAATAGCCGCCGCCGATGGGTTTAATGTACTCTTCCAGCGCCTCTCCGTTTAAGCGCTTCTGCACGGTGAGGAAGCCCTTTTCCAGATCGTGCTGGTAGCAGACGAACAGCAGCCCCATATCGAGCTGACCGGAGTTAGTCACGCCGAGCGAGTAGCTGTATCCCCGACGCATCATCAGGCTCGACTGCGTCTCTTTGGTGCGCGGATTGGCCAGACGAATGTGGCTGTCCAGCGCAATCACATCGCCATTAGGATCGCTGGCGTAGTCGGGCACGTCATGCTCGTTCTTCATGCCGAGCGGCGCGCCGCTTTGCTTATCGCGACCGAAGATCGTCTGCTGCTCTTTCAGCGGCGTGCGGTCCCAGAACTCCACGTGGAACTGAATAATGCGCACCGCCTGATAGCTGCCGCCCACCGCCCATGCCGGTTCGCCCTGATCGGCAGTGACCCACACCACCTCCTTCATGAGCGCACCATCGTGGCTGTCCGGATTGGCAGTGCCGTCCTTGAAGCCCAGCAGGTTCACCGGAGTCTCTTTCCCCTTGCTGCGGGCGGCGTGGTCCGAGATAAACCCTTCCCGCTTCCAGCGCACGCTCAGCAGATCCGGCGTGTGCTTGATGATGTCGCGCAGGGCGTGGATCACCGTGTCCTGCGTATTGGCGCAAATCTGCAGAAGCAGATCGCCATGGCAGAGGGCGGCATCCAGGGAATCATTCGGGAAGCGCGTCATTTTTTGCAGCGCTTTCGGCTTCTGTTTTGCCAGCCCGTAGCGTGCATCAAACAGCGATTCTCCCAGCGAAACGGTTATGGTCAGGTTATCCGGGGCAATGAATGGCCCCAGAATGCCGGAGTCCATTGGCGGCAGACGCGGGTTCGGCGTATCGGGCGCCGGTCCACCGGCGGTAAGAAACGCGATGCGCGTCGTCAGCAGGCGGAACAGGCGCTCCAGATCGGCTTTATCGCTGGCCAGCGAATCAAAGACCACCAGCATCATGGACGCCTGCTGCGGCGTCAGGATGCCCGACTGATGCTCGCCATAAAACGGCTGCGTCTCCATGCGGGCATTGGGTGACAGCGTGCCGGGCGCGCTTTGCGGTTTTGCCGCATGCGCTACCGGACACCCGCCAGCCAGCGCAAGCGCGCCCCCCAGCGCCCCTACCCCTTTTAACAACCGACGACGTGAAGGCTCAACCACGTCGTTCTCGCTATGCTTATTCATCGTGCTTAGTCCAGACCCAGTACGCCACGCAGCAGGGAGAGATCTTCCGCCAGGGCGGTAATCGGGCCTTTCAGCGCGTTACGGTCGGCGTCGGTCAGCTTATCGTAGGTCTCAAACCCGTCTTTGGTGCGGTACTTCGCCAGGATGGTGTCGACTTTTTTGAAGTTGGCATCCACCTTGCCCAGCAGCTCGCCGTTCTCTTTCTGCAGCTGAGGACGCAGGAGGTTAACGATTTTCTGCGCGCCGTCGACGTTGGCCTGGAAGTCCCACAGATCGGTATGGCTATAGCGATCTTCTTCGCCGCTGATTTTGCTCGCGGCCACTTCTTCAATCAGGCCGGCCGCGCCGCCCACCACTTTTGACGGCGGGAAGGCCAGCTCGCTGATGCGCTTTTGCAGCTCCAGCACGTCGCCGTTCAGCTGCTCAGCGTATTTCTCCATCCCTTTGGTGGAATTGTCGCCAAACAGGGCTTTCTCCAGACGGTGGAAACCGGTGAATTTCGGATCGGCGGCCTTCTGCTCGAAATCATCTTCGCGGGCGTCGATGCTGCCATCAAGGTCAGAGAACAGCTCGGCGATCGGCTCAATGCGCTCGTAGTGCTGACGGGTTGGCGCATAGAGGGATTTCGCTTTTTCGATGTCACCGGCCTTCACCGCATCGGTAAAGGCTTTGGTTGCCGCCGCCAGGTCCGCCGTCTCTTTCGTGACATAGGCTTTATACGCCGTAATCGCGTCGCCCAGGCTCAGCACCGCAGCGCCTTTCGCTGCATCGGCCGTCGCTTCACCTTTGACGATCAGCTTCCCTTTAGGGTTGGTCAGCAGGCCGCAGGTCATCTCATACTCGCCCGGCTGCAGGTTGGCGGTCATCTTCTGGCTGAAGCCAGGAGCGATATTTTCACGCTCTTCCACCACCAGAACGCCTTTAAGGATCTCCCACTCCAGCGCCTTCTGGCTGTGGTTCTGAATAATAAACTGGGTTTTGCCGCTATTCACCGTGAGGGTCATCGGCTCACACTGCTTATCATTAACGGTGACTTTAACCTGAGGAACATCCGCGCCCCAGGCGGAGAATGCAGAAGCGAACAGCGCGGCAATGCCTGCGCATAACGCACTACGACGGAACTGAATTGCCATGACTCTTCCCTTTAAAAAGTATGTTGTAACTAAATCAACTATTATGGCGTAACGCGAGACGCCTGCGTGCCGGTACGCGGCGGCATTGCGAACAGCACCAGCGCCGGAACCAGATAGATAAAGTAAATCGCCACTTCGCTGACGCTCGGCGTTTCCTGATAGCCGAAGATACCTTCGAGCAGAGTGCCGGTCAGAGAGTGCGTGGAGAGCACGTTGCTAAGGTCGAACGCGACGTCCTGGAAGTGGTTCCACAGGCCCGCTTCATGGAAGGCGCGAATAGCCCCTGCCGCCAGCCCTGCCGCCACCAGCAGAATAAACAGGCTGGTCCACTTGAAGAAAGCGCCCAGGTTCAGGCGGATACCGCCCCAGTACAGCAGGAAACCAAGCACCACGGCCGTGGCGAGACCCAGCATGGCCCCGAGCGGCGGCCAGATCCCCACATCCTGCTGAAACGCCGCCAGCAGGAAGAAAACGGACTCCAGGCCTTCACGCGCGACGGCGAAAAAGACCATCATAATGAGCGCCCAGCCGTGGTTGTTCCCCTTCTGCAGCGCGTTATCCACCGCCTGCTCCAGCTGCACCTTCACGTTACGCGAGACTTTACGCATCCAGAACACCATCCAGGTGAGGATCACCACCGCAATCACGGCGACGATACCTTCAAACAGCTCCTGCTCTTTCTGCGGGAACTCGCCGGTGGTTTCGTTGATGAGGACACCTAAGCCCAGGCAGAGCGCCGCGGCAAGGAATACCCCGACCCACATGACGCCAATCCAGCGTCCGCGCTGGGTTCGCTTCAGATAACTGGCGATGAGGCTCACGATAAGGGCGGCTTCGAGCCCTTCACGTAACATAATGAGAAATGGAACAAACATGCCGACACCTTAAATGTTTATCGCGGTCAACTGATGCAAAGAAAGGTAAATTCTTGTGATAGTGATTATCATTACGGCGAAAAGAAAAACAAGCGAAATGTGCGGTGTTTTGATAACGAGTTGTAAACGCCCAGCCTGATAATAGTTACATACGTTATCGTTAAGTTTATAAGTTATAACGAAAATGCCCATTTACGCTGATTCAGGGCTGTGGCTAAATATCCGCCTCAAACACCTGGTGAAAATAAATTATGTTTAAAATTGTCCATTTCCTGCTGGCGCTGGTGATTATTCTCGCGCTTGCCTGGCTGGTAAGTTTCGACCGCCGAAAAATTCGCATTCGTTTTGTTTTACAGCTGATTGTCATTGAAATTGCCCTGGCGTTCTTTTTCCTGCACGCCGAAAGCGGGTTATTCCTGATTAAATACGTCTCGGGATTTTTTGAGTCACTGCTCAAATTTGCTGGCGAAGGCACCAATTTCGTCTTTGGCGGTATGGGAGAAAAAGGGCTGGCGTTCATTTTCCTCGGCGTGCTTTGCCCCATTATTTTTATTTCCGCGCTGATTGGTATTCTTCAGCACTGGCGGATCCTGCCGATTTTTATTCGGGTGATCGGTACGCTGCTGTCGAAACTGAACGGCATGGGTAAGCTGGAATCCTTTAACGCGGTTAGCTCGCTGATTCTCGGCCAGTCGGAAAACTTCATTGCCTACAAGGGCGTGCTGGGGGATCTCTCTTCCCGTCGTCTCTTCACCATGGCAGCCACGGCGATGTCGACGGTCTCCCTGTCGATTGTCGGCGCGTATATGACCATGCTCGACGCTAAATTTGTCGTCGCGGCGCTGATTCTGAACATGTTTAGCACCTTTATTATTCTTTCGGTCATCAACCCGGCACGCCCGGAAGCGGAGCCGGATATCAAGCTGGAAAAACTGCATGAATCGCAGAGCTTCTTCGAAATGCTCGGCGAGTATATTCTGGCCGGTTTTAAGGTGGCGATGATTATTCTGGCCATGCTGATTGGCTTCATCGCGCTTATTAGCGCCGTTAACGCCCTCTTCTCCAGCGTATTTGGCATGAGTTTCCAGCAGATCCTGGGCTATGTATTTTATCCCCTGGCGTGGCTGGTGGGTATTCCGCTGGGTGACGCCCTGAACGCGGGCAGTATTATGGCGACCAAGCTGGTGGCGAATGAATTTGTGGCGATGATTGAGCTGCAAAAAATCGCTCATCAAATGTCCCCGCGCGGGCTGGGGATTTTATCCGTCTTCCTGGTGTCGTTCGCGAACTTCGCATCCATCGGCATTGTGGCCGGAGCGATTAAGGGTCTTAACGAGCAGCAGGGGAACGTGGTGTCGCGTTTCGGTCTGCGTCTGGTGTATGGAGCAACGCTGGTAAGTTTACTGTCGGCGAGCTTTGCGGGGTTGGTGCTCTGATGCAATGCCGGGTGGCGCGCAGCGATCCCGGCCTACAAAACAACAACGGCGGGAATTCCCGCCGTTTTCATTAAAACTGCACGCACACCGGCTGGTCGACACGCATCACCGACTCCTGCGCGAAGCGTGACTTATAAATCCCGCGCAACGCTTCGATGTTCTTCTCGCTCTGCGCATCTTTTCCATGGATCAGCATCAGCGCCTTGCTCGGTTCGCGCGCCACTTTCCCGTCGTTCCCCAGCCATTGCCCGCGTGCATCAAACACCGTTAAGCCGTCGCGAAAGCGTGGCGTCACGTCCTGGTCAACAAACTGCTGCCACTCGTTGCTGGTAATCTGCGCCCCGGCAGGACGGTTTAAGCCGAAATAGAGCGTGGTTTGCTGCATCTGGTTATCCGCTTTGCAGGTCTCCACCGCAGCATGCTGCGATGGCGCGTTGCAGCCCGCCAGCATCAATAATGCCGCCGCCATTAACCCTGTTTTGATTGTCATGCTTCGCTATCCTCATTGTTATAAGCACATGGATATCACAGGAAATTACGGATTTTGGCAAGAAAAAAGCCGGGTGCGCTTACGCTCACCCGGCCTGTATTGTGCAGCGAGAAAAATTATTCTGCCTGAAGCTTAGACGGCGGCGCAGTGTGGTAATGCGCGTCGGCTTCCGCAAAGCGTTTCTGCATGGAGGCAGACGGCGCTTTACCCAGCAGGCTGAACACCACGATACCGATGCTGCCGAAGATGAAGCCAGGAATGATTTCGTACAGGCCCAGCCAGGCGAACTGTTTCCAGACGATAACGGTCACCGCACCGATAATCATCCCCGCCAGCGCGCCGTTACGGGTCATACGGGACCACATGACGGAGAACAGGACGACCGGACCAAATGCCGCACCAAAGCCCGCCCACGCGTAGCTCACGAGACCCAGCACGCGGTTCTCCGGGTTGGCCGCCAGCGCAATAGCCACCAGCGCAACCGCCAGCACCATGAAGCGCCCGACCCACACCAGCTCTTTCTGGCTTGCGTTTTTACGCAGGAAGGCCTTATAGAGGTCTTCGGTGATCGCACTGGAGCAGACCAGCAGCTGGCAGCTCAGGGTGGACATCACCGCCGCCAGGATCGCGGAGAGCAGAATCCCGGCAATCCACGGGTTAAACAGAATTTGCGCCAGCTCGATAAACACGCGTTCGGCGTTCTGGTTCACCGCACCCGCCTGCGCCGGGTTGTTGCTGAAGTAGGCGATACCGAAGAAGCCAACAGCGCACGCACCCGCCAGACACAGGATCATCCACGTCATACTGATGCGACGGGCATGTACGATGGTGTGGTGAGAATCCGCCGCCATAAAGCGCGCCAGAATGTGCGGCTGACCGAAGTAGCCTAGACCCCAGCCCATCAGAGAGACGATGGCCACGAAGTTCAGCCCTTTCAGCATGTCGACGTTTTCAATGCTCTTCTGCTTGATCACTTCCAGCGATTCGCCAAAGCCGCCAACGGTGAAAATCACAATCACCGGGGTCAGGATCAGGGCGAAGATCATCAGGCTCGCCTGCACGGTGTCGGTCCAGCTTACCGCCAGGAAACCGCCCACGAAGGTATAGAGAATGGTCGCAGCGGCACCGGCCCACAGAGCGGTTTCGTAGCTCATGCCGAAGGTGCTTTCGAACAGGCGCGCGCCGGCCACGATGCCGGAGGCGCAGTAGATGGTGAAGAACAGCAGGATAACCACCGCAGAGATAATACGCAGGATGCGGCTGTTATCTTCAAAACGTCCGGTGAAGTAGTCCGGCAGCGTCAGGGCGTTGTTATTGGCTTCGGTATGCACGCGCAGACGGCCTGCCACCAGCTTCCAGTTGATCCACGCGCCGACGGTCAAACCGATGGCGATCCAGCTTTCCGAGATACCGGAGATAAAAATCGCACCCGGCAGACCCATCAGCAGCCAGCCGCTCATGTCGGATGCGCCCGCGGAGAGCGCGGTCACCATCGGGCCTAAACTGCGTCCGCCCAGAATGTAGTCGTCAAAGTTCTTTGTAGAACGCCACGCCAAAAACCCTATCAGGATCATGCCAAAAATATAAACGAGAAATGTCACCAGCATCGGTGTGCTAATAGCCATTCAAATTCTCCAAAAGTGTCGAGCGACAACCGTCCGGGTTGCCTTGTTATATGATCACCGGAACGAGGTGACGGTATCTTGTGTTTCGGTTGGGCGCGCTATCCTGCCGTATGCGCCCTCCGCTGACAAACGATTTAACACTGCATTTACATCAATTTCATCCCCGGTTTGATACGAGTTTCCTATAGGTTGCACTCGCTCACGCTTTTACGGGTTGCACCTTTGAAAAGTGTTAACTTCCGCATAAAACCAGGCTTTCCGCGACAAAGCCAGCACGTTTTTCCAGCTAACCATTCGTTAACAATCCATTCATTTTCTGGGTTGCAAACCAGGTCACATTTAACACGGTTGCACAAAGTTGCAACATGGGGGATATTTCACGCTATCTACAGAACGCTATTACAGAACAACAGGAGCTTTGGCATGGGTATGACCACCATGGGGGTTAAGCTGGATGACGCGACCCGCGAACGGATTAAGACCGCAGCAACCCGCATTGACCGCACGCCGCACTGGTTAATTAAGCAGGCGATTTTTAACTATCTCGAAAGACTCGAGAGCGATGAGGGCCTGCCGGAGCTGCCTGCCCTGCTCGCCGGTGCCGCCAATGAAAGCGAAGAGGCGCCGGCCGCTGGCGACGAAAGCCATCAGCCGTTCCTTGAATTCGCCGAGCAGATCCTGCCGCAGTCCGTCAGCCGCGCCGCCATTACCGGCGCCTACCGCCGCGCCGAAACCGACGCCGTGCCGATGCTGCTGGAGCAGGCTCGCCTGCCTGACGCCATTGCCGCACAGGCGCACAGCCTGGCGTATCAGTTAGCCGACAAGCTGCGCAACCAGAAAACCGCCACCGGCCGCGCCGGAATGGTTCAGGGTTTGCTGCAGGAGTTCTCCCTCTCCTCTCAGGAAGGCGTGGCGCTGATGTGCCTGGCGGAAGCGCTGCTGCGTATTCCGGATAAAGCCACCCGCGACGCGCTGATCCGCGACAAGATCAGCAACGGCAACTGGCATTCGCACATTGGCCGCAGCCCGTCGCTGTTCGTTAACGCGGCAACCTGGGGCCTGCTGTTTACCGGCAAACTGGTTTCGACCCATAACGAAGCCAACCTGTCACGCTCCCTGAACCGCATCATCGGCAAGAGCGGCGAGCCGCTGATCCGCAAAGGCGTGGACATGGCGATGCGTCTGATGGGCGAACAGTTTGTGACCGGGGAAACTATTGCCGAAGCGCTGGCGAACGCCCGCAAGCTGGAAGACAAAGGTTTCCGCTATTCGTACGACATGCTCGGTGAAGCGGCCCTGACCGCCGCCGACGCGCAGGCCTACATGGTCTCTTACCAGCAGGCGATCCACGCTATCGGTAAAGCGTCCAACGGTCGCGGTATTTATGAAGGCCCGGGCATCTCGATAAAGCTCTCCGCCCTGCACCCGCGCTACAGCCGCGCGCAGTACGACCGGGTGATGGAAGAGCTCTACCCGCGCCTGAAGTCCCTGACCCTGCTGGCGCGCCAGTATGACATCGGCATCAACATCGACGCCGAAGAGGCCGACCGTCTGGAGATCTCCCTCGATCTGCTGGAAAAACTGTGCTTCGAGCCGGAGCTGGCGGGTTGGAACGGCATCGGTTTCGTTATCCAGGCCTACCAGAAGCGTTGTCCGTTCGTCATTGATTACCTGATTGACCTGGCCAGCCGCAGCCGTCGTCGCCTGATGATCCGCCTGGTGAAAGGCGCCTACTGGGATAGCGAAATCAAACGCGCCCAGATGGAAGGGCTGGAAGGCTATCCGGTCTATACCCGTAAGGTTTACACCGACGTCTCTTACCTCGCCTGCGCGAAAAAGCTGCTCGGCGTGCCGAACCTGATCTATCCGCAGTTCGCTACCCACAACGCCCACACCCTGGCGGCGATCTACAGTCTTGCCGGGCAAAACTACTATCCGGGCCAGTACGAGTTCCAGTGCCTGCACGGCATGGGTGAACCGCTTTACGAGCAGGTCACAGGTAAAGTGGCGGACGGCAAGCTGAACCGCCCGTGCCGTATCTATGCTCCGGTGGGCACGCACGAAACCCTGCTGGCGTACCTGGTTCGTCGTCTGCTGGAAAACGGCGCGAACACCTCCTTCGTTAACCGTATCGCCGACACCACGCTGCCGCTCGACGAGCTGGTCGCCGATCCGGTGCAGGCCGTTGAGAAAATGGCCGCGCAGGAAGGCCAGATTGGTCTGCCGCATCCGAAAATTGCCCTGCCGCGCGAGCTGTACGGCAAAGGCCGCGTCAACTCGGCGGGTCTGGATCTCGCCAACGAACACCGTCTGGCGTCCCTCTCCTCTGCCCTGCTCAACAGCGCGCTGCAGAAGTGGCAGGCCAAACCGATGCTGGAGCAGCCCGTTGATGACGGCGACATGCAGCCGGTCATCAACCCGGCAGAGCCAAAAGATATCGTCGGCTATGTGCGTGAAGCGACAGAAGAGGAAGTGGATCAGGCGCTGGACAGCGCGGTGAATAACGCCCCTATCTGGTTCGCCACGCCGCCGCAGGAGCGCGCCGCCATTCTGGAACGCGCGGCGGTGCTGATGGAAGATCAGATGCAGTCGCTCATCGGCATTCTGGTGCGCGAAGCGGGTAAAACCTTCAGCAACGCCATCGCCGAAGTACGCGAGGCCGTCGACTTCCTGCACTACTACGCCGGTCAGGTGCGCGATGATTTCGATAACGAAACCCACCGTCCGCTGGGTCCGGTCGTCTGTATCAGCCCGTGGAACTTCCCGCTGGCGATCTTCACCGGCCAGATTGCCGCCGCCCTGGCCGCAGGCAACAGCGTGCTGGCAAAACCGGCGGAGCAGACCCCGCTGATTGCCGCGCAGGGCATCAACATTCTTCTGGAGGCAGGCGTACCGGCGGGCGTGGTCCAGCTGCTGCCGGGCCGCGGTGAAACCGTGGGCGCCAAACTGACCTCCGATAACCGCGTGCGCGGCGTGATGTTTACTGGTTCGACCGAAGTGGCCTCGCTGCTGCAGCGCAATATTGCCACCCGTCTGGATGCGCAGGGTCGTCCTACGCCGCTCATCGCGGAAACCGGCGGCATGAACGCCATGATCGTCGACTCCTCTGCCCTCACCGAGCAGGTGGTGGTTGACGTGCTGGCCTCCGCCTTCGACAGCGCCGGTCAGCGCTGCTCCGCCCTGCGCGTGCTGTGCCTGCAGGATGACGTGGCGGACCACACGCTGAAGATGCTGCGCGGCGCGATGGCCGAATGCCGCATGGGCAACCCGGGCCGTCTCACCACCGACATCGGGCCGGTGATCGACGCGGAAGCCAAAGCCAATATTGAAAACCACATTCAGGCCATGCGCTCGAAAGGCCGTCCGGTGTTCCAGGCGGTGCGAGACAACAGCGAAGACGCCCGCGAGTGGCGTTCCGGCACCTTTGTGCCGCCTACGCTTATCGAGCTGGCAAGCTTCGACGAGCTGAAAAAAGAGGTCTTCGGCCCGGTGCTGCACGTGGTGCGCTACAACCGTAACAACCTCAACGAGCTGGTTGAGCAGATCAACGCCTCCGGCTATGGCCTGACGCTCGGCGTGCATACCCGTATCGACGAGACCATCGCGCAGGTAACCGGCAGCGCCAAAGTGGGCAACCTGTACGTTAACCGCAACATGGTTGGCGCGGTCGTAGGCGTACAGCCGTTCGGCGGTGAAGGCCTTTCCGGCACCGGTCCGAAAGCGGGCGGTCCGCTCTACCTGTACCGTCTGCTGGCGAACCGTCCGGAGAACGCGCTGGGTGTCACCCTGGCGCGTCAGGATGCGGAGTATCCGGTGGATGCGCAGCTGAAAACCGTGCTGACCCAGCCGCTGGAAGCGCTGATCGCCTGGGCGGAAAAACGTCCTGAACTGCGTGCCGTGGCGCAGCAGTACGGCGAGCTGGCACAGGCCGGTACGCAGCGTCTGCTGCCGGGGCCGACCGGCGAGCGCAATACTTGGACGCTGATGCCGCGCGAACGCGTACTGTGCGTGGCGGATAACGAGCAGGACGCGCTGGTACAGCTGGCCGCCGCGATGGCCACCGGGTGTGAAGTGCTGTGGCCGGACGATGCGCTGCATCGGGACCTGGCCAAACAGCTGCCAAAAGCGGTCTCGGCCCGTATTCACTTCGCGAAAGCCGATGCGCTGCTGACCCAGCCGTTTGATGCGGTGATCTATCACGGTGATTCCGACCAGCTGCGCGAGCTGTGCGAGCAGGTTGCGGCCCGCAGCGGGGCGATTGTTTCGGTGCAGGGCTTTGCGCGCGGGGAAACCAACCTGCTGCTGGAGCGTCTGTACGTGGAGCGCTCGCTCAGCGTCAACACCGCGGCGGCGGGTGGTAACGCCAGTCTGATGACAATAGGTTAACGCTGTGCTAATAAGGCTCCGGAGACGGAGCCTTATTTTATTGGGGAATATATGAAACGATATCTTATCGCCAGTGCAGCGCTGCTGCTGAGCGCCAGCGCGCTGGCCGACGAGTGCGACAAAGCGACCACCCAGCTTGAACTGAATACCTGTAGCGCGCAGCAGTACCAGGCTGCCGATAAAAAGCTCAACCAGACGTACCAGGCGGCCGTTAAGCGTGCGGCAGCTCCTCAGCGAGATCTGCTGAAAAAAGCGCAGCAGGCGTGGATTACCCTGCGCGATGCGGACTGCGCGTTTATCGGTTCGGGTACGGAAGGCGGGAGCGTTCAGCCAATGATTGTTAACCAGTGCCTGGCTGAAAAAACCGTGGAGCGCGAAGCGTTTCTGGCCTCGCTGATGCAGTGTGAAGAGGGCGACTTAAGCTGCCCTCTCCCGCCGGCAAACTAACGTAAGCGGATCCCTTCAATAATCATCCGCTGCACGTTTTCCAGGGTGCTGTGGAAAAACGCTTCGTCCTGGAGCGTTTTTCCGGTCACCGCCTCGACCTGGGCCGCAAAGTCAGCGTAATGCTGGGTGGAGGCCCAAATCATAAAGATCAGATGATGCGGATCGACCGGGGCCAGCTTTCCGCTGGCAACCCATCCGGCAATAATGGCCGACTTGTCGTCCACCAGCTGTTTTAAATCTCCGGTCAGCTCCGCCTGCAACAGCGGCGCGCCCTGCAGCATCTCAAGACAAAACAGCCTTGATGCCTGCGGGTAATCGCGCGACACCTCCAGCTTCAGGCGAATGTACTCCTTGATTGCTACCAGCGGGGCCAGCTCTTCGCGAAACGCTTTCAGCGGCGCCAGCCAGATATCGAGGATCTGCTGCATCACCGCGACATACAGCGCCTCTTTCGACGGGTAATAGTAGAGCAGATTGGTTTTGGATACCCCGGACTGCTCCGCCACCTGCTCCAGGCGCGTGCCGTGAATGCCAAACTGCGAAAACGTCTCCAGCGCCGCGCTGAGGATCGCCTGCTTCTTGGCGCTCACCGCCTGCGAACGTTTACCTGGTGTTTTCACTGCGCCTTGTGTCATTCCCGCTCTCCTTATTCTGCGTTGCCCTCAGCATAGCAAAACCCCCGTCTCACCACGACATCCTGCACTCCGATCGCGCATGAATGCCTGTTTTCTGTGCAATGTTTTTGACCAGTTAGTCCACATTTAGCTGCATCAATCCACCAACTTCTGATTAACACACTAATAACACTGCCATTTTCAAAACTGGCACTGCCTTTGCAAAATCACCGTTACACCTGCGACGTAATGAAGAGAGGTTCGTGATGAAAATTGGCGTATTTGTACCCATCGGCAACAACGGCTGGCTTATCTCGACCACTGCACCGCAATACATGCCGACCTTTGAGCTCAATAAAGCCATCGTGCAGAAAGCGGAGCACTACCATTTCGACTTTGCGCTTTCGATGATCAAGCTGCGCGGCTTTGGCGGCAAAACCGAATTCTGGGATCACAACCTGGAGTCCTTCACCCTGATGGCTGGGCTGGCGGCAGTCACCTCGCGGATCCAGATCTACGCCACCGCCGCCACGCTTACCCTGCCCCCGGCCATCGTCGCGCGCATGGCATCCACCATTGACTCCATCTCAGGCGGACGCTTTGGCGTCAACCTGGTTACCGGCTGGCAAAAACCCGAGTACGAGCAGATGGGGCTCTGGCCGGGTGACGATTACTTCTCGCGTCGCTACGACTACCTGACCGAATACGTACAGGTTCTGCGCGATCTGTGGGGTACCGGCAAAAGCGATTTTAAGGGTGACTTCTTCACCATGAACGACTGTCGCGTCAGCCCGCAGCCGTCGGTGCCGATGAAGGTGATTTGCGCCGGACAGAGCGACGCGGGGATGGAATTCTCCGCCAAATACGCCGACTTCAACTTCTGCTTCGGTAAAGGCGTTAACACGCCTGCCGCCTTCGCCCCGACCGCCGCTCGCATGAAAGAGGCCGCCGACAAAACCGGGCGCGACGTGGGCTCCTACGTGCTGTTCATGGTGATAGCAGACGAAACCGACGACGCCGCGCGCGCGAAATGGGAGCGCTACAAGGACGGCGCCGACGAGGAGGCCCTGAGCTGGCTTACCGAGCAGAGCCAGAAGGATACCCGCTCCGGGGCGGATACCAACGTTCGTCAGATGGCCGACCCGACCTCTGCCGTCAATATCAACATGGGCACGCTGGTCGGCTCGTACGCCAGCGTCGCCAGGATGCTGGACGAAGTGGCTGCCGTGCCCGGGGCGGAAGGCGTCCTGCTGACCTTCGATGATTTCCTGACCGGCGTGGAAACCTTCGGCGAGCGCATCCAGCCGCTGATGCAGTGCCGCGCCCACATCCCTGCCGTCACGAAGGAGGTGGCGTAATGACGACCCTTAACGCACGCCCGGAAGCCATTACCTTCACGCCGGAGCAGAGCGCGCTGATCGTGGTGGACATGCAAAACGCCTACGCCAGCCAGGGCGGCTATCTGGACCTGGCGGGCTTCGACGTCTCCGCTACGCAGCCGGTGATCGCGAACATTAAAACCGCCGTCGCCGCCGCGCGCGCTGCGGGCATGCTCATCATCTGGTTCCAGAACGGCTGGGATGACCAGTACGTCGAGGCCGGTGGCCCCGGCTCGCCCAACTTCCACAAGTCGAACGCCCTGAAAACCATGCGCAAACGGCCCGAACTGCAGGGCAAGCTGCTGGCGAAAGGCGGCTGGGATTATCAGCTGGTGGATGAGCTGGTCCCGCAGGCGGGCGATATTGTCCTGCCCAAACCGCGCTACAGCGGCTTTTTCAACACGCCGCTCGACAGCCTGCTGCGCAGCCGGGGCATTCGCCACCTGGTCTTCACCGGCATTGCCACCAACGTCTGCGTGGAGTCGACCCTGCGCGACGGCTTTTTCCTCGAGTATTTTGGCGTGGTGCTGGAAGACGCGACCCATCAGGCCGGGCCGGAATTCGCCCAGAAGGCGGCCCTGTTCAATATCGAAACCTTTTTTGGCTGGGTCAGCAGCGTCGCCGAGTTCTGCGACGCCCTGAATCCTCCGCTCGCCCGTATCGCCTGAGGAGACACACGATGCCGAAATCCGTAATCATCCCGCCGGGCACCAGCACGCCCATCGCCCCGTTTGTCCCCGGCACCCTTGCCGACGGCGTGGTGTATGTCTCAGGCACGCTGCCGTTTGATAAAGACAACAACGTGGTGTTTATCAACGACCCAAAGGCGCAAACCCGCCACGTGCTGGAGACGATCAAAACCGTGATCGAAACGGCGGGTGGCACGATGGAGGATGTGACCTTCAACAGCATCTTTATCACCGACTGGAAAAACTACGCCGCGATTAACGAAATCTACGCGGAGTTCTTCCCCGGCGATAAGCCGGCCCGGTTCTGCATTCAGTGCGGCCTGGTGAAGCCGGAGGCGCTGGTTGAGATCGCCACCGTTGCGCACATCGCGAAGTGAGGCAGATATGAAACTCTCCATCTCGCCGCCACCGTACGAAGGTGCACCCGTGGTGGTCCTTATTGCCGGTCTCGGCGGCAGCGGCAGCTACTGGCTGCCACAGCTGGCCGCGCTGGAGCCGGAGTATCAGGTGGTGTGCTATGACCAGCGCGGAACGGGCAATAACCCCGACGTCCTGCCGGAAGGGTACAGCCTTGCAGAGATGGCGGACGAACTGGACCAGGCGCTGGCTGAGGCCGGAATTGCACGCTACAGCGTCGTCGGCCACGCGCTGGGGGCGCTGGTCGGCCTGCAGCTGGCCCTCGACAGGCCCGACGCCCTCACCGCGCTGGTGTGCGTCAACGGCTGGCTGACCCTCAACGCCCATACCCGCCGCTGCTTTCAGATCCGCGAGCGCCTGCTGCATTACGGTGGCCCACAGGCGTGGGTTGAGGCGCAGCCGCTGTTTCTCTACCCGGCAGACTGGATGGCCGCTCGCGCGCCCCGCCTGGAGGCCGAAGAAGCGCTGGCGCTGGCCCATTTTCAGGGAAAAGCCAACCTGCTGCACAGGCTCAGCGCCCTGAAAAAGGCCGACTTCAGCCGCCACGCCGCACGCATCCGCTGCCCGGTACAGATCATCTGTTCCGCCGACGACATGCTGGTGCCCTCTGTCTGCTCGTCTGAACTGCAGGCTGCGATCCCGAACAGCCACAGCGCGGTGATGCGCCAGGGCGGGCATGCCTGCAACGTCACCGAGCCGGACGCCTTTAACACCCTGCTGCTGAACGGGCTGGCCAGCCTGCTGCACAGCCCTGAACCCGCTTTATAAGGAGCTTTAATGAGCGAAGCCATTACCCCCGCCGCGCTGGAAACGCTGTTCACCGGCGCCCGCACCCATAACGGCTGGCAGGATATAGCCGTCAGCGACGAGACGCTGCGCGAAATCTACGACCTGATGAAATGGGGGCCAACCTCCGCCAACTGCTCCCCGGCGCGGATTGTGTTTGTGCGAAGCGCTGAGGGAAAAGAGAAGCTGCGTCCGGCGCTCTCCAGCGGCAACCTGGAGAAAACGCTTACCGCCCCGGTCACGGCGATTGTCGCCTGGGACGGTGAATTCTACGAGCGCCTGCCTGAACTGTTCCCGCACGGCGATGCCCGAAGCTGGTTTACCGCAAGCCCCGCGCTGGCGGAAGAGACCGCCTTTCGCAACAGCTCGCTGCAGGCCGCCTACATGATTTTCGCCTGTCGCGCGCTGGGGCTGGATACCGGCCCGATGTCGGGCTTTGACCGCCAAAAGGTCGACGAGGCTTTTTTCACCGGCACGACGCTTAAAAGCAACCTGCTGATCAACATTGGCTACGGCGACCCGGGCAAACTTTACGGCCGCCTGCCGCGCCTGACCTTCGACGATGCCTGCGGGCTGGCGTAAGGAGCGATCATGACGACACCGGATAAGCAAACCTTTCGCGACGCCATGGCCTGCGTTGGCGCGGCGGTGAATATCATCACCACCGACGGCCCGGCGGGGATGGCAGGCTTCACCGCCAGCGCGGTGTGCAGCGTCACGGATTCACCGCCCACCCTGCTGGTGTGCCTGAACCGCGGCGCGTCCGTCTGGCCGACGTTCAGCGAAAACCGCACCCTTTGCGTGAATACCCTGAGCGCCGGACAGGAACCGCTCTCAAACCTCTTTGGCGGCAAAACGCCAATGGAAGAACGCTTCGCCGCCGCCCGCTGGCAAACGGGCGACACGGGCTGTCCGCGCCTGGAGGAGGCGCTGGCCTCGTTTGACTGCCGGATCAGCCAGGTGGTGAGCGTCGGTACGCACGACATTCTGTTTTGCGACATCGTTTCGATTATTCGCCACCCCGCGCCGCAAGGCCTGGTGTGGTTTGACCGCGGCTACCACGCGCTGATGCGACCCGCCTGTTAACCCGCTTTAAGGAGACAGACCATGTTCGGATTTCCCCAATGGCAGTTGAAATCGACCTCCACAGAAGCTGGCGTGGTCGCGCCGGATGAACGACTCCCGCTCGGGCAGACGATGGTGATGGGCGTCCAGCACGCGGTCGCCATGTTTGGCGCCACGGTATTGATGCCGATGCTGATGGGACTCGATCCCAACCTCTCTATTCTGATGTCGGGTATCGGTACCCTGCTGTTCTTTTTTGTCACCGGCGGGCGCGTGCCCAGCTATCTCGGCTCCAGCGCCGCATTTGTCGGGGTGGTGATCGCCACTACCGGGTTTAACGGCCAGGGAATCAACCCCAACCTGAGCGTGGCCCTCGGCGGCATCATCGCCTGCGGTCTGGTGTATACCCTGATTGGTCTGGTGGTAATGAAGATCGGCACGCGCTGGATCGAACGCATGATGCCTCCAGTTGTGACCGGCGCGGTGGTGATGGCGATTGGCCTGAACCTTGCGCCGATTGCAGTGAAAAGCGTCTCCGGCTCGCCCTTTGAAAGCTGGATGGCCGTCGTGACCGTGCTGTGCATCGGTCTGGTGGCGGTCTTTACGCGGGGCATGATCCAGCGGCTGCTGATCCTGGTCGGGTTGATTGTCGCCTGTCTGGTATATGCCCTGCTGGCAAACGTTTTTGGTCTGGGCAAGCCGGTTGACTTTACGCTGCTGCATCAGGCCGCCTGGTTCGGCCTGCCGAAAATCACCTCGCCCACCTTTAACACCCAGGCGATGATGCTTATCGCACCGGTGGCGGTGATCCTGGTGGCGGAAAACCTTGGTCACCTGAAGGCGGTCGCGGGGATGACCGGGCGCAGTATGGATCCGTACATGGGCCGCGCTTTCGTCGGCGACGGGCTGGCGACCATGCTCTCCGGTTCCGTGGGCGGCAGCGGCGTCACCACCTATGCCGAAAACATCGGCGTGATGGCGGTAACCAAAGTCTATTCGACGCTGGTCTTTGTCGCGGCGGCGGTGATGGCGATGCTGCTCGGCTTCTCGCCGAAGTTCGGCGCGCTGATCCACACCATTCCGTCACCGGTCATCGGCGGGGCCTCAATCGTGGTGTTTGGGCTGATCGCGGTGGCCGGCGCGCGTATCTGGGTGCAGCATCGGGTCGATCTCAGCCAGAACGGCAACCTGATTATGGTGGCCGTCACGCTGGTGCTGGGCGCGGGCGATTTTGCCCTGACGCTGGGCGGGTTTACGATCGGCGGGATTGGTACGGCCACCTTCGGCGCGATCCTGCTTAACGCCCTGCTGAGCCGCCGGATGGCCGCTGCGCCGCAGGGCGAGGTGGTGCGTCAGGATTCGTGATTTAACGTCGCGCTGTCATCTTCTGGCAGCGCGTTTTTCTTCCGCTTGAGCTTCAGCTCGCTCACCAGCACCCCGGCGACAATAAACGCCGCGCCCACCAGGGCCAGCAGCGGCAAACGCTCGCCGGCGAGTCGCCCGAAAATGCCTGCCCAGACCGGCTCACCGGTGTAGATCACCGTTGCCCGCGTCGGCGACACGCTGCGCTGCGCCCAGTTCATGGTGACCTGGATAATGGCGCTGAAGATACCCAGCCCCAGTGCGACTACCACCAGACCGGTGGACATCTGCGGCACGGACTCCCCTGCCGGAACCATCGTCGCAAAGGCCACCAGAGACGCCGTCGCGAGCTGCACCACCGTTACGCGTTTGACGTCGACCTTGCCCGCCCAGGCGCTAATCAGAATAATTTCCGCCGCAATGGCGATCGCCCCAATCAGGGTAATGATTTCGCCCGGCCCCAGTGCCAGAAGATTGTTTTCCGGCCCGGCCAGCAAAATCAGACCGATAAACGCCAGCACTATGCCAATACAGGACATCATCCCCGGCAGCCGACCCAGGCAGAGCCACTGCAGCAGCGGCACCAGGGGCACATACATGGCGGTGATAAATGCGGATTTGCTGCTGGAGATGGTCTGCAATCCCCACGTCTGGAGGCTGTAGCCCATCGCTATCGCCACCCCAATCGCCACGCCGGCCTTAAGCTCTTTCAGCGTCAGCCCCCTCAGCGTTTTAAGCGAAATTAGCCCCACGGCAAGCGCCGCCGTCGCAAAGCGCAGGCCAACAAAAAAGAACGGATCGCTGAGGGTCACCGCGTACTGAACGGCCAGAAACGTCCCGCCCCAGAACATGGTGATGAGAATGAGGATGGCTTCCTGCGGTTTAACGGAGAATTTGAAGCGTGAGACAGACATGCGGCACCAGAAAGAGAAAACAATTCTGTAGTGTGCGTTGCCTTTGGTTACAGTTCAATGTTGCAGAAATAAAAAAACCGCCGGGAGATCCCGGCGGCAGAGGTTCAACCCGGCGTATTACTTACTGCTGCCGTGGCTGTTTTTCCCCCCTTTTTTACCAGCTTCTGATGCGCGCTGAGGGTCTTTTTTAAAATTGCCCCCGCTGTGCTGGCCACCTTTACGACCTGCTTCTGATGCTCTTTCACGGTCTTCAGCGAAATTACCTGAACCACCACGATGGTTTGCCATCTCTAACCTCCAGAGTGTGAAACATTAGACATCATATTGCATTCAGTAAAAGAGGATTCTTTCACCTCGCGGCGCAAGGACGACGCCTCAATCTGTGCCGCGTGAAACTAAGCTTAGTGGACTGAGGCTGTCCGGCAAGCCACAGGTAATATCCTGCAACATGATCTCAGTCTTTCAGGTGAGATGACGGGGCGGGGATGCATAAGCCTTTCTTATCATTTTAAAAATCAGCGCCTGGAAAGTTGTATCATTTTGCTACAAAGCCATTTTTCTACTCATGTTGTTATAAATCAAATAAATGGCGTTCATTTTTGCAGTCTGGCCGTGATGGCATATCTTTAAAAGAGCGCAGCGATCCGCTGTCAGAGAAACCAACGAGGAGTGAAGCAAAATGGCAAAAGTTCTGGTGCTCTATTATTCCATGTATGGACACATTGAAACCATGGCTCACGCGGTAGCAGAAGGTGCAAACAGGGTTGACGGCGTTGAGGTTGTGGTGAAACGCGTACCGGAAACCATGCATGCGGAAGCCTTCCTGAAAGCCGGGGGGAAAACGCAAAACGCCCCGGTCGCCACCCCGCAGGAGCTGGCGGATTATGATGCCATTATCTTCGGCACCCCGACCCGCTTCGGCAATATGTCAGGCCAGATGCGCACCTTCCTCGATCAAACCGGCGGGCTTTGGGCATCCGGGGCGCTCTACGGCAAACTCGCCAGCGTATTCAGCTCAACCGGCACCGGCGGCGGTCAGGAGCAGACGATTACCTCAACCTGGACTACCCTTGCTCATCACGGGATGGTGATTGTGCCGATTGGCTACGGCGCGCAGGAGCTGTTTGACATTTCCCAGGTGCGTGGCGGTACGCCGTACGGCGCAACCACCATTGCCGGTGGTGATGGCTCACGTCAGCCAAGCAATGAAGAACTGTCTATCGCCCGCTATCAGGGTGAATACGTCGCGGGTCTGGCCAAAAAACTGAACGGCTAACACCCAACAGGAGGACAAGCATGCCAACTCAAGAATCCAAAGCTCACCACGTGGGCGAATGGGCAAGTTTACGCAACACCTCTCCGGAGATTGCCGAAGCTATCTTTGAAGTCGCGAAATACGATGAAAAGCTGGCCGAGCAGATTTGGGAGGAAGGTAACGATGAGGTGCTGGTGCGCGCCTTCGAAAAAACGGATAAAGACTCGCTCTTCTGGGGCGAGCAAACCATCGAACGTAAAAACGTCTAAGCGTTTCCCCCCGCCGCAGCGGGGGGTTCTCTTTTACTTCGCCGCGTTATTCATCACCGCATTGAATTTGTCGACAGGACAGAAGCCGTTCGCATCTACCGGGCAGCCTTTCAGCTCCAGCGTCACGCGCTGTGCAGGCGACTGCAGCGACAGCACGCTGGCGTTGCGCAGCTGCTCTGAGCTCTGATAGACATACTCAATTTTCATCAACTCCTGGTTGGCATTTTTGTCATGCCAGCGCTGGAAGACAATCTTGCCGCCAATCGGGGTGCGTTCCTGCTGGTCGTGCAGCTGATACGGTTTGAAATCCAGGGCCGTCAGCAGGGAAGCAATGTTCGAATCATGCCCCACCAGCAGGGTGATCTTAGGCGCTTTAGCCTGGTCGGTGACCAGCGTTTTATCGATATATTTCACCAGCGGCTTCGCTACGTTTTGCGCCACCTCGGTTGAGGTAAACAGCGAGTCCTGATAGCCGTTCTTCAGCTTCGACAGCACGCGCCACTGCTGGTCGGTTTTGATTTCTCCCCAGGCCACCTGGTCGGCCGGGAAGCCTTCGTAATACTGCAGCGTAAACGCGTCCACCAGCGAGTTACCCACCTTCAGCGGCCCGGATACGCCAGGCTCTTTTTCATAGTCGGCGCTGAAGGTATCTTTTGCGTCCGCCAGAGAGCAGACTTTTTTCTCTTTGCAGGACGGCGAATCGGCGTAGTTCGTCATCTGCTCAAGCAGCTTATAGCTTTCGCCAAGCTGCATTTTCTGCCGCTCGGTCTCCATCGCCTTGAGCGCTTTTTCGCGGAATTCCGGCGAGTTATCGGTAATCACCGGGTTGAACGTCGGGTCCATGGTGCCCATTTTTTCCTGATGGTGCACGGGCACATCGCAGCCCGGGAACGCGCCGGTAATGAAGAACTGCGCGGTGGCGACGGTACGCTGCAGGCTGTTGGCGTAAGCATAAACGCTATCCGCCGCTGGACATTCTCCCGTCTTCACCATCCCCTGCTGCGCCAGCCACTCGCGCATGTAATGGCCCATATAGACTTCCAGCACGCCACCTTTGGTGGTGAGCTGACCGCCCGGCACCTCCCACTCCGGCCACTGCTTCGGCGTGGACTGCTCCAGCACGCTGCCGTTATTAGCGAGCGGCGCGCGCAGGTTATGGCGACTCATGATTAAAACTTGCTCCAGCTGATACCCTTCCGGCGTCTCTTGCGCCTGCACGCCAAACGTTGCTGAAATGGAACCGGCGACTGCCAGCGCGAGTAGTGCTTTTCTCATCCCTAATTCCTCACTCGTTTTAAAATGTCGCGTTCAGTGTGACAGATTCGTCACAATTTTCCGGGAAGCATTTCTCAAACTGATGATTAACATGCTTACGACGCGTGCAGATTAGTTTTATAATAAAACCACACCCCACCGGAGAATTCGCTGTGAAACGTACCCGCCTTGAAGAGAGCACCTGCCCCGTCGCCCGTTCGCTGGATATTATAGGCGACTGGTGGTCGCTGCTGATTGTTCGCGACGCGCTACGCGGGATTAAACGCTTCGGCGAGTTCCAGAAAAGCCTCGGTATCGCAAAAAATATGCTGACTATGCGGCTAAAACTGCTGGTCGACGAGGGCATCCTCCGGCTTCAGCCCGCGTCTGACGGCAGCGCCTGGCAGGAGTATGTCCTGACCGATAAAGGGCGCGCCCTGCAAACGGTGCTGGTTGCCCTCTCCCAGTGGGGCAACGAGTTTTTGTTCGCGGAAAACGAATGCGGCACCGTGCTGGTCGATACCGAACAGCGCAAACCTCTGCGTAAACTGGCGCTTATCGCCGACGACGGGCGCGAACTGACGCCTGAAGAGATCGTGGCTAAACTCCCCTCCTGACCGTTCCCGACGGCAAAAGCACAAAATGCTCGCAAATATAGTTGCATTATAAAACCAAATAGCAGAGAGTTTATTCAGTTTCATATTGAAACCAAATAACCCACTTTGCTTTGAGGTAACACAGATGACTACGCAAATCACCACCGCCCTGATTACGGGTGCCTCTTCCGGGATCGGTGCCGTCTATGCTGACCGCCTTGCCGCGCGCGGCGCTAACCTGGTGCTGGTCGCCCGTCGCGAGGATCGCCTGAAAATCCTCGCCACCGACCTTCGCGCGCGCTATGGCGTGGCCGTCAATATTCTGGTTGCCGATCTCACCGATGAAGCCGGGATCCGCGCCGTGGAAGAAGAGCTGCGCAGCAATACCGCCATTGATACGCTCGTTAACAACGCGGGCACCGCGCAGATGGCACCGTTCCTCGCGGGCGAGGTGGCGCAGCATCAGGCCATCAATACCCTGAACACCACGGCGCTGATGCGTCTGACCTACGCCATCCTGCCGCGCCTGGCGCAGAACAATCGCGGCACGCTGATCAATATCGCGTCCGTGCTGGCCCTGCACGTCCGGGCGGGCAGCGCGCTTTACAGCGCCACCAAGGCGTGGGTGTTGAGCTTTACACGTGGGTTACAGGAAGAATTTGCCGACAGCAACGTGCGCATTCAGGCCGTACTGCCTGCCGCCACGGCGACTGAAATCTGGAGCCATTCAGGCGTCACGGTGGACGATCTGCCGGAAGGATCGGTGATGACCACCGACGATATGGTGGATGCGTCGCTGGCGGGTCTGGATCAGGGTGAACCGATCACCATCCCGCCGATGCATGACGCTGGCCTGTGGGATCGCTACGAAGCGGCGCGCCTTGAGCTGTTCAACAGCGCGCGCACCGGCATTCCGGCACCGCGCTACGTAAAACAGTAGCCTAACGCTCAAGCTGGTCGCCGTACTCGCTCATCCAGGCGGCCAGCGGGGAGAGTGCGTCCTGCAGGGTTAACCCCAGCTCGGTTATCTGATACTCCACGCGCGGCGGGATCTCCGGGTAGACCGTCCGCGTCACCAGCCCGCGCTGCTCAAACAGGCGCAGCTGCTTAGTCAGCTCTTTCTGCGTGATGGGGGCAGCCGCCCGCAGCAGATCGCCAAAGCGTACGGGCGTATTAAAGACAATCAGGCGATAGAGAATGGGGATCGCCCATTTACCGGAAATCAGGTTCACAAACTGCGTCATCGGGCAGGTATACGCCTCAGATTTTTTTTCGCAGCACACCTCCAGCATTTCTGCCATAGCACACCTCTTGCCTCTTTAGTATCCATTTGGTACCTGGTTTCCTTTCGATACTAACGTTTCTATAGTGCTTTCTCCAGTGACATTTCAGGAGAAGAATATGGGTCGTTTAACAGATAAATATACGCTGATTACCGGCGGCACCAGCGGCATCGGCCTCGCCACCGCGCAGGCGTTTATCGCCGAAGGCGCGCGCGTCGCCGTGACCGGGCGTAACCCGGACACCCTCGCCGAAGCAGAACGTATTCTTGGCGATAAGGCCTGGGTGATCCCAACCGATGCGGGCGATATCGCGTCGCAAAAAGCGCTGGCGGAAACCCTCGCCACCCGCTGGCCGCGCCTGGACGCGGTGTTCCTCAACGCCGGCGACGTAACGCACGCGCCGCTGGAAGAGTGGCGGGAAGAGACCTGGGATCGCCTGATGGGCATCAACCTGAAGGGACCGTTCTTTTTGATTCAGGCGCTGCTGCCGCTGCTGAATAACCCGTCGTCGGTGATCCTCTGCGGCTCCGTGAGCGCGCGCATCGGCCTGCCCACCAGCAGCGTGTATGCCGCGAGCAAGGCCGCCCTGCTGTCGCTGGCGCGCACGCTCTCGGCGGAACTGCTGCCGCGCGGGATACGCGTCAACGGCCTGAGCCCCGGTCCGGTGGAGACCCCGGCGTTTACCAAAACGGGCTTAAGCGACGAGGCGCTTAACGCGATGATGGCGGAAATCATCAAGCTGGTGCCGCTCGGCAGAATGGGCTCAACGGCGGAGCTGGCAAAAGCCGCGCTCTATCTGGCGTCCGACGAGTCGAGCTACACGGTGGGAACCGAGCTGCTGGTGGACGGCGGAATGGGGAGCCTGTAACTCAAAAGGCGCTGATGCCGGTGACCGCGCCGACATACAGCGCCGCCCACGCGCAGGCGGAAAGCAGGCTGACGGCGTAGACCTTTGCTGCATTCAGCCTGAGCATACCCGCTGCCAGCGGCACGATGTAACGCAGCACCGCCAGAAAGCGCGACGTAAACAGTGCGATGACGCCGTTCTTTTGCAGCTGATGCTGTACCCGTAAAAACGTAGCGGCATGCTTCGACGTAAAGCGCGTGACCAGCCGGGTGTGCCCCATCAGCTGCCCTAAGTGGTAGTTCAGCACCGATCCCGCCGTTGCCCCCATCACTACGGCCAGCCATGCCAACGCAGGATGCATGCTCCCCTGGCTGACGGTAATGCCCGCCAGCAGCATCACCGACGCGGGCGGCAGCACGGAGGAGATCAGCACCGTCGATTTACTCAGCGCCATCACAAATAACAGCGCGAAAAGATGTGCCGGATACAGCGCAAAATGATTCAGCAGATTATCAAGCCACGCCATTTTCTCTCCTCCGTTAATTATTTAATCCTCCATTTAAAATGAACAAACCTAAATAAACCCTCAACGCTTTATTAATAATATTTATCTAAACCGTTCTTAAACATTATTTAATTTCCTGAGCGGTAAATTTAAACAGGCGTATTATTTCCCTCGTTTTACAACGATCTCGTTATGGCGAGGCTCCTGTACAAATACACGTTATCGCTCTGGTAGGTTCGAGAGAACCGGCACAGGGTAAAACAGGCACTGTCGAATCAAGGCTTTGTCAGTATAACTTCCCTCACGGGATACGGTGTACAGTGCTGAACCCAGGACGTGGGGATCTCCTCTTCGACATGCCCTGTCTTGCTCGCCCCTGAGAGATGTTATTATTCAAAGGGAATTCACTATGTCTTACGCTATTCACAACCAAAACCTGGCATTCAATGACAGCGCTGTTGCGCAATATATGAATACCGATTTTATTGTCCTTGATATTTCATTATGCGTGGCGCTGGCGCGCGAGCAATTCTTCGAAAAATTAAAAGACGACGATATTCCGTCTCATATTTTTATTGAAGACAATGGTCGACTGGCGGGCATGATTGCCGTGCGTAAATTGCTGCAAACCGCCGACACGGTCCAGCCGGTGAAATCGCTGATGATTTCGCAGTTTTTGCAGGTCAAACCGGAGGATGAACGTGCCGACGTTGCCGGACTGCTGGCGCACGGCGGGGCGGATGTGGTGCCTGTGGTCACCCACGGCAAGCTCGTCGGCTGCCTGACGGAGCGCGAAATCGCCCATCTGCTGGAAGATGACGTCACCGAAGACGCCCAGCTTCAGGGGGCGACGCTACCGCTGGAGAAGCCCTATCTGGATACCAGTCCGTATAGCCTGTGGAAGAAACGCTCCGTCTGGCTGCTGCTGCTTTTTGTCGCAGAAGCCTACACCAGCTCGGTGATCCAGCATTTCGAAGAGGCGCTGGAGTCCGCCATCGCGCTGGCGTTCTTTATTCCACTGCTGATCGGCACAGGCGGCAACAGCGGGACGCAGATCACCTCCACGCTGGTGCGCGCCATGGCGCTGGGAGAAGTCCGTCTGCGCGACGTTGGCCGCGTGCTGCGTAAAGAGATGACCACCTCGCTGATGATTGCCGCCACGCTCGGTATCGCAGGGTGTATCCGCGCCTGGATGATGGGGATTGGGCTGGAGATTACGCTCATCGTCAGCCTGACGCTGGTGTGCATTACGCTCTGGAGTGCAATTGTGTCGTCCGTCATTCCGATGGTGCTCAAGCGCTGCGGCATTGACCCGGCTGTCGTCTCCGCGCCGTTTATTGCGACGCTTATCGACGGTACCGGGCTGATTATCTACTTTAAGATCGCGCAATATACGCTGGGGCTGGAGTAACGCGGTCCGCCAGCTGGATCACCGCTCGCGAAAACGCCTCAATCACCAGGGCGACATCTTCAGCCATCACCGATTCCGCCGGATGGTGGCTGACGCCTCCTTTGCAGCGCACAAACAGCATGCCGACCGGCCAGCGTTCCGCGATGGCAATCGCATCGTGGCCCGCACCGCTGGGTAGCGATAGCGAGCGACCCTGTACCGATTTGACCGCCTCCTCCAGCACGTTTTGCAGGTGGGTATCGCACGGCGTGGCGGCAATGCGGTAAAACTCCTCGGCGCTGAAGTCCAGATTGCGGCGCGATGCGATCGCCTGCGCATGCTCCAGCAGCTCGTTAAGCAACCGATCCAGCGGCGCATCCTGCGGGCCGCGAATATCCAGCGAGAGCTGAACCTCGCCGGGGATCACGTTCACCGCCCCCGGCAGGCAGCGCAGTTCGCCAACCGTCGCCACCAGGTTTCCGCCCTGCTGTCGGGTAGCGTTTTCAATGATGACCATCCACTCGGCGGCGGCGGCCAGCGCATCCCTGCGGTGGTGCATCGGCACGGTTCCCGCGTGCCCGGCCTCGCCGGTAAAGCGGCAGTTCAGACGACGCGCGCCGTTAATGGCTTGCACCACGCCCAGGGCGAGCGCCTCCTGCTCAAGGCACGGCCCCTGCTCAATATGCAGCTCCAGATAGGCGCTGAAATCCTCCTGACGGCGCGCGGCATGCAACACGCGGGCAGGATCGAGCCCCACCAGAGTCATCGCCTGCGCCACGCTGATTCCGCTGGCGTCGGCTTTCTCCAGCCAGCCCTGCGGCCAGGTGCCGGTGATGCCCCGGCTGCCTAACAGCGTAATGCCGAAGCGGGTACCCTCTTCGTCGCAAAAGCCGACAATCTCGATGGCCTGCGCCAGATGCACACCCTGCTGGTGCAGGCTGTCCACCACCTCAATGGCGGCAAGCACCCCGAGCATGCCGTCGTAGCGCCCGGCATTGCGCACGGTATCGAGATGCGAGCCGAGCAGCACCGCCTGCGCCCCCTCCTGCTGGCCTTCATAGCGTCCGCAGATATTGCCCACGCTGTCCTGCCAGACGGTCATGCCCGCCTGGCGCATCCACTCTCCGACCAGCTGGTTAGCCTGCAGATGCTGCGTGGAGAGATAGACCCGCGTCAGGCCGTCCGGGGTTTCGCTGATGGCGGCCAGCGCGTCGGCGCGCGCCATCACCCGCTCTGCCGCCGGGCTCATTGCGGCGTCTCGCGGCGATAGTGGTCCCATGCGGCCTGCATGGCGGCCCCCTGCGTGGTGGAGAATTTCAGGTAGTTGAGCACCGACTCCAGCGCGCTCAGGGTGGTCATCACGCAGTCCTTGCGTGCGTTGTAGCCCATGGTGCCAATGCGCCAAACTTTGCCGTGCAGCGGGCCAAACGAGGTGCCGATTTCAATCCCGAAATCCTCCAGCATCAGCTTACGCACCTGGTCACCGTTGATGCCCTGCGGGATCACCACGCCCAGCACGTTGTTCATCTTGTGCTTCAGGTCGCCGAAGGTCTCCAGCCCCATCGCCTGAATGCCCTTCAGGAGCGCATCGCCGTGCAGCCTGTGGCGAGCGATGCCGTTATCCAGCCCTTCCTGCAGGATCAGACGCGCGCACTCGCGGGCGCCAAACAGCGCGGTGGTGGCTTCGGTGTGGTGGTTAAGACGTTCCGGCCCCCAGTAGTCCATCACCATGCCGAGATCGAAGTAGTTGGAGTAGATCATCTCCTCGTCGCCGTCGCGGTGGGCGTCGGTGCGTATGCCTTCCTCAACGCATTTGCGGCGGCGGATCGCCTCCTCCATGCGCGCGCTCAGGGTGATCGGCGAGGTGCCCGACGGGCCGCCGAGGCATTTCTGCATCCCGGCAGAGACGGCATCCAGCCCCCAGGCATCGGTTTCCAGCGCGTTACCGCCGAGCGACGCGGTGGCATCGGTGTAAAACAGCACGTCGTAGCGGCGGCAGATCGCGCCCAGCTCGGCGAGCGGCTGCAGCATGGTGGTGGAGGTGTCGCCCTGCACGGTCAGCAGCAGGCGCGGACGAATACGCTTAATCGCATCCTCGACCTGATCCGGGGTAAACACCTCGCCCCACGGCACCTCGATGGTATGCACCTCCGCGCGGCAGCGGCGGGCAATTTCGCACAGCAGGTGGCCAAAGCGGCCAAAGACTGGCACCAGCACCTTATCTCCCGGGCGGATGGCGGAGACCAGAATGGCTTCAATCCCCGCGCGGGAGGTACCGTCCACCAGCATCGTCCAGCGGTTTTCGGTGCGGAATACCCCGCGATAAAGCGCCATCACCTCGTTCATGTAATGGGTCATGGCCGGGTCGTACTGCCCGATCAGCTGGCTCGACATGGCGCGCAGCACGCGCGGGTCGGCGTTGATCGGGCCCGGCCCCATCAGCAGGCGCTGCGGCGGGTTGATTTGCGGAAATTGTGCGATATCCATTGTTAAGTCCTTATCAGTTGAGGCCGCGCACGGAGGAGATGAACTGCTTCAGTTCCGTGGTCTGCGGGTTGGCGAACAGCGTTTTGCTGTCGCCCTGCTCCCAGACTTTCCCCTGGTGCATAAACACCACGCGGTCGCCCACTTCGCGGGCAAAATTCATTTCATGGGTAACCAGTATGAGCGTCATCCCCTCGGCCGCCAGCTGCTCCAGAACTTTGAGCACTTCGCCCACCAGCTCCGGGTCGAGCGCGGAGGTGATCTCATCGCAGAGCAATACTTTCGGCGACATCGCCAGCGCGCGGGCAATCGCCACGCGCTGCTGCTGGCCGCCGGAGAGGCTCGACGGGTAGTAATCCAGACGATCGCCGAGGCCAACCTTCTCCAGCATGCGCTGCGCCAGCTCGCGGCATTCGGCGGCGCTTTTCTTTAGCACCCGACGCGGGGCGAGCATCACGTTTTCCAGCGCCGTCATGTGCGGGAACAGGTTGAAGCTCTGGAACACCATCCCCACCGAGCGGCTGATTTCACGCGCCTGGGAATCCCGGTCGGTAATGGTCATGCCGCCCAGCTTGATGCTGCCGTCCTGATAGCCTTCCAGACCGTTAATGCAGCGCAGCAGCGTGCTTTTGCCCGATCCGCTGCGCCCGATAATGGAGATTACCTGGCCCATGTCGATATCCAGATCGACGCCCTTGAGCACGTGGTTATCGCCGTAGTACTTCTGCACCTGATTAATGGTGATGAGAGGCATTGAATTTCGTCTCCAGATAGCGGCTGTAGCGCGACAGCGGATAACACAGAATAAAGTAGCCCAGCGCCACCAGCGCAAAGACCTTAAACGGCTGATAGGTCACGTTGGTCAGCATGGTTCCGGCCTTGGTCAGCTCGACAAAACCGATAATCGACGCCAGCGCGGTGCCTTTGATCACCTGCACGGCAAAGCCGACCGTCGGCGCGATGCCGATGCGCAGCGCCTGCGGGGCGACGACGCGAAACAGGGTCTGGCCGAAGGTCAGCCCCAGGCAGCGCGACGCTTCCCACTGCCCCTTCGGTAAAGCGCGAATGCAGCCGTTCCAGATATCGAGCAGAAACGCGCTGGTGTAAAACGTCAGCGCCAGCGAGGCGGCGGTCCACGGCGAGACGTCGATGCCGAACAGCGCCACGCCGAAGAAGGCCAGGAACAGCTGCATCAGCAGCGGCGTGCCCTGAAACAGCTCAATATAGCCGCGGATAATGCGCGTCACCGTGCGCCCGCCCGTCAGGCGCAGCAGCAGGAGAGGCAGGGTTACCACCGCCCCGCCGACGAACGCCACCAGCGACAGCAGCACCGTCCAGCGTCCGGCCAGCAGCAGGTTGCGAATAATGTCCCAGTCGGTAAAGGTGGTCATCATGCCTGCACCCCCAGCCATTTGCGTCCTGCCGCCATCATCAGCTGGCGCAGAGTTATCGACAGCGCCAGGTAAACCCCGGTTGTCACCAGATAAACCTCAAAGCTCAAAAACGTTCTGGACTGGATCAGGTTGGCGGCGAAGGTCAGCTCTTCATAGGAGACCTGCGACACCACCGACGAGCCGAGCATCACGATGATGCACTGGCTCACCAGCGCCGGGTAGATGCGCTGCAGCGCGGGCGGCAGCACCACACGAATAAAGGTCTGCAGGCGGGTGAGCCCCAGCACGCGTCCGGCTTCCCACTGCCCTTTCGGCGTGACCTGAATGCCCGCGCGGATAATCTCGGTGCTGTAGGCGCCCAGGTTTACCACCATGGCCAGCAGCGCCGCTTCCCCCGCCGTCATCTTCAGGCCAAGATTTGGCAGGCCGAAGACAATGAAAAACAGCTGTACCACAAACGGCGTGTTGCGGATGATCTCCACGTAGCCGCCCCAGATCCGGCTGAACCAGGTCGTGCGTCCGCTGCGGATCGCCGCCCCGAAAATCCCTATCGCCAGCCCGCCGACGGTCGCCATCACCGTCAGCTGAACGGTGACCCACAGCCCTGCCAGCAGCTCCGGCCAGTGCGGCCAGAGCGCGGAGAAATCAAGTTGCTCAGTCATCGGCTCAGGCGCCAAGGTTTGCCGGCAGCGGGGCCTTCAGCCATTGCTCAGACAGGCCGTTCAGCGTGCCGTCCTTGATGCCCTGCTCAATCAGCGCATCCACTTTTGCCTTCAGAGCCGGTTCGTTTTTCTTCAGGCCAATAAAGCACGGCGAATCTTTCAGCATAAAGCTCGGCACCGGGGCTTTATCCGCGTTCTGGCGCGAAATGGCCGCCACCACGAGGTTACCGGTTGCCACGTACTGCACCTGTCCCGACAGGTAAGCGGAGAGCGTGGTGTTATTGTCTTCGTAGCGCTTCACGTCCGCGTCTTTCGGCGCCAGTCCGGTCAGCACCATGTCCTCCACCGCCCCGCGCGTCACGCCGATGGTTTTTCCGCTCAGCGCGGCGGCGTCCTTCAGCTCGGCCCCTTTTGGACCAAACACGCCAAGGAAGAACGGCGCGTAGGCGCGGCTGAAGTCGATTACCTTCTCGCGCTCCGGGTTTTTACCGAGGCTGGAAATGACCAGGTCCACCTTATCGGTTTGCAGGTACGGCACGCGGTTGGCGCTGGTCACCGGCACCAGCTGCAGCTTGAGCTTCATCTGTTTAGCCAGATATCGCGCCATATCGATGTCGTACCCCTGGGGCTGCAGATCGGTCCCCACCGAGCCAAACGGCGGGAAGTCCTGCGGAACGGCAATACGGATAGTGCCGCGCTTCTCGATATCCTGTAGCTGGTCAGCCTTTGCCGGCAGCTGTGTGAAGAGGCATGCTGCCCCGGCCAGTGCAATCAACAATTTTTTCATGGTGCTTCCCCGTAACGTTAACATGAAACAAAAGATTCTTTAAATGTGATTCTGCAACTAATGTGCCAGATAAGGCGAAGCGGGAAATATTCTTTTAAAGCCTTATAAAACGCGGGCGGGGCGAAAATGCTCTCCATTTTCGCCCCGCCATTACGCACCATTTTAATGCAAAGCACCAGCCTGATGCCCCATTATCGCTGTTCGAGCTCGTCCAGCTGCTGATAGAGGGAGGCAATCTCGTGAATGCGCGGACGGCCTTTATCGAGGATCTCATGCAGGAAGGCGTTCGCCAGCAGGTTGATCAGACTGTTAACCGAGGAATAGCTGTCATAGGCCGA
Source organism: Enterobacter sp. 241F3 (assembly GCF_034106785.1). Classification (NCBI taxonomy): domain Bacteria; kingdom Pseudomonadati; phylum Pseudomonadota; class Gammaproteobacteria; order Enterobacterales; family Enterobacteriaceae; genus Enterobacter; species Enterobacter sp. 241F3. The sequence goes on from NZ_JAWNDD010000001.1 coordinate 798,866, forward strand.
GACGCTGTCCAGCGGGGCGCAGAGCTGCCAGCTGGCGAGCGGAAACAGGCTGTGGGCCTGCGGCTCGCACATCAGCAGCACCGGAATACCGCTGCTCTGAAGCTGCTGCATCAGCGGGCGGATAATGCGCGGACGGCGGCGGAAGGCCATCATGACCACCAGATCGTCCGGCGTTAAGTCCACCAGCTCCTCGCTCAGGCTCTGCCCCGGCTGCGGCAGCACCAGCACCTGACCGCGCGCCTGCAGCAGCTGCTGGCGCAGGTGCAGCGCCGCCGGATAGGCGTTACGCATGCCGATAATGACAATGCGGCGCGCCCTGACCATGCAGGTCATGGCGTCGGCAAACTGCTGCGCATCGAGGGCATTGACCCACTGGGTCAGGTTTGCCATCTCCTGCTTATAGTGGCGCGCCAGCAGCGTATTGCCCTGCACCGCGTCGCGATTATCGGTGAGCGGCATCCCGCTCTGGCGCAGGGTGCGCAGCTCTTCGCGCATGTCCTTATATTTCTCATAGCCCAGACGCTTAAACAGACGGCTCACCGTGGCTTTCGACACCCCGCTCAGCTGCGCCAGCTCGGCGCTGTTGTAGCTAATGAGATCGTCAAAATGATCAAAAATAAAGTCCGCCACCCGCTGCTCCTGCGGCGACAGCGACGGGTATTGTGCTTTCAGACGTTCATCCAGTTGTTCCATAGCGCCTCTGTAACTTTTGTTTCATCACATTTTGGTTTTCATTCTACCTTTCATTATACGTGCCAGTTTACTGAAACTTTTCTTTCAGAACTGGAACAGCTTTTGCAGCGCCTTGTGACTTTCAGGGTTACGAGGACTCTTCATGCAAAGTAATGTCTCCACACACGGTATGGCGGTTGCGCCCCACCACCTCGCCAGCCAGAGCGCGCTGACGGTGCTACGCGAGGGCGGCAGCGCGATAGAAGCGATGGTCGCGGCGGCGGCCACCATCGCCGTAGTTTACCCGCATATGAACGGGCTAGGCGGCGATGGCTTCTGGCTTATCGTACCGCCGGAAGGCGACCCCATCGCCATTGACGCCAGCGGCGCGGCGGGATCGCACGCGACGCTGGCCGCCTACGACGGGCTCACGCAGATCCCCCATCGCGGACCGCAGGCGGCGCTAACCGTCGCCGGCACGGTCAGCGGCTGGGACGAGGCGCTGAAGGTTTCCCGTGAGATGACCGGCAAGTCGCTGCCGCTGGCCCGCCTGCTGGCCGACGCCATTGACTACGCGCAGAACGGCACGCCGGTCACGGCCTCTCAGGCTCACGCCACCGCCAGCAAGTTCGACGAGCTGAAGGATGTGCCGGGCTTCGCGGAAACCTGGCTGGTCGACGGCAAGCCGCCGCAGGCCGGGAGCCGCTTTTACCAGCCCGCCATGGCCACGACCCTGAGGCGCCTGGCGGAAGACGGTCTGGACAGTTTTTATCGCGGCCCGCTGGCGGACGTGCTGGCGCACGGCATGGAGACGCTGGGCCTGCCCGTTACGCTGGCCGATTTACACGCCCACGCAGCCCGGCGCACCGCGCCGCTGAAGCTGGAGCATCAGCAGGGAGAGATCTTTAACCACGCTCCGCCGACGCAGGGGCTGGTCTCGCTGGCGATACTCGGCATCACCGACCGCCTGAACATGGCGGAGGCCGACGACGCCGAAACCCTTCACCGCATCGTTGAAGCCACCAAGCTGGCCTTTGGCCTGCGCGATGCCCACATCACCGATCCGCGCGAGCTGAAAACCGATATTCAGGATCTGCTGGATCCCGCCGCCCTGCAGGCGCTTGCCGACAGGATTGACGACGGCCGCGCCGCGCCGTGGGGTACCGGAAAAGGCCCCGGCGATACGGTGTGGATGGGGGTGATGGACAGCAGCGGGCTTGCCGTGTCGTTTATCCAGAGCCTTTATCACGAGTTCGGCAGCGGCGTTGTCCTGCCCGATACCGGCATCGTCTGGCAGAACCGCGGCGCATCTTTCAGCCTCGATCCTGCCCATCTTCTGGCCCTCGCGCCGGGCAAACAGCCGTTCCACACCCTGAACCCGGCGGCGGCGCGTCTGAAGGACGGTCGCGTGATGGTCTACGGATCGATGGGCGGCGACGGACAGCCGCAAACCCAGGCCGCGATCTTTACCCGCTACGCGATTCAGGGCGTGCCTTTACAGGAGAGCATTTCCCGCCCGCGCTGGCTGCTGGGGCGCACCTGGGGACAAACCTCGGACACCCTAAAGCTTGAAGGACTTTTTTCACCCGAGACGGTCGCGCGCCTGCGGGCACTCGGTCACGAGGTGGAGCTTTTCCCTGACTTTAGTGAAGCCATGGGCCACGCGGGCGCGATTGTCCGCCACCCCAACGGGCTGTTCGAAGGGGCATTTGACCCGCGCAGCAACGGCGCGGCCGCCGGATTCTGAGGAGAAAAAAAATGACGACACACCAACCCGACTGGCAGGCATACCTGGCGCAAATGGAAACTGTACTCGGCGTGACGCTGGATGACGCCCGCCGCGCCGAGCTGCAGCTGCAGTTCAGCCGCATAGCCACCATGGCCGCCCCGCTGATGGCGCTGCCGCTCGACGACCGTCTGGAGATTGCAGGAGTGTATAAAGCATGACGCTACACGAGATGAGTATCAGCGCGATCCAGCAGGCGCTGAGCGCGGGGGAGCTGAGCGCTCGCGAGATCGCCCGACAGACGCTGGAGGGGATTGCGCGCGTTAACCCGCAGATCGGCGCCTGGACCGCCGTGACGGAAGCACGCATGCTCGCCGAGGCCGACAATATCGATACCCTGCGACGGGAAAAGCGCCCCCTGCCGCCGCTGGCGGGCGTGCCCTACGCGGTAAAAAATCTGTTCGACGTTGCCGGTCACACCACCCTCGCCGGAGCCGAATTGTTCAGCCAGCGCCCTGCCGCCGCCGCTGACAGTTTTGCGGTGCGCCAGCTGCGCAGCGCGGGCGGGCTGCTGACCGGGATGGTCAATATGGACGCCTACGCCTACGGCTTTACCACCGAGAACAGTCACTACGGCACGACGCGTAACCCGCACGACCTGACGCGCATTGCGGGCGGGTCGTCCGGCGGTTCAGCCGCCGCGGTGGCCGCCGGGCTGGTGCACTTTTCGCTCGGCACCGACACCAACGGCTCGATTCGCGTTCCGGCCTCCCTGTGCGGTATCTATGGCCTGAAGCCCACCTTTGGCCGCCTGTCGCGATCCGGCAGCCATCCGTTTGTCGCGAGCCTGGATCATATCGGGCCCTTTGCGCGCCGCGTGTGCGACCTGGCGTCCGTGTACGACGCGCTGCAGGGACGGGATACCAGCGACGGTTTTCAGGCCGAGTGCTCCCGGGAACAGACGCGCCCCCTGCTCGATCGCGGGCTTGATGGCCTGCGCTGCGCGGTGCTCGGCGGCTATTTCACCACCTGGTGCGACGCAGACGCCAGAGCCGCCGTGGCGCGGGTAGCGAAAGCGCTCGGCGTGCAGGATGAGCTGCAGTTCCCTGACGCCGAGCTGGCGCGTTCGGCGGCGTTTATCATCAGCGCCTCCGAAGGGGGAAATCAATACCTGCCCGCGCTTCGCCATGAACCGGCGCGTTTTGAGCCGCACTCTCGCGAACGGCTGCTCGCCGGGGCGATGATCCCCTCAGCCTGGTATATTCAGGCCCAGCGGTTTCGCGCTCACGCCCGGCAGGCGTTCAAAACCTTATTTGCGCAGGCGGACGTGCTGATCGCCCCGGCCACTCCGCGCAGCGCCACGCTGGCGGGCGCGCAAACCATGGAAATCAACGGTCAGCCGCTCCCCATTCGCGCCAGCATGGGGATGCTGACCCAGCCGATTTCGTTTTTGGGCCTGCCCGTGACCACCGTTCCCCTGCGCACCGCGCAGGGTGCGCCCATCGGCCTGCAGCTGATTGCCGCGCCATTTAACGAGCAGGCCTGCCTGCGCGTCGCGCGGGTTCTGGAAGAGAACGGCATCACCGATGCCCGCCCGGCGGAGATAGCAGCATGATGAATCACGATGACATTAACCTCCCGTGGGTGGTTGCCGAGGTGACCGCCGCGTTTTACCGCTATGAGGACGCGCTGGTGAGCAACAACGTTGCGGTGCTGGACGAGCTGTTCTGGCACGACAAAAGCACGGTGCGTCTCGGAGCGGGTGAAAACCTGTACGGGATTGATGAAATCCGCGCCTTTCGGGCGGCGCGCCCGTCCGCCGGATTGCAGCGGACGCTGCGCCACACAGTGATTACCACCTTTGGGGAGGATTATGCCGTGTGCAGCACCGAGTTTACCCGCGAGGGGACGGAACGCATTGGCCGCCAGCAGCAGACGTGGGTACGGTTTGCCTACGGGTGGCGGATCGTGGCGGCCCAGGTGAGTTTGATGGTGTAATGAAAAGATGCTTACAGTTACATCCGACGGCAAGCCGGCGACAGAGTGCGACATATAGGGGAATTTTGGTTAAGTCTCGACCGGTGTATGATGGATGAGACAATAACATTATGAACCAGAAGGATTTGATATGTCACAGCAATATACTAACGAACTGACCCCGGAATTAGTCGCCACACTCGCTCGTCCGCCGTTTTCGGCGGAGGAAAAGGCTGTAATATCTGACGATTCCCGTCACACAGTCGAAGCGAAGGAAACATTCATGCATGAACATCCGGTGGTGGAGATTTACCGGCAGAGGGCTGAATTATGTCCATCATGAGAGGGTGTAGCGTTCACGGCAAGAATGTCGGATTACACGGAGATAAAACCTCCTCGGGGGCACAATGTATCGCGGCCCGGCCCGGTATGTCGGTCATGGGGTTGCTGAAACTCTATATCGGCGACAAGACCACACCCTGTCCGAAGTGTGGGGAGGTGGGAGTCATTGTGGACGGGGATCACCGCTGCTCAAACAGTGCCGCTGTTGCGGTGGATGGTGCGGAGATCCGTTGCGGGTGTCCGCAGGGGTCCAATTTTCTGATTGCCCCGGATACTATCCCGCAGCTTTCAGAGCCAAGCGCCGGGATGGTACCGGTCGCAGCACCAGAGCCGGAACTGCATGCGCAGACGGCGGAAAAGCCTCGCTCTGAACCTCTCCCTCTTCCGACGCGAATTTACCAGACCACGAGGCAGATGGATGACTATCAGGCCAAGGATATGCGCTACGGCGATCTGGACACGCTGACGCTACGTAACCAGTTTTACATCGACGTGGACAATGTGTCCGCGAAGGTGAACCCTCGAACCCTGAAGCTACAGCCGACAGCGAACACTGCAACACAATATTCCCCTTATGCCATGCAGGATCTTGAACAGCAGCAGCCGTCTGTCAGCAGGGACGAGGCGACGCGCCTGATGTTTGATGAGTTCCGGGAACTGGCGAAGCTGTATTCCTTCCACGGTCCGTATAAGAACATCATCACAGAGATGATTGACCATATGCAGGAGAATCACGGTGCACCATACAGCAGCCCGTTGCTGGACAGGGCGCTGAAGGAGCAGATCCTGAATGACCATTCAGAGAAAAGCTCTTTACTGGAAATTAAAGATGTTCTGAAACGAGTAATTGACTATGAACATGGATTTATACCACTGGATAAAAAAGGCGATATCTTCGACAAAAATGGAAACCTTAAAGAAATAGGGAAAACTGTACTGCCTAAATTTGACCGGAAGATAGATAACACTAACGGTCTGGTGATCTCTGTACATGACACCTGGTCCACTCATATCACGCTGGTATCACTACTTGTGAGTGGTGACAGCTACCGGGCAACGGTGCATTACCGGATTCAGGATCACTTTGGACTCGATGACGATGATGTACTGAACCCTGTATACCGGGAGTTTCGTATTTTCCGTTTGTGGTTTGCGCTCCAGCGTTGGAATGAGTACGGGTATAAGCCGTTTATCACCGAGATGAATGCCTCTGTCGAAATTAACGGGAGGCGAGGTGAATAAACGGCTGTTAGCTGGCGCTATTGCGGTAATAGCTTGTGGTTATGTGCTCTGGCAGCGTTTGACACCAGTTGAAATAGTGGCGGTGCATGAAGGGGATACGATCTTAGTCAGGAATTTCCCGTATCTGAAAAGTCGCCAAATAGCTTGGTGGGAAGCCAACAAAGATATAATTCAGGCGAAATATGGGATACCTAATAAAAGCGAAGGTGGTTATTACAGCGTAACTATTATGGACTTTGGCGACGGTTATCGTATTGATCGAGGGACGGATGAAGACTCTGATTTAATTTGCTTCGATGAAATGCCCGTAGATGCGCGATGTATCGAAAAACATCCTCGGCTATGGATTATGTCTAGCCAAAATACCGGGCTGTTTTATAGATAATAATACTTACCAAAAGGATCTTCTTGAGATCCTTTTTTAACGCATAATCTCTTGCCCTGTAAACGAAAAAACCCGCCAGTAGGCGGGTTGATCCGGGTTCGTTGAGCTTGCAACTCGGGAAACCGGACGGTAACTGGATCTTTAGCGGAAGACAGTCACCAAATCACTTCTTTCAGTTAGCCTCTACAAGGCTGTCTGTTTAATAGTAAACGACAGTTTTACTTATGTTGACTATCAGTCTGCCTTCTTCCGCGAACCTCAGTGACCAGTGGCTGCTGCCTGTGGCGATTTGTAGTATCTGTCCGGGTTGGCTCCAGAATACAGTTACCGGAACAGGCGCAGCAGTCGGGCTGAACGGGGGGCTCTTGCTTACAGCCCAGCAGGGAGTGAACTATCTAACTGGAACGGGGCGTTTTGATATAGGTAAGGCTTCCACCACAACACGTAGACCTTATGCGGTTTGCCTACGGGTGGCGGATCGTGGCGGCGCAGGTGAGTTTAATGGTGTAACGCTGAAAAACCTGCCCGGTGGCGCTGCGCTTACCGGGCCTGCGATGTCCAGTATGCCCTGTGGGTTCTGTAGGCCGGGTAAGGCGCAGCCGCCACCCGGCTAAAGACGGCTCAGTTATTTCTGAAACGGATGCACCTCCCGCCAGTGGTCGGCAATCTGCTGGCGGGTACAGACCCATACCCGCTCGTGCTGCTGCACATAATCCAGGAACTTCTGCAGCGCGCGAAAACGCCCCGGTCTGCCCAGCAGGCGACAGTGCATGCCGATGGACATCATCTTCGGCGCGCTTTCTCCCTCTTCGTACAGCACGTCAAAACTGTCCTTCAGGTAGGTATAGAACTGCTCGGCCGTGTTAAACCCCTGCGCGGTCGCGAAGCGCATGTCGTTCGCATCCAGCGTATATGGCACAATCAGGTGCGGCTTGCGGGTGCCGTCGCTGCAGGCCACTTCCGTCCAGAAGGGCAAATCGTCGCCGTAGTAGTCGCTGTCGTAGTCAAAACCGCCGTGCTCCACCACCAGCTGGCGCGTGTTGGGGCTGTCGCGCCCGGTGTACCAGCCCGCTGGCGGCTTGCCGAACAGGTCGGTCAGAACGTGCACCGCCTTATGCAGGTGTTCGCGCTCCTGGCTGATGTCCATGTTTTGATAGTGGATCCAGCGCCAGCCGTGGCTGACCACGTCGTAATCTGCGGCTTTGATCGCCTCAACGATCTCCGGGTGACGCGCCAGCGCCATCGCCACGCCAAAGACCGTTAGCGGCAGGCCGCGCTTTTGAAATTCATTGTGGATCCTCCAGAACCCGGCGCGGCTGCCGTATTCGTAGAGGGAGTCCATCGACATGTGCTTATCCGGGTAGCTGGCCGCGCCGATAATGTCCGACAGGAACTGCTCGGATCCGGCATCGCCGTGCAGAACGTGGTTTTCCGCCCCTTCCTCATAGTTGAGCACAAACTGCACGGCGATGCGCGCCTGATTAGGCCACCGCGCGTGCGGCGGGTTGCCCGCGTAGCCGCGCAGATCCCGCGGATAATCCTGTTCAAAAAGCCCCATTGCCACCCCCAAAAATTAAAATGGATTCAATGCCTGAAAATGCCCGCTTAACGGTTTGTTCTCCGGGAATGCCAGATCCCCGTGCTTGCTGGTCGACAGCCCCAGCGCCACCAGCGATTCCACCATCTTCACCGCCGCGCTGACGCCGTCGATCACCGGCACGCGCAGCTCGCGGGTCAGCTCCTGCGCCAGCGTTGCCATGCCGCCGCAGCCCAGCACGATGGCGCCACAGCCATCCTCTTTCAGCGCCTGTATACAACGCGCGCGCACTTTTTCCTGCGCCAGACCGCTGCCGTCCTCCAGCGCGAGCACCGGAAGGTCGATGGCGTGCAGCGCCGCGCAATGGTCCTGAAAGCCATACTGGTGCAACAGATGACGGGCAATAATCAGCGTGCGCGGCAGCGTGGTAACCACCGAAAAACGCGTCGCCACCAGCGTCGCCATGTGCATCGCGGCTTCGGCAATGCCGATAACCGGCCCCTGGGCCAGCTCGCGCGCCGCCAGCAGGCCCGGATCGCCAAAGCAGGCAATCACGTGACCCGACACGCCCTGTTCCCTGCCTTTTTTGATCTGTTCCAGCACACCGACGGCGGCGATGGCCTCATCAAAGTGGCCTTCTATGGACGGTACGCCCGCGCTCGGGCAGACCGCGAGGATCTCCGTCCCCGGCGCCGCCACCGCGCGGGCCGCCGCGCCGATGGTTTCCGTCATGGCGAGGCTGGTGTTGGGGTTGATCACTTGTATACAGACAGACATTACGACTCCTTGTGGCCGGCAAACAGCCGGGCAAAATCAGGCAGGCACTCGCCCGCCCGCTCGAAGCAGAGGCTGGCGACGATATGTTCAAAATGGTGCATTAATGCATCGCTTAGCGGCTGGAGCGCCTTCTGGCGCAGCAGATCCACAAGCTGTTCGTGATCGTTGCAGCGGCAGCCCTGACGCCACGGCGCGCCCCAGGTGGCAATCACCAGCGAAGAACGCTGGCTCAGGCCGGTCACCATCTCAGTGAGCACCTGGTTGCCGGATATGGCCTGCAGCTGAATGTGGAAATTGGCGGAGTGGCGAATCGCCGCCGGGCCGTCATAGGCCTCGTGCGCCTGCTGCTCCTGGCGAATAATGGTCTCCAGCGCGGCAAGGTGCGGCGGCTGGCAGTGCGCCAGCACGTCCGGAAGGTTAGCGACCTCCAGCAGCGCGCGGGTGCGAAAGATGTGTCGCGCCTCTTCCACCGTCGGGCTGGCGACGTGTGCACCACGCTTGGGCGTCAGGGTGACCATTTGCACAGCGGCGAGTCGTTGAAGCACCTTTCGGATGCCCGTGCGGCTTACGCCAAACACCTCGGCCAGCGCCTCTTCCGGCAATTTGCTCCCCGGCAGCAGCTGATGTTCGACAATCGCGGTCATCAGCGCCTGAAAGATCGATTCGTCTTTGTCATGCAGGTCTGGCGCGGTCTGCAGGGCGTTTATGTTGTTCATTCACCACTCCGTCTTTTACTCTTCGTTATCGAATCGTATACATAAAAATAAAATATTGCATACAAGATTTATTATTTTGGCCTGGATCCTGCAACACCGTTTGCACTCCCGCTTAACGGGTTTTCATTCACAGGAGCAGGTTTCATGCCAAACAGTCAAAACGCACAGCAAGGTACGGCCGCTGATTCCGGTGCGGTTTACAGCCCACGTCTTTGCAATGAGGATCTGGCACCGACGCGTGACCAGAACTGGAGCTGGTACAACATCTTTTCGTTCTGGATGTCGGACGTTCACAGCATGGGGGGTTATGTTGTCGCCGCGAGCTTCTTTACGCTCGGTCTGGCAAGCTGGCAGGTGCTGCTCTGCCTGCTGGTGGGGATTTGCATCGTGCAGCTGTGCGCCAACCTGGTGGCCAAACCGAGCCAGATGGCGGGCGTGCCCTATGCGGTGATCAGCCGTCAGGCGTTCGGCGTGTTCGGGGCCAATATTCCGGCGGTGATCCGCGGACTGATTGCCTTTGCGTGGTACGGTATTCAGACCTATCTCGCCGCCAACGCCCTGATGCTGGTGGCGCTGAAGTTCTGGCCGTCGCTCTCTTCACTCACCACCGGCGCGTTCCTGGGCCTGTCGCATCTGGGCTGGATCTGCTTCGCTATTATGTGGGTCCTGCAGGCGATGGTCTTCTGGCACGGCATGAGCGCCATCAAGCGCTTTATTGATATCGCCGGTCCGGCGGTCTACGTGGTGATGCTTGCCCTCGCAGGCTGGATTGTATACAAGACCGGTTTTGACGGGATATCCTTTACCCTCGCCAGCAAATCCCTGAGCGCGGGCGAGCAGACCTGGCAGATGATCACCGCGACCGCGCTGGTGGTGTCTTACTTCTCCGGCCCGCTGCTCAACTTCGGCGACTTCTCCCGCTACGGAAAAAGCATGGGCGAGATCCGCCGCGGCAACCGCTGGGGCCTGCCGTTCAACTTCCTGCTGTTTTCCATCGTCACGGTGGTCATTGTCTCCGGCACCCAGTCGCTGTTTGGCCGCATGATTACCGATCCGATCGAAACCGTCAGCCGCGTGGGCAACGATCTGGCCGTGGCGATTGGCCTGCTGACGATGATCACCGCCACCATCGGGATCAACATCGTGGCAAACTTCGTCTCCCCGGCGTTTGATTTCTCTAACTGCTCGCCGCAGAAAATCAGCTTCCGCACAGGGGGCATGATTGCCGCCGTCGGCTCGATCCTGCTCACCCCGTGGAACCTGTTCAACTCGCCGGAGCTTATCCACTACACCCTGGACGTGCTCGGGGCGTTCATCGGCCCGCTGTTCGGCATTCTGATTGCAGACTTCTACCTGATTAAGCGCGGCAAGGTGTCGGTTGACGATCTGTTCGACGACACGCCAAAGGGCAAATACTGGTACCGCAACGGCTTTAACCCGAAAGCCATTGGTGCGCTGATCCCGTCCGTTGCCGTGGGCCTGGTGATTAGCTTTATCCCGGCCCTGCATGAGGTAGCGAACTTCAGCTGGTTTATCGGCGTCTTCCTCGGCGGCGTGACCTACCGCTGGCTGGCGCGGGAAGATCGAGAGACGGCGGGTGCGACGTCGTTCAGCTCCCGCGTGGCAACGCAAAAAGAGTAACCCCCTCCCTCCGGCCGCAGCTTATCTGCGGCCCTTTCATTCTGGCACCGTTCTTGCTGAGCCTTCTCACCCCCCGCAACGCAAACACGAAGGCAGGAACCATGATGGAATACCAGACTGCGATACGCGGTGCATTTTTTGATATTGCCCGGGTCTGCGACAGCGCAGACGCCATTGCTCAACACGCGCGCTACCTTGAGGACGGGCTGCTGTTTATACAGAGCGGGAAAATTCTGGCGCAGATGCCGTGGCAGGAGGGCGAGCAGTATCTTGACCCCCACAAGGGCTACACCGACCTGCGCGGCAGGCTGCTTCTGCCCGGTTTTGTCGACACCCACGTCCATTACCCACAAACGGAGATGATCGGCGCCTTTGGCGAACAGCTGCTGGAGTGGCTGACCACCTACACCTTCCCGGTGGAGAGCCAGTTTGCCGATGAGGCCTACGCGAAAGAGATCGCCGAATTTTTCATTAACCAGTTGGTAAGCAACGGCACCACCACCGCGCTGGTATTTTGCACGCTTCATCCTGAATCGGTCGAAGCGCTGTTTACCGAGGCCCTGCGCCTCAACATGCGCCTTATCGCCGGAAAAGTGATGATGGACAGACACGCGCCGGACTACCTGAGCGAAGACGCGAAGCAGAGCTACCGGCAGACGCGGGCGCTAATCCAGCGCTGGCACCACCGGGGACGGCTGGGCTATGCCATTACGCCGCGCTTTGCCCCGACGTCATCCCCCGAGCTGCTTGCGGCGGTCAGCCTGCTCAGAGAGGAGTTCCCGGACACCTGGCTGCAGACCCATCTGAGCGAAAACCCCAACGAAGTGGCCTGGGTAAGCGACCTCTGGCCGGAGCACGAGCGCTATCTGGACGTGTATCACCACTACGGCCTGACCGGCGAGCGCAGCGTGTTTGCCCACGCGATCCATCTGCACCACAGCGAGTGGCAGTGCCTGCATGACACCGGCTCGGCGGTGGCGTTTTGCCCCACCTCTAACCTGTTTCTCGGCAGCGGGCTGTTTCGCCTCCCCGCCTGCTGGCAGCACAGGGTGCGGATGGGCATCGGCACCGACGTTGGGGCGGGCACGACCTTCAGCATGCTGCGCACGCTGGGGGAAGCCTACAAGGTCGGCCAGCTTCAGAGCTACCGCCTGCGCGCCAGCGAGGCGTTTTATCACGCCACGCTGGGCGGCGCGCACGCCCTCCGGCTGGACGATAAGATTGGCAACTTCACAACCGGCAAAGAGGCGGATTTTGTGGTCATCGATCCCGACGTGACGCCGCTGCAGCGCCTGCGCAATCGCCGCTGTCAGGATATCTACGAGCAGCTTTTTGTGCTGATGACCCTCGGAGACGAGCGCAACATCAGCGAGACCTGGGTTAACGGCGAGCGGGTGTGGTCAACTGCCCCGGTAGGTTGACCACCCGCCGGGGGCAATCACAAACGGCAGATGGAAATGCTCGTCTGCCGTTTCTCCCGTCACAAAATCAATTTGCGCACAGGGGTAGATTGTCTCCCGGCCGGTATCGCTAAACCACGCCCCGATCTCCGCCACCAGCCGATAGCGGCCCGCGGGCAGAGAGGCAACGAACGCGGCGATGCGCCCCTGCGCGTTGGTCACGCCCGTCGCCAGCGTCTTTCCGTCCTGTTGCAGATGAACCGTTACGCCCTCTGCGGGCTTGCCCGTAGAGATATCGAGAATATGGGTGCTGAGTGTGCTCATTCGTTAATAACTCCTTCCAGCCGAAGCAGCGTAATTTCCCGCAGCTGTTCCAGCGCGGCACGGATTTCCTGCGCGTCGCTGTTCTCCAGCCGCGCGTGCAGGGCCCGCAATATCTCCTCGCCGCTGCGACCCTTCGCGCGGATCAGAAACACGCGTCCGAAGCGGGCCTCGTAGCGGGCATTCCCCTCGCGCAGCGCCTGGGCAAGGGCGCCATCGCGATCGTTCACAGCGCCCTGCTCCTGACGCGACAGCGCCGCCTCCGCCGCTGAACCCGCGGGCTTTTCCCCGATGCGCGGATGGGCGCTCAGGGCCTGCGCCAGCGCCGCTTCGTCCCAGTTTTGCGTCAGCGCGTTTGCCGTACTGAGTAATTCGTCCCGGCTGGCGTATGGCCGCCCCAGAGCCAGCGCGTCGGCCCAGCCGGGTATCGCCACGCAGGGCAGAAGCAGCGTAAGAGCATCTTTCTCAGGAAGCTGATTGAAGTCGTGCAGTGCGATCATAGTGTCTCCTTTGTTATCCTTCTCCAGGCTATTGCACAAACCACGCCACCCTGAACGCGGGCGTGAAACAGTCGATTCCGTATAGCTCAACTGGAAATTTTTGATTCATAAAAAGGCACGCTCACCGCGTTTACGCACCTTAGCAGTGCAAACGTCTCCCTCACAACGCCGTTTTCGCCATGCTGCAGCCTGGTACGCAAATTGCTGAATGTCTTTACACCCTGCAAAAGGAGAGAAGCATGAAAGCAATCGTGATTGGCGCGGGCATTGGTGGCCTGAGCGCTGCCGTGGCGCTGAAGAAAGCGGGCATCGACTGTACCGTGTTTGAAGCCGTGAAGGAGATCAGGCCCGTCGGGGCGGCCATCTCCATCTGGCCTAACGGCGTGAAATGCATGCAGCACCTCGGCATGGGCGACATCATCGAGACCTGGGGCGGGCCGATGCGTTTTATGGCCTACAAGGATTACCGGCGCGGCGAGACTCTGACCCGCTTTAGCCTTGCCCCGCTGGTTGAGCGTACCGGCGGGCGTCCCTGCCCCGTCTCGCGCGCTGAACTCCAGCGCGAAATGCTGGACTTCTGGGGGCGCGACGGGGTGCAGTTCGGCAAGCGCGTGGAACACGTCCATGAAGACGACGCGGGCGTGAACGTCACCTTCACCGATGGCACCACGGCAACCGGCGATTTTCTGATTGCCGCCGACGGCAGCCACTCGGCGGTTCGCCCGTATGTGCTGGGGTATACCCCGGAGCGCCGATACGCCGGGTACGTAAACTGGAACGGGCTGGTGAAGATTGACGAAGAGATTGCCCCGGCGCACCAGTGGACCACCTTCGTTGGCGAAGGCAAACGCGTGTCGCTGATGCCCGTCTCCGGCGGACGCTTCTACTTCTTTTTTGACGTGCCGCTGCCCGCAGGCCTGGCGGAAGATCGCACCACCCTGCGCGCCGATCTCACGGGCTACTTCCGCGGCTGGGCGCCGCCGGTGCAGAAGCTTATCGCGGCGCTGGATCCTGAAACCACCAACCGCATTGAAATCCACGACATTGAGCCGTTCGACAGCCTGGTGCGCGGCAACGTCGCGCTGCTCGGCGACGCCGCGCACAGCACCACGCCGGATATCGGCCAGGGCGGCTGTGCGGCGATGGAAGACGCCGTCGTGCTGGGGGAGTGCCTGCGTGAAAACCATAATATTACGCTGGCGCTGCGGCAGTACGAGGCGCTGCGCTGCGACCGGGTGCGCGACCTGGTCCTGAAGGCGCGTAAGCGCTGCGACGTCACCCACGGGAAAGACATGGCGCTGACGCAGGCCTGGTATCAGGAGCTTAGCGAAGAGACCGGAGAGCGCATCATCAACGGTCTGTGCGAGACCATTCAGGGCGGCCCGTTAGGCTGAACGCAAGAGGGACAACGATGAAAAGAGAACCGACTCCACCCGCCCACTGCACGTTTGAGCCAGAAGACTGGCTGCGTCTGGCGAAATGCTGGCATCCGGTCGCGCGCGCCTGCGACGTCGGTCCGGCGCCGGTCAAAGCGACGCTGCTGGATGAACAGCTGGTGATTTATCGGATAAACGAGCAGGTTGTGGTCGCCCGTGACGTTTGCCCGCACCGCGGCGTGCCGCTGACGCTCGGCTTTCACGATGAGCACGGGATTATCTGCCCCTATCATGGTTTACGCTTTGGGGAGGACGGGCGCTGCAACCGTATTCCGTCCAGCCCCGACCAGCCCGTTCCGGCGAAGCTGAACCTGATTAACTACGCCGTGGAGGAGCGGTTCGGGCTGATCTGGACCTGCCTGGCCTTTGATCCGGAAAACCCCGCGCCGCTGCCCACCATGCCGCACTGGGATGACGACGGATTTCAGCAGATCAACTGCCCGGCGTTTGAGGTGAACGGCTTCGCCGGGCGTCAGGTGGAGGGTTTTCTGGACGTGGCGCACTTTGCGTGGATCCACACCGATACCTTTGCCGACCCCAATAATCAGCTTGTACCTGCCTATCAGCCGCAGGAGACGCCGTTCGGCTTCGTGGCGGATTACTGGAGCTCCGTGAGCAACTATCCCGCCAGTTCACCCGTGCAGGCACCAGAAGGGTTCCAGTGGCTGCGCCATTTTGAAATGCACCTGCCGTTTACCGCTACCCTGACGATTCATTTTCCGGGTGAATCGCGGCTGGTGATCATGAACGCCGCGTCGCCCGTGTCGTCGCGCGTGACCCGCATGTTCGCCCCTATCGCCCGCAACTTTGACCTGCATATTCCGGTGGAGGATGTGCATGCCTTTAACCTGCGCATTTTTGAAGAGGATCGCCTGATGGTCGAAACCCAGCGCCCGGAAAGCCTGCCGCTGGATCTGACGCTGGAAGCCCATATTCCCGCAGATAAAAGCTCAATTGCCTACCGTCGGGGGCTGAAGAAGATGGGCTTTGGCGAATTTTTCCTGGTATGACGGAGGCCGATATGCTGAGCGTAATTGTTGACGGGCTGTGGCGCGAGGGCGACAAAAGCCTCGCCGTCAGGCTGGTGGCTGAAAACGGCGAAGCGCTCCCGGCGTGGCAGGCCGGCGCGCACGTTGATGTCCACCTGCCCTGCGGCGTGGTGCGCCAGTATTCACTGACCGGGGCATGTGGGGACGAGAGCTATCTTATTTGCGTGGGGCGTGAAACCGCCTCGCGCGGCGGGTCGCGCTACGTTCACGAGACGCTGCGTCCCGGGCAGAAGCTGATGATATCGGCCCCGCGCAACCTGTTTCCGCTTCAGCAGGCTGAGCGGGTTTTGCTGCTGGCGGCGGGCATTGGCATTACGCCGCTGTACGCGATGGCCCTGCAGCTGAAGGCGACCGGAACGCCGTTTACGCTGCACTATTACGTCAGAAACCGCGAAAGCGCGGCGTTTACGCGTGAACTCTCCCGGTTCGATGAGTGCCTCACTCATACCGCCAGCCCGCGCACAACGCTGGCAGAGCATCTCCCCGCGCCCGAGGCGGGGCTGCACGCCTGGATATGCGGACCGGCAGGGTTTATGGAAAAAGTGCGTGAGGTCGCGACGGCAAAAGGGTGGGATTACGCCCACCTTCACAGCGAGGCGTTTCAGCCCGTTGCGCCCGCCGCAGGCGGTGAAACCGGGGAGATCTTCACGGTCAAACTGGCCTCCACGGGTGAGCGCTGGCCGGTGCCTGCGGATAAGACCATCGCCCAGGTATTACAGGAAAACGGGGTGGACGTTCCGCTGTCATGCGAAATGGGGATCTGCGGTGCGTGCCTGACGCCGGTGATTGACGGCGTGGTGGATCACCGGGATAGCGTGCAGTCGGAGGCGGAAAAAAGCGCGACGAACCAGCAGGTGGCGCTGTGCTGTTCGCGAAGCCATTCCGGGGAGCTGGTGATTGGGCTGTAAAACGAAAAAAACCCTGCGATATTGCTATCGCAGGGTTTTCGAATTTGGCGGAAGCGTAGAGATTCGAACTCTAGAACCCTTTCGGGTCGCCGGTTTTCAAGACCGGTGCCTTCAACCGCTCGGCCACGCTTCCAAAGTGAGGCGCACTATAAACATCTATTAGCGCCTTGTAAAGCAGGAATTTTTCTATTTTTCCCCACAGGCGTTTGACTGCGCAAAAAGTCACCCAAACGCTGACTTCACATCACTCTCCGCGACCTTGTACATACCGTAACATAGCAACGCTCATCGTTTTAAAACGCTCTGGTATAGAATGCCACAAAAATAAACGGTCATTTGTTGTGTAATTGTTATAAATCTGAGTAGCCACAGATTTAGAAATTACTGCCATGCAGTGTTACTGGTTGATGATGAAAATCAAAAATTCGCTTTGCTTACATATCCTGATGGCGACGCTGGCCATTTTGTTTCTCTGTGTTCACCCGCTGGTGACGAGTTTCGATCCGCCGCTCACCTTCCAGCCGCTGATTAAATCAATGGCGGGCACGCCTAAAGAACAGGCGGAAAAAATTGCCACTATTTCTCATGCCTTAGAAGGGAATGCTATTTTCTTCATTGGCGCGTCTGAGGTTGCCACCTCAGAAGATGAACATTACGCTGTATATAATTACTTTAATAAGCAATTACACAAACCCGTCGTGGCGTATGGCGATGCGTTTGTCGATGATGAAACGCAATTTTTACTATTCTCACGCTTTAAAAATAGCCTTAACGCAAACAGTAAAGTTGTTTTGCTGCTGGCGCCTGACAGCTTTTACTCAAAAGGGCTGCCACCGGCTATTTATGCCGATAATTTCCCCGGCTCTATTTTTAATCCACTGATGAAGGATCCGCAGGCGCGCCCGCTGCTGGTTAATTATTTAAAGCATATTGATAGTAAAGAAATAAGCCATTTAACCTTTGGCCAAATGCGCGTCTTTGGCTGGCATCCCGATCTGATCTGGGACGAGCTGAGCTTCCAGTTTGCGAATGTCTGTACCATGATAAAAAACGATTGGCTGTCGCTGCTCAACATTAGGCCCCAGACGGTTCAGACCTGGCCGCCGCAGCCAGCCACCCACATTATCCCTGACTGGGATAAAGAGCTGGCGAATGCCCGCGAGTTAAATAAAAAACGCCAGCAGAGCGCGGCCACCCTGTGGATGGACAAAACGATTTACGAAGAGGACGGTACGCGGCAACAGTGGGACGACACGCCGGTCGTGCCTGCGCAAATCGCCGCTTTCAGTAAAACCGTCCAGCTGCTGAAAGAACATCACGTGCAGGTGATTGCTATCGTCGACCCGGTTAACCCCTGGGCGCTTTACAACACCGATACCTTCCGCCCGGTTGATAAGCAAATTAAAACCATTCTGGAAAAAAACCAGATCCCCTATTTAGATATGTACGCCATGCCTTATCAGAATGGCTGGAACTGGGATCGTTTGCACCCTTCCGAACTGGCCTGGGTTCCAATGATTCGCTTTATTGCACAGAGTTTTAAATGATGAAAATTGCGATCCGTCTTTTTTTCCTTTATCTCCTGCTGGCGATTACCGTCGTCGCGTGGACCTCTGTCGATGACAGCATGAGTATGCAGCTGCATTTTGAATATCAAAAGTTCTGAGGCCGAATGATGTATAGCTCAGGAATGTTTTTTGTCTATTTGTTTTCATCCGCCCTGGCGTTTGCGCTGGTCAATCGCGTATTACGCCATCGCCTGACGTATTTATCGGCCTTATCCGTCCTGGCCGCATTAGGCTGGGGCTATATTTTTCAGGGTGATTACCGTGTTCCCGCGGTCGTTTTTTTTAGTTTTTACCTTGTCGCCGCGTTGAAAGAAAAAGGATGGTTAAAAACCTGGCAGGCGATTGTGTTAACGCTGCTTCCTTTATTTTTGGTGAAACTGCACGTTAATCACCATCTCGGCATGATCGGCCTCTCTTTTATGACGTTCCGCGCGGTGGACGTGCTGCTCTATCGCAGTAAAAAAGAAGGGCAGAATTTCCTGCACTATTTCTGCTATCTGTTTATGCCCTTTATTATTCTGGCGGGCCCAATGTACCGCTGGCGGACATGGATGAGCGACGTCAGCAAGCCCGTCTTTGCCCTTACTCGCGAACAGTTTTTAGTGGCGCTGGAGCAAATCATTACCGGCATTGTCCAGAAGTTCCTGTTTGCGATGCTGGTTGACTCACTCGTCGTGCAGCCCTGGAGCCATAAGCCGTTTACGCTGACCGTGGGCGTGGTGATGTCGATTGCCTATAGCGCCTATCTGTACTTTGATTTTGCGGGCTACAGCAATATGGCCATCGGCGCAGGCCGCCTGTTTGGACTCAACATTCCGGCAAACTTCAATATGCCGCTTCTGGCAAAGAACCCGCAGGATTTCTGGCGCCGCTTCCACATCAGCCTGTCTGAATGGCTGCGCGATGTGGTCTTTATGCCCGTTTATATGAACCTGATGAAGTTCAACTTTTTCCGTCAGAACAAAACGCTGGCGCAAAATATCGGTATTTTTTGCACCCTGTTCTGCATGGGTGCATGGAATGGCCTGGAACGCCATTACGTCATCAGCGGCGCGCTGTTTGGCGGCATTTCTGTCGCCCATAACATGCTGCTGTGGTCAGCCAAACGCAGCCCGACGTTACACCGCGGGTTGCAGTATCCGGCCGTTGCGTTTTTGGGACGCATTCTGACGCTGGGAAGCGCCGCGGGCTCCCTTTACATCTTTAGTGGAATGTCACCTCTATGAAAAATCACTCCGATCTTCAGGAAATGCACGATTTCTTGCGTGCGGCATTATGCGATCCCGCCTCCCCGCAGCAGCCGGCCATCAGCGGCAGCGACGAAGCCTTAAGCTGGCTGCAGCTTTCCGCGGCCGTGACGGACTGGGCGCAGCGCTATCAGCGTTGCCAGCCTGTTGCCGGTACGCCGGTCGTCTTGTACGGACACCAGCAGGCCGAGTTCGCCGTGGCGATTTATAGCTGCCTGCTGCACAACATTCCGTATATTCCGGTGGACTGCATTTACCCGCAGGAGCGCCTGCGGGAGATCTGCCATCTGGCCAGCGCCCCTTACTATTACGACGTCGCGACCCGGCAGTTTATCGCCACCGGTGAACCGGGCAAGGTGCTGGAGGAGCAGGATTTGGCCTATATCATGTTTACCTCAGGCAGCACCGGCAAGCCTAAAGGGGTGCAGATTGGACGTGAAAGCGTATGGCACTTCATGAAATGGGTCAGCCAGGACTTTTCGCTGCCGGAAAAACCAGTGCTGATGAACCACGCGGTGTTCAGTTTTGACCTCTCCCTGATCCCTTTGCTGGCGAATCTGGCGATGGGTGGACACATCGTGCTGAACGCCAAAGAAGACATTCAAAAAGAGAACTGGCTGGAACGACTGAAAAGCAATGCCGTCTCCGCCTGGATTTCCACCCCCTCTTTTGCTTACCAGCAGCTGCTTTCCCCGCAGTTTAACAGCGAGTATTTACCTGAACTCAACGTCTTTATCTTCATTGGTGAAGTGTTGAATAAAGCGCTGGTTAAACAGCTTCGCCGCCGCTTCCCGCAGGCAAAAATCATTAACTCCTATGGTCCAACGGAAGCGACCATCGCGACCACCGTGGTTGAAATCACGGATGAGATCCTGAACAGCGACAGCGCCGTGCTGCCGGTGGGGGTCATGATGCCAGAGAGCAGAATGGAAATTTCCGCTGAAGGCGAGCTGATTATCTGGGGTAAAAACGTCATGCGCGGCTACCTGGGCCTACCGCAGGAGAATGCAGAAAAATTACTCCGTCGGGAAAATGAAGCATTTCGCGGCTACCGGACCGGCGATCTGGGCTATGAAGCGGGACTTATCTACTGCCAGGGCCGCAACGATAGCCAGGTCAAACTGAATGGCTACCGTATTGAAATTAACGAGATTGAAAACCGCCTGCTGGCCATGTCCGGCATCAACGAAGCGGTGGTTCTGCCGTTGATGAAATCCTGCGGCAGCGTGCTGCGCATTGCCGCGTTCTGCGTGACCGATATGGCGCCGGATACCATCAAAACGTCGCTTTCTAAGGTGGTTCCGCACTATATGGTGCCTTCACAAATTATCGTAAAAGACGCTTTGCCGCTGAATCCCAACGGCAAAATTGACCGCAAGCTGCTGGACGCTCACGCCCGCACAAATTAATGACTCCAGGAAAAATTATGGAACAAGAAATTCTCGCCCTGTTCGAAAAAGTGTTATCCCGTAAGGTGGGCTTTCACGATGAACTGATTGAATCCGACATTCTCGACTCCATCCTGGCGGTCGATATGGTGCTGGAAGTGCAGGACGTTTACGGCTGTATGATCCCGCCAACTGACGTAGCGACGGTGCTGAAAACCCCGGCTGACCTGGCCCGCTATATTGAAGAAAACCGCTAAACGCCCCTGCAGTTAATCCTGCCCTGAAGGCTCTGGAGGATCTCCCCAGAGCCTTTTTTCGTTCCCCCCTCCCGCCTGAAAGCAAAACGCTGCCTTTCACAGGAATGAAACCCACTGCTTTTACTATTTCACCTACACTTTAGGGGTACTGTCGGTACGGGAAATAGAAAAAAGCCAACTTAATTAAGGCATTAATGATTCGCTCTCCACCCGGGTTGCGATCGTTTTGCCTTTAACAGAGGAGTCTGCAGTATGGCATTCGTAACCACGAAAGACGGCGTCAACATTTACTACAAAGACTGGGGCCCCAAAGAGGCCCAGCCCATTGTCTTCCACCACGGTTGGCCGTTGAGTGCCGATGACTGGGATAACCAGATGCTCTTCTTCCTTGCTGAAGGCTATCGCGTTATCGCTATCGATCGCCGCGGTCACGGGCGTTCGGACCAGGTGAGTGAAGGACACGATATGGATCATTATGCGGCCGATGCGTCAGCCGTGGTTGAAAGCCTGGATCTGCGTAATGCCGTGCACGTCGGTCACTCCACCGGCGGCGGCCAGGTCGCCCGCTATGTTGCCCGGTACGGCCAACCGCAGGGACGCGTTGCCAAAGCGGTGCTCGTCAGCTCTGTTCCGCCTCTCATGGTAAAAACGGAGACTAACCCCGGCGGAACGCCGATCGAGGTTTTCGATGGCTTCCGCAAAGCGCTGGCGGCTAACCGCGCCCAGTTTTACCTCGACGTCGCCAGCGGTCCTTTCTATGGTTTTAACCGTGAGGGAGCCAAGATTTCACACGGTACGATTCAGAACTGGTGGCGTCAGGGCATGATCGGCAGCGCCAAGGCCCACTATGAGGGGATTAAGGCATTTTCTGAAACCGATCAGACGGAAGATTTAAAAACCATCACGGTTCCCGTTCTGGTGATGCAGGGCGACGACGATCAGGTCGTGCCGTATAAGAATGCCGCCCTGCTGCAGGACAAGCTGCTGGCGAACAGCGTACTGAAAATTTATCCGGGCTTCCCGCACGGGATGCATACCACCCATGCGGATACTATCAACGCGGACATTCTGGCTTTCATTCGCTCATAACGCTGCGTTTCTTGCCGGGTGGTGCTGCGCTTACCCGGCCTACATTCCGCCACAATATTCAGTTCAATGCATGAACGCCACCCGAGGGTGGCGTTGTCTATTCCGCTTAGCGATTATCCAGCTGGGCGCGAACGTTGTTCAGCCCGGTGGTGTTGATGCGGTAAGGCTGCCCGTTCACGGATCGGATCAGCTTTTTAGAGCGGAGTTTTTTGAAGACGTTCAGCGTGCAGTCGCTCAGCACCAGCCCTTCACGGGTGTAGCACTCAACGGACGTGACGCGGCCGGAACTGTCGCGGACGTGCACAATACGCCCACCTTTGGCGAGAACGTGTAAGGTACGTTGTTCCTGACGGGATAAATTCATACTGGAAAACCTGTGTAATCATCATGCGTAAAAACGAGCCCACACCCGCAGGTGCGTGCGTAAGGTTTAAGCGCAGCGATAACCAGTCCGTCCTGAAAAGGTCGGGAAACTGATTATCTGATGAAAACATTCTCCAGCATCAAAGCCTCGATGAGAGATGAAAAGGTATTTACGGGGTGAATAATAGCGCCTGATTTTTGCGGGGAAATAACGGGGTCTTGAAAGTGTGAGGCGGATCGGTCAATCCAAAACAAAAACCCCAGGTTCACGAGTAACCTGGGGTTTATATCTGGCGGAAGCGCAGAGATTCGAACTCTGGAACCCTTTCGGGTCGCCGGTTTTCAAGACCGGTGCCTTCAACCGCTCGGCCACACTTCCTAAGTGAGGCGAACTATAAACACCTCACCGCGTGCTGTAAAGAGTGGCTGCACTCGTTCGCTGTAAAAATAGTCAAAACGTGTTTAATCGGTTGAACTGACGACACATCGACGATTTTATCAGCACAGTCTCCCGCGCTCAGGCTTAGTGTTTTTTGATGTACATGTCTTTGGTGTAATAGTACCCCAGCTTATCCGGCGTAAACCCACCCACCCACGGTTTCACCAGGTGCGTGCGAACGTAGTGATAAACCGGAATGGCCGGCACATCACGACCCAGCAGATCTTCCGCCTGCTGGTAGAACTTACCCCGCTCTTCCGTTGTTTTGGCTTTTGCGGCATTCACCAGCGCCTGGTCGTATTCCGGATTGCTGTACTGGCTGGTGTTTTCGCTGTCGCCGGTGCGGAAGGTGTTCAGGAAGGTCGCCGCATCGTCGTAATCGGCAATCCACGCGTACCGCACCGCGTCAAAGTTGTGGGTGTGCATGGTATCCAGCATGGTTTTCCACTCCTGATTTTGCAGCTTCGCCTCCACGCCGAGGTTCTTTTTCCACATGGAACTGGCCGCAATCGCGATACGCTGGTGCGATTCAGAGGTGTTATAGAGCAGGTTGAAGCTCAGAGGGTGGCTTTCGTTGTACCCGGCCTCGTTGAGCAGTTTTTTCGCCTCAGCGATGCGCTTGTCCTGCGGCCAGCTGGCGTAGTCCGGATTCTGAAGCTTAACGCCGCCGATATCCGGCTGGCTGATGAGCCACGCCGGGCGCTGCCCCTGCCCTAACACTTTCCCGGCAATGATGTCTTTATCGAGCGCCATGTTCAGCGCCTTGCGCACCCGGGCGTCGTTGAACGGCGGTCGGGTGGTATTGAATTCGTAGTAATAGGTCGCCAGCTGCGGAGAGACATCCAGCTGGCTGCCCAGAGTCTTCTTAAGCTGGGCAAACTGGTTGATCGGCACCGTGTACACGATATCAATTTCACCCGCTTTATAGCGGTTCACATCCGCGGCTTCGGAGGTGATAGGCAGATAGGTCACCTTGTTAATCACGGTATGGTCATTATCCCAGTAGCGCGGGTTACGCTCCGCCACGATGCGTTCGTTGACCACCCACTGCGAAAGCTTATACGCCCCGCTGGTGACGATATGTTCAGGCTTGGTCCACTTGTCGCCAAAGCGGCTAATCAGCACTTTATCCACCGGCACCAGCGACGGGTGCGCCAGCATCGCGAGGAACGCCGCGTTAGGCTGCGTCAATGTCACTTCCAGGGTGGTGTCGTTAATGGCTTTCACGCCCAGCGTATCGGGCGTTTTTTTCCCCTGGGCGATATCCGCACCATTTACGATGTGCATGTTGCCTGGATAGCTGGCATACGGTGAAGCGGTTTTAGGATCAACCAGACGCTGCCAGCTCCAGACCACATCTTCCGCGGTGATGGCAGTGCCGTCGCTCCAGGTGATGCCCGGGCGCAGATGGAACGTCCAGACGGTGTTGTCCTTGTTCTCCCATTTTTCCGCCAGCCGTGGCTGAACTTCACCCGACGGGGAAACGCTGACCAGCCCGTCGAATAAATCACTGATAATATTGAATTCGACGTCGCTTTCGACTTTATGCGGGTCGAGCGAAGCGGGCTCATTACCGTTGTTCCTGACCAGTTCCTGCTTATCGGCCAGCTGCGTTCCTGCCGGCACGTTAGCCGCCCAGGTAGCCGTGCTGGCGCACAGGATCCCTGCGGTAAGTAAAGAGAGCGTAAAGCGCGTGCGTGTTTGTGGTTTCATTTCCTTCGCCTTATTGTCTGTTTTTGTGACGATCCGGAAATAACTCTTAGCGGCCTTATGGTAATAACGCAATAATTTTCAGTAACCTATAAGAGGTTGATCTGATTAATCGCGTCAAACCGCTGTTCATACTGGTGAAATGTATTTATGCAGAAGAAACAACCAGCTCCAGCGCTAACCTGCTGAGTAAAGATGGGTAAAACCACTTTGAGACTGGCGCCCCGTTTCCTATTCTTTCCGTTAATTACATCTGTCATAAGAGAGTGACTCATGGATCGTATAATTACTTCCTCACGCGACCGCACATCGCTACTCAGCACCCACAAGGTGCTGCGCAATACCTATTTCATGCTCAGCCTGACGCTGGCATTCTCAGCGATCACCGCCACAGCCAGCACCGTGCTGATGCTGCCGTCTCCGGGGCTCATTCTGACGCTGGTGGGTATGTACGGTCTGATGTTCCTGACCTACAAAACCGCTGACAAACCGGTCGGTATTCTGTCGGCCTTTGCCTTCACCGGCTTCCTGGGCTACATCCTGGGACCGATGCTGAACGCGTATCTGTCTGCCGGTATGGGCGACCTTATCGGCATGGCGCTGGGCGGTACCGCGCTGGTATTCTTCTGCTGCTCGGCCTACGTGCTGACCACCCGTAAGGACATGTCCTTCCTCGGCGGTATGCTGATGGCGGGTGTTGTTGTGGTGCTGGTGGGCATGGTGGCTAACATCTTCCTGCAGCTGCCTGCCCTGCACCTGGCGATCAGCGCCGTGTTTATTCTGATTTCTTCCGGCGCGATCCTGTTTGAAACCAGCAACATCATTCGCGGCGGTGAGACGAACTATATCCGCGCCACCGTCAGCCTTTACGTGTCGCTGTACAACATCTTCGTCAGCCTGTTGAGCATCCTGGGCTTCGCCAGCCGCGATTAAGCACAACGGATATTAAAAAGGAGAATGCCTCTGGCATTCTCCTTTTTTTATGCCCTACTCACCCCGGCAAATATAGGTGGGGTAACGCCGGTCCTGAATCAGCCACACGGATGGCGAGAGTTCAGAGATCGTGAGGTAATAACGTGCGGTAGGACTGGCAAAGCTCCCCCACTGTGCATCAGGCGTATTGTCATTGTGCCGACGCCAGGTTTCGGTGTAGCTCAATACAATGACCTTATCGTCGTCCCGCTGCTGCCAAGTAAAGTCCACGTCCCTGTCAACGATCATATTTTGCCCGTCAGCCCTTGCCGCGCCTTTATAGGTAGTTACCCCTGTACCATCCCGGTGAAAATAGAACTGAGCAACGGTATTGACCTTTACTTCGCTGGCTTTTCCCTCATTGCGCGTGAAGTTAAATTCAGTGCTGCAGGCCAGCACATCCTTTTTAAACACACAGCCGGAATAGTAAAATAGCGCCAGGGCACTGCCGACCAATGCGCCACCCAGCCCAAAAAGAAGTTTTATTTTCATTTTTGTGCCCCACTTTTATAACGGATGGTTTTGCACAGGCTGGATTTACTGACCGGGCAAGCGCCAATGAACACCTCATCTGCAGTGGCAATAGAAAAACGGGCGCTGAAATAATAAATGTCGTATTCCTCACGTTCGCATGCCACGTTATTGGCCGCCAGCCGCTCCGCTAATTTCGATAACACCAGCGGTCTTCCGTGATCGTTGATAATCCAGATGCTGCAACGCGCGATTTTCTCCTTAACCGGCATGAGTTTCGCCGGGACGAATATCCCCTGCTGTCGGCTAAAGCAGAAGCTCGCTCCCAATACAGCGACAATCAATACGGCAGGGATCCCCCACCTTTTCAGGGAAGCGGGTCGCCGGTTTTCCTGTTGCGGTGCAGACGGAGGCTGCGGCTCGGCGGTTTGAATATTCTCTCCAGGCTGAAAAATCACATCGGCCTCAAAGCGAAACCCATAACGGGGCACGGTTACGATAAATTCATACCTCTCTCCCAGCGCCTGGAAGCTTTTCCGTAATTCGCTCACCGCTTTATTGAGATTATTTCCCGATGGCGTAAAGCCAAACTCCTCCCACACGCGGGTAATCAATTCCTCCCGACTCAGGTCGTGCCCTTTGTGTTTAATAAATTCCTGTAAGAGGCGAACGGCGGGTGCCGAAAGCGTTAATACAGATTCCGGTTGTCCAACAAGACTTATTGCATGTGCTTCAGGATCAAATAACAACGAATTATTGCATATAAAAAACATCTTTTATTCTCGGCTGTTACCGCATGCTTTTTAATCCCTGGTACATCGACATGAAAATCGCCTCCCGATCTGCTTATTTTTTCATCAGAAGGAATTTTCTCTCCATCCCTGGTCGCGGTATTTTCGCTTAACTATACAACCTCAAAGCCAGAAAAGCAGGATAAAAAACTGTATGTAACGAGTTAATTAATACAAATTTTCACAAACCGCTGTTCTGGTTAAAGTTTCCCTGCCCTGAAGCGATACGTTAGCAGAGGGTGTCCCGTTGTGAATGCTCCGGGAATGAACTCAACGCAGGCGGACCGAAAGTGAAACAGAAAAAAAATGTGAATAAGACAACTGCCTTTTATATCGCTGCGCTGTCACTGCCATTTTTCTCAGAAATGGCACTGGCCAATATGAGCGTGTATCCCATGGAACTTAACGTGGATAAGTCCGGTGCGGCGCAAATTAAGGTGGCCTCAAAAACGGATGATATTCAGTTCATTCGGGTGAGGCAAAAGAAAATTCTTAATCCCGGCACGGCCCAGGAAAAAGAGATTGATGTGGCCTCGTGGAAAGAAGGCGGTGTTGTTGTCACACCGGAAAAATTCGCCCTTGCGGCAGGCGCAATGCGAGTGGTTCGTCTGGTATCGCTTACGCCCCCGGAAAAAGAGACGACCTGGCGCGTCTATTTTGAAGGAGTAAAGCAGCCTGACAGCATTATTCCGGGCAAGGCAGAAAGCCCTGCGGCGACGGCAAGACTGGGCGTCAATGTGATCTGGGGCGCCCTGATCCATCTCGCACCGGAAAAAAGTGTGGTTTCACTGACGATAGACCCTCGCAGGGGCACGTTAAAAAACAACGGCACGTTGCGCGTGCCGCTGAGAGAGATCGGTATTTGTAACGCAGATTCGTCGTGTAAATGGGTTAAAGAAGACGCAACGATTTATCCGGACACCGAACGGAAATTAAAAACGCTCACAAAGACACAAGGCCAGAAATATAAATTCCGCTACTTCAACTGGGTGAATAAAACCGCTGAAGAAGCTGATTTACCCGTCGTGCAATAACACGACGTCACCGTAAAGACCCCAAAGGGTTTGTTTAAAGAGCCAGGGTGCTCATTTGTAAATATGGAGATATCAATGCGTAAGTACTTTAAACCTCTAATGATTGTTGCCGCGATGACCACGTCCGTTAGCGCGCTGGCGATTCAAAAAGATATTACCGTCAACGCCAGCGTTGATTCACAGCTGGATATGACCCAGGCCGATAACACGCCGCTGCCGGCAAGCATCGATATGCAGTACCTGCCTGGCCGCGGTCTGGAAAGCTATCGTCTGAATACCAAGGTGTGGTCTAACTCCGCCACCAGCAACGTGAAAGTCCGTCTGGTGAGCGCCGCGAAGCTGGCGAATGCCGACGGCGCTGAGACCATCCCAATGACGGTGAAGCTGGGCGATAAAACCCTCTCTACCGCAGATGTTGAATACACCGGTACCGAACTGTTCCCGGGAAGCATCGAAAACGGTTCAGCGGTACTTCCGCTGACCATTTCCCAGACCACCAAAGGCATTCTGAAAACCGGTCAGTACAGCGGCGTTGTCAGCCTGATGCTGACGCAGGCGACTACCACGGAAGGCGGTGCGTAACACCACAGCACCTAAGGAATAACGTCAGAGGGTGCCCACCCTCTGACGTCAGGATGATGTCGAGGCTCGTTCATGGCGTTTCACAGAAATACCCTCCTCTTTGTTGCTTTGTTACCCGCTTCCATCCAACTCGCCTGCGCCGGGATGGCCGTCCCGGCAGGTTTTGAAGATCTGGCGAAAACGCAGCGCCTGTGGACAGAGGTCAACCTCTACGGCGAGTCGCTTGGACTTTTTGAAACGGATATCACCCTTGAAACGGTGAGCTTTGTCGCACCTGAAACCGTGGTTGCGGCCATCAAACGACGGTTCAATGACGCCCCTGCACTCGTTGCCACCGTGTCTGCCGCGCTGGCCGTTCCGCTTGCCCGTAACGGCAACCTGGCCTGCAGCAGCAACGGCTCCGCAGCAGGCTGCGATTACATTGATACCGACCGCGCGGCCATTATCTATGACGAGAATAACGCCCGCATTAGCCTGTTTTTGGACAAGAAATTTCTGCCTAAAGCCATCGCGGAAAATCAGTGGTATCAGCCCACGCAGGACACTGAAAATGCGCTGATCCATCAGCAGAACATTAACTTCGTTGCCGACAGGGATTATCAGTCGGCTACCGTGCAGGGCAACGGCGCGCTGGCGCTCACGCAGGACGGCTATGTTAATCTCGACTGGACCTGGCTGGGACAGCGTTCACGGCGTCAGCAGCAGCAGGAGATAACCGTCAACAACGCCTGGTTCCGCCAGGATATCTTGCGTCAGTACTATGTCCAGCTAGGCGAGATGGATACCCGCGATCTGTTCAGTAATGCTGGCGGAAATATTAACCTCAGCCAGCTGCCGCTGGGCAAAATTCGCGGCCTGCGCACGGGATCGACAAGGGCGTGGATAAATCCGGTTCAGCAGTCGAAGGGAACCCCTGTTACCGTGCTACTTTCCCATGACGCGCGTATCGACGCCCGCCGGGGCAATCAGCTTCTGGCGAGCTTTTATCTGAATGCCGGGGCGCAAACCCTGGACACGCGATCGTTCCCGGACGGGAGCTACACCGTGACGCTCTCCATCTATGAAAATAACCGGCTGACGCGCACCGAGCAGGTGCCGTTTACCCGAACCGGCATTACGCCATTCGACCGCGTCGAGTGGTTCCTGCAGGCGGGCGAAACCGACAACAGCGAACAAAACGAAGAACGCCGTGCGGTTGCGCAGGCGGGCGTACGCCTGCCCCTGACCCCGTCGCTGGCGCTAACCAGCGGCGCAACGTTCAAGAAAAACCAGCGTTTCCTGGAAAATGCGATCGACTGGAGCCGGGGCTTCAACGCGGGCCCGATCGATGGCGTGCTGAGTACCCGGTTTAGCTACCTTTACGGCAGCGAAGGCCAGCGAGGCAATATCCAGCAAATCAGCTACAACGACGGTTTTTCACTTAGCCTCTATCGCAACGCGCTATCAGCGGAAAACTGCAACACACGAAGTACAGGGTTTGATGCCGTGAACGGCTGTTATCGCACCCTCTCGGTGATGTTCTCCGTCCCGGTCGGCGCCTGGTATGCGAGCCTGGGGTATTCGGATAACCGCAACGAAGGACGGTACGTTTCACGTCGGGAGCTCCCGGACAGCGACGATCGCCACGATGCGGGTTTGCCGTGGGAATCAGTCTATATGACCCGCTCGCGTACGCGGGCCTGGCAGGGTGGCCTGAGCAAGGCCTTCAGCCCCCATGGTCTGAACATTAACAGCAGCATTAACCTGTTCATGCGTAACGATGACTCACGCGAAGGCAGGGATAAAGGCGGCTACCTGAGCGTGAGCCTGTCCATGACGCATAACCGTCAGGGCGATGCATCAAGCTACACCTCTCTGGGCGCGACATGGCAGCACCAGCAACGTGAAAAAAACCAGCTGAGCTACAGCGTGGCGCATAACTGGTATGCCGATGCCCGCGGCGAAAATGAGTACGGCCTTAGCGCATCGGGCATTAACAGCGACTCGCTGAATACCTCAGCCTATACGCGCCAGGGCGGGCGATATGGCAACGGCAGTCTTACCGTCAGCGACGCCTGGGATCGTCAGGATCGGCGCCATACGCTGAGCAGCAGCGGCAACTACAGCTCGACCCTTGCGCTGTCGCGTTCTGGCCTGTGGCTGGGCCGCTGGAGCGACGGTCGCCCTGCTTCCGCCGTCGCGGTGAACGTGACCACGCCGGAAGATGCTCAGGATCCGCGCGTGGCCGTGTCGCTGGATAACGGCGGCAGCGCAGATATTCCGGGCAATAGCCGCGCCCTCTTCGCGGTGCCGGGCTATCAGCAGACAACGTTGACGGTTAACGAATCGCTGGATGTCTCACGAGGAGCCAGCAGTGAAATCACGCAAGGATCGGGCAGCAGAACGCTGTTTATGGTGCCTGGCAAACTGCTGCGCCGGGACGTGCAAACCACCGCAAGCTACACCTGGCTCGGCCAGTTAACCGACGAGCGTCATTCGCCGTTTATCGGCGGCGTGCCGCTGAACGTGAACGGCTGGAGCGACCTTGGCAACGGCGGGTTTAGCGCCCAAAGCGACGCCCTGCTGCATAACCTCTACCTGGTGCGTCAGCAGCAGTTTTATCAGTGTGCGCTGAACGTGAAGAGTATGCGCGACGTGGTGCGTTACGTCGGGTCGATCCCCTGTAAGGAGTTAACCTTCTCCGCCCTGCCGGATGCCGTCCAGCAGCAGGCACAGCTGATGCTGGCCGGACGGTCGGTTCCTGCTGGCCCGACTGCCATGAACACCGATAGCCTCACTAAAGGGAAATGATGTGATTAAGTGCCTCTTTATTTTACTGTTCTTAAGCCTGTGGGCCAGCCAGACGCTGGCAGGCTCTCCCGCGGGACGAAACACCAGCGTAGGGATCAGCTTCGATCGCACCGCGCCGCCCGCGCGTTTTGACATCTGGTTTCATGAATCGGGCGGCTTTGACGCCGCAGATCCGCAAAAGTGGGGACGCAATACCCTGACCTGTCAGTCCCGTACCGATACCACGAACGGCGCCTGCATGAACTCACCGGTCTGGTTCTCGGCAAACCCGGCCGCGCCCTATGCCATCAATTTACGTTTCACGCATACCCTCACCGGCAAGACGGCGGATATCAAGGTGTATGGCGATCACTACATGTTTATCAACAACAAAGTGTTTACCTTTGCCAGCTTCGTGACAGGGGGAACGGCCACCATCGCTGACTGGAACAGAGAGCCTTATTTCGATTTCTATATCGTGAAAAGCGAACTGGATAAGCTCGCCCTGCCGGGGATCTGGACCGCCACGCTGAAGCAGAACCTGCGTCAGTGGGGAAGCGCCGACTGCGGCGGCAACTTCAATGACGTAAATGTCGGTTGTCCTGGCTATCTCACCATCGCCAAATGGCAGGCAAATATTCGCATTGAGGTGGTCGACCCGGGAAACCAGCAGATATATCTGCCAGCCTTTCCGCACTCAACGCCCATCGTTAACCTCAACCTGACCAACTTCCCGGGGCGACCGGGAGGCAGTGAGATCCAGGGTGAGAACTCGCTGGATATGTGCCTGTACGACGGCAATAACAGTACCAGCACCCGCGCCTACCTTCGGTTTGAGGACGACGGACTTACGTCAGCGGGCCGTGCAGATGGCGCGTTTTCTATCAGGCGACGTGGCGGTAGCCAGACCGATGCGCGGGATCGTCTCGATTATCGGGTCTCCGTCACCAATCCAATAACAGGCGCAACCGAAACCGTCTCGAACGGTAAAACCCTTGTCTGGCAAGGCACAAACGATCCGCAGTATCTGCGTCAGGTCGTGCTGCCCGGCGGACGCGAGAGCGTACTGTGCATTCCTGCACCGATTATCCTGAAAACCCCCGCGTTTGCTGCCAGCAGCAAAAACGCGGGCGACTACACCGGCACGCTGCGCGTTATCTATACCCCCAGCACGTTATAACGAGGTCACCGTGAGTTACGCCATTCTCGACAACAATCGATTTTACGCCGAAGGGTTGCGCTATGCGCTGCTGCGTCGGGGCGTCCAGCCAGAGGTCATAAGCGATACCGTACAATGGCAGCCAACTCTGCTTACCCGCCGCGTGGTTGTCGTACGCTGTCGTTTTTCCGTTGCGGGTACGCATCAGGCACTGATTAACATTTTACTCAGACTGGAAGCCGCCCGCTGGCAAGGCAGCCTTTATCTGGTCTGCAATGAAAAAGGGTGGGCGCTGGCGACGCATTTACGCAAGCGTTTCGGTACGCTAACGCTTTATATCATCGACGACAGGATCGCCGTTGCCGATGCGGCGTATTTGCTGGCAAAAGAGCCCCGTCGCGTTCGAAGTCTTGACTGCTGTCTTACCGGCCTTGAATTCAACGTGCTCGATCTGATGCTTACCGGGTTGCCGGTACGCCACATTGCCATCATGACGCGTATGTCTGAGAAACAGGTTTCGACCCATAAATGCAACGCGCTGAAAAAGCTTAATGCCAATAATCTGCTGCAGCTCCTCCTGTAGGGCACGGTTTATCCTGCGGCCTCTTTTTTGCTACACTGTCGCCGGTTTTTTCACACACGACAGAAAATTATGTTCATTTTTGCAGGCCAGGAAATTGAGACCGATAGCGAAGGCTATCTGAAAGATACGACGATCTGGAGCGAACCGCTGGCGGAGAAAATTGCGGAAAACGAAGGGATAACCCTCTCTCCAGAACACTGGGAAGTGGTGCGTTTTGTTCGCGAGTTCTATCTTGAATTCAACACCTCTCCGGCCATCCGCATGCTGGTCAAGGCGATGGCCAATAAGTTCGGTGAAGAGAAAGGCAACAGCCGCTATCTGTATCGTCTGTTCCCGAAAGGCCCGGCAAAACAGGCCACCAAAATTGCTGGCCTGCCTAAGCCGGTGAAGTGTATTTAATACCGAATACCGAAATTTACGTATTCGCGCCCCGGTTGATGGGGTTCCGTTAAGACCTTATCAACCCGCGCGCTGCGCGGCCCACCCGCTTTCAGCCACGCCACCAGCTTGTCGACCTGCTCCGCTTCGCCGCAGGCGACCACTTCGACGCTTCCGTCGTCCATGTTGCGCGCGTATCCCGTTAGCCCAAGCTCAACAGCTTCGCGCTGGGTGCTGTAGCGGAACCCGACGCCCTGAACAACGCCGTGAACCCAGGCAATAGTGCAGACTTTAGACATTCTTCTTCTCCTTAACGTAGCGTTTTCGGTAAGCAGCCATAGTGTTGCCGGAAACGGGCAGTGAAACGAGAGCTGGAAAGATACCCACATTGTAATGCGATTTCGCCGATCGGTAATCGGGTTGACTGTAGCTGTGACAAAGCCACGGCCATCCTCACCTCCTCGACAATCTGGCGAAAACTCTGTGACTCCTCGCGTAACCGTCTGCGCAGCGTCGGTACGCTCAGGGCCAGACGGCTGGCAACGTCCTGCGCGGTCCAGGCTCTGGCGGGCGACAGCATAATGAACTGTCGCACCTGCTCGGTCAGGTTACTGTTTCGCTCAACAAGCAGCGGACCCGCCACACCGTCATGCAGCAGGGCCAGCAAAAGGCCGAAAGCCTGATGCTTTTGTAGCGCCTCCGGTAAATCCTGACGGACGGCGTGCAGCAGGTTGTCCCACATAAATGCCAGCCCCTCGCTCAGCGGAGCACAGAGCGAATGCAGCGTCGTGCGCGGCCAGGATTTCAGGTAATGCGCTTTAAACTCGGCAACAATTTCCGGCGATAACATTAGCAAATCCGAGTGAAACAGCCCGTTTACAGGCTGATTGATAATTTCCATCGACGTATTGGCCGGGATAATAATGAGCTCATCCCGTGTCGCCTCCAGGCGGTTATCATCCTGAACAATCACCTTACTGCCGTGAGTGATATGACAAATAGCCGGAAAAAAAAGTTTAACCTGGTGCAGGCGATGCATTTTGCTGGCAGTCACTTCACCCGCTGTAAGATGTTTATGTCGAAAATGAAACTCCTGCACCCTGCCATCCTTATCTGCTATAGGTTGCTGTTAACTGAGCCTTTGCCAGAGCGTGACTGTTGATCATAAAACCGACCAGCGCGCCGCTGGCATTTTTGTCTACGGGCAGTTTATCCACGTCCAGCGCCCAGACGGTAATCTGATAGCGGTGAGGCTTATCCCCGGCGGGTGGACATACGCCGCCGAATCCAGAATAGCCGAAATCATTACGCCCCTGCACAGTGCCGGCAGGTAATTTCTCGCCGTTTGGATTACCGGCATCAGCGGGCAGCGTCATTGTCTTCGCCGGAATATTGGCTACTGTCCAGTGCCACCAGCCGCTGCCGGTAGGTGCATCCGGGTCATATACCGTAACGGCAAAACTTTTCGTACCGGCGGGGGGATTCTTCCATGCCAGCTGTGGTGAAGTATTTCCACCGTGGCAGCCGAACCCCTCAAACACCTGCTGTGTCGCTAACCGCCGTTCGCCGGAAATATCCCGGCTGGTGATACCGAAAGGCGTTGCCGCTAAAACCTGAGAACTCATTGCCGCCAGAGCGGCTATGGCTATTACACTGCGCTTTTTCATGGGTGCTCCCTTTGCTGTACCGGAAGCCCCACTCTAAAGCCAGCTGCAATATCGTAATGTGCCTAAGCGATTTGATTTTGTGCCGAAACGCTCAACGGCATCCGCAGATGATTGCGCCTTGCTGAATGTGGTAATCTACGCGCCATTTCCTGAAATCGACAGAACAGCAAATTATGAGTGTACGTTTAGTGTTAGCCAAAGGGCGCGAGAAATCATTACTGCGCCGTCATCCCTGGGTCTTTTCCGGCGCGGTTGCCCGTATGGAAGGTAAAGCCAGCCTCGGTGAAACCATTGATATCGTTGACCATCAGGGGAAATGGTTAGCGCGAGGCGCTTACTCGCCAGCGTCCCAGATCCGTGCCCGCGTCTGGACCTTCGATAAAGATGAAACCATCGATATCGACTTCTTCGTCCGCCGCCTGCAGCAGGCGCAGCAGTGGCGCGAATGGCTGGCAAAACGCGACGGGCTGGACAGCTACCGCCTGATTGCCGGTGAGTCCGACGGGCTGCCAGGTGTAACCATCGATCGCTTCGGCAACTTCCTGGTGCTGCAACTTCTGAGCGCCGGGGCGGAATACCAGCGTGCCGCGCTGATTAGCGCCCTGCAAACCCTGTTCCCGCAGTGTGCCATTTACGACCGCAGCGATGTGGCGGTGCGCAAAAAAGAGGGCATGGAGCTGACGCAAGGCCCAGTGACCGGCGAACTGCCGCCTGCCCTGCTGCCGATTGAAGAGCACGGCATGAAGCTGCTGGTGGATATTCAGGGCGGGCACAAAACGGGTTATTACCTCGACCAGCGCGACAGTCGTCTGGCTACGCGTCAGTACGTTGCCGACAAACGCGTGCTGAACTGCTTCTCCTATACCGGCGGTTTTGCCGTTTCAGCTCTGATGGGCGGCTGTGCCCAGGTTGTCAGCGTGGATACCTCGCAGGAAGCGCTGGACGTGGCAAAACAGAACGTCGAGCTGAACAAGCTGGATCTGAGCAAAGCGGAATTTGTACGCGATGACGTGTTCAAGTTGCTGCGTAAATATCGCGATCAGGGCGAGAAGTTCGACGTCATCGTGATGGATCCACCAAAGTTTGTGGAAAATAAAAGCCAGCTGATGGGCGCGTGCCGTGGGTATAAAGATATCAACATGCTGGCCATCCAGCTGCTGAATCCGGGCGGGGTTCTGCTCACGTTCTCCTGCTCCGGCCTGATGACCACAGATTTATTTCAGAAAATCATCGCCGACGCCGCAATAGATGCTGGCCGTGATGTACAATTTATAGAGCAGTTCCGTCAGGCAGCCGATCATCCCGTGATTGCTACCTACCCGGAAGGACTGTATCTGAAAGGGTTTGCCTGTCGCGTCATGTAACTTGAAAAGAGAAATATTGCCCGCACATAACGTGTAAGTCGTATTTCCCGGGAGGTGACTATGATTGCCAGCAAATTCGGTATCGGCCAGCAGGTCCGCCACACTTTGCTCGGGTATTTGGGTGTGGTCGTGGATATCGACCCG
Organism: Enterobacter sp. 241F3; assembly: GCF_034106785.1. Taxonomy (NCBI): domain Bacteria; kingdom Pseudomonadati; phylum Pseudomonadota; class Gammaproteobacteria; order Enterobacterales; family Enterobacteriaceae; genus Enterobacter; species Enterobacter sp. 241F3. The sequence goes on from NZ_JAWNDD010000001.1 coordinate 835,470, forward strand.
GAGTATTCCCTTGATGAACCGTCAGCAGACGAGCTGGCGGTGAACGCAGAGCTTCGCGCCGCGCCCTGGTACCATGTGGTGATGGAAGGTGACGACGGGCAACCCGTCCACACCTACCTTGCCGAAGCGCAGCTGAGTAGCGAGCTGCAGGAAGAGCATCCGGAGCAACCCACTATGGATGAACTTGCTCAGACTATCCGCAAACAGTTACAGGCTCCGCGCCTGCGGAACTAAGCGTGTAAAAAAAGCCCGATGAACGGGCTTTTTTTTATTACTTCGCTAGCCCCAGACGGGGGATATCGATCGCCGGACAGCGGTCCATGACGACGTTCAGCCCCGCATCCCGCGCCAGTACCGCAGCCTGCTCGTTAATCACACCCAGCTGCATCCACAGCGTTTTCGCCCCTACAGCGATAGCGTCCTGCGCCACTTCCCACGCTGCCTCGGAGTTTCGGAAGACATCAACCATATCAATTTTTTCCGGCACGTCAGCGAGCGTGGCATACCCCTGCTGACCGAGTAAGGTTTTCCCCGCCACTTTTGGCGAGACCGGGATAACGTGATAGCCCTGATCGAGAAGGTATTTCATCACCCGATAGCTTGGGCGATCGGGTTTATCGCTCGCGCCCACCAGCGCAATGGTACGCGTAGATGTCAGAATCTCGGCAATATCGTTCTCTTTCATGGTTTTTCTCCTGGCTTTTTTAAAAGTGTACGCCAAACCGCACATCTCAACCATCCATCCCATACAGATGCATGAGGGCAAAACGGCGAAATATGTCTATATGTTAGTAAACGTGATTATCGAAAAATTTAGATACATTAATGCGGCGACAGGATTTCTGACGGGAGCCTTCTATGAAAACCGGTATTGCCACTGCTCTGATTGCGTTAGTGATGCCGGTCTGCGTTTTTGCTACCACGCTCCGGCTCTCTACCGACATTGATCTCCTTGTACTGGACGGAAAAAAGGTCTCCAGCTCGTTATTGCGCGGTGCGGACAGCATCGAGCTGGATAACGGGCCGCATCAGCTGGTATTCAGGGTGGAAAAATCGATCGGTCTGGCGAATCACGAGCAAAGGATGTACATCTCGCCGCCGCTGATCGTCAGCTTTAATACCCAGCAAATCAGTCAGGTGAATATCACCCTGCCTCGCCTTGAAACGGAGAAGGAATCTGCGGCCTTCGACGCTTCACCCCGCGTTGAACTGCTGGACGGGGATGCGATGCCGATTCCGGTGAAGCTGGATATTCTGGCGCTGACGACCTCACCGAAAGGTCCGGACTACGAGGCAGCGACCCAGACCTATAACAAAGCGGGTAAACGCGCCTCTCTTCCTCAGTTTGCCACTATGATGGCGGACGACAGTACGCTTTTGTCCGGCGTCTCCGAACTGGACGTCATTCCTCCCCAGTCCCAGACCCTGACGGAACAGCGCCTTAAGTTCTGGTTCCAGCAGGCCGATCCCGACACGCGGGCCCGTTTTTTACAGTGGGCAAAACAACAACCTTCATCATAAGCCACATTTTTTACGCCTTTCTCTTGCAGCGTCAGACGGTTCCCGTCATCGTGTAGTCAGTTAACCTGATGGATATGATTATGGAACTGACAACACGCACGCTACCTGAGCGCAAACACATTGCTCTTGTGGCGCACGATCACTGTAAACAAATGCTGCTTAACTGGGTTCGCCGCCATCAGTCTTTGCTGGAAAAACACGCCCTGTCGGCGACCGGTACAACCGGTAACCTGATCCAGCGCGAAACGGGTCTGCAGGTGAATGCGATGCTGAGCGGCCCGATGGGCGGCGATCAGCAGGTCGGCGCGCAGATTTCCGAAGGGAAAATTGATGTGCTGATCTTCTTCTGGGACCCGCTGAACGCGGTTCCGCACGATCCGGATGTCAAAGCGCTGCTGCGCCTGGCGACGGTGTGGAATATTCCGGTGGCGACAAACCTCTCGACGGCGGATTTCATCATCGAATCGCCGCAGTTTAACTCACCGGTAGATATCCTTATTCCGGACTATCAGCGTTATCTTTCAGAGAGATTGAAGTAGCTTTTTTAGCCGGGTGGCGGCTACGCCTTACCCGGCCTACCCATCCTTGCCCGGCGGCGTTATGGCTTCCGCGCCACCGGCACATCTATACTCTTCAAAATATCGACAAACACGGATGGCTCCTCTTTATTGAACAGCAGCCACACGCGATGGCGCGCGCGGGTCATTGCCACATACAGCAAACGCCGCTCTTCGGCATCCGGGAAATCTTCCGGCTCCGGCAGCAGGGCCTGTTCCATCACCGACTCACGGGCCGGGGCCGGGAAACCGTCGCTCCCCTCTTTCAGCCCCACCACGATCACATAATCGGCCTGCTGCCCTTTGCTGGCATGAATCGTCATAAATTCAAGCTGCAGTTTCGGCCAGCGGGTGGCGGCTTTTTCCAGCGCCTCAGGTTTAAGGTGATGGTAGCGTGCCAGCACCAGGATACGCTCATCGGGCTTCGCGTAGCCGCTGAGCTTGTCCAGCAGCGGTTCCAGCTGATCGTCCGCCAGCAGGGTCACTGCTTTTTTATCCCCAGGCCGCAGGCTATTGAGCGGTTTTGCCAGCTGATGCGGGTTCTGCTGGATAAAGCGGTTGGCGATTTCACCAATCCGTGAATTGAAGCGGTAGGTCGTGTCCAGATCGCTGCGATCGCCTTCGCCAAAATAGTGGTGGAATGCGGTCGTCAGCGAAAGCTGTGCCCCGCTGAAGCGATAGATGGCCTGCCAGTCGTCACCCACCGCAAACAGAGAGGTATGTTTATTTTGTGCCCGCAGCGCCGAGAGCAGAGCCGCACGCTGTGGAGAAATATCCTGGAACTCATCCACCAGAATATGTTTCCACGGGCTGACAAAACGTCCCTTTTCAAGAATGATGATGGCTTGATGGATCAAACCGGAGAAATCGACCGCATTTTCTTCTTTCAATGCTGTTTTCCAGGCCTTCAGCAGCGGCGCCATCAGCTTGACCCGCTTCGAAAACAGCTCGCGGATTGCCTCCGGCGCGCTTTCAATCATCTCTGCCTGCGATCCGCCGTGCATTCGCATCAGGCTGACCCAACGGTCAAGTCGCGAACCCAGCCGACGCGCCAGTTTGTCATCCTGCCAGAAACTGCCCTCTGGCACCTCCCAGTTAAGCTCCTCTTCCAGCCACTGACGCCACCCTTTCGCCTGCGCCTTTTTCTCGCTGCACTGCTGGCGCCACGTTTTGATGAACAGCGCCTGACGCGCCTGCGCGTCGTTTTCCAGCTTACTGATGGACGGCACTTTTTTACTGCCCTGCTGAATAATATGTAGCGCAAGGGCATGGAATGTTCTGGCCGTGATATCCCGGGTGTGCAGGCGCTCCTGGATCCGTTCGTCCATCTCCTGCGCGGCCTTACGGCCAAAGGCCAGAAGCAGGATTTGATCGGCAACCGCTTCCCCGGTCGTCAGCAGCCAGCCGGCACGCGCGACCAGCACCGACGTTTTTCCGCTACCGGCTCCCGCGAGCACCAACAGCGACTGCTCGCCGTTGACCACCGCGCGCGCCTGAGCCGGATTGAGCGGTGAAGATTCCACCGTACTGAAAAAATCGGCGTATTGGGTAAGCATGGCATCCGTCCAGGCCTGGTTATGGGCGAGACGGCTTTTATCCTTTTCATTCAGCCAGGCCTGACACTGGCGCCAGGCGTCGCGACAGTTGTCAAACTCGTCGAGACGCGTCACGGAGAGCGGCAGCGCCGAGAGTGCCTGCCGGATCTTTTGCTGCAGGCCGGCAGTCTGCTGACGGGTCAGCCACGCGTGCTGCGCGTTGCTCTGGGCGATATCGTCCAGCACCTGCTGCAGCACCTGGGCGGCAATCACGCTCATATCCTGGCTCCACTGCTGCCAGAGTGCGTTCAGATGATGATGGAAACGCTGGGTTTCCGCCCACTCGGTGCCATGAAGGCGCACGACTTTATCGTCAGGCAGAACGAACTCCAGCTCGCCCCACACCAGACCGCGTTTGCAATGAATAGCCAGAAGCTGATTAAACGGAATAAGGTATTCGTGGCGTTCCCCGGAGACTTTCACCCCGGCATTAAGGAGAACAACCCTGTCGTAAGGGTGTTGTGCCAGGCGTTTGCCCAGCGACGTTGCTTTCAGTTCCATGTTCCGCCAAATCCACGAAGAGATAATTTACCTGACAGTTTAACTGCCAGTTTTAAGGTGCTCCAGCCTAAAAAAACGTTACAATCATTGGGCGTTAATTATATCGAAAGGAAGTGAGCGTTTATGCGTACCGTTCTGAATGTGTTGAATTTTGTGCTGGGCGGTTTTGCCACCACCCTTTCCTGGCTTTTTGCCACGCTGGTGAGCATCGTCCTGATTTTCACGCTTCCCCTGACCCGTTCCTGCTGGGAAATCACAAAACTCTCCTTAATCCCCTACGGGAATGAAGCCATCCACGTTGACGAGCTGAATCCGGAGAGCAAAAACGCCCTGATGAATACGGGCGGAACCCTGCTTAACATTCTGTGGCTGATTTTCTTTGGCTGGTGGCTGTGCATCATGCATATTTTTGCCGGTATTGCACAGTGCATCACGATTATTGGTATTCCTGTGGGGATCGCAAACTTTAAGATCGCCGCTATCGCCCTTTGGCCCGTTGGTCGCAGGGTTGTTCCGGTAGAAGTGGCCAGAGCGGCGCGCGAAGCAAACGCTCGCCGTCGTTTTCAGTAAATAAGGACTGGCCGCGCTTATGCTAAGCCCACTGCTTCGCCGTTATACCTGGAACAGCACCTGGCTTTATAACGTCAGGATATTTATCGCGCTTTGCGGCACGGTTGCCCTGCCCTGGTGGCTGAATGATGTCAAGCTCACCATTCCGCTCACGCTTGGGGTGGTCGCCGGGGCGCTGGCGGATCTGGACGACCGTCTGGCCGGGCGTTTACGTAACCTGGTCATTACGCTCGTCTGCTTTTTTATTGCGTCAGCTTCCGTTGAGCTGCTTTTCCCGTGGCCCTGGCTGTTTGCCCTGGGCCTTACGCTCTCAACCAGCGGGTTTATTTTGCTGGGCGGGCTTGGGCAGCGCTATGCCACCATCGCTTTTGGTGCATTGCTGATCGCTATCTACACCATGCTGGGCGTTTCCCTGTACGACCAGTGGTACCAGCAGCCGGTTCTGCTGTTGCTGGGCGCCATCTGGTATAACCTGCTGACGCTAACCGGTCATCTGATTTTCCCGGTTCGCCCGCTGCAGGATAACCTTGCCCGCAGCTTTGAGCAGCTAGCCCGCTATCTGGAACTGAAATCCCGGCTGTTCGACCCGGACATCGAGGAAGAAAGCCAGGCACCGCTCTACGATCTGGCCCTGGCAAATGGCCAGCTGGTCGCCACCCTTAATCAGACAAAAGCTTCCCTGCTTACCCGTCTGCGCGGCGATCGCGGTCAGCGCGGAACACGACGGACGCTTCACTACTATTTTGCAGCCCAGGACATTCATGAACGCGCCAGCTCCTCGCACGTTCAGTATGCCGCCCTGCGCGAGAAGTTCCGCTACAGCGACGTGATGTTCCGCTTTCAGCGCCTGCTGTCCATGCAATCCCAGGCGTGCCAACAGCTCTCGCACTCCATTCTGCTGCGCACGCCCTATCAGCATGACCCCCGCTTTGAACGCGTATTCAGCCATCTTGATGCGGCACTCGACCGCGTTCAGGCCAGCGGAACGTCACCGGAACACATCAAAGCGCTGGGTTTTCTGCTTAACAACCTGCGTGCGATTGATGCCCAGCTGGCAACCATTGAGTCCGAACAAGCGATGGCGCTGCCAGGCAGTGAGGTGGAAAACCAGCTTGCTGATGACAGCGTACACAGCGTTAGCGATATGTGGCTACGGCTGAGCCGCAACTTTACGCCGGAGTCGGCTCTCTTTCGGCACGCCGTGCGAATGTCGCTGGTTCTGTGCGTGGGGTATGCCTTTATCCAGATTACCGGGCTGCATCACGGCTATTGGATCCTGCTGACCAGCCTGTTCGTCTGCCAGCCGAACTATAATGCCACCCGACACCGTCTTGCGCTGCGTATTATCGGCACGCTGGTGGGCGTCGCGATTGGCCTTCCGGTGCTCTATTTCGTGCCCTCCATTGAAGGTCAATTGATCCTGATCGTGATTACCGGCGTGTTGTTCTTCGCGTTTCGCAACGTGCAGTACGCCCATGCCACCATGTTCATCACGCTGCTGGTGCTGCTCTGCTTTAACCTGCTGGGTGAAGGGTTTGAAGTCGCCCTGCCCCGCGTGATCGATACCCTGATTGGCTGTGCGATTGCCTGGGCCGCGGTCAGCTTTATCTGGCCGGACTGGCGTTTCCGAAATTTGCCGCGCGTGGTAGACAGGGCGATGAACGCCAACTGTCGATACCTTGACGCGATCCTGGAGCAGTATCATCAGGGCCGCGATAACCGCCTGGCTTACCGGATAGCCCGCCGCGACGCGCACAACAGTGATGCGGAACTGGCCTCCGTAGTCTCTAACATGTCGACGGAGCCTCGCGCCACGGCGGATATTCGTGAGACCGCGTTCCGCCTGCTCTGCCTGAACCATACGTTCACCAGCTATATTTCGACGCTGGGCGCTCACCGTGAGAAACTCACCAACCCGGGTATTCTCAACCTGCTCGATGACGCCGTCTGTTATGTCGATGACGCGCTTCATCATCGACCAGCCGATGAGCCGCGCGTTCAACAGGCGCTGGATGAACTGGCTCAGCGCATTGCGCATCTAGACCCGGGAAATGACAGTAAAGCACCTCTGGTGCTTCAGCAGATAGGCCTGCTTATCGCTCTGCTGCCTGAAATTTGCCGGCTGCAACAGCACATTGCTACCTGGAGGAGTGATTCTCCTGTGGCTCAGTCAACGCATTAAACCACTCCGTGAGCTCCCGGCGAATGTCTGCCGGGAGTGCCGCTTCATGCAGCCCCTCGATAGCCCCTTCCAGCGCGAAGAGTACTTTAATACTCAGCGCTTTATTTTTTGCCCGCATCTTTAGCCAGCACGCCCTGGCACCAAGCTCCCGCAACATTTCCTCATTGGTGATGCCAGCTTCAAAGAGCAAGACTTCAAGCTGAAAGGTCAGGTTAGGCAGATCCTTGAGTCGGTTTCGTTGATGGCGCTGATAACGCTCTTTTCTTGCCGCACTGAGCGCAAACGAGGAGAGCTGAAGTAACCGCTCCCTGTCCTGCCATAATCCGTCATCAACACGATAATAGTTGAGCAGCACCGGACGGCCTCGCTTCATCAACGTCAAAAAAGAGGAGGCATTTTTTACACAGTATTTGGCACTCTCCTCACAGGCGCGAAGGTAAAGCTCGCCATCTGAGACCATGGCAAAAACAGCATCATCCACCGCAAGGGTATAGCCGCCAAACAACGCGCGGTGATGAATCTCGCCCAACGGGGAGAGGTATTCCTGAGATTTATAAATCCGTTCATAAGATATCTTTTTCATGATATTTCCCTTCAAAATCATAAAGTAACAACTAAATTTCTTACTAGCGGATCCGTTAGCAGGAAAATAGGCAACTTAACGTCGTTGAGCAAGATGATTTTTCGAGGAGCATCAAGATTGAATGAATTTTGCGAGTCGCTTTCCGAAAATGAGGTTGATCTTTGGGTATACAGGGGTTACTGTATATCCATACAGTAACTACAGGGCTGGAATGAATATGCACACTTCAGGCTATGCAAATCGCGCTACCTCTCTCTCTTCTGCTGCAGGCAATGTCTCGCAGAATTCCATCGAGCGTGTTTCCACGGGGCTTATCAGTGAAGTGGTTTATCGTGAAGACCAGCCCTTGTTAACGCAACTTCTGTTACTGCCGTTATTACAACAGCTCGGTCAGCAATCGCGCTGGCAGCTTTGGCTCACGCCTCAGCAAAAGCTGAGCCGTGAGTGGGTTCAGTCCGCCGGCCTGCCGCTGACGAAAGTCATGCAAATTAATCAACTCTCGCCTTGCGATACCGTTGAGTCGATGATCCGCGCGTTACGCACAGGGAATTACAGCGTGGTGATTGGATGGTTACCGGAAGAATTGACTGAAGAAGAACATTTCCGTCTGACTGAAGCCGCTGAAGAAGGGAATGCGATCGGGTTCATTATGCGTCCGGTTCGATCGGATTCTTACCGCAGAGGACAACTTTCTGGGCTAAAAATTCACTCAAATTTGTATCATTGAGTGAAATTAAGATTTTTCCTGGAATTTTTTTTGACCGCAAGATGGGTTTTAAGTTCCCGACCTGAAAATTGCGGCAAGGCTTGTCTGGTGCGGTTCTCCTTAATTTTATTGCACAAAATTCGTTCGAAAAATGTTAAATAATCGGTATACGGAACTTTTTTTTTCATATGCCTGACGGACTTCACACTTGTAAGTTTTCAGCTACGTTGTAGACTTTACATCGCCAGGGGTGCTCGGCCTAAGCCGAAGATATCGGTAGATTTATATTTGACCACGCCCCCCGGTGAAGGATTTAACCGTGATTCTCTCTTGAGACTTTCATGGCGAATTTTGGATGATAACGAGGCGCAAAAAATGAAAAAGACAGCTATCGCGATTGCAGTGGCACTGGCTGGCTTCGCTACCGTAGCGCAGGCCGCTCCGAAAGATAATACCTGGTATGCAGGTGGTAAACTGGGCTGGTCTCAGTTCCACGACACTGGCTGGTACAACAGCAGCCTGAACAATGATGGCCCAACTCACGAGAGCCAGCTTGGTGCAGGTGCGTTCGGTGGCTATCAGGTTAACCCGTATGTTGGTTTTGAAATGGGTTACGACTGGTTAGGTCGTATGCCATACAAAGGCGACACCATCAACGGCGCTTTCAAAGCACAGGGCGTTCAACTGACCGCTAAACTGGGCTACCCAATCACTGACGATCTGGACGTGTACACCCGTCTGGGCGGCATGGTATGGCGTGCTGACTCCAGCAACAACATTTCTGGCGACAACCATGACACCGGTGTTTCCCCAGTATTCGCTGGTGGCGTTGAGTGGGCTATGACCCGTGACATCGCTACCCGTCTGGAATACCAGTGGGTTAACAACATCGGCGACGGCAACACCGTTGGTGTTCGTCCAGACAACGGCATGCTGAGCGTAGGTGTTTCCTACCGTTTCGGCCAGCAGGAAGAAGCAGCACCAGTTGTTGCTCCAGCGCCGGCTCCAGCTCCAGAAGTACAGACCAAGCACTTCACTCTGAAGTCTGACGTTCTGTTCAACTTCAACAAAGCGACTCTGAAACCAGAAGGTCAGCAGGCACTGGATCAGCTGTACACCCAGCTGAGCAACCTGGATCCTAAAGACGGTTCTGTAGTGGTTCTGGGCTTCACCGACCGTATCGGTTCTGACGCTTACAACCAGAAACTGTCTGAGAAACGTGCTCAGTCTGTTGTTGATTACCTGATCTCTAAAGGTATCCCAGCTAACAAGATCTCCCCACGTGGTATGGGCGAATCTAACCCAGTTACTGGCAACACCTGTGACAACGTGAAAGCTCGCGCTGCACTGATCGACTGCCTGGCTCCAGATCGTCGCGTAGAGATCGAAGTTAAAGGCATCAAAGACGTTGTAACTCAGCCAGCGGCATAAGTTATCGTCTTATAAAAAAACCCCGCCATGCGGGGTTTTTTATTGTCTGAAGAAAAGTAAAAAATCTACTTTTTACCCAACAGAGCCTGAAGGTCGTTCTTCAGCGTCGACATCTGGTTGGCGTACTTCTCTTTATGTTCTGCATCCTCAATCAGCTGCACGATGGTTTCCGACAGCGTTTTTCCCCGTCGTTGTGCCAGCCCGGCCAGGCGCTGCCAGACAACGAACTCAAGGTCGATTGATTTTTTGCGAGTGTGCTGATGCTCAGCATTAAAATGCCGTTTGCGTCGCGCGCGGATAGTTTGCTTCATCCGGTTTAACAACGCAGGATTGATGTGTTTCTCAATCCACCCGTTAACCTGTACCGGTTCATTTTCGAGGGTCAGCAAAATATCCACGGCTTCTTGCGCAGCGCTGGCTTCGATGTAGCAGGTGATCAGCTCCCCTTCACGGTGCTTTTTGACCAGGTATTTCCATTTCCAGCCGCTTTCGAGATTTTCCAGTTGTTGATATTTCATTGCGATCTCAGTGTTACCACGTAACTCTGTTCAGAATATCAGTTTTTTAGCAATCTGCTGAAAAGAAATCATATCCTGTGAGTGAATGCAGCCATTCGCCCTGTCGAAATCCCCAATCCTGCTTGGGTACAGCCCCCCGCTTACGGTATACTCCACGCTTTTACATCTGACTAAAAAACATCAACTTTGACCATTACGAAACTTGCATGGCGTGACCTTGTTCCGGATACCGAAAGTTACCAGGAACTGTTTGCACAGCCAGATCTCGCAAAAGAACACGAATTCATCCTTAGCGATACGCAGCCCCGTTTGCATTACGCGCTGGAGCAGGTGTTAAGCCCCTGGGCAACTGCGCCCTTCATGCTGCTCAAAGCCCCGGAAGAAGCGGAATACCTGACGCTGCTCGGTGATGCTGTGCGTCAGCTGAAGCCGGAAGCGAACGCCGTTTTTGGCGGGCAGTATCGTATTGCGGGACATGATGTCAATTTCGAACCTGCGGCGCAGGCCGATGGCGCTTTTGCCGCTAAGGGCGAAGTGGTTACCGCTAACTGGGTCGAGGCGGAACAACTCTTTGGTTGTCTGCGCCAGTTTAACGGCGAACTTTCGCTGCAGCCGGGGCTGGTACATCGCGCAAATGGCGGTGTTCTCATCATCTCACTGCGTACCCTGCTCTCGCAGCCGCTGCTGTGGATGCGTCTGAAAACCATCGTGCATCAGCAGCGTTTCGACTGGGTCGGCTACGATGAGTCTCGTCCCCTACCTGTCTCGATTCCGTCTATGCCGCTGTCGTTAACCGTCGTGCTGACGGGCGACCGTGAGTCGCTGGCAGACTTCCAGGAAATGGAGCCTGAACTGGCTGAGCAGGCGGTATATAGCGAATACGAAGATAATATCCAGATTGCCGATGCCGACGATATGGCGCAGTGGTGCCAGTGGGTGATGACCGTTGCAGAACGTTTTGCGCTGCCAACGCCTGCCGCTGACGCGTGGCCAGGCCTGATCCGCGAAGCGGTGCGCTATACCGGTGACCAGGAAACGCTGCCACTCTGCCCGCTCTGGATCGGCAAACAGCTGCGTGAAGTGGGTGTGATTAGCGGTAACGGTGCGTTCACCGGAGAGCAGCTCACCCAGATGCTGGCTCAGCGAGAATGGCGAGAAGGCTATCTTGCTGACCGTATGCAGGATGAAATTCTGCTGGAACAAATTCTGGTGGAAACCGAAGGCGAACGCGTCGGGCAGATCAACGCCCTGTCGGTGATTGAATTTCCTGGCCATCCGCGCGCATTCGGGGAGCCGTCCCGTATCAGCTGCGTTGTGCATATTGGCGATGGCGAATTTACCGACATCGAACGCAAAGCCGAGCTGGGCGGCAACATTCACGCCAAAGGCATGATGATCATGCAGGCGTTTTTGATGTCTGAGCTGCAGCTTGAGCAACAGATCCCCTTCTCCGCCTCGCTGACGTTTGAGCAATCCTACAGCGAAGTGGATGGCGATAGCGCCTCTATGGCTGAACTGTGCGCCTTAATCAGCGCCCTGGCGGAAGTGCCCATCAATCAGAACATCGCGATCACCGGCTCGGTGGACCAATTCGGTCGTGCCCAGCCTGTCGGCGGCCTCAACGAAAAAATTGAAGGCTTCTTCTCTATCTGCCAGCAGCGCGGTTTAAACGGCAAGCAGGGTGTAATTATTCCTGCTCCTAACGCACGCCATTTAAGCCTCAGCCAGGAGATTCTGGATGCGGTTGAACAAGAGCAGTTCGCCATCTGGGCCATCGAAGGGATTGAGGATGCACTACCCTTACTGACAAACCTGGTATGGGATGGCGAAGGGCAAACCACCCTGATGCAGACTATCCAGGAGCGCATTGCTCAGGCAACACAGCAGGATGCTCGTCACCGTTATCCATGGCCGTTACGCTGGCTGGGCTGGTTTAGTTCGAACTGATCGGACTTGTTCAGCGTACACGTGTTAGCTATCCTGCGTCCTTCACTAAAATAAGGCTTACTGAGAACATGGTAGATAAACGCGAATCCTATACAAAAGAAGATCTTCTTGCCTCTGGTCGCGGCGAACTGTTTGGCGCAAAAGGCCCACAGTTGCCGGCCCCGAACATGCTGATGATGGACCGTGTCGTGAAAATGACCGAAACCGGCGGCAACTTCGATAAGGGTTACGTAGAAGCAGAACTCGATATCAACCCGGACCTGTGGTTCTTCGGTTGCCACTTTATTGGCGATCCGGTAATGCCTGGCTGTTTGGGCCTGGATGCCATGTGGCAGCTGGTTGGCTTCTATCTGGGCTGGCTGGGTGGCGAAGGTAAAGGCCGCGCGCTGGGCGTGGGCGAAGTGAAATTCACAGGCCAGGTTCTGCCTACAGCGAAGAAAGTGACCTATCGTATTCACTTCAAGCGCATCGTAAACCGCCGCCTGATTATGGGCCTGGCAGATGGTGAAGTACTGGTCGACGGTCGTCTGATCTATAGCGCAAGCGACCTGAAGGTTGGCCTGTTCCAGGACACTTCTGCGTTCTGATCGTGCTTTTCGAACCCCGGAAAGGCGAAACCTCCGCAATGCGGAGGTTTCTTTTTTGAAAGAGACGTTATCAGGCTATGAGTGCCCTGTCGCCGATGGCTTCTCGCCAGCCTCCAAGCCATTGTGACCTTTGATTTATCGTCTGATAAGGACACATTTCTTTAGAACGTCCAGCGATGCCGGCCTGATAACCACGTTGATGAGCCCGTTCCAGGCGATCTCGTTTCTGTCTCTTCATGCCTCGTTTCCCTCATTCTTTTGTCTGGTGGAAAGAAAACAGTGTCTGCACTATCTGCACAGGCACAGATAACGAATACCCCGAATTAGTCGCATCGTCAATGTTCAAAATTCATACGGGTGTCATATCTGTGAGCTACATGGAAGTTCATTTGTACAAAAATTGTGACGTGGCACAAGTAACAACCTGAGTTGAAAACGAAAAAAAAACCGCAATCAGCGACAGGCCAACTGCGGTTTTAATGATGAATTTTACTTATGGCAGCCGGGAAATCTCCCTCGCGATACTGGCCGACTCCTGCGCCCAACCCTGAGCCAGGACTTTCACCATTTCGTCATAGCCATCCTTCTGCTGCTTCAGCTCCAGATGGAAAGGACGCTTAATCAGCTGCCCCTGATGGTTCAGCAACCACTCCCCGCTGATCACCACCGCACCGTCATAGCGGCCGTGGAAGCCCGTTACGGTGACGTTCAGCGTATCCTGATCGTTACCCAGCGGCTGCGACGCGACTACCCAGCCCGGAAGCTGGCTGCCCAGGTTAGCCACCAGCGTGTTGCGCAGCTGCTGATCCAGCGGGCTGGCCCACAGGTTGTTGGTCGCAATCACGTATTTAACGTCGCTGGTCTGATAGACCACGCCGTTCCCTGCCAGATAATCCGGCACGGCGACCTGCTCAACCCACAGCTGGCGGTTTCCCTGACTGGCCGTGCTTTGCCCACCGCTGTGGGTTGCCACAGGCAGCTGATAATAACTTTTATTATCTCCCCCTGAACTGCACGCCGTTAACAGCAGAGCGCCAACCATCAATAGCCATTTTTTCATTCTTTTGCCCTCTTCGGCTCAGGATCCTTTTTATCTTTCGCTTCGAACACCAGCGCATTGCTCTTCTCGTTGAGCGTTTTCAGCACCGGCTGCAGTTCACGCAGGACCTGATCAAGACGCTGCATATCTGCCACCATCTTGTTATAGGCCGCAGATCCCGGCTGGAAGCCCTGCATACTGCGGTTCAGCTCACGCAGCGTTTTCTGCATGTCCTGCGGCAGCTGCTGCATGCTCTGGCTCGCCGTGATCTTGTTGATGTTATCCAGCGTGGTTTGCAGACGGCGCATCGTTGCCTGGCTTTCGCTCAGCGAGTTTGTCGCCGCTTCAATCATCGGATTCAGTGGCAGATTGTTGATCTTGTCCAGCGTCTCCATCAGACGCTGCTGGATCTGCGCCAGACCGCTGCTCACCGTTGGGATGATCTTGTAGCCGCCGAATTCACGGATACCGGTAATCGGCGGTGCTTTCGGGTAGAAGTCCATATCCACATACAGCGCGCCGGTTACCAGGTTGCCGGTTTTCAGCGACCCGCGTAGACCGCGTTCCATCAGTTGGGTGATATGGGTAGCGATATCCTGATTTTCACCAATCTGGTTAAGAAGACGCTCTGGTTCAATGCGGATCAGCACCGGAATGCGATAGTCATCATCCAGCATCTGGCTCAGACCCGGGACGAAGAACGGTACTTGCCCAACCGTACCGAGGCGAATACCGCGGAACTCAACGGGCGCCCCCGGCTGCAGGCCGCGAACGGAGTCTTTGAAGAACATCAGGAAGTCAACGTGATCGGTATAGAGCGCATCCTGAATGCTTTTTTGATCGTCAAAGAGGCGGAAAGCGGTGTTCTCTGCAACCGGCTGCCCCAAATCCAGGCCTTCCGGCACGTCAAAACTCACGCCGCCGCCAAACAGCGTGGTCAGCGAACCCATTTCAACGCGCATGCCTGCCGAGGTCAGATCCACCGCGATCCCGCTGTCTTTCCAGAAACGGACGTTGCTGGTGACCAGACGATCGTTTGGCGCATTAATGAAGAGCTGATAGCTAATTGCGCGTTTCTGCGGATCGAACGTGCTTTTCTCAACCGACCCGACGCGGTAGCCGCGGAACAGGACCGGGTCGCCGGCCGTGAGCTGACCTGCTTTTTTGCTGTCGAGGATCACGCGGATGCCCTTGGCATCAGGCGGCGCAAGCGGCGGTGAATCCAGAAGCTGGTATTTGGCAGGCTGGTTACCCTTAGCGCCGGGCTGCAGCTCTATGTAGGCGCCCGAAAGCAGCGTTCCTAAGCCGCTGATCCCTTCACGCCCTACCTGCGGTTTAACGACCCAGAAAACGGAATCGCCGTGCAGCAGTTTCTCCATGCCGGCATTAAGGCGCGCCTTAATCTCCACATGGGTTAAATCGTCGGTCAGGGTTGCGCTTTCGACCACGCCCACATCCACGCTACGGCTTTTGATGGTCGTTTTACCGCCCTCAATCCCCTCGGCATTGGTGGTTATCAGCGTGACTTCCGGTCCCTGATGGCTGTAATGATAAAACAGGATCCATGCACCGATCAGCGCGGTCACGATGGGAAAAATCCACACCGGTGACCAGTTTTTGACCTTCTGCACTTTCGCCTCTCCACTCTTATTTTCCATGCTCTTACTCTTCCTCATGGCTTGATTCAGGCTCACGATCCCACGATAAACGAGGGTCGAAGGTCATGGCCGCAAACATGGTCATGATCACGACCAGTGCAAACATTAAAGCCCCCATCGCGGGATAAATACTCATCAAACCGCCCATCCGCACCAGCGCAGAGAGAACGGCGATGACAAACACGTCTATCATTGACCAGCGTCCAACAAACTCGACCACTTCATAAATCAGGTGCATACGTTCGCTGTCGCGTTTTCCATGGCCTTTCGCATCCCAACAGAGCCAGGCGATGGCGATCATTTTTAAGGTTGGCACCATAATACTGGCGATAAAGATAACGCCAGCGACCGGATAGGAACCCTCGCCCCAAAGCAGTATCACCCCGGCCAGGATCGTTGAGGGCATTTTGTCACCGAGCAAATCGGTGATCATGATTGGCAGAATATTGGCAGGCAGATACAGCATGATGGACGTGACCAGCAGCGCCATCGTCCACTGAAGACTATTTTTACGCCGCACGTGCCCTTTCGTTTCGCAGCGCGGACAAACGTTGAGATCGGCGGGGAGCACGGCGGTACAGCATGGGCAGGAACGCAGCCCCTGACGAATTCCGGGTACGCCGACCTTTACCGTCTGCGCAAGCGTCGGTGCCGGGGCGATATCATCCCACGCCCAGCGCCTGTCAACGCACTGGAATGCACGCAGCTGGAGGACGCAGTACAGACACCAGGGAATAAAGCTGCTGCCGATCCCCACGTCGCCGTACGCCATCAGCTTCACGAAACTGACCAGAATGCCCGCCAGAAAGATCTCGGCCATGCCCCAGCTTTTGAGCTGAAAAAGGATACGCGCAAGCCGGATTTTCAGTGATGCGGGCATCCTGACGCGGTTGACCAGCAAAAGGATTACGACCAGGCAAAAAGCCGGGACTATCTGGACAAACAGGAGAAAAAAGGTGCCGAGGCTGGCGTAATCTTCTGAGAACATCACGCCCGGGATTTCAAGCAAATCCACCTGGCTGGTTATCCCACCCACCTTCATATAGATGAAGGGGAAGAGGTTAGAGAGCAGCAGCATAAAAAGTGCTGCAAGAGCGTAAGCAGTGGGACGCTGCCGCGGCGCGTCCCACTCGGTTGTCAACGTCGCACCGCAACGTGGACACAGGGCTTTATGTCCGTGACCAAGCTCTGGCAACGCCACGAGCATATCGCATTGCGAGCATAAAATATGCCTGTCGGCATGGTGCTGGTCACACATATGTTATCCCTGTTTATGCGCCGTTTTTCAGAGACTCAAGGTACTCCCAGCGCTCAAATGCTTCTTCCAGGGCTTTTTCAGCCGCGGACAGTTCTGACAGTACTTTCTGAGTATAGTCATGCGATTGGGTAAAGAATGACGCATCAGCAACCTGTTTTTGCAGATCCTCAAGCGCGGCCTCCAGCTCTTCAAGACGCTGCGGCAGTCCCTCCAGTTCGCGCTGCAGGTTATAGCTTAGTTTAGCCGAGGTTTTCTTGACAGTTTCTGCTTTTGTTACAGTAGCTTCAGGACCAATTTTGGACTTTGACTGCTTCGTCGCCAGCGACTGTGCCTGCTGCCCTTTTGCGTCGTGATAACCGCCTACGTATTGACCAATTCGCCCTTCACCTTCGAAGATCCAGCACTCGGTCACGGTGTTGTCAACGAACTGACGATCGTGGCTAACCAGCATCACGGTACCCTGATAGCCGTCGATCAGCTCTTCGAGTAGTTCCAGCGTTTCGACATCAAGGTCGTTCGTTGGTTCATCGAGAATCAACAAGTTACTTGGCTTCAGGAACAGGCGCGCCAGCAGAAGACGGTTGCGCTCACCGCCTGACAGCGCGCGCACCGGCGTCATGGCACGTTTCGGATGGAACAGGAAGTCCTGCAGGTAGCCCAGCACGTGGCGCGGCTTGCCGTTTACCATCACCTCCTGCTTACCTTCAGCGAGGTTATCCATCACCGTACGGTCCGGATCCAGCTCCGCGCGGTGCTGGTCGAAGTAGGCGACCTCCAGCTTGGTCCCGCAGTGAATGCGGCCGCTGTCGGCCTGCAGCTGGCCCAGCATCAGCTTCAGCAGCGTGGTTTTACCGCAGCCGTTCGGGCCAATCAGGGCGATTTTGTCGCCGCGCTGAACCTGTGCGGAGAAGTCTTTCACCAGCACTTTACCGTCAACCTGGTAGTTGACGTTTTCCATTTCAAAGACAATCTTGCCGGAGCGGGACGCCTCTTCCACCTGCATTTTGGCGCTGCCCATCACTTCACGGCGTTCGCTGCGCTCGCGACGCATCGCCTTCAGGGCGCGCACGCGGCCTTCGTTACGGGTACGGCGGGCTTTTATGCCCTGGCGGATCCAGACCTCTTCCTGCGCCAGCTTGCGGTCGAACTCGGCATTCTGCAGCTCTTCCACGCGCAGGTTTTCTTCTTTCTCCAGCAGATAGGTGTCGTAATCGCCGGGATAGGTGACCAGCTTGCCGCGGTCGAGATCGACAATACGCGTCGCCATATTGCGGATAAACGAACGGTCGTGTGAGATGAAAATAATGGTGCCGCTGAAGGTTTTCAGGAAGCCTTCCAGCCAGTCGATCGCTTCGATATCCAGGTGGTTAGTCGGTTCGTCCAGCAGCAGCACCTTCGGCCCGCTAACCAGCGCGCGGCCCAGGGCCGCCTTACGCAGCCAGCCGCCGGAGAGCGCCGACAGCTCCATATCGGGTTCCAGACCGAGCTGGGCCAGCACTTCATTAATACGGTTTTCAAGCTGCCACAGACCGTGGTGATCGAGCATCTCCTGCACTTTTGCAAGTTCGTTGAGGTTTTTGTCGCTCGGATCGGTCATCACCAGATGCGAAATCTCGTGATAGCGCTTCAGGTATTCGGCCTGCTCGGAGATCCCTTCCGCAACGAAATCGTAAACGCTGCCGGTCACGTGACGCGGCGGGTCCTGCTGGAGGCGGGAGACGATCAGATCCTGTTCGTAAACAATGCGTCCGTCATCCAGGCCCTGTTCACGGTTAAGGATTTTCATCAGCGTGGATTTACCCGCGCCGTTACGGCCCACCAGACAGACGCGCTCGTTATCTTCGATGTGCAGCTCTGCATTATCGAGAAGCGGTGAGTCGCTGAAAGAGAGCCACGCGCCGTGCATACTAATTAAAGACATTTATTTTTCCTTTCAGACCGCGGTAATCAACCAGCAGTTATGGATTTGACGGTTACGGGCAAAGTCCTGAGACAGCGTTTTTTGGCTGATTTCTTGTGCTTTCAGTCCCAGGGCTGCTAAGCCGTCATGATCCATACGGAAGCCGCGTTTGTTGTTCGAGAACATAATGGTGCCGCCTTTGCGCAGCAGGCGCTTCAGGTCGGTCATCAGGCGCAGGTGATCGCGTTGAACGTCAAAGCTATCTTCCATACGCTTGGAGTTGGAGAAGGTCGGAGGATCGATAAAGATCAGGTCGAACTGCTCGTCGGTATCGCGCAGCCAGCCCAGCACGTCGGCCTGCATCAGGCGATGCTGACGTCCGGTTAAGCCGTTAAGGCGCAGGTTGCGCTCCGCCCACTCCAGATAGGTGCGGGACATATCTACCGTGGTAGTGCTGCGCGCGCCGCCCAGACCGGCATGCACGCTGGCGCTGCCGGTGTAGGAGAAGAGATTCAGGAAGTCCTTGCCTTTACTCATCTGGCCCAGCATGCGGCGGGCGATACGGTGATCGAGGAACAGACCGGTATCCAGATAGTCGGTCAGGTTGACCCACAGGCGCGCGTTGTATTCGCCCACTTCGATAAAGTCGCCCTTCTCGCCCATCTTCTGGTACTGGTTTTTGCCTTTCTGACGTTCACGCGTTTTCAGCACCAGCTTGTTTGGCGCAATACCCAGCACGGCGATGGTGGCGGCAATGACGTCCAGCATGCGCTGACGCGCTTTTTGCGCATCAATGGTTTTCGGCGGCGCATATTCCTGAATCACCACCCAGTCCGCGTAGCGGTCAACCGCCACGTTGTACTCCGGCAGGTCGGCATCATACAGGCGGTAGCATTCAATGCCCTCCTGCTTCGCCCACTTCTCAAATTTCTTCAGATTCTTGCGCAGACGGTTAGCGTAATCTTCCGCCACGCCGGACGGCTTGCTGTCGGCCGCCTTCTCCGCCAGATGGTAGTTTTTCTGCACGCAGTCCAGCGGGCCGTTTTTCGCCTTAAACTGGCGTTCGGCACGCAGCTGCAGGCAGCTCAGCAGTTCCGGCGAGGCGCTGAACAGAGACAGGTTCCAGCCGCCAAAGTGGTCCTTCATGTTGCGGCCCAGCAGGCTGTGCAGGGCAATCAGCGCCGGTTCGCTGTCGAGACGTTCGCCATATGGCGGGTTGCTGATCACGGTACCGTACGGGCCTTTTGGCAGCGGGTTGGTCAGGTTCGCCACGTCTTTCACTTCGAAGGTGACCAGTTCGCCGATACCGGCACGGCGGGCGTTGCTGCGCGCGCGCTCAATGACGCGAGGGTCGCTATCGGAGCCGTAGAAATGAGAGGTATATTCCGCCAGCCCCTTACGTGCGCGGGTCTGCGCGTCGTCTTTGACCTCTTTCCAGAGCGCTTCATCGTGCTGCGCCCAGCCTTTAAAGCCCCACTGTCCGCGGTGCAGTCCCGGGGCGCGGTCGGTGGCCAGCATGGCCGCTTCAATCAGCAACGTACCGGAACCGCACATCGGGTCGAGCAGCGGCGTGCCCGGCTGCCAGCCGGAGCGCATCACAATGGCGGCCGCCAGGGTCTCTTTGATGGGTGCCATGCCGGTACGATCGCGGTAGCCGCGCAGGTGCAGGCCCGCGCCGCTCAGATCGAGGGAGATACTCGCCGTGTCGCCGTTCAGCCAGACGTTAATACGCAGATCGGGGTTTTCACGATCGACGTTCGGACGTTCCTTATTTTTACGGGTGAAGCAGTCCACAATGGCGTCTTTTACGCGCAGGGCACCGTACTGGCTGTTGCGGATCTCGTCGTTCACGCCGTTGAAATGCACCGCAAAGGTAGCATTCGGGGTGAAGATCTCTGTCCAGTCGATCATCTGTACGCCGGTATAGAGATCAAGGTCGCTATAGACCTTGCACTCCTTCATCGGCAGCATGATGCGCGACGCCAGGCGGCTCCACATCAGGCTCTGGTAAATAAGCCGCGTGTCGCCCTCAAAATGGACACCACCCTGAACCACCTGGCACTCTTGCGCGCCCAGGCTTTCCAGTTCAGTTTTTAACAGCTCTTCCAGCCCACGGGCCGTACTGGCAAACAGAGAATTCATATCGTCACTTTTACTCTTAGAAAATTGTCGCGCATTATAGCTAATATGGCGTGTATGTCATAAAGTTGAAGGCTTATTTTCATTCGAGGGAGTGTGCAGTGGCGACGTTATCCAGGCTTTTTATTCATCCGGTGAAATCCATGCGCGGCATCGGCGTCTCTCACGCGCTGGCCGATATGAGCGGATTTGCCTTCGATCGTATTTTTATGGTCACCGAGCCTGACGGAACGTTCATTACCGCACGCCAGTTCCCTCAGATGGTTCGCTTTACCCCTTCCCCGCTTCATGACGGTTTGCACCTTACCGCGCCGGACGGTTCCAGCGCGGTGATTCGCTTTGCTGATTTTGCGCCCGTCGATGCGCCGACGGAAGTGTGGGGCAATCATTTTACCGCGCGCATCGCCCCGGATGAGATCAACCGCTGGCTGAGCGGCTTCTTCTCCCGCGACGTGCAGCTGCGCTGGGTTGGGCCTGAACTGACGCGTCGCGTGAAGCGCCACGACGCCGTTCCCCTCTCCTTCGCCGATGGCTTCCCGTTCCTGCTGACTAACGAAGCTTCACTGCGTGATTTGCAAGGCCGCTGCAAAGCCAGCGTTCAGATGGAACAGTTCCGTCCGAACCTGGTAGTAACGGGCGCAGACGCCTGGGATGAAGACACCTGGAAAGTGATCCGCATTGGCAGCGTCATTTTTGACGTGGTGAAGCCGTGCAGCCGCTGCATTTTCACGACGGTAAGCCCGGAGAAAGGCCAGAAGCACCCTTCCGGCGAACCGTTGAAGACATTGCAGTCATTCCGCACCGCGCAGGACAACGGCGATGTGGATTTCGGTCAGAACCTCATCCCGCGCTCCAGCGGCGCTATCCGCGTCGGTGATGAGGTAGAGATTCTTGCCCGAGGGCCTGCAAGGGTGTACGGCTCAGGGCAGGAAGAAGAAATGGTAGACGTTGTGACGAATGTCGCCTCTGCGATAGATATTCACTGGCAGGGCAACGTCATCCGTGGCAACAACCAGCAGGTATTACTGGAGCAACTGGAGCAGGCTGGTATTCGCGTACCGTATTCCTGTCGCGCAGGCATTTGCGGATGCTGCCGCATCAGGCTGGTGGATGGCGAAGTGAGTGCGTTGAAAAAATCAGCAATTGGAAGTGACGGCACAATTCTCTGCTGTAGCTGCATACCGAAAACGTCCGTACAGCTGGAAGCTTAAACCGCCTGCTCGAGGCTGAAGGCATCCACGCGAAGCTGGGGCTTCAGCCTGTCGTTCATGACCTTAATAGCATCCCCAAGCTGCATCGTCCGCCCGGCAATCGTTACGCCGGGCTGCGCCAGCAGACAGAGTGCAGCATTTTCGCCAGGCTCAACCACCAGCAGGCTCACCTCTTCTGCAGTGTCGCTCAGATTTACGCTCGCCGCATCGCCCGTTGCCGGGGTCCAGTTCATGCCGTGGGGCAGAAAATGCCAGCTCTTTGGCATTTGCGGTTTCAGGAAACGGATAGCCACCAGCGCATTTAATACCAGCTCGGCGCGCTGCTCTTTAGAGAGCACCAGATCGCGGCATTTTTCCTCAAAGGAGAAATAAAGCGCTGCATCGTCAACGCAAAAGCCCGACGGGGAAAACGCATCCGGGGTTAACATTCGGCGGGCAAAACGAGAACGAAACAACATGCCATTGGCTAAGTCGAGCATCATTCGGTCATGCTCGTCGCAAAAATACCAGCGCCAGTTATCGTCAGGTTTAATTCGCATGTGTCTCTCCCGTCCCCAAACGTCCTGTACTAAAAATGTCCTGTTTGCCGCCTCGTTTATAACACCATTAATAAAAGACTATAATGACTAAATAAGCAACAGTGACGGAATATAAAACAACCAGGGCTGGAAATAAAGCCCTGGTTGTCTGATTAAGAGAAAAGATTAGATATGAGTAACGATTTCTTTAATCAGCGGCGGTCCTTTAAAAATAAAGCCGGAATAGATCTGCACCAGCGACGCACCCGCCGCCATTTTCTCGCGCGCAGCAATCACGGAGTCAATGCCGCCGACGCCAATAATCGGCAGACGACCTTTTAATTCCGCAGACAGGGCGCGAATAATTTCGGTGCTTTTTAATTGTACCGGACGGCCACTTAACCCACCCGCTTCGTCACAGTTTTTCATTCCCTGCACGAGGGAACGATCGAGGGTGGTATTGGTTGCAATCACACCATCAATATTATGGCGAACCAAACTGTCGGCAACCTGGATCAATTCTTCGGGAGAAAGATCCGGGGCGATCTTAACCGCGACCGGAACATATTTATGGTGGATCGACTGAAGTTCATTTTGTTTATTTTTAATGGCACTCAGAAGATCGTCCAGCGCTTCGCCATATTGTAAAGAGCGCAGCCCCGGGGTATTGGGTGAAGAAATATTCACCGCAATATAACCGGCATAGGCGTAGACTTTTTCCATACAAATCAGATAGTCATCTTTACCCTGCTCTACCGGCGTGTCTTTATTTTTGCCGATATTGATGCCTAATATCCCGTCAAAATGGGCTTTTTTTACATTCTCAACCAGGTGATCAACACCGAGGTTATTAAAGCCCATGCGGTTGATCAGCCCTTCGGCTTCCACCAGTCGGAACAGGCGCGGCTTGTCATTTCCCGGCTGCGGGCGCGGGGTGACGGTACCGATTTCAATGGAGCCAAAGCCCATCGCGCCCAGGGCATCAATGCACTCGCCATTTTTGTCCAGACCGGCCGCCAGACCTAGCGGATTTTTAAAGGTCAGCCCCATGCACTGCACAGGTTTTACCGGCACATTCTGACGCACCAGAGCGGCCAGCGGCGTTCCGGTAATACGACGTAATTGCTGGAATGTAAATTCATGAGCGCGCTCAGGGTCGAGCTGGAAAAGGGCTTTACGAACGAAGGGGTAGTACATGAACTCTCCTGGATTCCCGGTGTGCAAACCGGGAGGGGATTATGGGCGATCCAGGCGCGAAAGGGAATTGACCTGCGGCAAAAAATCAGCGCAAAACGCAATCGTTTACCTTCCCGTCTATTTCTTATGCACTTTTTCGCATTTTAATTGCAGTTAATCATTTAGTGGAATAACCGTGCGGTGTCACACTCCTGAAAATTGTTATGAATGTTAGATAAAAGCAAACAATTAGTTATAAGGAGGAAGTATGCGCGTCATTACCCTGGCCGGAAGTCCACGATTCCCATCGCGCTCCAGCGCCCTGCTGGAATATGCCCGCGAAAAACTCAATGCTCTGGATGTGGAAGTGTGCCACTGGAACCTGCATAACTTCGAACCTGAAGATCTGCTTTATGCCCGTTTTGACAGCCCTGCGCTGAAAACGCTCATCGAGCAGCTTAACGGCGCTGACGGCTTAATTGTGGCAACGCCCATTTATAAAGCCTCTTTTTCCGGTGCGCTGAAAACCCTGCTCGATCTGCTTCCGGAACGCGCCCTGGACGGCAAAGTCGTGCTGCCGCTGGCAACGGGCGGTACGGTTGCCCATTTACTGGCCGTGGATTACGCCCTGAAGCCGGTACTGAACGCGCTGAAAGCGCAGGAGATCCTCCACGGCGTTTTCGCCGATGACTCCCAGGTTATCGATTATCAACACAAACCACACTTTACGCCCAACCTGCAAACCCGCCTCGATAACGCTCTGGAAACGTTCTGGCATGCCCTTCACCGCAGGGATATCCAGGCCCCGGCGTTTGGTCAGCCTCAAGGAGTCGCACATGTTTAAAACGTTCACCCGTATCGGTCTGGCAGGTCTGATGGCCCTTACCTCGCTGGCCCATGCCGCAGAAACGGCTCCGGAAAGTTTACGCATCGGGTATCAGAAAGGCAGCGTCAGCATGGTGCTGGCGAAAAGCCACCAGCTTCTGGAAAAACGCTTCCCGGACACCAAATTCTCCTGGGTGGAGTTCCCTGCCGGCCCGCAGATGCTGGAGGCCCTTAACGTGGGCAGTATCGATCTTGGCAGCACGGGCGATATTCCGCCGATCTTCGCACAGGCCGCGGGAGCGGACCTCGTCTATGTAGGCGTTGAGCCGCCCAAGCCGAAGGCCGAGGTGATCCTGGTGCCTGAAAACAGCGACATTAAAAGCGTCGCCGACCTTAGAGGACATAAAGTTGCTTTCCAGAAAGGTTCCAGCTCACACAACCTTTTGCTGCGAGCTCTGCAAGAGGCCGGACTCAAGTTCACCGACATTCAGCCCGTCTACCTGACTCCCGCTGACGCGCGCGCCGCGTTCCAGCAGAAGAACGTTGATGCCTGGGCCATCTGGGACCCGTACTACTCCGCCGCATTGCTGCAGGGCGGCGTTCGCGTGCTGAAAGACGGTACCACGCTGAAGCAGACCGGCTCGTTCTATCTGGCCGCACGTCCTTATGCGGAAAAGAACGGCGCATTTATTCAGGGCGTGCTGGATACCTTTACCCAGGCCGATGCCCTGACCCAGACCCAGCGTCAGGAGAGCATTTCCCTGCTGGCGAAAACCATGGGCTTACCTGAGCCGGTGATCGCGAGCTATCTCAACCACCGTCCGCCGACCACCATTACCCCGGTGGACGCACACGTCGCCGCGCTTCAGCAACAAACGGCTGACCTTTTCTATCAAAACCACCTGGTGCCAAAACAGGTCACTATTCGCGAACGCATCTGGCAGCCCGCAGGCAAAGAAGGAGCTAAATCATGAGTCTGAATCTTTTCTGGTTTTTACCCACCCACGGTGATGGACACTATCTTGGTACAGAAGAGGGCTCGCGCCCGGTTGACCACGGCTACCTGCAGCAGATTGCGCAGGCGGCGGACCGAATCGGTTTCACTGGGGTGCTCATCCCGACCGGACGTTCATGTGAAGATGCCTGGCTGGTCGCCGCATCAATGATTCCGGTCACCCAGCGTCTGAAGTTCCTGGTTGCGTTACGTCCAAGCGTCGTCTCCCCTACCGTGGCGGCACGCCAGGCGGCAACGCTGGACAGACTATCCAACGGCCGCGCCCTGTTTAACCTGGTGACGGGCAGCGATCCGCAGGAGCTGGCAGGCGACGGCGTGTTCCTCGACCATACCGAACGCTATGAAGCTTCCGCCGAGTTCACCCGCGTCTGGCGACGCCTGCTGGAAGGTGAAACCGTTACCTTTGAAGGCAAGCATATCCACGTTCGTGACGCGAAACTCTACTTCCCGCCGGTACAGCAGCCGCGACCGCCGCTCTATTTTGGCGGATCGTCGGATGTAGCCCAGGATCTGGCGGCAGAACAGGTCGATCTCTATTTGACCTGGGGCGAACCGCCTGAGCTGGTGAAAGAAAAAATTGCCCAGGTACGCGCTAAGGCGGCCGCCCATGGCCGTAAGGTGCGCTTCGGCATTCGCCTGCATGTGATTGTGCGCGAAACCAGTGAAGAAGCCTGGCAGGCGGCGGACCGCCTGATCTCCCATCTGGATGATGAAACGATCGCCAGAGCCCAGGCCGCATTTGCCAAAACCGACTCCGTCGGGCAGCACCGGATGGCATCCCTGCACAACGGCAAGCGCGAGAATCTGGAGATCAGCCCGAACCTGTGGGCGGGCGTTGGTCTGGTGCGCGGCGGTGCGGGCACGGCGCTGGTGGGCGACGGACCGACCGTAGCTGCACGTATCAACGAATACGCCGAGCTGGGTATCGACAGCTTCATTCTCTCCGGCTATCCGCATCTGGAAGAGGCGTACAAGGTGGGCGAGCTGTTATTCCCGCATCTGGATGTCGCCATTCCGGAAATTCCACAGCCGCAGCGGCTTCAGCTTCAGGGCGAAGCCGTGGCGAACGAGTTTATTCCACGCAAAGCCGCGCAGAGCTAAGGAGTGACCATGTCTGCCACCTCACAAAAATGGCTGCTGCGCGCCGCGCCGTGGTTTTTACCCGTCGGCATTGTGGCACTCTGGCAGCTCGCGTCGTCCACCGGCTGGCTGTCGAGCCGCATTCTGCCCTCCCCGGAGGGCGTCGTAGAAGCGTTCTGGTCGCTGAGCGTGAGCGGCGAGCTGTGGCAGCATCTGGCGATCAGCTCCTGGCGCGCGGCGATCGGGTTTTCCATCGGCGGCAGCATCGGTCTGGTCCTGGGCCTGATCAGCGGTCTTTCACGCTGGGGCGAGCGGCTGCTGGACACCTCCATCCAGATGCTGCGCAACGTGCCGCATCTGGCGCTGATCCCGCTGGTTATCCTGTGGTTTGGAATTGATGAGAGCGCCAAGATTTTCCTCGTGGCGCTGGGCACGCTGTTCCCCATTTACATCAACACCTGGCACGGCATCCGCAATATCGATCGCGGTCTGGTCGAGATGGCGCGCAGCTACGGCTTGTCCGGTTTTTCCCTGTTTATTCACGTGATCCTGCCGGGCGCCCTGCCCTCCATTATGGTCGGGGTGCGTTTCGCGCTCGGCCTGATGTGGCTAACGTTGATTGTGGCGGAAACCATCTCAGCTAACTCCGGGATTGGCTACCTGGCGATGAACGCCCGTGAATTCCTGCAAACGGACGTGGTGGTGGTTGCCATTATCCTTTATGCCCTGCTCGGCAAACTCGCTGACGTTAGCGCCCAGTGGCTGGAGCGCAGCTGGCTGCGCTGGAACCCGGCCTATACCCTTCAGGAGGCGAAAGCATGAATACTGCACGACTGAATCAGGGGACACCGCTACTGCTGAACGGCGTCACCAAACGCTACGGCGATAACACCATTCTTAACGGGCTGGATCTGCATATTCCCGCCGGACAGTTTGTGGCAGTTGTCGGGCGCAGCGGCGGCGGAAAGAGTACCCTGCTACGACTTCTGGCCGGACTGGAAGCCCCCAACGGCGGCGACATTCTGGCAGGGACAACGCCGCTTTCGAATATCCAGGACGATACCCGCATGATGTTCCAGGACGCGCGCCTGCTGCCGTGGAAAACGGTTATCGACAATGTCGGGCTCGGTCTTAAGGCCAACTGGAGGGATGAAGCCCGCCAGGCGCTGGCCGCCGTTGGGCTGGAAAATCGCGCCGATGAATGGCCTGCAGCCCTTTCGGGTGGGCAGAAGCAGCGCGTGGCGCTGGCGCGCGCGTTAATTCACCGTCCGGGCCTGCTGTTGCTTGATGAACCGCTGGGCGCGCTCGACGCCCTGACGCGAATCGAAATGCAGGATTTGATTGGATCTCTCTGGCAGGTACACGGCTTTACGGTACTGCTGGTGACGCATGACGTGAGCGAAGCCGTCGCAATGGCCGACCGGGTGCTGTTAATAGAAGATGGTAAAATAGGTCTGGATCTTACGGTAGATCTTCCGCGGCCTCGTCGCGTGGGCTCGGCAAGACTGGCGGAGCTGGAAGCGGAAGTGCTGGATCGGGTGATGAAGCGTGGAGGTACGGAGTTACAGCGAGCTAAGGCTAATGCCTGATGCCCTCACCCCGGCCCTCTCCCACTGGGAGAGGGCCGGGTTAACTTTTATTACGCTAAGGCTTTAGCAATCTTCTCGTACAGATCGCCAGACAGGTTTTCCAGCCCTTTCAGCTGCTCAAGCGCGGCACGCATTTTCGCCTGACGCTTCGCATCGTAGCGTTTCAGACGGATCAGCGGCTCAATCAGGCGCGACGCCACCTGCGGGTTACGGCTGTTCAGCTCGGTCAGCATTTCCACCATGAACTGATAACCGCTGCCGTCTTCGGCGTGGAACGCGGCCGGGTTGCTGCTGGCAAACGCGCCAATCAGCGAACGCACGCGGTTCGGATTGCTCAGGGTAAAGGAACGATGCTTCAGCAGGCTGCGCACGTTGCTGAGCGCATCGGCCGCCGGGCTGGTCGCCTGCAGGATGAACCACTTGTCCATCACCAGGCCATCCTGATGCCACTTGTCGTCGTACTCCTGCATCAGCGCGTCGCGGCACGGCAGCTCAGCGGCAACGCTTGCACCCAGCGCGGCCAGCGCGTCGGTCATGTTATCCGCTTCATGATACTGCTTGCTCACAAGGGTGTTCGCCAGCTCGGTTTCACCAAACGCCAGGTAGCGCAGGCAGGTATTACGCAGAGAACGTTTACCAATGTCCGCGTGCTCAACGCGATAAGCATCAAGCTTGTTGGCGTTATAAATGGCGAGGAACTCGTCCGCCAGTTCAGCAGCCAGCGTACGGGTCAGCGCTTCACGCACCGCCACAATCGCGATCGGATCGATAATCTCGAACAACTCCGCGATTTCCGTTGCTGACGGCAGGGTCAGAATTTCAGCGGCGAGCGCCGGGTCAATCTTCTCATCCAGCAGGATCGCGCGGAACGCGTCAGCCACGTGCACAGGCAGCGACAGCGGCTGGCCCTGCTGGTGACGGTTTACGTTGATCTTGATGTAGGTCGCCAGCAGGCTTTGCGCCGCATCCCAGCGGGAGAAATCGTTGCGCGCGTGACGCATCAGGAACGTCAGCTGCTGATCGCTCCACTTGTACTCCAGCTTCACCGGCGCGGAGAATTCGCACAGCAGAGCAGGCACCGGCTGGAAGTAGACGTTATCAAAGATAAAGGTCTGCTCGGCCTGGGTCACGTTCAATACGTGGTGTACCGGGTGGCCGCCCTTCTGCAGTGGGATGACTTTGCCTTCGTTATCGTACAGCTCAATGCTGAACGGAATATGCAGCGGGTATTTCTCTTCCTGCTCTGCCGTCGGCGGCGTGCGCTGACTGATGGTCAGCGTGTACTGCTCGGTTTCCGGATTGTAGTCGTCTTTGACGGTAACAATTGGCGTACCGGCCTGGCTGTACCAGCGGCGGAAGTGGGAAAGATCGACATTAGAGGCATCTTCCATCGCCTGCACGAAATCGTCGCAGGTGGCCGCGCTGCCGTCATGACGCTCGAAGTAGAGCTGCATCCCTTTCTGGAAGTTCTCTTCACCCAGCAGGGTATGGATCATGCGGATAATTTCTGCACCCTTCTCGTACACCGTCAGGGTATAGAAGTTGTTCATTTCGATGACTTTATCCGGGCGGATCGGGTGCGCCATTGGGCTGGCATCTTCCGCAAACTGCAGGCCGCGCATGGTACGCACGTTGTTGATGCGGTTCACCGCGCGTGAACCCAGATCGGAGCTGAACTCCTGATCGCGGAAGACGGTCAGGCCCTCTTTCAGGCTCAGCTGGAACCAGTCGCGACAGGTGACGCGGTTACCGGTCCAGTTGTGGAAATATTCGTGGCCGATGACGCGTTCGATATCGAGATAATCTTTATCGGTAGCGGTATCGGTTCGCGCCAGCACGTATTTGGAGTTAAAGACGTTGAGGCCTTTATTCTCCATTGCGCCCATGTTGAAGAAATCAACGGCGACGATCATATAGATGTCGAGGTCATATTCGAGGCCGAAGCGCTCTTCGTCCCACTTCATGGAGTTGATGAGCGAGGTCATCGCCCACGGCGCGCGGTCAAGGTTACCGCGGTCTACGAACAGCTCCAGCGCCACCTCGCGGCCTGAGCGCGTTTTGAAGGTGTCACGCAGCACGTCGAAGTCCCCCGCCACCAGCGCAAACAGGTAGCACGGTTTCGGGAACGGATCCTGCCACTGAACCCAGTGACGGCCATTCTCCAGCTCGCCTTCACCTACGCGGTTGCCGTTGGAGAGCAGGAAGGGATACAGGGTTTTATCGGCGATGATTTTGGTGGTGAAGCGCGCCAGGACGTCCGGACGGTCGAGATACCAGGTAATGTGGCGGAACCCTTCCGCTTCACACTGGGTACACAGCGCCACGCCAGACTGGTAAAGCCCTTCCAGCGCGGTATTGGCGGCCGGGCTGATTTCATTCACGATGCGCAGCGTAAACTGTTCCGGCAGGTTGTCGATGACCAGCTGGTTGTTTTCTTCTTTATAGTCCGACCAGGCTTCATCATTGATATGCAGGGAGACCAGCGTCAGGTCTTCGCCATCCAGACGCAGCGGAACGGCGGTTGCGCTGTGGCGCGTCACCTGACTCACCGCCGTGACAACGGTTTTTGTGGCATCCAGGTCAAAAGTCAGATCGATTTCGCTAATCAGGTAATCCGGCGCACGGTAGTCGTGGCGGTATTTGGCTTGTGGCTGTTGTGTCATAGAAAACCTTATGCATCGTTTGTCGAGTAACGTTTCAATATATTCCTGTTGCGCAAATCGCGCTATGCAGAATGTTCATCTTTTCAGGGTCAAAACCCTTTTTTGCTACATTTGTATAACACGGGGCACAAAATGCCCTCGACCATAAAACGCGCTTATGTTGTGATCGGGGTTCAATAAATCACTAAACAAGGTATACTCCGGAGTTGTTTATTGTACTAAACGCTCCTGTGAGAGGATGCTACTGCGCACCTATGACTCAATTCGCTTCTCCAGTTCTGCATACGTTGCTGGATACCGACGCGTATAAACTGCATATGCAGCAAGCCGTTTTCCACAACTACTATGACGTTCACGTCGCGGCGGAATTCCGCTGTCGTGGCGACGACTTGCTCGGTATCTATGCTGACGCCATTCGTGAACAGGTCAATGCTATGCAGCATCTGACGCTGCAGGACGAGGAATATCAGTGGCTTTCTGGCCTGCCTTTCTTCAAAGCCGACTATCTGAACTGGCTGCGCGATTTCCGCTATAAGCCGGAGCAGGTCACCGTGCTTAACGATAACGGCAAGCTGGATATTCGCCTTGAAGGCCCGTGGCGCGAAGTGATCATGTGGGAAGTGCCGCTTCTGGCGGTGATCAGTGAACTGGCTCACCGCTACCGTTCGCCGGAAACGGGCGTAGCGCAGGCTGTCGCCGCGCTGGAAAATAAACTCGCAGCCTTCTCCACGCTGACCGCAGGGCTGGACATGTCCCGCTTCCGCCTGATGGACTTTGGTACGCGGCGCCGTTTTTCGCGCGACGTACAGGAGGCCATCGTTAAACGTCTGCAGCAGGAGCCGTGGTTCGTGGGCACCAGTAACTACGATCTGGCCCGTCGCCTCAACCTGACGCCAATGGGTACCCAGGCGCACGAGTGGTTCCAGGCGCATCAGCAGATCAGCCCTGACCTGGCCAACAGCCAGCGCGCGGCGCTGGCCGCATGGCTTGAGGAGTACCCGAATCAACTCGGGATCGCCCTCACCGACTGCATTACGATGGATGCCTTCCTTCGCGACTTTGGACCTGAATTTGCAGAGCGATATCAGGGGTTACGCCACGATTCAGGGGATCCGATCGAGTGGGGCGAGAAGGCGATTGCCCATTACGAGAAACTTGGCATTGACCCGATGAGCAAAGTGCTCGTCTTCTCGGATAATCTCGACCTGGCGAAAGCGGTCGAACTCTATCGTCATTTCAACACCAGAGTGAACCTGAGTTTCGGGATTGGTACCCGGTTGACCTGCGACATTCCTCAGGTAAAACCTCTGAATATTGTGATAAAGCTGGTGGAATGTAACGGCAAGCCGGTGGCGAAACTCTCCGACAGCCCGGGAAAAACCATCTGCCATGACAAAGCGTTTGTCCGCGCATTGCGCAAAGCGTTCGATCTCCCCTTGATTAAAAAAGCCAGTTAAGCGCTTACGGGAGCCTTTATGGCTCCCTTCCCTTATTTATTTCTCAATTCTTCTCTTTTGACTGCGAAATTTACTTGTCTGATAGCGGATGGCAGGTAACATAGATATCCCCCCATAAGGGTGGACAAGTATTTATTTTTTCCGACTATTAACAGAGAGAATATTATGAGCGTTGTGCCTGTAGCCGACGTACTCCAGGGCCGTGTCGCCGTTGACCAGGAAGTCACCGTGCGCGGATGGGTGCGTACCCGCCGAGATTCTAAAGCTGGCATCTCCTTCCTCGCCGTCTATGACGGTTCCTGCTTTGATCCTGTACAGGCCGTCATTAATAATTCTCTACCCAATTACAATGATGACGTTCTGCACCTGACAACGGGCTGTTCCGTTATTGTCACCGGCGTGGTTGTAGCATCACCGGGTCAGGGCCAGAGCTTCGAAATTCAGGCTTCTGCCATTGAAGTCACCGGCTGGGTTGAAGATCCGGATACCTATCCGATGGCGGCTAAACGTCACAGCATCGAATATCTGCGTGAAGTGGCCCACCTGCGTCCGCGTACCAACCTGATTGGTGCGGTGGCGCGCGTGCGTCATACGCTGGCGCAGGCGCTGCATCGTTTCTTCGACGAACAGGGTTACTTCTGGGTGTCTACCCCGCTGATCACTGCGTCCGACACAGAAGGTGCCGGTGAGATGTTCCGCGTCTCGACGCTGGACATGGAAAACCTGCCGCGCACGCCTGATGGTAAAGTGGACTATGACAAAGACTTCTTTGGCAAAGAAGCTTTCCTGACGGTATCCGGTCAGCTCAACGGCGAAACGTACGCCTGTGCGCTGTCTAAGATCTACACCTTCGGCCCTACCTTCCGCGCAGAAAACTCCAACACCAGCCGTCACCTGGCGGAATTCTGGATGCTGGAGCCGGAAGTGGCGTTCGCCGACCTGGACGATGTTGCGGGCCTGGCGGAAGCGATGCTCAAGTACGTCTTCAAAGCGGTGCTGGAAGAGCGTCCTGACGACATGAAATTCTTTGCAGAACGCGTAGACAGCGATGCAGTAGCGCGTCTGGAGCGTTTTGTCTCAGCCGACTTTGCGCAGGTGGACTACACCGACGCGGTGGCGATCCTCGAGAAATGCGGTGAGAAGTTCGAGAACCCGGTTTACTGGGGCGTTGACCTGGCGTCTGAGCACGAGCGCTATCTGGCCGAGAAGCATTTCAAAGCGCCGGTTGTCGTTAAAAACTACCCGAAAGACATTAAGGCCTTCTATATGCGCCTTAACGAAGACGGTAAAACCGTTGCAGCGATGGACGTCCTGGCGCCGGGCATTGGTGAAATCATCGGTGGCTCTCAGCGTGAAGAGCGTCTTGATGTGCTGGACGCGCGTATGGAAGAGATGGGGCTCAACCCAGCTGATTACAGCTGGTACCGCGATCTGCGCCGTTACGGTACCGTACCGCACGCCGGTTTTGGTCTGGGCTTCGAGCGTCTGATTGCCTACGTTACCGGTGTTCAGAACGTACGCGACGTGATTCCGTTCCCACGTACTCCACGTAACGCCAGCTTCTAATCGCTAAAAGACTAAAATGGCCAGCAGATGCTGGCCATTATTTTATTCTGCATTGTCAGTTTTCGTCAGCTTAAAGTCAGCATCTTTAAACCTTCGCCCCGTCACAACCACTACCTGTTACGTTTTGTTTCCGCGAAACATCCAGCCACAAAAAATAAACCCTATTCTTATTGCGATTATTTCCCCATCGGGCAATAGCACAAATTTCAACCATTTTTACAGCCATCCAGAAGGCTTTCAGGAGTTATAAGAAAAAACGGGTCGTTTAGCGTCTGTTTATATGAATTGCCTTTATCCAAATTAATCATAAGGAATTCATATATATAGGATATGCTCTGTTGTTTAATTCGCCAGGGCACTCTGAAGTTTGAGGTGGTTCACAAAGTTCCCAAAAATACATATTTAGTTACACATATTTTCTTTCTGTTACTCAATCTTGAGAATTGTAGCACTTTCAGGCTAGCGAAACGCTTCGGCGAATGGAAAGATGCCTGTCAGATACATAAAGACACCTAACTCTCATCAATAGTTCCGGAAATATTTATTGACAGAATTTATTGACGGCAGTGGCGAGTGTCATAAAAAAACCAATGAGGGTAATAAATAATGATGAAGCGCAATATTCTGGCAGTGGTAATCCCTGCCCTGCTGGTAGCCGGTGCAGCTAACGCTGCAGAAATCTATAACAAGAACGGCAACAAGCTGGACTTCTACGGTAAAGTTGTGGGCGAACATGGCTTCACCACTTCTGGCGAACATAAAAACGCTGATTCCTCTTACGGCCAGATCGGCTTCAAAGGCGAAACTCAGATCAACGATCAGCTGACCGGTTACGGCCAGTGGGAATACCGTGCACGCGCGGGTGCAGCTGAAGGTGACCAGACTAACGTAACTCGTCTGGCATTCGCGGGTATCAAAGTTTCTGAAGCAGGTTCTCTGGACTACGGTCGTAACTACGGTATCGTTTACGACGTAGAATCCTACACCGATATGGCTCCATCCTTCTCTGGCGAAACCTGGGGTGGCGGTTATGTTGATAACTACATGACCAGCCGTTCTACTGGCCTGCTGACCTATCGTAACAACAACTTCTTCGGTCTGGTTGATGGTCTGAACTTTGGCGTCCAATACCAGGGTAAAAACGACCGTAGCGATCTGCGTAAAGCGAACGGTGACGGCGTTGGTCTGTCACTGGGCTACGAGTTCGGCGAAGGCTTCGGTCTGATCGGTGCCTACAGCACCGCTAACCGTACGCTTGAGCAGAAAGAAGATGGTAAAGGCGATAAAGCTGAGTCCTGGGCAGTTGGCGCGAAATATGATGCGAACAATATCTACCTCGCGACCGTTTATGCTGAAACCCGCAACATGAGCATCCTGGGCGATAGCACAGAGACTGTGTACGACGTTGCTAACAAGACTCAGAACTTCGAAGTTATCGCTCAGTACCAGTTCGACTTCGGCCTGCGTCCTTCCGTTTCTTACGTTCAGTCCAAAGGTAAAGACCTGAACGGCATCGGCGACCGTGACCTGGCGAAATACATCACCACTGGTGCGACTTACTACTTCAACAAGAACTTCAACGTGTACGGTGACTACCGCTTCAACCTGCTGGACGACAAAGATGCGTCCACCAGCTGGGTTGGCTCTGACAACCAGGCTACCGTTGGCGTAACCTACCAGTTCTAATCAGTACACCACTTTGTTATATGCTTAATGAACAGGGCTTCGGCCCTGTTTTTTTATGCCTGACAGAAAATAATGGCGACTTTTGAAAAGCCGCACGCTTTTCGTCGCAAACGGTTGGCATTTTGTAAATCTACCGTTAACCTGATAGCGGATTTCACTTCTGTAATCACAATGGAACTTCGTCATGTTTGAGAACATTACCGCCGCTCCTGCCGACCCGATTCTGGGCCTGGCCGATCTGTTTCGTGCCGACGACCGCCCTGGCAAAATCAACCTGGGTATTGGTGTATATAAAGATGAAACCGGCAAAACTCCGGTACTGACCAGCGTTAAGAAAGCTGAGCAGTATCTGCTGGAAAACGAAACCACCAAAAACTACCTCGGTATTGATGGTATCCCTGAATTTGGTCGCTGCACCCAGGAGCTGCTGTTCGGTAAAGGCAGTGCAATTGTGAGTGACAAACGTGCCCGCACAGCACAGACCCCAGGCGGTACCGGTGCGCTGCGCGTGGCGGCGGATTTCCTGGCGAAAAACACCTCTGTTAAGCGCGTATGGGTAAGCAACCCAAGCTGGCCTAACCACAAGAGCGTGTTTAACTCTGCGGGTCTGGAAGTGCGTGAATACGCCTACTACGACGCGGCAAACCACTCTCTCGACTTTGACGGCCTGCTGGCGAGCCTGAGCGAGGCGCAGGCAGGTGACGTGGTGCTGTTCCACGGCTGCTGCCATAACCCAACCGGTATCGACCCGACGCTTGAGCAGTGGCAACATCTGGCGAAGCTGTCCGTAGAAAAAGGCTGGCTGCCGCTGTTTGACTTTGCCTACCAGGGCTTCGCCCGTGGCCTGGAAGAAGATGCCGAAGGCCTGCGCGCGTTCGCAGCCGTGCACCAGGAGCTGATTGTCGCAAGCTCGTATTCTAAGAACTTCGGTCTGTACAATGAGCGCGTGGGTGCCTGTACGCTGGTTGCCGCTAACGAAGAGACCGTCGATCGTGCGTTCAGCCAGATGAAATCGGTTATCCGCGCTAACTACTCTAACCCACCGGCACACGGTGCGTCTGTTGTTGCGACTATCCTGAGCAACGATGCGCTGCGCGCTATCTGGGAACAAGAGCTGAACGATATGCGTCAGCGTATTCAGCGCATGCGCCTGCTGTTTGTGAACACCCTGGCTGAGAAAGGCGCGGATCGCGACTTCAGCTTTATCATCAAACAGAACGGTATGTTCTCGTTCAGCGGCCTGACCAAAGAGCAGGTTCTGCGTCTGCGTGAAGAGTTTGGCGTGTACGCCGTGGCCTCTGGCCGCGTGAACGTTGCAGGCATGACGCCTGACAACATGGCGCCACTGTGCGAAGCGATTGTCGCCGTACTGTAATTTGCGCTCATAAAAAAGCCTGCGTTATGCAGGCTTTTTTTATTCGGGTTACCAGACAGGCATTTCATCCTGAAGGAACGGGTTATGGAGCCGTTCATAGCCCAGCGTCGACATCGGACCGTGTCCAGGGATAAACGTTACATCATCACCCAGCGGCAATAACTTCTGTTTAATCGACTGAATCAGTTGACCGTGATCGCCGCGCGGAAAATCGCTGCGTCCTACGCCACTTTTGAAGATCACATCGCCGGAAATCAGCAGACGGGACTGGTCATCAAAGAAGACGATATGGCCTGGCGTATGCCCAGGACAATGCAACACCTGTAAAGTCACATTCCCTATGCTAACGCGCTCTCCTTCGTTCAGCCAGCGATCGGGCGTCAGTGGCTGACACTCATCCAGGCCAAACATGCGGCTTTGGGCGGGTAACCCCTGCAGCCAGAACTCATCTTCTTTTTCCGGACCAACTATCGGCACGCCGTAGTGTTCAGCCAGTTCAGCCGCTGCACCCACATGGTCGAGGTGACCATGCGTCAGTAAAATCTGCATGAGCGTCACGCCGCTGTCGGCGACTTCCTGCTTGATCTTCTCAGCGTCACCGCCGGGATCGACAAGCGCGGCCAGTTTAGTCTGTTCGCACCAGATCAATGAACAATTCTGGGAGAACGCGGTAACCGGAATAATACGATAGTTCATACTGCTCCTGTGTTTCGTTATTACCAGTGCCGAACCGGACCGGTATCAATATGCACAAAGTTGCTGCTGGGGTAATATCCTACACCACCTGCGCGCATAGATAACGCAGCTTTGCGAATATTGGCTAACGAAACGCCTTCAATATGGAAGTCCATTGCCTGTCCCTTCGTGTGATAGCTTTTTTTCGCTACCCCGCGACTGTGGGCGCGCAGTTCATTATTGGTATCAATCGAGCGATAGCCAGAAATGAGCTGAACCGGCTTGCTGGTGCCCAGCAGGCCCTGAAGGCGGAAAAGCTGATCAAACAGTCCTGGATCGATGGCTTTTATTTTATTCGCGCGGAAATCACGGAAAAAATGGTTAAGTCTTGCTAATTCATCCTGAATATAGCCTCTGCCATCGAAAAACTCCGCTTTTAGCGACTCACCGGTATGCAGGTTGTTGAGCGTTAAAACTCGCGGACGAGGTGTCGAGAGGGTGGCAAATGCTGGCGTCGGCAAGATGGCCGCTGCGCCAAGCGCAACACCACCTAACGCCAGCAGTTTGCGGCGA
This sequence comes from Enterobacter sp. 241F3, assembly GCF_034106785.1. NCBI lineage: Bacteria > Pseudomonadati > Pseudomonadota > Gammaproteobacteria > Enterobacterales > Enterobacteriaceae > Enterobacter > Enterobacter sp. 241F3. The sequence continues at coordinate 873,571 of NZ_JAWNDD010000001.1, forward strand.
TTAGCGTCAAATTTGTCCATGATAATCAGGTCTACAGGTAAAAGAAATCGTAATATGCTTAGCGCACGAAGGGCACCTTAACTGGCAAAACCGGGTACGTCAAGGCGCCCAACCCCAGTGAATACGCGGCTTACAGCGATATTGCCCCTTATTCACCCTAACTTACGACAATCATTTTTCCCGAACTGCTTCATTTACCTGATTAATTGTTCCGCTTTTGGCAAAATTTGTGCGCCGGATCGCGCGGTGAGATCATAATTGTAAATATCTGTACGGTACTGAGTACGCCCGTCTTCGCCAACAAACGCCGTCAGATAGTAGAGATTGACCGGAATGTTGTGTCGAATATTAACGTAACGCGTATCCCCCTGCTTCAGGGCATCGGAAATGCGCGTATCGTTCCAGCCCGCATCCTGCAATAGCATATTGGCCAGCTCCGAGGCTTTGTTCACGCGTACGCAGCCAGAACTCAGCGCGCGAGTATCTTTCTGGAACAGATTGTGGTTCGGCGTATCGTGCAGATAGATAGCGTCTGAACTCGGCATATTGAATTTGTAGCGCCCTAAAGAGTTATGCGCCCCGGGTGCCTGCTGGAAACGGAACGGCAGATTAGAAGCCGTAATTGTCGACCAGTCGACCATATAAGGATCGATGGCCTCTTTACTGTTCCATCCGCGCATCACCGTATAGCCATGACGTTCCAGATACCCCGGATCGTTCCAGACCTTCGGCAGAATGTCTTTTCTCGCCAGCGTCGGAGGCACGTTCCACGGTGGGTTAACCACCACGTTATTCAGCGCGCTGCTCATCATCGGTGTTTTACGATCCGGACGCCCGACAATCACGCGCGACGCCAGTTTTTCGCTACCGTCCTGATAATAGACCAGGGAATAAGCCGGAATGTTAACCATAATTCCGGTAGAGAGTGTTCCAGGCAGCAGGCGCAAACGCTGGATATTGAGCGCCAGCACACCTGCCCGCTGCGCAGGCGATACGTTCAGCCAGTCTCGCGTCGTCTGGCCAATGACGCCATCGGCCCCCAGCCCCTGTGCGGTCTGGAATTGCTTCACTGCCGCAACCAGCTCGCGATCGTATGCTGCGGGTTTATTGCTGACGGCAATCGTTTTTTTCTCTTTCACGGGAGCTGACGGGCTGACCGCCGCATTTTGCGGATCGTCGCCTGGCAACGCAATATGTGGCCCGCCATCAAGAAGACCGGAGCGAGTCAGGATCTCGCGCAGGGCAGGCACATCGCTGCTCCACTGCCCCGGACGCAGCGTCGCGGTGCCGCGCATCTGAGGCCATGGGCGCGAGTCACCCACCAGCGCGAGGAGCGACTGGTGAAGAGTGGCATATTGTGGGTGCGCCGGTGCGAGGCTGGCGATAAAGCGCGGCAGTTCGCCGTTATCCAGCGCTAACTGCCATTGGTTAATCACCGACAGCGCCGGCGTCGCCAGCTTGTACGGCTTATCGCTGTAAAGCCAACGGTTGCCGTTGACCGGAATACCCGCCACGAACTGCAGGTAGCCCATCATGGCATCGGAAAGCACCACGTCTCGCGCCTGCCCGGTGACGGCAGGATCGGTTAACAGCTCAACCCATTTTGTAAACTGCGGCTGAAACCCTGCAATCGCGACCTCCGCCAGCTGCTGCTGGAAGGCGCGAACGGCATCGCGGTTTTCCCACATCGGTTTCATATCGCGGGCAGCATAAAGGAGCGTGAGCTGATTGAGATAGACAGGCGCGTACCCGGACGGCAGCCCCGACTGCAGCTGCTGGCTGAGCGATTCGGCGTCGATGCCTTCCGGCAGCGGCTTAATACCGGCCATGATAGCCGTTGCCGGAGACTGGTCCAGAGGCTGGGACAACGACGTTGGCTGCGCGCCCGTCGTTGCCGAGCTGTCAGTCGGCACAATTTCAGGCTCGTCGGCCTGGGCGGTTAACAGTGGAGCAAACATCACTGCCAGGCATAAACTTAGCGCCGACAGCTGACGACCACATTCTTTCTTAAGCAACATCCCTTGCCCCCTGTTTTCACGACATGCCCATCACGTTGGGGCTTTCTTTCATTATAGGTAGACGGCTAAGCTGTTGCCTTACCTTATGTAAAGAAGTTTAAAGATAACGCAGCCCTAAGCACAAGTTAAGTTTAAAAAAAAGCGGCGCCAGGGCGCCGCTTCGGGTCAGAAGACGCTTCAGGAAGCGTCCGCCGTGGTTTCAGGCAATGATTCTGGCGGCTGCGGCGCAAAGCCACGCAGCCCAACAACGTGAACGTGTTCGCTGTTCTGGAACACTTTACGCACCAGCTTGTAGGTTGTCCCTTTTTCGGGACTGATGTTCTCAGGTGCCGCAATGATGAGCTGCATATCGAGACGTTCGCAAAGCTCAAAAAGCGTGGCAATGGAGCGCGCATCAAGACGCGCAGCCTCATCAAGGAACAGCAGTCGGCATGGGGAGATGTCTTTGCCGCGCAGGCGGCGCGCTTCGTCTTCCCAGCTCTGTACCACCATCACCAGAATTGACATACCGGTACCGATCGCTTCACCGGTAGAGAGCGCTCCGGATTCCGCACGCAGCCAGCCGTCTGAGCCACGGTTTACCTCAACTTCCATTTCCAGATAGTTACGGTAGTCCAGCAGCTCTTCACCGATGGTTTGCGGCGTACGCTGCCCCATATCAATCTGCGGGTTCAGGCGCTGATAGAGCTTCGCCAGCGCTTCGGAGAAGGTCAGACGGTTACTGTTAAACAGATCCTGATGCTGCTCGTGCTGCTCAGAAAGCACTTCCAGCAGGGTGGCATGCGCTTCACGCACGTTAACGTTGAGGCGCACGCTGTTCACCTGACCAAACGACACGCTCTGCAGCCCCTGGTTGAGCTGGCGGATACGGTTCTGCTCGCGCTGAATGGTTTTACGAATAATGTTCGCTACGCTGCGGGAGCTGATTGCCAGCTTCTGCTCGCGGGAGGTCAGCTCTTCCGTCAGACGGCCCAGCTCGATTTCCATCTGTTCGATGGCTTCGACCGGATCGTCAGTACGGATGATGTCCTGGCGAATACGCTCGCGCAGGTGCTGGTAAACCGCCACGAAGAACTGGATTTTACGTTCAGGACGTTTCGGATCCTCTGACATGCGCAGGACATCGCGCAGGTGTTCGTTATCCGCCACCGCCAGACGCAGGGCACCCAACGCCTTATCCGACATGGAACGCAGCTCATCGGCGGAGAGATATGCCAGCTCGCGACGGTGCAGACGACGCTCGACGTTATTATCTTTCACCATGCGCATCACCGCGCACCAACCCGCCTTGGCGGTCACGACCTGCTCACGCATTTCGTGATAATCGCGTTCCAGCTTGCGCAGGCGACGGGTCAGGTTATCCATTTCGGCTTCGCAGAAGGTCAGCGCTTTTTCCAGCTGATTACGACGCGCACGGTTATTGCTGAGCTGCGAATGCAGTTCGTCACGACGGATACGCGCACGCTCTTCTGCCCCGCTGTCGGCACGAACGCCGATGTCCTGAAGCTCTTTCTGCAGATCGTTTAACAGCTCTTTCTTGGTGTCGAAGGAGCTTTTCAGCGAGGCCAGCACCTGGTTGTACTGGTTCAGCTGAGCGGAGTGGCTGCGCATTGCTTCGCGGGCGCGAGTACGTTCCGCTTCAGCCTGCTCAAGACGCTGACGCAGCTTTTCGTTCAGGTCACTGTTACCGCTTAGCATTTCCGCCGAATCGGAGTAGCCGAAGTGGGCGCGACGCTGCACCACCTCCGTCAGGGCAAACGCCTGCTGACGCGCCTCGCGCTGCACCTGCTGTGACCAGGCATAATCTTCTTTTAACTGCTCAAACTGCTCCGGGTCGCTCTGCAGAACAGAAACAACAGGCTCCAGCTTCGCCAGCTGATTGCCGTGCTGCTGCACGAAGCGCGCGGCTTCCTGCGCTTCATCCAGACGCTCCTGGATCTCGTCCACGCGATCGGCCAGGGTGTCATCCGCCAGCAGATTCAGGCGCGGCAGAATACGGTTAAGGGCAGCAACCCCCTCTTTCGCCTGCTCGAACTGGATGCGGCTCTGCTGGTTGTCGCTTTCATGACTGGCAATCGCCCGCTCCAGCTCGCCGCGACGGGTATTGAGCTTGCGGATTTCCGCTTCCGGGTCAGCTTCAAAGGCCACGGCCAGATGGCTGCCGATAAAGCGGCTAAACGCCTGATGCAGGCGCTGGGTTTTCTGCACGTCAAACGACAGCGTCGCAAAACGTTCAGACAGCGTTTCACGCTCGGCGTGCAGGCTTTCGATGCGGCTTTCACGCGCGGCGCGGCCAAACAGCGGCAGTTCCGGGAAGCGGGAATAGCGCCACTGACGGTCGGCGATTTTCACTACCACCGCTTTTTCCAGCTCGTCGACGCTGAATACGCTGTCATCGAACGACTGCGGATCCCCTTCGATCAGGTAGAGATCTTCCGGACAATCTTCCAGGCCGGCAAGCTGCTCAGAAATCAGCGACAGATCCGGGACCACTATCGCGTTGCGGGATGGACCGTACAGCGCGGAGAAGTACGGGGCATCGTCCAGGCCAACATCGTCATAAATCTCGGACAGCAGTACGCCGCCAAAACGCTCGGCGAGTGCATTCAGGCGCGGATCTTCTGACCCGCCCGGCTGGCTTAAGCGCTCAATTTCTTCGTCGACGTCACGCTTGCGCGCGCCCACTTCATCACGCTCAACGATGGCTTCGCGCTCGCGCTCCAGCAGCTGCTGCAGGTATTCTGTCACTTCCTGGCTGGATTCGAACTGCTCGCCGCACTGTTCGCTGAGTTGGTTCAGGCTGCTTTGAGCCGCCAGCCAGACCGGCGCCCGCTCCAGGAGCGTCTTCGAACGGGACTGAAGCTGCTCCAGCTCCTGACGCAGAGTCATACGCTGTTCGCTGGCGCTGGAGACCGTGTCTGAAAGCGCAGCGATACGCGCTTCCAGCTCCTGATGCAGGGCCTCAAGCTCGTCGAAATCGTAATTTTTTCCCTGACGCTTGCAGAATTCCGCCAGCAGACGCTCGGCTTCCTGCTGCTCGCGCAGACGCTGCTCCAGCTCGTTCAGACGCATACGCAGCGGCTGAACCTGCTCGGCCAGATGGCGCTGGTTCACGCCGTCGCGCAGCAGCTCACGGGCAACGTCCCAGGCTTCGCTACGCGCCAGCGGGCCGTTAATCGCAACGACTAACTGATAAGCCTGCTCAAACTGGCTGTGCGCCGTTTGCGCGACGCTCATTTTCTGTTCGAGGGACAGCAGTTTTTCGGTGGCTTCCTGCTCTTTGGCCTGGAAGGTATCCAGCCACTCGTCGGCGCTTTCCGGCGTCAGGTCAGGCAGATGGCACAGCTCTTTCGCGCGCTGCAATGCCTGCAATGCCTGGGTGTACTGAATCGCTCGCGTCTGCTGCACGTCCAGCGCCTGCTGGTAATCGGCAAGCTGGCTTTTCAGCTCATCCACTTCCAGCTCGGCGGCTTCGGCGCGGGCTTCGTTCTCTTCCTGCATGTCGGCGGCTTCGGCCACCACTTCATTTTGCTCTTCGAGACGGATCTGCAGCTCGTCGAGGTCCGCTTCATAGCGCTCGATTTTTTCCTGCTGACGCAGCGCGGTTTGCACCAGGTTCAGGTGATCGCTGGCGGCCTGGTAGTCGGCTTCAAGGTCGCCCTCGGCACCGTTGTGCTCACCGAGTTCGCGCGCCATTTCGACGTGCTTGTACTGCTCGGCCACCAGCTGTTTACGGGAGGTAAACAGCTCGCGACGGTATTCTAATGCCTGATCGAGGTGGACGCGGCGCTCGTTGGCGTGGCGCATGTAGTCCGCCGCCACGTAGTTGGTGGCTTCGCTGATCAGGTGTTTAAACAGGTCACGATCGGACTGGGTAACGCGAATCGCTTCCAGCGTCATACGGTTTTCACGCAGCGCCGCTTCCATATCCTGGAAGGCCTTACGCACCCCGCTGTTTTCCGGCAGCAGGTAGTCGCGCAGGGAGCGGGTAATGGCGCTGGAGATACCGCCGTACAGAGACGCTTCGATCAGGCGATAGTATTTGCTGCGGTCTGATGCGGTACGCAGACGACGCGCCACCACGCCCAGATCGAACATGAGCGAGTGGTAGTCGGTAATCGAGTTGAACTGCTTGAACTGCACGCCTTCGATCGCTTCGAGCTTATCTTTCAGCTCCTGCAGCGTTAGCACGCGCGCCTGGCGTTCGTTCAGAGTTTCCGTCAGCAGCGCCGTCGGCTGCACGGAGGTCGGCAAGCCCTGAATCGCAAACGGCTTGATATCCACTTTACGGTCGCGGCCGGCGACCTGCTGCAGGCGCACGCCCACGACTACACGCTGATGGCGGGAGTTAATGACGTCCAGAACCGAATAACAGACGCCGGCCTTCAGCTTACCGTGCAGACCTTTATCACGGGAGCCGCTTGTTGCCCCCGCTTCGGTGGTGTTACGGAAGTGAAGCAGCGTAAGGTCAGGGATCAGCGCCGTGACAAAGGCCGCCATGGTGGTGGATTTACCCGCCCCGTTACCGCCGGAGAGCGTCGTGACCAGCTCATCCAGATCGAACGTTCGGGCAAAGAAGCCGTTCCAGTTAATCAGCGTCAGTGAGCGAAATTTACCGCGTTCAATCATTACTCTTCCTCCCCGCTATCCGGCAGATTCTCTTCATGCTCATCATTGAGCTGCAAATGGTTTTCCACCGGCATCGCTTCACCGTCGCGGATCATGCGAAGCTGCGCTTCACGCGCGTCATCGCCCGCACGCACGTCGGCGCCGAAGCGGAAGACAGATTCCGTTATGCGGAATTTGCTGCTGTCATGGCCCATAAACCAGACCATTCCCAGACGACGCAGACGGTTCAGGGAAGAGCGAACCTTTTCCTGTAATTTCTGACGGTCAAGATCCGAACCCGTGGAACGGTTGTTCACCAGCTTGAGCAGCTTGCTCTCATCTGCCAGCGTCAACAGCTCGTCGTAAAGTTCCTGCTGGGTGAAGATCCCTTCATTCGCCAGACGTTCCGGGCTGAGGTAGAGGTAGCAAAGAATTTTGCCGACCATCATATCCAGCTCGGAGAGCACGGAACGCGGAATCAGCGTCGTGGAGCGCGGGCGCAGGTAGAAAAACCCTTCCGGCGCGCGGATAAGCTCCACGTTGTAGCGCGCGTAAAACTCTTCCAGGTACTCCTGAAAGTCCATCAAAAAGGCGTGATTATCCAGCTCGTCTAAGCCAATGTGACGACCGGCACGCAGCTGGCTGTCCAGCGCCGGAAATAACGGATTCGCCAGCGCCTGTGCCAGCTTAACCGGCATCACTTGTTCAATATTTGTCAATGACATGCGCCTGTACCTTGGCTCCGTAATCGTTAATTGGCTGCCACTTCGGCGGCAGTCCGGTGAAATCTGCTTGCGCGATACCCAGGCGCACCGCCTGGTCTACCACAATGCGGGCAACGTCGAAGTGGCGCGCACGAGGATATTGCGCCAGATAGTCGCGCACCACGAGTCCAAGATCCAGCGGAGCTTGTCTGGTTTTGTAGACCGCGAGCTGTTCTTCGATCATCGCCGCAAGCTGCTCGCGAATTTCGTTAAATTCTTCGTATTCCAGATCCGGCGGCAGTTCACCGGTCACCTCTTCATCGCGCAGCGCCATCTCTTCGTCACGCATATCCAGCAGACGATCGGCATTGGCGTAGGTCAACGCCCACGGCGCATCGAAATAGGTCTGTACCGACTGACGCAGACGCTGAGCAAAGACGCGGTTTTTATCCATATCGATCGCGGTACGGATAAATTTATGCACATGTCGGTCATAGCCGATCCACAGGTCGATCGACTGCTGGCCCCAGCTGATAATACGGTCGAGTTTGCTCTGCAGGTCGAACACCAGACGGTCAATAAAGTGCAGATCGTCGTGCGCAAGGGTCGCATCCTGGATGCGCAGAAGGTTCGCCTGAAGCTTATCCCCTGCGGCTTCCAGCGTATCCTGGAGCTCACGCAGCGTGCCGGAAGTTTCTGACAGCAGAAGTTCACAGCTGGAGATGGCCGCTCGCCAGTCTTTATTCAGCAGCTGTGCGATATCGTCTTTCACCTGCTGCTGCTGCTCGTCCATCAGGCGCTGGGTGAGATCGATACTGTCGAAAATCTCGGCCACCGAATATTTCAGCGGCGCGTAGACGTTACGGTGCCAGTGGAATTCGTCACCGTTTTCATCCGCCGCGTCGGCGGCGCGCTTAAGCTCACCCGCCACGATCGAGAGCTGCATGGAAAGACGCAGCGTGGAAAATTCCCGCTGGCGGATATAATAATCGGTGATGCCGATGCCCAGTGGCGTCAGACGATAGATGGCGTTTCCTTCCGCCTGCTCGCTGGTAAAGCGGTTCAGCAGACGTTGACGCACCATATCGTTGATTGCGTTGTTGGCACGCACGCTAATGGTTTCGCTGGTTTGCTCAAACGCATCACTGACATGGCGGAACGCATCCACCAGTTCACCCTCGCTCATTTCACCATCCAGCCGTTCGCCGTTCAGCGTGGCAACCGCCAGCAGGAAAGAGAGTCTGTCTACCGGCAGCGAGATGGAGAAATCGTTTTTCCTGGCCCAGGCAACCAGTTCGGGGACTGTCTGGGAAAATTCACTCATAGGTTATCCTTGCATCTGCGGCTTGTGCGCGGTGACGTGAATATAGCGGCCAAGGCTGATAAAAGGCTCCTGACGGCAATACCGCGTTTCTAATTCTGTTAAGGTGTCAAAACAGTCACGCTGTTTGTGTTTTTCACGCAGATAATCATGAAACACCCTGACGCCCGTCTTCCCGACTATCTGCCAGCCAATCGCTTCCAGCCAGCCATAAACCTGCTGTGGATCGCGCGGATAGTCCGGGGAAAGCGTGCGCTTTTTCTTTTTGGGCATCCCGACCTGAACATAGTCGAAGTTTCCTGCAACCATGTTGTGCATCAGAAAGCCGTTAGCATTGTAGAACATCAGCGACAGCGTGCCGCCCGGGCGCAACATCGACCACAGGGTTTGTAACACGCTTTGCGGATCGGCAACCCACTCCAGCACCGCATGAAACAATATCAGATCAACCTGGGTTTCCAAATGCTGTGCGATGTCCTGAGCGGCGCATTGTATAAAATGCATGTTGTCGCTCACACCTTTCTCTTCTGCCGCACGCGTCGCCCGGGCGACCATTTCAGCAGAAAGATCGCAAAGCGTGACGTGATGACCGCGTTCAGCCATTTTTATGGCCGTCTGCCCTTCACCGCCACCGGCGTCCAGCACGCGCAACGTTTGACCACCGAACGTAGCGAGAATGGTGTCCAGATCCTGCCAGAGGATCGTCTGACGAAGCTGCCCTTTCGTGGTGCCATAAATGTTGCGCGAAAACTTTTCCGCGATGTCATCAAAATTGCGATCCCGCATTGGGAGAGTTCCACTCGCTAACTGCAAAACCGCTATTTTGTCACACCCGCGCGGAGAATGAACCTCTCTGGTGTAATATCACGGGTAATCACCTGCTATATGGTCAAAAAAGGAACCAAAAAGGATGCTTTTTACCCTTAAGAAATACATTGGAGGGATGATGCTTCCCCTTCCGCTGCTGCTCATCATCATCGCGCTGGGGCTGGCGCTGGTGTGGTTCAGTCGCTTTCAGAAAAGTGGCAAAACGCTTATCACACTCGGCTGGTTAGTCTTGCTGCTGTTAAGCCTGCAACCGGTCGCGGATGGTCTGCTACGCCCCATCGAAAACAAGTACCCGACATGGCAGGGAAAGCAGAAAGTGGCGTACATCGTGGTGCTGGGCGGCGGATATACCTGGGATCCTGACTGGGCCCCCAGTTCAAACCTGATCAACAACAGCCTGCCGCGGCTGAACGAAGGTATTCGCCTCTGGCTGGCGAATCCGGGATCAAGAATGATCTTCACCGGCGCGGCGGCCAAAACGAACCCGGTGAGCACGGCTGAAGCGGGCGCCAGGGTCGCGGAATCGCTCGGCGTACCGCGTTCTTCAATAATCACTCTCGACAGCCCAAAAGATACCGAAGAAGAGGCTGCCGCTGTGAAGCAGGCGATTGGCGATGCCCCGTTCTTACTGGTGACCTCCGCCTCACACCTGCCGCGCGCGATGATTTTCTTTGAGAAGCAAGGCCTGCACCCGCTTCCCGCGCCGGCAAACCAGATGGCCGTCGACGCGCCGCTCAACCCGTGGGAGCGGGCTATCCCCTCCCCGGCGTGGCTGATGCATAGCGACCGCGTCGGCTATGAGACGCTTGGACGCCTCTGGCAGTGGCTGAAAGGATCGTCAGGCGAGCCAGGGCAACAGTGATTTTGTTGCCAGATCGAAGTTTGCGCGATTAAAACGTCCGGTGTTCACCAGCTGCGCGACTTCATCCCAGAGCAGGTAGAGCCAGCGCCGCCAGAGAAATGCATCCGCAACAGGGGCGCGTTGAAGGTAATGCCACAGTAAACCTTCCGCCGCCCCGCTGTCGCTGAGCCTGAAGAGCTCATATTCGCGCGGAGCCCAGAGCATGATCCCCGGCCCGAGCATCGCCAGAAGCTGATCGCTGCGGGCATCTTTGAGCATGCTGCGCAGGGTGAAATTACCGTGGATCAAAACGCAGTTGTCATTAAAGCCGTCGAACAGTGCCGGTAGGCACTCGCGGGTGCGAAACAGAATGCGTTTGTCCTGCATGGTTAAACCGGTATTGTTGAACTGGTTAAGCGTCCCCCAGAGCACTTCCACCCGCTGGCGGTACCACTGCGGCCACAGGTTTTCCTGAGTGCTGTCGACCGGACCAACAAGCCCGCGGCTATCCTGACGGTGCCAGGCCAGCAGCGCCTCGACAATCTGGTCTTTTAACTGCTCCCAACGTTCCGGCGTGCGCGCAGGCGCTTCAACGGACACACCGCGTAAACGCTCAATCAGCAGCACGTCCGGGCCGGGGTGTTCCTCGTGGGTCATCACGCCGTACACCGTCGGCATACGGACGGTCCCCTCCCGCGCCAGCATCGACATTTTCCATGCAAGCTGCCTGGCTACTCCCGGCGAGGTGAAACTTCTGGCCATCAGCGGCATTGGGTTGCCCTGACTGTCATACAATGACCAAAGCGCGGTATCGGCCTTTTCACTCACGCATTCTACCCGGCTTAATTTCTCACCCAGCAGATGGCTAAGTTCGGCACGCAGCTGTTCCATATGAGATTACCCACATTAAGACTACTGCTTTTATAATGAGCGTCCTTAATGAAGATGTCACCCGGAAGAGATCAATCAGGAAAAAGAAAGTGAAAAATAAAGCGGAGAGTGCATCTCTCCCTGCGGAGAGATGCCGGTAAGATTAACGCAATTCGGCTCGAACGCGCTCAAGATCTTCAGGGGTGTCTACGCCCGTGCCGGGAACTTCCTCAGCAACGGCAACGTGAATTTTCTCGCCATACCAGAGCACGCGAAGCTGCTCCAGCATTTCGATATGCTCCAGCGGGCTCGGCGCCCAGGCCACATAGCGGCGAATAAAGCCGGCGCGATAGCCGTAGATCCCAATATGACGCAGGAAGGTATCACCGATGGTCTCTTTAGAAAGCGCAAAGCGATCGCGATCCCACGGAATCGTAGCTCGGGAGAAATAGAGCGCATAGCCTTCCGCATCCATGACGACCTTCACCGCATTCGGATTGAATGCCTCTTCAGCGTGGTGAATGGGTACCGCCAGCGTGGCCATTCCGACCTGACGCTGGGCCAGGTTTTCGGCCACCTGACGGATAATCACCGCCGGGATCATCGGCTCGTCACCCTGCACGTTTACGATGACCGTATCATCACTGAAACCACATTTCTCAACCACTTCCGCCAGACGTTCGGTGCCGGACTGGTGATCGGCGCGGGTCATGCATACCTCACCGCCTGCTGCCTCAACCGCACGGGCGACGTCAGGATGGTCGGTAGCAACAATTACGCGATCGGCACCGGATTCACGCGCGCGCTCAAGGACATGCACAATCATCGGTTTACCGTTGATATCCACCAGCGGTTTACCCGGCAGACGGGTTGAGGCATAACGCGCAGGGATAATGACAACAAAACTCATGGTTTGCTCTCTTCTGCTACCAGGGAGCGGGCTTCATTTTCCAGCAGTACCGGAATGCCGTCACGCAGCGGGAAAGCCAGGCTGTCCAGCTTGCAGATCAGCTCCTGTTTGTCCTGGCTGTAGTAGAGTTTGCCGTTGCATACCGGGCAGGCAATAATTTCAAGTAAACGGTGATCCATAGTTCCTCCGTATGGGTAATCGCTAAAGCTTAACACATTCCCTTTTCAGGGCGTGCCTGTTTCCCAGCCACTTCGACAGGATGTAAACAGCCCGTCGGGTACCCGGCCCAGCGTCACGTCGCGGGCACCCTGCCAGCGCGCGAATTCGCTAATGGCGGACGTTAACCCTTTTTCCAGGCTCGCCGTCACCCTGACGCCTTCTTGCAGATAAAGCGCAATGATTTCAAGCGTTCCGGTCTTGCGGTGCATTTTGGCATCCATACGCCCGACCAGTTGCCCCTTGTGCAGCAGCGGTAAAACAAAATAGCCGTACTGGCGCTTTGGAGCCGGGGTATAACATTCCAGCCGGTAGCTAAAATCGAACAGCTGCTCGGCGCGTTTTCTGTCCCAGACGACCGGGTCGAAAGGCGACAGCACCGCACTGTGGGTTGCCTGAAGTTTCCCCTCCTGGGCCAGAGGCAGTAGCGGGAGGAGATCCGCATGCAGCCACATTTCGCCAAGCGTATCCGCCGTGACGGGGATGATGCGCTGTTCGCGTTGCCAGATGTCCAGCAGCGGTTTCAGCGCGGGCTGGCGAAGGCGGTAATAGTCTGCCAGCCATTGGGGGCGGAAAATCCCCAGACTGCGGGCGCTGTTCTCCAGCATGATGGCCTCGGCAGTCTCCTGGGTAAGCAGGTCACGCTCGTCGTCCCAGTGCGGCATCACGCGATGCGTCAGGTCGTAGACGCGCTGAAAATTACGCCGCTCAATCACCATGACTTTACCTGAGGTGAACAGCCCTTCGAGATGACGTTTGTGCGGCTTCCACTCCCACCAGCCGCTGGTGCCCTTGCGCGGGTGTTCAAAATCGGCAGAGCGGACGGGACCGTTTTCCTGAATATGCGCGATGAGCTGCTCAATTTCAGCCGCATGCTCCTGCATCCACGCCTGTCGGTATTTCCAGCCCATCTTTTCCGGCGCGAGCATGCGGTGACGAACCAGGGCAAAATCGCTGCGGGGCAGAAAACAGGCTTCGTGCGCCCAGTACTCCATTAACTCCCCCTTGCTTAGCGCTTCATCCAGCCACTGCAAAGGATAATTCCCCAGTCGACTAAACAGGACCAGGTAAGGGCTACGGGCCACAATGTTAATGGTGTCGATTTGAAGCAGCGACATGCGCTGGACGGTAGAGAGAATATCGGCAGGCTGTGCGCGGCGGCGGGGCTTTTTGAGCAGCCCCTGCGCGGCAAGGTGTAAATGACGTGCGGCTGAAAGCGAGAGTTGCGGTAATGACATGCGTTTTCCTGTCAGTCTAAGCGCCACCGGAACCGCGTAAGCCTTTACTGCACCAACGCAATCAGTTCCTGGAGCAAGTGTTCCGGCTGCTCGCCGCTGAGTTCAGCGTCAACCGGCAGATACCACCAGTTATCTTTCGCAAAGGCACGGCATTTTACCGCATCTTTTTCGGTCATGATCAGCGACTGTCCGGGCACAGTCAGGGCGTCAATCTGCCCTTCCACCAGCGCCTGGTGGTCGGCCAGCGGAACGCGTTTTTCAAGCCGGGCACCACACTGCTCCAGCGTCGCGAAGAAGCGCGGGGGATGACCAATTCCCGCCATCGCCACCGGTGAAGGTAGCTCAGCAACCGACCGGCGTTCACCCGTCGCCAGGTTGACCGCCAGAGCCGGCTGCAGGTGCATCGCGATTTCGCCCGATTTTGCCTCTCCACCGTTCACAATCACCGCATCAACGGACTTCAGTCGCGAAGCCCGTTCACGCATAGGGCCGGCAGGCAGCCACCAGCCGTTACCGAAACGGCGAACACCGTCGATGACCACGATCTCTTTATCACGCGCCAGGGCATAGTGCTGCAAGCCATCGTCAGTGATGATGATTTGTACCGCCTGTTCGGCAAGCAGCGCCTGAACGGCGTCGCTGCGCACCGGAGAGACCGCAACCGGCGCGCCGGTACGCTGGAAAATCAATACCGGTTCATCACCCGCTTCGGCTGTCGTGGTTTCCCCCGTCAGCAGCAGCGGATAACGCGCCGCTTTGCCACCATATCCGCGCGATACCACCCCTGGGCGGATGCCGCGTTTTTGCAATTGCTCCACCAGCCAGATCACCACCGGCGTTTTACCGTTGCCGCCTGCCGTAAGATTACCGACAACCACAACCGGCACCGGCGCGCGCCAGGCACGCTTCAGCCCCAGACGGTAAAGCAGACGGATAATGCCGCTCACCAGGCCGTATAGCCAGGAGAGCGGCAAAAGCAGCAGCCACAGCGGGTTCTCACCGGACCAGATGCGTGCAATCATTCGCCAAACTGCATCTTATGAAGCTGGGCGTAAACGCCGCGGTGCTCCAGCAGGTCAGCATGGCTCCCGCGTTCAACAATGATGCCATCCTCAACCACGACGATTTCGTCAGCCTGCTCGATAGTCGACAGACGGTGTGCAATCACCAGCGAGGTACGGTTTTTTTGCAGCTCATCCAGCGCAGACTGAATAGCACGTTCAGATTCCGTATCCAGCGCAGAGGTCGCTTCGTCCAGAATCAGAATCGGGCTATCGCGCAGTAGAGCACGCGCAATGGCAATACGCTGACGCTGACCACCGGAGAGCAGTACCCCGTTCTCGCCGATGATGGTATCCAGGCCGTTGTCCATCTTATTGATAAAGTCCATTGCGTAGGCCATACGCGCGGCGTTCTCAATCTGCTCGCGGCTGTACTCATCAGTGCGCGCGTAAGCGATGTTGTTGGCGACCGTATCGTTAAACAGATGCACGTTCTGAGAAACCAGAGCAACCTGGTTACGCAGCGACTGAAGGGTATACTCCCGCAGGTCATGCCCGTCTAACAGGATCTCACCTTCGTTAATATCGTAAAAACGGGTGATCAGACTGGCAATGGTCGATTTACCCGAGCCGGAACGGCCTACCAGCGCCACGGTTTTACCCGCCGGAATGGACAGGTTGATATTACGCAGGGCCGGTGTTTCGCGGCCAGGGTAGGTAAAGGTCACATTGCGAAACTCAACGTCGCCGTTTGCACGCTCAATGACGCGCTTACCTTCATCTTTTTCCTGCTCGGAATCCAGAATGCTGAACAGGGTCTGACAGGCCGCCATCCCACGCTGGAACTGGGCGTTGACGTTTGTAAGGGATTTCAGCGGACGCATCAGGGCGATCATTGAGGAGAAGACCACGGTGATGGTACCCGCCGTCAGCGTCTCCATGACGCTTGGGAAGCTTGCCGCATACAGGACGAATGCCAGCGCCAGTGACGCAATCAGCTGAATAATCGGGTCAGAGATGGAAGAGGCTGAGACCATTTTCATCCCCTGAAGACGCATTTTGTTGCTGACTTTATCAAAGCGTTTTGTTTCGACTTCCTGACCGCCGAATATCAACACTTCCTTATGCCCTTTCAGCATCTGTTCCGCGCTAGTGGTCACCTGCCCCATCGTGTTCTGCATATTCTTACTAATATTGCGGAAGCGCTTTGAGACGACGCGGATGGCAATAGAAACTACCGGCGCCAGAACGATAAGGATGAGCGACAGCTGCCAGCTGTAATAGAACATCATCACGAACAGGCCGATGATTGACGCGCCCTCACGCACAACGGTGATGAGTGCGCTTGAGGACGAGGAGGCAACCTGCTCGGAGTCGTAGGTAATACGCGACAGCAGCGTCCCGGTAGACTGCTTGTCAAAGAACGAGACCGGCATGCCCATCATGTGGCTGAACAGGCGACGGCGCATGGTCATCACCACTTTCCCGGATACCCAGGAAATGCAGTAGCTGGAGATGTAGCTGGTGATACCGCGTAAGATCATCAGTCCGATAACCACCAGAGGCATCCATAGCAGCACTGAGCGATCCGTTTTACCAAAACCGTCGTCCAGTAACGGTTTGAGAAGCGATAGCATAAAAGTATCGCTGGCTGCGTTGAGGATTAACGCTACTCCCGCCACGATCAGGCCTGTTTTAAAGGGCGCAATCATCGGCCAGAGACGGCGGAAGGTTTGCCACGTGGAGAGATCTTTGTCGTTATGCATTCAAAAAACCAGCATTCGTTGAAATAGCCGCATATTCTACCCGTTATCGACGGGCGCGCCAAACCACTGATGATACCAAACGGGTAAAAATTGCTCTCGCAAGCGCCGGATTTGCCAGTGATGTTGCGAGAATGTCACCGATATTTGTCCAGAATGAGGGGTATCGTGCCAGATATACCCCTCTTTTCGATAGCGTCGGACAACTTTTGCTGACGGGAATCGCCATGCGTTATAGCGGGCCGCTGAATCCAGGGCGATTTTACCTTCCACGCGCTGTACCAGCGGCAAGGAAGAAGAAGTAATGCTGCCATGATGGGGCACCTGTATGAGGGTAGAGGTCAGATAACGCCAGTAATGGCTAAGCATAGCCTGTTCCGCCTGCGCTTCAATGTCTCCTGTTAGCAGAACACTCTGCTCACCGTCGTCGATTTTTACCACGCAGGAATGGTTGTTTCCCTGAGCCGGGTAATTTTCAGGGGGCCAGTGTACGGTGAAGGAAAGTCCCTGCCATCTCCATCTTTCCCCGCGAAAACAGGGGTGATGCCCCGCCTGGCGCAATGGGCTTCTTACCCACAGGTCAGGCCACGCTTTTTGCAACGATGCGAGGCCACCCGCATGGTCGAGGTGCTCATGACTGAGAATAACGCCTTCAGGCCGCAGGTGATGCCAGCGAAGCCACGGGATAATTAACCGCTGTCCGCTGTCCCCGCCCGGCCAGGCGAGCCCGGTATCATAGAGAATGGCTTTCCCCTGCCGTTCAATGACTATTGCCAGCCCCTGCCCCACATCCAGCATATGTACCGTCCAGCTCTCGCTTTTTTCCGTTCTCCAGAGAGGAAATGTCAGTAAAACACTTCCTGCAAAACAAACGGCGGGAAGGGTTTTCCAGGCACGAAAACGCCAGCCAATGATGATAAGCCAGGGCAGTAGTGTCATGTACTGCCAGCGTTGATCTACACTCTGCCAGCCATCAGGCAGGCGCATGAGGATCCAGAATAGCCCCGCAAGTGACTTATCGGCTGCAAACCAGACAACGCTTTCCAGTGCTTCCAGCGGCAGCAGATGAAGCAGCATGCCGAGCAGGATCAGCGGTACGGAGACAAACGTCACCAGAGGAACGGCAAAGAGATTCGCGACCAGTGAGGTGAAGCTGAAGCCATGGAAAATCAGAACCTGTAACGGCATCAGCAGCATCAGCATACCGACCTGCAGAGAGAGCAGGTTCAGCAGCGGCCGTATACGTCGAGCCCGTTGCCAGTCTGGAAGAGGCAGCCACTGAAACCAGAAAATCAGCGCGGCGACGGCAAATGCGGACAGGGCAAGACTCTGCGAAAGTACGGCTAAGGGATCGCTTATCAGGATCGCTGCGATGCAGCATCCCCATACCTGCCAGGGAGACCATTGGCGGGCAGCGATCCGCAACATTGCAAGCACAGCAAGCGCGATGACCGTTCGTAGCGCAGGAGGTTGCAGACCGGTAAGCCAGGCATAGAAGGCGGCAAAGCATAACCCAGCCAGGAGAGGCATTTGCCAGTGGACCCGATGGCTGGGTAATAAAAACTGGAGTCCACGTGCAAGTAACCAGACGAGGGATGCCGCCAGCGCGATATGCAGGCCCGAAATCGCCATCAAATGCAGCGTCCCGGTTTCACGCATCAGGTCTTTTATTTCCCGGGGAACATCCAGACGTTCCCCCATCCCCAGTCCGAGGATAACTGCACCCCAGCGGTAAGCAGAAAGTCGGTTTTGCAGTGACATCAGGTATTGCGCTCGAAGGCTGCAGCGCCCATCGACGAGTTCAGCACGGGTGAAGCGCCCACTCAGCGTTTGATGTTGGGCAAAGGCGCTGCGCTGAGAATCATAACCGCCGTCGTTCAGTTCGCCATGGGCAGGCCTGAGCCTGAGCGTCATGGTCCAGCGCTGACCGGCACACGCTTTCTGTGGCAGATAGTTGCCATACAGCGTTACGCCGGTTGAAGCCCACCAGCGCTTGCCATCAATGCTGCGAATGTTTCCCTGATGCAGAGTAGCGCCGTCGGTCGATGTGAGTTCTACCTCAGCCTGCACAGCCCCCGTGGTTAAATGCTGCATCGGCCAGACGCTCTCCTGCGCGGCCAGAATGCCCCACGCACAAAATAACAGCGTAATACCAGCATACTTCACTCGATGGTTTTGCCATGCAGCAAGCACTATCCCGCCAGCCACCATGACCCACACGGTGTAAGGTGATGGCAGTTCAGGTAACCAGAGTAACGGGGCTATCGCCAGAATGGCGCAGATACTAAGCGTGGGAACTCCCATTGCTACCTCCCTGTTTCAGAGCGGTAGTATGTATGCAAGCAGTGCGAAATGTCAGATGAGAAAAATGCGTTTTGCAGCGCGCGCTGTGTTGTTTTTATCGGCTTACAGAAAACGAAACTGAAAATGCGGGACATCTTCAGAATAAAAGCGACAGACACAAAAAAAGCACCCGCAGGTGCTTTCTTTCGAACCCAGTTTAACCGGCTGGCTAAACTCAGTTACCGTAAATATTGGCGCGATCGCGCAGTTCTTTACCCGGCTTAAAGTGTGGAACGTACTTACCTTCCAGCTCGACTTTATCGCCAGTTTTCGGGTTACGCCCGGTACGTGGAGCACGATAGTGCAGAGAAAAACTACCGAAACCGCGGATTTCAATGCGCTCGCCCTGGGCAAGAGTGGAGGCCATATGCTCCAGCATCTCTTTTACGGCATCTTCCACTGCCTTGGCAGGGATATGCGGTTGCTGACTGGCAAGTCTTTCAATCAATTCTGACTTGGTCATGATTCCTCCGGTTCCTTTCAAACCAATTAGCTGAACAGCTCATTAAACAAGGGCGGCCGTAGCCGCCCTTTGTTATTGATTACAGGACGAATCCTGCAATCTGTCAAGTTTGCTCCTCATCCTTCACGCTGTAAATGCGTTACAACGCAAATGATGCTGAGAACCTGATATTACTCGCCTTTAGCTGCTTTGAAAGCTTCAGCCATTGCGTTGTTAGAGAAGTTTGCATCTTCCTGTTTGTTAACAGTTGCGATTGCATCTTTCTCATCAGCTTCGTCTTTAGCACGAACAGACAGGCTGATTGCACGGTTCTTACGGTCAACACCGGTGAACTTAGCTTCAACGTCGTCGCCTACGTTCAGAACCAGAGTGGCATCTTCAACGCGGTCACGGGAAGCTTCAGAAGCGCGCAGGTAACCCTCAACGCCGTCAGCCAGTTCTACGGTTGCGCCTTTAGCGTCAACTGCAGTTACTTTACCGTTTACGATTGCGCCTTTCTTGTTCAGTGCAACCCAGTTGTTGAACGGATCTTCTGCGAGCTGTTTAACGCCCAGGGAGATACGCTCACGCTCTGCGTCAACCTGCAGAACAACTGCAGCGATTTCGTCGCCTTTTTTGTATTCACGAACTGCTTCTTCGCCTGCAACGTTCCAGGAGATGTCAGACAGGTGAACCAGGCCATCGATGCCGCCGTCCAGGCCGATGAAGATACCGAAGTCAGTGATAGACTTGATTTTACCTTCAACACGGTCGCCTTTGTTGTGGGTTTCCGCGAACTGCTGCCATGGGTTGTTTTTGCACTGTTTCAGGCCCAGGGAGATACGACGACGTTCTTCGTCGATATCCAGAACCATCACTTCCACTACATCACCAACGTTAACAACTTTGGATGGGTGGATGTTTTTGTTGGTCCAGTCCATTTCGGAAACGTGCACCAGACCTTCAACGCCTTCTTCGATTTCAACGAAGCAGCCGTAGTCAGTCAGGTTGGTTACGCGACCAGTCAGTTTAGTACCTTCTGGGTAACGCTTAGCGATAGCTACCCATGGATCTTCGCCCAGCTGTTTCAGGCCGAGGGATACACGAGTACGCTCGCGGTCGAACTTCAGCACTTTAACAGTGATTTCGTCGCCCACGTTCACGATTTCGCTTGGGTGCTTAACGCGTTTCCACGCCATGTCGGTGATGTGCAGCAGGCCATCAACGCCGCCCAGGTCAACGAATGCGCCGTAGTCAGTGAGGTTCTTAACGATACCTTTGACTTCCATGCCTTCCTGCAGGTTTTCCAGCAGCTGATCGCGTTCTGCGCTGTTTTCAGATTCGATAACGGCACGACGGGAAACAACAACGTTGTTACGCTTCTGGTCCAGCTTGATTACTTTGAACTCAAGCTCTTTGCCTTCCAGGTGCAGGGTGTCACGGACTGGACGAACGTCTACCAGAGAACCTGGCAGGAACGCACGAATACCATTCAGCTCAACAGTGAAGCCACCTTTAACTTTGCCGTTGATAACACCGACCACAGTTTCAGCTTCTTCGTAAGCTTTTTCCAGCGTGATCCAAGCTTCGTGACGTTTCGCTTTCTCACGAGAAAGCAGGGTTTCACCGAAGCCGTCTTCTACTGCGTCCAGAGCAACGTCAACTTCGTCGCCAACCTGGATTTCCAGCTCGCCCTGGGCGTTTTTGAACTGCTCTGCCGGAATGGCGGACTCAGATTTCAGACCGGCGTCAACCAGTACTACGTCTTTGTCGATAGCAACAACAACACCGCGAACGATGGAACCCGGGCGGGTTTCGATTTCTTTTAAGGATTCTTCAAACAGTTGAGCAAAAGATTCAGTCATGTTTAATCTTCAGGTTAATATTAACGTCCACCTGGCTCCGTGCCGGATGGGGTTGTTTCACATACCCGCCGTCAATCCATTGCAGCGGGGGTACTGCTAAATCGGTCGCGATTACGCGAGTGCCAGTTTTTGGCGCGCATATTGTAGCGCTTTTTCAATCACTTGCTCAATAGTTAAACTGGTTGAATCCAGAACTAATGCATCTTCTGCTGGAACAAGTGGAGCGACGGCGCGGTTACGATCGCGGTCATCGCGCTCTTTTATCTCGGATAAAAGGCGATCAAAGTTAACACTAAACCCCTTTTCCTGCAACTGAAGCATGCGGCGCTGAGCGCGTTCTTCCGAAGAGGCGTCAAGGAAAATTTTCACAGGTGCATCAGGGAATACCACGGTTCCCATATCGCGTCCGTCCGCGATCAAACCCGGGGCTTCACGAAACGCGCGCTGACGACGTAACAACGCCTCACGAACGCGCGGGAAGGCCGCTACCTGAGAGGCCGCATTCGCCACTTCCTGAGTACGGATTTCCCCGCTCACGTCTTCCCCTTCAAGGATCACTTCCAGGTTGCCATCGGTCGACACGAAACGCACATCAAGATGCGCGGCCAGCGGAACCAGCGCTTCTTCTGACGCCACGTCCACGTGATGATGTAGCGCAGCCAGAGCCAGCACGCGATAGATTGCTCCCGAATCTAAAAGATGCCATTGCAATGCTTCCGCCATCGCTTTGCACAGAGTCCCTTTCCCTGCGCCACTCGGCCCATCAATGGTGATTACCGGGGCAATTGCCGTCATCTTTTTCTCCT
The DNA here is from genome assembly GCF_034106785.1 of Enterobacter sp. 241F3. Lineage (NCBI taxonomy): Bacteria > Pseudomonadati > Pseudomonadota > Gammaproteobacteria > Enterobacterales > Enterobacteriaceae > Enterobacter > Enterobacter sp. 241F3. Next base: position 895,345 of record NZ_JAWNDD010000001.1, read on the forward strand.
TAAATAAGGCATACCGTTTACATGAACGCCGCGCATTATACGCGTCAACGTGCGCAACTGTTACCTTTGCGTGCAAATTACGGATTGATTGAAGCAGAGTGTAGAAGAAATGAACGGAAGTGTTCGTCAGGAAGCGTAAGGAAATGCCGCATCAGGCGATGCGGCAAGATGTTATCAGGCCAGCGTGCTAATGCGTGCCAGCTGTTCGAAGTAGTCCGGGAAAGTTTTCGCCGTACATTTCGGGTCAAGGATGGTCACAGGCGTGTCTGACAACGCCACCAGCGAGAAGCACATCGCCATACGGTGATCGTTGTAGGTTCCGATCTCGGCAACCTGCAGTTTTGCAGGAGGCGTGATGCGAATGTAGTCTTCGCCCTCTTCCACCTCAGCGCCGACCTTACGCAGCTCGGTCGCCATCGCGAACAGACGGTCAGTCTCTTTTACGCGCCAGTTGTAGATATTACGCAGCGTGGTGGTGCCTTTTGCAAACAGCGCCGCAGTGGCAATGGTCATCGCCGCATCCGGAATATGGTTCATGTCCATGTCGATGGCATTCAGATCGCCATGGGTACAGGCGATGAAGTCATCACCCCAGGTCACAACCGCGCCCATTTTTTCCAGCACGTCCGCAAAACGTATGTCGCCCTGCACGCTATTGCGACCAATACCGGTGACCTTCACGGTACCGCCTTTGATCGCACCCGCAGCCAGGAAGTAAGAAGCCGAAGAAGCGTCGCCTTCAACCAGATAGCTGCCCGGAGACTGGTACTGCTGCGCTCCACGCACCACGAAGCGCTGATAAGACTGGTTTTCCACCTCGACACCGAAGGTTTTCATCAGGTGCAGGGTGATATCAATATAAGGTTTGGAGACCAGCTCGCCTTTAATCGTAATAACCGTATCCTGCGGTGCCAGCGGCGCGGTCATCAGCAGTGCCGTCAGGAACTGGCTGGAGACGCTGCCGTCAACCTCGACATGACCGCCGTTAAAACCACCGCGCAGACGCAGTGGCGGATAGTTTTCCTGCTCCAGATACTCAACCTGCGCGCCGCCCTGACGCAGGGCATCCACCAGATGGCCAATCGGACGCTCTTTCATGCGAGGTTCGCCGGTCAGCACAATGTTGTTGCGCCCAAGACACAGGGCCGCCGCCAGCGGACGCATCGCGGTACCCGCGTTGCCCAGAAACAGCTCAAGCTCTTCATCCGTCTGCAGCGCGCCGCCGCTGCCGGTCACTTCGCAGCGGGTACGATCGTCGGAGAGAATGTAATGAACACCCAACGCTTTCAGCGCATTGAGCATATGGCGTACGTCATCGCTGTCCAGCAGGTTTGTAAGGACGGTGGTGCCGTTTGCCAGTGCTGCCAGCAGCAGAGCGCGGTTCGAGACACTTTTTGAACCAGGCAGATTAATGGTGCCATCTACCCGCGCGATAGGTTGTAACGTCAGGGATTCCATGAAAACTTAACTCTCAACTCAACATAATAAAAACCCCGCAGCAGGGCTACGGGGGTGAAAACAGCGCTATTAACCGTGGCGACGTTCGAAGTCGATCATGAAATCCGTCAGAGCTTTAACGCCTTCCAGCGGCATCGCGTTATAGATGGAGGCACGCATGCCGCCAACGACACGGTGACCTTTGAGCGAATGCAGGCCTGCCGCGAAGGACTCTTCCAGGAACACTTTATCTAGGCTGCTGTCCGCCAGCTGGAACGGCACGTTCATCCGGGAACGGTTAGCTTTCGCCACATCGTTGCGATAGAAATCGCTTTTGTCGATCACGCCATACAGCAGTTCAGCTTTCTGCTGATTCACCTTGTCCATCTGCGCCACGCCGCCGTTTTGCTTCAGCCATTTGAAGACCAGGCCGGAAAGGTACCAGGCAAACGTTGGTGGGGTGTTGAACATAGAATCGTTATCGTTCAGCACGGTGTAATCGAGAATCGACGGGCAGGATTTATGCGCTTTACCCAGCAGGTCTTCACGCACGACGACGATAGTCAAACCGGCCGGACCGATATTTTTCTGCGCGCCCGCATAGATAACGCCGTAGCGGCTGACATCAATTGGCGCAGACAGAATGGTGGAGGAGAAGTCGGCGGCAACCACGACATCGCTGCCGAAGTTTGGCGTCTCGTCGATGGCAATCCCGTCAATGGTTTCGTTCGGGCAGTAGTGCAGATACGCTGCGTTATCAGAAAGCTGCCACTCGTTCATTGGCTTCACGGCGCGCAGGCCATCAACGGTCACTTTGGCGTCGATAACATTCGGCGTGCAGTATTTATGCGCTTCTTTAACGGCGCTTGCCGCCCAGTATCCCGCGTCAACGTAGTCTGCCGTCGTTTTGTCACCAAGGATATTCAGCGGAACGCCTGCAAACTGGCCGCGTCCACCGCCGTGGCAGAACAATACTTTGTAGTTCGAGGGAATATTCAGCAGATCGCGAAAATCCTTTTCTGCCTCTTCGGCCACCTGAATAAACTCTTTACCACGGTGGCTGATTTCCATCACCGACGTACCGAGACCGTTCCAGTCACAGAGTTCCTGTTGAGCCTGTTTAAGCACGTCTGCCGGTAACATTGCCGGACCTGAACTGAAATTAAAGACTTGAGCCATTTCCCCTCACCACGCTAAAAGCCATAAGTTATAACTGTGGATATCGGTTTTATCATTCAGTGACACGCGCCGCAATGTCTAAAACTTATGACCCGTGAAATGTGCCCCGCGTCACACAAAACAATCTGCCGCCTCGCCATGACAAAACCGACAAAATGGCTGTCAGGTGATGCGTTTGGCCCGGCTAACCTTCGTCCATTCCGGATTTGCACAGCGGGGGCATAATTGACGATCCCCCGGCTGCATCGCGAGCACGTGGCTACATCTCACGCAGGCATACTCGCCTGACTCAGGTACGGTTCTGAAACGCTCGATCAGCATATCCGGCAGGATACACAGTCCCGGCTTCACCTCGTCGTCAGAATAGTAATAGACGCTGATCTGCCCGTTGGTCTCCATGATCGCCAGACGCACCTGCCCGAGCTGTTCAACGCTATTCAGTCGTAGCTCCATAAAGAACTCGAACTCGGTCATATTGGCGCTTTGTACATTTTCCCAGGCCAACTGCCCGTCCTCGACGATAACGACCGGCTTCCCCTCAAGCAGATCTTCCAGCTTTTCGCTTTTCGACATCAGCCACATGACAAGGCGATAAAGAAGCGCCAGTGAAACAAAAACGATAAACACCGGCACCATCGGCACATCATCATAGAAGGCGACATCCCCCGCCGCTGAACCCAGCGTCAGGATGATCAACACCTCAAAGAGCGACATCTGCCGTACGCCGCGACGGCCGGTGATTTTAAGAAACAGGAAGACAAGTACGAAGGTGTACAGGCTGCGGAGCGCCACTTCGCCCAGAAATTCAGGAGGAACTTTATCAAACGCCATCCGCTGGAGATCAAATGCTTTCATTTTTCTATGCCTTAACAGTCAGTTACTGCCACTAAGCATAGCCCAGCCATTTATTTTCGCCGAAGATAGCACCCGTCACGCAAAACCCGTATCATTGCGCGCTTTACGTACGATAAAAGTGAACGCCATGACTCAAACGTTTATCCCCGGCAAAGATGCCGCTCTGGAAGATTCCATCGCTCGCTTCCAGCAGAAACTGACCGACCTGGGTTTTAACATCGAAGAAGCCTCCTGGCTCAATCCGGTGCCTCACGTCTGGTCCGTGCATATTCGCGATAAAGACTGTGCCCTGTGCTTTACCAACGGTAAAGGCGCGACAAAAAAAGCGGCACTGGCTTCTGCGCTGGGTGAGTATTTTGAGCGTCTGTCCACCAACTATTTCTTCGCTGACTTCTGGCTGGGCGAGACCATCGCTAACGGCCCGTTCGTTCACTATCCAAATGAAAAATGGTTCCCGCTGACCGAAGACGACGAACTGCCGGAAGGTATTCTCGACGCACGCCTGCGTGCCTTCTACGATCCAGACAACGAACTGACCGCCAGCATGCTGATCGATCTGCAGTCTGGCAATGAGGATCGTGGGATCTGCGCCCTGCCGTTTACCCGTCAGTCTGACGAGCAGACCGTCTATATCCCGATGAACATCGTCGGCAACCTGTATGTGTCCAACGGTATGTCCGCGGGTAACACCCGCAATGAAGCGCGCGTGCAGGGCCTTTCCGAAGTCTTTGAACGCCACATTAAAAACCGCATCATTGCCGAATCCATTAGCCTGCCTGAAATTCCGGCCGACGTGCTGGCGCGCTACCCGGGCGTGGTGGAATCCATCGCTAAGCTGGAAGCAGAAGGTTTCCCAATCTTTGCCTATGACGGCTCGCTGGGCGGCAAGTACCCGGTTATCTGCGTCGTGCTGTTCAACCCGACAAACGGCACCTGTTTCGCCTCCTTTGGCGCGCACCCTGACTTCGGCGTGGCGCTGGAACGCACCGTCACCGAGCTGCTGCAGGGCCGTAGCCTGAAAGATCTCGACGTGTTCACACCGCCAACGTTTGACGATGAAGAAGTGGCTGAACATACGAACCTCGAAACCCACTTCATTGACTCCAGCGGTTTGATCTCCTGGGATATGTTCAAACAGGACGCAGACTATCCGTTCGTGGACTGGAGCTTTGCAGGGACAACGGAAGAAGAGTTCGCGACGCTGATGGCGATTTTCAAAGCCGAAGACCAGGACGTCTATATCGCCGACTACGAGCACCTGGGCGTCTATGCATGCCGCATTATTGTTCCCGGCATGTCCGACATCTACCCTGCAGAAGATCTGTGGCTGGCGAATAACAGCATGGGTGCACATCTGCGCGAAACGCTGCTGGCTCTGCCTGGCAGCGAGTGGGAAAAAGAAGATTATCTGAACCTGATCGCCCAACTGGACGAGGAAGGCCACGATGACTTCACCCGCGTACGCGAACTCCTGGGTCTGGCGACCGGTAAAGATAACGGCTGGTATACCCTGCGTATCGGTGAACTGAAAGCGATGCTGGCCCTGGCGGGTGGCGACCTGGATCAGGCCCTGGTCTGGACCGAGTGGACCATGGAGTTCAACCAGTCGGTCTTCTCTGCCGAGCGCACCAACTATTACCGTTGCTTGCAAACCCTGCTGCTGCTTGCACAGGAAGAGGATCGCGAACCGCTGCAATACCTGAACGCTTTCGTGCGCATGTACGGTGCTGAGGCTGTAGAAGCAGCCAGCGCGGCCCTGAGCGCTGAAGCGCCGTTCTATGGCCTGCAGGCTGTTGATAGCGATCTGCAAGCCTTCCCGGCGCACCAGTCGCTGCTGAAGGCCTACGAAAAACTGCAGAAAGCAAAAGCCGCTTACTGGTCAAAATAAGCGCACATAACATTACCAGCAGTAGGCGTATTCAATCGTCTGGGCTATATTACGGGGCAATTTCATTGCCCCGTTTTTTATTTTCTTCGGCAATGACTGTTGATTGTAATAATAAAGTTAAACATGGGTAAATATAATAATATTTACCTGGGCTTTACTGTTACTTTTTATGGTAAATACTCCATATTAATTAACTGTATCCGAGGTGGCTGAACGAAAAAATTCAACTCTTTTCATAACTTTTAAAATTTATTTTTATACGGATAATCAAACACTTACTCCGCATTTGCTGTAAATCCATACACACTGCGGGCCTATAAGCCAGGCGAGATATGATCTATATCAATTTCTCTTCTATAATGCTTTGTTAGTATCTCGTCGCCGACTTAATAAAGAGAGAGTTAGTGTGAAAGCTGACAACCCTTTTGATCTTTTACTCCCTGCTGCGATGGCCAAAGTTGCCGAAGAAGCGGGTGTCTATAAAGCAACGAAACACCCGATGAAGACGTTCTATCTGGCGATCACGGCTGGTGTGTTCATCTCTATCGCTTTCGTCTTCTACATCACCGCCACCACCGGTACTGCCGGAATGCCTTTCGGTATGGCCAAACTGATTGGCGGCATTTGTTTCTCACTGGGTCTGATTCTCTGCGTCATCTGCGGCGCCGACCTCTTCACCTCAACGGTGCTGATTGTCGTGGCAAAGGCCAGCGGAAGAATTACCTGGGGTCAGCTGGCACGTAACTGGCTTAATGTTTACGTGGGTAACCTGGTTGGCTGTCTGCTCTTTGTTTTGTTGATGTGGCTTTCTGGCGAGTACATGACCGCCAACGGTGGCTGGGGCCTTAACGTCCTGCAAACCGCCGACCACAAAATGCACCACACATTTATCGAAGCCGTTGCTCTCGGCATCCTCGCTAACCTGATGGTCTGCCTGGCTGTATGGATGAGCTACTCGGGTCGTAGCCTGATGGACAAAGCCTTAATTATGGTTCTGCCGGTTGCGATGTTTGTTGCCAGCGGCTTTGAGCACAGTATCGCGAATATGTTCATGATCCCAATGGGCATTGTCATCCGCGACTTTGCGAGCCCGGAGTTCTGGACCGCAGTTGGTTCATCCCCGGAAAGTTTCTCACACCTGACTATTATGAATTTCATTACTGATAACCTGATCCCTGTCACTATCGGGAACATTATCGGTGGGGGTCTGTTAGTTGGGTTGACATACTGGGTCATTTACCTGCGTGGCGACGATCATCATTGATGGTTTTCTCAGGCAGTAAATAAAAAATCCACTTAAGAAGGTAGGTGTTACATGTCCGAGCTTAATGAAAAGTTAGCCACAGCCTGGGAAGGTTTTGCGAAAGGTGACTGGCAGAATGAAGTAAACGTACGTGACTTCATTCAGAAAAACTATACCCCGTATGAAGGTGACGAATCCTTCCTGGCTGGCGCAACTGACGCGACCACCAAGCTGTGGGACAGCGTAATGGAAGGCGTTAAACTGGAAAACCGCACTCACGCGCCAGTTGATTTTGACACCTCCGTTGCTTCCACCATCACTTCTCACGATGCTGGCTATATCAACAAAGCCCTTGAGAAAATCGTTGGTCTGCAGACTGAAGCACCACTGAAACGCGCAATCATCCCGTTTGGTGGTATTAAAATGGTTGAAGGTTCCTGCAAAGCGTATAACCGCGAGCTGGACCCAATGCTGAAAAAAATCTTCACCGAATACCGCAAAACCCACAACCAGGGCGTATTCGATGTTTACACCAAAGACATTCTGAACTGCCGTAAATCTGGCGTTCTGACCGGTCTGCCAGATGCGTATGGCCGTGGCCGTATCATCGGTGACTACCGTCGCGTTGCGCTGTACGGTATCGACTTCCTGATGAAAGACAAGTACGCGCAGTTTGTTTCCCTGCAGTCCGATCTGGAAAACGGCGTAAACCTGGAAGCGACCATCCGCCTGCGTGAAGAGATCGCTGAACAGCACCGCGCGCTGGGTCAGATCAAAGAGATGGCTGCTAAATACGGCTGCGATATCTCTGGTCCTGCTACCAACGCTCAGGAAGCTATCCAGTGGACCTACTTCGGCTACCTGGCCGCAGTTAAGTCTCAGAACGGTGCAGCAATGTCCTTCGGTCGCGTATCCACCTTCCTGGATGCTTACATCGAACGTGACCTGAAAGCAGGCAAAATCACCGAGCAAGACGCTCAGGAAATGATTGACCACCTGGTCATGAAACTGCGTATGGTTCGCTTCCTGCGTACTCCTGAATATGATGAACTGTTCTCTGGTGACCCAATCTGGGCAACAGAATCTATCGGCGGTATGGGCGTTGACGGCCGTACTCTGGTTACCAAAAACAGCTTCCGCTTCCTGAACACCCTGTACACCATGGGTCCTTCTCCGGAGCCGAACATCACCGTTCTGTGGTCTGAAAAACTGCCTCTGAACTTCAAGAAATTCGCCGCTAAAGTGTCCATCGATACCTCTTCTCTGCAGTACGAGAACGATGACCTGATGCGTCCGGACTTCAACAACGACGATTACGCTATCGCTTGCTGCGTAAGCCCAATGGTTGTTGGTAAACAAATGCAGTTCTTCGGTGCGCGAGCAAACCTGGCGAAAACCATGCTGTACGCTATCAACGGCGGCGTTGATGAAAAACTGAAAATGCAGGTTGGTCCTAAATCTGAGCCGATCAAAGGCGACGTTCTGAACTTCGACGAAGTCATGGACCGCATGGATCACTTCATGGACTGGCTGGCTAAGCAGTACGTCACTGCACTGAACGTTATCCACTACATGCACGACAAGTACAGCTACGAAGCCTCTCTGATGGCGCTGCACGACCGTGACGTTATCCGCACCATGGCGTGTGGTATCGCTGGTCTGTCCGTTGCTGCTGACTCCCTGTCTGCAATCAAATATGCGAAAGTTAAACCAATTCGTGACGAAGACGGTCTGGCTATCGACTTCGAAATCGAAGGCGAATATCCTCAGTTTGGTAACAACGACTCTCGCGTTGATGACATGGCGGTTGACCTGGTAGAACGTTTCATGAAGAAAATTCAGAAACTGACTACCTACCGTAACGCTATCCCGACTCAGTCTGTTCTGACCATCACCTCTAACGTTGTGTATGGTAAGAAAACCGGTAACACCCCAGACGGTCGTCGTGCTGGCGCGCCATTCGGCCCAGGTGCTAACCCAATGCACGGTCGTGATCAGAAAGGTGCTGTTGCCTCTCTGACTTCCGTAGCTAAACTGCCGTTTGCCTACGCGAAAGATGGTATCTCTTACACCTTCTCTATCGTGCCAAACGCGCTGGGTAAAGACGACGAAGTGCGTAAAACCAACCTCGCGGGTCTGATGGATGGTTACTTCCACCACGAAGCGTCCATCGAAGGTGGTCAGCACCTGAACGTGAACGTAATGAACCGTGAAATGCTGCTCGACGCGATGGAACACCCTGAGAAATATCCTCAGCTGACCATCCGCGTATCTGGCTACGCAGTACGTTTTAACTCCCTGACTAAAGAACAGCAGCAGGACGTTATCACCCGTACTTTCACTCAGTCCATGTAAGTGGAATTGACTGAAATCACGCGTTAACAAGCGTACAATAAAGGCTCCACGTCAGTGGGGCCTTTTTAGCACCCTCTCCACCTCAGTCTCTTTTGTCCGCTATCTATACTTAATGGATAACAGCCAAAACAGACTTAACACAGCCGGCTTTGAGCTGTGCATACACAGGCCCGGGACGGGCCGATGATGGAGATATCACCGCAATGTCAACTATTGGTCGTATTCACTCCTTTGAATCCTGTGGCACCGTTGATGGCCCGGGCATCCGCTTTATCACCTTTTTCCAGGGCTGCCTGATGCGCTGCCTGTACTGCCATAACCGCGATACCTGGGACACGCACGGCGGCAAAGAAGTGACCGTTGAAGACTTGATGAAAGAGGTGGTGACCTACCGCCACTTTATGAACGCGTCCGGTGGCGGCGTCACCGCATCCGGCGGTGAAGCCATTCTTCAGGCTGAATTTGTCCGTGACTGGTTCCGCGCCTGCCACAAAGAAGGCATTCATACCTGCCTGGATACCAATGGCTTTGTACGTCGCTACGATCCGGTGATTGATGAACTGCTTGAAGTGACCGATCTGGTGATGCTCGATCTCAAACAGATGAACGATGAGATCCATCAGAACCTCGTTGGTGTCTCAAACCACCGCACGCTGGAGTTTGCCAAATACATAGCCGACAAAGGCATCAAAACCTGGATCCGCTACGTGGTTGTTCCTGGCTGGTCAGACGACGACGACTCCGCGCACCGCCTGGGGGAATTCACCCGTGACATGGGCAACGTCGAGAAAATCGAGCTTCTGCCCTATCACGAGCTGGGTAAACATAAATGGGTGGCCATGGGCGAAGAGTACAAACTCGATGGCGTGAAGCCGCCGAAAAAAGAGACGATGGAACGCGTGAAAGGTATTCTCGAGCAGTATGGCCACAAGGTCATGTATTAACGAAAAGGCCCGGTAAAACCGGGCCTTTTTATATTCTATTTAAATACACCGTTAATAACGGACGTCACAATGGCTGTGCTCAGCGCAATTAAGACCAGGTCGTCCCCGACCACGCGCCATTCATAGCCCGGGTAGGAAGGAAGCTGGTCCAGCATAGAGGCTGGCACGGTTTTCTTCGCAATGCCCGGAGGAAGCGGCTTACCGCGCGCCAGGTTTTTCGCGATGCCCGGAGGCAGAGAGTCATAACCCGTTAAGCCATAATTCAGCGCCAGGTGACGCGCATGATCGAAGCTCACGCGAGCATCAACATCATTACCGACATCTTTGCTATTTTTGAAGCTCTTATTCGATTTTCCAGGGCTATCCTGTCCGCTATTTTGCTTATTTCCATGGTTGCCGGAGTTACCAGAATTCCCGTTACCATGATTACCGCCATTACCTTGCCCGCCACCGTTTCCGTGACCACCGCCATTCCCGTTTCCAGGATTAGCCATGACCGGAGCCGTTGCAAACGTTAAAGACAACACTACGGCAAGTGCGGTAGTGGAAAAACGACGAATAGACATGATTGCTGCCTTATAGTGGTAGGACTCACATGAATTATCGCCTGGCGCAATAAACAAACAATAAGTAAAACTCTTAGTTGTGACAGGGACAAAAAAGCCTGTCATCGACAGGCTTTAATTTAATCAGGCATGTGCCACAGGCGTTGGATGCTCACCTGCTTTACGCAGCAGCATTAAGAGATATATAAACGACACGCTGGCAATCATGATAAACAGTAAATTGTCGGAGTAATTCTGCATCAGCATCGCGGTAAACGTCGGCCCTAATAAGCTGCCGATGGTATAGCTCAGTAACAGCGCCTGGTTCATTGCCACCAGCTGGTGATGCTCAACTTTCTCACAGGCCCAGGCCATCGCCACCGGATAGAGCGTAAAGCCGGCGGCCCCGAGAATGAACAGCGCAGGCGCCATTGCGGCGTTGCTGAGCATGGCAAGACATCCCATGATGACCACGAAGACCTGAACGCGCAGCACCAGCAAACGACCAAAGCGGTCCGCCAGACGGCCAATCGGCCACTGCCCGACGATCCCCGCACTCACCATGACCGCCATCCAGAATCCAATTCCGGAATCGCTGACGCCCTGATGATTCAGATAGAGCGGCATCAGACCATAGAGCGAGCCCAGTACAATCCCCGATATAATGCAGCCGTTAACGCCCAGACGCGCATGACGCAGTCTGAGCATTGGCCAGACGTGGGTTGCTTCCTGGTGTTCGCTGTTCTGGTTCACGATGCGCGTGAAGAGCAAAGGCAAGATCGCGGCCAGCACCATACCCGTTACCCACGGCAGAACGCTCATGAGGTCGGTTGGCAGCTTGCTGACCATCAGTTGCCCCAGTACGGTGCCGACGTAATAAACCATCATATAGGCTGCCAGCAGGCGTCCACGATTACGGGAGGTGCCGCTGCACATCAGCGCACTTTCAACGACTACCCAAATCATCGCGCAGCCTACACCGGCGATAAAGCGCCATGCCATCCAGCTCCAGAAGCCGACCATCAGGCCCAGCCCCGCACACCCGGCAGCGAAAATCAGCGAAGCCAGATAATAGCTGCGGTTAAAGCCAAAGCGCTTGATCAGGCTCCCGGTCACCAGGGTTCCAAGAAGGTTGCCGGTAAAAAAGGACGAGCTGACCATACCCACCTGCCAGGTCGGTAAGTTTTCATGGGCAAGCCACAGCGGGACGAGCGTATTTAACACTGCGATCGCCAGGGTCAACAGAAGCAAGCCACAGAGCAACAGCAGCACTGGCCGGGTATAGGTGGTCATGGATTAAAAAGCCGTGAGGAAGTTCAGATTTCGTGCGCATCATGCCACTGGCAAAAACAAAGTCAATCCACTGATTTAGCCGCCTCGCACAATATGTTCCCTGTCGATTTAAAAAACTTATCCTGCTAATGCCACGCCTGCTATAGATATTAATTATGTCTCTGTTTTCATTTATTAATGGGCAAAATTAAAACAAAACGACAGTCGAAAAATTTCATGATCGAAAAAAGAAAAAGCCGGGCACTCAGGCCCGGCTTGATATAACCAAATACAACGTTAACTGGCGATAGCCATACCTACAGTCATATGCAACCCGTAGAACACGCCGCGACCAATCAGTTCACCCGCCAGTACCAGCACAAAAGCCAGTGACAGCAGCGGCAGCGCGGGCTGATAACCTTTGAGCTGAGGAGCAATCCAGAATACCAACGCGGCGACCAGCAGAACGATGCGCCAGGCCATCAGAGCACCGTAGTCCGGTACCAGGGCAGAAGCCTGCTGGATAGAGCTGTGAATGGTTGCCAGTTCTGCTCCCTGCATCAGGGCGACCATCGCACTCACCACCAGCGCCAGCAGCGAAACAGCGGGCAACAAACGCATTGCCCACCCGTCTACGCCCGCCACGCGCAGCAGCAGGTAGCCCAGCAGCGGTCCGCCGATAAACATCGTCAGGAAGAAGCTCATTGGCGTCCAGACGCTGTACCAGGTTGGAACGGTATCGATGGTGTTATAGACGCGCACCATCATCCACACGAACACCACGCCCAACACCATGGTCACGATTAGCCACAGGCTGCGCAGACCCGCAGGCAATTTTTTCATGGCGGCCAGCAGCCAGCCCAGCCCACCGACGGCAAAGAAAATTGCTCCGCTGGCAATCTCATTACTGAGGGATGAGGCACCCACGCGGTTCAGGGAGTTAAACGCGCGCATAGGCGACCCCAGGTGAAGCGTAGAGGCGATAAACCCAATCCCCATCAGCACCCACAGGCCAAACATGCTCAACACTAAACGCTGCTGCTGTTCAGCATTAAGGCGACCTTTCAACAGCGCCAGCGCGAGCACAATGAAACCACCCGCCACGCACTGACCAAAGACCGTGAAGATCATCAGCGGCCATTCATGCCATCCACTTCCCATCTCACACCTCCTTCGGATTTGCCAGGTAGCCGGTGGTGTCCCCTGTAGGACGGCTGTTGGCGTTAGGTTTAATTACAATGCTCGGCTTCGTGAAGTGCGCAGACGGCAGCGGCGCCACGGCAGCGAGCTGCCCGTGTTTTTGACGCAGCTCTTCAATCGGACCGAAGTCCAGCGCGCGCAGCGGGCAGGACTCGACGCAAATCGGCTTTTTGCCGTCCGCTACGCGGGTGTGGCAACCGTCGCATTTGGTCATATGACCTTTGGCGGCATTGTACTGCGGTGCGCCGTACGGGCACGCCATATGGCAGTACCGACAGCCGATGCAGACATCTTCGTCCACCACAACAAAACCGTCTTCACGCTTGTGCATCGCCCCGCTCGGGCAGACCTTGGTACAGGCCGGATCTTCACAGTGGTTACAGGCAATTGACAGGTAATAGGCAAAGACGTTCTGATGCCAGACGCCGTTATCTTCCTGCCAGTCCCCCCCGGCGTATTCATAAATACGGCGGAAGCTGACGTCCGGGGTCAGGTCTTTGTAATCTTTACAGGCCAGCTCGCAGGTTTTGCACCCGGTGCAACGGCTGGAATCAATAAAAAATCCATACTGAGTTGTCATCGGTTACTCCTTAAACCTTTTCAACCTGGACAAGGTTTGTGTGGGATGGGTTGCCTTTCGCCAGCGGCGACGGACGCTGCGTGGTCAGTACGTTAATACTGCCAGCCTGGTCGATGCGGTTTGCATCAGGGCTATACCAGGCACCTTCACCCAGCGCCACCACGCCGGGCATCATGCGCGGCGTCACTTTGGCTTCAATGTGAACCTCGCCGCGACCGTTGAAGATCCGCACGCGATCGCCATTGCTGATGCCTCGCGCTTTGGCATCCATCGGGTTGATCCACATCTCCTGTCGGCAGGCGGCTTTCAGCACGTCGACGTTACCGTAGGTAGAGTGAACACGCGCTTTGTAGTGGAAGCCGGTCAGCTGCAGCGGGAATTTCGCCGTCAGCGGATCGTTGTAGTTTTCAAAGCCCGGCGTGTAGATCGGCAGCGGATCGATAACGTCCCCTTCCGGCAGTTCCCAGGTTGACGCAATTTTTGCCAACTCTTCGGAATAGATTTCGATTTTGCCCGACGGCGTGGTCAGCGGGTTCGCCTGCGGATCTTCACGGAACGCTTTGTACGCCACGTGGTGCCCTTCCGGATCGCGCTGTTTGTACATCCCCTGCTTGCGGAAGGTGTCAAAGTCCGGCAGGTCAGGAATGGCCTTACGGGAGAGTTCATGCAGATGGCGCATCCACCCTTCCTGAGTCCGTCCCTCGGTAAACTGCTGCTCAACGCCAAGACGTTTCGCCAGCTCGGAGGTCATCTCATAAATGGTTTTGCACTCAAAGCGCGGTTTAATCGCCTGGTCGGTAAAAATCACGTAGGACATGTTGCCGCAGGATGCATCCAGCGCGAAATCCATCTGCTCAGAGGCGGTGCAGTCCGGCAGCAGGATATCGGCATATTTCGCCGAAGAGGTCATGTGGCAGTCGATCACCACAATCATCTCGCACTTCTTGTCGTCCTGCAGGATTTCATGGGTACGGTTGATTTCTGAATGCTGGTTGATGAGGCAGTTACCGGCATAGTTCCAGATCATCTTGATCGGCACGTCCAGCTTGTCCTTGCCGCGCACGCCGTCGCGCAGGGCGGTCATTTCCGGGCCGCGTTCAATCGCATCGGTCCACATAAACATGGAGATGCTGGTCTGAACCGGGTTATCCAGCGTCGGCATACGTTCGAACGGCACTTCATATGAACCTTCACGCGCGCCGGTGTTACCGCCGTGAATGCCGACGTTGCCGGTCAGAATGGAGAGCATGGAGATGGCACGGGTCGCGATTTCGCCGTTCGCATGACGCTGCGGACCCCAGCCCTGGCTGATATAGGCCGGTTTGGCTGAAACAATTTCACGCGCCAGCTGAACGATACGCTCAGCCGGGATGCCGGTGATGGTGGACGCCCACTCCGGCGTTTTCGCCACGCCGTCGCTGCCCTGTCCGAGAATATACGCCTTGTAGTGACCGTTTGCCGGCGCGCTGGCTGGCAGAGTTTTCTCGTCATAGCCGACGCAGTATTTATCCAGGAAAGGCTGATCGACAAGATTCTCAGTGATCATCACCCACGCCAGGGCGGAGACCAGCGCGGCGTCGGTCCCCGGACGAATGGGAATCCACTCATCTTCACGTCCGGCGCCGGTGTCGGTGTAGCGTGGGTCGATGATGATCATGCGGGCATTGGATTTGGCGCGGGCCTGTTCGAGGTAGTAGGTTACCCCACCGCCGCTCATGCGGGTTTCACCCGGGTTATTGCCGAACAGCACCACCAGCTTACTATTTTCGATATCAGACGGGCTGTTTCCGTCCGCCCAGCCGCCATAGGTGTAGTTCAGGCCAGCAGCAATCTGCGCCGATGAGTAGTCACCATAGTGATTGAGATAACCGCCGCAGCAGTTCATCAGGCGCGCCACCAGCGTTTTACCCGGTGGCCAGGAACGGGTCAGCGTGCCGCCAAGCGTCCCGGTACCGTAGTTCAGGTAGATGGATTCGTTGCCGTACTCTTTAATCAAACGCTGCATGTTAGTGGCAATGATATCGTAGGCTTCATCCCAGCTAATCCGCTCGAACTTCCCTTCCCCACGCTTACCGACGCGCTTCATCGGGTATTTCAGGCGGTCAGGATTATAGACGCGACGACGCATGGAGCGACCGCGCAGGCAGGCACGGACCTGATGTAACCCTTCGTAGTTATCGTCCCCGGTATTGTCGGTTTCGACATATTTAATTTCACCATCCACCACATGCATACGCAGCGGACAACGGCTACCGCAGTTGACGGTACAGGCACTCCACACCACTTTTTCCGGGGAAGTGGCCGGAGACAGAGCATCAGCCGCCGACGCCAGTCGGGTAAAGGGGAGCGTGAAGGCACTGCTGGCTACGGCCAGGCCGCCTATAGCCGTGGTTTTCATCAAACCACGGCGAGTGACCTCGGCAGCCATTAATGCTTCAGGCGCGTTGATTTTCATAGAGACTCACTTTGGTTGCTCACAAAGAAAAGAGAGGCGGCGCAAACCGCTATGTAGTTTTATATATAACGAATATTTTCGTTATCAGCGTTTTATGCTGACTTTCATTGGAGGAGTATTACTACTTTAGAGGGAGGGGGTATTGCGTCGTATCAATTCATAAGCATAAAAAAAGCGCCCTGAGGCGCTTTTTTGTTTTAAGACAAATATTAACCGATGTACTGCTGGCCTTTCATGTATGGACGCAGCACTTCAGGGATCTCGATACGACCGTCTGCCTGCTGATAGTTTTCCAGCACGGCAACCAGGGTACGACCCACAGCCAGACCAGAACCGTTCAGGGTATGTACCAGACGGGTTTTCTTGTCAGATTTGCTGCGGCAGCGTGCCTGCATGCGGCGCGCCTGGAAATCCCAGACGTTAGAGCAGGAGGAGATTTCACGGTAGGTGTTCTGCGCAGGCACCCACACTTCCAGATCGAAGGTTTTGCAGGCGCCAAAGCCCATATCACCGGTACACAGAGCCATACGACGGTACGGCAGACCCAGCAGCTCCAGCACCTTCTCCGCGTGGCCGGTCATCTCTTCCAGCGCGTCCATGGATTCTTCTGGACGAACGATCTGCACCATCTCAACTTTGTCGAACTGGTGCATACGGATCAAACCGCGTGTGTCGCGACCGTAAGAACCGGCTTCAGAACGGAAGCACGGTGAATGTGCCGTCAGTTTGATCGGCAGATCGTCTTCGTCGATGATCTCATCACGCACGAGGTTAGTCAGCGGCACTTCCGCGGTTGGGATCAGCGCGTAGTTGCTGCTGTCTGCTTCTTCGTCCAGCGGGCGGGTATGGAACAGGTCGCCGGCAAATTTCGGCAGCTGGCCCGTACCGTACAGCGTATCGTGGTTGACCAGATACGGCACGTAGGTTTCGCTGTAGCCATGCTGCTCGGTGTGCAGATCCAGCATGAACTGCGCCAGCGCGCGGTGCAGATGGGCAATCTGGCCTTTCATCACCACGAAGCGAGAACCTGTGAGCTTAACCGCTGCCGCAAAGTCCAGGCCCGCGTGCATTTCGCCCAGCGTCACGTGATCGCGTACTTCGAAGTCAAACTCACGAGGCGTACCCCAGCGCTTCACTTCAACGTTGTCGTTTTCATCTTTGCCGACAGGCACGCTGTCGTCAGGAATATTCGGGATAGCCAGGGCAATATCACGAATCTCGGCCTGAAGAACGTCCAGCTCAGCTTTCGCCTGATCCAGTTCTTCACCCAGCTTGTTCACTTCCAGGCGTAATGGCTCAATATCTTCCCCGCGCGCTTTCGCCTGGCCGATGGATTTCGATCGAGAGTTACGCTCTGCCTGCAGATTTTCAGTTTGTACCTGCAGTACTTTACGACGCTCTTCAAGAGCGCGTAGCTTATCTACATCCAGCTTAAAGCCCCGGCGTGCCAGTTTTTCAGCGACTGCGTCTGGCTCATTACGCAGCAGATTGGGATCGAGCATGCTTATCCTGTGCTTATCGAATTAAAATAGGAAAATGTGACCACAGCCTGCGGCCACAAGGATACTACGCCAACATTACCGCAACGATTGAACTAACGGTAGCGTTTTATAGGGCTATTTTGATCCTGTCCGGCGAGCCAGGTGAGCTTTTCACCAATCTTGCCTTCAAGACCTCTGTTTGTGGGGCGATAATAGCGCGTTTGTGCCATCTCCTGCGGGAAATATTCCTCCCCTGCGGCGTAGGCATTGGGTTCATCATGAGCGTAGCGGTACTCCTGCCCATACCCCATCTCTTTCATCAGTTTGGTCGGTGCATTACGCAAATGAACCGGAACATCGTAGTCCGGACGTTCACGCGCATCCGACATCGCCGCTTTAAACGCGGTATAAACCGCATTGCTTTTCGGCGCGCAGGCCAGATAAACAATCGCCTGCGCGATGGCACGTTCGCCCTCCGCGGGTCCAACGCGGGTGAAGCAGTCCCAGGCCGACAGCGCAACCTGCATAGCGCGAGGATCGGCATTGCCAACATCTTCAGACGCAATCGCCAGACAGCGGCGCGCGACATATAGCGGATCGCCGCCCGCAGTGATAATGCGCGCGTACCAGTAAAGCGCCGCATCCGGCGCGCTGCCGCGTACCGACTTATGCAGCGCCGAGATCAGGTCGTAAAAACGGTCGCCTTTATTGTCGAAACGGGCGCTGCGTTCACCTGCAATTTCGGTGAGCAATTCCGGTTTAAGCACCCGCTTCCCGGCATCGTCGACTTCGGCCATATCGGCCATCATTTCTAGCGTATTCAGCGCCCGACGCGCATCGCCGTTGACCAGCTCCGCGATCGCACGACGCGTGTCGTCGGGCAGAACGATATCCTGCCCGCCGTAGCCGCGCGCTTTGTCGTCCATCGCCTGGGTGAGAACCTTTTCAATATCCTCGGTAGTCAGCGATTTGAGCAGATAAACGCGCGCGCGGGAGAGTAGCGCCGAGTTCAGTTCAAACGACGGATTCTCGGTGGTCGCGCCGATGAAGAAGATCGTGCCGTCTTCAATATGCGGCAGGAAGGCATCCTGCTGGCTCTTGTTGAAGCGGTGGACTTCGTCCACGAAGAGGATGGTGCGCCGCCCGGCATTGCGGTTCTGCCGCGCACGCTCGATCGCCTCACGGATCTCCTTCACGCCGGAGGTCACCGCCGAGATGCGTTCAACGTCTGCGTTGGCATAGCGGGCGATCACTTCTGCAAGCGTGGTCTTGCCGGTGCCAGGGGGCCCCCAGAGGATCATGGAGTGAAGATGCCCGGCCTCAATGGCGCGTGGCAATGGCTTACCGGCAGCAAGCAGGTGCTGCTGGCCGATGTACTGCGCTAAATTTTCTGGCCGCATACGGGCGGCCAGAGGTTGAAACGCGTTATCTGAAAAATCGAGCGACAGATTGCCCACTCACGCCTCTTACTTATTGCGTTGGTCGTCCACCGTCACGCCCTTCGGCGGGGTAAAGGTGAATTTCGATGCATCAACGGCGCCGTTCTGCTGAGATTTAAGCTGGTAGCTGCTGCGCTGATCGTCCTGCTCAACCGCGCCGAACTGATTAATGGTACCGTTGGTGCTCACGTTAATGGTGAACTGCTTCAGGTTGCCGTTGCTGCCTTTCGGCGTCAGGACAAACTCGTCACCCGTCTGTTTAATATTGTACTGCTGCCAGTCGCTGGCCTGGTTTCGGGCAATCAGCATAAACGGCGTATTGCTGGTGGCATCTTTCAGCCAGGTCGCAGTAGCCTGCTCAACGAACGGGTTGTAGAACCATAAGGTTTTACCGTCAGACACCAGGATGCTCTCATCCGGCTGGGTCATGTGCCAGTTGAACAGATTTGGGCGTTTTACCCACAAATCTCCCTGGCCTTCCTGCACCGCGTTGCCGCTGCCGTCCGTCACTTTTTGCGTGAAGCTGGCGTGGAAGCTGCTTACTTTATCCAGTCGGCTTTTAAGGTCGCTGGCTGCATCAGCCCAGACGCTGCTGGCAACAAAACTGGTGAGTAATGCACAGGCGATGGCGATTTTTTTCATTGTTATTCCTTAAAATACGTCTTCCCGATATGGGATTTCCGTCTTCTATTCTGGACCTGCCCGAAGGCAGGCGACAGAAGAAAATGCTTAATTTTGGCTGATTTACCCTTCTTTGCAAACGCTGAAGGTTAATCAAACGGCGGCGGCGCCAGCACCTCGCGGTTACCGTTATGCCCCTGCTCGCTCACAATGCCCTGCGCTTCCATCTGCTCGATGATACGCGCTGCGCGGTTATAGCCGATGCGGAATTGACGCTGCACGCCTGAGATGGACGCTTTGCGTTTTTCGGTAACGAAGTTAACCGCCTGATCGAATAACGGATCCAGCTCTTCACCACCGTCGAAGCCACCGCCGCCGCCTTCGCTTTCCGTATCGCTGGTAATGCCGTCAATATATTGTGGACGACCGCGCGCTTTCCAGTCCTGCACGACAGCGTGAACTTCCTCGTCGCGGACAAACGCACCGTGAACACGCACCGGAGAAGTGGAGTTCGGGCCGGAATAGAGCATGTCCCCCATTCCCAGCAGCGACTCTGCGCCGCCCTGATCAAGAATGGTACGGGAGTCAATTTTGCTTGATACGGTAAAGGCGATACGCGTCGGAATGTTCGCTTTGATAAGACCAGTGATAACGTCCACGGAAGGACGCTGGGTCGCCAGCACAAGGTGAATACCAGCCGCACGCGCTTTCTGCGCCAGACGGGCAATCAACTCTTCCACTTTCTTACCAACGGTCATCATCAGGTCAGCGAATTCATCGACCAGCACGACGATATAAGGCAGTTTTTCCAGCACCGGATGCTGGGCATCCATGCTGTCACCCGGCTTCCAGTAAGGATCCGGGATCGGACGTCCCATACGCACAGCCTGGGCGATTTTCTCGTTATAACCGGCCAGATTACGTACGCCCAACGCCGACATCAGCTTATAGCGACGCTCCATCTCATTGACGCTCCAGCGCAGGGCGTTGGCGGCGTCTTTCATGTCGGTGACCACTTCGGTCAGCAGATGAGGAATACCTTCATAGACCGACAGTTCGAGCATTTTCGGGTCGATCATGATGAAACGCACATCTTCCGGCTGCGCTTTATAGAGCATGCTGAGGATCATGGCGTTCACACCGACAGACTTACCGGAACCGGTAGTACCCGCGACCAGCAGGTGAGGCATTTTTGCGAGGTCTGCCACCACCGGATCGCCAGCGATATCTTTACCCAGCACCACGGTCAGCGGGGATGGGTTATCGCGGAATTTGGTGTTATCCAGCACTTCACGCAGGTAGACGGTCTGACGTTTCTTGTTCGGCAGCTCAAGACCAACGTAAGGTTTGCCCGGTATCACTTCCACCACACGTACCGCAACGGTCGACAAGGAACGCGCCAGGTCGCGGGACAGGTTAGAAATACGCGCGGCTTTAACGCCTGGCGCCAGGTTCAGTTCAAAACGGGTGATAACAGGGCCCGGCGAGTAGTTCACCACGTCAGCCTTGATACGGAAGTCGGCCAGACGGGCTTCCACCAGACGCGCCATCTGCTCCAGCGCGAAGGTATCGACGGGTTCCACTTCCGACGGCGGCGGCGTTAACAGATCCAGAGAAGGCAGCGGCGTGCTTGGACGCTGGAGCGGACGGCTGTCACCGTTACGCATCAGCAGCGGGTGAATCAGGCTCTCCTGCGGCTGAGGCGCAGGCTGCTGGAACTGCGGCGGCTGCGGTTGCTGAACTGGTTGTTGCGGTTGCGCATATGGCTGATGAACGGGCTGCTGCGGCTGCGCATACGGCTGATGAACAGGTTGTTGCGGCTGTGCATAGGCCTGTGGTGCTGGCTGCTGGCGCACAGGCTCAACTTCCGGCATCACGCTCGGGGTAAATAAAGGCTCGCTCGGGCCATCATCCACCAGATCCTTCATCGGCGAGAATTCAAAATCAGACAGTGAGAACGGATTTGCACCAGCCGGTTGTTCACCGGAATAACGTTGCTGCTGGGTGGCGGCGAACTGGCGCGCTAATTCCGCTTCTGCAGCGTCATCTTCGTCTTCAGGCACAGGTTCATCGTGCTGATATTCTTCACCGTAGCGTTGATTCTGCTGCGCGGCGAACTGGCGGGCCAGCTCGTCCTGCTGCATCTCATCGACGTCATCTTCGTACTCATGCTCGCGCGCTTTCTCTTCCGCCATGCGCTGGGAAGGCAGCTTGATACCATAAGAGGCAAGTTCACGACGGGTTGGTACGCGAACGCGGTTAGGACGAGGCAGTTGCGGACCAATCCCCTCCTTCACCTGAGGACGTGGCGCGCCCCCTGTTGCCAGGCTAAAGACAGGTGCAGCCACGGCAGCGGCCGCGGTAGCCTGCTTCACGCTTTCCGCTACGGGTGCAACTACAGGTGTCGGGTCGACCGGTGGAACTGGGACAGAAGGCGCTTTTGTCACCGGCTCCTGCACCGGTTCAGGCACAGGCTGATACCAGGCAGCCAGCTGTTCGCGTTCACGCGCGCGGCGCTCTTCGACTTCTTCAAAATAGTACAGCGGTGGACGGGCTGGCTTCACCTCTTCCACGATTTCAGGTTCAGGCTGCGGCGCAACATGAGGCTGCACAGGTTCAACCGGTTCAGGCACATACTCCTGATACGGTTGGGCCACAGGCTGTTCAAAGTGAGGGTAATCTTGCGGTTCATACGCAGGCTGCGGCGGCTGATATGGCTGCTGCCACTGCTCCTGCTGCACAGGGACATAGCTCTCTGGTTCAGGCGCGATAACGGGCTCCGGCGTGTGAACACCGGGAGCAGTCTGCCAGTCAACCTGAGGTTGCTGAATAACGGATTCCGGCGGCGAAACCGGCGCGGATGGCATCACGGCGTCGACAGGCGCGGCATACGCCTGCGCTGCGGTTGTCGCGGCTGCGGCTGCCGCAACCGGTTCAGTGACCGAGTGACCGTTTAACAGCGGGTCGTATTCGTCAAAGTCCCCGGGCGTGGCCCGGCTGCCAGAGAAGAGCACATCGTCAGGATCGACTGCGACACCCGCAGCGCGATACGCCACCTGCTCGTCTTCATCCATGCGTTTACCGGAGAAGAGCGCCGCATCGGTTTTACGACCTAGCGGGTTGGCAAACTTCTCAGCAACACGCTGACGACGCGCCAGCGCGCCGCGCAGAATACGCGCACGACGAGATTCGCGACGCTGCACAGGCGCGTCATCTTCCTCTTCATCTTCGTACTCGTCTTCATCAATCCACGTATCGTCACGGCGGGTACGGTTGCTGGCGAAGGTCAGAATGGTGAGGATAAAACTACCAATTTTCTCGGCAATGCTCACCCATGACCAGCCGGTAAACAGCGTTAGCCCGGCCGCCCAAATGCACAGCAGCGCCAGCGTGCCGCCGCTGCTGTGCAGCATCGGCTGTAGCGCAGAACTGAGTAAGCTGCCGATTACACCGCCAGAGGCGAAGTACCAGATATCATCCGCATTGATTGCCGCCAGCCCGCACGAAGTAAGGATCAGCGCCAGCGCGCCAATCAGGCGCAGCGACACGGCGAAATAGTCGATGTAATCATCGTTCTGACGATGACGCCACGCAAACCAGCAGCCGCCAATGATAATAACGGGGAGGGTGTAGGCCATCACACCGAAAATGAAAAACAGCGTATCCGCCAGCCAGGCACCAGGGACACCGCCTAAATTATGGATAGGCTCATGCCATGCAGTTTGTGACCAGCTGGGATCTGAAGGATTGAAACTGAATAAGGCTGCCATCAGCCAGACGGCAAAAAGGGCAATAACAATCAGCAAAGCCTCGAGGAGACGACGTCCGCTGCTTAGCTTCGATAGTGTGACTTCTTTGTCTTCAGTGTATTCCTGGCTCAAAAAAGGCTCTCCAGGTATCAGGCATATCCTGCCTTTTTGCTAAAACGGACAACAGCGCCGGGACTCCCCGGCACTGTTGCTGTATGGATTAACAGGAGTGTAATCAAACTACGCTGATTTTGCACCTGTTCCGTGTTAGCGCGTCTTAATAACCAGACGATTGCTCTGTTTGACCTCTTCCATCACCACATATGTACGGGTGTCGTTCACGCCTGGCAGACGCAGCAGGGTTTCCCCCAGCAGCTTACGGTAGGCGGACATATCAGGCACACGGGTTTTCAACAGGTAGTCGAAATCACCAGACACCAGATGACACTCTTGAATTTCTTCAAGTTTTTGTACAGCGGCGTTGAATTGTTCAAACACATCCGGCGCACCACGATTCAGAGTAATCTCAACAAATACCAGAAGTGAGGCATCCAGATAATGCGGGTTCAACAGAGCAGTGTAGCCCTGAATGAACCCCTGTCTTTCCAGTCGGCGCACACGCTCAAGGCACGGCGTCGGGGAAAGTCCCACACGTTTTGAAAGCTCGACGTTGGAAATACGCCCATCCTTTTGCAATTCATTAAGAATGTTACGATCGATACGGTCGAGATCTTTGCCAGGGCGCTTCTTGCTATCTACCATTATTATTGTCTCTCTGTATTCCTTCCCTACTCCTGCCTGGACCCTGTGCACATCACTGTTCAGAGCCTGTACCCGTTAGTCATCACATCGCCTGATTATGTAATAGACGCGATGCGGATTCGGGTTCTGTTGGTAAGAAGACCGTTGCCCGAAGGCTGTCACCGACATCACGTATGGCGTCTGTCCACGCCATGCGTAGATTTCACTGACCCGGTAAAAATGGCATTTACGTGCATGCCTATGCGGCATACGGTTAACGCGGTTTTTTTTCTTCCTTGAATGTTTTCGCAAAAGCGCAGGGGATTGTCAAAGCAAAACATCGTTTTTTAGTACAACATGCCGGATATTCATTACGACAGGGTATTAATCCTCATTTTATTGCCTTAGAAACGACCGCTTTTATCGAGAAAGCGTGAGGTTATCGCGCGCTATTCATCGTCCATGGCTATTACACAGATTGATATCAAAATTGCTGCGCTCTTTTTTTACGGCAACAAATTCCCTACAATCCAGCCAAATGTCTGCCAACAACAATGGGGATCTCATGGGCACGGCCAAACACAGTAAGCTGCTAATCCTTGGTTCTGGACCTGCGGGATATACCGCAGCGGTCTATGCTGCGCGCGCTAACCTGCACCCGGTACTCATCACCGGTATGGAAAAAGGCGGTCAGCTGACCACCACCACCGAAGTGGAAAACTGGCCAGGGGACCCGAACGACCTGACCGGGCCGCTGCTGATGGAACGTATGCACGAGCATGCCGCTAAATTCGAAACCGAAATTCTGTTCGACCACATCAACAAGGTCGATCTGCAGAACCGTCCGTTCCGCCTGACGGGCGACAGCGGCGAATACACCTGCGACGCGCTGATCATCGCCACGGGTGCTTCTGCCCGTTACCTCGGTCTGCCATCCGAAGAAGCGTTCAAAGGCCGCGGCGTCTCTGCCTGCGCAACCTGCGACGGTTTCTTCTACCGTAATCAGAAAGTCGCGGTCATCGGCGGCGGCAACACCGCAGTGGAAGAAGCGCTCTATCTGGCAAACATTGCCTCTGAGGTGCACCTGATCCACCGTCGCGAAACCTTCCGCGCGGAGAAGATCCTGATCAAACGTCTGATGGATAAAGTAGCAAGTGGCAACATCGTGCTGCATACCAACCGTACCCTGGAAGAGGTGACGGGAGACCAGATGGGCGTTGCCGGTCTGCGTATCCGTGATACCCAGAACACTGATAACGTTGAAACGCTGGAAGTGGCGGGCCTGTTTGTGGCGATCGGTCACAGTCCGAACACCGCGATCTTCGACGGTCAGCTGGAGCTGGAAAACGGCTACATCAAAGTGCAGTCCGGCATTCACGGTAATGCGACCCAGACCAGCATCCCGGGTGTGTTCGCGGCCGGCGACGTGATGGACCATATTTATCGTCAGGCGATCACCTCAGCGGGAACCGGCTGTATGGCCGCGCTGGACGCTGAACGCTACCTCGATGGACTGGCTGAACAAGGTAAATAATCTTTACAAGTCAGTAACAAACGTAAATAAAGGCGGCGATAAGTCGCCTTTATTGTCTCCCCGTTGTAACATTGCGCTGCCCAACTTCTAATAACGTCACCTGCAAAGTACGCAATGGAAAAAACCCGTCAACAAGAGTTAACACGCTGGCTGAAACAGCAAAGCGTTATTTCCCGCCGCTGGCTTACGATTTCCCGCCTTTTGGGGTTCGTTAGCGGTCTGTTGATTGTTGCCCAGGCATGGCTGCTGGCCCGCATTCTTAATCACATGATCATGGAGAACATCCCGCGCGAAGCGCTCCTTCTGCCCTTTATTGTCCTGATCCTGATTTTTGTTCTGCGCGCCTGGGTGGTATGGCTGCGTGAGCGCGTCGGTTTTCACGCCGGACAGCACATCCGTTACGAGATCCGCCGTCAGGTGCTCGATCGTCTTCAGGAAGCCGGGCCCGCCTGGATCCAGGGTAAACCGGCCGGTAGCTGGGCGACGCTGATCCTTGAGCAGATTGACGATATGCACGACTATTACGCGCGCTATCTGCCGCAGATGGCCCTTGCCGTCTTCGTTCCGCTGCTGATCGTTATCGCTATCTTCCCGGTGAACTGGATGGCGGCGCTGATTCTGATGGGAACCGCCCCGCTGATCCCACTGTTTATGGCGCTGGTCGGGATGGGGGCAGCGGATGCCAACCGCCGTAACTTCCTGGCACTGGGTCGCCTGAGCGGACATTTCCTCGATCGTCTTCGCGGCATGGAGACATTGCGCATCTTTGGCCGCGGTGAAGCGGAAACCGAAAATATTCGCCTGGCGTCGCAGGACTTCCGTCAGCGCACCATGGAAGTCTTACGCCTCGCCTTCTTATCTTCCGGCGTACTGGAATTCTTCACCTCGCTGTCGATTGCCCTCGTGGCGGTCTACTTCGGCTTCTCCTACCTTGGCGCGCTGGATTTCGGTCATTACGGCACGGCGGTGACCCTTTCTGCCGGTTTCCTGGCGCTGATCCTGGCGCCGGAATTTTTCCAGCCGCTTCGCGATCTGGGAACCTTCTATCACGCAAAAGCGCAGGCGGTTGGCGCCGCCGATAGCCTGAAAACGTTTCTGGAAACGCCGCTGGCCCACCCGGAGCGGGGTGACGTAACGCTGAATGCTAAAGATCCGGTGACGATTGAAGCACAGGACTTTTCCATTCTGTCGCCCGAAGGCAAAGTCCTCGCCGGTCCGCTGAACTTTACCTTACCTGCCGGACAACGCGTGGTGCTCGTCGGCACCAGCGGTTCCGGGAAAAGCTCTCTACTGAACGCGCTATCCGGTTTTATGGCCTACACGGGTTCACTGCGGATCAACAAAACCGAACTGCGCAACCTCGAGCCTGACGCCTGGCGTAAACAGCTCAGTTGGGTAGGACAAAACCCGCAGCTCCCGGCTTCTACGCTGCGTGAAAACGTGCTTCTGGCGCGCCCGGACGCGCGTGAAGATGAGCTGCAATCGGTTCTCGACCGCGCCTGGGTCAGCGAATTTCTGCCGCTGCTGCCGAAAGGGGTGGATACCGTGGTCGGCGATCAGTCCGCCGGGCTGTCGGTCGGGCAGGCGCAGCGCGTGGCCGTTGCCCGAGCGCTGCTTAACCCATGCCAGCTGATGCTGCTGGACGAGCCCGCCGCCAGCCTGGATGCCCACAGCGAGCAGCGCGTAATGGAAGCCCTGAACGCCGCCTCCCGGCAGCAAACTACCCTGATGGTCACCCATCAGCTGGAAGGCATTGCCGACTGGGACCAGATCTGGGTCATGGAGAACGGCCGTATTGTTGAGCAAGGCGATTACGCCTCTCTCGTTGCCGCGCAGGGACCGTTTGCCGCCCTGCTGGCGAACCGTCAGGAGGATATCTGATGCGCGCTCTGCTGCCTTATCTTGCGCTCTATAAACGCCATAAATGGATGCTGACGCTGGGGATTGTGCTGGCGATTGTCACGCTGCTCGCCAGCATTGGCCTGCTCACGCTTTCTGGCTGGTTCCTGTCGGCCTCGGCCGTCGCGGGGTTCGCCGGATTATACAGCTTCAACTATATGCTTCCGGCGGCCGGGGTTCGCGGTACCGCCATCACCCGTACTGCCGGACGCTATTTCGAACGCCTGATGAGCCACGACGCCACCTTCCGCGTGCTGCAGCACCTGCGTATCTACACCTTCAGCAAACTGCTGCCCCTCTCCCCTGCCGGGCTGGCGCGTTTTCGTCAGGGCGAGTTGCTTAACCGCGTGGTGGCGGATGTCGACACGCTGGATCACCTTTATCTGCGCGTAATTTCCCCTATCGTGGGCGCGTTTGTGGTGATTGTGGTGGTCACGCTGGGGCTGTCTGTTCTGGATGTTCCCGTTGCGCTGACGCTGGGCGGGATAATGCTGTTAACGCTTATCGTTCTGCCGCCGCTGTTTTACCGCGCCGGGAAATCCACCGGGGAAAACCTGACTCGTCTGCGTGGGGACTATCGTCAGCAGCTGACCTCCTGGCTTCAGGGCCAGGCAGAGCTGACCATTTTTGGTGCCAGCAAGCGCTACCGCGCCCGCATGGAAAGTACGGAGCTAAACTGGCATGAAGCCCAGCGCCGCCAGTCGGAACTGACGGCCTTTTCTCAGGCGCTAATGATGCTAATCGGCGGTGTGGCGGTGATTGCCATGCTGTGGCTGGCTTCCGGCGATATCGGGGGAAATACACAGCCGGGTCCGCTTATTGCCCTTTTCGTTTTCTGTGCGCTGGCCGCATTTGAAGCGCTGACCCCGGTGACGGGCGCCTTCCAGCACCTGGGTCAGGTGATCGCCTCTGCCCTGCGCATCACCCAGATTGCCGAGCAGGAGCCTGAAGTCACGTTCAGTGCCGGGCAGACCGCGGTACCAGATCAGGTTGCGCTGACGCTTGACGATGTCACCTTCAGCTATGACAAACAGGCACAGAACGCGCTGGAGGGTATCACCCTTTCTGTTAATGCCGGACAGCGGATTGCGATCCTCGGCCGTACCGGCTGCGGTAAATCCACGCTGCTGCAGCTGCTGACCCGCGCCTGGGATCCGCAGCGCGGTCAGATTCGTTTTAATAACACGTCGCTGACCGATTTTAGCGAGCAGGCCCTGCGCAAAACCATCAGCGTCGTTCCGCAGCGCGTGCATCTGTTTAGCGCCACCCTGCGCGATAACCTGCTGCTGGCAGCCCCAGAGGCCACTGATGATACGCTTCGCGCCGTGCTGGAGCAGGTCGGGCTGCAAAAACTGCTTGAGGACGACGGGCTGAACAGCTGGCTGGGCGAAGGCGGCCGTCAGCTCTCCGGCGGTGAACTGCGCCGTCTGGCAATTGCGCGCGCGCTGCTGCACGATGCGCCGCTGATGCTGCTTGACGAGCCCACCGAAGGGCTTGACGCCACGACCGAGAGCCAAATCCTTGATTTGCTGGCCAATGTCATGACCGGTAAAACCGTCCTGATGGTCACGCATCGCCTGCGCGGACTGGCGAGTTTTGATCGGATAATTGTGATGGACAACGGACACATTATTGAGCAAGGTAGTCACGCAGAGCTGTTGGCGAAACAGGGTCGCTACTACCAGTTTAAACAGCGTCTGTAGACTATATTTGTAGCGTCCTCACTCGCGTACTGGAGTTTTGCTGTCATGCGCCTGGTCCAGCTTTCTCGTCATAACATCGCGTTCCCTTCTCCGGAAGGGGCGCTGCGTGAGCCCAATGGGCTGCTGGCCCTTGGCGGTGACCTCAGTCCTGCTCGACTATTGATGGCATACCAGCGCGGTATCTTCCCCTGGTTTTCTCCCGGCGATCCGATTTTATGGTGGTCTCCCGATCCGCGCGCCGTGCTGTGGCCAGATCAGTTTCACCTGAGCCGTAGCATGAAGCGTTTCCATGCGAAATCACCGTACCGCGTCACCCTTAATCACGCCTTTGGTCAGGTCATTGAAGGCTGTGCCGAAGACCGCTTTGAGGGAACGTGGATAACCCGCGATATTATTACCGCCTACCACCAGCTTCATGAGCTTGGCTACGCCCACTCAATCGAGGTATGGGACGGCGGAGCACTTGTCGGCGGCATGTATGGCGTGGCGCAGGGCACGCTGTTTTGCGGTGAGTCGATGTTCTCCCGCGCGGTTAACGCCTCGAAAACGGCGCTGCTGGTCTTCTGCCAGGCATTTGCCCAGCGCGGCGGACGCCTGATCGATTGTCAGGTGCTCAACGAGCACACGGCCTCTCTCGGTGCCGTTGAGATCCCGCGACGCCAGTACATTGAGCATCTGGATGCCAGCCGTCAGGAGAAGCTCCCCCGCGACTTCTGGATACCGAGAACGCTCTTTATGCCCAATGCCTAAATGTTTTCCGCATATTTTTTGTGAGGGTGTTATAATTATGCCGCAGAGTAGCTTCTGCCTGTTGCCCCGCCGCCGTTTGGGACCCTCGCTTCAGATAACGTCCTGACGTTTATCCTGTTGTCTCCCCTTTACGAATGCGCTTCCTGTTCGGTTGTACCGTGACGCTTGGGCAATGCGCCGAAACTGTTTTGCTGCGTTTTAATCGCGCAATTCTTTACTTAATTGATGAATTTCGGCATTATCTTGCCGGTTCAAAACTTGGTAGTGATACCCCAGAGGATTAGATGGCCAAAGAAGACAATATTGAAATGCAGGGTACCGTACTTGATACGTTGCCTAATACCATGTTTCGCGTAGAGCTGGAAAACGGTCACGTGGTAACTGCGCACATCTCCGGTAAAATGCGCAAAAACTACATCCGCATTTTGACGGGCGACAAAGTGACTGTTGAACTGACCCCGTACGACCTGAGCAAAGGCCGCATTGTCTTCCGTAGTCGCTAATTGTTTTCGCCTGTAATGGCAGATGAATATTAAATAAGGCCGGGATTTTCCCGGCCTTACTTTTTTGTGCTGCAGGCGATTATTTGACCATTCGATTCAGCCTCAGGGCTGTCTGTTCGACAGCAATGCCAGCCACTGAAAGTGACCGACATTAGCAGCCGCAATGTCCTTTAATGGCTGTGTCTCGCTATGCTTTCAGCCGTTTGCCACCCGGTAACCTATATTTATCAAAGCATCAAGCTCGTCTTTCGCAAACAACCTTGCCCGATAGCACTCGCCTGGGAACTCGGGATAGCCATCCAGAGTACAAATCAGATCGTAGATTGTGGCAATAATATGGCCTGTCGCATCACTGATAAAGAAAGAGCGAGCGTGGTTGGTGTAGATGCCATAGTAGTCACCATAATCGATTGCAGCCCCCATAAAATCAGTGATTTGAGGAACGCGAGAGGAAGGTAACTGGATAATGCTACCTGTCTGAGTTGCTGTTTTGGCAACCAGATCAACAGCATAGAACATGACCCTTGCAGGATCGGTTTTGTAAACATCAGCCGTTGGATCAAGAGTAATATCACGAGTAACCGCGTTTCCTTCATTATCAACGCAGGAGCGATTATCAAATAGCGAAAGAACGAATTTGCCTTCGGCCTCATTGTTTAACCCAGCAAAAGCGCTATTTTTAGTGACGAATACGGTATGAGCACCATTTTCAAAATTCGTAATACCGGAAGTTTCTATCTGCGTAACGCCCTGCCCCGCTGCGAAACCAGGGTTAAATCCACCGGTATTAATACTCCATAATATCGTACCATCGACAGGAGAAATACCAAACGTCAGGCCTGCAGAGCGAGTATGGACAACAATCGCTTCAGAGTTTGCTTCACCCTCGGGGATCCAGGAAAGCGAGTTAAGGTGAGCATCGTTTGTCGGGCTATTATTCAGGATCTGCGTATTATCGAATGCACGCGTATAATTTTTTGCCCACAGCATCATGCCTGTCTTTTCATCAAATTTTAAAATTGATGCATCCTGCCTCATCGTATTGGTCGAACGATCCGGGTTATCATTACCAATCATGAAGAGATTACCGGCTGAATCCCAGATCAGATCGTGGGTATTAGCATAGCGGTTGCCATCGCGGTCACGTAAATCAAATTCCAGAATCTCATTGCCTAAAATATCAATTTTAAAAAAACGTCGTCCATACCAGTGTTCATCTTCATCACTGCCGATAAAGAAATAACCATTATGCGTTTTTAGCATCTGATTACGATAGGGCTGAGCATAATAGCAACGAAGATCGCCATTTTGGTCGTAACCATCACAATTGGTGGTCATTAACCAACTGTTTCCCCATACGGCCGCAAACTTAGTGGGATCCGTTTGCTCAATATCGATATGGAATATTGTCGCATCGCGATAGACTTGTTCCTGTGTGCTTACCTGAATGGTTTGATTAAAAATTTCCACTCCGCTAAGGTTTTTAAAAACAACCTGCACTTGATTAAGATAGTTTGCGTACAGTCCAATAACCGGAATTTTTATCTCAGATAGAGAGATAATGTCATTTGATGAATACGTAAAATCTAAACTTGATGCGCTAGTTAATCTTCCAAGAACTGTATAGGAATATGTTACCGCCTCATCAATTATAAACTTCAGATATACTGCAAGCTGGTTATTTGCAGGCGCGAGATCCATTCCAAGATAGGTAATTGCCATGTTGTTCACCTGTTATTAAGTATTACTGTTCAACTTCTTTTACACGCATTTCTTTCACCTGTTGGGGAATAATCTTATTTCCTTTTACCAGATAATCAATAACCGCATCAGAAAGGTTATACCCACCTTTTACCTGTTTGTTCTGACCATCGATAAATGCGGTAAAACCATCGCCCCCAGGAGCAAGGAAACTATTTGTCGCTACGCGATAGGTATCAGTATCTACAATCGGCTTGCCATTAAGCGTAAATAGCACAACGCGGTGCCCAACAGGTTTATGTTGGTCGTATCGCATTTCCAGTCCTTTCGACATCTGCAAAACACCATTTGTAAGTGACGCTCCGTGTTCCATAAGATTGCGTAAGGATTTCCCTTTCAAATCCATGACAGTTAGCTCATTTGGAAACGGAAAAGCGCTGATAACATCGCCAAGGGTTATCGGACCGGCATTCAAGTCTGCGCGAAGACCACCTGAATTAGTGAGCGCCAGCTGCGCATCAGGCGCTGCAGCAAGCATTGCATCGGTAAATAAATTTCCAAGTGAAGATGACTCACCATAGGCGCGCGTAAGCGTAACAGGCGTCTCACCAACTTTTTGGCGAACCGTTTCGGACAGTTTTTTATTCCAGGTATCAATAACGCTCTGAGTTGCCGGATCGGGTTTCCATTCATCGGCATACAGGGTTTTAAGTTCGAAGCTTTTTATTTTATGGTGATGCGTTTTTAGATCCACATCGAGAACCAGCTTACCGATATCAATCCCCCCACTGTCAGTCGAAAGTACCAACGTGTTGCCTACTTTGAGCGGCTCCACTGTTCCAACATGCGCATGTCCGGTAATCAGAATATCCAGGCCCTTCACCTGCTTCGCCGTCTGAATATCCTTATCAAGGGCGCGCTTCACGTCTGTATTGCCGATACTGGACTGGCGTGCAGGGAAACCTTCATGCATAAGTGCAACGGTAATATCCACTTTTCCACGAAGTTCATCCAGATAATGCTGGAGATATTTCACCTCGTCACGCGCTTCAATCCCCTGACGCATTGACGAAGAAACGGTATCATCGAATGCAAACACGCCGTGCAACCCAATAACCCCAATTTTAATGCCATCCTTTTCGAGGATGGTATAAGGATTATTCCAGAAGAGGACATTACTGTTTTTATAAAAGACGTTCCCTAACAGTATCGGGAATTTAGCCTGACTGAGCTGTATAAGGGTATTATCCCAACCATGATCGAACTCATGATTGCCGACAGACGCAGCATCAAATGACATTGTATTCATAATATCTATGATTGCCTTCCCTTTTGTCAGGCTACTGATATACGGGCCGGTAAAATAATCCCCAGCATCGAAATAAAAAGTAGCCTTATTGTTTTTCTTTTCTTGCTTAACGTATGTTGCAATATTTGCAAAGCCACCCACAGCTCTTTTTCCCTCTGCAACATAGGGGAGTTTATAAGGCTCAACATGGGCATGCAGATCATTAGTATAAATGACGGTAACGTCCTGCGCTGGACTTAGCGAAGCATATCCCGACAATAATAAAACTGCGATTACTGTTTTTTTCATATTTCAACTCTCTAATTAAAAGAAGAGTTTCATTATCGATTAGCAAAAAACAGATTTTGTGAACTTTCTCACGGCATATAAAAAAGAGAGGCGTGAAAATCATCGACTCACAGAATCAGTTGGTGATATGCATGGAATGCGCTCCAAAAATAGACCTGAATGTTTGTAAAAGCTGGTCATGCCCTAATCTTGGAATACCTGATGCGAGTGATTATGTTGTTCCTGTTTATCGTCTCGGCTACGCTGCTCTTGAATGTCAAAAATGTGGCAGCCTTCCGCCCTTGTTTAATAAAAAAGAATGTGACGAGTGGTTCAGACACTTCATGCAACAAAAATTGGGAAATACAGGACAAGGTTGTCCTCGCTGTTTTACAACTCGCATCATTCACTATGGATACACAAAAGCCAGAACCCCACGCCTTCAATGTTGTACCTGCCGCTATGTGTTTACTCCACACTATGACAATGCTCAATGTCAGGATAAAAATATCACCCTTCTTTCCCGGCTCGAACAAGGCGTGCATTCTGGTGAAACGACAAACCAAAGGGCGCTTGCACAAGCGGTTAACGGGTTTGAACACGTTCTTCATGCCTCTGTCCCTGGATTAACAAGGGTGTCAACGACGACGATGGTAATACCGTTTCAGGGCCGCGCTGCGAGGCAGAAATTATATGTTGTGATCAGCGCCGATGCTGATTCAGGGAAAATTATGCAAATCACAACTAACTATAGCGACTGGAAAGCAGGCGATTCGTTGCTCTATAAAAGCTCACAGCCCAGCCCTTCTGCGATATTACCGTCGAGCGATGTTGATCTTATTCGTGAACAAGAGAAGCAATTTCTGACGCGGAGTCAGTTCGATGAAATTCAGTACGGTAGCGCCGAACTTAAGCGAAACGACCGGGGAAGCATAGTCCGTCCTGTCATAACCATACACAGTCATTTTCAGCGATTAAAACGACGATTCCCGGGTGTAACCGATCATTATCTCGCGCATGAGTGCGTCTTGCGTGGCGGTGCAATTACGGCCTGGTCAACAGAGGTTGGCCTTGGAAAAACCAATCTGTGGTTTGTGTCTGAAAAGCCTGAAAACGCCATGCTCTCTGAAAAGTCATTTTACCTGACTGGCAGCTGGAAAATGGGATGGTGGAAGAATGTATGGGAGCGCTGGGATAATGGCGAGAGATGCAAGATGATTGGCCTACTAACCGGACAGCAAAGTACAGCGGAACCCGCTTTGATTACGCTTGCACCCTGCACTGCATTTGGTGCCTGGCTGAAAGCCCATCCATGGTCATTACAGTGTCATCACTATGGAGCCCGGGTTGTGAGCCAGCATTTAGTGGGTCTTGGCTGTATTTATAACCAAAAATTGATTCTGTGAGCCCGTATTTTACGTCTTATAGACCGGCTCCAGGCAATAACGTACGTTAAGGTGAGCACGTAAGATTGTCAATTCATACACTTACAGGATGCCAGTCCTGACACCTGATTTGCAGGTTCGCCGCCATTTTATTACTGTGGATTTATCCAGAAACCAACGTCGAACAAAAGTGGAAAGCGCCTCGCAAAATTCCTCTGCGGCCTGATGCCGTCATCCCGACCCTCTCCCACTGGGAGAGGGAGAAAAGCAGGAATAAAAAAACCGGGCAAATGCCCGGTTTCTAACATTAGCCTTCCACTCACTCAGTGAGCCGCTTCCGGCTTGTGCTTCGCCGCACTCTGGAAATCGTACGTCAGTTCGTTCTTCGCCTGATCCAGCGCCACGGTCACCTGGCCGCCGTCCACCAGCGAGCCAAACAGCAGTTCGTTCGCCAGCGGTTTCTTCAGGTTGTCCTGAATTACACGCGCCATTGGACGGGCGCCCATCGCACGGTCGTAGCCTTTCTCGGCCAGCCAGTTTCGAGCCTCCTGGCTCACTTCCAGCGACACGCCTTTCTGATCCAGCTGTACCTGCAGCTCGACGATGAACTTATCCACGACCTGATGGATCACCTCGGTAGACAGGTGATCGAACCAGATAATGTTGTCCAGACGGTTACGGAACTCCGGCGTGAAGATCTTCTTGATCTCCTCCATCGCATCGGTGCTGTTATCCTGGTGGATCAGGCCGATGGACTTACGCTCGGTTTCTCGCACCCCGGCGTTAGTGGTCATTACCAGCACCACGTTGCGGAAGTCAGCTTTGCGCCCGTTGTTGTCGGTCAGCGTCCCGTTGTCCATCACCTGTAGCAGGATGTTGAACACGTCCGGGTGCGCTTTCTCGATTTCATCGAGCAGCAGTACCGCGTGCGGGTGCTTGATGACCGCGTCGGTGAGCAGGCCGCCCTGGTCAAAGCCCACGTAGCCCGGAGGCGCCCCGATCAAACGGCTGACGGTGTGACGCTCCATATACTCGGACATATCAAAGCGCAGCAGCTCAATACCCAGCGCTTTGGAAAGCTGAACCGTTACCTCGGTTTTCCCCACGCCGGTCGGGCCGGCAAACAGGAAGGAACCGACAGGCTTGTGCTCATGCCCCAGTCCGGCACGGGCCATCTTAATCGCTTCGGTTAAGGCCTCAATGGCTTTATCCTGACCAAAGACCAGCATTTTCAGGCGATTACCGAGGGTGCGCAGCGTGTCGCGATCGCTCTGAGAGACGCTCTTCTCAGGGATACGCGCGATGCGGGCCACCACGGACTCAATATCCGCCACGTTAACGGTTTTCTTACGCTTGCTGGCCGGCATCAGGCGCGCACGCGCCCCGGCCTCATCAATCACGTCAATCGCCTTATCCGGTAGATGACGGTCGTTGATGTATTTCACCGCCAGCTCCACCGCCGCACGCACCGCTTTCGCGGTATAACGCACGTCGTGGTGCGCTTCGTACTTCGGCTTCAGGCCGTTGATGATCTGCACCGTTTCCTCGACGGACGGTTCGGTCACGTCGATTTTCTGGAAGCGGCGCGCCAGCGCACGGTCTTTCTCAAAGATGTTGCTGAACTCCTGGTAGGTCGTGGAGCCAATCACGCGGATCTTGCCGCTGGAAAGCAGCGGTTTGATCAGGTTAGCGGCATCCACCTGGCCACCGGAGGCCGCACCTGCCCCGATGATGGTGTGAATTTCATCGATAAACAGGATGCTGTTGGTGTCCTGCTCCAGCTGTTTCAACAGCGCCTTGAAGCGTTTTTCAAAATCACCGCGGTATTTTGTGCCCGCTAGCAGCGAGCCGATATCCAGCGAGTAGATGGTGCAGTCGGCAATCACTTCCGGCACATCGCCCTGAACAATGCGCCAGGCAAGCCCTTCGGCAATCGCGGTTTTACCCACGCCTGACTCCCCCACCAGCAGCGGGTTGTTCTTGCGGCGACGGCACAGCACCTGGATCGCGCGCTCCAGCTCTTTATCGCGACCAATCAGCGGGTCGATACCGCCAACGCGAGCAAGCTGGTTAAGGTTGGTGGTGAAGTTTTCCATACGATCCTCCCCGCCTGCTTGCTCTTCATTGTTATTGACCTGATTGCTGGAATCCGATGCCTGGTTAGGCTCGTCTTTGCGCGTTCCGTGAGAGATAAAGTTAACCACGTCGAGGCGGCTGACTTCGTGTTTGCGCAGCAGATAGGCAGCCTGTGACTCCTGCTCGCTGAAGATGGCGACCAAGACGTTTGCGCCAGTCACTTCGCTACGCCCGGAAGACTGGACGTGGAATACCGCGCGCTGCAGCACGCGCTGGAAGCTGAGCGTCGGCTGCGTGTCGCGCTCTTCTTCACTGGCTGGCAGCACCGGTGTGGTTTGTTCGATGAAGGCTTCGAGTTCCTGACGTAGCGCCACCAGATCCACGGAGCAGGCTTCCAGCGCTTCGCGGGCAGATGGGTTGCTAAGCAGTGCGAGCAGTAAATGCTCGACGGTCATAAACTCATGTCGGTGCTCACGCGCTCTGGCGAAAGCCATGTTTAAACTGAGTTCCAGTTCTTGATTGAGCATAGGCACCTCCCCCAATTTTATGCCTTATCAGGCCTTTTCCAGCGTACACAGCAACGGATGCTCGTTCTCCCTCGCATAGTCGTTCACCATCGCCACTTTGGTCTCCGCCACTTCGGCTGTGAAGATGCCGCAGATAGCTTTGCCACGATAATGAACGGTAAGCATCAGTTGCGTTGCACGTTCTACATCATAAGAAAAGAACTTTTGTAGCACGTCAATAACAAATTCCATCGGCGTGTAATCATCGTTCATTAACATAACTTTATACATAGATGGCGGTTTTAGCGCGTCGCGCACTTTGTCTTCCGCCAGCTGGTCAAAATCCAGCCAATCGTTGGTCTTACCCATTATGCATAACCACTTTGAATCTACCTCAGATGTTAGATAACAATCATCTATTACTGTCATCCGCGATGTCTGTCACAAACTGTTGCAATAGCGTTAACTGCTTCAAACTTTGGTTGATTATTGTCCCATCTCCAGCGCCAAACGCTTGACGACTTCTTTCGTTTCTCTAAATTGTACAAGCGTGAGATGGCGAGGTTTTGAACAGCCCCCACTCCACCACCGGTTCATTCCATCTTAACTTATAAGATTTACGAAGGATGTCGAAGCATGGAAATGGGTACTGTTAAGTGGTTCAACAACGCCAAAGGGTTTGGCTTCATCTGCCCCGAAGGCGGCGGCGAGGATATCTTCGCTCACTATTCCAC
Organism: Enterobacter sp. 241F3; assembly: GCF_034106785.1. Taxonomy (NCBI): domain Bacteria; kingdom Pseudomonadati; phylum Pseudomonadota; class Gammaproteobacteria; order Enterobacterales; family Enterobacteriaceae; genus Enterobacter; species Enterobacter sp. 241F3. The sequence goes on from NZ_JAWNDD010000001.1 coordinate 933,696, forward strand.
CATTCAGATGGATGGTTACAGAACGCTCAAAGCCGGGCAGTCCGTCCGGTTCGATGTTCACCAGGGACCAAAAGGCAATCATGCCAGCCTTATCGTCCCCATTGAAGCTGAGACGGTTGCATAGCTCTCTGTTTTATTGTGTACATCCCGCAGTCAAAATGCCAGCCCGATCGGCTGGCATTTTTATTTTCGGGTTATTCCCGAGCCAGCGCGTCCACCGGATCCAGCCGCGCCGCGTTGCGGGCGGGCAACCAGCCAAACAAAATGCCGGTAAAGGTTGAACACAAGAATGCGGTAATAATGGCCACCGGCGAGAAGCCAATTTCCCAGCCGGGTAAAAAGAGCTGGAGCGCGAAGGCGATCATCATCGAGAGCGCAATCCCCATCGCACCGCCGACCAGACACACCAGCACGGCTTCAATCAAAAACTGCTGCAGCACGTCGCTGGCCCGGGCCCCGACCGCCATGCGGATGCCAATCTCCCGGGTACGTTCGGTTACCGACACCAGCATGATGTTCATCACCCCGATACCGCCGACGACCAGCGAAATCACCGCCACCAGCGTGAGGAACAGCTGAAGAGTACGTGTGGTCTTTTCCGCCGTTTTCAAGAGGCCGTCCATATTCCAGGTGAAGAAATCTTTCTTCCCGTGGCGCAGGGTTAACAGCCGCTCAAGCTGCTGTTCGGCCAGCGCGCTGTCGTAGCCCTCCTTCACGCGCACGGTGATGGAGTTGAGCCAGGACTGCCCCATAATCCGCCCGGAGATGGTGGTATAGGGCAGCCAGACGCGCAGGATCTTGCTGCTGCCAAACATCGACTGCTTCTCTTCCGCCACGCCGATAACCGTGGCAGGCATGTTGCCGACCAGGATCACTTCGCCCACCACGTTGGCTTTATTGGGGAAGAGCTGTCTGCGCGAATTCGCGTCCAGCACCACCACCTGCGCCCTGCCCGCCAGCTGCTCGGCGTTGAAGGTGGCGCCTTCGCTGAAGGTCATACCGTAGACGTTGAAGTAGTCTCCGCTCACGCCGTTCGCGCTGGCTGCCACATCAACATTGCCCACGCGCAGGCGCAGGTTCTGCGACACCGCAGGCGTGGCAGAGTTGACCCATGGCTGCTTCTGAATGGCCGCCAGGTCGTCGTATTTCAGTGCCTGTTGATACTGCGGCTCGTCGTCGCCAAAGTCTTTGCCGGGATAGACGTCAATGGTATTGGTGCCAATAGCGCGGATATCTGCCAGCACCAGCTGTTTGGCCGCGTCGCCCACCACCACAATCGACACCACCGAGGCGATACCGATAATGATGCCGAGCATCGTCAGCAGGGTACGCATTTTATTGGCCGCCATCGCCAGCCAGGCCATGGTCAGCGCTTCACGAAAGCCGCTGGAAAACTGTCCCCAGCCGGTTGATGCTGGCAATGCTTCTTTAGATGCCGCAGCTCTGGACTCACGCGGCGGCGGGTTGCTGACCAGCTCGCCGTCGCGGATCTCAATTATGCGCTCCGCCTGTGCCGCCACCTGCGGATCGTGGGTCACGATGATGACCGTGTGCCCCCGATCGCGAAGCTGATGCAGGATCGCCATCACCTCTTCGCCGGAATGGCTGTCAAGCGCCCCGGTCGGCTCATCCGCGAGGATCACCTGCCCGCCGTTCATCAGGGCACGGGCAATACTCACGCGCTGCTGCTGCCCGCCGGACAGCTGCGAGGGCTGGTATTCCACCCGCTCCGCCAGCCCCAGACGCGTCAGCAGCATCTGCGCGCGTTCGAGCCGTTTTTTCCGCTCGACGCCCGCATAGACCGCCGGAACTTCAACGTTCTGCGCCGCATTAAGATGAGAAAGCAGATGGTAACGCTGGAAGATAAAGCCGAAATGTTCCCGGCGCAGCTTCGCCAGCGCGTCACCGTTCAGCGTGGAGACATCCGTTCCGGCCACGCGGTACGTGCCGCTGGTGGGTTTATCCAGACAGCCGAGAATGTTCATCAGCGTCGATTTACCGGAACCCGATGCCCCGACAATCGCCACCATCTCGCCCGCCTCCACGCGCAGGGAGATGCCCTTCAGCACCTCCACCGGGCCGTCGCCCGACGGATAGCTGCGACGAATGTCCTTCAGCTCAAGCAGCGCCGTCATTTGGCGGCTCCGGGCAGGCTTTCGCTGACAACAACCTCCTCGCCCTCTTCCAGTCCTTTCACCACCACCACGTCGGTGTCGTTGCGCGCGCCTATCACAACCTCACGCTCGCGCGTTTCGCCGTTGCGCAGCACTTTCACTTTATAACGGCTATCCCCGGCGGATTCGCCGAGCGCGGAGAGCGGAATGGTCAGCACGTTCTTCACGCCGGTCAGCTGGATATGCACCTGTGCGGTCATGTCCAGACGCAGCACGCCCTGCGGGTTTGGCACCTCAAAGCGGGCATAGTAAAAAATAGCGTCGTTAACTTTTTCCGGCGTCGGCAGAATGTCTTTCAGCACGCCTTCGTAGCGCGTCTGCGGATCGCCCAGCACCGTAAACCAGGCGTTCTGTCCCGGCTTAAGATGGATAACATCCGCCTCTGAAACCTGGGCTTTGACCAGCATAGTGCTCATGTCCGCCAGCGTCAGAATGTTTGGCGCCTGCTGCGCGGCAATCACCGTCTGGCCCTGCAGCGTAGTGATCTGGGTCACTTCACCCGCCATCGGCGCAACGATTTTGGTGTAGTCGAGGTTGGTTTTCGCCGTATCCAGCGAGGCCTGATTGCGCTTTATTTGCGCGTCAATCGTGCCAATCTGCGCCTGTTTCACCGCCAGTTCCGTGGTGGCCGTGTCTAAATCCTGCTTCGAAATCGCCTGGGTTTTGGCCAGCGCCTGCTGTCGGGTCAGCGTCACCTGCGCCAGGTTACGTTCTGCCAGCGCCTGCGCACGCTGCGCGCGCAGCTCCATCAGCGTGGCTTCCACCTCGCGGATCTGGTTCTCAGCCTGTTCAGGATCGATAACGCCGAGCAGCTGGCCTTTTTTCACCTTATCGCCAATCTCAACCGACAGCGTTTTCAGCTGGCCGCTAACCTGCGCGCCGACGTCAACCTTGCGCAAAGCGTCAAGCTTGCCCGTCGCAAGGACGTTTTGCTGCAGTTCGCCCGGGCGAACAATCAGTGTCTGATACTGCGGCACCGGCGCATTTAGCACCTGCCATAGCCAGTACCCACCGACTAAAACCACGACCGCCAGCAGCAGAAACAGCGTTCTGCGTTTTCCCTTGAGATTCATAAATATTCCAAATAAATGTTCTGGCAATTATAAATGTTGATTCTATCTAAACGACTCCTCAACGAAACCCCTGTTCTCTGAAATCGCCCTAATTTGTTTACGAGACGTTGACATTTCTCCTGTTGAAATAGCGATATTCCAAAAGGATCAGGATCTACCATGTCTTCTATCGTCGACACATCACTTTCAAACCTGCCGCAGCCTAAATCCGGCTGGCAGCTCTTCAAAAAACTGGCTTTCGGTGAGATCGCGCCCGGGCTGGCATGGGAAAAAACCGCCTATAGACGTAAGTTCATGCTGCGTTCACTGGCGACACCGCTCAGCACCGCTCGCCTGCTGTCTGACCTTGCAGAACATCCGCACCTGATGCAAATGCTCCAGGTTCAGCCGGGACTGCCCTGCCGCCTTCATCGTCCGTGGTTGACGGTCAATATGGATAGACAGCGTACGCTGGAATCGCTGTCATGGCACTATCAGATGATGTGTCGCCAGCTGCCGGCAAAGCTGACCAGTGGTTACCTTTCAAAGCAGGGCGTGACTCTGCTGACCTTAACCGGAAAAGATGAACAGCAATTTACCGTCCGTCTGTGTGCCGATGCGTTTATGGATAAAGAGGGAGAAGCTACCCTCGTTTTCTGTGGCGGTCAAAATACGGCGCTGGCGGAGATGACCTTTACCCTCTGCCAGTTTGAGGGAAAATCGACGCTGTTCATTGGCGGTTTGCAGGGCGCAAAAGCGCATGTTCCGCATGAGCTGATCCAGGGTGCGACGAAAGCCTGCCATGGCCTGTTCCCGAAACGTCTGCTGGTCGAGGCCGCCATGACCCTCGGCGCCGCGTTCCCGGTAGAGCAAATTGTCGCCGTCAGTAACGATACGCACATTTACCGCAGCTGGCGCTACCGCAAGAAAAAAGAGGGGAAACTGTTGGCCGATTACGACAGTTTCTGGATCTCCATCGGCGGTGAAAAGCAGGACAGCGGTAACTTTATGCTGCCGCTCGTCATGCCGCGTAAACCAATGGAAGAGATCGCCAGCAAAAAGCGTTCCGAATATCGCCGCCGCTACGAGCTGCTGGATAGCCTGATTCAGCAGGTGAAACAGGCGACCCAACGTTAATCCGCTCTCCCGCGAGCCAGCCACAGCACGCGGGAGAACATCTTCCGCAACAGGGTCGGTACCGCCTCCACGCCCCGCCTCCCCGCCTCCGTCGCCACTTCAATGGCTAAATCCGGTTTTGAGGAACGATGAATAGCTTTGGCGATCACGCGCCGCATATTCATCGGGACATCGACCGGCACCATGGCAATTCGGTGGAATACGTCGTCAAACCCCTGACGATACATAAAGTGTTCCATGTCCATGGCGGGCAGCATAGTTAAATGGTCGCGCTCTTCCTCTCGCTCGTTACTCAGCAGGCTTCGCACGGTCGAGGCATATTTTTTGCCCGCCTCATCGCCGTCGACCAGAACGTGCCACTCGATCCCCATCCGGCGGGCAAATTTTATCAGTGGCTTTAATCCCGACTGGGCGAACTCGATTACCTTGATGCCTTCCGCATCAAAATGGTGGCCGCACTGGCGCGCCAGTTCGTTGATGACCCAGGTTTCCGTTTCCCCCTCAACCAGCAGCCAGCAGCGGGCAAAGAGCGACGACGCCCGGTTAAAGCGAATATGGAACGCGATGCGCCGCCCGTCTTCCGCGTTCAAACCGCCCGGCCCAAGCCGGAAAGCGGAGACGCGGGAGGATTCACGCACCAGGCGACAGACGTGTTCTACCGGCGTCAGCGATAATAGCTCCCCGGAATTGGTGGTCGTAATACGCTGGAGCGGCAGCAGATTCAGCAGATGCCATGCCACGGAGAGCATGATGGGATGGAGGCGCGTTTCCGGGTCTTCCACCAGCAGCAGCGGTCGGGCGTCCCGGTCAAGACGAACGGTGCCTTTGGCCTGCAGAAGCGTTGAAAACAGCCCCAGCAGAATCACCCGATGGGTACGACCTCCGGGCCGGTCGATCATCCGGTTAATGATGTCGAGATAACGCCAGCTTCGCTGCTCATCATGAGAGCGGCGGCGCATCAGACGATGGCGCGACTCAGACGTTCCCTGTTCGGAAAAATAGTGCTCCAGAAGCTGTACCATTGCGGACAACCCCTGACGAATTTGGCCATCAGTAAGATTCTGCGGACGCGACACCAGCTCTCTTGCCAGAAAATCCAGCTCGCGGGCGGTGACTTCCACTTCCGGCATATTGGGTACGGTACCGTTACGAATACGCCGCATAAATCGCGCATCGCGCAGGCGTAACACCGGCGTCAGACGGATCAGGTGACGGGCCAGATCGTCGATATTGTCCAGCGGGATGGGGTTAGCTTTCTCATCGAGAAAATCACGCAGGGTGAGTACCCCCTCGTTCTCCGCCATCTCACCTTCCAGCCGGTAGAAAATCCGTTGAAAACCGTCATCGCACGGCACCCAACAGGGTGACAGCGGGCGGAAGCGACGCACGCGGTGACGTCCGGGCTCGGATTCGCGGAACGTCAGGATGATGTGCAGGTGCTTCTCGCGCCCCGTCACGTCGCCGGGGGGAAACCAGAAATCGTCGCGAACAAAGTGATACAGATCGTCCTCGGGCGAAAGCAGTAGCGTCAATGCATCCAGCAGGCTGGACTTGCCCCAAGCGTTCTCGCCGATCAGGACGTTGTTTTGCTCCAGCTGCAGTGACAGGCGGTTAATACCGCGAAACCCGACAATTTCCACACGTTCGAGAAGCATAAATCCCCCGACAAATGATCACTTTTTCCTTCAAGTTATCAGCAGTATAGCGGGAGGTGCTCTGTCACGACAGCATAACATTCACCCTTACAAGAATTGGTCTATGCTCTATTTACCGCTGATTTGAACAAGGATTGACATCACATTGCCTTAAATCAAATTAATCGAATTTATTTAAGTGGCGAAGGGATGTTGTTGGTTTCTAAAATACGGGCTCTTCGAGTCGTCATCCCTTTATGGCGATATATCCCGCGCGCGGGAAAGCGTGCGGAAAATTTTTGAGGTGGTTATGTTTAGAAAATTGGCAGCAGAATGCTTTGGTACATTCTGGCTGGTATTTGGTGGCTGCGGTAGTGCCGTTCTGGCAGCAGCATTCCCGGAATTAGGTATTGGTTTTGTCGGCGTCGCGCTGGCTTTTGGTTTAACCGTATTAACCATGGCGTTTGCCGTGGGGCATATTTCCGGCGGTCATTTTAACCCGGCCGTGACATTAGGTTTATGGGCCGGCGGTCGTTTTCCGGCGAAAGAGGTAATTGGTTATATTGTGGCGCAGGTGGTTGGCGGTATTATTGCGGCTGGCGTTTTGTACGTGATTGCCAGCGGTAAAGCCGGGTTCGACGCGGCGGCCAGCGGCTTTGCCTCTAACGGCTTCGGCGAGCATTCTCCGGGCGGCTACTCCATGTTGTCTGCCATCGTGATTGAAATTGTGCTGACCGCCGGCTTCCTGCTGGTGATCCACGGCGCAACCGACAAACATGCGCCAGCTGGTTTTGCCCCGATTGCCATTGGTCTGGCTCTGACGCTTATCCACCTGATTTCTATTCCGGTCACCAACACCTCCGTTAACCCGGCACGCAGTACCGCCGTCGCCATCTTCCAGGGCGGCTGGGCGCTTGAGCAGCTGTGGCTGTTCTGGGTGATGCCAATTATCGGTGGTATCCTGGGCGGCGTGCTGTACCGCACCCTGCTGGAAAAACGCGATTAATTGCTCGCGGTGTCGGGTGGCGCTAACGCTTACCCGACCTACGTGAGAGTGCACTTGTAGGCCGGGTAAGGCGTAGCCGCTACCCGGCTTTCTTTTGTCGCTTTACTGAACAGCCTTTATTGGGTAGTGTCACTGGCGCTTAACCGATACTCAAAAAGGACCGGCTGTTCATGTTTTCAGGACTCCTCATCATTTTGTTGCCCTTGATCGTGGGCTATCTTATTCCGCTCCATCGTGAATCCGCATTAAGGCTCATTAATCGATTCCTGAGCTGGATTGTCTACGTGATTCTTTTCTTTATGGGGATTAGCCTGGCATTTCTGGACAACCTGTCAGCGAATTTACTCTCAATTCTCCATTATTCTGTCGTCACCGTAGTCGTTATTTTGCTGTGCAATATTGCCGCGCTGCTGTGGCTGGAACGCACTATTCCATGGAAAAATCACCATCATCAGGAAAAGCTTCCTTCACGAATTGCAATGGCGCTTGAATCATTAAAATTATGCGGCGTCGTGGTGCTCGGTTTTCTTCTTGGGCTGACCGGTTGGGCTTTTTTACAGCACGCGACAGAGGCCAGCGAATATACGCTGATCTTCCTGCTGTTCCTGATTGGTATACAGCTGCGAAATAATGGCATGACCCTGAAGCAAATTGTCCTCAACCGTCGGGGAATGATGGTTGCCGTCATTGTTGTTGCCAGTTCCATGGTGGCGGGCGTCATTAACGCCTTTATTCTCGATCTGCCGCTGAAAACCGGCCTGGCGATGGCGTCAGGTTTTGGCTGGTACTCCCTCTCCGGTATTCTGCTTACTGAATCATTCGGCCCGGTGATCGGCAGCGCTGCCTTCTTTAACGATCTGGCGCGAGAGCTGATCGCCATCATGCTGATCCCGAGCCTGGTTCGCCGCAGTCGTTCTACCGCGCTGGGCCTGTGCGGTGCGACGTCGATGGACTTTACCCTGCCGGTATTACAACGCTCCGGGGGGCTGGAGATGGTGCCCGCGGCTATCGTTCACGGCTTCATTTTAAGCCTGCTGGTTCCGGTTCTGATGGCCTTTTTCTCGGCCTGATACTTCTTTGGCGGTAGGTTTCCTGCCGCCAAAATTGCGCTAAATCAATCTCCCTCTATTTTGTAGCAGAAAGCCCTTTCCACCGTTCAGGCACGAGCATAACCTTAAACATGTATATCAAATATAACTTTAACAGGTGTGATTATGTTTTGTGTGCAATGTGAACAAACCATCCGTACCCCGGCAGGCAACGGCTGCTCCTACGCACAGGGTATGTGCGGCAAAACCGCAGAAACATCTGACCTGCAGGACCTGCTGATTGCGGCTCTGCAAGGCCTTTCCGCCTGGGCGTTCAAAGCCCGCGAATACGGCATAGTCGACCACTACGTCGACAGCTTCGCCCCGCGCGCGTTTTTCTCCACGCTGACCAACGTTAACTTCGACTCTCCGCGCATTGTCGGCTACGCCCGCGAAGCGATTGCCCTGCGTGAAGCGCTGAAGGCACAGTGCCTGAAGGCGGACGTCAGCGCCCGCGTGGAAAACCCGATGTCAGAACTTCAGTTGGTCAGTAACGATTTGGGCGACCTCCAGCGCCAGGCGGCAGAATTCACCCCGAACAAAGACAAAGCGGCGATTGGGGAAAACATTCTCGGCCTGCGCCTGCTGTGCCTGTACGGCCTGAAAGGCGCTGCGGCGTATATGGAGCACGCGCACGTTCTGGGTCAGTACAACAATGAGATTTATGCGCAGTACCACAAAATCATGGCGTGGCTGGGCACCTGGCCTGCCGATATGAATGCCCTGCTTGAGTGCTCAATGGAAATCGGCCAGATGAACTTCAGGGTGATGAGCATTCTGGACGCCGGTGAAACCAGCACCTACGGCCACCCGACGCCAACGCAGGTCAACGTCAAGGCTACCGAAGGCAAGTGCATCCTGATTTCCGGTCACGACCTGAAAGATCTCTACAACCTGCTGAAGCAAACCGAAGGCACCGGCGTTAACGTTTATACCCACGGTGAAATGCTGCCCGCGCACGGCTACCCGGAGCTGCGTAAATTTAAGCATCTCATCGGTAACTACGGCAGCGGCTGGCAGAACCAGCAGGTGGAGTTCGCCCGCTTCCCTGGCCCTATCGTGATGACCTCTAACTGCATCATCGACCCGACCGTCGGCGCGTACGATGACCGCATCTGGACCCGCAGCATCGTCGGCTGGCCGGGCGTGAGCCATCTTGAAGGTGACGATTTCGGTCCGGTTATCGCCCAGGCGCAGCAGATGGCGGGCTTCCCGTACAGCGAAATTCCGCACCTTATTACCGTCGGCTTCGGTCGTGAAACCCTGCTGGGTGCCGCCGATTCGCTGATTGACCTCGTCAGCCGTGAAAAGCTGCGCCACATCTTCCTCGTCGGCGGCTGCGACGGCGCGCGCGGCGAGCGTAACTACTTCACCGATTTCGCCACCCGCGTGCCGGAAGACTGCCTGATCCTGACCCTGGCATGCGGCAAATACCGTTTCAACAAGCTGGACTTCGGCGACATCGAAGGTCTGCCGCGCCTGATCGATGCGGGCCAGTGTAACGATGCTTACTCGGCCATCATTCTGGCGGTCACCCTGGCGGAGAAACTGGGCTGCGGCGTGAACGACCTGCCGCTGTCTCTGGTGCTGTCATGGTTCGAGCAGAAAGCGATTGTCATCCTGCTGACCCTGCTCTCTCTTGGCGTCACCAACATCGTGACCGGACCGACCGCGCCAGGCTTCCTGACGCCGGACCTGCTGGCCGTGCTGAACGAGAAATTCGGCCTGCGTTCCGTGACCAACGTTGAAGACGATATGAAGCAGCTGCTGAGCGCGTAAGGAGTTATTCATGACCATGCCAACCTCACAATGCCCGTGGCGGATGCAGGTTCATCACATCCGTCAGGAGACGCCGGATGTGTGGACGCTGTCGCTGCTGTGCCATGACTACTATCCATATCGTGCAGGCCAGTATGCGCTGGTCAGCATTCGCAATTCGGCGGACACCCTGCGCGCCTACACGATCTCCTCGACGCCGGGCGTGAGCGAATACATTACGCTCACCGTCCGCCGCATTGACGACGGCGCGGGCTCCCAGTGGCTGACGCAGGACGTGAAGCGCGGGGATTACATCTGGCTGTCCGACGCGCAGGGGGAATTCACCTGTGACGACAAAGCTGACGATAAATTCCTGCTGCTGGCGGCGGGCTGTGGCGTAACGCCGATTATGTCAATGCGCCGCTGGCTGGCGAAGAACCGCCCCCAGGCCGACGTGCAGACGATCTTCAGCGTCCGTTCCCCGGAAGATGTGATTTTTGCCGAGGAGTGGCGTGAATACCCGGTGACGCTGGTGGCTGAGCACAACGCGACCCACGGTTTTGTGCCCGGTCGCCTGAGCCGCGAGCTGCTGCAAAGCGTGCCGGATGTTGCGAACCGAACGGTGATGACCTGCGGCCCGGCGCCGTACATGGCTATCGTGGAAGAAGAAGTGAAAGCGCTTGGCGTAACCCGCTTCTTCAAAGAGCAGTTCTTCACGCCGGTGGCGGAAGCGGCAAGCAGCGGCGTTAGGTTCACCAAACTGCAGCCTGCCCAGACCTTCTTTGGCCGCGTGGGGACCACGCTGCTGGAGGCGCTGGAAAGCAACAAGGTGCCGGTAGCGGCTGCCTGTCGTGCTGGCGTGTGTGGCTGCTGTAAAACCAAAGTGGTTTCCGGTGAGTACACCGTCACCAGCACCATGACGCTGTCCGACGCGGAAATTGCCGAGGGTTACGTGCTGGCGTGCTCGTGCCATCCGCAGGGGGATTTGATCCTCGCATAAACGATAAACGTTCGTTCGTAGGCCCGGTAAGCGTCAGCGCCACCGGGCTTTTTTGCCGGGCGGTACTGCGTTTACCCGACCAACAATTTTACCGCCACGCGGGCGCTTTACCCAGCGCAAACCGCCCTGCCCCTAAAAACGCGACAGCCAGCGAGCCGATAAAGAAGTACACCAGGCTTTCAATCGCCCATGCCCCAACCTTATCAAGGGCGAACGTTTCACCCATTCCCACCATCAGCCACGCCACAATCATCGTAAACGCCAGTACCAGCGCGGCCGGCCGCGTAAACAACCCGACAATAATCAGGATCGGCGCCACGACTTCGCCAACCAACACGCCGTAGGCGATAAATCCCGGCAGCCCTTTTTCCACCAGCATGCCGCTGATAAACCCCACGCCGCCAAAAAGCTTGTGCAAACCGTGAAAAAGCATCAGCCCGCCGACGGCAAGTCGTAACAAGAGTTTGCCAAGATCGTCGCACGATAGCTTTTCATTAACAGCAATTAACAATGATTTAACCATTTGAAATTATTCCTGTTTTAACTGAGACACTGCCAGATTATGCCGAATAATTGCGCGTGAAAAGCACCTTTTAATTGTGGGGATACGACGGGCAATACGGAGACTTTCTTCTAAGCTTGTAAGCGTTATCACAAAAAGGAGACGGACAACCATGAAACAAACCGTGGCTGCATATATAGCGAAAACGCTCGAACAGGCTGGCGTAAAACGTATCTGGGGCGTCACCGGCGACTCCCTGAACGGACTCAGCGACAGCCTTAACAAGATGAAGACCATCGAATGGATGCCGACCCGCCATGAAGAGGTTGCCGCCTTCGCCGCAGGCGCTGAAGCGCAGCTTACGGGTGAACTGGCCGTCTGCGCCGGATCCTGCGGGCCGGGTAACCTTCATCTGATCAACGGTCTCTTCGACTGTCACCGCAATCACGTGCCGGTGCTGGCGATTGCCGCCCACATCCCCTCGTCCGAAATCGGCAGCGGCTATTTTCAGGAGACGCATCCGCAGGAGCTGTTCCGTGAATGCAGCCACTATTGCGAACTGGTTTCATCCCCGGAGCAGATCCCTCAGGTGCTGGCGATCGCCATGCGTAAAGCCGTGCTGAATCGCGGCGTTTCTGTGGTCGTTATTCCGGGCGATGTGGCCCTCAAGGCTGCGCCAGAAGGGGCAAGCACCCACTGGTATCACGCCCCGCAGCCCGTCGTCACGCCAGCAGAAGAGGAGCTGAAAAAGCTGGCGCAGCTGCTGCGTTACTCCAGCAATATCGCCCTGATGTGCGGCAGCGGCTGCGCTGGCGCGCACAAGGAGCTGCTGGAATTTGCCGGAAAGCTGAAATCCCCGATTGTCCACGCCCTGCGCGGCAAAGAGCACGTCGAGTACGACAACCCCTACGATGTTGGCATGACCGGACTGATCGGTTTTTCTTCAGGCTTCCACACCATGATGAACGCCGACACGCTGATCCTGCTTGGTACCCAGTTCCCGTATCGCGCGTTCTACCCGACGGATGCCAAAATCATTCAGATTGATATCAACCCTGCCAGTATCGGCGCGCACAGCAAGGTCGATATGGCGCTGGTGGGCGATATCAAATCCACCCTTTCCGCCCTGCTGCCGCTGCTGGAAGAGAAAACCGATCGCAAGTTCCTTGATAAGGCGCTAAGCGACTATCGCGATGCCCGCAAGGGGCTGGACGATCTCGCCAAACCGAGCGACAAAGCCATTCACCCGCAGTACCTGGCGCAGCAGATCAGTCATTTCGCGGACGAAGACGCCATTTTTACCTGCGACGTGGGCACGCCAACCGTCTGGGCGGCACGCTATCTGAAGATGAACGGCAAACGTCGCCTGCTCGGCTCGTTTAACCACGGCTCGATGGCCAACGCCATGCCGCAGGCGCTGGGCGCAAAAGCCACGGCGCCGGAGCGTCAGGTGGTGGCGATGTGCGGCGACGGCGGGTTCAGCATGCTGATGGGGGATTTCCTGTCGGTAGTACAGATGAAGCTCCCGCTAAAAATCGTGGTGTTTAACAACAGCGTGCTGGGCTTCGTGGCGATGGAAATGAAGGCCGGAGGCTATCTCACGGACGGTACCGAGCTGCACGACACCAACTTCGCGCGCATCGCCGAGGCCTGCGGCATCACCGGTATTCGCGTGGAGAAAGCCTCCGAGGTGGATGAAGCCCTGCAGCGCGCCTTCTCCATCGACGGCCCGGTGCTGGTGGATGTCGTCGTCGCCAAAGAAGAGCTGGCGATCCCGCCGCAGATCAAGCTTGAGCAGGCCAAAGGCTTTAGCCTGTACATGCTGCGCGCAATCATCAGCGGCCGAGGCGACGAGGTGATCGAACTGGCAAAAACCAACTGGCTCAGGTAAAACATTTCACATGACCTCTTAAATTAAAGGGATGTGAAATGATTGATTTACGCAGTGATACCGTTACCCGCCCGAGTCGGGCCATGCTCGAAGAGATGATGGCCGCTCCGGTCGGGGACGACGTCTACGGTGACGATCCGACGGTAAACGAACTGCAGCGCTATGCGGCAGAACTGAGCGGCAAGGAGGCCGCCCTGTTTATGCCGACAGGCACACAGGCGAACCTGGTCGCGCTGCTCAGCCACTGCGAGCGAGGTGAAGAGTATATCGTCGGCCAGGGTGCGCATAACTATCTCTACGAAGCCGGCGGTGCGGCCGTGCTCGGCAGCATTCAGCCGCAGCCGATTGACGCCGCGCCGGACGGCTCCCTGCCGCTCGATAAGGTCGCGGCGAAAATCAAAGCCGACGATATTCATTTCGCCCGTACCAAATTGCTCAGCCTCGAAAACACCCACAACGGCAAAGTGCTGCCGCGCGAGTACCTGAAGGCGGCGTGGGAATTTACCCGCGAGCGTAAACTCGGCCTGCACGTGGACGGCGCGCGTATCTTTAACGCCGTAGTGGAGTATGGCTGCGAGCTGAAAGAGATTACGCAATACTGCGACTCGTTCACCATCTGCCTGTCAAAAGGACTGGGCACGCCTGTAGGTTCACTGCTGGTTGGCAATACGGACTACGTCAAGCGCGCCAACCGCTGGCGCAAAATGACCGGCGGCGGGATGCGTCAGGCGGGTATTCTGGCGGCTGCCGGGCTGTATGCCCTGAAAAACAACGTGGCGCGTCTGAAGGACGATCACGACAACGCCGCGTGGATGGCGGCGCAGCTGCGCGAGATTGGCGCCGACGTGATGCGCCACGACACCAACATGCTGTTCGTCCGCGTGGGCGAGGATCGCGCCGCTGCGCTTGGCGAATTTATGAAATCACGTGGCGTGCTGATCAACGCCTCACCTGTCGTGCGCCTGGTCATGCATCTCGACGTGAGCCGCGAACAGCTGGCGGACGTGGTGAAACACTGGCAGGCGTTTTTACAGCGATAAGGAGCATCACGTGCCGCAACGCATTCTGGTGCTCGGCGCCAGCGGGTATATCGGTCAGCATCTCACCGCGGCGTTAAGCCAGCAGGGACATCAGGTGCTGGCTGCGGCACGCAACACCGAACGCCTGCAAAAACTCGGTTTGCCTGGCGTTACCTGCCACAGCGTTGACCTCAACTGGCCGAAGGAACTTCCCGCCCTGCTGGAAGGGGTCGACACGCTTTACTACCTGGTGCACAGCATGGGCGAAGGCGGGGATTTCATCGCCCACGAGCGGCAGGTGGCGATGAACGTTCGCGATGCGCTACTGCAAACCCCGGTTAAGCAGGTGATTTTTTTAAGCTCGCTTCAGGCTCCCGAGCATGAGCAATCCGATCATCTGCGTGCCCGCCAGCTGACGGCTGAGACCCTGCGCGGCGCCAATATTCCCGTCACCGAACTGCGCGCCGGGATCATCGTTGGCGCAGGCTCCGCCGCCTTCGAAGTCATGCGCGATATGGTCTACAACCTGCCCGTACTCACGCCGCCGCGCTGGGTACGCTCGCGCACCACGCCGATTGCGCTGGAGAACCTGCTGCATTATCTGGTGGCCCTGCTGGATCGCCCGGCGGAGCAGCACCGCGTGCTGGAGGCGGCAGGCCCGGAAGTGCTGAGCTATCAGGAGCAGTTCGAACACTTCATGCACGTCAGCGGACGCCGCCGCTGGCTGATCCCCATCCCCTTCCCGACCCGCTGGATTTCGGTGTGGTTTTTGAATGTGATCACCTCCGTGCCGCCGACGACCGCCAAAGCGCTTATCCAGGGGCTGAAGCACGATTTACTGGCGGACGATCGCGAGCTGCGCGCCTTAATTCCCCAGGAGCTGATCCGCTTTGACGATGCCGTGCGCAAGACGCTGAAAGAAGAAGAACAGCTGGTGAACTCCAGCGACTGGGGTTACGACGCTCAGGCGTTTGCCCGCTGGCGCCCGGAGTACGGCTATTACCCGAAACAGGCGGGCTGCACGGTGAAAACCCGCGCCAGCCTGGCCGCGCTGTGGGAAGTGGTGAACCAGATTGGCGGCAAAGAACGGTATTTCTTCGGTAATATCCTCTGGCAAACGCGCGGGGCGATGGACCTGCTGGTGGGCCACCGGCTGGAAAAAGGCCGCCCGGCAAACCCGTATCTTGCGGTGGGTGACACGGTAGATAGCTGGAAGGTGATCATCGTCGAGCCGGAAAAACAGCTGGCGCTGCTGTTCGGCATGAAAGCCCCGGGGCTGGGTCGACTCTGCTTTACCCTGAAAGACAAAGGGGATTATCGTGAACTGGACGTGCGCGCCTGGTGGCATCCGCACGGAATGCCGGGTCTGTTCTACTGGCTGTTGATGATCCCTGCCCACCTGTTTATCTTCCGTGGGATGGCGAAACGCATTGCGCAACTGGCAGAACAAAAGACGGAAAAGATCTAAATAAAACTCTCTTTCTTTCACCTTTCCCATTGCATAGCGCCGTAATTCACGAAAGAATGCGCACGAAATTCTTTTCAACACAGTGGATTGATATGAAGGTACTGGTTACCGGGGCGACCAGCGGCTTAGGCCGAAATGCGGTCGAATTTCTGCGCAACAAGGGCATCAGCGTCAGGGCTACCGGTCGCAACGAAGCGATGGGAAAACTGCTGCAAAAAATGGGCGCAGAGTTCGTCCATGCCGACCTGACGGAGCTGGTCTCCTCGCAGGCGAAAGTGATGCTCGCCGGTATCGACACGCTGTGGCACTGCTCCAGTTTTACCTCCCCGTGGGGAACCCAGGAAGCCTTCGATCTCGCCAACGTGCGGGCTACCCGCCGTCTGGGTGAATGGGCCGTTGCCTGGGGCGTGCGTAACTTTATTCATATCTCGTCACCGTCACTCTATTTCGACTATCACCACCATCGTGACGTGCAGGAAGATTTCCGCCCTGCTCGCTTTGCCTGCGAGTTTGCCCGCAGCAAGGCGGCCAGCGAAGAGGTCATCGACCTGCTGGCGCAGTCAAACCCGCATACCCGCTTTACGGTCCTGCGTCCGCAGAGCCTGTTCGGGCCGCACGACAAGGTGTTTATTCCGCGTCTGGCGCAGATGATGCACCACTACGGCAGCGTGCTGCTGCCGCGCGGCGGCGATGCGCTGGTCGATATGACCTATTACGAAAATGCCGTTCACGCCATGTGGCTGGCCAGCCAGCCGGACTGCGATAAGCTTACCTCCGGTCGCGCCTACAACATCACCAACGGCGAACCCTGCACGCTGCGCAGCATTGTGCAGCGCTTAATTGACGAGCTGCAGATCGACTGCCGTATCCGTTCTGTTCCCTATCCAATGCTGGATATGATTGCCCGCAGCATGGAGCGCTTTGGCAGTAAATCAGCCAAAGAGCCTGCGCTGACGCATTACGGCGTCTCTAAACTTAACTTTGACTTCACGCTGGATATTTCGCGAGCGGAGAGTGAACTGGGTTATAAACCGGTTGTGACGCTGGATGAGGGGATTATGCGCACCGCGGCATGGCTGCGGGATCACGGGAAGCTTCCTCGGTAGATGGGGCCCGACATTTTTACGATGAAAAAAGCGGCAACCCGAAGGTTGCCGTTTGTCATTTTGCTGATTACAGCGCAGTCCACGCGTCCTGCCATGCAATCCCTTTACCAGGCTCGTAGTAGGATGGCGCGTTATTGCACCAGCCGCTGTACGGGTAAGGTTTGCACTGGAACAGCTGGCCGCGGTTGTTAACGATATCGCCTGCTTTCCATTTGGTTTTGGACGTCCAGGTCGGGTAAGTCCCGGTCTGGCCGCCGCTGGCCTGTTTAGGCTGTACGTTCAGCGTATAGCTGGTGCTGCTGCTCAGCTCGCCGTCACTGACGGTAAGGTTGATCTGATACTGCGTCGCCGCGGCCACGTCTGGCGCATTGAAGGTAATAATCGCTTTATCTTCGCCGCTTACGGTCTGGCCGTTCGGAGCCGTCCAGGTATAAGTCAGGTGGTTACCGTCTTCGTCAGTCGAGCCAGACGCGTTCAGAGAAACTGATTTACCCGCTTCAACCGCCCCCACCGGGCCGGAGATTTTTGCTACCGGCGCATGGTTTACAGACGCTGGCGTATTATCGTCTGGCACCGGCGTGGTGTTGCCTTCGTCCGTTGGGTCGACAGGGGTCGGTGTTGGCGTCGGGGTTGGCGTCGGGGTTGGCGTGACGTTACCGCCGTCGGAAGTCCCGTCTTCACCCACCACGTTCACATTGAAGTAATGCTTCACGCATTTGGTGTAGTCCCCCTCTTTAAAGGCGCTGAATGGCGTCTGGTAACCCACCAGCTGGCAAGAGTAGGTCTGGCCTGACGGAGTATCCGCGCTCCATCCCCAGTCCTGTTCCCAGTAGATCTTCAGCGCGCCGGCACCGCCTTCGTCGAACTGTTTCATGTTGGCGCAGCCCAGCACTTCGTTAGAAGGAACTGGTACTTTCAGGTAGTTGGCGAACTCTTTGTAATATTTGATACGATTTTGAGACTGGGCGATCTCAGTCGGGCCGCCACACTCTACGCCGCCGTTGATGATCTGCGTGGTCACGCCGAAGCCTGGTACCAGACCATTCGCCTTATCGTGATCGTTCGGCTGCCATGTGCCGTCGATAACCTGCAGCATGCTCGGTTTTGGCGGCTGCGGGTAGGCGAAGAAGAAGATCGCGGAAGCAAGGTTCAGCCAGGTGTCCGCCACCAGCTCAGGTTTGTCCAGCAGTACACGGACGTCGCCGTACATCGCTTCAGAGAACGGGCCGTAGTTGTAGTTATAGGAGAGCTGTTTCGCACCGCGACCAAAGTAGCTAACGAAATCGCCATCTTTGTCTTTACCGCACGGCCAGGTCTGGCCCTGCCAGACATCCGGGTTACATTCACCGTTGTAGCCGCCCTTCTGACCTTCGCTCCAGCCCATCTCACGCACGTAGACCAGCGCCTGTCGCCACTCGGCTTCCGGACGCCACGACTCGTGGCCGCCGGTTTCCTGCGCGAAGTGCGCAAACATGGTTGCCAGAGACTTACGGCAGATGGCATCGCTGTTACGACCATCGGTATAGGTCTGGCACAGTGCCGGGAATTTACCGACCGCTTTCAGGAAGTTGCTGTAAGTATATTCCGGCGCACGTAGTGGGAAGAGGTAATCCCAGTCGCTGGCCTTGATAATCCCTTCCACGCGCTTGACGTTTTCCGGGTTTGTCGATTTCCCCGGCTCAATTTGTTCCACCAGGCTGTTGTCCAGCGTGCGGATGGTTGACTTCACTGAAGCCATAAGCGGGAAGTTGGTCAACTCCTGCTCTTTCTTCTGCAGATCGCTGGCCTTAACGGTGTAAGGTTCGCTGCTGGCCTGCAGCAGGGTTGCCTGAGCCATAAAGGGTGCAACGCATGCGCCCGCGATAAGAACACTGAGTAATGTCCTTTTGTTCATGTCAATAGTCCTCTTAATTATATTAAGGGTCAATAAAAGTTAATTTTTTCGCGGTTTATTTATTAATCATTTAATAAATAAACCCGGGAGCAGTTTCGTTTTATGAAGAACACCAGTCGGTACTCTTCAAAAAACAAAAATCAATAATAATAACGGTTGCGGGTGCTACGTTTTAACTTCTGATATTTATTCCAGACCTTGCGGGCATAGACCATGCGCTGCGCGAAATTCTCTTTTCTCAGGCCCGCGTTATAGGCGCCGACCGCCTCCCAGTTATAGCCATAAATTTTAATCATTCCGGATAATATCGATGCGCCAACCATAATCGAGGTGCAGGGCTCGGTAATTAATCGGTACTCATTAATGCCTTTTCGCTCCAGATCGGAAAAATGTGAACTGTTAATCTGCATCAGTCCGACATCACGCGTGCCATCATGATTCAGTCCAATCGCATTGGGATTCATTCCCGATTCAACATTAGCAATGGCATATAACAGATAAGGATCCACATGATAATAACTGGCGGCTTTATCCCAGCAGTTGGCAAAGACGCTATGGCTTATTACCAGCAACAATAAAAATAACGTTTTCATTTTCAGTCCGGCTCTTTTTCATTGTCTCCTTACGCGGTTATTACTCTTTTCCTGATTTACGGCCCACGTCCGTCTCGGGACGTGGACCGTAATAGCGGGCAAATTTCTTACCCGCATCGTTATAGCAGTGGCTTACTGGCAGTCAGTCGCCGGGCCTTTTTTCACCCATACATCGCTGCTACCTGGTTTATCACCCTTCGTCCACCATTTCGCGGTGTAGGTGTAACCGTTGTAGGTAGTGGTGTCGCCGCCGTTATAAACCACGTCGGAGCGCCAGTTGAATTTCACCTGGCTTACCAGCTCCCATGCATCCACACCGAAGCCCGGCTGGTTGCCCTGAGTCCAGTATTTTGCTTTCCAGACCAGGTTGTCAAAGCTGACGGTATTCCCCGCGTTGTAAACCTTGCTTGCGCTCCAGGCAGCATATTTACTGGCGTTGGCGTCAACAGGCTTATCGCAGCTATTGGTGGCAGAACCTTCGTCAGACGGCGTGTTGCCTTCATCTGATGGGGTGTTACCTTCGTCAGATGGCGCGTTGCCTTCATCGGATGGGGTATTTCCTTCGTCAGACGGCGCGTTGCCTTCATCGGATGGGGTGTTGCCTTCGTCAGACGGCGTTTCCGCTGCTTTAGGCGTTACCGTCACCTGTACGTTAGTCTGTACGCTGGACTTGCCATCGCTTACCACCACGGTCAGCGTGTAAGTTGATTCCGTGTCCACGTCCGGTGCGGTGATGTTCAGGTTCGCGGTGTCTGCGCCTGTCGCCTGCATATTCGCAGGAACGCTCCAGGAGTAGGTCAGTGCGTCGCCATCAGGATCGTTAGCCTGAGCGTGCAGAGAGTAGCTCTGGCCCGCTTCCAGCGTCACGGCTTCCATCTGGTTCACAACCGGTGCCTGGTTTGCTTTCGGCGCTTTGTTCACGACCTGGACGTCAGCAGTACTGCTCAACCCTTTCGCGTCAGTAACCGTCAGGCGGAACGCCAGAGTCTGGTTACTGGTGACAGCGGCAACGTTGAAGGTCGCTTTCGCTTTGGTGCTGTTGGTGATAGTCACCGACGGGCCAGAGATCTGCGTCCACTTGTAGGTGATGGCATCGCCATCCGGATCGGTGGAAGCCGAGCCATCCAGGGTCACCGTCGCCGGACCGGTTACGCTCTGGTCAGCGGCAGTCGCCACAGGCGCATGGTTGGTCACTACCGGATCAACCGGCGCAGCGCCACCGCCTGTCAGGCTTTCATTCATCGCGTTCAGAATGTCTCCGGTATCGGAGTCGATAGACCAGGCAAACAGACCGCCCAGGTTTTTCGCGAGCACATACTGACCTTTCGCCGTTGCGGAACGCGCATCTTCATAGGTAATCAGATCGCCGGTGGTTTTGTTAAACAGATACGGCGCTTCAGCGGTAGCATCATAGTTGTATTCCCAGCCCGCTTTGCCTTTGTACTCGTTAACGATCTGACGATAGTCAACCACGCCCGGTTCCCAGGTCCCTTTCACCATGCCCGTTGCCGTGCCGGTGAACGGGTTGTTATTGCTGTAACCGTGAACGCCGGTCCAGCCGCGACCATACATGGCCGTCCCCACGACAATTTTGCCTGGCTGTACACCCTGCGCGAGCAGTGCATTCACGCCGTTTTCGGTGGTGTAATTAGTATCCGGTTTGTTCGCCGGCGCACGCAGTGCCGCCTGGTGACCCAGCTCGGTGTTGCTCCAGCCGCCGTAGAAGTCGTAGCTCATCAGGAAGATGTGATCCATATACTGCTGGGCAGTGGTGTAATCAACGTCTTCAATTTTGTCGCTGCCTGAACCGATTGCTGAGGTCAGCTCAAAGGTACGGCCGGTTTCGGCTGACAGTTCATTCATCATGGCGCGCAGTTCGCGCATCAGTGCGGTATAGGTTTCTTTATCCTGCTGCGGGTTGCCCAGCGTTTCGTTCTGACCGCCGCCGCCCGGGAATTCCCAGTCGATATCCACACCGTCGAAGAATTTCCAGGTTTTCAGGAAATCTTTAACGGAAGCCACGAAGCGATCGCGGATCGCTTTGTCATGCATTTTGAAGAACGGATCGGAAAGGGTCCAGCCACCGATAGAAGGCAGCACTTTCAGGCCCGGGTTGGCTTTCTTCATTGCCATCAGCTGGCCGAAGTTACCTTTGTAGGGATCGTCCCAGCCGCTTACGCCAGCCTGAGGCTTCTGCAGTGCGGCCCACGGGTCGTGGATCGCCACCTGGAAGTCCTGACGGCCCGCACAGGCGCGCTTAAGCGCTTCGAAGCTGTTACCGCCCTCAATGGTTTTCAGGCTGTCGTTGATGCCGTCGCCGCCGCAGATTGGAATGAAGCCATACAGAATGTGGTTAAGGTTAGCCGCCGGAATTTTGTCCACGGGGAAGTTACGGTCGTAAACACCCCACTCAGGGAAATAGGCCCCCATCACTTTATCGGTGTGCTTAGAGAGGGTTTTGTTATTTTCCTGCATGGTGGTGTTGAGTGGCAGCAGATGGCTACCGTCGGTATCCGCGACGATAATCAGTTTGCTGGCACTGGTGCTGCAGCCGCTGGCATTGCAGAGCTCAACCGTTTCCTGATAGCGACCGCCTTTCTTCACTTTAAACGTAGCCGTGCCGGACATGCTGCCTGCGCCAGTCCAGACGGTTTTGCCGTCAAGCAGCACTTTCGCTGAAGTCGGCGCCGCGCCGCTCCAGACGTCCCACTGCACTTTAACATCGGCGCCATCATGGACTTTGACGAGGTTGTTGTAAGCAGAAGCAGACTGATCAACTTCGACAATGGCAAATTTATCATTACCACTGGCGATAGTTGCTTTACCGGGCACTGCTGCGAACACCGGGCTTGCAGCCGCTGCAACGAAGAGTGCCAGATATTTAGGCTTCAGAAATTTCATTATTTGATCCTGATAATACGATTTGTGAAATTAAATACCCATGCTTTTCCATTAAACATGGACGAACGTTATTGACTGATAAATTAATCATGAACGCTTCTGGTTCACGAAAGACCTTCTTATTAGTACGCCGTACTTCCCTCCACTCATAAAACCTTCAACAAATATTTTATTGCGGAGAGGAGAATACAGTGGGGAATTTAATTTTTCCTTTCATTCCCTAAATAAAAAAACATCAAAAAAAACTTGACTACATTATTTAAATGATAAAAAGCGAAATTTGCGCAATTAATATAGCCAGCCCGGAAAACGCAATATATGGACCAAAGGAAATAAGGTTATTTTTATTCTCAAAGGGCTTTAACAGGCAATGCATAATAATGCCCCCCAGCGCCGCGATCAGCAAAATAGAGGGCAACGCCTGCCATCCGCACCACGCGCCTAGCGCAGCCAGCAGCTTAAAATCACCATAGCCTAACCCTTCCCGGCCGGTCAGCAGGCGGAATGCCCAATAAACCAGCCAGAGCGACAGATATCCCGCCACCGCGCCAAAGATAGCATCGGTCAGCGGTAGCGTCCGGAACAGGGCATGGAACATCAGCCCCGTCCACAGCAGCGGCTGGGTCAGGCAGTCCGGCAGCAGCATATGGCGCGCATCGATCACCGCCAGCGGCAGCAGAAAACTCCACATCACCCACAGCGCGATGAGCGCCGAAAACGACGGTGCCAGCGCGGCGCTGGCGGCGAAAAAGGCAGCGCTACAGACTTCCACCAGCAGCAGCCGCAGCGGAATCGCGCTATTGCAGTGTCGGCAGCGACCGCGCAGCGCACACCAGCTAATGATGGGAATATTTTCCCACGCGCTCAGGGCTTGCTGGCACTTCGGGCAGTGAGAGGCGGGAAACAGCAGATTGCCTGCCCCCTCTTCTTCCATTACCAGCGGCGGAATACGCTCCGCGACTACGCCCAGGAAACTGCCGAGGATTGCCCCCAGCGCTCCGCTCATCACGCACAGTCCCGGCAGATTCGCTTGCTGCAACAGCATTAGCGGGTTCATGCGCTTTTCGCCCAGCTCAGCGTAACGCGTGCCTTCACGTCACTCTGACGATCCACCGGCGTTAACGCGAGTTTCTCCAGATGTATACCGGAAGAAACGTTCATCTCACGTAGCCAGTTTTGCAGGGCAGAAATGTTGACGCGCTCGACAACAAAGGTTAGCGACTGCTCTTCCTGACGCACGTCTGTCAACGCGACGTGCACGACTTTGGCACTTTCTTCCACCACGCTGCGCGGATTCGGGGTATTGACTATTCTGGACTGGAGATGGTTTTTATCAATTTCCTGGCGCATCCACTTCAGCGTCTGCTTCTGCTTAAATAACACGGCCTCGTTATTTTTGATCAGAGTATCGAGCGGCATCATCGCGCCGTAATAAACCATCGCACAGCAGAGTGCCCCGCCGCAGAGTTTAAATAAATTACGCTCGCGTGGACTATAATTTTGCCAACGGTTTTTTAACTGGGCTATTTGCGTTTTCATTTATAGCTCCCGGTAATAATGGCGGTATATGGCGCCTCGCCGGAAATCGGCTGCATCGCAAATTCAAAGGTATCGGCGCTGCGGGCGACAAAATCCTGCAGGGTCTGTTTATCCATGGATTTCACATTCAACGTCAGCTGATTTTGCGTTTCGTCATATTCCACGTTATTGATCTCCAGAGACGGCAGTGACTGCTTGATTTGATTCAGCGCTTCGAGCTGCAGGAAGACCCCTTTCTTAGCCTTGCTGATATTCTGCCCGACGTAGTACTTCAGGTTGCTGGTCTGGCGCAGGGTCGGGAAATAGTGCTGCGCTACGGTGGTCATCTCACGGTGGATCTCGTTTTGCTGGTGAGTGAGCATCAACGCCATACCTACGCGGGGGCCGATCAGCAGGCCGACGCAAACCAGCGCCGCCGCAGCGAGGGCCGTTTTCGCGTGGCGAAAACGCGGGCCGCTGGCGCTGCGCCCGGAAAACTCTCCGTGCAGCATGTTGATACGACAGCCCTGCCACTGGGTCTGGATCAGCACCAGCGGATGCTGCCACGCCAGCAGCTCATCCACCTGTACCTCCTGCGGCGCATCGCCATAGCAGCACACCTCACCCGTCGGGCATTTACTCAACAGCAGCGGCAGCAGGACCGCATCGGCTTCGCCAGCGCTGCTGGGAGAAAAACGCAGCCAGTAGCTCTCTTCCAGGCTCACCAGCGTAGTACCCCCTTCACTCACCGGCAGCAGCCAGGCATCCGGCAGCGCCTGGACCACCGTGAGCCCCGCCTGAGCGAACAGCTCAAGCCAGTGGCGCAGACGTTCAGCGTCGATGGCCACGGCATCCACTTCTGGCCCCTTTTTGTTCAGCACCGTCCAGTGCAGCGTCTCCACCTCGCCGAGCAATGTCTCTTCCGCCATCCACGAGAACTGCGCCGTCTGGGCTGAAAGTCCTTTTTTCGGCAGGGTAAAATGACGAAAAATCGTCTCGCTCGCCGGCAGCAAAAGGCACACCTGCTGAGAAAGCGGATGACAGGAAAGTTCGCTCAGTGCGCTCCAGCCCGTCAGATATTCCACCCGATCGTTACCGGATTCACACCACCAAATTTTGCCGTCCTCACGGGTATCGGGACGAATAAAAAGCACCTTTTTCATCATCTTCTACTTATCTTATTCAACCATTCGGTAGCGGCGTTGCCAGGTAACGACCTTGCCAGCCTCACTGTCAACGTGAAGCTGGCTGACGACGCGCAGCGTTAAATCATCGGTATTGCCGGTGGTATCCACCCGAAAATAACGACTGTTGACCGCAACCCTGTCCTGAATCTGCGCCAGGATATCTTTGGTCTGCGGATAGTTGCTCTCCAGCACTTTGCTGAATGCCTCCAGCGACTCCCAGCCCTCTTCCGGGCGTGAATCGATCAGGCGGGCAGCATCGTCCGTGTTTAACACGCCGGTAAAAACCGCCGCCAGCAGCGGCGACTGTTCTCGTGTTAAGGTATTCACATTTATGGTGCCATCCGTATCCGGCAAGGCGCACAGCAGTTTGCTGACCTTCGGCCATGCGGCCTGCGGAAAGGCGGGCAGCAGTCTGATTTCATTGATGGTGCGCATCATTTGATTCGCCGGACCACGGGCGGGCGTCACGCTCGCCCAGGCATCGGCCTCCTGGCCCTGTTTCGCCGTCACGTCGTCGGCGTCAAGATAATCCACCAGTTGCTGGTAAATCTCTTCTGCCGCCAGCGTACCGACGCCGCCTTCTGCCAGCAGCTGTTCGACAATCTGCTCTTTGACCGGTTTTTCCGGCAGCGCAGTGGCGTCGGCCGGGGCCGCTGGCGCCGCGTCAACGGCCAGCAGACTATTGACGTTAAAGCAGGTCCGGGCATCCTCCACCTGACTCACCACGGTGTAATTATCCCCGTGGGTTTCCAGGGGCTGGGCCCAGTCACCTCGCGGCGACAGCCCTGCCCCCTCTGAACTGGCCGCTTTCTGCAATACGTTTTCCAGTACCTTCTGTTGACGGGCAATGGCCCAGCGCAGCGTCTGCTGGCTGACCTGATAATGCGTTTTTTGCAGGTGGCGGCAGAACTGCTGACTGATTTTCGCCGCCAGGGCGGACATCATTACCAGCAGGATCAGCACCACCAGTAGCGCCACGCCACGCTCTTTCCGCGCAGGTTTATCGCTCATGAACTCACTCCTGGTTGTGCTGCCGTATCGGGCTGCGGGTTGGTTACGGGCTGCGCCGCATTCTCCGCTGCCGGCTGCGCCGGATCCGCATTCGTCTCTTTTGGTGCGGTCTGGATCTCAGGCATATCGCCGGGAGTGATAAAAACCCAGCGCCAGGTTTCGCCGTTTTCCATAGTCAGATTCAGCTCAACGCCATCAGGCTGATGGGCGATGTCGGTCCATTTCTCCTGCCAGCCTTCGTGCCAGAAACGCCATTTCATCGCTTTCACATCGTTCAGAATCGGTACTTCTTCCGGCTGCGCGCTGGCGGTGCCGTCGATAGCAGCCCAGACGTTGCGCCACAGGCGCTTGTCCTTTAACGTCCAGCTCACCCGCTCTAGCTGCACCTGACCGCTAATGCCGTTAAGGGTTGTCATTTCCAGACCATTCTGCTGCTGAACGAACACCTCGCCGCTGTTGCGCGGCGCGCGCGCCTGCTGCTGATAAAAGTCGCGCGAAAGCAGATTGTACGTGCGCTGAAGCGCCGTCACTTTTGTCGCCGCCTCGTCGCTGACCGTCGAGGTGCGCATCGCGCCGTCGAGAATTTGCCAGGCGAGAATGCTGATCACCGCGAAGATGGCCAGCGCAATCATGATTTCCAGAAGGGTAAAGCCCTGCTGACGCTGCGCCTTACTCACGATCCACCTCCGGTTCGTCGAGCTGAAGTGCCACCACCGGTTGCGCATCGCTTCCTTCGCTGTAAACCCGTACCTCATCGGCAAAGGTATTTTCGGCGGTTTTCACCCGCTGGATATGCCAGGTCCAGGTTTGTCCGCCCATGGTTTCGGTTCCCACCTGCTCGGCATCCGGAAAATCGGTCTGAGCAAGCTGCGCTTGCGCCAGTTGATTTTCCGCCACCCAGCCGGCCTGCAGTGTTTCCGACAGGCTGTGGGTAAAGCGCACGTTCAGGGTGACGGAGTTCATGAGCGCCAGCGCCGCGGTGGAGAAAATCACCAGCGCCACCATCACTTCCAGCAGGGTCATCCCCTGATCTTTGGTTTTGCGTTTAGTCATCGTTTTCCACCACCACGGGAACAGAGCCCTGTGACGTCACGTGAAAGCGCTGCTTTTTATCCAGGCTTTCAAGACTGAGCGTAAAGCGGCTCAGCTCTCCGTCCGGTAAAAATATGATTTGCGGTTCATCGTCCAGCGTGGCCGCCAGCGTTCGCGGCGAGAGGGAGACGTGCACCTCCTCAGGAAACTCGCCGCGGGTCGCGATCCGTCCCGCCTTTAGCGGTGCCCAGTGGCGTTCGCCGTTATTTCCAACCTGTGTCACCAGTTCAAATTCTGACGAGGTCATCACCAGCCCGACAATATTTCCGTCCATTACCGCGCGGTCAGAACCATATTCAACGAGGGATTTTAGCTGCTGACCAAATGTATCTGCGCCGCTGCGTGATGGAATGGTGGTGACCACCATCATGGCGCTCAGGGCGAATATCACCAGCGCCACGATAATTTCCAGCAGGGTAAATCCACGTTGCTTATTCATTACTTATCTTTTTTATCAAAAGACCAGTTGCTGATATCGTCGGCAGTATTCGCTTCTCCATCCGGACCGGCTGAGAAAATATCGACAGCGCCATGCTCACCCGGGCTGACCAGAATATAGTCATTGCCCCATGGATCCTGCGGCAGGCGGCGAATATAGCCATCGTCACGGTAGCCTTTCGGAATGGGCGCAATTTCAGGTTTGGTCACCAGCGCCTGCAACCCCTGCTCGGTGGTCGGATAGCGATGGTTGTCGAGCTTGTACATATCCAGCGAACCTTCCAGCGCCACAATATCGCTGGTCGCTTTCTGAATATCGGCTTTTTCTTTATTGCCCATTAAATTAGGCACGACCATACTGGCCAGCACACCGAGAATAACGATAACTACCATTAATTCGAGCAGCGTGAATCCCGCCTGACGCTTCAGGCTATTCTTTTTCAAAGACATGATTAACCCACCATATTATTAAGTTGAAGAAGCGGTTGTAATATTGAAAGAACGATAAATAGAACAACGGTCGCCATAGTTACTACCAGTGCCGGCTCAAATACCGACAGCGTTAAAGTAATTCGATGCTGTAATGCAGATTCCTGGTTTTCCGCCGCGCGATCCATCAACGAGCCCAGCTCGCCGCTCTCCTCCCCGGAGGCCACCATATAAAGCATGGTGGGTGGGAAAATTTTCGCCTGTTCCAGCGCGTTGTAGAGAGATGCCCCCTGGCGCACGGTGTCCGCCGCCTGCTCAAGCACCTGCCGGGCATAGAGGTTTTCTATCCCGTCCATCGCGATATACATCCCTTCCAGCAGCGGAACGCTGCTGGCCTGCAAAATACTCAGCGTGCGGATGTAGCGCGCGCTGTTGATGGCGCAGACCAGTTTTTTCAGCGGTGAATTTAGCAACAGCCACCGATGATAAACAAATCGGTTCTTTTCTTTTTTTATCCAAAATTTAAAGCTCGCCGACGCCCCGAACAGGCCGCCGGCGATAACGATGCCCCAGGCCTGTAGAAAGTCGCTCACCGCAATCAGCGTGCGGGTGGTCATCGGCAGCTCTTGTTTCATATGGGTGAACTGGTCGATGACCTGCGGCACCACGGCGACCAGCAGAATGGAGATCACCGCGATCGCCACTACCGTCAGGGTGATGGGGTACACCATCGCCTGGGTGAGCTTGCTTTTCATCTTCTGGCGCTGCTCGTTGTATTCGGCGAGCTTTTCCAGCACGCCCCCGAGATGACCGGTCTTTTCACCGGCCATCACCAGGGTGCAGTAGAGCTTATCGAAGCTGCGCGGAAACTGGCTGAAGGCGTCGAACAGCGTGTGGCCTTCCACGATCTTGTCGCGGATTTCGGTCACCATCGCCGCCAGGGTTTTATCTTCCGTCTGCTTCGCAATTGCCTTGAGCGCACTCTCCAGCGGCAGCGCGGCATTGACCAGCGTCGCAAGCTGTCGGGTAAACATCGACAGCACCGGAATCGACAGTTTTGCCCCTTTACGGGCGTTTTTCCCCGCCGCCGGATCGCTGGTTGGGGAGATATTCACCGGCATCAGCTTTTGTTCGCGCAGCATCTGGCGCACCTGCTTTGGCCCTTCGGCTTGCAGGTTGCCGCGCTGGGTTTTCCCGGCGGCGTCCGTCGCGGACCACGCATACCAGGCCATTACGCATCCCCTCCGCGCTCGGCGGTGACGCGCATCACCTCTTCCAGCGAGGTCACGCCGGAGATCACCTTCAGCAGGCCGTTTTCACGCAGGCTGTAGGCCTCTTTGAAAAGCTGCGTTTCGATGGACATCTCATCTTTATCTTCATGGATCGCACGGCGCATGGCGCTGTCGACTACCAGAAATTCATGGATGCCTGCGCGTCCCTGGTAGCCGCTCTGGCGACACTGTTCGCAACCCACGGCGCGATAAATCGCTTTCGGTGGCGTTTCCATAAAGGTGAACAGCGCTTTCTCATTGTCATCCAGCGGACTGGTCGTGCGGCAGTGTGGACACAGCCGACGCACCAGACGCTGGGCAATGACGCCAAGCAGCGACGAACCAATTAAAAAAGACTCCAGCCCCATATCACGCAGACGGGTAATGGCGCCCGCCGCACTGTTGGTGTGCAGCGTAGACATTACCAGGTGACCGGTGAGCGACGCCTGCACCGCGATTTGCGCGGTTTCACCGTCACGAATTTCCCCGATCATTACCACGTCTGGATCCTGGCGCAGAATGGCGCGCAGCCCGCGTGCAAAGGTCATATCCACGCGCGGGTTGACCTGGGTCTGTCCTACCCCTTCCAGTTCATACTCGATCGGATCTTCCACGGTCAGAATGTTGCGTTCATGACCGTTAAGCGCCGACAGCAGCGCGTACAGGGTGGTACTTTTCCCCGAACCGGTCGGGCCGGTCACCAGGATGATGCCGTGCGGACGTTCAATCAGTCCCTTTAACTTCACCAGCTCTTCGTCAATCAGACCGAGCTTGTTGATGTCCGGCTTAAGGTTGCTTTTATCCAGCAGACGCATCACCACGCGTTCTCCGTACTGAGACGGAATAGTGGAGACACGCACGTCAATAGCCTTACGACCAATGCGCAGCGAAATACGACCGTCCTGGGGGAGACGTTTTTCGGCGATATCCAGTTTGGACATCACTTTGATACGCGACACCAGCAGCGGCGCGAGCTTGCGCGCCGGCTGCAGCACCGGACGCAGCACGCCGTCAACGCGAAAACGAATGCTCAGGGTGCGCTCGAAGGTCTCGATATGAATATCGGAGGCCCCCTCTTTCACCGCTTCGCCCATAATGGCGTTGATCAGGCGGATCACCGGCGAGTTCTCGTCGTTATCAAGCAGATCTTCGTTGTCAGGGATCTCCTCGGTTAACGCCATCAGGTCAATATCGGCGTCCATGTCGTCCACCAGCTGCTGCGAGACGCCGCTGTTCTGCTGCCAGATTTTGGTCAGCAGTTCGTCAAACGCTTCCGCCGTCAGGATCGTCGGGGCATAGGAGCGCCCCAGCACGCGGCGCATCTCCAGCAGGGCATACGCATTCGCATCCTCGCGGATATAAACCTCATCGTTATAGAACAGGACCCCGTTCTCTTTCGCCCAGGTGCTGGTACAGAGCGCATTACTTATCTCGGTCATGTCGCTTCCGCCTTACTCTTTGAACGGGTTGCGGGACGACACCGGCGCACTGGCGCTCACCGGCGTGGCGCGGCTCTGGGACGGATAGGCCGGCAGCATCGGGGAATCAGAATTCTCTACAATGCCCAGCTTGTGCTCTTCCATACGCTGCTGCTGACGCGCCTGGATCTGATCGTATTTCTCTTTCGACGCCGCGCTGTAGTTGTCGTCGTCGCGCAGTACGGTGGTGTGGATAAACACCATCAGATTACGTTTGGCGCTGTCCTGCGAGGTATAGCGGAACAGCTGCCCCACGACCGGAATATCGCCCAACAACGGCACTTTCGAGACCGACTGTTTGGTGACGTTTTCCATCAACCCCCCCAGCACCACCGTCTGCCCGCTGTGGACCATCACTTCGTTGTTGATGGTGCGGGTGTTGAACGTTGGGCCCAGGCTGGCATCGGCCGTCGAGGTGTTATCCACGCTGGAAACTTCCTGCTCGATCTTCAGGTGGATCATGTCGCCATCGTTGATCTGCGGTACGATTTTCAGCTTAGTACCGACGGTTTTACGTTCCACCGAGTTAAAGACGTTATCGCCGCTGGTGGTCTGTGAACCGGAGAGTACCGGTACATCCTGACCGACGTTGAACGACGCCTCTTTGTTATCCAGCGTCACCACGCTCGGCGTCGACAGAATGTCGTTTTTGCCGTTAGTGGACAGCGCCGTCATCAGCGCGCCAAAGTCGCCGTTAAAGAAACCGGTCGCCAGGCCCGTATAGCTGCCAATGACTTTTGACTTCTTGATCTGGCTAATCGGCAAACCGGTCGAACCAAACTGAACCCCACCGTGTTTACCGGTCCACTGCACGCCAAGATCCAGACCGTTACCATCCTGAACTTCGGCGATGATAGCCTCCACCAGTACCTGCGGACGGCGGATATCCAGCTTATCGATCACTTTTTCCAGCGAGTTCATGACGTTTGGCTGGGCGGTGATCACCAGCGAATTGGTAGACTCGTCGGCGCTAATATTCAGATCGCTTGCCATAGGCGCGGCTTTGCTCTTGCCGCCGCCCGCTTTATCTTTCAATTGCTCGCCGATCCCCGTCAGCACCGGCACCACTTTGCTGGCATTGGCGTATTTCAGGTAGAAGACGCGGGTGTTGCCCTCGTTGTTCTGCTCGCGATCGAGCTGGGAGATGAGCATCCGGGTGCGCTGACGCGCGTCCGGGCTGCCGCTAATCACCAGGCTGTTGGTTTCATCGTCGGCGACCACTTTGGTCGCCAGCTGCGGGGCGTTTTGCCCTTTCTGCTCTTCGTTGTTGAGATTGTTCAACATGTCAGAAAGATCTTTGGCCGAGGCAAAACGCAGTGGCACGATTTCACGGCGCTGGACGCCGCTTTGATCCACACGCTGTACCAGATCGACCAGGCGGTTAACCACCGAGGCTTTGCCGGTTAACAACAGCACGTTTGACGGTTCAAAATGGACCACGTTGCCGATGCCGGAGGCGTCGTTTAACTGACGCAACAGGGGGGCCAGCTCACGTACCGGGACGTTCTCCATTCGCACCACGCGGGTGATGATTTCATCGCCTTTGCCGGGGTTTTTGCTGTCGGCAATCGGTGCGCCCGACATGCGGGCCACCGAAGAGCGCACGACTTTTACCATCCCGTTATCCATCGGGATCACCGACAGACCATAGAGATCCAGCACGCTCAGGAAGAACTGATAATATTCCTCTTCCGTCAGCACGTTGTAGGTACGCACCGACACCGTTCCCTGAACGGAAGGATCGACCAGAATGGTTTTATTAAGGTTACGCCCGACGGTATCGATAAATTCGCGGACATCGGTATTTTTAAAACTGGCGCTAAAGTTCGCCGCGAACAGCGAACCGGAATATAATGACAATGCGGTCAGCGCTACGCACGCCCATGGAAATTTCTTCATGTCTGTACACTTATTAATTGTTTAGAACATTGACCCGAATATTTTCAAGGTGAGCGTGACGCCGAATAGTGACATCCGCTTCTTTCATTTTTGACCAGCGGGCAACGATCTCTTTTGCCTGCGCCTCTTTAGTCATATCCACATCGTCAACTTTTACCACCACATCACCTTTTTCCAGGCCAGCATGGCTGTAGAAAGGAGACGCATTGCGTGGATTAATGTTGTAGCCTTCCAGCTGGCCTTTCTCGATTAATGGTTTTAACACCAGATAATCATCCAGATGCAGATTATCTAACCCTGCATCTTTCTTCGATTTGGTTACCGGGCCGCTGTCAACGCCGCCTTTAAAATAGTCTGGTTTTTTAAGTGAAATAACCTGAGGTGCGCCTTCATAATTCACCACCACATTATCGGGATGAATTTCGGCAATATAGGCATTGTCAAAACCGGCGAGCATTTCGCCCTCGCGATAGCTCTTTTGTCCGGAGGGGGTTTTTATCACCGCAAAGGACAGCCAGGCTTCGTCGCTGTTGAGAATACCTTCGATTTCCGCACTGAGCGACTTTTTCACTGCCGCTGGCTGTTTCTCTGGCATCACCGCCGGCGTAAAAAGTACAAACTGAGTTTCATCATGACTTTTTTTTTGCATCTTCTGCTTTGAATCAGACAATCTGTTCGTAACTTTCTTATAATCTTTATAAACCATATACCCTTGCTGGCCGCAGAAAATGAGCAGCACAAACATTACGCAGGGCATAATCAATTGATTAACAAATGACATCCGCATTTTTTAACGAGCCTTTCTGCCAGTCAGTAATTCACAGCACAGGGCTGTATGAGTAAGTGGCGTAAATACTAATGCGTTCCCTCTCCCCCGCCCATTTATACTTCCGCCAACAATAATTTAGAAAAAGATTGAACGTTAAATAAACCTATGTTAGAAGCGCAGGCCGAATATTTTTATCCTGCATTCAAATTGCCCCTTCCTCCTGTATCCTTTACTTTTCCGTCTCCTTGTTATGAATGAAAGAGACGGTAATACGCTATGTATATGCGCCATTTTAATTTCACTACCCAGCCTTTCCGGACTATCAGCCGGATGCCAGGTGATTTTTTTGTTCCGTATCATCAGGATGTGTTCGGTTTGCTGAAAGAGAAGTGCCAGACAGCAGGCGTTACTGCGCTCTTTAGCGACGACAGCTATCTCACCTCGCAGTTTTGCGATGCGCTTAAAAAGCATGACGGCACGCTGATTGCCATTAACGCCTTCCCGAAACTCAGCGCCAGCGGCATGCTCTATAAACTCAACACCACCACTAAAGAGAGCAAAACCCGGATCCAGGCTATTGATGCTGTGCTGCGTCAGTGGCAGGACGAGATGTTGTCCCGCAAAACCTCACGTAAAGTACTGGTCATCTCGCATATTCAGTCGATGAAAGCGAATTGCCATGACGCACTGTCCATGCTGTTAACCCGCGCGCAGGAGCTGGATGTGCCTCTGTCGGTTGTGCTGATGGGATCGGCCGACCAGGAAGCCGCCCTCCAGCAGTCCGGGTTGCGTGAATCTCTTCATACGCGTCACACGCTCCGGCCTCTCACCTGCCGCGAATCCCTGAGCTATGTTCAGGCCCAGTGTGAAGCGCATGGCAGCGACGCGACGCCGTTCACCCGGGCCCGCGTGCGCAAGATGCATGTTCTGACCAAAGGACAGGCAGGCAAACTCAACGAGCTGGCGCACATTGCGATGCTCGCCGCCTGGACCGAACGTTCAGCGCAGGTATCGCCGCGCCATCTGCGCCTCGCCGCAGGAGAAGTTCTGCCGGCGAAACCGAGGGGCAAACGCCTTGCCGTTATGGGCCTTTTTGCCTCTGTACTGTTTGCCGCCTGCGGCTGGACATTGATGCCCGCCATTACCGCCAGACTGCCGGTACAGCTGCCCGTGATGACCAGCTGGAAACCGCAGACGCCAAAAACCGACGCCCCAGCGGTGCCGGTTATTGATAATGAAGTGGTGAACAAGCCCGATGCGATGCATCAGCTTTATACCATGTGGGGTTATGACGCCACGATGGAAGAGGCGCTCTGCCAGAACGCCGGGCGGGTCAACCTGATGTGTAAGGAGGGCAGCGCTCCGGTCGAGGAGTTGGCAAAAGAGGGTTACCCTTGGATCGGCGAGATCAAAACGGGCGATCACCTGAACTATGCCGTGGTGGCCAGAGTAGATGATAACTCGCTGGATCTGCTGATGAATAATCGCACCTGGCAGGTGAGCCGCAGATGGTTTAACCAGCATGCAACGGGCAATTACACCCTATTGCACCGCCTTACGCCGCAGGGGAAAGATGCCGTGAGCGCCGAAAGTAGCGTCAAAGATTTGGGCTGGATGGATCAGCAGCTTAGCCTGGCGCTGAATCTGCCCGAAACCCACGCAAAGGTGTGGACGGCGGAACTAATGCAACGTACCCGCGAGTTTCAGCAGAAAATGCATCTGCATGTGGACGGGATTGCGGGTGAAGATACATTGATGCAGTTAATGCGTGAAACCAGGACTACGCCAAGCGTGCTTATTCAGTCCGCAAATATATCTGCGACCCCTACCGCGCAGGAGAAGCATTCATAATGTCCACGATTACTCTGGCTGCCCAGCGCAGCTATACCCTGAACGCACCGGTCTGGTTTTCTTACCGGCGCCCCTCGCTGAAAAAAGCGGTCTTTGCCACCCTGATCTGGTTGATGGGGATAGTGATGACGATCGCCGCGGGACTTTACGCACATATCTACTGGGATCTTCGTCATCCGGTACCTGAGCCAATAAAAGCGAGCGCCGTCAGGCCAGAAACGAAGCTATCGGATATGCATTACGTCTATGTCAGTAAACCGTTCCCGCGGCCTGAACCAAAGCAAGAACCGATGACAAAAGAGATGCCGCCACTGCAGGAGATGCCAATTGATAGCGGCGATGCCGACTGGCAGCAGGCGCCCGACGGTGAAATACCGCGTGATATTTCCCGAGATACATTGCCGGGAACAGAAATGAACAATTCTGCTATTACCGAACAGGATAATACCGGTCACACAGTTGATGACGGGGCTATCAAAGCATTATTGATGAAGGCGTTAAAAGAGCAGGAGAAAGATTATTCGCAGGGAAAAATACCCGCCCCCCCGTTGAGGAAACCGCGGCAGGAACGCAGGCAAATAATACACTTAAACATAGCCCCCCTTTCAGTTAAAAAGGGGGTGAGAAGCGATTAATATTTTTCCGGCAACGTCGACAAACACATAAGACGACCTTTATCAACCTGGATATAATTACCTTTTTTCAGGTCTGCGAGGATTTTAATAATGGTACTCCGGGCCAGACTGGTATATTCCTGAATATAGTCGTAAACATTGATATCGCGCTGATGATGTACCATCAGTTCGTTAATTTCCAGCAAGAACTCGCGAACAATCGAGTACGCGCTGCGGGCGACCAACACTTCGTCACGCTTGCTGAGCAGGCAAATATACCAGGAGAGGACTTTACTCAAGGCTTCCCACAGGTTTTTTTCGCTCATCAGACGGAAAAAATCATCCTTTTTAATAGTGCGCACCACGGTATTTGCACGCACCAGACCGTACATATGCGCTGAATTGTAATAAATAGAGGAGAGACCGAAAATACATTTATTCTGTAAGGTGAATACACACAGTTCATCCGACTTGCGGCGGAATTCAACTTCACCGCTAATGATAAAATGAATATCTTCATTGTTCTCGGTACTGATACGCTGCCATTTGCGTAAGGTTCTTTCTTCAAAACCTTCAGTTGCCGCGATAATGGCGTCAAGTTCTTCTTGTGGACGGCTATTTTTACTGTAGATACTTAACATAGTTATACCCATTAATATTAAATTGAAAAAGGTGAACGTGTGCAATCACAGCGCAAAAATGCGTAGTCCATTTAATAAATGTAAAGTAAAGCTAAGCCAGGCTAAGACGCTAGCACATCCCTATTTCTTATTTGCCGTGCTGATAGATTGTCAACCACGTTTGCGAGTATTTTCGACTGAGGAAACTATAAAACATTTACGCCGCGAATGTGATTAGAAAATTAGTCCAAAAGGAGACCGTGTAAAAGTGGAGTCGGGTAACCCGAGGGATTACCCCTGCCCGTAGCGCTCTAACAGCGCCTCCGCGATTGCCAGCGTTTCGCGATCGGCCACGCCGTCCCAGCGCGCCGGGCGAAAATGCATCTGAAACGCGACGATCACGCGCTTCTGCTGTGCGTTCGTCATGTTATCGGTCACCTCATAGCCGTAGCGCGCCAGCAGATCGAGCAACACCTTCGGCTCAACAAGCTCATCTCGCGGCTTGCCGTTCAGGTAAAACGCCACCCGCGCCGGGTCGGGCCATGCGCCAATCCCCTGCAGCGCCAGCTGACGCCAGGGGAACAGCGGGCCGGGATCGTCTTTGCGCTGCGGGGCGATATCAGAATGGGCCACCACATTTTCAGGTTTGATGTTGTAGCGGGCGATAATGTCTTTGGCGAGCGGCACCAGCGCCGCAATCTGCGCTGGCTCAAAAGGGGTAAAGTGCTTAACGCCCGACGCTTTTTGCCAGCCACGGTTCTCCAGCTCAATGCCGACCGACGTATCATTGATGCGGTTGGTGCCGCGCCAGAAGCTGATGCCCGCATGCCAGGCCAGTTCGCTCTCGGGTACCAGTTGCCAGATGCGCGGCTTGCCGTCCGGTGCGGGAGGCCTGGCAGGGATCAAATAGTGAGAGCTGACGTTTTTATCCGTCAGCGTGGCCAGCGAGCTGTCAAAATCATCCGCGGTGTAGTGGATCACCAGCACCTTAATGCGCGGATAAGCCGCCTGAGCCTGATGACGCGTATCCAGCTCGTAGGCGCCTTTGTCGATAACCCCTTTTTCCGAGGCACATCCTGCCAGCAGCAGCGCCAGCAGGGGCGCGGCAAACGAACGCCTCATCTCAGGGTTTTCACCGCCGTACCGCTTACGCTCACCATCAGCATGCTGCCATCTTTCCCGACCGTTTCGTAATCGATATCAATCCCCACGACCGCATCAGCGCCGAGGCCTTCCGCCTGCTCGCCAAGCTCTTTAAAGGCGATTTCACGCGCTTTACGCAGCTCTTTTTCATATGCGCCCGAGCGGCCGCCAACGATATCGCGGATACCGGCAAAAAAGTCACGGAAGATATTGGCACCGAGAATCGCTTCACCGGTGACCACGCCGCAGTACTCGGTGATGGTCTGCCCTTCCAGGGTT
This sequence comes from Enterobacter sp. 241F3, assembly GCF_034106785.1. Taxonomy (NCBI): domain Bacteria; kingdom Pseudomonadati; phylum Pseudomonadota; class Gammaproteobacteria; order Enterobacterales; family Enterobacteriaceae; genus Enterobacter; species Enterobacter sp. 241F3. The sequence continues at coordinate 971,518 of NZ_JAWNDD010000001.1, forward strand.
GGCGTTGTTGAAAACTGCATGGTTTCTCTCCTTCTTTAGCGTTCAATGCCTTAGGCACAGCATTATCGGTTCGTTACGCTATGATTGAAAGGATAGTTAATAAATAAGGAAATCAACATGCGCTATTCAGCTTTAACACTTTTAGTGCCCTGCGCGCTGGTGCTCAGCGCCTGTACCACCACGGTCACGCCTGCCTTTAAGGATATCGGTACCCGCAGCGGCCCCTGCATTGAGGGCGGCCCGGACACCGTGGCGCAGCAGTTCTATGATTATCGCATTCAGCACCGCAGCAACGATCTCACCGACCTGCGCCCGTATCTGAGCGATGGTCTGGCAAAACTGCTTAACGATGCCACCCGCGATCCGCAGCACAACGCGCTGCTGAAATCCGATCCGTTCTCCAGCCGCGCCACGCTGCCGGACAGCGCCGAAGTGGCGAGCGCGTCAACCATTCCGAACACGGATGCCCGCAATATTCCGCTGCGCGTTAAGCTGACGCAGGGAACCCAAACCTGGCAGGATGAAGTGCTGATGATCCGTGAAGGACAGTGCTGGGCGGTAGACGACGTGCGCTACGTGGGCGGCAGCGTTCATGCCCCGGCAGGCACGCTGCGCCAGTCGATTGAAAATCGCTAAACCCGCCGATATAACCTGGTAACCCCCGTAAAATGTGCGGCATTTCTTGCGGAATGCCGACATTTATACTCGCCGACCTTGCCGTTCGCTATTTTGTGCTATGTTTAAGAGGAAATACGGGTTATATTTAACTTTTAACGCAGAAATATTGCATAACTATTCTGTCAACGGTACTATCTGCGGCCTCAATTGCTATAGATTGCCTGGATGAGTAAAGACTGCCCCGATGAGTATTAAACTAAACGGCATTAACTGCTTCTACGGCGCACACCAGGCGCTGTTTGACATCACGCTGAGCTGCCCGGAAGGCGAAACGCTGGTTTTGCTTGGCCCAAGCGGTGCAGGTAAAAGCTCCCTTCTGCGTGTTCTTAATCTGCTTGAAATGCCTCGTTCAGGTACGCTGGCGATTGCCGGTAACCACTTTGATTTCGCGAAGACGCCGTCTGATAAAGCGATTCGCGAGCTGCGTCAAAACGTCGGCATGGTCTTCCAGCAATACAATCTCTGGCCGCACCTGACCGTGCTGCAGAACCTGATTGAAGCCCCGTGCCGTGTGCTGGGGTTAAGCAAGGATCAGGCGATCGCCCGTGCCGAAAAGCTGCTGGATCGTCTACGCCTTAAGCCCTACAGCGACCGCTACCCGCTGCACCTGTCCGGTGGTCAGCAGCAGCGCGTGGCCATTGCCCGTGCGCTGATGATGGAGCCTGCGGTACTGCTGTTTGATGAACCCACCGCCGCGCTGGACCCGGAAATCACCGCTCAGATCGTCAGCATCATTCGCGAGCTGGCGGAAACCAACATTACGCAGGTTATCGTTACCCACGAAGTGGAAGTGGCGCGTAAAACCGCCAGCCGTGTGGTGTACATGGAAAACGGGTATATCGTTGAGCAAGGTGATGCGAGCTGCTTCGCTAACCCGCAAACCGATGCCTTCAAAAACTATTTATCTCATTGATTGTGTCAGGGGAAATATAATGAAAAAAGTATTACTTGCCGTGCTGCTTGCTGGCGTTACCCTTTCCGCTACCGCAGCTCAGACCATTCGTTTCGCCACGGAAGCCTCTTACCCTCCGTTTGAATCCATTGATGCGAACAACAAAATTGTTGGCTTCGACGTAGACCTGGCAAACGCCCTGTGTAAAGAGATCGATGCGACCTGCACCTTCAGCAACCAGGCGTTCGACAGCCTGATCCCAAGCCTGAAGTTCCGCCGTATCGACGCCGTAATGGCCGGTATGGACATCACCCCGGAGCGTGAAAAGCAGGTGCTGTTCACCACCCCTTACTACGACAACTCTGCCCTGTTCATTGGTCAGAAAGGCAAATTCACCTCTGTCGATCAGCTGAAAGGCAAAAAAGTGGGCGTGCAGAACGGCACCACGCACCAGAAATTCATCATGGATAAGCATCCGGAAATCACCACCGTTCCGTATGACAGCTACCAGAACGCGAAGCTGGATCTGCAAAATGGCCGTATCGACGGCGTATTTGGCGATACCGCTGTCGTGACCGAGTGGCTGAAAGCCAACGACAAGCTGGCGCCAGTGGGCGACAAAGTGACCGATAAGGATTACTTCGGTACCGGTCTGGGGATTGCCGTTCGTCAGGGCAACACTGAGCTGCAGCAGAAATTCAACGCTGCGCTGGAAAAAGTGAAGAAAGACGGCACCTACGAAACCATCTACAAAAAATGGTTCCAGAAGTAATTCCTGATGAATGAAATTTTTCCTTTAGCAAGCGCCGCCGGGATGACCGTCGGCCTTGCCGTTTGCGCACTGATTATCGGCCTCGTGCTGGCGATGTTCTTTGCGGTGTGGGAATCCGCGAAATGGTTCCCCGTCGCCTGGACAGGCTCCGCGCTGGTCACCGTGCTGCGTGGGCTACCGGAAATTCTGGTGGTCCTGTTTATCTATTTCGGTTCCTCACAGCTGCTGCTCACGCTGTCGGACGGCTTCACCCTTAATCTCGGCTTTGCGCAGATCCCGGTGCAGATGCAGATTGAAAACTTCGACGTCAGCCCGTTCCTGTGCGGCGTGATTGCCCTCTCCCTGCTCTACTCCGCGTACGCGTCGCAAACCCTCCGCGGTGCGCTGAAGGCCGTGCCGCAGGGTCAATGGGAGTCGGGTCAGGCGTTAGGTCTGTCGAAATCAGCCATCTTCTTCCGTCTGGTGATGCCGCAGATGTGGCGTCATGCCCTGCCGGGTCTCGGCAACCAGTGGCTGGTGCTGCTGAAAGATACCGCGCTGGTGAGCCTGATTAGCGTCAATGATTTAATGCTGCAAACCAAAAGCATCGCCACCCGTACCCAGGAGCCCTTTACCTGGTACATTGTGGCGGCGGCGATCTACCTGGTGATCACGTTGCTCAGTCAGTACATTCTCAAGCGTATTGACCTGCGAGCGACGCGCTTTGAACGGAGACCAGGCTGATGCTTGAATACTTTCCCGAGTTGATGAAAGGGCTGCACACCAGCCTGACGCTGACCGTGGCGTCCATTATCGTGGCGCTGATCCTGGCGCTCATCTTCACCATCATCCTGACGCTGAAAACGCCGGTGCTGGTGTGGATTGTGCGCGGGTACATCACCCTGTTTACCGGTACGCCGCTGCTGGTGCAGATCTTCCTGATTTACTACGGCCCGGGCCAGTTCCCGTCGCTGCAGGAGTATCCGGTTATCTGGCATCTGCTCTCTGAGCCGTGGCTGTGTGCCCTGATTGCCCTTTCGCTGAACAGCGCGGCCTATACCACCCAGCTGTTCTACGGAGCGATCCGCGCCATCCCGGAAGGCCAGTGGCAGTCCTGCGGGGCGCTGGGCATGAGCAAGAAAGACACGCTGGCGATCCTGCTGCCGTACGCCTTTAAGCGCGCCCTCTCCTCCTATTCCAACGAAGTGGTGCTGGTATTCAAGAGTACCTCGCTGGCCTACACCATCACCCTGATGGAAGTGATGGGTCACGGACAGCTGCTGTACGGGCGCACCTATGACGTGATGGTGTTCGGCGCGGCGGGCGTGGTCTATCTGGTGGTGAACGGTCTGCTGACGCTGATGATGCGCCTGATCGAGCGTAAAGCGCTGGCGTTTGAGCGCAGAAATTAACAACAAAAATGCATAAAACGGTATTCATGAAGCGGGTAACCTGATGGGTTATCCGCTTTTTTTTGCGATAAAGACAATACTTAATCATTTTTATTGCATATAAATTCATTAACTGGCATTGTACATCCATGCCGCAGACACGGCGCATCAATAAGACAGACGGGAGCATTACAATGAAAAAGTTAGTTCTGGCCGCATTACTCGCCACCTTCGCCGCTGGCGCATCCGCAGCTGATAAAATCAATTTCGGCGTGTCCGCCACCTATCCGCCGTTTGAGTCGCTGGATGCCAGCAACCAGATCGTCGGTTTCGATATCGATCTGGCGAAAGCGCTGTGCAAACTGATGCAGGCCGACTGCACCTTTACTAACCATGCTTTTGACAGCCTGATCCCGTCGCTGAAGTTCAAAAAATACGACGCGGTAATCTCCGGGATGGACATCACGCCTGAGCGCAGCAAGCAGGTCGCGTTCACCGACCCGTACTACGCCAACTCGGCGGTGGTGATTGCGAAGAAAGGCGCTTATACCTCATTCGATCAGCTGAAAGGCAAACGCATCGGGATGGAAAACGGCACCACGCACCAGAAATACCTGCAGGACAAACATCCTGAAGTGAAAACCGTGGCCTATGACAGCTACCAGAACGCGATTATCGACCTGAAAAATGGCCGTATCGACGGGGTCTTCGGCGACACCGCCGTGGTGAACGAGTGGCTCAAAACCAACCCGCAGCTGGGCACCGCAACGGAAAAAGTGACCGATCCACAGTACTTCGGCACGGGTCTGGGTATCGCGGTACGTCCGGATAACAAAGCTCTGCTGGAAAAACTGAACGGCGCGCTGAAGGCGATTAAAGCAGACGGTACGTACCAGAAAATTAGCGAGCAGTGGTTCCCGCAGTAACCTTAAGTATTTTGTTAACAGACATCTACGAAGACTACGCATCCGGCGTAGTCTTTTTTATCTCACTAACGGACTGTTTTCAGCACAGCGAAAACCTGTTGAACGCGATGGTGGGCCCTGAATCATATCAGGTTCCAAGGAGTTTCGGGTCATGGTGAGTGAATCCGATGGGGCTCCGAGCCTGCCTCTAATCACTTTTTTTACGCCTGTATCTGGTCCCTGAGGATCTTGCTCAGGAGAATGACCGTAATAATCCACCGCGTACCAGTCCCTGACCCAGTCAGTACCGTTTCCCAGCATATCGTAAAGTCCCAATGGATTCGGCGGATAGCTTCCCACCGGGCGATTCTCTGCCGATGGGGCGTAATTGCTGGCTTGATTATCTTCGTAATACCAGTGGTTATCACTGTTCGCCAGAATCAGATACTGTCCTCCGCTGCGTGCTGCGTACTCCCACTGGGCTTCTGTTGGCAGGTCAATATGGCGCTTGCTGACCTGCCCCAGCCACTGGCAGAAGCCCTGTGCATCCTGCCAGCTGGCTGATGCCGGATAATTATCACCAAGCGCAATTTTTAGTGAGGCATAATCAGGATCGCTATCATTTGCCGTCACCCGAAAATAATCATTCGGCTTCCGTCCCTGAATCTCCAGCCAGCGGTTAAATTGTTCCCACGTCACGCGGTGTTTGCTGATACGGAAATCAGACAGCGATACCCAGTGCAGGGGTTTATTATCCGCATCTGCGCTGAACGGCAGTTTCTCACCAATGAGAGGACCAAAATCACCCATCTGAAAACGCCCGCCCTTTACCGTGACCAGATCCTCTAGCGCGCCGTTAACAAAAATATCCTGCTCTGCCTGTATCTTCTGTTCATCCCGACAACCGGTGAGTATCAGCAATACCAAAACACCTGTTACGCCATAACCTGTCAGCGTCATGCATAGTCCTTTACTTGATCGGTTCGATTTTTATCAATCTGCTGAGAGACTGTTCTCAGCACAGCGAAACCCCGTTGAGCGCGAGGGTGGGCCCTGAACGGTTTCAGGTCTCATGCTTCCTCTGGTAATGGTGTAACCCTCTCCGGCATCTCTGGGTAGTCCCCGGATCACCCGTTTATCACCTTTCTCTGGCCCCAGAGGATCTTCCTCAGGAGAATGACTGTAATAATCCGCCGCGTACCAGTCGCGGACCCAGTCAGCCCCATTTCCCTGAATATCATATAAACCGAGCGGATTCGGGGCATATCTTCCTACCGGACGGTTTTCCGTAGAGGGAGCGATGTTACGTTTGATGTCATTTTCGTAGTGATACCAGTTATCACTGTTGCCAAAAATCAGGAACTGACCTCCGCTGCGTGCTGCGTACTCCCACTGGGCTTCTGTTGGCAGGTCAATATGGCGCTTGCTGACCTGCCCCAGCCACTGGCAGAAGCCCTGTGCATCCTGCCAGCTGGCTGATGCCGGATAATTGTCACCAAGCGCAATTTTTAGTGAGGCATAATCAGGATCGCTATCATTTGCCGTCACCCGAAAATAATCATTCGGCTTCCGTCCCTGGATCTCCAGCCAGCGGTTAAATTGTCCCCACGTCACGCGGTATTTGCTGATACGGAAATCAGACAGCGACACCCAGTGCAGAGGTTTATTATCCGCATCTGCGCTGAACGGCAGTTTCTCACCAATGAGAGGACCAAAATCACCCATTTGAAAACGGCCGCCTTGTACTGTCACCATATTCTCCAGCGCCGTGTTAACCAGCTCGGTCTGCTCATCCTTCATTTTCTGCTCATCACGGCAGCCAGTCAGAGCCAGAGTAATCAGTAATCCTGCTACAACATGGCCTGTACGTGTCATTCTGTATCTCCGTGCAAGGAGTCAATAAGCTGTGTACAGCTATAGAGATACGTCGGCAGTACTTCTCTTAATGGTAAGATAGACATATTGACGTGCCCTGGAGGGATTGCAGGAGTTTCAGGCAGGTTGAGATAGAGGTTTCTGAGATTTTCCGCATATTGGCTGGGCTCAATCATGATGTTCTGCGCACCGGGAACCAAAGAGCCTGCATAACCATAGGTTTTGGGTGCCTCTCCTTGTGCTAGAAAAGCAATGACCTTTTGTTCATTAATACGCCAGTTACTTTTTCCCTCTCCAGGCATTTTTGAAAGATGCTGCATAACATTTTCATATTCTCGCTGCGACTGTACCCAGCGAAGAGCATAAATGATGGCTCGTTTACGAGCGCTGAAAACAGCGCCGCCCTCACAGGTCGTCTCTCCATGGCTCACTGGACTGGCGACATTATCCCAAAGGTTTGTTTCAATCAGTGCGGCAATGGCTGCGCCTTTGCTCTCCGGTGGAGCAAACTTTAAACAATCTCCTTTTGTATTCAGAATGCTAGTCATCAGCGCCACACGGGAATCTTTTTTATCCCAACTGTTTTTAAGTTCAGTGGCTATATTTCCCCCAGCATCAATCACACGATTGATCCCATACATCCCCACCAGCAAAGGAATCGCGCAGAAAGCATAATAATCGTCAGCCATCATGATCTGCATCAGCCGGACATAATCCGCATTACGTAACATGTAGATCAGGCAGGGCATAAACTCAGACATGATTGCCGGACCGTCAACCTCAAAGCTCATCGAGCCTTTACCACCCGTCCCCCAGCACAACCCACCGCTGACATGTATTCTGACTTTGCCGCCTTTCCAGGCAAAGCTCAGTTGTCCGCTGCCACCAATCCCTGCCTGAGCTGCTGCTCCCACTCCTACCTTCGCCAGCGTACTGTATTTGTCGCCGTGATCAGGATTGAGCCAGACCAGTGCACCAGACACATTCGCCCCGGCTTCTGCCCCGACAAATACGCCTAGCTCCGCACCACCGCCTATGGGTATATGCCCTTCTTTAGTAACGTCTATCTGCCGCCAAAATCCGTAACCCTCATCCGGCATAGCTTTAACAGGCAACCCTTTTGCCCGATCGCAAGTAATATTGCCCCCCGCCTCTATACCCAGACTCGCCCCAACGCTCCCCGACAATGCCAGCTCAATATCAAAACGAAACGTACCCAGAATCCCCATACCACCGCCGGGTATTTTTGCCGGATCTAACGGATAGCAAATTTTTACGCCGACATTATCCGGCAGGTGAAGCTTGCCGCTGCTTTTTGCCTCTGCAAGCGCAAGGTTGGCGTAAACGCTGGTCTTACCGTGCAGCTCTGCTTTTGGCTTGTATTGTCCAGTGCGGATATCAATTTCGAACGGATTCAATACCCCCTTCATGCTCGCGCCATACGCCCAACGTAATAGCTGAGCCTGTGCATCAAATGCCATGCCAGAACCTTCATAAGGTGAATGTTCCAGGCTTCGGTTAAATTCTTGTGCCCATACGCTCCAGACGCCGGAGTTATCGTCCAGCAGCTTCACTTCCCACGCTTTCATTAACGGCTTCAGCTTTGCCAGTTGTCCTTTTAGCTTTTCCGGGTCGATTTCATGGCGGGTATGCGTCTGGCCATCTTTGTCGGTATATTCAACCGCCCTCAAAAAGGTTTTACCGCCGCTTTTCTTTTCCGCACTGTTCAATCTGTATCGACGCCAGTGGCTACGAATTTTATCTGAGCGGACGTAGACATATTTGGTTCCGTTTTTCCCTCCCTTAACGTCTATAAGCTCCATCAGCCCAAGTGCGTTTTTTTTGCTTTTTTCATCCAGTAACGTTGCGACAGGGAGGTTTTCTGTAGGGGTCAATTCTGCAAGTTCAGCACGTAAAGTCTGACAGGCTTCATCAAGATGTCGATATTCTTCCTTCAACAGATTCTGATAGCGACTGCGCTCTGGTACATCGCTCCAGCCCAGAGTAGTCACGTCTTTCTGGAGTTGCTCAATACGCTGTACTGCGTCCGCTCTCTTCGCCAGGCAGTAAGTGAGTCGGTTACTTTCCTGCTCAAGTTCGTGCCAATCGCATTGGTCAACTGCCAAAAGAGTTTCACTGTCAGGATGAAAATAAAGACGGGGAAAAGAGGGGGCAACGACTTCTTTGCAAACCCCTCCTGGGCGTGTCATCACGCTGTAGCATCCATCCCAGGGTATGACTTTTACAGCCATCACTAAATCCTTTTAGTTTGAGTGGTTATCCTCCTTTATCATACTTCTTACAAACACCATCTCAAAGCGGTACATAAAAGCGAAATGTCGCCCCCTTTTGTGCCTCCATCAGCCTGATCCCCCCCCCGTGCAGCTCCAGCATCCGTTTCACAATCAGCAGCCCCAACCCGCCGCGATTCTCTCTCGACGCCTGAGTATTGAGCGCCGACGGCCGCTGGAACAAATCGTCGCGCAGCGAGGCATCCACGCCCGCTCCGCTGTCGGAGACTTCGACCTGCAGCCGTTCATTTTCCTGCCACACCGCCAGACGAATTTCCCCGCCGCCAGGCGTATGGCGCATCGCGTTATCCAGCAGGTTGGTTACCACGCGCTCGATCATCGACACATCGGCGTTTATCAGCGGCAACGGCCCCGGCACGTCAATATGCAGGTTGACCTCGCGCGTGCGGGCGGTGAGCTCAAACTTCTGCGCCACGTCGGAAATCAGCTCTCCCATCGCGAACCGCTCGCGCTGGGGTTTAATACCGCCGTACTCCAGGCGCGCCAGCTCAAACAGCTGCTGCGAAAGATGACGGACCTTTTGTCCCTGGCGCAGCGCGGTGGCGAGATACTGCTGGTGCTCCTGCGGCGTCAGCGTGGCGGATTTGAGCGACAGGGTTTCGAGATAGCCCAGCAGCGAGGTCAGCGGCGTGCGGAGATCGTGCGAAATGTTGGCGATAAACTCCCGGCGCTGGCGATCGCTGTCGGCCAGCCGATCCCACTGCTGGGTGATTTTGCGCGCCAGCTCGATAAAACTGTTGCGCAGGATCGCCACCTCATCTTTTGCCGCCGCGTCCGGCGTCTGTGCCGCCAGCTGTCTTATAGCGCTTATGCTGTCTTGCTCCAGCCCGGCGACTTGCACCGTCAGCTGTTTAACCGGGCGCGTGACCCAGTACCAGACCAGTAAACCGGCCAGCAGGCCAAACAGCGCGACCCACAGCAGTGACCACAGGACGGTACTCCACAGCGCCTTATGCCAGGCCATCTCCGCAAGAGCATTTGACTCCTCGCCCTGCAAAATAATGTACAGATAGCCTTTTAGCTCGCCGTCCTGCCGCAGCGGCGTGGCGCTAAAGACTTTTTGATTTTGACTGCGCGGATCGTCGCCCAGCACCGGCATGGCGGTGCCGCTCAGGAAGCTCTGCACCGGAGCCAGATCGATTTTTTGCCGCTGAATATGGCCGAGCGGGGCAGCGTCGGCGAGGATATCGCCGTCAGGAGAGATAACGTACAGCTCAACGCTCGGATTAAAGGTCATCAGCCGGCCAAACAGCGGTTTCAGCGCGCTGCTGTCGACCCTGCCCTGCGCGTCCAGAATTGGTTCGCGCTGAACGATCTGCTGCGCCAGCCCGCCCGACAAACGCTGCACCATCGCATTACCGTACTGCATGCTGCTGTAGAGCTGTACCGCGCAGGCAACGGCGGCGCAGAGCATCATCAGCAGGATGAAGAGCAGCGTCAGGCGCTGGCTCAGGCTAAAGCGGCGCATCATGATTTGGCTCCGCAAATTTATAGCCCTTGCCCCAGACGGTGCGAATAATCTCCGGCTCGGCGGCGTCCTTCTCAATCTTGATGCGCAGGCGGTTGATATGGGTGTTGACGGTGTGCTCATAGCCTTCGTGCTGGTAGCCCCAGACCTGCTCCAGCAGCGCCAGACGGGAGAACACCTCGCCGGGATGACGGGCAAAGAAGTAGAGCAGTTCGAACTCGCGCGGGGTGAGATCCACCACCTGGCCGTGAAGCAGCACGCTGCGCGCCAGCGGATCGATGGTCAGTCCGTGAGCCTGAATTTGACCGTCGGTTTGCGCCTGCCCCATCGCCTGCTGGCGACGGAACAGCGCTTTGATGCGCGCAATCAGCTCCTGCACGGAGAACGGTTTTGCCAGATAGTCATCGGCGCCGGTTTCCAGCCCGGTGATGCGGTCGGTTTCACTGCTGCGGGCGCTGATGATGATCACCGGCAGGTAGCGCGTCATCTGACGGATGCGGCGGCAAATCTCCAGGCCGTCAACGCTGGGCAGCATCAGGTCGAGGATCACCGCGTCCCACGTCTGAGCTTCAAGACGCTGCAGGGCTTTGCCCCCGTCGGGTTCGTGGGTGATGGCATAGCCTTCGTCTTCTAAATTGAGTCGCAGAAGCGCCGCGATATCGTGGTCGTCTTCCACCAGCAGGATCTGCTTCATGGGTAAGCCTTCATTCATTTCTTATGACGTAAGCTTACCTGATTTCGCCGGGATGAAGAGTTCACATTTTGTTTAAGATTTTACGAGCAACGTCAGCACTTCATAGTGCGCGGTGTGCGGGAACATATCAAAAAGCTGAACGCGTTCAACGCGATAGCCCGGTAGTTGCGCAATGTCTTTTGCCATGGTCTGCGCGTTGCAGCTGGAATAGATGATGTATTCCGGTGCCATCTGGCTCAGATAGTCGCACAGCGCATTGCCGATGCCGCGGCGCGGCGGGTTGACCAGCACCAGCTCAGGCACGTTGCCCTGGCCGGTCGCGAACTGCGTGGAGTCGAGCGCCTGGAAGTGCAGATTCGTTAACCCCAGCTCGGCGGCGGACTGCTTCGCGCAGGCAATCGCTTCGGCAGAGATCTCAATGCCGGTGAGCTGCATCTCCGGCGTGGCGCAGTGCAGGCCAAAACCGCCCACGCCGCAGAAGAGATCCCACATGTGGTGAACGTTCAACGCACGAACCCAGTCGCGGGCGGCGGCGTACAGGCTGCTTGCCACGGTCGGGTTGGTCTGGAAGAAGCTTTGCGGGCGGATCCACAGCGGCACCCCATTGAAGCTTTCGGCCAGCGCGTGCTGGTCGGTGAAGAAAATCTCTTTCTCCCCTTCCATGATTGCCATATGCACGGGCTGAATGTTTGCCGTAATGACCTTCAGCTGAGGAAGCTGCGCCTGCAGCCACGGCAGCGCCGCGCGCAGCTGCTCCAGCTTGGTTTCAGAGCGCAGCACGAAGCGCAGCATCATGCCGCCGTCTTTCTGGCTTTCCGTTAGCAGAAGGTATTTCAGCTCGCCGCGCTTGCGGGCCACGCTGTAGGGCGTTAAGCCCGCCCGCGCGATAAACGGTTTCAGTGCGGCAAAGACAGGCTCAAACGAGTCGGGATACAGCGGGCAGTCGGTTAAGTCTTCCGGCGTGCCGTCGCGGTGCAGCATCCCCAGCAGCGGTTTTTCTACGCTGCCGCTGACCACCATTTTGGCTTTATTGCGAAAACCCTGTTCAGGGCCGCTGACGGGTGCGCACCACTCGCCCACCGCGTGTTCTGCCAGCAGCTGTTGCAGGTCGGCCATTTTGGCGGTGAGCTGTTGAGGGACCGGCTGTTCTATCCACTGACAGGAGCGGCAGCGTCCGGCGTCATAGAGTGCGCACTGCATATGAAAACCTTAAAAATCACGAGGGCTGCGATTATACACATTATTGCAGGCGGAAGAATCTCCGACTGGAAGCCGGAACGAAGAGTAGAAAAAGCACCAGCATGTCCGGCAGTTTTTGCATAAATAGCGCGCGCAGGATCTCGCGTTTGGATTCACCGGCGATGCTGAACAGCTCCGGGTAGCCATACCCCAGCGAGGCGGCCCACAGATAGCTTGCGGCGGTAATTTGCGTCAGCAGATAGACCCATCGCGCCCAGTTGCGCCCTTTAACCAGCGAAAACGCGCAGTAGATCTCGATAAACACCAGCACCAGGCTGCTCAAAAAGACCAGCGTCAGATTCCACGTCTGCACGCTGCGGTGAATGAATTCACCGATGCCGCGCACGCCCAGGGTGTTGAGAATCATCAGCACGTCCAGGCAGCGGATCATAATAATGGCGAGCGCCGCCACCTGAACCAGCGCAGGTACGTTAGGACGCGCGTGCGTAATACGTGATTTTTTTAATAATCCCAATGTTTTACTTCCCTGAAAAACAGTGCCGCGTCATGCGCGGCACATCACTGGAAATTTTAAATCCTTCAGCCGCGTCTTGCACGCTGGATATCGCGCACGCGCTGTTTTTCCGCGCGCGCCATCAAATACCAGGCGATAAATCCGACAATTCCGACCACGCCGAGGATGATAGAGGCCAGGGCGTTGATCTCCGGGTTGACCCCCATACGCACGCTGGAGAAGACCAGCATCGGCAGCGTGGTCGCCCCCGGACCGGAGACAAAGCTGGCGATAACCAGATCGTCGAGCGACAGGGTAAACGCCAGCAGCCAGCCGGAGATCACCGCCGGCATAATCATCGGCAGGGTGATGATGAAAAAGACCTTCAGCGGCGTCGCGCCGAGATCCATCGCCGCCTCTTCAATGGAGCGATCCAGCTCGCGCAGGCGCGAGGAGATCACTACCGCTACGTAGGCCGTACAGAAAGTGACGTGCGCCAGCCAGATGGTGAGCATGCCGCGATCTGCCGGCCAGCCGATGGCGTGCGCCATGGCCACGAACAGAAGCAGCAGCGCGAGACCGGTGATCACGTCCGGCATAACCAGCGGGGCGGTGATCATAAAGGCGAAGCCGTTCGAACCGCGAAAACGCCCGAAACGCACCATCACCAGCGCGGCGATCGTGCCCAGCACCGACGCCATGGTCGCCGCCAGCGCCGCAATGGTCAGGCTTAGCCCCACCGCGCTCATCATTGCATCATCGTGGAACAGCTCGCTGTACCAGCGCGTCGACCAGCCTGCCCAGACCGTCACCAGCTTGGAGCTGTTAAACGAATAGATCACCAGCATCAGCATCGGCGCATACAGGAAGGTAAAGCCGATCACCAGGATCGCGATTCGCCACGGGGAGCGCACTACCGGTAAGTTGTTCATCCGCGATCTCCCATCTGTTTCTGCTGATGCTTGTGGAACCACATGATCGGCACGATCAGCAGCAGTAACATGATAATCGCCACCGCTGACGCCACCGGCCAGTCGCGGTTATTGAAGAACTCCTGCCACAGCACGCGACCAATCATGATGCTGTCTGGCCCGCCGAGCAGTTCCGGGATCACAAACTCCCCCACCGCCGGGATAAAGACCAGCATCGACCCGGCAATAATGCCGCCTTTGGTCAGCGGGACGATGACGCTGAAGAAGGTTTTTAACGGACGGGCGCCGAGATCGAGCGACGCTTCCACCAGCGAGTAGTCGATACGGGTCAGCGCCGTGTAGATCGGCAGCACCATAAACGGCAGATAGGCGTACACAATACCGATATAGACCGCGAGGTTGGTGTGCAGGATCGTCAGGGGCTGATCGATAACCCCGAGCCACATCAGGAAGTTGTTCAGCACGCCGTTGTTTTTCAGGATCCCCATCCAGGCGTAAACGCGGATCAGGAACGAGGTCCACGACGGTAAGATTACCAGCAGCAGCAGGATGTTGCGGGTCGACGGCTTACTGTGCGCCACCGCCCACGCCAGCGGGTAGCCCATCACCAGACAGCAGAGCGTCGAGATGGCCGCCACCTGCAGCGACTGCAGATAGGCTTCGAAATAGAGCGGGTCGTCGGTGAGCTGCAGGAAGTTACCCAGGTTTAAGGTCAGCGTCAGCTGCCCGTCGGCCCAGTCCAGCAGGTTGGTGTAAGGCGGGATTGCCCGCGCCATTTCCGCCAGGCTTATCTTGAAAACAATCAGGAACGGCAGCAGGAACAGCAGGATCAGCCACACGTACGGCATGGCGATCACCAGCTTGCGGCCGTGTTTCATCTGCATTCGCGTCAGCCACTGGGCAAAACCGCCCGGTTTGCCTGCGCGGGCTGGAGGTTCAAGTGTACTCATTGGCCGCTCCTTATACTGTCAGCACAACGCAACTGTCTGCATCCCAACACAGGCGCACTTCGTCGCCCCAGGTCGGCTGCCCCTTGCGGTAGCGATGTTCGTTCTGTAACTGCGCGCTGAGCATCTGCCCGCTTTTCAGGCGCACGTGATAGATGGAGAGGTCACCAAGATAGGCAATGTGCACCACTTCGCCGACGGCAAAGTTATAGCCATCGGCAGGCGGATCCTCACAGAGCATGATCTTCTCCGGACGCAGCGCGACGTAGACCGGCACGTTATCCACCACGGAGTTATCCGGATCGACCTTCAGCGGATGCTGCAGCCCCGGCGATTCGATGACCAGACCATCTTCCTGACGATCTTTCAGCAGCCCTTCGAAGACGTTGACCGAGCCGATGAACTCCGCGCTGTAGCGGGTGGTTGGATGCTCATAAATCTCTTCCGGCTCGCCAATCTGCACGAACTTCCCGCGGTTCATGATCGCGATACGTCCGGCCATGGTCATGGCCTCTTCCTGGTCGTGGGTGACCATCACGCAGGTCACGCCCACGCGCTCGAGGATATCGACCACTTCAAGCTGCATACGGTCGCGCAGCTTTTTATCCAGCGCGCCCATCGGCTCATCGAGCAGCAGCAGTTTCGGGCGTTTTGCCAGGCTGCGGGCCAGGGCCACGCGCTGGCGCTGGCCGCCGGAGAGCTGGTGCGGTTTACGCTTCGCGAACTCCTGCATGTGTACCAGGCTCAGCATCTCGGCCACGCGCGCGGTAATTTCGGCCTTCGGCAGCTTGTCCTGCTTCAGGCCAAAGGCGATGTTCTGCTCCACCGTCATGTGCGGGAACAGCGCGTAGGACTGGAACATCATGTTAATCGGGCGCTGATACGGCGGTACGCTGGAGAGATCCACGCCATCGAGCATGATCTGCCCGGCGGTGGGCTGTTCAAAACCGGCCAGCATACGCAGCAGGGTCGATTTACCGCAGCCAGAAGCTCCCAGAAGAGCAAAAATCTCGCCTTTATAGATCGTCAGGCTGACGTCGTCCACGGCATGCTGGCCATCGAAAGATTTGGTGAGGTTACGAATTTCAAGAAGCGGGGTCAGCGCTTTACGGACTTTCGCCTGCGGGCGGGGGATCGCGTCATTCACGGGGTGCTCTCCGGCAGAAATCAAATCATGGTGCAGGCGCACCAGAACGGTGCGCCTGTTGCCGGGGGCACTTCGCTTGCCCGGCCTGTAACAAAGGGTTATTTACCGCTTTTCACCTTGGTCCACGCACGGGTACGTACGCGGTCAATTTTTGGATCCTGGACTTTCAGGGTGAAGAGCTTGGCGAACACATCCGCTGGCGGATAGATAGCCGGGTTATTACGGATTTCTTCGCTCACCAGCGGCACGGAGGCCTTGTTACCGTTCGCGTAGTAAACGTGGTCGCTGATGTGGGCGATCACCTCAGGACGCATCAGGTAGTTGAGGAACTGATACGCTTCATCTTTGTTTTTCGCATCAGCCGGCATCGCGAAGACGTCGAAGAAGGCCAGCGCCCCTTCTTTCGGAATGAAGTAGGAGACGTTCACACCGTTTTTCGCCTCTTTCGCACGGTTAGCCGCCTGCCATACGTCCCCTGCCCAGCCGATCGCGACGCAGATGTCGCCGTTCGCCAGGTCGTTGATGTACTGAGATGAGTGGAAGTAACGAATGTTTGGACGCAGCTTCAGCAGCAGATCGGTCGCCGGGCCAGTGTAATCATCGGCTTTATTGCTGTTCGGATCTTTGCCCAGGTAGTTCAGCACGGTTGCGAAAATCTCTTCCGGCGCATCGAGGAAGGAGACGCCGCAGCTTTTCAGCTTCTCAAGGTTTTCCGGCTTCAGCACCACGTCCCAGCTGTCCAGCTTGACGTCCGGGCCCAGCGCTGCCTTCACTTTATCGACGTTAAAGCCGATACCGGTAGTCGCCCACAGGTAAGGCATGGCGTATTTGTTGTCCGGGTCGTGCTTAGCCACCAGCTTCAGCACTTCCGGATCGAGATTTTTCCAGTTTGGTAACTTGCTCTTATCCAGCGGCTGGAAGACGCCTGCCGTCAGCTGACGCTCGAGGAAGCTTGCGGAAGGCACCACGAGGTCAAACCCGGTGCTGCCCGCCATCAGTTTTCCTTCCAGCACTTCGTTGGAATCGAACACGTCATAGACGACTTTAATGCCGGTCTCTTTTTCAAAATTCGCCACCGTGTCCGGCGCAATATAGTCAGACCAGTTATAAACGTGCAGCGTTTTTTGTTCCGCAGCGAGCGTGCCGGCAGAGACGGCCATCAGAGCACCCGCAACCAGACCCGATAACCATTTTTTATTCAAGGCGATCATAGTGTTATTCCTTCTGAAAGCTCGTTAACAAACGAACTAAAACTGTGCAATCTGAATGTATGCAAAAATCATGCATAGTTTGTCACTCTGCTCAAAATAAAAAGAAACCTCTTTACCCGGCAGCTTCCGCTCGCTTTTTGAAGCATCGCAAGAATAACTGTAGCCCGTGTCTGCGGCTATAGCCCAGACGAAAAAACGCCTTTTATCAATTTTTTATGCAAGTTAAGTCTACGTGATAAGCCCAAACGGCCTTCAGGGAGGTGAATAATTCTTTAAAGAAAGGTTAAAAGCAGCAGAAAAAATGGCCTTCTGCAGCCGCTATGGCAGCGACTGCGCAAAAGTCAGACAGGCTTAGTGAAGAAAATTGGGAGATGCATCATTATTCTCTGCATCATCTTCCGCGCTATACAGCAGATGGTGTGCATTGGCTTCCATCATGACCATCGAAATTTGCTCTTCGCTCAGGCGCATAAACCATGAGAACTGCTTGAATGACAGCCCGGCTCCGGAGAATAAAGACTGGCAAACGACCAGTTTTGGCAGATTATCATCCTGTATGTCAAGAAATGCTTTCACCGTCAAAGAACTGGCGTTAATCGCTGACAGGTCGGAAGCCAGCGCCAGCAGCGCAGATGGCTTCACTTCGGCCAGCGCGGAGAAAAGGATCACGTCGTTAATCAGATCGATTTTGGCATCGAAAATGCCGTCGAAATTCTGCATATGAGGCAGATGCAGCGCCTGGCAGGAATCGCATTCGAAAAACGTAATTCCCGCATCATCAAGCCATTGACGTAACGTATCCAGTGTAGGTACGACCTGTAAATCCATCGCGTTGCAGCCTCTTTAATAAAAACTTCGCATAGGGTACTTAAAAAGCGCGCGGTAATCCATTTAACCACCCGTTTTCAGACAGTAGCCCGGCGTCGCATGACGCTCGATCCATAAGATCATTTTACCCGCAATATCGACCCCTGTGGTTTTTTCCACGCCTTCAAGCCCCGGCGAGGCGTTCACTTCCATAACCAGTGGCCCTCGCGTCGCGCGCAGCAGGTCTACGCCTGCCACGTCCAGCCCCAAAGTCTGCGCCGCTTTGACGGCAATTTCCCGCTCCTGGTCGCTGATATCGGCGATTCTGGCAATGCCGCCGCGGTGAAGGTTAGAGCGGAAATCGCCCTCTTTGGCCTGGCGCTCGATGGCCGCCACCACCTCGTTTCCCACCACGAAACACCGGATGTCGCGCCCTTTGGCCTCTTCAATGTACTCCTGCACCAGAATATGGGCATTCAGCCCGCGGAAGGCGTCAATCACGCTCTCCGCTGCCTGACGCGTCTCCGCCAGCACCACGCCAATGCCCTGTGTGCCTTCCACCAGCTTGATCACCAAAGGGGCACCGCCCACCATGTCGATCAGATCGCTGGTGTCGTCCGGTGAATGGGCAATCCCGGTGACGGGAAGATCGATCCCCTGGCGCGCGAGCAGCTGCAGCGAGCGCAGCTTGTCGCGGGCGCGTGAAATGGCGACGGATTCGTTGAGCGGATAGCTGCCCAGCATCTCGAACTGGCGCAATGCAGCGGTGCCGTAAAAGGTTATCTGGGAGCCGATGCGGGGGATCACCGCATCAAAGTGCGGCAGCTTGCGGCCTTTGTAGTGAATCGACGAGGCGGCAGGGTCAATGTTCATATAGCAGGACATCGGGTCGAGGATCTCAACCTGATGTCCGCGTTTCGCCGCCGCTTCTCGAAGACGCTTACATGAATAGAGCGTTCCATCCCGGGACAATATGGCAATTTTCACCCTGCACCTCTCTGAAGACATGGAAAAAGCCTGCGTATCATATACGCAGGCAGGCGCAGGATAAATGGACTATCGCGTAGCCCAGCCCTGTTTGTGCAGATAATCAAGAATAAACGGGCGATTTTCTTTAATGATGGTGCGGCGAATATGGTCAGTCCATGTGTCGCGACGGTTATTGCTGCCGCGCGTCAGGTAGTAGTTCGCCAGCTCTTCATCGTATTGATTCAGGACGTCCTGATCGACCGGCTGGTAGTGGTTTTCGTGCACCAGCATCGCCGCGGGAATACGCGGCTTCAGATCCGGGTTATCCGCCGGCCAGCCGAGACACAGGCCAAACAGCGGCAGCACGTGTTTTGGCAGCTTCAGCAGGTCCGTCACGCTTTGAATGTTGTTACGCAGGCCTCCGATGTAGACGCCGCCTAATCCCAGCGACTCCGCCGCCGTAAAGGCGTTTTGCGCCATCAGCGCGGTATCCACCACGCCCAACAGCAGCTGTTCGGCCAGCCCGAGCTCGGCCTCAGGGCAGATCTGCAGGTGGCGGTTAAAGTCGGCGCAGAATACCCAGAACTCGGCTGCCTGAGCCACATGCTTCTGCCCGCCGGTCAGCGTCACCAGCTGTTCACGCATGGCCGGGTCGGTAATGCGGATAATGGAGCTGCACTGCAGGAAGCTGGAACTTGAAGTCGCCCTTGCGCTGTTAATAATCGCTTCGCGCTGCGCATCGGTAATCGGCTCATCGGTGAAGTGGCGAATGGAACGATGGGAAAGGAGCAGGTCTATGGTTGGCGTCATCTTGTCTCTCTTTGTCTTGCTTAATACGTATGGCAGCCAGTATAGGCAATGATATGCGCGGTGTAATTGGCGAAACATAGCTCATAGATATTATAACGACAGGCGAAACCTTCTTTTATGACGACAGGTTATGGGGCACTATACGTGTCATTCGCCGTCAGGCTTGTTTTTTGAGGAGAGAGAAATGTTTGCAGTAATTTTTGGTCGTCCAGGGTGCCCATACTGTGTACGCGCGAAAGAGTTGGCTGAGAAACTGACCGAAGAGCGCGATGACTTCAACTTCCGCTACGTGGATATCCACGCGGAAGGCATCACGAAAGCGGATCTCGAAAAAACCGTCGGTAAGCCGGTTGAAACCGTACCGCAGATCTTCCTCGATCAGAAACACATCGGCGGCTGCACGGACTTCGAAGCTTACGCCAAAGAGCACCTGGGCCTGTTTGCTGCCCAGTAATGAAAGGACGCCCTCACCGAGAGGGCGTTTTTATTTGTGGTGCCGTCGGCGTTGAAGCAGACTGCGCACAAATAAGTAGCAGAGCGCGCCAAGGGCGCACCAGAATACGGCGCTCATCAACCACGCCAGCTCCTGCCAGAAACTTCGCGTTGAAACATACAGCATGCGCATCAGCAGCAGACACAGCGGTGCCGCCAGCATGGCGCCAATTAGCGGCTTGACCACTTCCCCTTTACGGGAAAGAAAACTGGCTGCCGCTCCCGGCAGGGTAAAAAAGAGCAGCCCCAGCTCCGGGTGTCCGGCAGCCCTGAATGCCCCTTTCAGATTAAAAGCGAGCGACATGCACACGACGGTAAACAGCAAAAAGCAGCTGATCACCCCCGCCCAGTTTCGTTTAATGTTCAAAGTATCCTCCTGACTTATCTCTATCAAATACAGCTTCGTCGGGTAGACGCCCGGTCAGATAAAGCAATGCGGCAATCCTTGCCAAAGTACGCACAGGGTGATGCGATAATAGGTAGCTGTCAGTAGCTAATGCGATTAAACTACACGCCAGCTAATGTTTTAGGGAATAAAGCAGGAAACAGGGAGCGTTAACGCCTTTCCCTGACCCAGAAAACAGTAGCCCAAATAGTCCTTTCATTCAACAACTTACTGGTAAACAAGAAGTTAGCCTCCGTGAATATAAACGTCGCAGACTTGTTAAATGGGAATTACATCCTGTTATTATTTGTGGTACTGGCGCTGGGCCTTTGCCTGGGTAAATTGCGCCTGGGTTCAGTTCAACTTGGTAATTCCATTGGCGTTTTAGTCGTTTCCTTATTATTAGGTCAACAGCACTTCAGCATTAACACGGACGCGCTCAACTTAGGTTTTATGCTGTTTATTTTTTGTGTTGGCGTGGAAGCGGGACCGAACTTTTTTTCAATTTTCTTCCGCGACGGCAAAAATTATCTGATGCTGGCGCTGGTGATGGTCGGCAGCGCGCTGCTGATCGCGTTAGGGCTGGGTAAAGTGTTTGGCTGGGATATCGGGTTAACGGCCGGTATGCTGGCAGGTTCGATGACCTCCACCCCGGTGCTGGTGGGTGCCGGTGATACCCTGCGTCATTCCGGCATGGCCGGCGCACAGCTTTCTGCCGCACTCGACCACCTGAGCCTGGGCTATGCCCTGACCTATCTGATTGGTCTGGTGAGCCTGATTGTCGGCGCACGCTATCTGCCAAAACTGCAGCATCAGGATCTGCAGACCAGCGCCCAGCAAATCGCCCGCGAGCGCGGTCTGGATACCGACTCCAAACGTAAAGTCTATCTCCCGGTGATCCGCGCCTATCGCGTCGGGCCAGAGCTGGTTGCCTGGGCTGACGGCAAAAATCTGCGCGAGCTGGGGATTTATCGCCAGACGGGCTGCTACATCGAACGTATCCGCCGCAACGGCATTCTGGCGAACCCGGACGGCGACGCGGTGCTGCAGATGGGCGACGACATCGCGCTGGTGGGTTACCCGGACGCCCACGCCCGTCTCGACCCGAGCTTCCGTAACGGCAAAGAGGTGTTCGACCGCGACCTGCTCGACATGCGCATCGTCACCGAAGAGATCGTGGTGAAAAACCATAATGCCGTGGGCCGCCGCCTGGCGCAGCTGAAGCTGACCGACCACGGCTGCTTCCTCAACCGCGTGATCCGCAGTCAGATTGAGATGCCTATCGACGACAACGTGGTGCTCAACAAAGGCGACGTGCTGCAGGTCAGCGGCGACGCCCGACGCGTGAAAACCGTGGCCGACCGCATCGGCTTTATCTCCATTCACAGCCAGGTCACCGACCTGCTGGCCTTCTGCGCTTTCTTTATTGTTGGCCTGATGATCGGGATGATCACCTTCCAGTTCAGCAACTTTAGCTTCGGCATCGGTAACGCCGCCGGGCTGCTGTTCGCCGGTATCATGCTAGGCTTCCTGCGAGCGAACCATCCTACCTTCGGCTACATTCCGCAGGGCGCGCTGAACATGGTGAAAGAGTTCGGTCTGATGGTCTTTATGGCGGGCGTGGGCTTAAGCGCGGGCAGCGGCATTGGCCACAGTCTGGGCGCCGTCGGCTGGCAAATGTTGGTTTCCGGACTTATCGTCAGCCTGGTGCCGGTGGTGATCTGCTTCCTGTTCGGCGCCTACGTGCTGCGCATGAACCGCGCCCTGCTCTTCGGGGCGATGATGGGGGCGCGTACCTGTGCCCCGGCCATGGAAATCATCAGCGACACCGCGCGCAGCAACATCCCGGCGCTGGGATATGCGGGCACGTATGCTATCGCTAACGTGCTGCTGACGCTGGCGGGTACGCTGATTATCATCATCTGGCCCGGACTCGGATAACTCCTAAGAATGCGCGTGGCGGAAAATATTTTTGTTACGCGCAGAACTTTTTTATCAGGGGGCAGTCATAACTAGTGCCACTGCTTTTCTTTGATGTCCCCAATTTGTGGAGCCCATCAACCCCGCCGTTTTGGTTCAAGGTTGATGGGTTTTTTGTTGTCTGAAGTTCCCCACCCTCTAATATTTTCTTCTCGCCCGCCACCAAAACATATATGATTAAACGCATATAAAATTACACCTTCAGGAACATCCATGCTCCACCCGCTCCAGCTCTTCAAAACCCTCTCTGACGAAACGCGGCTCGCCATCGCCATGCTGCTCCGCGAAGCGGGCGAGCTGTGCGTCTGCGATCTCTGCTCCGCAACCGCCGAATCGCAGCCTAAGGTCTCCCGCCACATGGCACTGCTGCGGGAATCCGGGCTGGTTATCGACCGTCGCGAGGGTAAGTGGGTTTATTACCGTCTCTCTCCCAACATGCCCGCGTGGGCGGCAACGATTATCGACAACAGCTGGAACTGCCTGCGGGAAGAGACGCGCATGAAGCTGAAAAACCGACTTCCGGGCTTGTGCTAAGCAAAACACATTCACAAAAACAGATATAACGGAGTAACAGATGTTTCTGGCAGGGGCTATTTTTCTGTTTACGCTGGTACTGGTCATCTGGCAGCCCAAAGGGCTTAGCATCGGCTGGAGCGCGACTATTGGTGCCGTACTGGCGCTCGCCAGCGGCGTGATTCACGTAAACGATATTCCGGTTGTGTGGAATATCGTCTGGAACGCCACGGCAACGTTTATCGCCGTCATCATCATCAGCCTGCTGCTGGATGAGTCCGGCTTTTTCGAGTGGGCGGCACTGCACGTTGCCCGCTGGGGGAACGGCCGCGGACGATTGCTGTTTACGTATATCGTGCTGCTGGGCGCAGCCGTCGCGGCACTGTTTGCCAATGACGGTGCGGCGCTGATCCTGACCCCTATCGTTATCGCCATGCTGCTGGCCCTGGGGTTCAGCAAGCGGGCCACGCTGGCGTTTGTGATGGCGGCAGGTTTTATCGCCGATACCGCCAGCCTGCCGCTGATTGTGTCGAACCTGGTCAACATTGTCTCCGCAGACTTCTTCACGCTGGGGTTCAGCGAATACGCTTCGGTAATGATTCCCGTTGATATCGCCGCGATTGCCGCAACGCTGGTGATGCTGCATCTGTTCTTCCGCAAGGAAATTCCCCCGGAATATGACCTGGCAAAACTCCGCGAGCCCGCGCGGGCCATTCACGACCTCCCGACCTTCAGAACGGGCTGGATCGTGCTGCTCCTTCTTCTCGTCGGTTTCTTTGTGCTGGAGCCACTGGGTATTCCGGTCAGCGCCATTGCGACTGCGGGCGCGCTGGTTTTGTTTGCCGTTGCAAAACGCGGACATGCGATAAATACCGGAAAAGTGCTGCGCGGCGCACCGTGGCAGATCGTGATCTTCTCGCTGGGGATGTATCTGGTGGTGTATGGCCTGCGCAATGCCGGGCTGACGGAATATCTCTCAGGCGTACTGAATAGCCTGGCCGGGCAAGGGCTGTGGGCCACCACGCTGGGAACCGGGTTCATCACCGCGTTCCTGTCATCAATAATGAACAATATGCCCACGGTGCTGATTGGCGCGCTCTCCATTGAGGGCAGTACGGCGACAGGACTGATCAAGGAAGCAATGATTTACGCCAACGTGATTGGCTGCGATTTGGGGCCGAAAATCACGCCTATCGGCAGCCTTGCCACCCTGCTCTGGCTTCACGTGCTGGCGCAGAAAAACATGACGATTAGCTGGGGCTATTATTTCCGGACGGGCATCATCATGACGCTGCCGGTCCTGTTTGTGACGCTCGCCGCGCTGGCGCTACGTCTCTCCTTCACACTGTAATGAGCCACTGATATGAGCCACATCACTATCTACCACAACCCCGCCTGCGGCACGTCGCGCAACACGCTGGAGATGATCCGCAACAGCGGTACGGAGCCAGAGATTATCCACTATCTGGAAACCCCGCCGTCGCGCGATAAGCTGACAACCCTGATTGCCGATATGGGGATCTCGGTGCGGGATCTGCTGCGTAAAAACGTGGAGCCCTACGAACAGCTCGGCCTGGCCAAAGACAGCTTCACCGACGACCAGCTTATCGATTTTATGCTGCAACACCCGATTCTGATTAACCGTCCGATCGTCGTGACGCCGCTGGGCACTCGCCTGTGCCGCCCGTCTGAAGTCGTCCTCGACATCCTGCCGGACGCACAGAAAGGGGCATTTACGAAAGAAGATGGCGAAGCGGTGGTTGACGCCAGCGGGAATAAAATCGAGCGCAGGTAAAACTAGCAGGGCGAGCGATACCTAAGGGTTCCCCTCGCCCGCAATTCTCCCCACCATCGCCCGGATCTCTTCGCGGGATAGCGGCGCCCGGTCGGTGACGTAGTGCAGCGTCATTCCTTCAATAAAGGCATCCAGCGCGCGGGTGGTGACCGGGTCGAACCACTGCTCGAGCGTTGTCTGGCTCATCTTCATCCAGTCCTGCATTACCGTTTTGAGCGCCGCGCTGCGGTGCATAAAAGCGTAAAGCTGATACATCAGCGCCATGTTGTGCGGCGTCGTCACCTGCGAGCTGTGGATCAGGGTGGTAATGGATTCGCACGCCATTTCCGGCCCGGTGACGCCCGCGAAGAAATCCCGGTACTGCTGCGACATCTGGCGGGTAAACCACGTGAAGGCCTCCTCCAGCAGCGGCTCCATACCGTCGAAATAGTAGGTCATCGACCCCAGCGGCACGCCCGCGCAGGTGGCGATTTTCCGGTGCGTGACGGCGTGAATACCGTGTTCAGCAATGGTGTCGAGGGTCGCCTGCAGGATTTTTTCCCGGCGATGCGGATCGTTGGGTGGTCTGCTCATCATTTCCTCACCTGGTTTGTGTACAAATGTACACAAACTTGCTAGTGTTGTCGCTATTGTTGTACTTCTGGTGCTACCCCAATGACGCTGACCTCTTCCCGCAAAGCCCTGCAGCTCCGCATGTGGGCGCTGTTTATGTTCTTCTTTATTCCCGGTCTGCTGATGGCCTCCTGGGCCACGCGCACCCCCGCCATTCGCGACATTTTGTCCGTCTCTACAGCTGAGATGGGTATCGTGCTGTTTGGCCTGTCGATAGGCTCCATGAGCGGCATCCTCTGCTCCGCGTGGCTGGTGAAGCGCTTCGGTACGCGGGCGGTGATCCGCACCACCATGTGCTTCG
This sequence comes from Enterobacter sp. 241F3, assembly GCF_034106785.1. NCBI lineage: Bacteria > Pseudomonadati > Pseudomonadota > Gammaproteobacteria > Enterobacterales > Enterobacteriaceae > Enterobacter > Enterobacter sp. 241F3. Next base: position 997,078 of record NZ_JAWNDD010000001.1, read on the forward strand.
CGGTGTTCGGGATGATCGTGCTCAGCGTCGCGCTGTGGTTTGCCTCGCCGGTGCTGTTTGCGCTGGGGCTGACGGTATTTGGCGGCAGCTTCGGTTCGGCGGAAGTTGCCATCAACGTTGAAGGAGCGGCTGTCGAGCGTGAGATGAACAAAACCGTGCTGCCGATGATGCACGGTTTTTACAGCCTCGGCACGCTGGCCGGTGCGGGCGTGGGAATGGCGCTGACGGCCACTGGCGTGAGCGCCAATCTGCATATCCTGCTGGCAGCGCTGGTGTGCATCATTCCGATTCTGACCGGCATCCGGGCGATCCCGGACGGCACAGGTAAGAACTCCGCTGACGAACAGCACTCGGCCGAAAAAGGGCTGCCCTTCTACCGCGACTTCCAGTTGATGCTGATCGGCGTGGTGGTGCTGGCTATGGCCTTCGCCGAAGGGTCCGCCAACGACTGGCTGCCGCTGCTGATGGTAGACGGTCACGGCTTTAGCCCGACCTCCGGCTCGCTGATCTACGCCGGGTTTACGCTGGGGATGACCGTCGGGCGCTTCACCGGCGGCTGGTTTATCGACCGCTGCAGCCGCGTAGCGGTGGTGCGCGCCAGCGCCCTGCTGGGCGGCCTGGGTATCGCGATGATCATATTTGTCGATGTGGACTGGATTGCCGGGGTCTCGGTGATCCTCTGGGGACTGGGTGCGTCGCTCGGCTTTCCGCTTACCATTTCAGCCGCCAGCGATACCGGCCCGGATGCCCCGACGCGCGTCAGCGTGGTGGCAACCACGGGCTATCTCGCCTTCCTGGTCGGGCCGCCGCTGCTTGGCTTCCTCGGCGAGCACTACGGACTGCGCAGCGCCATGCTGGTGGTGTTAGGGTTGGTCATCATCGCGGCGCTGGTGGCGCGCGCGGTGGCAAAGCCGGAAACGAATCAAACGACACTGGAGAAGGGATATGAGCGTTAAACTGATCGCCGTCGACATGGATGGCACATTCCTGAGCGATGCCAAGACCTACAATCGCCCGCGCTTTCTGGCGCAGTACGCCCGCATGAAGGCGCAAGGCATTCGCTTCGTGGTCGCCAGCGGCAACCAGTTCTACCAGCTGATCTCCTTTTTCCCGGAGATTGCGCATGAAATTTCATTCGTCGCCGAAAACGGCGGCTGGGTCGTAAGTGAGGGTGAAGACGTCTTTAACGGTGAACTGTCGAAAGCCCATTTCGAGACCGTTGCGAACGTGTTAAGCGACGTTCCCGGCATTGAGATTATCGCCTGCGGCAAGAGCAGCGCCTACACGCTGAAGTGCTATGACGAAGGTTTTAAGGGTATCGCGGCGAAGTACTATCACCGTCTGGAAATGGTCAGCGATTTCGACAACCTGAACGATATTTTCTTCAAGTTCGGGCTCAACGTGTCTGACGATGAAATTCCGCGTATTCAGGCGCTGCTGCATGAAAAGCTGAGTGACATCATGGTGCCCGTCACCACCGGTCACGGCAGTATCGACCTGATCATCCCCGGCGTGCACAAAGCAAACGGCCTGCGGATCCTGCAAAAGCGCTGGGGCATAGCCGATAGCGAAGTGGTGGCCTTCGGCGACAGCGGCAACGACGTGGAGATGCTGCGCCAGTCCGGGTTCAGCTTTGCGATGGCGAATGCCAGACCGCATATCAAAGCGGCGGCGCGTTTTGAAGCGCCGCACAATAACGATGAAGGCGTGTTGGATGTGATTGATAAGGTGCTGGATGGAGAGGCACCGTTTAATTAACACCGTGCGGTCTGGTGCCCTCACCCTACCCCTCTCCCACAGGGAGAGGGAATAAACAGTTAAGGTTGCAGGGCGTTTCCGACGCGCTTGTCTTTCAGGAACACCACCATCAGGGCAACCCACAGCACGCCGTTGGCGAGGTTAAACAGGCTGAACAGCCCGTTGCCGCCCATCGCGTAGGCATGCTTGCTCACCTCGATACCGACGGTAAAAATCAGCATCTGGAGCATCCCCATCGCCGCGGAGACCGTGCCTTTACTCATCTCGCTGGCGAACAGCGTCAGGCGCACCAGACCGGCGTTGGCCACGCCAATCCCGAAGGCGTAGATGCTCAGTCCCGCCGTCATCCACAGATAAGCGTGTGATGACGCGACGGTCGCCACCGCCGCCAGAATCAACCCTGCCGCAATCGGCCAGCCGCCCATGATAATAAGCGAACGCACGGTGCGGCGTGACGTCAAACGTGCCAGCACCAGGTTCCCGATAATCAGCGCGCCAAAGATCGGCACCTGCAGCAGACCATACTCATAGCTGCTGAGCTTTTCGCCGCTGATGATAATAACCGGAGACTGGGCGATCCACGCCAGCAGCGGCAGGCTAACGAACCCGGTCGCCAGCGCGCCCGCCACAAAGCGGCCATTCTTCAGCACTTCTTTATAATCCCGACCCAGCTCTTTCAGCGAGAGTTTCTCGCCGATGCGGGTGGCCGTTTCCGGCATCGCCCGGTGCAGACCAAAGAACGCGATGGCGGCGAGAACGGCAAACAGCACAAACATCCCTTCCCATGGCGCTATATGCACCCACGCGGCACCCACCAGCGGCCCGAGTAAGGGGGCAATGAGCGCCACGTTCGCCATCAGCGCGGTAATTTTGATACACACCGCCTCTTCAAACGATTCCTGGATGGCGGCATACCCCACGGCGCCGATAAAGCACAGGCTCACCCCCTGCAGGAAGCGCAGCAGGGTAAATTGTTCAATGTTTTGCGCCAGCAGCGTGGCAAGACAGGTGACGATAAACCACACCACGCCCGTCAGCATCACCGGACGGCGGCCAATACGATCCGACAGCGGGCCTAACAGCCACTGCAAAAACATGCCGCCGGCCAGATAGGCGGTCATGGAGGTCGGTACCCACTCGATTCCGGCGTTGTACTGCGCCACCACGGCCAGCATACCGGGCTGGATCATATCGTTGCCGATATAGGTAGAAAATTCGTAGAGCACCAGACACAGAGGGAAAAGCAACGCCTGACGACCCAGACGTGAACCAGAAGAAGAACGGTTTAACATGCAATCTCTTTATAATGACAAAATCGCGACGAGTGTAATGAAATGCCGCAGCCCGAGATAGTGATTTATCGAGGATAAACAGAAATAAAGCACATATCGTCTTCGTTTAAGGTTTCCTTAAGTTGACACTTTTATGATAGCCCCATTACTCGTCAACGACCCCAAATCATGGCACTTACCTCCAGCCGTTCAGAATTGTCTAAGTTACAGACAAATAAGACAAAACGCCTTTACCGCTTACCGTCCCGCTTTTATGGTTATCAGCTTTTCATACTGATTGCCCTTGCCGTGGTATTTACGTGGCTATCGCGCAATGAAGCGCTCGACAGATGGATCACCGGCTTTTGGTATGACGCGGCGACGCAGAGCTTTCCGCTGCAGAAAGACCACCTGCTGGATCTGCTCAACCACCGACTGGCGAAGTACATTGCCATCGCCTTAGGCGCCGCGGCGCTGTTTTACGGCGCCTACAAGCGTAACGCAAGGCTGGTTACGGCGGCGATGCTGATGGGCGTTGGCGCGCTGGTGGTAGGCCTGCTGAAAAGCATGAGCCATCACAGCTGTCCGTGGGACCTGGTGGAATATGGCGGGAAGGCCGTGTCCTACCCCCTGTTCAGCGCCATTCCTGCTGACAGCGGTCCGGGGCGCTGTTTCCCCGGCGGTCATGCCTCCAGCGGCTTTATGGTGATGGGGCTGTTTTTTGCCTTCTGGCGCGAACGTCCGCGTCTCGCCTGGTGCTTCGTCGCGCTGGGCGTGGTGTTAGGTCTGGCGATGGGCTTCGGTCAGGTCATGCGCGGGGCGCATTTTTTCTCTCACAACCTGTGGGCCGGGTGGTGGGTCTGGTTTTCCCAGGTGGTGGTCTACGGGCTGATTTCCACCCGGTTTGCTAAAGAGTGATAACGCTATGCTAGAGAATCTGAATTATCAGCTGTTTTATCTGATCAACGCCACACCGGCCTCGCCCGAGTGGATGATCGACTTTGCCACCTTTCTGGCAAAAGACCTGATCGGTATCGTGCCCGCGCTGGCAGCCATTCTCTGGCTGTGGGGGCCTCGTAGCCAGGTAAAAGCACAGCGCAAGCTGGTAATCAAAGTGGCGATGGCTCTCGGCGTAAGCGTCCTGGTGAGCTACATTCTGGGCCACGCGTTCCCGCACGATCGTCCGTTTGTCGATCACGTCGGCTATACCTTCCTGCATCATGCGCCGGATGACTCGTTCCCGAGCGATCACGGTACGGTGATCTTCACCTTTGCGCTAGCCTTCCTGTTCTGGCATCGCCTGTGGTCTGGTGCGGTGCTGATGGTGGTCGCCGTGGCCATCGCCTGGTCTCGCGTTTACCTGGGCGTCCACTGGCCGCTGGATATGGTGGGCGGCTTCCTGGTCGGGCTGATTGGCTGCGTGAGCTCGGCTATCCTGTGGAGCCTCTTCGGTGAAGCGCTCTACCGCACGCTGTCATCACTCTATCGCGCCATTTTCGCTATCCCGATCCGCAAAGGCTGGATACGTGACTAACCCCAACCTGTCAGGTTACACTTGAACCCCCGCCCTGCGGGGGTTCACTTTTTTATCCCGAGGAACTATGGAAACACGTCGCGATGACCGCATTGCTCAGCTGCTACAGGCGCTGAAGCGCAGCGATAAGCTGCATCTTAAGGAAGCCGCCAACCTCCTCGGCGTCTCAGAGATGACCATTCGTCGGGATCTTAACAGCGAAAGCGCGCCCGTCGTGCTGCTGGGCGGGTATATTGTGCTTGAGCCGCGTAGCGCCAGCCATTATCTGATCAGCGACCAGAAGACGCGCCTGGTGGAAGAGAAACGCAAAGCCGCCCGGCTTGCAGCCTCGCTGGTACAGCCGCACCAGACGCTATTTTTTGACTGCGGCACCACCACGCCGTGGATTATCGAGGCCATCGACAGCAGCATTCCTTTTACTGCCGTGTGCTACTCCCTGAACACCTTTCTGGCGCTTCAGGAGAAACCCGAGTGCCGGGTGATCCTGTGCGGCGGCGAGTTTCACGCCAGCAACGCCATCTTTAAGCCGCTCAACCTGCAGGACACGCTCAGCAATCTCTGCCCGGATATCGCGTTTTATTCCGCGGCGGGCGTCAACGTGCGCCAGGGCGCAACCTGCTTTAACCTGGAAGAGCTGCCGGTGAAGCACTGGGCATTAAGCGCCGCGCAGTACCATGTTCTGGTGGTCGATCACAGCAAGTTTGGTAAGGTCCGTTCGGCAAGAATGGGCGAGCTGGCGCAGTTCGACGCCATCGTCAGCGACTGCCGCCCGGACGACGAGATTGTGGCCCACGCGAAGGCGCAGCAGGTGAAATTGATGTATTAAGAGGGTGCGGTCTGATGCCCGCACCCCAGCCCTCTCCCACAGGGAGAGGGAGAAAACCCATCAGGTTTAGCTGAACCAGCTGCCGAACCACCCGTGAAATTTCATCATCACGAAATCCCACATCCGGCTGAAGAAGCCGCCCTCTTCGACCGCTTCCATTACAATTAACGGACGCTGTTCAATTGATTTACCGTTTAGCTGGAAATCAATCGTCCCGACTACCTGGCCTTTTTTCAGTGGCGCGGTGAGCTGCGGATCGGTCAGGGTGTAGCTGGCCTTCAGGTTTTTCAGCTGACCGCGCGGAATGGTCACCGAGCCCGCCTCACCCGCGCCCAGGTTCACTTCGCTCTTGTCACCAAACCAGACGCGCTGGCTGACGAACGTGGCATCCGGTTTAATCGGCGTCACGGTTTCATAGAAGCGGAAGCCCCACGTCAGCAGTTTTTCTGACTCATTAAAGCGAATACGGTCGGTTTTGGTGCCCAGCACTACCGAAATCAGGCGCATGTCGCCCTGGGTCGCGGAGGCCACCAGGTTATAGCCCGCGCCCGCCGTGGTGCCGGTTTTCATTCCGTCCACGTTAACGTTGCTGCTCCACAGCAGGCGGTTGCGGTTCGGCTGACGGATTTTATTGAAGGTAAACTCTTTCTCTTTATGGATGGCGTATTCATCCGGCACGTCGTGGATCAGCGCTTTCCCCAGCAGCGCCATGTCGCGCGCGGTACTGAACTGTCCCGGCGAATCCAGACCGTGAACTGTTTTGAACGTGGTGTTGGTTAAGCCCAGTTTCTGCGCGTAACCATTCATCAAGCCAATGAAAGAATCCTGGCTGCCGGCAACATAATCGGCCAGCGCAATGCACGCATCATTTCCCGACTGAATAATTACCCCTTTGTTCAGATCGGAAACGGAGACCTGATCCCCAGGCTTCAGGAACATCACGGAAGATCCCCGCAGCGCCGGGTTGCCGGTCGCCCAGGCATCCTTCCCGATGGTGACCATATCGTCCAGCTTGATCTTGCCCGCTTTCAGCGCCTGGCCGACCACATAGCTGGTCATGATTTTGGTCAGGCTTGCCGGATCGAGTTTCTCATCTGCATTACCTTCCGCCAGCACTTTACCGCTGGAATAATCCATCAGGATCCAGGCGCGCGCGTCCACAGGCGGCGCTTCGGGCGCAGCCTGCTCAGCTGCGTAGAGAGTTGGTGCAAACAGGAAAAGGAGCGCAGAGCCTGTCGCAAGGCTGCGCAGAGAAGTCATTTTACGCGTCATAAATGCCACCCGAGTGTCCATTCAAAAATTACGTCACATCACCGTGTCGCAAGAAGCGATGAGTAATAGCGCACTAAAACGGTTAAAGAAACCCAACGAGGGTAAAGTTATTAAAGTTTATGCAATAACATTCAGATACGCTTTGATTCAGACGATTTTTTTGTCTTCTGTTGCGTAATTGTTAGGTTTATCTCACCATGGCGAAAGCTGACACGGATTCACATCTCATCAGGAGTAAATATGATTACGCTTTGGGGCAGGAACAACTCGACCAACGTTAAGAAAGTGCTCTGGACGCTCGAGGAGCTGGATTTACCGTTCAATCAAATCATGGCCGGCATGTCGTTCGGCGTAAACAAAGAGGCCGACTATCTGGCCATGAACCCGAACGGCCTGGTGCCGCTGCTGCGCGATGATGAAACAGACGCGACGCTTTGGGAGTCCAACACCATTGTGCGTTACCTCGCCGCGCAGTACGGTCAGGGCCGCCTGTGGGTTGAGAATCCCGCCCGGCGCGCTCAGGGCGAAAAGTGGATGGACTGGGCGAACCAGACGCTGTCCCCGACCCACCGCGTGATCCTGATGGGGCTTATCCGCACGCCGGAAGCTGAACGCGACTATCCCGCAATTCACGCCGCGCAGGATGCCTGCGAAAATCTGTTTGCGATGATGGATGACGAGCTGGCGAAGCACGCCTGGTTCTCCGGCGAGGCGTTCGGCACAGGCGATATCGCCGTGGCACCCTTCGTCTGGAACCTGACCAATATGGGTCTGAAGTGGACGCCGCGCCCTCACCTTGAGCGCTGGCTTAAACAGCTGAGCGATCGCCCGGCTTACCGTAACGTCGTGATGCTCCCGGTCACCTGATTACGCGCCGGACGGGCTGACTTTCAACAGCTGCCCGTCCGTCTCGTCGGTCAGGACATACAGATACCCATCCGGCCCCACCCGCACGTCGCGAATACGCTGGTCCCGGTCGCCCAGAATGCGCCCGTCCTCCGTCACCTTGTTTCCCTCCACGCTCAGCACGATCACGTCCTTCTCCTTCAGCGCGCCGATAAACAGCTTGTTTTTCCACTGCGGGAAAACGTCGCTGTTGTAGAACGCCATGCCGCTCACCGCGGGTGAAACTTTCCAGACGAACAGCGGTTTTTCGGTTCCTTCAACGTGCTTGCCTTTGGCTTCCGGGATTTTCAGGCCGCTGTAGTTAATGCCGTGCGTCGCCAGCGGCCAGCCGTAGTTTTTTCCTTTCTCCGGAATGTTGATCTCATCCCCGCCTCGCGGGCCGTGCTCGTTCAGCCAGAGCGTGTCGCTCCAGGGGTTCATCGCCATCCCCTGCGGGTTGCGAATGCCGTAAGACCAGATTTCGGGTCGCGCACCGGGGGTATTCACAAAGGGGTTATCCGGCGGGACTTTTCCGTCTTCGGTAAGGCGCACCACTTTACCCTGCAATTTATCCAGATCCTGCGCCGTCGGACGCTGATTATTCTCGCCGAGTCCAATAAAGAGAGAGCCTTTGCCGTCGAACACCAGCCGCCCGCCAAAATGGTTACCGGTTGAGAGTTTCGGTATCTGGCGAAACGCCACCTTGAATCCCTCGATGCGGGAATAGTCGTCGCTCAGGCGGCCATAGCCTACCGCCGTGCCGGCTTTGCCGTCATGCCCGGCCTCGGCGTAGCTCAGCCAGACGCGGCGCGACTTCTCAAAATCCGGGGCAAGCACCACATCCAGCAACCCGCCCTGACCGTTTGCCCAGACCTTCGGCACGCCGACAATCGGATCGGAGAGCCCTTTTCCGGCCTGCCAGCGTTTGAGCTGACCACCCTTCAGGGTCACCAGCAGCCCGTCATTATCCGGCAGAAACGCCAGGGACCAGGGGTGATCGAGTCTGTTTTGCAGCACATCGACCTTCACCGCCTCTGGCGCAGCAAGAAGTGAAAACGGAATGAATAATACAGGCAGGTAAATCAGCGAGGATCGAGGCATAACGCACTCCTTTATCGGCATATGGCATAAAGATTAGCCACTGCGTCCGGGCGCGTTAGCACTTTTACAAAAGCTTAAGCAGAAGGGGGAGTTGCCTCCCCCTGGATCAGTGCTGTTCAAGCTTCTCGTGCTCGTTCAGGCACATGATGCATAGAGAGAGCGTTGTCAGGCAGTTTTCCAGCTTCTCCGCGTTTACGGCGATAAAGTTCGGGCAGTCGTGGCGTCCGTTCATCAGACATACCCCAGCGATGGAGAGCACCTCAGCGGCGCGGCGCAGCGCGATCAGCTCACTTTCGCCGTAATTCGCCTTCAGGGTCGGTGCTTTTTCACGCATGAAATTACACAGTTCAAACAGGTTATCACGCAGATGTTCGCTTTCGCTGACTGACATATACCCTTTTGCCTTCCTCAACTGCAGGTACGCGGCCAGGTCGATTCGGGCGTTGATCAGCTTGTTCAGCAGATCGCGTTTTAGTCTGTCAACGGTCATGCTCTTTCCTCCTCTGTCAGCCATGGTGCATAGTCAGGATAAGTTCATTTTTTGTACAGTTTAATGCCTGGGATCAATTTTTATTAACTGATTAACATTATTTACAATGTTACAACGTCAGCCCGACGCATCCACCTTGCAAAGAGTGTATAAATCCCCCGCGATACGCTGTAAAATCCCGCCCTGATAACTCCATAATTGATGAATTTTTAACCTATGAGCAATGTTACGCACCAGCCGAAAATCGGCTTCGTCTCCCTGGGCTGCCCGAAAAACCTGGTGGATTCAGAACGCATCCTGACCGAACTGCGCACCGAGGGCTATGACGTGGTGCCAAGCTACGACAACGCCGATATGGTGATCGTTAACACCTGCGGGTTTATCGACAGCGCGGTCCAGGAATCACTGGAAGCCATCGGTGAAGCGCTGACCGAAAACGGCAAAGTGATCGTGACCGGCTGTCTGGGCGCGAAAGAAGACCAGATCCGCGAAGTGCACCCGAAGGTGCTGGAGATTACCGGCCCGCACAGCTACGAGCAGGTGCTGCAACATGTTCATCACTACGTGCCAAAACCAAAGCATAACCCGTTCCTGAGCCTGGTGCCGGAACAGGGCGTGAAGCTGACGCCGCGCCACTACGCGTACCTGAAAATTTCCGAAGGCTGTAACCATCGCTGCACCTTCTGCATCATCCCATCCATGCGTGGCGATCTGGTGAGCCGTCCGATTGGCGAAGTGCTGGCGGAAGCTAAACGTCTTGCCGACGCGGGCGTGAAGGAGCTGCTGGTCATCTCCCAGGACACCTCTGCCTACGGCGTGGACGTGAAGCACCGCTCCGGTTTCCACAACGGCGAGCCGGTGAAAACCAGCATGGTCGGCCTGTGCGAGCAGCTGTCCAAACTCGGTATCTGGACGCGCCTGCACTACGTCTACCCGTACCCGCACGTTGACGATGTCATCCCACTGATGGCGGAAGGCAAAATTCTGCCGTACCTGGACATCCCGCTGCAGCACGCGAGCCCGCGTATCCTGAAGCTGATGAAGCGCCCTGGCTCCGTTGACCGCCAGCTGGCCCGCATCAAGCAGTGGCGTGAGATCTGCCCGGATCTGACGCTGCGCTCCACCTTCATCGTCGGCTTCCCGGGTGAAACCGAAGAAGACTTCCAGATGCTGCTCGACTTCCTGAAAGAAGCGCGTCTGGACCGCGTCGGCTGCTTCAAGTACAGCCCGGTAGAAGGCGCAACCGCCAACGAGCTGGCGGACCAGGTGCCGGAAGAGGTGAAAGAAGAACGCTGGAACCGCTTCATGCAGCTGCAGCAGCAGATTTCTGCCGAGCGTCTGCAGGAAAAAGTGGGCCGCGAGATCATGGTTATTATCGACGAAGTTGACGAAGAAGGCGCGATTGGCCGCAGCATGGCGGACGCCCCTGAAATCGACGGTGCGGTGTACCTGAACGGCGAAACCAGCGTTAAGCCGGGTGATATTATTCGCGTGAAGGTTGAAAACGCGGACGAGTATGACCTGTGGGGTAGCCGGGTTTAATCTTCCTGCTCCTCTTTTGTAGGCCGGGTAAGGCGTAGCCGCCACCCGGCACATTTCACTGCGCTATCCCTTAATCCTCGGATCCAGCGCGTCGCGCAGCCCGTCACCTAACAGGTTAAACGCCAGCACGGTCAGGAAAATCGCCAGGCTCGGGAAGATCGCCACGTGCGGTGCAATCACCATATCCGCCCTCGCCTCGTTCAGCATCGCGCCCCACTCCGGCGTTGGAGGCTGAGCACCCAACCCTAAAAACGACAGGCTGGCCGCCGAGATAATCGACACGCCGATACGCATGGTGAAATAGACCACGATGGACGACACCGTACCCGGCAGAATATGGCTGAACAGGATGGTGGCGTCGCTGGCCCCCATGCTGCGGGCAGATTCTATAAAGGTCTGCTGTTTCAGCACCAGCGTGTTGCCGCGCACCAGGCGCGCAAACGCCGGAATCGAAAACACCGCGACCGCAATGATGACGTTGGCCATGCCGCTGCCCATGATCGCCACCACCGCAATCGCCAGCAGAATGCCGGGAAAAGCAAACAGCACGTCGCAGATGCGCATGATGATGCGGTCCCACCAGCCTTCGTAATATCCGGCAACGAGCCCCAGCACGGTACCGATGGCCGCGCCGATCAGCACCGCGAACACCCCGGCGGCAAGCGAGATTTGCGCCCCGACCAGCACGCGGCTAAAGATATCGCGCCCGAGGGAGTCCACGCCGAACCAGTGCAGCATCGACGGTCCGTCGTTCAGACGGTCATAGTCAAAATAGTTTTCCGCATCAAATGGCGCCACCCACGGCGCAATCACCGCCACTGCAATAAGCAGCAGCACAAACAGCCCCGCGGTCATCGCGACCGGCTGACGGCGAAAACGCCGCCAGAATTCAGACCACGGGGTGTGGACGTGGTCCGGTTTTAGCCCCGGCATCGCGTTTAAAACGGCCTGACGTCGCCAGTTCAATAATCGCATCTTACTTATACCTGATGGCCGGGTTAATGGCGGCGTAGAGCACGTCCACCACTAAGTTGATAAGAATAAATTCCAGCGAGAAAAGCAGCACTTCCGCCTGAATCACCGGGTAGTCGCGCATCTCGACGGAATCGACCAGCAGGCGTCCCAGCCCCGGCCAGTTGAAGACTTTTTCCACCACGATAGAGCCGCCCAGCAGGAAGCCAAACTGCAGCCCCATCATCGTCACCACCGGGATCATCGCGTTGCGGAACCCGTGCTTGAGAATGACCCACTTCTCGCTGACCCCTTTCGCCCGCGCGGTGCGAATATAATCTTCGCTCAGCACGTCAACGAACGAGGCGCGGGTAAAGCGGGCCATCACGGCCGACACGGCAGCCCCAAGCGTCATGGAAGGCAGGATGTAATGCTTCCAGGTATCGGCCCCGACGGTGGGCAGCCAGCCCAGCTCAACGGAGAAGATCTGCATCAGCAGCATCCCCAGCGCGAACGCCGGGAAGGAGATGCCGGTCACCGCCAGCGCCATGCCGAGCTTGTCCGGCCAGCGGTTGCGCCAGACGGCAGCGACAATACCGGCGCCAAGCCCAAACACGACTGCCCAGCTCATGCTGGCAATCGTCAACCAGAACGTCGGCATAAAGCGGCTGGCGATCTCCTCCGACACCGGACGGCGCGACACCATCGAGATACCAAAGTCACCCTGAAGAACGTTGCCTATATAGTGCAGAAACTGCATATACAGAGGCTGGTCAAGACCCAGCTGTTTACGCACCAGATCAATGACCGTGGCATCCGCTTCGGGCCCGGCAACCAGACGCGCCGGATCGCCCGGCAGCATATGGACAAACAAAAACACCAGCACCGCCACAATCAGCAGCGTCGGAATAAGCCCCAGCAGGCGTTTACAAACATAATTCAGCATGGGCGTTATTTTAAATCCGCATCGTCAAAGCTAAAGCCCGTATCAGGCATGATGTAGAACCCGGTTAACGCTTTGTTATGGGCTGACACCAGTTTCTCCACCACCAGCGGCACCCACGGCGACTCTTTCCAGATGATGTCCTGTGCGTCCTTATAGAGACGAGCTTTCTCGTCCGGTTTAGTGGTTTTCAGCGCATCGGCCAGGTCTTTGTCCACCTGCGGATTGCTGTAGAACGCGGTGTTGAACAGGGTTGGCGGCCAGTTCTGCGAGGCAAACAGCGGCGACAGCGCCCAGTCGGCTTCACCAGTCGATGCCGACCAGCCGGTGTAGAACATCCGCACGCCGCTCTCTTTCTGCCCTTTCCCCTCCACTTCTGCCGCACGCTGTCCGGCATCCATTGCCGTGACCTGTACCTTGATACCCACCTGCGCCAGCTGCTGCTGGGTAAACTGCAGCACCTTCTGGGCGGTGCTGTGATTATGCGACGACCACAGCGTGGTGCTAAAACCGTTCGGGAAGCCCGCCTCTTTCAGCAGCTCGCGCGCTTTAGCCGGATCGTACGGCCACGGCTGATAGCTTTGCGCATAGGCGATAGCCGGCGGCAGCACGCCGGTGGCCGGGGTGGCATAGCCCGCAAAAGCGACCTTCACCAGCGCCTGACGGTTAATGGCATAGTTAATAGCTTCGCGCACCTTCGGGTTATCGAACGGCTTTTGCGTGACGTTCATGCTGATGTAGCGCTGCATGATCGACGGGCTGGCGACCAGCTCCAGCTTGCTGTTTTTCTGCAAAATGGCGGCCTGCTCATACGGGATCGGGAAGGCAAACTGCGCCTCGCCGGTTTGCAGCATCGCCGCGCGGGTGTTGTTGTCCACCACCGGGCGCCAGGTGATGGTATCCAGCTTCGGCAGCCCCTGCTGCCAGTAGCCCGCGAACTTCTTCACCTTCACAAAATCGGTCTGGTTCCAGGTGAGCAGTTCGTAAGGGCCGGTGCCAACAGGGTGGAAACCGATCTCTTTGCCGTATTTCTGCAGCGCGGCAGGGGAAATCATCGCCGTTGCCGGATGCGCCAGAATATTGATAAACGCGGAGAACGGCTCTTTCAGGGTGATTTTTACCGTCGCCGGGTCGACCACCTCGGTTTTGGCGATGTTTTTATAAAGGTTATAGCGCTTGAGGCTGTTTTCAGGATTGCTGGCGCGATCGAGGTTAATCTTCACCGCCTCCGCATTGAAGTCTGTCCCGTCCTGGAACTTCACGCCGGTTCTGAGCTTGATGGTGTAGACCAGCCCGTTGTCGGACACGGTGTACCCCTCCGCCAGCACGTTTTTGAGCTTCATCTCTTTATCCAGGCCGAACAGGCCCTGGTAGAACGATTTCGCCACCGCCTGAGAGAGCGTGTCGTTGGCGTCATACGGATCGAGCGTGGTGAAATTGGAGCCGACGGCAACCACCACATCTTTGGCAGCGAACGCGGGGGCAGCGGCCAGGGCTGCCGTCACGCTCGCGGCTAACAACCATCTACGCGCTACAAATGTAACCATTGTGTTCTCCTGCCTGTTGTAAGTTATAACCGCGAAAAAGCATTGTCCTGACGCGGGGGAGCGACGAAATGACCCGGCTCGACCTCGCGAAGCGTCACGCGCTCCACGGCCTCGCCGAGTTTATGAATATTACCCGGCATATCATCCTGCAGCAGCACGCGCTGGCCGTGACGATGCGCGGGATCGGCAACCGGAACCGCCGCAATAAGCTTGCGGGTGTACGGGTGCTGCGGGTTCTCGAACACAGCCCTTCGCGGCCCAATCTCCACGATCTGCCCCATAAACATTACCGCCACGCGATGGCTGATGCGCTCGACCACCGCCATGTCGTGCGAGATAAACAGGAAGGCGATACCCATATCCCGCTGTAAATCAAGCAGCAGATTGATGATTTGCGCCCGGATAGAGACATCCAGCGCAGAGACGGATTCATCCGCAATCACCACTTTCGGGTTCAGCGCCAGCGCGCGGGCGATGCAGATACGCTGCCGCTGCCCGCCGGAAAACTCGTGCGGATAACGCCAGGCGTGTTCCGGCTTCAGGCCAACGCGCTCCAGCAGCCAGGCCACGCGACGCTGCGCCGCCTCGCCGTCGAGCAGGTTATGCACCCGCAGCGGCTCCATGATCGAATACCCCACCGTATGGCGCGGATCGAGGGAGGCATACGGATCCTGAAAAATAAACTGAATATCCCGCCGCACCGCCTGCAGCCTGCTGTCCGGAAGGGTATCAATGCGCTCGCCGTTAAAGGTAATGCTGCCCTCCTGAGATTCCACCAGACGGAGCAGCGCGCGCCCGGTCGTGGATTTACCGCAGCCGGACTCCCCCACCAGCGCCAGCGTTTCGCCCGGCCAGAGGTCGAAGCTGACGTTTTCCACCGCGTGCACTTCGCGCTTCACCCGGTTCAGTACGCCGCTGCGCAGCGGAAACCGGGTGACCAGATTTCGTACTTCCAGAATGGGCTTGCCCGGCACCACGGTGTCCTGCTCGCGTTCATCCTCCTGCGGCTCAGACGCCTCGAGGGAAATCAGCGGAAAACGGCGCGGCAGATCGCTGCCGTTCATCGCCCCCAGGCGCGGGACCGCCGCCAGCAGTGCTTTGGTGTAAGGATGCGCGGGCGCGTGAAAAATCTGCTCGACCGGGCCGGTTTCTACCGCGCAGCCCTTATGCATCACCAGTACGCGATCGGCGATATCGGCAACCACGCCCATATCGTGGGTGATAAAGATCACCCCCATCTCCATCTCCTGCTGCAGCACGTTGATGAGCTGCAGGATCTGCGCCTGAATGGTCACGTCCAGCGCCGTTGTCGGCTCGTCGGCAATGAGCACCGCCGGACGGCAGGAGAGCGCCATGGCGATCATTACCCGCTGGCGCATGCCGCCGGAAAGCTGATGCGGATAGCGGCCCAGAATAGCCTGTGCCTCCGGAATGCGCACCAGCTCAAGCATCCGTCGTGCCTCTTTGAGCGCTTCGTCGCCGCTCAGTCCCTGATGCAGGCGGATAGACTCGGCAATTTGCTCCCCGACCGGGAACACCGGGTTCAGGGAGGTCATCGGCTCCTGGAAAATCATCGCGATATCCGCCCCGCGCACGCCCTGCATCTGCGCACCGCTCAGCTCATTTAAATCAATGACCTGACGGTTACGGCGGCGCAGGAGCATTTTCTCGCTGCTGATTTGCCCGCCCGTCTGTTCCAGCAGGCGCATCAGCGCCAGCGCGGTGACCGATTTTCCGGAACCGGATTCGCCAACAATCGCCAGCGTCTCGCCGCGCCTGAGCGTGAACGATAAATTCTGTACTGCGGGGAAGAACTGCCGCTCTTCCTGAAACGCAATATTCAGCTGATGGACAGCCAATACTTCGCGGTTGTCCAGCTCTTCACTGTGCGGCACGCGCTGCCCCCTTATTCACGATAGATCCCCGTGCACGGCTCATCACCGGCATAGCCCCAGGCGCGATACATGCCTTCGCTGTTGAACGGCAGGGCCACGTTGCCCTCACGATCCACCGCAATGAGTCCGCCGACGCCGCCCAGGGCAGGCAGTTTCTCCATCACCACGCGCTCGCAGGCCTCGCTCAGGCTTAAGCCGCCGTAATCCATCAGCGCGGTAATGTCGTAGGCCGCGAGGGCGCGAATAAACACTTCCCCGGTGCCGGTACACGACACCGCCGCCGTCGCGTTATTGGCATAGCAGCCCGCGCCCGGCAGCGGGCTGTCGCCGACGCGTCCAGGCAGCTTGTTGGTCATCCCGCCCGTTGACGTCGCCGCCGCGAGGTTTCCGGCTTTATCGAGTGCCACCGCGCCGACCGTGCCCATTTTGCTGCGCTCATCCAGCGGCGCAGTATGGTCAAGCTGCGTCATGCCCGCCGAACGAGCTTCCAGTAACTGCTGATAGCGCGCTTCCGTGGAAAACAGATCGGGCGATACCGGCTCCATCCCGTGCTCAAAGGCAAAGGTCTCCGCCCCGGCCCCCGTCAGCAGCACGTGCGGACTCTCTTCCATCACCAGACGCGCGGCCAGCACCGGGTTACGCAGGTGACTGACGCCCGCCACGGCGCCCGCTTTCAGGGTAATACCGTCCATCACGCAGGCATCCAGCTCGTGCGTTTCATTCCGGGTAAAGACCGAACCGATCCCCGCATTAAATAACGGGCACTCTTCCAGCAGGCGCACCGCCTCGGTGACCACGTCCAGCGCGCTTTCGCCCGCTTCCAGCATTCTCTGGCCCGTTTCCACAATGGCGTACAGCGCGTCGATGTAGCGCTTTTCCTGCTGGGGACTGAGCTGTGCTCGGGTGATTGCCCCGGCGCCACCATGAATTGCGATTACCGCATTAACCATTCGCATCACCCGTTAGCCTGTTTTGCGGCTTTTTCTATAAATATCATTATCGTCGACGAAACTTCAGATGATTTTTGAATATAGAAAGACGTAACAGTGATGTAAAGCGTGCACCCTTCGGTCATACAGTTAGCCGCACTTTTCTGCCATAATGGACGCTTTCGTTGTTACTCCGCAGGAGCCCACCATGGATTTTACCGCCGGACTGATGCCGCTTGAGACGGCACTCACGCAGATGCTTGACCGAGTTTCCCCGCTGCATGACGTAGAGACGCTGCCCCTCGTGCGCTGTTTTGGCCGTATTGCCGCGCGCGATATCGTCTCTCCGCTTAACGTGCCGGGGTTTGATAACTCAGCGATGGACGGTTACGCGGTACGCCTGGCGGATCTCCAGACGGGTAACGCCCTGCCGGTGGCGGGTAAAGCCTTTGCGGGTCAGCCGTTTAGCGGTGAATGGCCTGCGGGCACCTGCGTGCGCATCATGACCGGCGCACCGGTTCCGGCCGGCTGCGACGCCGTGGTAATGCAGGAAGAGACCGAACAGACCGACGAAGGCGTGCGTTTTACCGCCAGCGTTAAAGCGGGCCAGAACATCCGCCGTACCGGCGAGGACATTACCCTCGGCGCGACCGTTTTTGCCGCCGGGCAAAGGCTGACGGTGGCAGAGCTGCCGGTGCTGGCCTCGCTCGGCATCGCGGAAGTCGACGTTATCCGCAAAGTGCGCGTCGCCGTCTTCTCCACCGGCGACGAGCTGCAGCTTCCGGGCCAGCCGCTGCAGGACGGCCAGATTTACGACACCAACCGCCTGGCGGTACACCTGATGCTCGAGCAGCTGGGCTGCGAGGTGATTAACCTCGGCATCATTCCAGACGACCCGGAAAAACTGCGCGCGGCGTTTATCGAGGCGGATAAATCCGCCGACGTGGTCATCAGCTCCGGCGGCGTCTCCGTGGGCGAAGCGGATTACACCAAAACCCTTCTTGAAGAGCTGGGCGAAATCGCCTTCTGGAAGCTGGCGATCAAGCCGGGCAAGCCGTTTGCGTTTGGCAAGCTTTCACACAGCTGGTTCTGCGGCCTGCCGGGTAACCCGGTCTCGGCGGCACTCACCTTCTACCAGCTGGCGATCCCGCTGCTGGCGAAGCTTTCCGGCAACAAGGCCAGCCCGCTGCCGGAACGCGTGCGCGTGCGTGCCGCCACGCGGTTGAAAAAATCACCGGGTCGTCTCGATTTTCAGCGCGGCATTCTGGCGCGCAACGCGGACGGCGAGCTCGAAGTGAGTACC
Source organism: Enterobacter sp. 241F3 (assembly GCF_034106785.1). Taxonomy (NCBI): domain Bacteria; kingdom Pseudomonadati; phylum Pseudomonadota; class Gammaproteobacteria; order Enterobacterales; family Enterobacteriaceae; genus Enterobacter; species Enterobacter sp. 241F3. The sequence continues at coordinate 1,015,325 of NZ_JAWNDD010000001.1, forward strand.
ACCGGGCACCAGGGCTCACACATTTTCAGCTCCTTCAGCCTGGGCAACTGCTTTATCGTGCTGGAGCGCGAGCGCGGCAACGTGGAAGCCGGCGAATGGGTTGAGATAGAACGCTTTAACCACCTGTTCGGAGGTTGATATGACGGTGGAGCTGAGCGATCCGGAGATGATGCGCTACAACCGCCAGATCGTGCTGCGCGGGTTTGATTTCGAAGGTCAGGAAGCGCTCAAGGCGGCCAGCGTGCTGGTCGTCGGGCTGGGCGGGCTGGGCTGCGCCGCCGCGCAGTACCTTGCCGCGGCGGGCGTGGGCAGGATGACGCTGCTGGATTTCGATACCGTGTCGGTTTCCAACCTGCAGCGCCAGACGCTGCACAGCGACGCGACGGTGGGCCAGCCGAAAGTGGACTCTGCCCGCATGGCGCTGGCGCGTATCAACCCCAACGTACAGTTCACCCTGATTGACGCGATGCTGGATGACGATGCGCTGTTCGCGCAGATTGCGCAGCATGACCTGGTGCTGGACTGCACCGATAACGTCACCGTCCGAAACCAGCTCAACGCGGGCTGTTTTGCTCATAAAACGCCGCTGGTTTCCGGCGCGGCTATCCGCATGGAGGGGCAAATCAGCGTCTTCACGTACGCCGAGGGTGAACCCTGCTACCGCTGCCTGAGCCGTCTGTTTGGTGAGAATGCGCTGACCTGCGTTGAGGCGGGCGTGATGGCGCCGCTCGTCGGCGTGATTGGCTCATTGCAGGCTATGGAAGCGATCAAGGTGCTGGCGAATTACGGCACGCCGGCAGCGGGGAAAATCGTGATGTATGACGCGATGACCTGCCAGTTCCGCGAGATGAAGCTGATGCGTAACCCGGGGTGTGAGGTGTGCGGAGGTTAAAGCAAACGGCAACCTTCAGGTTGCCGTTTTAGTGTTTGCTCCCTCTCCCTGTGGGAGAGGGTTGGGGTGAGGGCATCAGGCCGCACCCGTCAAATCGACGTCCTGCCAAACGCCCCCAGCCAGTCCTGCTCAAACTTCACAATTGCAGCATCTACCGCAGGAGAGGCAATAAACTGCTGCGCCACGTCCAGCGGCAGCGTGATGGACTTGCACCCTGCCAGCAGGCAGTCCAGCGCCTGACGCGGGGTTTTAAAGCTCGCGGCCAGCACCTTTGACTGCGGTGCGTGCAGCGTCAGCAACTGTTGCAGCTCAATTACGGTCTGGATCCCGTCCCCGCCCTGCGCGTCCACGCGGTTAACGTAAGGGGCCACATACTCCGCCCCCGCCAGTGCGGACAGCATCCCCTGCGCCGCACCGTAGACTGCCGTACCCAGCGTCGGGATCCCTTCCGCTTTCAGCATCTTGATCGCCGCCAGCCCTTCTGCGGTTACCGGCACTTTCACCACCAGATCGTTAATGATGGCGCGAAGCTTACGCGCTTCTTCCACCATCCCTTCGGCGGTGGTCGCCATCACCTGTGCGAACAGACGACCTTTGCCGCCCAGCGCGTCGTGCAGCGCGGGCAGCAGTTCATCAAGCGGCGTTTTACCGGCAGCTACGATGCTTGGATTGGTGGTCACGCCCGCCAGCGGGAAGATACGCGCCAGCTTTTTGACTGCCGCAACGTCAGATGTGTCGAGATAAAATTCCATGATGTCACCCTCAAAATTAGCCTGCACTTACCCTATCACGACGAAACCTGCTGAAGATTTGACCTGCATCAAGATAACTTTCGTTCGAAAGTAATTTAATCTTCATATGCAAGATGAGAGGCAAAAACATGATCTTCAATATTCAGCGTTACTCTACCCACGACGGCCCCGGTATTCGTACCGTGGTGTTCCTGAAAGGCTGCTCGCTGGGCTGTCGCTGGTGCCAGAACCCGGAAAGCCGCTCCCGCAGCCGGGACGTGCTGTTTGATGCACGTCTGTGCCTGGACGGCTGCGACCTGTGCCAGCAGGCTGCGCCGGGCTGCATCGAACGCGCGCTGAATGGCCCGATCATCCACCGCGAAAAGCTGAGTGAAGAGACGCTTAATGCTCTCACCGACTGCTGCCCGACGCAGGCGCTGACCGTCTGCGGTGAAGAACGGCAGGTCGAGGAGATCATGGCGACCGTACTGCGCGACAAGCCCTTCTACGACCGCAGCGGTGGCGGGATCACCCTCTCCGGCGGCGAGCCGTTTATGAACCCGGATCTGGCACAGGCCCTGTTTAAAGCCAGCCATGACCAGGGGATCCACACCGCCGTCGAAACCTGCCTTCACGTGCCGTGGCACTATATCGAGCCGTCATTACCGTACGTCGATCTGTTCCTCGCAGACCTGAAGCATGTCGACGGTGACGTTTTCAAGCAGTGGACGGACGGTTCGGCTAAGCGCATCCTGGATAACCTGAAACGCCTGGCCGCCGCAGGGAAGAACATCACCATCCGCGTACCGCTCATCCAGGGCTTCAACGCAGATGAAGCCTCCATAACCGCCATCACCAACTTCGCTGCCGATGAACTCGGCGTCGACGATATTCATTTTCTGCCGTATCACACGCTGGGCATGAACAAATACACCCTGCTCGGCCAACCCTACTCTGCCCCTGACAAACCGCTGGATAACCCTGCTCTGCTGGACTTTGCGCAGCAGTACGCCCGCCAGAAAGGGTTAACCGCGACCTTACGAGGATAAACTTATGACCACCCTGAATCTCAATACCCTCAGCGAACGCATTAAGGCGCACAAAACGGCCCTGGTGCATATCGTCAAGCCGCCAGTCTGTACCGAGCGCGCGCAGCATTACACCGAAATGTACCAGCAGCACATGGACAAGCCGATCCCGGTGCGTCGCGCTCTGGCGCTGGCGCATCACCTGGCCGAACGTACCATCTGGATCAAACACGACGAGCTGATTATCGGTAACCAGGCAAGCGAGGTGCGCGCCGCGCCGATCTTCCCGGAATACACCGTCTCCTGGATTGAGAAAGAGATCGACGACCTGGCAGACCGCCCGGGCGCGGGCTTTGCGGTGAGCGAACAGAACAAGCGTGTGCTGCACGAGATCTGCCCGTGGTGGCGCGGCCAGACGGTGCAGGATCGCTGCTACGGCATGTTCACCGACGAGCAGAAAGGCCTGCTGGAAACCGGCATTATCAAAGCCGAAGGCAACATGACATCAGGCGACGCGCACCTGGCGGTGAACTTCCCGCTGGTGCTGGAGAAAGGTCTCGACGGCCTGCGTGCCAAAGTGGCCGAACGCCGCTCGCGCATCAACCTGACGGTGCTGGAAGACCTTCACGGCGACCAGTTCCTGAAGGCGATCGATATCGTGCTGGAAGCGGTAAGCCTGCACATCAAACGTTTTGCCAACCTGGCGCGTGAAATGGCCTCGACCGAAACCCGCGAAAGCCGCCGCGACGAGCTGCTGGCAATGGCGGAAAACTGCGACGTGATTGCCCACGAGCCGCCAAAAACCTTCTGGCAGGCGCTGCAGCTGTGCTACTTCATTCAGCTGATCCTGCAGATTGAGTCCAACGGCCACTCCGTTTCCTTTGCGCGTATGGACCAGTATCTCTATCCGTACTACCGCCGCGACGTGGAGCTGAACCAGAGCCTCGACCGCGAACACGCCATTGAACTGCTGCACAGCTGCTGGCTGAAGCTGCTGGAAGTGAACAAGATCCGATCTGGCTCGCACTCCAAAGCCTCTGCCGGTAGCCCGCTGTACCAGAACGTCACCATCGGCGGCCAGAAGCTGGTCAACGGTGAGCCGATGGACGCGGTGAACCCGCTCTCCTACGCAATTCTGGAATCCTGCGGCCGTCTGCGCTCCACCCAGCCGAACCTGAGCGTGCGCTATCACGCGGGCATGAGCAACGACTTCCTCGATGCGTGCGTGCAGGTGATCCGCTGCGGCTTCGGGATGCCGGCGTTCAACAACGATGAAATCGTCATTCCGGAATTCATCAAGCTCGGCGTTGAGCGCGACGACGCCTACGACTACGCGGCCATTGGCTGTATCGAAACCGCAGTTGGCGGCAAGTGGGGCTATCGCTGCACCGGCATGAGCTTCATCAACTTCGCCCGCGTGATGCTGGCGGCGCTGGAAGGCGGCCGCGACGCCACCAGCGGCAAGGTATTCCTGCCGCAGGAGAAAGCACTCTCTGCAGGTAACTTCGACAATTTCGAGGAGGTGATGGCAGCCTGGGATAGCCAGATCCGCTACTACACCCGCAAGTCCATTGAGATTGAGTACGTGGTGGACACCATGCTGGAAGAGAACGTCCACGATATTCTCTGCTCGGCGCTGGTGGACGACTGCATCGAGCGCGCGAAAAGCATCAAGCAGGGCGGCGCGAAGTATGACTGGGTCTCCGGCCTGCAGGTGGGTATCGCCAACCTCGGCAACAGCCTGGCGGCGGTGAAAAAGCTGGTGTTCGAACAGGGCACTATCGGCCAACAGCAGCTGGCGGCGGCGCTGGCGGATGACTTCGACGGGCTGACTCACGAGCAGCTGCGTCAGCGTCTGATTAACGGCGCGCCGAAGTACGGTAACGACGATGACAGCGTGGATATGCTGCTGACCCGTGCTTATCAGACCTACATTGAAGAGCTTAAGCAGTATCACAACCCTCGCTACGGCCGCGGCCCGATTGGCGGTAACTACTACGCGGGCACGTCGTCCATCTCCGCAAACGTGCCGTTTGGCGCGGCGACGATGGCGACCCCGGACGGACGTAAGGCGCATACGCCGCTGGCGGAAGGGGCTAGCCCGGCTTCCGGTACCGACCACCTTGGCCCGACGGCGGTAATTGGCTCGGTGGGCAAACTGCCGACGGAAGCGATTCTCGGCGGCGTGCTGCTGAACCAGAAGCTGAATCCGTCAACGCTGGAAAACGACAGCGATCGCCAGAAGCTGATGGTGCTGCTGCGCACCTTCTTCGAGGTGCATAAGGGCTGGCATATTCAGTACAACATTGTCTCCCGCGAAACGCTGCTGGAGGCGAAGAAACACCCTGACCAGTATCGTGACCTGGTGGTGCGCGTCGCGGGTTACTCGGCGTTCTTCACCGCCCTGTCGCCGGATGCACAGGACGATATTATTGCCCGTACTGAGCATACGCTGTAACGGGGCATCACCTCAGGGGAAATGCGCACGCTGATGCCCTACCCCGACCCTCTCCCACAGGGAGAGGGAGAAAACACTAAAAACGGCAACCTCAGTTGCCGTTTTGCTTTTACTTTCGAATGAAATTAAATTTGTGCTCCCCGTCACCTTGTTATTAGAATGTTTCAAAACGCAGTGACCCAGGAGCACAGTATGACCGTTAAAGTTATCGTCACCGATATGGACGGAACTTTCCTTGATGATGCCAAGCAGTACGATCGTGACCGCTTCCAGGCACAGTTTGAAAAGCTTAAAGCCCGCGATATTGAATTCGTTGTCGCCAGCGGCAACCAGTATTACCAGCTCATCTCCTTCTTTCCAGAGCTAAAAGATCGGATCTCCTTCGTGGCGGAAAACGGCGCGCTGGTGTTCGACCGCGGAGAACAGATTTTTCACGGCGAGTTGACGCGCCATGAATCGCAGATCGTGATTGGCGAACTGCTGAAAGACAAAGGGCTGAACTTCGTGGCCTGCGGGCTGGAGAGCGCCTACGTCAGCGACAAAGCCCCGGACGCCTTCGTGGCGCTGATGTCAAAGCACTACCACCGCTTAAAGCGCATCAGCGATTACCGCGACATTGACGACGTGCTGTTTAAGTTCTCCCTGAACCTGCCGGATAGCGATATCCCGAATCTGGTGGATAAGCTGCACGTCTCCCTGGACGGCATCATGAAGCCGGTCACCAGCGGCTTTGGGTTTGTCGATTTGATTATCCCCGGCCTGCACAAAGCCAACGGCATCAGCCGTCTGCTGAAGCGCTGGAAAATCTCCCCTCAGGAGTGCGTGGCCATTGGCGACAGCGGCAATGATGCCGAGATGCTGAAGCTGGTAAAATTTTCCTTTGCGATGGGTAACGCGGCGGAAAGCATCAAAGAAATCAGCCGCTACAGCACCGACGACAACAACCATCAGGGCGCGCTGAACGTCATTCAGGCCGTGCTCGACAACCATTCCCCGTTCGACGCCTGATCTTCTCCTCGCCGGAGCCTTGCTCCGGCAGCCTGACTCTTTTCCCGTCCTGTGGCTTGCGTCAAGTTTTTAAACTTGCATTAACTTAATTTTAACTTAAAGTATCACTTGTAGACATTTTCACTTTCGAATGAAAGATGCGAGGCAGTTATGACCTTTACCAGTGAAACTTTGCCGGCGGATCACAAAGCGGCAATCCGTCAGTTGAAACGTGAGCTGCGCGCGCAGATCGGCGACGTGCAGGCGGTGTTCAATAAGCTCAGCGATAAAATTGCCACCCGCGTGGCGGAAATCAACGCTCTAAAGAACAAAGGCGAATCCGTCTGGCCGGTGATTCCGTTTGCGGATGTGAAAAACGGCACGATTACCAACGCACAGCGCGAGGCCGTTAAACGCCGCGGCTGCGCGGTGATTAAAGGTCACTTCCCCCGCGAGCAGGCGCTGGCGTGGGATCAGTCGATGCTCGACTACCTCGATCTGAACAAGTTTGACGAAGTGTACAAAGGGCCTGGCGATAACTTCTTCGGCACCTTAACGGCCTCCCGTCCGGAGATTTACCCGATCTACTGGTCGCAGGCGCAGATGCAGGCGCGTCAGAGCGAAGAGATGGCGCAGGTACAGTCGTTCCTGAACCGTTTATGGACGTTCGAGAGCAACGGCAAGCAGTGGTTCGACCCGGATGTGAGCGTGATTTACCCGGACCGTATCCGCCGCCGTCCGCCGGGAACCACCTCGAAAGGACTCGGCGCCCATACCGACTCCGGCGCGCTGGAGCGCTGGCTGCTGCCGGCTTACCAGCAGGTCTTTGCCCGCGTGTTTGACGGCAACGTCGATAAGTACGATCCGTGGAACGCCGCGCACCGTACCGAAGTCGAAGAGTACACCGTCGATAACACCACCAAATGCTCGGTGTTCCGCACCTTCCAGGGCTGGACGGCGCTGTCGGACATGATCCCCGGTCAGGGGCTGCTGCACGTGGTGCCGATCCCGGAAGCGATGGCGTACATTCTGCTGCGTCCGCTGCTGGACGACGTGCCGGAAGACGAGCTGTGCGGCGTGGCGCCGGGGCGCGTGCTGCCGGTTTCCGAGAAGTGGCACCCGCTGCTCATCGAAGCATTAAGCAGCATTCCGGCACTCGACGCGGGCGATTCCGTGTGGTGGCACTGCGATGTGATCCACTCCGTCGCGCCGGTGGAAAATCAGCAGGGCTGGGGCAACGTGATGTACATTCCTGCCGCGCCGATGTGCGAGAAAAACCTCGCGTACGCCAAAAAGGTCAAGGAAGCGCTTGAAACCGGCGCGTCACCGGGAGATTTCCCGCGCGAAGATTATGAAAAGAGCTGGCAGGACCGCTTTACCGTTAACGATCTCAACATCCACGGCAAGCGCGCGCTGGGCATGGTTTAACTGTCATACAGACCTTCCCGCTCAACGGCGGTGCGTCGTTTCCCCTGACGTATCCGCCGTACCGATTCCCGCACGGCCAGCGTGCCGTTAAGCAGTAACGTCCCCACCGGCGCGTCCGGGCGCATGAGCCGCTGCTGGAGCATATAAACCGCTTCCGTTCCCAGCTCATCGCGGGGAACGTGCACGGCCGTTAATGGAACATCCTGGATTGCCGCCAGGTTAAACCCGTCAATGCTCATCACCGACACGTCCTGCGGCACGCGCAATCCTTTTTTTTGTAATGCGCTGATGGTGCCCGCCGCCATAAAATCGCCGCCAACCAAAAATGCGGTTGGCAAATCCTTGCCCTGCATTTCGCTGAGCCAGCTGCTGACTACCTGTTCACTTTCGCGTGCGCTGAAGCTGGGCACCACCAGCAGATCGCGCTTGTCGTTGAATTTCAGGTTGTGAGACTGCCACGCGTCGCGGATCCCCGTCAGGCGCAGTTCCATGGTGTAGCGGCGCAGGCACAGCACGCTCATTACCTCACGGTGTCCCATCTCAAACAGATATTCCGCCGCCCGCTCGCCAATGGCGCGATGATCCGGCGCGACGGCAGGCAGGCGCATGTGGCGGTCACGGCAGTTAATCAGCATGCAGGGTTTGCCGACATCCACAGCCAGATCGTGGATATGCGGGTCGTCGATGCCAAGAAGGATTGCCGCTTGGGTATCCGCCTCGTTCATGCGCGCCAGAAACAGCTGGGCATCGCTATCGTTCTCTTCCAGCGCGCAGTAGCGCAAGCGCACATCGTGGGATGCAAGGCCTTTACTCACGCTCTGGATCACACGGTAGTAAAAGATGTCGGACCGCTCGTCGAACGCACGCTGAGGGGCAAAAACCACCAGGCTATTGAGCAGCAGCCGTCCCGCCGCCATACCCTCCATCACCCCCAGCTCCCGCGCGCACGCCAGCACCTTTGCGCGCGCCTTTTCGCTGGTATTCGCTTTTCCCGCCAGCACCCGCGACACCGTGCTGATCGAGAGCTGCGTGCGGGCCGCGATTTCGGTGATTTTTAGCCTTTTGTCCATTTTGTGATCTGGCTCCATTTGCGAAATGAAAAAATTTTCATAGCGTATTCGTCAGGCAATTACTGACATAAATACCATCTTGCCAGAGGCTTTTCGTCAGTTATGAGAAATTTTTCACAAAATCCACTTTTGCCCACTCATTTTCTTCCTTAAGGTGAACTTGTCACACAACTTCCATACTAGTTGTATACCAGATAAAGAATTTTAAACGGATAAAAATCAAAGTCATAAAAATCCGTGTGACACCTGAACCTCCGTCCCCTTACCGTCCGTCTTGTGGAGAGTAAAATGAGTCAGGACATCAATAACACCGTTGCGACAAGCAAAACCCGTCGCGTCATCAAGAACCTGCGCTGGTACGTGCTGGTGCTGTTCTTACTTGGCGTCACCGTTAACTACATCACCCGAAACTCACTCGGGATCCTCGCCCCGGAACTGAAAGAGAGCCTCGGGATCACCACCGAGCAATACTCCTGGATCGTCGGCGCGTTCCAGATCGCCTACACCATTTTCCAGCCCCTGTGCGGCTGGCTGATTGACGTCATTGGCCTGAAGATTGGCTTTATGGTTTGCGCCGGGATCTGGGCGCTGATGTGTATTTTCCACGCGGGCGCCGGAAGCTGGCTGCACCTCGCTATTCTGCGCTTCTTTATGGGTGCCTCTGAGGCCGCCGCTACCCCGGCGAACGCCAAAACCATCGGCGAATGGTTCCCGAAATCAGAGCGACCCGTTGCCGCCGGCTGGGCTGGCGTGGGCTTCTCCATCGGCGCGATGCTGGCCCCGCCTATCATCTACTTTGCTCACGCCTCGTTCGGCTGGCAGGGCGCGTTTATGTTTACCGGCGTGCTGGCGCTGCTGTGGGTGATCCTGTGGTGGGCGTTCTACCACAACCCGGAGCAGCACCCGAACCTGAGCAAGGACGAGCTGGCGTTTATCAAGCAGGACAACGAACCGCCTGCGGTGAAGCTGCCCTTCCTGACCGCGCTGAAAACCGTTTCAAAAAACAAACGCTTCTACGGTATCGCCATCCCCGCCTTTATGGCGGAACCGGCCTGGGCGGTGCTGAGCTTCTGGGTACCGCTGTACCTCGCCAAAGAGCACGGCATGGACCTGAAGCAGATTGCGATGTTTGCCTGGCTGCCGTTCCTCGCCGCCGACCTCGGCAGCGTGGCGAGCGGCTACCTGACGCGTCTGTACACCCGCATGTTCGGCTGCTCCCGCGTTAACTCGGTCGTCGCCAGCTCCGTGACCGGCGCGTTCCTGATGATCTCGCTGGCCATCGTGGCCATTACCCGCGACCCGTACATCACCATCGTGCTGATCTCCATCGGCGGCTTCGGGCACCAGATCATCTCCTGCATGCTGAGCGCCCTGGTCGTGGAGTCCTTCGACAAAGGTCAGATGGCGACCGTCAACGGCATGCGCGGCTCGGCGGCGTGGATCGCCAGCTTCCTGTTCTCGCTGTTAATCGGTGTGACCGCCGACAAAATCGGCTTTAACCCGCTCTTTATCGCCATGGGCTTCTTTGACCTGATTGGCGCCGTCTTCCTGGTAGCATTTATTGCTGAACGTCGCGCCAAGCGCGCCTGATAGTGGATGTATTGCATATGAAAACCCTGAAAAACTGGACCCTGGATACGCAGTCGGCAAACCATCTGGAACTGCTGGTCGATAACCAGCACCGCCTGTGCCTGTATGTGCTGGAAGAGAACCTGTTCCGCGTGCTGATCAAACGCAAGGGCGAGCTGGCGCTGGACCGCACCTGGAGCATCGCGCCGGAAAAAGACGTGCCGTGGGAAGGGCGCCGTCGTGACGATATCAGCGGCTTCACCTGCCCGACCTGGACGCTGACGCAGCAGGACGACACGTTAACCGTGGCAACCGAACAGCTGCGCGTCACCGTGCACCAGCCGCTGTGGCTGGAGTGGCACTATCGCAATGACGCGGGCGAGTGGCAGCCGCTGGTCAACGACCGCCCCACCAGCGCCTACCTGCTGAACGCCCACGGCGACGGCGTGGCGCACTACCTGAGCCGCCGCAAGGACGAGCGCTTTTACGGCCTGGGCGAGAAAGCGGGCGATCTGCAGCGCAACGGTAAACGCTATGAGATGCGCAACCTCGACGCCATGGGCTATAACGCCGCCAGCACCGACCCGCTCTACAAGCATATTCCTTTCACTATCACCCGCCGCGACGACGTGAGCTACGGCCTGTTTTACGACAACCTGAGCAGCTGCTGGCTGGATTTGGGCAACGAGATCGACAACTACCATACCGCCTATCGCCGCTGGCAGGCGGAAGCGGGCGATATCGACTACTACATTTTTACCGGCAAACGCGTACTGGACGTTACCAAAGCCTTTGTTCGCCTCACCGGGAAAACGCTGTTCGGACCGAAATGGAGCCTGGGCTACAGCGGTTCGACCATGCACTACACTGACGCGCCGGACGCGCAAAACCAGCTGATGAACTTCATCCGCCTGTGCGAAGAGCACGCCATTCCGTGCGACTCATTCCAGCTCTCCTCCGGCTATACCTCCATCAACGGCAAGCGCTACGTCTTCAACTGGAACTACGGCAAGGTGCCGCAGCCGAAGGTAATGAGCCAGGCGTTCCACGACGCGGGACTGAAGCTTGCGGCTAACATCAAGCCGTGCCTGCTGCAGGATCATCCGCGCTACAACGAAGTGGCGGAGCGTGGCCTGTTCATTCGCGATTCAGAAACCGATGCACCCGAACGCTCCAGCTTCTGGGATGACGAAGGCTCGCACCTCGACTTTACCAACCCGCAGACGGTGCAGTGGTGGCAGAACGGCGTCACTACGCAGCTGCTGGAGATGGGCATCGACTCTACCTGGAACGACAACAACGAATATGAAGTGTGGGACGCAGAAGCCCGCTGCTTTGGCTTCGGCAAGGAGATCGCCATCAAGCATATTCGCCCGGTCATGCCGCTGCTGATGATGCGCGCCTCGCTGGAAGCGCAGCAGCGCTTTGCGCCAGAAAAACGCCCTTACCTCATCTCCCGCTCCGGATGCGCCGGGATGCAGCGCTACGTTCAGACCTGGAGCGGCGACAACCGCACCAGCTGGGACACGCTGCGCTATAACATCCGCATGGGGCTGGGCATGAGCCTGTCCGGGCTGTTCAACGTCGGCCACGACGTCGGCGGTTTCTCCGGCGACAAGCCGGACGCCGAGCTGTTCGTGCGCTGGGTGCAGAACGGCGTGATGCACCCGCGCTTTACCATTCACTCGTGGAACGATGACCACACCGTCAACGAGCCGTGGATGTATCCGGGCGTCACGCCTGCCATTCGCGGCGCGATTGAGCTGCGCTACCGCCTGCTGCCGTATCTCTACACCCTGCTCTGGCAGGCGCACGCCGACGACGAGCCGATGCTGCGCCCGACCTTCCTCGACCACGAGCGCGACGCGCAGACTTTCGAAGAGTGCGACGACTTCCTGCTGGGCCGCGACCTGCTGGTCGCCAGCGTCGTTGAGGCCGGACAGCGCGAGCGCAGGGTCTGGCTGCCGGATAACGAAACGGGCTGGTACGATTTTTACACCCACGCTTGGTATGCGGGCGGACAATCGATCGTCCTCGATGCGCCGCTGGAAAAACTGCCGCTGCTGGTGCGGGCCGGAGCAGGTCTGCCGCTGAGCGAACGCGTCACGCATGTGAGTGCCGAAAAAGATACGGCACGCGAGCTTAAGCTGTTCCCGGTGAAAGGCGTCGGCACAACCTCCGGGCTGCTGTTTGAAGACGACGGTGAAAGCTGGGGCTACCAGAACGGCAATGCGCTGTGGGTGGATTGGGAGATGGTGTGCGACGGCGCAACCATCAACCTGAAGGTGAACGCGCGCGGGGATTATCGTCCGGCGTGGAAAGCGCTGAAAGTGTCGTTACCGGCGGGGGAGAAACGCAAACTGCTGGTGAATGGGGCTGAAGGGAGTGAGTGGGTGCTCTGAACATTGCCGGGTGGCGGCTTCGCCTTACCCGGCCTACAAAGTCACCCGTAGGCCCGGTAAGCGAAGCGCCACCGGGCTTTTTTTAGCCGTCGATACCTTTGCTGCGCAGGTAATCTTCGTAGTTACCGGTGAAGTCCACCACGCGCTCTGGCGTAATTTCGATCACGCGGGTCGCCAGCGAGCTGACGAACTCACGGTCGTGAGAGACGAAGATCAGGGTGCCCTGATACATCTCCAGCGCCATGTTCAGGGATTCGATCGATTCCATATCCAGGTGGTTAGTCGGTTCGTCCATCACCAGGATGTTTGGTTTTTCCATCATCAGCTTGCCGAACAGCATGCGGCCCTTCTCACCACCGGAAAGCACTTTTGCCGGCTTCTTGATGTCGTCCTGGCTGAACAGCAGACGACCCAGAATGCTGCGCACCGCCTGCTCGTCGTCGCCTTCCTGCTTCCACTGGCTCATCCAGTCGAAGACGGTCAGGTCATTCTCGAACTCATATTCATGGTCCTGCGCGTAGTAACCAATCTGCGCGTTTTCGGACCATTTCACGGTGCCGTTGTCCGGCTGCAGTTCGCCGACCAGGGTTTTCAGCATGGTGGATTTACCCACGCCGTTGGCGCCCAGAATGGCAATCTTCTCGCCCACTTCCAGCAGCAGGTTGAAGTTTTTAAACAGCGGGCCTTCATCGAAGCCTTTGGTAAGAGCTTCCACTTCCAGCGCGTTACGGAACAGCTTCTTGTCCTGCTCGAAGCGGATGAACGGGTTTTGACGGCTGGAGGCTTTAACCTCTTCCAGCTTGATTTTATCAATCTGACGCGCACGCGAGGTTGCCTGACGCGATTTAGAGGCGTTAGCGCTGAAGCGGCTGACGAAGGACTGCAGGTCGGCAATCTGCGCTTTTTTCTTGGCGTTGTCCGCCAGCAGGCGCTCGCGAGCCTGGGTGGCCGCCGTCATGTACTCGTCGTAGTTGCCCGGATAGACGCGCAGCTCGCCGTAGTCCAGATCCGCCATGTGCGTACAGACCATGTTCAGGAAGTGACGGTCGTGCGAGATGATGATCATGGTGCTGTCGCGATCGTTCAGCGTCTGCTCCAGCCAGCGGATGGTGTCGATGTCCAGGTTGTTCGTCGGTTCGTCGAGCAGCAGGATGTCCGGGTTAGAGAACAGCGCCTGTGCCAGCAGCACACGCAGCTTCCAGCCTGGCGCAACTTCGCTCATCGGGCCGTAATGTTGTTCAACGGGGATCCCCACGCCCAGCAGCAGCTCGCCCGCACGCGCTTCCGCAGAATAACCGTCCATCTCGCCGTACTGCGTTTCCAGATCGGCCACCTTATAGCCATCTTCTTCGCTCATTTCGGCCAGCGCGTAGATGCGATCGCGCTCCTGCTTCACTTCCCACAGCTCCGCGTGCCCCATGATCACGGTGTCGAGCACGGTGAACTCTTCGAAGGCGAACTGATCCTGACGCAGCTTACCGATACGCTCGTTAGGGTCGAGCGAGACGTTGCCGAGGGTCGGCTCCAGATCGCCGCCGAGGATCTTCATAAAGGTGGATTTTCCGCTACCGTTGGCACCAATCAGGCCGTAACGGTTGCCGCCGCCAAATTTGACGGAAATGTTTTCGAACAGCGGCTTACTGCCAAACTGCATAGTGACGTTGCTGGTAACTAACACGGGGAGATTCCTGCGAAAAGTGTGATAAACACGGCATTATGCCACAATTCCGAATTGAGATCCCGTGTTGCGGCAATCCACTAAACTTTAACAAAATCGAAAAAAATGTGATTTCGTACACATCTGAATTCCCTGTTAGCGGGAATGCACATATAATGCGCTCCCATCACAGATTCAGACTTATCAACTCATCGCCAGAATGGCTTAGATACCTCGCACAACATGAACATGAAATTAACAACGCTTTTTGCGGCGGCGTTAGCCGTAGTAGGTTTTTGTAAGACCGCGTCTGCGGTGACGTATCCCCTGCCAACAGACGGTAGCCGTCTGGTAGGCCAGAACCAGGTTGTGACGGTACCAGAAGGTAACTCTCAGCCGCTGGAGTATTTCGCTGCGCAGTACCAGCTGGGCCTGTCTAACATGCTGGAAGCAAACCCGGGCGTTGACCCGTATCTGCCAAAAGCGGGTACCGTGCTGAATATTCCTCAGCAGCTGATCCTGCCGGATACCGTTCATGAAGGTATCGTGATTAACAGCGCCGAAATGCGTCTGTATTACTACCCGAAAGGCACCAACACCGTTATCGTGCTGCCAATCGGTATCGGCCAGCTGGGTAAAGACACCCCGATGAACTGGACCACGAAAGTTGAGCGTAAGAAAGCGGGTCCAACCTGGACGCCGACTGCCAAAATGCACGCGGAATACATCGCTGCGGGCGAACCGCTGCCAGCCGTAGTACCGGCAGGCCCGGATAACCCGATGGGTCTGTATGCTCTGTACATTGGTCGCCTGTACGCTATCCACGGTACTAACGCCAACTTCGGTATCGGCCTGCGCGTGAGCCACGGCTGCGTGCGCCTGCGTAATGACGACATCAAATTCCTGTTCGAAAACGTGCCGGTCGGTACGCGCGTGCAGTTCATCAACGAACCGGTGAAAGCGACCTCTGAGCCAGACGGCAGCCGCTACATCGAAGTGCACAACCCGCTGTCCACCAGCGAAGACCAGATCAACAACAACGAAGTCGTCCCTGTTACGCTGAACAGCGCGGTACAGGCGGTGACTTCTCAGCCTGACGTAGAAACGGCGATTGTTGACCAGGCCGTGCAGAACCGCTCCGGTATGCCGGTGCGTTTGAACTGATAGAGAAGCATTAAAAAAGCGGGCCTCGTTGCCCGCTTTTTTTTACCCGTTATTCACGATCACAATTCCGCCGTGGTCGTACCGATAGTGACAGTGGGCATACTCCAGCGCTGTGCCATCTTCCAGATAAATGACCTGCTCCACCTCCAGAACCGGATCGGTTTCCTCGCAGACCAGATGCTCCCTGTCCAGCGCGCTGGGCTTAAGCGCCCGCACCACCCGATACGACCCCATAATTTTCAGCCCCAGCGTCTCCTGCACGTACTGGAACACTGAACCTTCAAGATGGTTTTTCGTCAGGCCCGGCACCAGATTCATCGGCATCACCGTGGAATCCAGCGACATAGGTTCACCGTTCAGCAAACGCAGGCGAATGAAGTCATAGATCGGCGCATCGGCATTGATCATCAGCGACGCCTGCTCTTTCTCGTTCGGGAAGCGCAGCTCAAAATGCACCACCTGGCTGGTTACCTTGCCCAGGTGTTCCCAGGTTTTAGTCGCGCCGAAGTAGTCGCTGCCGGAGAGATCCCACTGCGAGAGCTGGAGGAAGTTTTTGCGGATAAACGTGCCCTGGCCCTGACGGGTATAGACCAGACCTTCGACGATCAGCTGGCGCATCGCCTGCTGAATGGTCATCCGGCTGGTGCTGAACTCCGCCGCCAGCGCAAACTGGTCCGGGAGCGGTTCATTGGCGGCGTACTGCTGGCTGATAATGCGTTTCTTGATTTCCCGCGCTATGGTGATGTACTTCGCCGCCATCGTCCTTCCTTTCAGTTAGTTTTCTATCCCGCTGTTTTTCAAGGCCACTCGCTCGGCAATTTTGAGGAAAGGCAGGTAGAAGAATACACCAAATACAATGATTGCCAACTGCACCACCACCGCGCGCCAGTCCCCCGCCGTCGCCAGCCAGGCGCTGAGAATCGGGGGCGTGGTCCACGGGATCATCACCACGCAGCGCGACATTAACCCCAGCGTGGTACAGAGCCAGGCGACGTAAATGCCTATCGCGGGCAGCAGTACAAACGGGATCATCAGCGGCAGGTTAAACACAATCGGCAGGCCAAAAATCACCGGTTCGTTGATGTTAAACAGGCCCGGCGCCAGCGACAGACGCGCCACCTGCTTCGCCGACTTTTGTCGGGAGAAGATAAAGATGGCAATCAGCAGCGAGATGGTGCTGCCCGTACCGCCCACCATGCCAAAGGTCGGCACGAAGATGTTGTTGATGATGTGCGGGATCGGCTGGCCGTTGGCGAAGGCCAGCATGTTCTCGTTGGTGTTGATCAGCAGGAACGGCTCCAGCACCACGCTGTTAACGACAGATTGATGAATACCGAGCGTGAACAGGAAGTTACCGAAGCTGTAGATGAAAATCGTCCCCGGCAGGCTGGTGTTGATTAGCCGCAGCGGCTGCTGGATAAAGGTCGTAATGAGATGGATCAGGTCCGTATGCAGCACGTTTGCCAGTATCGCCGCCAGCACCGCGAACAGGGAGAGCGTGAGGATCGTCGGGATCAGCGCGGTAAAGGATTTGCTCACCGCCGGGGGCACATTTTCCCCGAGCGATATGTGCAGCGCCTTCAGGCGCGAAATAGCGATGAACACTTCCGTTGAGAGCAGCCCAATCAGCACCCCGGCGAAAATGCCGGTTGAGCCGATATTGGCGAACGTCAGCACCTGCGTGACGTTCACCGCAGCGTCGCTGCCAACGGGCGTAACCTGTAAGCGCATCGGCATCATGATGATAAAACTGCTGACGGCGATAACCACTGCCGAGACCGGATTGCCGAAATCTTTGTTGCGCGCCAGCGACCAGGCAATCATCGGGGCCAACAGCAGCGCGGCGATGTTCAGCGTGCCGTTGATAATCGCCTCGCCCCACACCTTACACTGCGCGAGCGTGTCGCCGTGAAAAATCCACGGAAACACCACGTTGTTCACCAGCACCGCCAGACCGGCGAGGATGAAAATGGGCATCACCGTGGCGAAGGCGTCGCGCAGGGAGCGAAGGTGCACCTGGTTTGCCAGGCGCGCCGAGAACTCTACAAATTTATCGACAAAAGACTGCATGTGCGGTGTTATTTTTGTTTCAGACATAGCGGATATTTCCCATCAATCAGTCACAAAAACGGCCCGGCAGCGTACGGCTTACATCTCGCGTCCGTTGGTATGGATAACCTGTTTTAACCACGCGTAGCTCTTCTTCGGCACGCGCTTCAGGTCTTTCAGGTCGTGGTTTTCACGGTTGACATAGACCACGCCGTAGCGCTTACGCATGTCACCCTGAGAGCTGAGAATGTCGATCAGGCCCCAGCCGAGGTAGCCGAGAACTTCTGCTCCGTCTTCGAACATCGCCTCTTTCATGGCATTGATATGCGCCCGGTGGTAGTCGATGCGGTAGTTGTCCTCAATCGGGTTCACGCCGTCCCAGGACTCAATCACCCCGATGCCGTTTTCGATCGGGAACACCGGCAGGCGCCAGTCGTTGTAATAACGGGTAATGATGGTGCGAAAACCGAGCGGGTCGATCTGCCAGTTCCACTCGGTGGCTTTCAGGTACGGATTGTTTTTCTCGCCGTGCAGCAGGTAATAGTTCACGGGAGTGCCTTCCGGGATCGCATCGCTGTCCAGCGTTTTACTGGCGTAGTAGCTGAAGGCCATATAGTCGTTTTTGGTGCGCGCCAGCAGAGCTAAATCTTCAGCGCGGTAGATATCGCCGAAGCCCTCCTGCTCCACCACCGCCATCACCGCCGGGCTGTAGCCCTGCCCGGCAAAGACGCGCAGGAGGTTCTGGTTGAGGAACTCGTCGTACTGCTGGGCGCAGAAAATATCGCGCGGTTTGCAGGTGGCCGGGTAGATCAGCTGGTGCGCCAGCATGCCACCCATCAGCTGGCCCGGTTTGGTCTGGTGCAGGTATTCGGTCAGCGACATGTGCGCCACCATGGTGTGGTGCTGCAGCTCGTACAGCTCGCGCAGGGTTTTCTCCCCTTTCATGTAGCCGGATATGCGAAACGCTTCCGGCATATGGAAGATGTTCTGCTCGTTGAAGGTCAGCCAGTACTTTACGCGATCGCCATAGCAGTCAATCATCTTTTTGCCGTAGCGGATAAAGGCGTCCATCACGCGGCGGTCGTTGAAGCCGTTGTACTCCTGCGCCAGCGCCAGCGGCATATCGAAGTGGTACAGGCAGATCATCGGCTCGATGCCGCGGGCGATGAGATCGTCGATAAAGCGGTCGTAAAACGCGATGCCTTCGTCGTTGAACGGGCCGTCACCCAGCGGGCAGACGCGGCTCCATGAGATCTGGAAGCGGTAGCAGTTCATCCCCAGATCCTGCATCAGGTCGAAATCCTCCCGGTAGCGGTGATAGGAGTCGGTCGCCACTTTCCAGTCGGAGACATTCTCCCCGGCTTCACGAATGTCGTACACAGACATCCCCTTTCCGCCCTCATTCCAGGCACCTTCCGTCTGCATGCTCGATACCGAGTTGCCCCATAAAAAGTTTGCCGGCAGCTGATTGTTCATGGTCTCTCCCTATATGACTAGTCATTTAAAAATTCATGACCAGTCATATAGGTGAAGATGGCATGTCGATCAAAGCGGAGGATCGTTTTTTGTGAGACGTGTCGGAAAGAAAACGTCGGGCAGGAAATGAATCGCGCAAACCCTGTTATTGAAGCCGGTGCCTTAGTCTATGCAAAATCACATTTCCCGCTCGTGCCGCTGGCTGGCCTCATAAAATCACTATTAACTTAATGAGCACGAACCACGGCCCAGGCCGGAAAATAAAAATCTTAACTCTATCAAATGGAAAATGACGCTCATGAAGATATCTACTGGCCGTATCGCATTCGCTCTCAGCTTAGCGCTGCCATGCTCAATGACTTACGCGGCAACGGTGTATACGGGTGATAAGGTACAGGGAGTGCCGGTCATCTCGACTCTGGATGTATCAGACCTGACAGCAGGACAACATCGCTTCATGTTCGAGGGGGTTGAGACAGGAACGGGACAGCGCTGGTATGTACCCATCATGGTGGCAAAAGGGAAAACGGACGGGAAGAAAGTTCTGCTGCAGGCGGGCGTCCATGGAGATGAGCTAAACGGAGTGCGCATCGTACAAAAAGTGATGGAACAACTGGACCCTGCAAAAATGAACGGCAGCGTTATTGGCATTATTGGTCCAAACCGTTCTGGCCTTGAAAGGGTCTCCCGGACATGGTCCGTTTCAACCGATGGGGGTGAGACGATCGACTACAACCGCGTGCATCCGGGAAAAGAAACGGGTAACCCTGCCGAGCGTCAGGCATGGATGATGTGGAATAACGTTTACAAGGGAAATGTCGACCTGGCAATTGACTATCACACCCAGTCTACCGGAACGGCTTATCCGCTGTTCATTTATGCCGACTACCGCAATGCGGATGCCCGGACTATTGCAGAACTTTTTCCGGCAGATCAAATTAAAAAAGATCCCGGTGAAGCCGGCTCAATGGAAACCACCTTTATTCAAAATGGTATCCCGGCGATAACGGCCGAGACGGGAGAGCCGAGGATTTACCAGCAGGATATGATTGCCCGGGGTGTAGAAGGTGCTCGCAATGTACTGATCCATTATAAGGTGATTGAAGGCAAAATCGGCGCAACCGCCAGCAGCAATAAAACGTATATTGGTAATGCTATCAGTTCAATACGAGCGACCACGGGTGGGTTTGCGGAAGTATTCGTTAAGCCCGGCGATACGGTAAAAGCAGGACAAGAAGTCGCCCTGCAGCGAAATGCATTCGGTGATGTTGTCGCGAAGTATTCAGCAGAGCGGGACGGCAAAGTACTGTCAGTTGGAACGGATGTAGTAAGAGAACCCCGAGCCCTGCTGGTAAGAGTTCTTGAGCAAAACCCAGCGGCAACCTGCAAAGACGGTTGCTGATTTCCGCCAGAGCTCATCGTTGAATCGGCAAAAGCATGCTCAGTGAAATAAGCCGCTTTCGCCGATTGCTGTAACGATGGGCAAAGAAATTTAAAATCACCTGATGGAAAAGGTTACTGTTGCGCCAGCTGATTGCGGCGATATTCCCCCTGACGCTCCAGCATCCAGCCAGGGTATTCCCGCGGCAGCGCGCTCACCGCATCAAGCTGTTTGAGCTCGTCTTCGCTTAAGCGGATCCTGGTCGCTGCGATATTGTCGTCCAGCTGTTCGACGCGTTTGGCCCCGATAATCACGCTGGTCACGGCTTTTTGATGCAGCAGCCAGGCCAGCGCAATTTGCGCGACTGAGACGCCCTTGCTTTCGGCGATAGTGCGCATCACGTCCACGCAGTCGAAGGCGCGGTCTTTATTCACCGGCGGGAAGTCGAACTCCAGACGGCGACCACCGGCTTCGCTCTGCCCGTCGCGGCCATATTTTCCGCTCAGCAGGCCGCCTGCCAGCGGGCTCCAGACCATCAGCCCGACGCCTTCGCTCTGCATCATCGGCACCAGCTCGCGCTCAAGATCGCGTCCGGCGATGGTGTAATACGCCTGGAGGGATGCGAAACGCGCCAGTCCGAGACGCTCGGAAATGCCCAGCGCTTTGGCAATCTGCCACGCCGCCCAGTTCGAGACGCCGATGTAGCGCACGTGGCCGTGCTGCACCAGGTTATCCAGCGCGTAGAGCATCTCTTCAATCGGCGTGGCCGGGTCGAAGCCGTGCAGCTGATAGAGATCGATATGATCGAGCTGCAGGCGGCGCAGGCTCTCCTTCACGCTGCTGATGATGTGGTAGCGTGAGCTGCCGCGCGAGTTCACCCCTGCCGTTCCCGTTTCGCCGAACACTTTCGTGGCGACCACCACGTTCTCGCGCGGGATTTTCAGGTTTTTCAGCGCCTGGCCGACGATCTCCTCCGAGCGCCCTTCAGAGTAAACGTCCGCGGTATCGATAAAGTTGATCCCGGCATCCAGCGCCCGGCCCACCAGCTGTTCTGCTTCGCTTTGCTGGAGCTGACCAATCTTGCCCCACATGCCGCCTTCTCCGCCGAAGGTCATGGTGCCGAGGCAGAGTTCAGAAACGAACAGTCCAGTATTGCCCAGTTTTTGATAACGCATAAGATAATCCTCGCATGTCGTTTAAGGGGTACACGATAGTTATACCCGCCCCTCAGCCATCGCGAATGTGGTGTTCCTGTCCGTTTCTTGCCCAATCCTCTGAATATTTATCCGCGCGGGGCGTCGCCAAAGACGCTGTAGTCCGGTAATTGCAGCTGCTGATACGGCTCCCAGCCGCCGCCGAGCGCCTTGTAGAGCGCCACCAGATCGAGGGCGCTTTGCACCTGCGCCTGCGCGCGCTGCTGCTGGGCCTGCGCCAGCTGACGCTGGGCGTCCAGCACGTCGATAAAGCTGGCGATCCCCTGGCGGTAGCTGTCGCTGGCTAAATCGAAGGCGTTTTGCAGGGCATCAATGGTTTTCGCCAGGCCCGCCTCACGCTGCTGGTCGGTGCGATAGCTCACCAGCGCATTTTCGACATCGCCAAGCGCGGTGAGCACCGTCTGACGATAGTCCAGCACCGCCGCCCCCTGCTGCGCGCGCGCCACCTTCACGCTGGAGACCAGCCGCCCGCCCTGGAAGATGGGAATGGAGACCTGCGGGCCAAAGCTGTAGAAGTGGCTGCTCCAGTCGGTCAGCCAGTTGGTTTCGCTGTTGCGCAGGCCAAACTGCCCGGAGAGGGTAAAGCTCGGGAACAGCTCCGCCACCGAGACGCCAATTTGCGCCGTGGCAGCATGGAGGTTCGCCTCAGCTTCGCGCACGTCCGGACGCCGTCGCGCAAGCGTCGACGGAATGCCGGTCTGCACGATATCCGGCAGCGCGGGCATCGGCTGCGCGGATTGTAGTTCGGCATCCAGCGCCCCCGGCGGCTTGCCGAGGAGGATCGCCAGGCCGTTCATCGCCTGCCGCTCCTGCGCCTGATACTGCGGCAGTTGCGCTTCGAGGTTGCCCAGCTGCGCCCGGGCGTTTTCCACGTCCATCTGTGGAGACAGTCCGCCGCGCTGGCGGCTTTCGGTAAGATCCAGCGTCTGCTGCGCGCTTTTAATCTGGGTGTTCAGCGTGGCGATAATGCTCTGCGCCCCGCGCAGCTGGAGCCACGCGCGCGCCACTTCCGCCTCCAGCGACACCAGCGCGTCGTTACGCTGCTCGATAGCGGCTTTCTGCTGCGCTTCGGCGGCTTCCACCTGCCGGCGTACCTTGCCCCACAGGTCGATTTCCCACTGGGCGTCGAAGCTGCCCTGGTAGAGGTTGATCGGCTGCGTCAGGGGGCCTAACGCGCCCCGCAGCTCAGGATCGACATTATCCAGCTGGTCGTACACGCCGTGGGACTTCAGCTCCCCTTCCAGCCCAAGCTGCTGACGCGTCGCCTGCAGATTGCCGTTCACCGACGGGTAAAACGCCCCGCCCGCCTGGTTAATCTGCTCACGCGCTCCGGCGATGCGCAGCACCGTCTGCTGCAGCGTCAGGTTCCCGGCGATGGCGCGCTCAACCAGGCTATCTAACTGCGGCGAACCGAAGGTTTTCCACCAGCGCGGGTTTGTCGCGGCGGAGGTCATCTGCGATTTTACCCCGCTGTCGCCCTTATCGTTCCAGTGCGTGACGGCAGGCGGCGCGGGCGGCTGATAGTCCGGCCCGACGGCGCAGCCTGCCAGCATCATCATTATCATCAGGGGGTGTAAACGTCTGTGTATCATCAATGTGCTCCTGCACTCCCCTCGCTCTTAACCGGCGAGAGCAACAAACAAAACGGAATCAGTAACAAGGCCACGGCGCTCAGGATGGTAAAGACGTCGATGTAGGCCAAAAAGCGCGACTGCTCAATCATGGTCTGGTACATGCGTCCGGTGGCAATCCCGATGGGGTCCCCTACCTGGGTGGTGAAGTTCTGGATTGCCTGGGCGCTTTCGCGTATTGCCAGCTGGAACTGCTCGTTAAACGGCGAGGCGTGGTACGCAAGGTGCGCACTGTGCGCCTGAGACCGTTCGGTGATGGCCGCCGTCGACAGCGAGATCCCGACCGAGCCCGCCACGTTGCGGAACATGGTGAACAGAGCCGCCGCGTCGGCATTCAGCCGTCTTGGGATCGAAATAAAGGCAATGGTGGTCAGGGGCACAAACAGGAATCCCAGCCCCAGCGACTGGGCGCTGCGGAACAGCACCAGCGTCTCGAAGTCGATATCCGGGGTCAGCGTGCGCGACCAGAAGAACGACACCGCCAGACAGGTAAAGCCAAAGGCGATAATCCAGCGCGTCTGTACAACCGGCATCAGCTTCAGCACCAGCGGAATAGTCAGCACAATCAGCACCGCCCCGGGCGACAGCACCAGCCCGGACCAGGTGGCGGTATAGCCCAGGTCCTGCTGCGCCAGCTGCGGGATCACCACGGAACTGCCGTACAAAATCATCGCCATCCCCGCCATCAGCAGGCTGGAGATGGCAAAGTTGCGGTCCTTCATGCAGTGCAGATCTACCACCGGCTTTTTGGCATACACCAGCCAGTAAATGGCACCGATAATGCCGATAAGCGTTAACACCGCGAAGGTACGAATAAAGTTCGAGTAGAACCAGTCCTCATCTTCCCCCCGGTCAAGCATCACCTGCAGGCAGCCCAGCCCCAGGGCGATCAGGCCGATCCCCGTCCAGTCGATAGTCAGCTTCTCTTTTGATTTGCTCTCCCACGGCGGATCTTCCAGCAGCTGGTAGATCGCCAGCACCGTGACAATCCCCACCGGAATATTGATAAAGAACACCCAGCGCCAGGAGTAGTTGTCGGTGATCCAGCCGCCCAGCGTCGGGCCGAGGACCGGTGCAACGATAATCGCGATGGATGAGAGCCCAAACGCTTTGCCCCTGTCCTCCGGCTTGAAGTAGTCGAGCAGCACCGACTGCTGCGTGGGCTGCAGCCCGCCGCCAAAAAAGCCCTGCATCACGCGGAACAGGATGATCTGCCACAGCTCGGTGGCAATCCCGCACAGAAACGAGCAGACGGTAAACATGACGATGCAGATCAGGAAGAACTGCTTGCGGCCGAACACGCGGCTCAGAAACGCCGAGATGGGCAACACGATGCCGTTCGCGACCAGGTAGCTGGTTAACACCCAGGTAGATTCGTCATAGCTGGACGAGAGCGAACCCGCCACGTGGGGCAGCGCCACGTTGACGATGGTGGTGTCCAGAATTTCCATAAACACCGCCAGGGTGACGACAATCGCCACCGCCCACGGATTGCTGGCGGGCTTCCAGCTGTCGTGGCTGTGATCCGTCATTCCACCGTCACCTTCGGTGCAACCGACAGCCCCAGCGGCAGCGGTTTGTTCAGATCGAGGCCTTTATCAATCACGATTTTGACCGGCACGCGCTGCACAATTTTGACGAAGTTACCGGTGGCATTTTCTGCCGGGAAGGCGGAGAAGCGCGAGCCGCTGCCCTGCTGGATACTGTCTACGTGCCCCTCAAGCTCCATATCCGGCCACGCGTCGACGGACACGGTGACCTTATCGCCCGGCTTCATGCGCTCAAGCTGGGACTCTTTAAAGTTCGCCACCACCCACACGTTCGGCGAAACCAGTGAGAACAGCGCCGTTCCCGCCTGCACCAGCGTGCCGGGCTGCACGTTGCGTTTGGTGACAAATCCGTCGAACGGGGCGCGGACTTCGGTGTAAGAGAGATTCAGATTGGCCGTTTCAAGCTGCGCTTTCGCCTGATCGACCTGACGCTCGCGCGCTTCAACGTTGGTTTCCTGCTGGCGGATTTGCAGCTGTACCTGCTCTGCCACTTCCAGCTGCGCCTGGGCGCTGGCCAGCCCTGCCTGGGCGCTACGCAGCTGAGCGTTCGCGGAATCAATGCTTTGCTGGGTGGTCGCGCGCGGGTCGACGCCGCGCTGGCGACGGTACTCCGCCTGTGCGTTAGCCAGATCGGCCTGCGCTTTCAGCACCTGCGCTTTGGCTTCGTCACGCTGGGCGGGATACTGGACTTTTGAAAGCGCCAGCTGCGCCTGGGCCTGATGCAGCTGCGCGATAGCCAGCCCAAGCTGGGCCTGGGCCTGATCGCGCTGCGCGGTGGTATCTCGCGGATCGATGACCACCAGCAGATCGCCCTTTTTCACGCGCTGGTTATCACGCACGCGCAGCTCGGTGACGTAGCCCGCCGTTTTCGGGGCAATCGTCACCACGTCGCCGTCGGTAAAGGCGTCGTCGGTCGTCTCTTCGTTACGGGTTAAAAACCACCAGACCAGCGCCACGACGACCATTACCACGACGACAATGCCGAGGATAATTAACGGTTTCTTGCCCGGGCGCTTACGCTCATTATTGTTTTTGTCCTGCTCGTCAGCAGGCGGGTTTTGATCTTCAGCCATAGTTCAGCAACGGTCCTGTCAGTGAGCGGCATCACACTATGCCGTTCACTAAAGCTAGGACGTTGCTATACGTTTGCCAGGAAAAACTGACAAATTGCGCACTATATGAGAAGGAATATTCCGAAACCGATCGCCGCGGCCCAAACCAGCATCGGAATCGACCAGATGTGGAAACGCCACCAGATACGACGATCGTTGGCCATGCGCAGGGCTATCAGGTTTGCCAGCGAGCCGGGCAGCAGCCCAAACCCGCCGATGTTCACCGCCCAGGCCAGAAGCGTGTCCGGCGGAACGTAGTTGAGCAGCAGAATGGTGGAAGGCACGTTGCTGATAAACTGCGACAGGCCAATCGCCGTCAGCCACAGCCCTGCCTGCGGCAGACTGCTGACGCTGTGCAGAACGGTTTGCAGCACCGGGAGCTGAATAAGCAGATGCACGTCGATGAACATCGCCATAAAGACCAGCAGCAGCGTCCAGTCCACGCTTACCAGAACGCGACGCGCCAGGACGACAAAGCCTGCGGCAACGAGCAGGACGCCCGCCAGCTCATACTTCAGCTCCAGCGCAAACAGAAAGACGATGTATAACCCGAGGCAGCTCCACACCAGACGCGGCTGCCACTGCGGGCCCGTTGTGCCGCTGTGGTACTGCAGTTTTTTATCAGGAAACGCAAACCAGCATACCGCCAGCAGCGACAGCATCATCACCAGCGCCAGAGGGGCCATCTGCCAGGTAAAGGCGGCGAACGACAGCTCGGAACGTCCCCAGAGAAGGATATTTTGCGGATTGCCGATTGGCGTCAGAAGTGAGCCGGCGTTAACGGCGAGCGCTTCAAAGATGATCAACCGGCTGACCGGGATCTCGCATAGCTTACGCAGCGTAAGCGTGAGGGGCACGATGATAAACAGCGCCACATCGTTGGTCAGAAACGTCGACAGCACCGCGGCAGAAAACACCATAAACAGGGACAACCTGCGTTCGGTGGCAAAGCGGCGAACCATTTTACGGCCAAGAACGTCAAAGTAGCCGCTCAGCTCGACCCCTTTGGTGAGCATCATCAGGCCGCTCAGGGTAATGATGGTGCGCCAGTCAATCGCGGCGGGCCAGGCCTGCGGCGTAAACGGCACAAAGAGGCTTAACCCTACGCCAATGAGTAATAAGAGATGGAAGAAACGATCGCGTGCCAGGGCCTGCAGTCCAGGGATTTTCATTCAGCGGAGGGACCATATTTAAGGGTAAATTCGCGAAACTTCACCAGCGTCTCTTCGCTGACGTGGTGTTCCATGCCTTCCGCATCCCGGCGGGCAATCTCCGGGCTGACGCCCAGCACCAGTAAAAAATTCTCGACAAGCTGATGGCGCTCGCGGCTCTCCTGCGCGAGTTTCTCCCCCTCCGGCGTCAGAAAAACACCGCGCCAGGGGATCATTTCAATTAAGCCCACGGAGGCCAGGCGTTTTAACATTTTAGCGACAGTTGGCTGTGAAACCCCCAGCCTGGCGGCCATATCAACCTGGCGCGCTTCACCAACCTCACGAATCAGATCGGAAATGAGTTCAACATAATCATCAATCAGTTCACGCCGGTGCGCTTCACGGACCTGGCGAAAACCTTCGACATGTTCTTCAACATTCACCAGTTGCGTCGTTTTCCTCATTGTCAGATGACCTGCGCGACGGTTCATTGTACTTCCTCAGTGGGGTGACGCTTCCAGCGCCCGGTTTCGAGAGCGCACATTGTAAACCATAGCTCTGCAAGCACAAAAAATTAACGAAATAGCCATAGCTATACAATATAGCCTGTGCTATATCTGTATGTAATGCAGTCACCCTTCATGGATCGAAGGGATCAAAACTCAGGAGGTCTTATGAATGAATTCAAGAGGTGCATGACCGTGTTTACCCACTCCCCCTTTAAAGTGCGCTTAATGCTGCTGAACATGCTGTGCGATATGTTTAACAACAAACCGCATCAGGACGATAAACCTTCCAACTAAGCGGCGTTGCGGTACGCCGCTTCATTTTCCCGTCACATTCTCGCTGTAAACTGGCTTTCAGCCGCCTTATTCCCGATCTTTTTTACGGATTTGCAATCCCCTTCGCAAAACATCTGCTTAGCAACTGTTGATATTCTTTAGCGCTCGCACTATCTTCTTGCAGCCCTGCACAATTTGCGGCTCGCTGAAGCGGACCCTCATTCCCTCTCCACGCACTGTCAGGCAGGTTATGACCCTTGACGCCAGGGTGAGCACATGGCGTTTTCATCCATGATAGTGACCTATGAATGTAACCCTGATAGATACCGTTGTTACCCGCAGCCGGGCCTTAAGCCCGTGGACGGGTTTTTACTTTTTGCAGTCATTACTGATTAACTTTGCGCTGGGTTATCCCTTTAGTCTGCTCTACGCGGTAGCCTTCACCTGCATTCTGCATGTGCTGTGGCGAGCCGCCCCGCGCGTGCAAAAAACAGTAATCGGGATCTGTTCGCTGGTTGCTGCACTCTATTTCCCGTTCGGTCAGGCTTACGGCTCGCCAAACTTTAATACCCTGCTGGCGCTGCACTCGACCAATATGGAAGAGTCGACGGAGATCCTGACGATCTTCCCGTGGTACAGCTATGTGGTCGGGCTTTTTATCTTCGCGTTGGGCGTTATTGCCATCCGCCGTCAGTCGGGCGAGAAAAAATCCTGGGGTAAGATCGAAATACTCTGTCTGGTGTTCAGCATTGCCGTGGCGTTTGTCGCCCCCATCCAGAATATTCCCTGGGACGGTAAGTTAAGGCTCATCAATATCGGCTATCCGGTTTTCCGCTTCGTTAAAGACGTTGTTGTAAATAATAAAGAGGTTCTCGACGAACAGGCGCGCATGGCTGAGCTTTCCAATATGAAAGACACCTGGAACGTGCTGGCCGTTAAGCCGAAATATCACACCTATGTGGTGGTGATTGGCGAAAGCGCGCGTCGCGATGCAATGGGGGCGTTTGGCGGCCACTGGGACAACACCCCGTTTGCGAGTTCGGTCAAAGGCACTCTGTTTACCGATTATGTCGCGGCCAGCGGCTCAACGCAGAAATCGCTCGGTCTGACCCTTAACCGAGTGGTAGATGGTAAACCGCAGTATCAGGATAATTTTGTCACTCTGGCAAACCGCGCAGGTTATCAGACCTGGTGGTTCTCTAATCAGGGGCAAATTGGCGAATACGATACGGCCATCGCCAGCATCGCCAAACGGGCTGACGAAGTGCAGTTCCTGAAAAACGGCGATTTTGAAGCCGACAAAAACACCAAAGACGAAGCGCTGCTGAAAATGACGGCACAGGTCTTCGCCACCCCGCGCACGCAGCCTCAGCTGATCGTCCTGCACCTGATGGGGTCGCATCCGCAGGCCTGCGATCGGACGGGCGGGAAGTACGCGGAGTTCGTGCAGTCCAAAGAGACCTCGTGCTACCTCTACACCATGACGCAAACCGACGATCTGCTGAGCAAGCTGTACGATCAGCTACGCAATACGGGCGACAGCTTCTCTATGGTCTATTTCTCGGATCACGGGCTGGCGTTTAAAGAGCGTGGTAAAGAGGTGCAGTATCTGGCGCACGATGACAAGTTCCAGCAGAACTTCCAGGTGCCGTTTATGGTGCTGTCGAGTGATGATAAAACGCATCGCGTTATTAAAGCGCGCCGTTCGGCAAATGATTTCCTGCAGTTCTTCTCGCAGTGGACGGGGATTACAGCCGAACAGATAAAAACGGCTTACCCGTTTGTCTCTAACAAGAAAGCTCCCCCAGTGTACGTTACCAACTTCAAGTTACAGAAAGTTGACTACAACCATCTGGGTACGGATATTTTTGATATTAAGAGTAAGTAGCGGTTCGATGCTCTCACCCTGGCCCACGGGGAGAGGAAAAAAGCCAAAAAAAATCCGCCACAGTGGGCGGATTTTTTATTTAATCACCGAAGTGATTAGAAGCGGTAACCTACGCCCGCGATCCAGGTGCCAACGTCAACGTTGCGGATACGGCTCTGCTCATAGGAGAAGTCCAGAGCAACGTCCTGGATTGGGTTGAACTGCAGGCCTGCGCCATAGGAGAAACCGTAGTCGCTGTTGCTTGCAGTGCGGCTTTCGCTCTGGTTTTCAGTCTGCTGGAATTTACCGTAGCCAACACCTACAACACCGTAGATGCTCGCCCAGTCATTCAGACGGTAAGCTGGACCAGCGGTGATACCGTAGTACTGGCCTTTGTTGTATGCGCCGTTTTCAGAACGATCTTTCTCGGTGTAGGTGAAAGAACCGATCACGCCCAGTGGGTTGTTATCCTGCTCGTAGCGATACTTCAGGTTGAAGCCGTTAGCTTTGTTCATCACGCCCTGATAGTCGCTCTGAGCGTAACCACCAGTAACAGTAGAAGTAGCAGCTACAGCGGTACCTGCGGAAACAGCCAGTACAGCGGCCAGTGCTGAAAGACATGCAATTTTTTTCATAACCACCTCAAATGTGCTTCAAGTAAGTCCGTAAGTTTTAAATATATCAAAAAAATTTGCGAAACTCTTTGTGATTCGTGATGTCTAATGAAACCTTTCCTGTAACAGAACGTTTCCAGCCTAAGCTATCTCTTTCAAATCACATGCAATTTTCATTACTAAATGCGCATAGTGCGCGTCTGCGCCGTTACATTCATCCAGATTATTCCTAATCTGACAGGCGATAAATCCACCAGCGCTTAACCATTTTACGGATTTCACGTGGTTTTTTTTCAACAGCGCCTCAACCGTTGCCGCATATTTCCTTTACACTGCAACCTTTACCTCATTTGACATAAGCTGACAGGAGAAAGGATGCCTGGGTTATCCCGCACATCGTCGGTCTGGTTGCCGGTCGCAGTGATACTCATTGCCATGTTGTCCATTCAAAGCGGTGCTTCGCTTGCAAAATCACTTTTTCCGCTGGTCGGTGCGCCCGGGGTAACAGCCCTGCGTATCGTGCTGGGCACGGCGATACTGGTGGTCATTTTCAAACCCTGGCGTCTGCGCTTCAAAAAGGAGCAGCGTTTACCCCTGCTGTTTTATGGACTCTCCCTGGGGGCGATGAACTATCTGTTCTACCTCTCTATACAGACGATACCGCTGGGGATCGCCGTCGCGCTGGAGTTTACCGGTCCGCTGGCGGTGGCGCTTTTCTCCTCGCGACGTCCGGTCGATTTTATCTGGGTCGTGCTAGCCGTTCTGGGCTTATGGTTCCTGCTGCCGCTGGGCCAGAGTGTCGCTGAGATTGATCTGACGGGCGCCGCGCTGGCGCTGGGTGCAGGCGCCTGCTGGGCTGTCTATATTCTCACGGGACAGCGTGCAGGCGAAGAGCACGGTCCGGCAACGGTGGCGTTGGGTTCTCTGATTGCGGCCATCGTATTTGTGCCCATCGGCATGGCGCAGGCAACAGAATCTATCTGGCAATGGTCCGTCATGCCCATCGGGCTGGCAGTCGCGATTCTCTCTACCGCACTTCCCTATTCTCTGGAGATGATTGCCCTTACGCGTCTGCCGACACGCATATTTGGCACCCTGATGAGCATGGAGCCTGCCCTTGCCGCCATTTCCGGCATGGTGTTTCTCGGCGAAACCCTCACGTTGACCCAGACGCTGGCGCTCTGCTCGATTATCGCGGCTTCAATGGGCTCTACGCTCACTATGCGCCCGGAACCTAAAGTTGAAAAGGTGGATATCAGCTAAGGCCATATATTCTGCATGGCTTCCACGCCATGCAGAATAAAGGCCAGAAATGCAGACGTTATAATTTCTTACACACTTTGCGCTATTTTCGAAATATCCCTCTACGTTTGCGTCCCCATCCAGAAATTAAGATTGATCTGTATCAATTTAAAAATTACTCAACATTTTCAATAGATTAAATTATCAACCTCCTTCTCACTATTAAACCGATAGGCACAGCCAAACCGCAGAGAAAAAATCCGGTGCTATACTTAGTTCCGTAATTACCTGGGACATAAACATCAAGAGGATATGAGATTATGAGTACCGCTAAACTGGTGAAAACGAAAGCGTCTAATCTGCTTTATACCCGTAACGATGTACCGGACAGCGACAAAAAAGCGACCATTGAGTTGCTGAATCGCCAGGTGATCCAGTTCATCGATCTTTCGCTGATCACCAAACAGGCCCACTGGAATATGCGCGGTGCAAACTTTATTGCCGTTCATGAAATGCTGGATGGCTTCCGCACAGCACTGGTTACCCACCTCGATACGATGGCTGAGCGTGCCGTTCAGCTGGGCGGCGTGGCGCTGGGCACCACGCAGGTGATCAACAGCAAAACGCCTCTGAAGAGTTATCCGCTCGATATCCATACCGTTCAGGATCACCTGAAAGAGCTGGCGGACCGCTACGCGATTGTGGCAAACGATGTGCGCAAAGCGATTGGCGAAGCCAAAGATGAAGATACTGCAGATATCTTTACCGCCGCGTCCCGCGACCTGGATCAATTCCTGTGGTTCATCGAATCTAACATCGAATAATTCATACGAAATTTCTATCCAACCCTCGCCTTCCGGTGAGGGTTTTGCACATCTATGGTGCACGTTTTTTGCCTGAGACAGTGCAAAAGTGAAAAAATTGTAATAATCACCTCACACAACCGTTAACGGAAGATTGTTTTTTCGTCAGAATTTACGCTAAATATCTCCCCGTCAGTTGAGCCAAACGAAGCGCACCAAAACAGTGCTCCACTTTGGTGCAATAAAACCTCATTGCCCCATTAATTGTGCAATGCATGACATCATCCCCTTTGCAAAACAATAGCTTGTAAAGTTGGCACGATTTTTTCATTGTCCCAGCTGTTCTCGCAGGGGATCGCCCCGTGGATATAAAAGGAAATGCTATGAAGTCTGTATTAAAAGTTTCACTGGCTGCACTTACCCTGGCTTTTGCAGTGTCCTCTCAGGCTGCCGACAAACTGGTTGTGGCGACCGACACGGCGTTCGTTCCGTTTGAATTCAAACAGGGTGATAAATACGTTGGTTTTGATGTGGATCTGTGGGCCGCTATCGCAAAAGAACTCAAACTGGATTACACCCTGAAGCCTATGGACTTCAGCGGCATTATCCCGGCACTGCAAACCAAGAACGTTGATCTGGCGCTGGCAGGTATCACCATTACCGATGAACGTAAAAAAGCGATCGACTTCTCTGACGGCTACTACAAAAGCGGCCTGCTGGTCATGGTCAAAGCCGATAATAACGACGTAAAAAGCGTGAAAGATCTCGACGGCAAAGTGGTTGCGGTGAAGAGCGGCACCGGTTCTGTTGATTACGCGAAAGCAAATATCAAAACCAAAGACCTGCGCCAGTTCCCGAACATCGACAACGCGTACATGGAACTCGGCACCAACCGTGCTGACGCGGTTCTTCACGACACGCCTAACATCCTGTACTTCATCAAAACAGCCGGTAACGGTAAGTTCAAAGCCGTTGGCGAGTCTCTGGAAGCACAGCAGTATGGTATCGCGTTCCCGAAAGGCAGCGACGACCTGCGCACGAAAGTTAACGGCGCGTTGAAAACGCTGAAAGAGAACGGCACCTATAACGAAATCTACAAAAAATGGTTCGGTACCGAGCCTAAATAATAAGACGTAAAAATGACGTTCACTCGGGGGCGACCTTTCGCCCCTGCTATTTTTGAAACACGGTAACAGTAACAGGAAATTATCATGCAGTTTGACTGGAGCGCCATCTGGCCTGCCATTCCTATCTTGCTTGAAGGCGCTAAAATGACTCTGTGGATTTCGGTCCTGGGTCTGGTTGGTGGGTTGATTATCGGTCTTGTCGCCGGTTTCGCTCGCACCTACGGCGGCTGGATCGCAAACCACATCGCACTGGTTTTCATCGAAGTGATCCGCGGCACACCTATTGTCGTGCAGGTCATGTTCATCTACTTCGCCCTGCCAATGGCATTCACCGACCTGCGCATCGACCCGTTCAGCGCAGCCGTCGTCACCATTATGATCAACTCAGGTGCCTATATTGCGGAAATCACCCGCGGTGCGGTGCTGTCGATTCATAAAGGTTTCAGTGAAGCCGGTCTGGCGTTAGGTCTTTCTCGTCGCGAAACGATCCGCCACGTTATTCTGCCGCTGGCGCTGCGTCGAATGCTGCCACCGCTCGGCAACCAGTGGATCATCAGCATTAAAGATACGTCGCTGTTCATTGTTATCGGCGTGGCCGAGCTGACCCGTCAGGGTCAGGAGATCATTGCTGGCAACTTCCGCGCGCTGGAAATCTGGAGTGCGGTAGCCGTTGTCTACCTGATCATTACTCTGGTTCTGAGCTTCGTTCTGCGTCGTCTTGAAAGAAGGATGAAAATCCTGTGATTGAATTTAAAAACGTTTCCAAGCACTTTGGCCCAACCCAGGTGCTGCACAATATCGATCTGAACATTAAACAGGGTGAAGTGGTGGTGATTATTGGGCCATCCGGCTCCGGTAAATCCACCCTGCTGCGCTGCATCAACAAGCTGGAAGAGATCACCAGCGGCGATCTGATCGTCGACGGCCTGAAGGTGAACGACCCGAAAGTCGACGAGCGCTTGATTCGTCAGGAAGCGGGCATGGTGTTCCAGCAGTTCTACCTGTTCCCGCACCTGACGGCGCTGGAGAACGTGATGTTTGGCCCACTGCGCGTGCGCGGTGCCAACAAAGCGGCGGCGGAAGCGCTGGCAAAAGACCTGCTGGCGAAAGTCGGCCTGGCTGAACGCGCGCACCACTACCCTTCCGAGCTGTCCGGTGGTCAACAGCAGCGCGTGGCGATTGCCCGCGCCCTGGCGGTCAAACCGAAAATGATGCTGTTTGATGAGCCTACGTCCGCACTCGACCCGGAGCTGCGCCACGAGGTGCTGAAAGTCATGCAGGATCTGGCGGAAGAAGGGATGACGATGGTTATCGTGACCCACGAAATCGGCTTCGCTGAGAAAGTGGCGTCCCGCCTGATCTTTATTGATAAAGGCCGTATCGCGGAAGACGGTAACCCGCAGGAATTGATTGCAAACCCGCCGAGTCAGCGTTTGCAGGAGTTCCTGCAGCACGTATCCTGACCTATCGCTTTACACGTAAGCCGGGCATGCCCGGCTTTTTTACGCCAGATTGTTCCCAAAAATCCCCCTCCGCGTCCCGACTTCTATACTTATCATTTTGTTCGACATTTTCACCGGAGGACGCCGTGCCGTGGATCCTGTTGCTGTTGATTAGCCTGTTTAGTGCGCCATCGTTCGCCGTCGCGATCCCCGGCGTGACCACCGGAACAACCGCCAGCCAGCAAAATACTCCCCCGCCGGAACCGGATGTCGAACAGAAAAAAGCCGCCTACAGCGCCCTCGCCGACGTCCTTGAGAACGACACTTCCCGGCAGGAACTCATCAGCCAGCTGAGGAAAGTGGCCGCCACGCCGCCGCAGGAGCCGGTGCCTGCTATCACCCCTCCCCAGGTTGAGGAGCAAAAAACGGTGCTGGAAAATGTCACCGACGTAAGCCGCCACTATGGGGAAGCCCTCTCCTCGCGCTTTGCTCAGCTCTACCGCAACCTGATTGGATCACCGCATAAGCCGTTTAACCCACACACGTTTACCGCCGCCGCCACGCAGTTCCTGATGCTGGCCGGTGCGGTATTTCTTTTTTACTGGCTGGTGCGCCTGTGCGCGTGGCCGCTGTACCGCAAAATGGGACAATGGGGACGAAGGAAGAATCAGCATAAAAGCAGCTGGCTGCACCTGCCGCTGATGATCGCCTCAGCGTTTATCATCGATTTACTGCTGCTGGCCTTGACGCTGTTTTTAGGCCAGATGCTCGCCGACAGGCTGAACGCGGGCAATAAAACCATCGCATTTCAGCAGTCGCTTTTCCTGAATGCCTTTGCCCTGATCGAGTTCTTTAAGGCGCTGCTGCGGTTACTCTTTTGTCCGCACGTACCGGAGCTACGTCCCTTCTCAATTCGCGATGCGAGCGCCAGGTACTGGGCGCTGCGTCTGAGCGTGCTCAGCGGGCTGATTGGCTACGGTCTGCTGGTTGCCGTGCCGATCATCTCCAACCAGGTAAACGTCCAGTTTGGCGCGCTGGCAAACGTCATTATCATGATCTGCATTACCGTCTGGTCGCTGTATCTTATCTTCCACAATAAAAAAACCATTACCCAAAGCCTGCTGAATCTGGCCGATCGCTCCCTTTCGTTCTTTAGTCTCTTTATCCGCGCTTTCGCCCTGGTGTGGCACTGGCTGGCAAGCGCCTACTTCATCGTATTGTGCTTCTTCTCGCTGTTCGACCCAGGCAATAGCCTGAAATTTATGATGGGGGCGACGTTCAAAAGCCTGGCCATTATCGGGATCGCGGCGTTTGTGTCGGGGCTGCTCTCGCGATGGATCTCGAAAACCATCACCCTGTCGCCGCAGGTACAGCGTAATTACCCGGAACTGCAAAAACGGGTAAACGGCTGGATGTCGGTATCGCTGAAGGTGGCGCGCATCCTCACCGTCTGCGTGGCGATCATGCTGCTCCTGAATGCCTGGAGCCTGTTTGATTTCTGGAACTGGCTGCACAACGGTGCGGGTGAGAAAACGGTCGACATCCTGATTCGCATCGCGTTGATTTTGTTCTTCTCTGCCGTCGGCTGGACGCTGCTGGCGAGCCTCATCGAGAACCGTCTGGTATCGGATATTCACGGCAGGCCTCTGCCCAGCGCGCGGGCAAGAACGCTGTTAACGTTGTTCCGTAACGCGCTGGCGGTCATTATCAGTACCATCACCATCATGATTGTGCTGTCGGAAATCGGGGTGAATATCGCCCCGCTGCTGGCCGGTGCCGGTGCCCTGGGCCTGGCGATCTCCTTCGGGTCGCAAACGCTGGTGAAGGATATTATTACCGGCATCTTTATCCAGTTTGAGAACGGGATGAACACGGGCGATCTGGTAACCATCGGGCCGTTAACCGGCACCGTTGAGAGGATGTCCATCCGTTCAGTTGGCGTGCGCCAGGACACCGGGGCGTACCACATCATTCCCTGGTCCTCGATAACCACCTTCGCCAACTTTGTGCGCGGCATTGGTTCCGTGGTGGCGAACTACGATGTGGATCGTCATGAGGATGCCGATAAAGCGAAACAGGCGCTGCGCGATGCGGTAGAAGAGCTGATGCAGATGGAGGATATTCGCGGACTGGTGATTGGCGAGCCGTCATTTGCCGGCATTGTCGGGCTGACGAACACGGCGTTTACCCTGCGCGTGTCGTTCACCACCCAGCCGCTGAAGCAGTGGACGGTGCGCTTTGCCCTCGACAGCATGGTGAAAAAACACTTCGATCTGGCGAACGTGCGGATGCCCGTGCAGACGTATCAGGTATTGCCGCCGCCCGCATCGCCGCTCCCTCCGCAGGAGCCGACGCTGTAGCCTGGTTGCCGGGTGGCGGCTTCGCCTTACCCGGCCTACGACGGAGTGCTATTTGCGACGTTTGTTATTGTCCATAAACGACCAGGCGATAAAGCGGCTTTGCTTCTGACCCTGCGCCATCTCTTTTTTCACCACTTTTACGGCGCCCGCCTCGGTCAGGGCGCGGTAAAGTGGCGGCAGGTTATCTCCGCGGGATACCAGCGTCGTGAACCACTTCACCTGACGCCCAAACTGTTTGCTTTCCGCAATCATGCGCAGGATAAACGCCACTTCGCCCCCTTCACACCAGAGCTCCTGCTGCTGACCACCGAAATTCAGCGCGGCATCCTCAGCCTGACCCAGGTTGCGGCGCTTGCGCTCGCTGCCCGCACGGGCCGATGCCGCCGAATCATGGAAAGGTGGATTGCACATCGTGGCGTCATAGCTTTCGTTTTTGTGAATAATGCCGTTGAAGATCGAAGCCGTATCTTTCTGTCGACGCAGGCGAATGGCGCGGCTTAATCCCGGGTTAGCGTTGATAATCGCCTGGGCGCTGGCAAAGGCCTCGTCACCGATTTCACTTCCGGTAAAGCGCCACTGGTATTCATGCGCGCCAATCAGCGGGTAAATCAGGTTTGCCCCGGTGCCAATATCCAGAATGGTGGCCTGCTGTGGAACAACACCCTCATTACCTTCGGCAAGAAGGTCAGCAAGGTGGTGAATGTAATCAGCCCGGCCCGGTACGGGTGGACAGAGAAAGCCTTCCGGAATATCCCATTGAGCCACACCGTAAAAATGCGCCAGCAGGGCTTTGTTCAGCATTTTCACCGCCTGCGGGTCAGCAAAGTTGACCGAGGGCTCACCCGCTGGGGTCTGAACAAGGTAGTCCTGCAGCGGCGGGCAGCTCAGGCATAACGCGTTCATGTCGTAGCGGCTGCGGTGGCGATTTCGCGGGTGTAATCCCGGCTTTTGGGCAGTCATGGCATTCTCCTTTAAACAGCGGCGTAAGATACCCTGTGCTGGCTCAACGGTAAATCTTTCTCTGCGGCGCTTAGAAACTCGCCATAAATCAAGCACCTTTATGTCTATGATCCGTCAGCGAATTGTCAACTTATATCGTTCAAAAAATAAGCAGATCATCATCAAATATTTGCGCTAAGTCACACTCGTCAGGCTTCTAAACTTAAGGGGAATCACCTGTTGTTTCCTCATGAGGATGTGATTATGAAAAAGTACCTGACCCTTGCTGTTATCGCAGCCGCCCTGACGACCGCGTCATTTTCTGCCATGGCCGTTCAGTCGCTGACCCAGAGTACCGACACCAGCCAGCTTCGTCCTGCGGGCACCGTTTCGGTTAGCCGCGCCAGTAACCTTGACGATCTACAGGCTAAACTTGCTGAAAAAGCCCGCCAGGAGGGTGCAAAAGGATTCGTGGTGAACTCCGCTGGCGGAGACAACCATATGTACGGCACCGCGACCATCTATAAATAATCTTTCTCTTCCATAAGACTGCATCTGCCCAACGGGTGCAGTTCTCTTCTCCCTTCGCCTTGATTGTTCATTTTTCAACCCCATAGTGAACGTATACCTTAAACCGATTTCAGGAGGGCGCTATGGCTTCCGGCTGGGCAAATGACGACGCTGTTAACGAACAGATCAACAGTACTATTGAAGATGCGGTTGCGCGTGCCCGCGGTGAAATTCCGCGCGGCGAAAGCCTAACTGAATGTGAAGAATGCGGAGACCCCATTCCGGAAGCGCGCCGAAAAGCCATTCCCGGAGTAAGGCTTTGCATTACCTGCCAGCAGCATAAAGATTCGAAAAACTCATCGCACTCGGGATATAATCGCAGAGGTTCAAAAGACAGCCAGCTACGTTGACTTTCCTTTACCTAAGTTAACCGTGCCGGCCCTTAGCTTTACGCTCACGATTTTTAGCGAACCGCGTAGCAAAATGTGCCCTTCATTTCGCGTCTGTAAAGCGTATCCACAAGAAGTGTAAAGCGGTGCTTTGAATTTATTAATATTCAATAAGTTATTTGTCATTCAATTTTTTTGAGCAACCACGTCAATTCTCTTCGATTTTATCTCTCGAGAAAAACCGTGATACTTATCACATCGACGGAACATCGTCCCCTTAACAGAAACACCTGCGAGAGATTAATTATGAAAACCATCAAATATGCTGTAGCTGCTGTTGCCCTGTCCGCTCTGTCTTTCGGCGCTTTTGCTGTCGAGCCTGTCTCTTCTGCTCAGGCACAGAACATGAATAAAGTCGGTGTGGTCAGTGCTGATGGCGCCACCACGCTGGACGGCCTGGAAGCCAAACTGGCTGAAAAAGCCGCTGCTGCTGGTGCAAGTGGATACACCATTACTTCCGCTAACGGTAATAACAAGCTGAGCGGTACCGCGGTTATCTACAAGTAATCGACTGAATGAATGCTGTCCCCTCGCCATACCCTCTGGTGAGCTGCTCCACCTTCATTGACCCTGTTGTTGTTACCCTTGCTTGCCCGTCCGCCACTGGACGGGCTTTTTTTTGTCTAAAACGCCTGCGCCACACGTTCAAGCCCGGCCTGGACAGATTCCACTTCGCCGGTTGCCAGCAAACAGCAGGCCATTTGCAGCTTAATCGAATGCGGAACAGGAACATTTCCGGCAAGGCACTGCTCAATCCAGTGGGCTGTAGTATGGGGATCTTTTGCCTCAGGCAATATCACACCGGTATTCTCTTCCCCACGCTCAAGAATGGCGCGCGTACCTGAAGAATCAATCAGCATGATCTGCGGGCAGCGCTGCGGGTTCGCATAAACCTCGCCTTCCGTGCCGTGCATCAACAGCGCCCTTGCGCCAATTGCCTCAAAGAATTGCCCCACGCGTGCCACGTATTCCGGGTGCGAGACGCTGGAGAGACGCAGGGCGGCATCTTCGCCAAACGGCGTGGCCAGTTTTGCCAGCGTATGCGCGCTGTTGCGCACGCCCATGCGCCAGCGCATATCAAGCTGCTTCTCCAGCGGCGGGCAGAGCGTGCCGACCGGGATATAAACAGGCTGGTGGCCATCCAGCTTAGCCTGCGCCTGACCGGCATGACGCGTTGGTTCAATCCCCAACATCCCGAAAATGGTCTCCGTCAGCACGCGGGTGGGATCTTCGCTTACGCCGTGCACCACCACCGGGAATCCCAGCTTGTGTAATAAGATAGCGAGCAGCGGAGTTAAATTTGCCTGCTTGCGCGCACCGTTGTAGCTCGGGATCACGATCGGCATAGGTTTTGCCACCGGCGGCGTTAAGCGCAGCGTTTGTGCCTGCATGGCTTCATAGAAGCCATGCATCTCCGCTTCACCTTCGCCTTTAATACGCAGCGCAATAAGGATACCGCCCAACTCAAGCTCCGGAACCTCGCCGTTAAGCATACGGGTGTAAAGCGCGCGAGCAGTTTCATGGTCCAGGTCGCGGGCATGATGCTTCCCACGCCCTACCTCTTTGATAATTTTACGATAATCCACGACATTTCTCCTTACAGCAGGTTATCAACAATATAGCCCTGATAATGACTCCGCCGTTAGTTTTTTTGGCCGCCCTGCTGATTTTTATAATTAATTGTTTTATTGAGAAAAATTATTTTGCAAGAATTAATTGAATTATTTGGAAGCCGCGCAGGACCTTTCCCGACCCGAGTTTTCTGATTAAATAACCAGCGGTGAGTAGTTGAGACATAACTTCGAATAATGCGGGATGCAGATGTCGAAAGGAGAAACATACAGGTTTAAATATGAAAAAAGTCACTTTAGGTTTATTCATTGCTGCCGCTCTGGGATGCTCTGCATCTTCGTTCGCAGCATCCACCGGTGAAGGGCAAATTAACTTCACAGGTGAAATTATCGATTCCGCCTGTCAGGTCGTTAACGGCTTAAGCAGTCCGCTGAATGTTGCTCTGGGCAAAGTATCCAAAACAACATTTACAGGTGTAGGCTCTACCAGCACCTTAACGAAATTTGATATTCAGTTAAAAGACTGCCCGGAAACGGTCACGTCTGCAGCCATTAATTTCGGTGGTACGCCAGATGCGGACAATAACACCACGCTGTCCTTGACCCCGGGTGCGACGACTGCAGCTGGCGTGGCGATTCAGCTGGTTGATTCTTCCGAACAGCCTGTCAGTTTATATACGCCTTCCAAGCAGTACCCTTTAGCTGCTGGAACGACGGTAAATAATCTGGAGTTTGGCGCGCGTTATATTCAGACTCAGGCATCGATCACTGCCGGCCAGGCTAACTCAGTCTCTACTTTTACAGTGATTTATAACTGATACGTTCAATGAGGAGATATTCGTCTTCACGCGAAGGCTAATATTTCCTCTTTCATTGAGACAGATTTATGCGACACAGTTATTTATTAAGCGCACTTTTACTGACCGCAGTAACAGCCCATGCAGGTGTGATTATTAATGGCACCCGACTGGTTTATCAGGGAGAGAAAAAAGAGTCTTCGATTGGGATTTCCAATCCGGATGAGATTAACTATCTGGTACAGTCCTGGGTGGATACCGGTTTGAAAAAAGGCGGTAAAGCGCCATTTCTGATTACTCCACCGCTGTTCCGTCTGAACGCTAAAGAAGATAACGTGTTGCGTGTGGTCCGCACCGGCGGAAATATGCCAGAAGACCGCGAGTCGTTGTACTGGTTAAATATTAAAGCCATTCCTTCTTCAAGCCATGAAGAGGGCATTAATACATTACAAATAGCCATTAATACCCGTATTAAATTGCTGTATCGCCCTGCATCGATTAAAGGTAAACCCGAAGCAGTTGCTGACAAACTGGAATGGCACCGCGAAGGCAATGATCTGGTGGTAAACAATCCCACGCCTTTCTATATGAATTTCCAGAGCGTTACGCTGAACGGCCAAAAAGTGGCAAAAGCGACCTGGGCTGTGCCAAATACCTCTACCCGCTTTGCTCTTCCGGTAAATATGCGCGGTAACACCGTAAGCTGGTCGGTCATTACCGATTACGGAAGCATCAGTAAAACCTGGTCTGCATCCGTTCGTTAATACTCTGTTGACGCCTGAATAATCATGTACAGCACAAATAAGCCGCTATTACGTCGACTGCGTGAAATGCTGCCCACTTTTTGTGGAATAGCGGTGACATGCTGCGCGCTGCAGGCCCACGCTGATGATTATTTTAACCCTGCCCTGCTGGATATTGATAATCCAGAGCAGGCAAAGACCGATCTCTCTGTTTATGAAAAAGGTCCCGGTCAGGCGCCAGGTAAATATCAGGTCACGGTGTTCGTCAATAACAATAAAATCGACACCCGTGACGTCCTTTTTACATTACAAAAAGATGCTCAGGGAGAAGATTCCCTGCAGCCTTGCCTGAGTCTGGATGAATTAACGCGTCTGGGCATCAAAACCAAAGATTATCCAACGCTGGCGGCAAAAGGGGAATGCGCGGACCTCAGCGCCATTCCTTCGGCCTCGGCAACTTTCCGCATCAAAAACCAGCAACTACTGCTGAGTATTCCCCAGTCGGCTCTGGGCCAGGTGCCTCGCGGCTACATCGACCCGAAAGAGTATGACGAAGGGATCACCGCGGGCATCCTGAACTATAGCGTTAACGCCAGCCAAAGCCGCGCTCGCCAACAAGGAGAAGCGGACAACAGCAGCCAGTTTATTAACCTGCGTCCCGGTTTTAACATTGGTGCCTGGCGCGTGCGTAATTACAGTACCTGGAACCACAATTCGGATGGCGGTCAGGACGACGGCAAGCTGAACACGGTCTACACCTATGCCCAGCGCGATATCGTGGGGCTGAAGAGCGAGCTGACCGTGGGACAGAGCAGCACCCAGGCCGACGTTTTCGACAGTGTCTCTTACACTGGCGCACAGCTGGCTACCGAAAGCGACATGCTGCCGGACAGCGAGCGCGGGTATGCCCCGGTGGTACGCGGTACGGCGCACAGTAACGCCCAGGTGGTGGTTCGCCAGAATGGCTACGTTATCTACCAAAACACCGTCGCCCCGGGCGCGTTTGAGATTAACGATCTTTACCCTACCGGCAGCAGCGGCGATCTGAACGTCACGGTAAAAGAGACCGACGGCAGCGAGAGTCATTTCGTGGTGCCGTTTGCCTCCGTGCCGGTGCTGCAGCGGGAAAAACACCTGAAGTACAGCGTCGCTGCGGGGCGCTACCGTTCATACGATAAAGAGGTTGAGAAGACCCCTTTCGCCCAGGGCAGCGCCATCTATGGCCTGTCACACGGCGTCACCGTTTACGGCGGTACGCAACAAAGTTCGCATTACCACTCCGCCGCGCTCGGTGCAGGGAAAAACTTTGGCGATCTCGGAGCGTTCTCCCTGGACGTTACCCGCGCCAAAGCGTTACTGAAAAAGCGCAAAACCAGCAAAGGGCAATCCCTTCGTCTGCGCTACAGCAAAAATTTTACCGCGACCGGCACTAACTTTTCGCTGGCGGGTTATCGCTACAACAGCAAAGGGTTTTATACCCTGCAGGACACCATGGAGTCCTGGACCAGTGCAAACGACTGGTCCGCTCCA
This sequence comes from Enterobacter sp. 241F3, assembly GCF_034106785.1. Lineage (NCBI taxonomy): Bacteria > Pseudomonadati > Pseudomonadota > Gammaproteobacteria > Enterobacterales > Enterobacteriaceae > Enterobacter > Enterobacter sp. 241F3. The sequence continues at coordinate 1,059,051 of NZ_JAWNDD010000001.1, forward strand.
CAGCAGCGCCGCTCGCGGGCGGAGGCCACCATCGACCAGACCCTGGGCGACAAGTGGGGTTCGGTGACGCTAAGCCTGGTGAAAGAGCGTTACTGGAGCCAGAGTCAGGATATGACCTCCCTGAGCGTTAACTACAACAACAGCTGGCACGGCGTGAGCTATAGCCTGAGCTACAGCGTCAATAAAAACAGCAACGACACGGACGAGGACGGTAAATCCATCAGCTATGACCGACAAATCGGCCTCAACGTGTCGGTTCCACTCGACCGCTGGCTGCCTAACACCTGGGCAAACTACAGCCTGAACAACAGTAAAGACGGCACCACCCACAACCTGGGGCTGAATGGTACCGCGCTGGAGGGAGACAAGCTGAGCTGGAACGTGCAGCAGGGGCTGGACAGCGCCAATAACAACACCGCCACCAGTATGAATGCGGATTACAAAGGCACCTACGGTGAAGTGCACGGCGGCGTAAGCCAGGACAGCCATCAGCACACCGTGAACGCCGGGATCCAGGGCGGCATTGTCGCCCACTCTGACGGCATCACCTTCGGTCAGACCCTGGGAGAAACCGTGGTGCTGATTAAAGCGCCGGGCACGCATGGCACACACGTTGCCAACCAGACGGGCGTGGAAACGGACTATCGCGGCTATACGCTGGTGCCGTTTGTCACTCCGTGGCGTCACACCCCAATTTCGCTGGACACGGAGACACTGCCAGAAGATGCCGACGTGACGCACGCCTCGCAGACGGTTACACCAACACGCGGCGCGATAGTTCGTGCCAGCTTCGATACACGCGTGGGCAACCGCGTCTTAATGACGCTGGCCTGGAAAGACAAACCGCTACCCTTCGGCGCAACGGTTACCACGGAAGATAAGAGCAGTGAATTTATCGTCGGTAACGACGGCGTGGTGTATCTCACCGGACTGCCGCAGCACGGACGCCTTTTCGTTTCCTGGGGCAAGGAGGGGAGCGAGCATTGCGTCGCCGATTACGCCCTGATGCAAGAGAAAGATAACACCAACATTATTAACGCTGCGGCGCAGTGTCACTGATTAACACCGGACCGATCATGATGCAGATAGCAAGATCATTTTTCTTACTTTTAGTTCTGGCGACGGCGGCACTCTTTATGCCGCATGCGAAAGCTTCTTGCCAATCGCCGAGCCTGCCCGCGCTACTATCATTAACGTCGATTTCGGTCTCCACCAGCCTGCCCGTAGGTTCGACCATTCCGGGAACTGAACGCACCGTGCACATATCGGGAAACTGTTACTACGCGCCGGATGCGGGTCAGCCAATCATCGCGTGCTACAACGGCTTCGGCAAAGAGATCCCCGGGCTCCCTGGCGTCTATGAAACAGGCGTTGCTGGTATCGGCATCTCGCTAAGAAATGATAAAGGACAGCGCGTGACCGGCGCAGCGGACCAGATTTGTTCGGCGAATATGCCCGTAGGTCAGGTCTCCGGTACGATAAACAGTGACTCTACCATCCCCTTTAGCTTTGACGTGATGCTGGAACTGGTAAAAACCAGCGAAACCGTGGCTTCGGGCGCACTGACAATGAGCAATACGCAATTCAACCTTGCAGTGGGACGAGTTGAGGCCCTGGGTGACCCTAATACCCTCTCTTACTCAGGCAATGTTCAGGTAAAAGCAGTGACCTGTTCGGTGTCACCTAAATCCCTGACCGTCACGCTGGGTGATTTTCCGGTGAGCCGTTTTACCGGTCCGGGAACACTGGTCTCCCAGTCGGTATTCAATATCGGCATGCTCTGCGATCGGGATGTACAGCCGGAAATGATGATCACCAGCGCCAATGGCTATGAAACGAATTTTCCCGGCGTGATCAAATTAACGCCGGAAAGCGGCGTCGCCACCGGCGTGGGGGTGAAAATGCTCTTTAACGGCCAGATACCTGTTTTCGGGCAATATATGAATACCTTTACCGCCTATGCCAATATCCAGTCGCAATATCCCTTCAGCGTCTCTTACGAACAAACCAGTTCGGAGGTGACGCCCGGAACGGCGAATGCCGTCGCAACCATTACGGTAGCCTACAAATGAAAACGTTATTAACCCTTTTACTGCTTGGAGTGGCCAGCCAGAGCCTGGCGGAAGAAATTCAACTCGATGTTCGCGGAAACATTTATGCCAACGCCTGCCAGGTGGACAGCGCCAGCCAGAACCTGACGGTCAATCTGGGCAAAGCGAATACCGGCGATTTTAAGGATGTGGGCGATACCGGACAATGGAAATCATTCGACTTAACCCTGTCGAAATGCCCAACCACTTCCGTGCTGGCCACGGCCACCTTTCACGGTCAGCCAGACAGCCTTCATCCGACTAAATTCGCCAGCACCGGAACCGCGAAAGGACTGGCGCTGGAGCTTGCCGACCCGCAGGACCAGATCTCGCTTGCCCCGGACGCCAGCTTCAGCGTGCTGATCAACCAGAACAATCACACGGCGGATTTCCCGCTGGCCGCCCGCTATTACGCCACCTCATTGCCGGTCACGGCAGGAACGTTCAGCAGCGTGGTGCAGGTGACCTTCATTTACCAGTAGGACCGCGCCCCTTAGCACGGATGCTTTTCTTGCGCCCGGCGGCTGGTTTTGCCGGGCGTTTTTTTACCTCGGGCACCTCTGGCTGTTCGATCGGGAAGATCGGCAGCGCGTTCAGTAGCCGTTGGCCGTAATTTTTGGTGAGCAGGCGTTTATCATAAATCACCACCTCCCCCCAGCAGCCGTGGCTACGGATCAGACGCCCGACCTGCTGAATGAGGTTAAACGACGCCGCAGGTAAGCTTTGCACCTCAAACGGATAGCGATTGAGGCTTTTCAGCCACTCCCCTTCGGTGATCACCACCGGGCTATCGATAGGCGGGAAGGCGATTTTATGTATATGCACCTGCGTCAGGTAATCGCCCTTCAAATCCAGACCTTCCGCGAAGGACTGTAATCCCACCAGCACGCTGCGCTCGCCGTTATCAATGCGTTTGCGGTGCGTTTCCACCAGCCGGTAGCGCGGCTGATCGCCCTGCACCAGCAGCAATAAACGCAGATCGGTGACGTGTTCGAGGAAGCGCTGCATCGCGCGTCCGCTGGCAAACAGCACCAGCATGCCGGGGTATTTCCTGCTCTCAACCTGTTCACGGAAGTAGGCCGCCATTTCCGCAATGTGCTGCTCTTCGTTGTCGATGAGCGGCTCGTAATTCATGCGCGGGATCACCAGCTTCCCCTGCTCGCAGTGGTTAAACGGCGAGTCCAGCGCGACAAAACGATCGCCCGCTTTCTCTTTAAGCCCGCTCATTTCCTGCAAACGAGAAAAACTGTTCAGGGAGCGCAGCGTGGCGGAGGTGACCACCACGTGCGGTACGCTGCGCCAGATGAGCTTTTCCAGCTGATCGGCCACGCGGATGCCCACGCAGTGGAAAAAGAGATGCACCTGGCCGTCTCGCACTTCACGGGTGGCCCATTTGGTGACCGGCGCGCCCGACGCCTGCGCCATCGAGGCCAGCCGCCAGAGCTTGCTCTGCGCTTCGAACATCCCCAGCGCACGGTTCATCTGCAGCAGGATGCGGTGCAGACGCACCACGTCATGCGAGCCGGTTTTCTCGCTCAGATCGTTTAAGAACATCTCCGCCAGCCCGCGCAGCTTTTCCAGATGCTTCGCCAGCTGCTGGCAGATCTCCATCACCTCGTCCGGCAGTTCGCCCATGGCAAAACGGTGTTCGGCCTCCTGGGTTGCCGGAAGATAAAGATTCAGGATGTTGTTCAGCGACGAGATAAGGCTGTAAACCTCTTCACAGTGGTCGCTCAGACGCTCCGGTACCGCCAGCGGCGGCGTGGTTTTCGGGCGGAACTGCTCCATGCAGGTGGCGACAAGCTTGCAGAAGAGATCCAGCTGCAGGCGGAACCAGGGCGCGGTAATTTCCGCGCTCATCTCCAGCGCGTCGCGCGCCACGTCGGGCAGATGGTGTCCTTCGTCGAGCACCAGCAGCAGGTTTTTCGGCTCCGGCAGCACCGCTTCGCTCTCCAGCGCCGCCATCACCAGGGCGTGGTTAGCCACCACCACTTCGGCTTCCTGAATTTCGCGCCGCGCGACGAAGAACGGGCATTCGCGGTAGTAGTGACAGTTGCGGTTCAGACAGCTGGCTTTGTCGGTGCTGAGCCTGCGCCACAGATCGTCGCTGATGGCTTTATCGGTGTGATCGCGCAGGCCGTCCCACTTATAGCCATCAAGATCGCCTTTCAGCGTTGCGCAGAGCTCCTGCTCGGCTTTGTTGTTTGGCGTGAGATCGTCGTCGAGGAACGCCAACAAATCCTGTTGCGACGCCTCGCTGCTGGCAAGCCCTGCCAGGTTACGCGGGCAAACGTAGCGCCCGCGGCCGAAGGCGGCCGTAAACCGCAGATCGGGGATGATTTTGCGCAGCAGCGGTAAATCTTTACTAAAGATCTGGTCCTGCAAGGCCACGTTGGCGGTGCTGACCACCAGCGTTTTATCCTCTTCCCGCGCAATCGCGATGCCGGGAATGAGATACGACAGGGTTTTCCCGACGCCAGTCGGGGCTTCAATCGCCAGATGTCGCCCGTCGTCCCCGGCGAGCGTTTTTGCCACGTCGGCAATCATCTGCCGCTGCGGCGCTCGGGGGATAAAGTCGGGGATCTGCTGTTGTAGCGCCTTATACCATGCGCCAATTTGCGCTTTCAGCGCAGCGGTTAAAGCCATCGGAAAACCTGAAACACTGTATAAACAGCCACTATTGTGGCACTTTCTCTTCTCTGCCGCAAAAAGAAAAGCCCGGCTTTACGACCGGGCTTCCATATTACTGCGGGTTAGCAGGTTTACGCGGGCGGCGTCGACGCTGCCCTTCCCCTGCCGGCTTGCCTTCGCCGCTGCGCCACGGGTTTTCGCCGGCCGGTTTGCCGTCGTTGCTACGACGCGGCGGTTTGCCGGATGACTTCGGCGCGCCACCTTCGGCACGACGCGGCTGCTGGCCGCGACCGCCGCCGCCCTGACCGCGACCGCCGCCGCCCTGACCGCGACCGCCCTGACGACCGTTCTGAATCGGCTCGGCTTTGATTGACGGGTCCACTTCATAGCCCGGGGTTTCGATGCGCGGGATCTCTTTCTTCAGGAGGCGCTCGATGTCGCGCAGCAGCTTGTGCTCGTCCACGCAAACCAGAGAGAGCGCTTCACCGGTGGCCGCCGCACGGCCGGTACGGCCGATACGGTGCACGTAATCTTCCGGCACGTTTGGCAGCTCGTAGTTCACCACGTGCGGCAGCTCTTCAATGTCGAGGCCACGGGCAGCGATGTCGGTGGCCACCAGCACGCGGATGTCGCCGGACTTGAAGTCCGCCAGCGCACGGGTCCGCGCGCCCTGGCTCTTGTTACCGTGGATCGCCGCACTGCGGATGCCGTCTTTGTTCAGCTGTTCAGCCAGGTGGTTGGCACCGTGCTTGGTGCGGGTAAAGACCAGCACCTGCTGCCAGTTACCCTGGCCTATCATCTGGGAGAGCAGTTCCCGCTTGCGCTTTTTATCCACAAAGTGAACGTGCTGCGTCACCTGCTCGGAGGCGGTGTTGCGGCGCGCCACTTCCACTTCCAGCGGGTTATGCAGCAGCTTTTCCGCCAGCGCCTTGATCTCGTCGGAGAAGGTCGCAGAGAAGAGCAGGTTCTGACGACGCGCGGGCAGCTTGGCCAGCACGCGACGAATATCATGGATGAAGCCCATGTCGAGCATGCGGTCGGCTTCGTCCAGCACCAGAATTTCAATGCTATCGAGCTTCACCGCGTTCTGGTGTTCGAGGTCAAGCAGACGGCCCGGCGTTGCTATGAGCACGTCCACGCCGCCGCGCAGCTTCATCATCTGCGGGTTGATGCTGACGCCACCGAAAACCACCAGCGAGCGAATGTTGAGATAGCGGCTATAGTCACGCACGTTCTCGCCAATCTGCGCGGCCAGCTCGCGGGTTGGGGTGAGGATCAGGGCACGAACCGGACGACGGCCTTTGGCGTGCGGCTGATTTTTTACCAGCAGCTCTAACAGCGGCAGGGTAAAGCCCGCGGTTTTACCGGTGCCGGTCTGGGCGCTGGCCATCAGGTCACGTCCCTGAAGAACGGCGGGGATCGCCTGCTGCTGGATTGGGGTTGGCTCAACGTAGCCCTGCTCTGCGATCGCGCGCAGAATTTCCGGGTTCAGGCCAAGGGAATCAAAAGACATAAAAACTCCGAACCGCCCCGACCATCACAGGTGTAGTTTTCAGGGAGATATAACAATTGAGAGGACAAAAACCACAATGTCGCGAAGGAGCGGAGTGTAGCAGCTTTTGTGACGTGGCGCATAAAATATCCCTCCGCATTCCCTCGACGTTAGCGGGAATCAGGCATAATCTTAATCAATCGATTGATTAATTCTTAATGCCGCCATGAATACGACACCCACAACAACCAAAGGTGAACAGGCCAAAAACCAGCTTATCGCCGCCGCGCTGGCGCAGTTTGGTGAGTACGGCCTGCATGCAACCACGCGCGATATCGCCGCGCTGGCCGGGCAGAACATTGCGGCGATTACCTACTATTTTGGCTCAAAAGAGGATTTATATCTCGCCTGCGCCGAGTGGATCGCCGATTTTATCGGCACGCAGTTTCACCCACACGTCGAGGAGGCCACCGCGCTGCTCGGCCAGCCGTCGCCCGATCGCGAGGCCATCCGCCAGCTGATCCTCACTGCCTGTAACAACATGATCCGCCTGCTGACGCACGACGATACGCTCAACCTGAGCAAGTTTATCTCCCGCGAGCAGCTCTCCCCCACTGCCGCCTACCAGCGGGTACACGATCGGGTCATTGCTCCGATGCATACCCACCTGACCCGGCTGATCGCCGCCTATACCGGGCGGGACGCCAGTGATACCGAGACAATTTTGCATACCCACGCCCTGCTGGGTGAAATCCTTGCCTTCCGTCTGGGCAGGGAAACCATCCTGTTACGTACCGGCTGGACACAATTTGATGAGGATAAAGCCGCGCAGATAGGCGAGGTGATCGCCTGTCATCTCGATCTGATCCTGCAAGGCTTAACGCAAAGGAGCCCGAAGTCATGAAAAAACCTGTCGCCATCATTCTGGTGATCGTTGTTTTGCTTGCCGCAGGCGTCGGTGGATGGCTGTGGTATCAAGGCCATCAGGATAAAGGCCTGACGCTGTACGGTAACGTGGATATTCGCACGGTGAACATGAGCTTCCGCGTAGGCGGTCGTCTCGCCTCGCTGAGCGTGGACGAAGGCGATGCCATTAAAAGCGGGCAGACGCTGGGGATGCTGGACAAAGCGCCCTATGAGAATGCGCTGCTTCAAGCCAAAGCAGGCGTGTCCGTCGCCCAGGCACAGTATGACCTGATGCTGGCCGGCTATCGCGACGAAGAGATTGCCCAGGCCGCCGCCGCCGTTAAGCAGGCGCAGGCCGCCTATGACTACGCGCAGAACTTCTACGCGCGCCAGCAGGGGCTGTGGAAAAGCCGCACCATTTCCGCCAACGATCTGGAAAATGCGCGTTCGTCCCGCGACCAGGCGCAGGCAACGCTAAAATCCGCGCAGGATAAGTTAAGCCAGTACCACACCGGTAACCGCCCGCAGGATATCGCCCAGGCGAAAGCCAGCCTTGAACAGGCGCAAGCGCAGCTGGCGCAGGCAGAGCTCGATCTGCACGACACCACCTTAATCGCACCGTCTGACGGTACGCTGATGACCCGCGCCGTGGAGCCCGGCAGCATGCTCAGCGCGGGCAGCACCGTCTTAACGCTCTCCCTGACCCGCCCGGTCTGGGTGCGCGCCTACATTGATGAACCGAATCTCGGCCAGATGCAGCCGGGCCGCGAGCTGCTGCTCTATACCGACGGTCGCCCGGACAAGCCGTATCACGGCAAAGTGGGCTTTGTCTCCCCTACCGCCGAATTCACGCCGAAAACCGTTGAAACACCGGACCTGCGTACCGACCTGGTGTATCGCCTGCGCATCATCGTGACCGATGCGGACGACGCGCTGCGCCAGGGCATGCCCGTCACCGTAAAAGTAGACAACGGGGAACGACATGAATGACGCGGTTATTCAGCTCAACAATCTGGTTAAACGCTTCGCGGGAATGGACAAACCGGCTGTCGCGCCGCTGAACTGCACTATCCAGAAGGGCTATGTGACCGGGCTGGTCGGCCCGGACGGCGCGGGGAAAACCACGCTGATGCGGATGCTGGCCGGACTGCTGAAGCCGGATGAAGGCTCGGCCAGCGTGCTGGGCCTGGATCCGATAAAAGATGACGGCGCGCTCCACGCCATGCTCGGCTATATGCCGCAGAAGTTTGGCCTGTATGAAGATCTGACGGTGATGGAAAACCTGAACCTGTACGCCGACCTGCGCAGCGTCACCGGCGAAACCCGGGAGAAAACCTTCGCCCGCCTGCTGGAGTTTACCTCCCTCGGCCCGTTCACCGACCGGCTGGCGGGCAAGCTCTCCGGTGGGATGAAGCAGAAGCTGGGGCTTGCCTGCACGCTGGTTGGCGAGCCAAAGGTGCTGCTGCTGGACGAGCCCGGCGTCGGCGTGGACCCGATTTCGCGACGAGAACTGTGGCAGATGGTGCACGAGCTGGCGGGCGACGGGATGCTGATCCTCTGGAGCACCTCCTACCTCGACGAAGCGGAGCAGTGCCGTGACGTGCTGCTGATGAACGAAGGCGAACTGCTTTATCAGGGCGAGCCGACGACGCTGACGCAGAGCATGGCCGGGCGCAGCTTCCTGCTGCACAGCCCGCAGGAGTCCAACCGCAGGCTGCTGCAGCGGGTGCTCAAACTGCCGCAGGTCAGCGACGGGATGATTCAGGGCCGCTCGGTACGGGTGATCCTCAAAAAAGAGGTCACAGTCGACGATATTCGCCATGCGCCCGGCATGCCGACAATTGAGATGGAAGAGACCGCGCCGCGCTTTGAGGACGCGTTTATCGACCTGCTGGGCGGCGCGGGCACGTCAGAATCGCCGCTTGGGGCGATTCTGCACACGGTGGAAGGCACGCCGGGCGAAACGGTGATCGAAGCCAAATCCCTCACCAAAAAGTTCGGGGATTTCGCCGCCACCGACAACGTGAATTTTGCCGTGAAGCGCGGTGAGATTTTTGGCCTGCTCGGGCCTAACGGCGCGGGAAAATCGACCACCTTTAAGATGATGTGTGGCCTGCTGGTGCCGACGTCCGGCAAGGCGCTGGTGCTGGATATGGACCTGAAGGTCAGCTCCGGCAAGGCGCGCCAGCACCTGGGCTACATGGCGCAGAAGTTTTCCCTGTATGGCAACCTGACGGTCGAGCAGAATCTGCGCTTTTTCTCCGGCGTGTATGGCCTACGCGGGCGGGCGCAGAACGACAAAATCCGCCGCATGAGCGATGCCTTCGGGTTAACGAACATTGCTTCACACGCCACCGACGAGCTGCCGCTCGGCTTTAAACAGCGGCTGGCGCTGGCCTGCTCGCTGATGCACGAGCCGGATATTCTGTTTCTGGATGAGCCCACGTCTGGCGTTGATCCCATTACCCGCCGCGAGTTTTGGCTGCATATCAACAGCATGGTGGAAAAAGGCGTGACCGTGATGGTGACCACCCACTTCATGGACGAGGCGGAGTACTGCGACCGCATCGGGCTGGTGTATCGCGGCAAGCTGATTGCCCACGGCACGCCGGACGACCTGAAAAACCAGGCCGCCGACGATGCGGTACCGGACCCGACCATGGAGCAGGCGTTTATCACCCTCATCCACGACTGGGATAAGGAGAATGCCCATGCGCAGTAAGGCCATTTCCTGGCGCCGGGTGCGCGCGCTGTGCGTTAAAGAGACGCGGCAGATCGTGCGTGACCCCAGCAGCTGGCTGATTGCGGTAGTGATCCCCCTGCTGCTGCTGTTTATCTTTGGCTACGGCATTAACCTGGATTCCAGCAAGCTGCGGGTCGGGATTTTGCTGGAGCAGCAGAGCAAAGAGGCGCTGGACTTTACCCACGCCATGACCGGTTCGCCCTACATTGACGCCACCATCAGCGACAATCGTCAGGAACTGATCCAGAAGATGCAGGCCGGGAAGATTCGCGGTCTGATCGTCATTCCGGTGGATTTTGCCGCCAACATGGCGCGGGCAAATACCGATGCGCCGATCCAGGTGATTACCGACGGCAGCGAGCCAAACACCGCGAACTTCGTGCAGGGCTACGCGGAGGGGATCTGGCAGCTGTGGCAAATGCAGCGGGCGGAAGATCGGGGTGAAGAATTTAAACCGCTGATCGACGTACAGACCCGCTACTGGTTTAACCCCGCCGCCATCAGCCAGCACTTTATTATTCCGGGCGCGGTGACGATTATCATGACGGTGATTGGCGCGATCCTAACCTCGCTGGTGATCGCCCGCGAGTGGGAGCGCGGCACCATGGAGGCGCTGCTTTCAACCGAAGTGACGCGCGTCGAGCTGCTGCTGTGCAAGCTCATTCCCTACTACTTCCTCGGCATGCTGGCAATGCTGCTCTGTATGCTGGTGTCAGTCTTTATCCTCGGCGTGCCGTATCGCGGCTCGCTGGTCGTGCTGTTCTTTATCACCAGCCTGTTTTTACTCAGCACGCTTGGCATGGGGCTACTCATCTCCACTATCACCCGCAACCAGTTTAACGCCGCGCAGGTGGCGCTGAACGCCGCTTTCCTGCCGTCAATAATGCTCTCAGGGTTTATCTTCCAGATAGACAGTATGCCTGCCGTCATCCGCGCCGTGACCTACATTATCCCGGCGCGCTACTTCGTGAGCACGCTGCAAAGCCTGTTCCTGGCGGGGAATATTCCGGTAGTGCTGATTATCAACACGCTGTTTTTAATGGCGTCGGCGGTGATGTTTATCGGTTTGACGTGGATGAAAACCAAACGGCGGTTAGATTAAGGAGTGCGCATGTTTCACCGTTTATGGACGTTAATACGCAAAGAGCTGCAATCCCTGCTGCGCGAGCCGCAAACCCGCGCCATTCTGGTCTTGCCGGTGCTGATCCAGGTATTACTGTTCCCGTTTGCCGCCACGCTGGAGGTGACCAACGCCACCATTGCCATTTACAACGAAGACAACGGCAAACACTCCGTCGAGCTAACGCAGCGCTTTGCGCGTGCGAAAGCCTTTACCCACATCCTGCTGCTGAAAAGCCCGCAGGAGATCCAGCCCACGATCGACACGCAAAAAGCGCTGCTGCTGGTGCGGTTCCCGGCGGATTTTTCCCGTAATCTGGATACCTTCCAGACCGCGCCGATGCAGCTGATCCTCGACGGGCGTAACTCCAACAGCGCCCAGATAGCCGCCAACTATCTGCAGCAGGTGGTGAAGGATTACCAGCAGGAGCTGATGGACGGCAAACCGAAGCCCAACAACAGCGAGCTGGTGGTGCGCAACTGGTATAACCCGAATCTGGACTACAAGTGGTTCGTGGTGCCGTCGCTAATCGCCATGATCACCACCATCGGGGTGATGATTGTGACCTCTCTCTCCGTCGCCCGCGAGCGTGAACAGGGCACGCTGGATCAGCTGCTGGTCTCCCCGCTCGCCACCTGGCAAATTTTCGTCGGCAAAGCGGTGCCGGCGCTGATCGTCGCGACGTTCCAGGCCACCATCGTGCTGGGAGTCGGTATTTGGGCCTATCAGATCCCGTTCGCAGGTTCGCTGGCGCTGTTTTACTTCACGATGGTGATTTACGGGCTGTCGCTGGTGGGGTTTGGGCTGCTGATCTCGGCGCTCTGCTCGACGCAGCAGCAGGCGTTTATCGGGGTATTCGTCTTTATGATGCCCGCGATTTTGCTCTCGGGCTATGTTTCTCCCGTCGAGAACATGCCGGTATGGCTACAGGATCTGACGTGGGTAAATCCGATTCGACACTTTACGGACATCACCAAGCAAATCTATCTGAAGGATGCGAGTCTGGATATCGTCTGGGGAAGTTTGTGGCCGCTACTGGTCATAGCGGCCACGACGGGCTCAGTGGCGTACGCGATGTTTAGACGCAACATTGCGTAGCTTTTTCTCTTTGGTCAGCAACGAGACCACCGCGGGCCCTGCGAGGATTGCCAGACCCGCCAGGGCCAGCAGCAGGTTGTTTTGCAGCACGCGTGACAGCAGCCACAGAACAATCATCGCCGCACCAAAGTACCAGGTGGTGGTGAGCTCTTCGAGCACGTCACCCACCTCGCGCCAGCGCGCTTCATGGTGTCGCTGTAAGAACAGCATCGACAGCACGGTGACGCCGTAAAGGACGCATAGTCCCAGGCCAACGCGCACCAGCGTGCCGCTCATCCAGCCCATCACCAGTACGGCCACGACCAGTAAATGCAACATTATCTGCCAGCAACTCAGGCCAGTTGCGACACGAACACGTTGTTGCCACTTCATGGCTTCTCTCCTGAAGGATTTTTCTCTGCTTAATCAGACTACCGCACTTTACGGAAAATTCCGTAACGCCGCATCTTTTTGTGACGCCGACTACACTTTATTTTCATTGGGATAGTCACTCAGGAAGGAGCTTATGACGAAAAAAATGCAGCATTTCTCGCTTAAGGTGCTGACGATAAACATTCATAAGGGCTTCACAGCATTTAATCGCCGCTTCATTTTACCGGAGCTGCGCGACGCGGTGCGCACCGTCAGCGCGGATATTGTCTGCCTGCAGGAGGTGATGGGCGCACATGAAGTGCATCCGCTTCACTTTGAGAACTGGCCCGACACGCCGCACTATGAGTTTCTGGCCGACACCATGTGGAGTGATTACGCCTACGGCCGCAACGCGGTCTATCCGGAAGGGCATCACGGCAACGCGGTGCTGTCGCGTTATCCCATTGAACATTATGAAAACCGCGACGTTTCCGTCGGGGAGAGCGAAAAACGCGGCCTGCTCTACTGCCGCATTACGCCTCCCGACCTTGAGCTGCCCATCCATGTCGGCTGCGTTCACCTGGGCCTGCGCGAAGCCCATCGTCAGGCGCAGCTGAAAATGCTGGCCGAATGGACCAATGCGCTTCCCGAAGGTGAACCGGTGGTGGTCGCGGGCGACTTCAACGACTGGCGACAGCGGGCAAACCATCCGCTGAAGGTGGAGGCCGGACTGGAGGAGATTTTTACGCGAGCCAACGGCAGACCTGCGCGCACGTTCCCGGTCCGTTTCCCGCTGCTGCGGCTTGACCGCATCTATGTGAAAAATGCCCACGCCAGCAGCCCAACCGCCCTGGCGCTCCTTAACTGGCGGCATCTTTCCGACCATGCGCCGCTCAGCGCGGAGATCCACCTATGAAATGTTCCTGGCAGGAAGGCAACCGGATCACGCTGCTGGTCAACGGGGACGAGTATTACCCGGCCGTGTTTAAGGCGATTGATAACGCTCAGCAGAAGGTGATCCTCGAAACCTTTATCTGGTTCGAAGACAACGTCGGCAAGCAGCTGCACAGCGTGCTGCTGCGCGCCGCCCAGCGCGGCGTCAAAATTGAAGTGCTGCTGGATGGCTATGGCTCGCCGGACCTCAGCGATGCGTTCGTCAACGAACTGACCACCGCGGGGGTGGTGTTCCGCTACTACGATCCCGGCCCTCGCCTCTTTGGCATGCGGACCAACCTTTTCCGCCGGATGCACCGCAAAATTGTGGTGGTGGATGAGACGGTGGCGTTTGTTGGCGGCATTAACTACTCCGCGGAGCATATGTCCGACTACGGCCCGGAAGCGAAGCAGGATTACGCCATTCGCATTGAAGGCCCGGTAGTGCAGGACATTTTGCTGTTTGAGCTGGAGAACCTGCCGGGGAAAGAGGCCGTTCGCCGCTGGTGGCGACGCCGCCATCGCCCGGAAGAGAACCGGAAGCCCGGCGAAGCGCAGGCCCTTTTCGTCTGGCGTGATAACGGCGAGCACCGGGACGATATCGAACGTCATTATCTCAAGATGCTCGCCAACGCGAAGCGCGAAGTGATTATTGCTAACGCCTACTTTTTCCCCGGCTATCGTCTGCTGCACGCCATGCGCAATGCGGCCCGGCGCGGGGTACGCGTGAAGCTGATTGTGCAGGGCGAACCGGATATGCCGATCGTCAAAGTCGGGGCGCGGCTGCTTTATAACTATCTGGTGAAGGGCGGCGTACAGATCTACGAATACCGCCGTCGGCCGCTGCACGGCAAAGTCGCGCTGATGGACGATCACTGGGCCACCGTGGGCTCCAGTAACCTCGATCCGCTGAGCTTATCGCTTAACCTTGAAGCTAACCTGATCATTCACGATCGTCAGTTTAATCAGACCCTGCGGGATAACCTGCAGGCGTTGATCGTCAATGACTGCGTGCGTGTGGATGAGTCCATGGTCCCCAAACGCACCTGGTGGAACCTGGGCATCAGCGTGGTGGTGTTCCACTTTCTGCGGCATTTCCCGGCGATGGTCGGCTGGCTGCCGGCGCATACGCCGAAGCTGGCGCAGGTGGACCCGCCGGTACAACCCGAAATGGAAACCCAGGACCGCATAGAAGCGGAAGATGGAGGCAAACCCTGATGTCGAAATCGCATCCACGCTGGCGGCTGGCAAAAAAGATCCTGACATGGCTGTTTTTTATTGCGGTCGCGGTTCTGCTGGTGGTCTACGCGCAGAAAGTTGACTGGGAAGAGGTGTGGAAGGTTATCCGCAACTATAACCGGATGGTGCTGCTGGGCGCGACGGGGCTGGTTATCGTAAGCTACCTGATGTACGGCTGCTATGACCTGCTGGGTCGCGCCTACTGCGGCCACAAGCTGGCCAAACGTCAGGTGATGCTGGTGTCGTTTATCTGCTACGCCTTTAACCTGACGCTGAGCACCTGGGTCGGGGGGATTGGCATGCGCTATCGCCTCTACTCGCGGCTCGGCCTGCCGGGCGGGACCATCACGCGCATTTTCTCGTTAAGCATCACCACCAACTGGCTGGGCTATATTCTGCTCGGCGGGGTGATCTTCACCATCGGCGTGGTGCAGCTACCCGCGCACTGGTATATCGATGAGGCCACGCTGCGCATTCTGGGCATCGTACTCCTGCTGATTATCGCCGTTTATCTGTGGGCCTGCGCGTTTGCTAAACGCCGCCATATGACCATCAAGGGGCAAAAGCTGGTGCTGCCCTCGTGGAAGTTTGCGGTGCTGCAGATGGCGGTCTCCAGCGCCAACTGGATGGCGATGGGGGCCATTATCTGGCTGCTAATCGGCGAGGACGTGAACTACTTCTTCGTGCTGGGCGTGCTGCTGGTGAGCAGCATTGCCGGGGTGATTGTGCATATTCCGGCGGGGATCGGCGTGCTGGAAGCGGTGTTTATTGCCCTGCTGGCCGGGGAGCATGTCTCTCAGGGCACGATTATCGCGGCCCTGCTGGCGTACCGGATGCTGTATTACTTCCTGCCGCTGGCGCTGGCAACGGTCTGCTATCTGGTGCTGGAGAGCCGGGCGAAGAAGTTACGGGCGAAGAACGAGAAGGCGCTGGCGAAATAAAAGCAAAACGGCAACCTTGTTGCCGTTTTTAGTGTTTGTTCCCTCTCCCGTGGGAGAGGGTCAGGGTGAGGGCACCAGACAGCACCGCCACCCGGCAAAGCAATCTTAACGACGGTTGCCAAGAATTCGCAGCAGCATCAGGAACAGGTTGATGAAGTCCAGATAGAGCGTCAGTGCGCCCAGAATCGAGTATTTGCGCAGGTTGGAACTGTCGCGCACGTCGATCTGCTCACCGATGTTTTTCAGCTTCTGGGTGTCATAGGCCGTTAACCCCACGAAGAGCACCACCCCGATATAGGTCACAGCCCACATCAGCGCGTCGCTCTTCAGCCACAGGTTCACCAGCGACGCCAGCACAATCCCGATCAGCCCCATAAACAGCATGCTGCCGAAGCCGCTCAGATCGCGCTTCGTGGTGTAACCGTACAGGCTCATCGCACCAAACATCCCGCCGGTCACCACGAAGGTGCTGGCGATGGATGAATAGGTGTAAACGATGAAAATGCTGGAAAGCGTCAGGCCCGTTAGCGCCGAATAGAGCATAAACAGGGTCGTTGCCATGCCGGCACTCAGCTTGTGCACCAGACCAGAAAGCACAAACACCAGCGCCAGCTGCGCGATAATCAGCCCAAAGAAGGTGATTTTGCTGGAGAAGATAAACATCATCAGTTCCGGCGTGTTCGCTGCATACCACGCGATAAACGCGGTAAGCAGCAGGCCAACAGTCATCCAGCCATACACCTGAGCCATATACGTCTGCAGGCCGCTACGGGTCTGCTGTACTATTGAATCGGAACGCGGAAATCGGTCCATGATTCACTCCTGATTAAGATTAAGTAGACACACTCGTTAAGAGTAACACATCCACGTAAACCAACTACCAACGGCTGGCGGCCTGCTTATCGCTGTCGCGAGATTCTACCCAGCGATCCCCTTCCGGCGTGGCTTCGCGCTTCCAGAATGGAGCTTTGGTTTTGAGAAAATCCATAATGAACTCCCCTGCCGCAAACGCGCTGCCTCGGTGGGCGCTGGTAACGCCGACGAAGACAATCTCCTCGCCGGGCCACATCTCGCCGATGCGGTGAATAACCGTGACTCGCCCGAGCGGCCAGCGGCCTCGCGCCTCGTCGACAATCTCCGCCAGCGATTTCTCGGTCATCCCCGGATAGTGCTCCAGCGTCAGTGCCTTCACGCTGTCGCCGAGGTTGTGGTTGCGCACCTTGCCGGTAAAGGTCACGACCGCGCCGTCTTCATCGCGTTCCGCCAGCCAGCCGTATTCGGTCCCTACGTTAAAACGCTCATGACTCACCAGAATTCGGGTTTCAGCCATCTTAGCCCCCTGTCACCGGCGGGAAGAAGGCCACTTCATCCCCTGCGTTAAGCGGATGGGTGAATTCCACCAGTGTCTGGTTAACGGCGGCCAGCAGCTTGCCTTCGTCGAGCGCCAGCGCCCAGCGGTCGCTTTGTGCCGCCAGATGCGCGCGCAGGGCAGCGACGTTATCAAAAGACGCGTCCAGCGTCAGGCTGTCGGTATTCACCAGCTCGCGCACCTGCGCAAAAAAGAGCACCTTAATCATGGCTGTCCACCTTAAAATCACCGGATTTGCCGCCGCTTTTTGCCAGCAGACGCACCGGGCCAATCACCATATCTTTCTGCACCGCTTTGCACATGTCGTAGATGGTCAGCGCGGCAACGGAGGCCGCCGTCAGCGCCTCCATCTCCACGCCGGTTTTGCCGGTTAAGCGGCAGAGTGACTCAATGCGCACGCGATTGTGCTCCGGCTGCGCCTGCAGGTTCACTTCCACCTTGCTCAGCATCAGCGGATGGCACAGCGGAATAAGATCCCAGGTCCGTTTGGCGGCCTGAATTCCCGCAATGCGCGCGGTGGCAAAGACATCACCTTTGTGATGGCTGCCGTCGATAATCATCGTCAGCGTTTCCGGCAGCATGGTGACGTACGCTTCGGCGCGCGCCTCGCGCACCGTTTCCGCTTTGGCGGAGACGTCCACCATATGCGCTTCGCCAGCGGCGTTAATGTGGGTCAGTTGTGACATAGCTTATTTCTTTAAATGGGGATGGAAATTACACGGACGGGTACGGGCATCCAGCTGCGGGGCGATGATGTTTTCCCACGCGGTGCGGCAGGCTTTGGTCGAGCCCGGCATGGCGAAAATCAGGGTTTTGTTAGCCACGCCCGCCACGGCGCGCGACTGAAGCGTGGAGGTACCAATCTCTTCAAAGGAGAGCATGCGGAACACTTCGCCGAAGCCTTCCACCTCGCGGTCGAACAGCGGGATTAGCGCTTCGGGGGCCTGATCGCCTGCGGTAAAGCCGGTGCCGCCATTGATCAGCACCACCTGAACTTCATCGCTGGCGATCCACTGAGAGACCTGCGCGCGAATGGCGTAGCGGTTCTCCTTCACGATCGCTTTATCAACGATGTTATGTCCTGCGTCATGGGCCGCATCGCGCAGCCAGTGGCCGGAGGTATCATCCTCTTCGCCACGGCGGTCGGAAACGGTAAGAATAGCAATGCGTGTCGGGATAAATTCTGCGCTTACCTGACTCATCTTCTGATTCCTTCTTAAGCCTGATTACCCGCCGATGTAGGACAGGTTCTGAGTAATACCGGTATTGCCCTGATGCAGGAAGTGGGTCTGTTTTTTATGCGTCAGCGCTTCAGAAATGCGTGCTTCAAGCGCGTCCTGCTGAGCATCGTCTTCCAGCAGATCGCGAAGGTCCACGCCGCCGTCGCCGAACAGGCAGAGATGGAGCTTGCCCACGGAGGAGACGCGCAGGCGGTTGCAGCTGGCACAGAAGTCTTTCTCGTAAGGCATGATAAGCCCAATTTCGCCTTCGTAATCAGGATGGCAGAAGACCTGCGCCGGACCGTCGCTGCGCTGGCGGATCTGGTGGATCCAGCCGCGTTTCAGCAGCGCGTCGCGCAGAACCATGCCGGAGATGTGATGGCGGCGAAACAGCTCGCTGCCCTCGCCGGTTTCCATCAGCTCAATAAAACGCAGCTGAATGGGGCGGGTTTTGATCCACGCCAGGAAGGTATCGAGCTGGTGATGGTTCACATCACGCATCAGCACCGTGTTGACTTTGACTTTTTCGAAGCCGGCCGCAAATGCCGCATCAATACCGTCCATGACCTGCTGGAATTTATCCTGACCGGTAATGGCGTGGAACTGGCGGGCATCCAGACTGTCCACGCTGACGTTAATGGCGGTTAGGCCCGCATCGCGCCAGGTGGCCACGTCACGCGCCATACGGTAACCGTTGGTGGTCACCGCAATCTGGCGGATACGTTCGTTTTCACGCACGGCGGCAATGATGTCGGGGAAATCGCGGCGCAGCGAGGGTTCACCGCCGGTAAGGCGCACTTTTTCGGTGCCGAGCTCAGAGAAGGCGCGCGTGACGCGACGCACTTCATCCACGGAGAGAAAGCCGTTATTGGTAACTCTGCCCGGTTTGTAGCCGTCGGGCAGGCAGTAGGTGCAACGGAAGTTGCACACATCGGTAATCGACAGACGTAAGTAATAAAACTTACGCGCGAAAGCATCAGTAAGTTGTGAAGCCATGTACACCTTTCCAGATCGGGAGGCACAGTCATTTCTTTCTGTACCCTGGTGGCAAATTCGCCACGGCCAGAGCGCCATATCTTTCGACACAGGCGCAAGGGCTAGAGTGTATGTTTTCATTTTTGAAAACGTGGTTAGGGCGATAGTAGCGCGGAAATTCTCACGGCGCCATTGTCGCTTTTCGCTATATAATTACGTATATAGCGAATCAATCCTGCATTTTCGCTACAGAATACCTAAAAACCGCATTTTCACATTGATATACGTCATTTTGCATCGGGTGAGGCATCGTCTTTTAGGGGTAGTTAGGTTACTGTTACGCGATCGAACGTGATAAGGAATACGTATGCGCAATCGCACTTTTGCGGATCTTGACCGAGTGGTCGCTCTTGGCGGAGGACACGGCTTAGGCCGGGTTATGTCCTCTTTATCGTCACTCGGCTCAAGGCTGACAGGGATAGTCACTACCACCGATAACGGCGGCTCAACCGGGCGCATTCGTCGTGCCGAAGGCGGCATTGCCTGGGGAGATATGCGCAACTGCCTGAACCAGTTAATTACCGAGCCGAGCGTCGCATCGGCGATGTTTGAGTACCGTTTTGGCGGTAATGGCGAACTTTCCGGGCATAACCTCGGAAATCTGATGTTAAAGGCATTGGATCACCTGAGCGTACGGCCTCTGGAAGCCATTAACTTGATCCGTAATCTGCTGAAAGTGGACGCATTCCTGATCCCCATGTCTGAACAACCGGTTGACTTAATGGCCATCGACGCCGAAGGGCATGAAGTTTACGGCGAGGTGAATATCGACCAGCTCCTCCTGCCGCCAGCGGAGTTGATGACCTATCCGAGCGTGCCCGCCACGCGAGAAGCGGTAGAGGCCATCGGGGAAGCGGATCTTATCCTGATCGGTCCAGGCAGTTTTTACACCAGCCTGATGCCCATTCTGCTGGTGAAAGAGCTGGCACAGGCGCTGCGCCGCACTCCTGCCCCGATGGTTTACATCGGCAATTTAGGCCGTGAGCTGAGTCCAGCAGCCGCAAGCCTGTCGCTGGCGGATAAACTCAGCTTGATGGAGCATTACGTCGGTAAGAAGATCATTGACGGCGTGGTGGTTGGGCCGAAGGTGGATGTGTCCGGCATCGGCGATCGTGTGGTGATTCAGGAGCCGCTGGAGGCTTCAGACATCAAATATCGCCACGATCGCCATTTGCTGCGCGAGGCGCTGGAGAAGGCGATTCAGGCGCTGGGCTGACAATAAAACCCGTTGGCGCTGCGCTTAGCGGAGCGACAAAAGGCGCGAATCCCGCAGGCCCGGTAAGCGCAGCGCCACCGGGCAAAACTAACCTATGATGCCGCGATAAACAGATCCCGCAGCTGATGAAGCTGGTCGCGGATCTGCGCCGCCTCTTCGAACTCCAGATTCTGGGCGTGCTGCATCATCTGCCCTTCCAGCTCGTGGATTTTCTGCTGCAGCGCTTTCGGCGTCAGCACGACGGTATCTTCTTCCACCACTGAACGCGCCTTGCCGCGGCCTTTCGCTTTGGTTTTGGCAATATTCTGACCCAGCGCCAGAATATCCACCACCTTCTTGTTCAGCCCCTGCGGCGTAATGCCGTGTTCTTCGTTGTAGCGCTGCTGTTTCTCGCGGCGGCGTTCCGTCTCGCCAATCGCTTTCGCCATCGACGGGGTAATTTTGTCACCGTACAGAATCGCTTTACCGTTGACGTTACGCGCGGCGCGGCCAATGGTCTGAATCAGCGAACGCTCGGAACGCAGGAAGCCCTCTTTATCCGCGTCCAGAATCGCCACCAGCGAGACTTCCGGCATGTCCAGACCTTCTCGCAGCAGGTTGATCCCTACCAGCACGTCAAACTCGCCCAGACGCAGATCGCGGATGATCTCCATGCGCTCCACGGTATCGATATCCGAGTGAAGATAACGCACCTTCTCGCCGTGCTCTTCGAGATACTCGGTGAGGTCTTCCGCCATACGCTTGGTGAGCGTGGTCACCAGCACGCGCTCGTTAATGGCGGAACGGGCGCGGATCTCAGAGAGCAGGTCGTCCACCTGCGTTGCCACCGGACGCACCTCGATAATCGGGTCCAGCAATCCAGTCGGACGCACCACCTGGTCCACCACCTCATCGCCGGATTTTTCCAGCTCGTAGTTGCCCGGCGTGGCCGAGACGTAGATGGTTTGCGGCGCCAGCGCCTCAAACTCTTCAAACTTCATCGGACGGTTATCCAGCGCTGACGGCAGGCGGAAACCGTACTCCACCAGCGTCTCTTTACGCGCCCGGTCGCCGCGGTACATCCCGCCGATCTGCGGGATCGTGACGTGGGATTCGTCGATCACCAGCAAACCGTCGGCCGGAAGGTAATCAAACAGCGTCGGCGGCGGCTCGCCGGGCCCGCGCCCAGAGAGGAAGCGCGAGTAGTTTTCAATGCCGGAGCAGTAGCCCAGCTCGTTCATCATCTCAAGGTCAAACTGGGTACGCTGGCTCAGGCGCTGCTCTTCCAGCAGCTTATTGTTCGCCAGCAGCACCTTACGGCGCTCGGCCAGCTCCACTTTGATCTCTTCCATCGCCTGCACGATACGCTCGCGCGGCGTCACGTAGTGCGTTTTCGGGTAGATGGTGAAGCGCTGGATCACTGACTCAACGTGTCCGGTCAGCGGGTCGAAGAGCGACAGGCGCTCGACCTCCTCGTCAAACAGCTCGACGCGCAGCGCCATATCGTCCGATTCTGCCGGGAAGATGTCGATCACTTCGCCGCGCACGCGGAAGGTGCCGCGCTGGAAGGCCTGATCGTTGCGGGTGTACTGCAGCTCCGCCAGGCGACGCAAAATCGCGCGCTGGTCGATGATCATCCCCTGCGTCAGGTGCAGCATCATCTTGAGATAGAGATCCGGATCGCCCAGACCGTAGATCGCGGAAACCGAGGCAACGACGATCACATCACGACGCTCCAGAAGCGCCTTTGTGGCCGACAGTCGCATCTGCTCGATGTGTTCGTTCACCGAGGCATCTTTCTCAATGAAGGTGTCAGAGCTCGGCACATAGGCTTCAGGCTGGTAGTAATCGTAGTAGGAGACGAAATACTCCACCGCGTTTTCCGGGAAGAACTCTTTCATTTCGCCGTATAGCTGCGCCGCCAGGGTTTTATTGGGTGCCAGCACCATCGTTGGGCGCTGGAGATCCGCAATCACGTTGGCGATGGTGAACGTTTTACCTGAGCCGGTTACCCCCAGCAGCGTCTGGTGCGCCAGCCCATCTTCCAGCCCCTCTTCCAGACGACGGATCGCCTCAGGCTGATCGCCTGATGGACGGAAAGCAGAATTCAATTTGAACGGTTTACTCATGGGCGACAACCTGATGACGTTATAAGCGGCAGGTGTGTAATTTTACTCCTTGTTGCCAGGAATGCCAGTAAAAAACACTGGATGAAAAACCAGTAGCATGTCAGGATATTTAGCATAGCGCCTGAATGATTAGCGCGATAGCGGCCAAAATTTGGACAGTGGCAACATAAAACACCAGTCAGGTCAGGTTATCCCCAGAACTTTTTCTTTTTTAACATTTGTCAAGCCAGGTAATGATAGTTTTATGGCAACCGGTGACACTTTCATGACGGGAATTGCTTTTATCTAAGCAGTTAAAAAATAAACGATATTTTCTAAAGCCGCGTTTCGCGCCAATTTGGGCGTAAGCCGCGTCTTCTCTCGCTTATCGCGTGTTTTCTAACTCTAATGCACATGGTTATCCACAGGAATAGTGGATAACTGCTTCCAGCCCATACAGACTGGCGCTCTGCAAATTCCCGGATTTTCCCACGAGACGGCGACAAAAAATTTTTATAGCTATTTTTTGCTGATTAACAGTTGCGTCATTCATAACCAACCGATGGGATCTTGCTCACATTTTCATCATTTCGGGTTCTGCACCACAACTCATCACCGGCGGCACCGTCAATGTGCAATCCGGTTTTTTATAAACCGCTTTCCGGTGACTTATTCCTAAAAAAGTCGCTTTTTTAATCACTTTCCGCTTTATGGCAGGGGTTTTGCAGAATCAACAGCGAGCCTCACCTACACACATTTTTAAGGAGAGAAAGATGTTGAGTCTGCGTGCTGTGAATCAGTTTTACGGAAGTCAACATACGCTATGGAATGTGGATTTAGATTTTCCGCAAGGGATGTGTACAGGCGTCGTTGGCCTGCCGGGCATGGGGAAAACCACCCTAATGAATTGCATCGCCGGGAAGGTGCCTGTCGAAAGCGGCAGCATCATCTGGTATGAGGCGGGCGCGCCGCCGCGTGATTTGCTAAACCCGCCGCCAGAACAGCGTTCCGGCCCGGAGATTGGCTATGTCTCGCAGGACAGGCGGATCTTCTCCCAGCTAACGATTGAGGAGAACCTGCATATCGCCATGCGCGCGACGGGGAAACCTAACCCGAACGCAAAAAATGACGTTTACGACCTGTTTCCGGCGCTCTATGGGGTGCGACAGACACGTGCCAACACGCTCTCTCCGGACGACCAATACCAGCTGGCGCTGGCTAATGCGCTGGTGAACCGTCCTCACCTGCTGATCCTCGATGAGCCCCTGCACGGCGCAGGACACAGCTTCGCCCAGAAGCTGGGGCAGCTGCTGGTGCGCTTAAATCGGGAGTTAGGTATGACGGTGCTGTTAGCGGAGCAGCAGCTGTCGTTTATCCGCCGGGTGGCTGACCGTTTCTGTATGCTCTATCGCGGGCGTAACGTGGCGCAGGGCCACGTTAACGAACTGGATGACGAGCTTATTGCTCACTGGATGTCGCGGGAAGCAAGACGCTGAGATCGAGATAACGCCCGGTTTCGCCATTTTCCGCGCCGTCAGCAAGCCAGGGGATTTCCCCAAGGCACGGCGCGAGAAGGACGCGCCTGAGCGTCGCCAGATACTCCTGATGGCGTTTACCCGGCGCAACCACGTCGTTGGCTATCCAGCCCGCCAGACGCAGTCCGGCCTGCTGTACGGCCTGCGCGGTCAACATGGCGTGATTGATGCAGCCCAGCCTGACGCCGACGACCAGAATCACCGAAAGCTGCTC
Source organism: Enterobacter sp. 241F3 (assembly GCF_034106785.1). Lineage (NCBI taxonomy): Bacteria > Pseudomonadati > Pseudomonadota > Gammaproteobacteria > Enterobacterales > Enterobacteriaceae > Enterobacter > Enterobacter sp. 241F3. Next base: position 1,083,271 of record NZ_JAWNDD010000001.1, read on the forward strand.
GGCCTGCACCCAGTCAGCAAACGTCTGCGTGTCCGAAAGCGGCGTAAACCAGCCGCCAGCCCCTTCAACCAGCACCCAGTCGGCCTGATTTTCCAGCGTCCGCAATCCGGCGGACAGCACGGCGAAATCAATAGGACGACCTTCATCGGCGCTGATAATGTGCGGCGAGGTCGGCTCGGCAAAGGTGTACGGATTCACCGCGGAATAGGCGAGTTCAAGGGTGCTGTTACGCTGGAGCGCCAACGCGTCGGTGTTGCGTAACCCTTCCGCCGTCATCTCGCTGCCGGACGCCACGGGCTTATATCCGGCGGTGTTTTTCCCGAGCAGCCGTGCCGCCTGCAGCAGCGCCGAGCTGGCCACCGTTTTACCCACTTCTGTGTCCGTGCCGGTGACAAAATAACGTTCAGTCACGTTCGATAATCCCATGAAAAAGTTGATAGGAGAGCGGGAATTGACCCCGCTGCTGCGGCCAGGCCAGCTCAAGGCGCTGCAGCTGACCGCGGGTGAGCGGTTTTTTCTCGCGTCCGGTATGCAGGTGCGTGGCGCCTATGCCCTTCAGCGAACGCATGGCGCTGAACGCATCGCTAAAATTGAGCGTGATGGTCTGCACTACGCTGCGAGCGCGCCAGCCTGCCAGCGCCTGCGTCACCTGCTCATGCGATAAAAACCGGTTAGCGTGCGGCTGTTCATCGACTGCCTGCCAGGCCTGATTCAGCTCCGGCAGCGAACTTTCCAGCAGGGTGGTAAACGCCACCTTCCCGCCCGGTCGCGCGACGCGATAAAGCTCGCGCAAGGCCTGCGGCAGGCTGCTGCACCACTGAACCGCCAGATGGCTCCAGACCAGATCGAACTGCGCGTCCGCCAGCGGGATCGCCTCGATATCGGCCAGCAGATAGCGATGCGCCGCCTGCTGCTGGCGCGCCTCTTCAAGCATCTGGGCTGAGAGATCGATAGCCGTCACCTGGCTTCCCGCCCCGCGCCAGTAGCGGCTGTTGCTGCCGGGACCACAGCCGGCGTCCAGCACCTGTGGAAAACGGTTCTCGCCAAGCGCGGCCAGAAGCCCCTGCGCGCTCAGACGCTGCAGCTCATCGTGCTGCGAATAGCTCTGCGCGGCGCGGCCAAATGCCGCCGCGATGGCCTGCTTATTCACCGGCATCATGGAGCGCCTCCAGCAACGTCTCAATATCCTGTCGTTCATGCGCCGCCGTCAGGGTTAAGCGCAGACGCGCCGTGCCCGGTGGTACTGTTGGCGGGCGAATGGCGGTCACCCACATGCCGCGCTGGCGCAGCGCCTGTGCCAGCGCCAGCGCGCGGCCGTTTTCGCCGACAATCACCGGCTGGATAGCGCTCTGCGAATCGGGACTGCGGAAAGGCAGCGCCGCTAACCCCTGACGGAAGCGGGCAACATGCTCTGCCAGCTGCTGGCGACGTTCATCCCCTTCTGCGCTGCGGATCACCGCCAGCGACGCAGACAGCGCCACGGCCTGCGCCGGGGGCATGCTGGTGCTGTAGATCAGGTGTCGGGCAAACTGCAGCAGATAGTCGGCGACGGATTCGCTGCACAGCACGGCGGCGCCGCTAACGCCAAAGCCCTTGCCAAAGGTGACAATCAGCAGTTCAGGCTTCACGTTTTGCTGATACGCGCTTCCGCGCCCTTCGTCGCCCATCACGCCGGTGCCGTGGGCATCGTCCACCAGCAGCCAGGCATTCTGTCGCTTTGCGGCCTCGTGCAGCGCGGCAAGCGGCGCGCTGTCGCCGTCCATGCTGAACACTCCTTCGGTGACAGCCAGCTGTTGTCCTTCGCAGGGTTTATCCAGCAGCGCTGCGAGCTGTCCCGCATCGTTATGGACAAAACGCCGCAGCTGAGCCGGGCTTAAATTTGCCGCCTCCAGCAGGGACGCATGGCTTAAGCGATCGGCAACAATGCGATCGTCCTTCCCCATCAGGGCCGTAATGACCGCCTGGTTGGCGGCAAAGCCGGAGATAAACAGCAGCGCGCGCGGGTAGCCGAGCCAGTCGGCAAGCTCCTCTTCCAGCGCATGATGCGCCGTGGTGTACCCGCTGACGTGCCCCGATCCGCCGCTGCCCACGCCAAACCGCTCAGCGCCCTTCTGCCAGGCGCGGATGATGGCCGGATGCTGGCTCAGCCCGAGATAGTCGTTGCTGGAGAAATTGCAGAACCGCTGGCCTTCACGGGTAAGAAAACGGCCCGCGCCGTTTTCCACCACCCTGCGAACGCGAAATGCCTCTGCCGCCCGACGGTCGTCGAGCGCAGAGTTGATACGTGCCTGCCAGGTCATACGGCTGCCGCGTTGTAGAACTGTTCGGTGTCGGCGTTGAAAATCTGCTGCTCCAGCTGCTGCTGTTGCTCGTTATCGCCCGTCAGCACTTCGGTCTGATGCGGGTTCAGCCCCAGCTTGCGGAACAGCTGAACGTCTTTATCCTCTTCCGGGTTCGGCGTGGTCAGCAGCTTGCAGCCGTAGAAGATGGAGTTGGCTCCGGCCATAAAGCACATGGCCTGGGTCTGCTCGTTCATCTGCTCGCGACCCGCTGAGAGGCGAACGTAAGACGTTGGCATCATGATGCGTGCCACCGCGATGGTGCGGATAAAATCAAACGCATCCACGTCCTCGTTATCAGCCAGCGGCGTGCCCTTGACCTTCACCAGCATGTTGATCGGCACGCTTTCCGGCGGGGTCGGCAGGTTCGCCAGCTGCAGCAGCAGGCCCGCGCGGTCTTTCACGGTTTCGCCTAAGCCCACGATGCCGCCGGAGCAGACCTTAATCCCCGCGTCACGCACTTTATCCAGCGTATCCAGACGCTCCTGGTAGGTACGCGTGGTGATGATGTTGCCGTAAAATTCCGGCGAGGTGTCGAGGTTGTGGTTGTAGTAATCCAGCCCCGCTGCCGAGAGGCGCTGCGCCTGCTCCTCGTTGAGCGTACCGAGCGTCATACAGGCTTCGAGGCCCATCTCCTTCACGCCCTTCACCATCTGCTCCAGATACGGCATGTCGCGATCGTGCGGGTTCTTCCACGCCGCGCCCATGCAGAAGCGGGTCGAGCCGGCGTTTTTCGCCTTGCGCGCGGAGTCGAGGACCTGATCGACTTCCATCAGGCGCTCTGACTCCAGACCGGTTTTGTAGCGCGCGCTCTGCGGGCAATATTTGCAGTCTTCGGGGCAGGCGCCGGTCTTGATCGACAGCAGCGTGCTGACCTGAACATGGCGGGGATCGAAGTGCTGACGATGCACCTGTTGGGCTTCGAACATCAGCTCAAGGAAAGGTTTGTTGAATAATTCAGTAACTTGCGACATCGTCCAGCGTGCGTGGTGAGCCATCGGGCTTCTCCAAAGGGTTTTGTTAATTTTCGGTTCGGTTTATACTCGTAAACCTAAAACTTTTCAAAATGGTTTACAAGTCGATTATGACCCAGGACGATCTCGCCTTCGACAAGCAGCATATCTGGCACCCTTACACCTCCACCACCCGCCCCCTTCCCGTCTATCCGGTTGCCTCCGCCCACGGCTGCGAGCTGCACCTCGCCAGCGGCGAGCGGCTCGTTGACGGCATGTCTTCATGGTGGGCGGCGATTCACGGGTACAACCACCCGCGCCTGAATGCGGCGATGAAGGCCCAGATTGACCAGATGTCGCACGTGATGTTTGGCGGGATCACCCATCAGCCCGCGGTGGATTTATGCCGTCGTCTGGTGGCGATGACGCCTGACTCGCTGGAGTGCGTATTCCTGGCCGATTCCGGCTCCGTGGCGGTGGAAGTGGCGATGAAAATGGCGCTGCAGTACTGGCACGCCAGAGGCGAAACGCGCCAGCGGTTCCTCACCTTCCGCAACGGCTATCACGGGGATACCTTCGGGGCGATGTCGGTTTGCGATCCGGACAACTCCATGCACAGCCTATGGAAGGGGTATCTGCCGGAAAACCTGTTTGCCCCTGCGCCGCAGACCCGCTTCGACGGCGAGTGGAACGAGATGGACATGATCGGCTTTGCGCGGCTGATGGCGGCGCATCGTCATGAGATTGCCGCCGTGATCCTTGAGCCTATTGTGCAAGGCGCGGGCGGAATGCGGATGTACCATCCGGAATGGCTGAGGCGTATTCGCAGGATGTGCGACCGCGAGGGCATTCTGCTGATTGCCGATGAGATTGCCACCGGCTTTGGCCGCACCGGCAAGCTGTTTGCCTGCGAGCATGCGGGTATCGCCCCGGATATTCTGTGCCTCGGCAAAGCGCTGACGGGCGGCACCATGACGCTCTCCGCCACGCTCACGACCCGCCAGGTGGCCGACACCATCAGCGACGGTGAAGCGGGCTGCTTTATGCACGGTCCGACGTTTATGGGTAACCCGCTGGCCTGTGCCGTGGCGAGTGAAAGCCTTGCGATTCTGGAGAGCGGCGAGTGGCAGACGCAGGTTGCGGCGATTGAGGCGCAGCTGAAAACGGAGCTGAGCGCCGCCTCGGGCGCGAATTTCGTGGCGGACGTGCGCGTGCTGGGCGCCATCGGGGTGATTGAAACCACCCATCCGGTGAATATGGCGACGCTGCAGCGCTTCTTTGTGGACCAGGGCGTGTGGGTCCGGCCTTTCGGCAAGCTTATCTACCTGATGCCGCCGTACAGCATCACGCCAGAGCAGCTTCGAAAATTAACCGACGCGGTTGTAACAGCCGTTAACATTCCCGCGCATTTCACGATTTAACCCAATGCATTACACTTGCTGAACGAGCGATCAACAAGGGTAAACCGTATGAAAATCATCAGTAAAGATCTGCGCGACGGTGAAAAACTCCCGGAACGGCACGTTTTCAACGGCATGGGGTATCAGGGCGATAACATCTCCCCGCACCTGGCGTGGGACGAGGTTCCGGCAGGCACCAAAAGCTTTGTCGTGACCTGCTACGACCCGGACGCACCGACCGGCTCCGGCTGGTGGCACTGGATTGTGGCGAACCTGCCTGCCGACACGCGCGTGCTCCCGCAGGGTTCCGGTTCAGACCTGGTTGCCCTGCCTGAAGGTGCCATTCAGACGCGCACCGATTTTGGTAAAGCGGGCTACGGTGGCGCGGCGCCACCAAAAGGGGAAACCCACCGCTATATCTTCACGGTGCACGCGCTGGACGTGGAGAAGATTGACGTCGATGAAGGCGCGAGCGGCGCAATGGTCGGGTTTAACGTGCATTTCCATTCCCTGGGGAGCGCGTCGATTACGGCGATGTATTCCTGAAAAAAGCCGGGTGGCGGCTACGCCATACCCGGCCTGGATTTCGCATTCGTAGGCCCGGTAAGCGCAGCGCCACCGGGCAAAAAAATCACAGCACCGAAGGTAGCAGACCCACCAGCCGCCCTTCTTCCAGAAGCTGCATCGCCTTATCAATATCCGGGGCGAAGAAGCGGTCGTCATCGTAATGCGTGACGTGCTCGCGCAGCACCTGACGCGCCTGCTCAAGCAGCGGGCTGGATTTGAGCCCTTCACGCAGATCGATACCCTGACTCGCCGCCAGCCATTCCACCGCCAGCACGCCGCGGGTGTTGGAGGCCATTTCCCAGAGACGACGCCCGGCAGCCGGTGCCATCGAAACGTGATCTTCCTGATTCGCCGAGGTGGGCAGGCTGTCCACGCTGTGCGGATGCGACAGCGCCTTGTTCTCGCTTGCCAGCGCTGCGGCCGTCACCTGAGCAATCATAAAGCCCGAGTTGACCCCGCCGTTACGCACCAGGAACGGTGGCAGCTGGGACATGTGTTTATCCATCATCAGAGCGATGCGGCGCTCGGACAACGCGCCGACTTCGGCAATCGCCAGCGCGATGTTGTCCGCAGCCATTGCCACCGGCTCGGCGTGGAAGTTACCGCCTGAGACCACCTCGTTTTCCTGGGCGAACACCAGCGGGTTATCGGACACCGCGTTGGCCTCCACCAGCAGCACCTCCGCCGCCTGGCGCAGCTGCGTCAGGCACGCGCCCATCACCTGCGGCTGGCAGCGCAGGGAATAGGGATCCTGCACCTTTTCACAGTTGTGGTGTGAATCCGCGATCTCGCTGGTGTCGGTAAGCACGTGACGGTACATCGCGGCGGCATCGATCTGCCCGCGCTGACCGCGCACCTCGTGGATGCGGGCATCGAACGGGCGACGCGAGCCCAGCACCGCTTCGGTGGTCAGCGCACCGCACACCACCGCCGAGGCAAACAGATCTTCCGCTTCAAACAGGCCGCGCAGCGCGAAAGCTGTTGATGCCTGCGTGCCGTTCAGCAGCGCCAGCCCCTCTTTCGCCGCCAGCGTGATCGGCGTTAAGCCGGCTTTTTTCAGCGCCTCTTTCGCCGGAAGCCACTCGCCCTGCCAGCGCGCTTTGCCTTCACCCAGCAGCAGCAGCGACATGTGCGCCAGCGGCGCGAGATCGCCGGAGGCCCCGACGGAGCCCTTCGCCGGGATCCACGGATAGACCTCTGCATTAACCAGTGCCATCAGCGCCTGGATCACGCTCAGGCGAATGCCGGAGAAACCGCGCGCCAGGCTGTTGATTTTGAGTACCATCATCAGACGGACAATCTCATCGTCAAGCGGCTGGCCAACGCCCGCCGCGTGCGACAGCACCAGCGAACGCTGCAGGTTTTCCAGATCGTGCGTCGCGATGCGGGTCTGCGCCAGCAGCCCAAAGCCGGTATTAATCCCGTAAGCCGTGCGCCCTTCGGCAACGATGGCTTCAACGCAGGCCACGCTGTCGTTAATGGCGGCGTGGGCGCTTTCATCAAGCGAAAGGGTGACCGGCTGACGCCAGACGTTACGCAGCTGCTTGAGCGTCAGCGAGCCGGGAGTGAGTGTTAACGCGTTCATTCATGCTTTCCTTGTGTGGCAGGGATCATCGGCAGGTTAAGTCCCTGCTCTTTGGCACAGTCAATGGCAATCTCGTAACCCGCATCCGCGTGACGCATCACGCCGGTTGCCGGGTCGTTGTGCAGCACGCGAGCGATACGCGCGGCGGCTTCATCGGTACCGTCGCAGACGATGACCATCCCGGAATGCTGGGAGAAGCCCATTCCCACGCCGCCGCCGTGGTGCAGCGACACCCAGGTCGCGCCGCTGGCGGTGTTGAGCAGGGCGTTCAGCAATGGCCAGTCGGAGACCGCGTCCGAGCCGTCGCGCATGGCTTCGGTTTCGCGGTTCGGGCTGGCGACGGAGCCGGAGTCCAGGTGGTCGCGGCCGATGACGATCGGCGCGGAAACTTCACCGCTGCGCACCATTTCGTTAAAGGCGAGGCCCAGCTTTTGCCGCCACTCCAGCCCTACCCAGCAGATACGCGCCGGCAGGCCCTGGAAGTTAATGCGCTCGCGGGCCATGTCCAGCCAGTGGTGCAGGTGTTCGTCATCGGCGACGATCTCCTTCACTTTGGCGTCGGTCTTGTAGATGTCCTCCGGGTCGCCGGACAGGGCAACCCAGCGGAACGGACCGATACCGCGGCAGAACAGCGGGCGGATATAGGCCGGGACGAAGCCCGGGAAGTCGAAGGCGTTATTCACGCCCATCTCTTTCGCCATCTGGCGAATGTTGTTGCCGTAGTCAAAGGTCGGAATACCCATCTGGCTGAAGGCCAGCATGGCGGAGACGTGCTCGGCCATGGAGCGCTTCGCGGCAAGCACCGTGCCTTCCGGATCGGTTTCCGCTTTTTGCTGATAGGCTTCCCACGACCAGCCTTTTGGCAGGTAGCCGTGCAGCGGGTCATGGGCGCTGGTCTGGTCGGTGACCAGATCCGGACGCACGCCGCGGGCGACGAGTTCAGGAAGAATGTCCGCCGCGTTGCCGCACAGGGCAATCGACACCGCTTTGCCTTCGGACGCGTATTTTTTGATGCGCGCCAGCGCGTCATCGAGATTCTCGGCCTGTTCGTCGACGTAACGGGTGCGCAGACGGAAATCAATGCGGCTCTGCTGGCACTCAATATTCAGCGAACACGCACCGGCCAGCGTGGCGGCCAGCGGCTGCGCGCCGCCCATGCCGCCGAGACCTGCTGTGAGCACCCAGCGGCCTTTCAGCGAGCCGTTGTAGTGCTGGCGACCGGCTTCCACGAAAGTCTCGTAGGTGCCCTGCACGATCCCCTGGCTGCCGATGTAGATCCAGCTCCCGGCGGTCATCTGGCCATACATCGCCAGCCCTTTGGCGTCGAGTTCGTTGAAGTGCTCCCAGGTGGCCCAGTGCGGCACGAGGTTAGAGTTGGCGATCAGCACGCGCGGGGCGTTTTTATGCGTTTTAAACACGCCAACCGGCTTGCCGGACTGCACCAGCAGAGTTTCGTCGTGTTCGAGTTCGGTCAGTGCCTTAACAATGGCGTCATAGCATTCCCAGTTGCGCGCGGCGCGACCAATGCCGCCGTAGACCACCAGCTCGTGGGGGTTTTCCGCCACCTCAGGATCGAGGTTGTTCATCAACATGCGCAGCGGGGCTTCGGTGAGCCAGCTTTTGGCGGTAAGGGTGGTGCCGCGCGCGGCGCGGACGTCCTGCTGGCGGTATTTACCTGACGACATTGTGTGCTCCTATACGGGACAGATGATGCATTTAGATATACTTGTATAGACAAGCACACACAAGGCCAGATTTAACAAAAAAGATACAATTTTGTTATATTGCGTTAGCGATCACGCTTATAAAACTTATGACATAAAGTGGCCCTGCAGCCGGTAACGGTTCCCCGGGAAAAGCAGCCGGGCGTGTGACACGATGTGCGACGAGGACCAGGTTCGACGGCGGATCAGCAGGCACGGGTCGTGCTCTTTAATCCGCAGCCGCTCGCACTCCTGCGGCGTGGCGCGCACGGCTTCGACTATGTGCTCCCCTTCCGTCAGCGGTGCGACGAGCGAGAGATAGGCGTGCGGCGTGGTCTGGGTGTAATCCTGGTTCAGATAGTCCGGTATCCGTTCAGCGTTCACGCAGCGATCCTCAATCTGCACCGGAATGTCGTTTTCGAAATGCACCATCACCGAGTGGAAGATCCGGCAGCCTTCTTTAACATTCAGCTCTACCGCCTGCTCGGCGCTGGCCTGGGTCTCTTCGAGCACCAGTACCTCACAGCGGTGCTGATGATTACGCGCGGCAATTTCGTCCGCAATACTGCGGATTTCAAACAGGGCGGACTGCCCTTTCGGTTCCGCCACAAACGTCCCCACGCCCTGCAGGCGCACCAGAAGCCCTTCGTCAGTCAGCTCGCGCAGCGCCCGGTTGACGGTCATCCGGCTAAAGCCAAACTGCGCCACCAGATCGGCCTCCGAGGGAATGCGGTCGTGCGGCCGCCAGACGCCGGTGGCGATTTTTTCGCTGATCGCCTGCTTCACCTTTTCGTAGAAAGGCGCGGGAGGGCTCGACTGCGGCAGGGGTGAGCGTGAAAACATCGTGACTCCTTGAATAGTGTTATGCCCACCAGTGAGCAATTTGCCAGGCCAGACGGGCGGCAAGCTTTGCGCCCTGCCCGTCCCGATCGTACTGCGGGTTAAACTCTACCAGATCGGCGGCCTGGAGCTTACCGCTACGGCAGATTTGTTCGATAACCGGGAGAAGATCCAGCGCCGGTATGCCTAACGCAGCCGGTGCTGAAACGGCGGGCATTTCGCCAGCGGGCAGCACGTCCAGATCGATCGTCAGATAGATACGATCGGCCTGCGCCAGCACCTTTTCCAGCGCGGATAGCGCATCGCGCCTGAAATGGAGATCTTCCACCAGCGTGACGTTCAGGCGTTCGGCCTCATCCCACAGCGCCAGCGTGTTCGCCGCCCGGCTCACGCCAAAGCAGGCGTACTGAAATTCCCGCCCGCGCTCATCGCAGTAGTGCGCCAGCTGGCGAAACGGCGTGCCGGACGTCGCCCGGTCGGCCTTGCGCAGATCGAGATGGGCATCAAGATTGATAATGACAACCCGCTCGTCCGGGAAGGCGTCCAGCACGCCGCGACCGTGCGCCCACGCGGTTTCGTGTCCGCCGCCAAAGACCAGCGTACGCATCCCGGACCGCTGGCATGACGTGACGGCATCGCTTAACGCCTGCTGTGCCGCCTCAAGCTCGTCACCTTCAACGTAAACCGACCCCATATCCGCCAGCCGATCGTGTCCCTGATGGCTGGCCATATTCGCCAGCGCTTTTCGCAGTATATCCGGCGACTGCACGGCGCCGGGCCTGCCCTGATTGCGTTTTACGCCTGCATCACATTCAAAGCCTATCAGCGCAATGCCGGATGCCAGCGGCGTGAACGCTCCCTGCTGCTTTATCGTCTGGAAAATGCGCGTTGCGTTGCTGGCCTCGGCGCTGTCGTCGCGCCCCTGCCAGACCGTTTCGGCTACGGGCCGCCATAACCTCATACTGCCTCCCCACGGAAAATACGTTGATACAGCGGATTGCGTCCCGGCTCGTAGACCATCTCTACCGGATGATGAGCATCCCAGACGATAAAATCAGCGACAAACCCGGCCCGCAGCTGACCGTGGGTTGCACCACGGCCCAGCGCCTGCGCGGCATGGCGCGTGACGCCAGCCCAGGCTTCCTCGGGCGTCAGGCCAAACTGGACGCAGGCCATGTTCATCGCCAGGTGCAGGCTGGCAAACGGGCTGGTGCCGGGGTTATAGTCGGTGGCGACCGCCATCGGTACGCCTCGTTCTCTGAGCTGTTCCACCGGCGGACGCTGGCGCTCCTGCAGAAAATAGAACGCGCCGGGAAGCAGGACCGCCACCGTACCGCTTTGCGCCATCGCCTGAATGCCTGCCTCGTCGAGATATTCGATATGATCGGCGGAGAGTCCTTTATACCGGCTGACCAGCGCCGCACCGCCCTGATTTGAAAGCTGCTCAACATGCCCTTTCACCGGGATACCGAGCGCGGTTGCCGCCTTAAAGAGACGCTCGGTTTGCGACGGCGTAAAGCCGACGTTTTCGCAGAACACGTCTACTGCTTCGTATAACTCTTTTTGCCACAGCGTGGGCAATATCTGCTCACAGACCAGCGTGAGGTACGCGTCTGGATCCTGTCGGTATTCCGGCGGAACCGCATGCGCGGCGAGCAGCGTTGGGCTGATATCGATCGGATTATTGAGGTTCAGCTGGCGGGCAACCTGCAGCATCTTCTCTTCGGCCTCGGGGTTTAGACCGTATCCGGATTTGATTTCAACCGTAGTGACGCCTTCATTCATCAGACGCTGAAGCCGCTGCTGCGCCAGCTTAAGCAGGGTTTCGGGCGAGCCGCTGCGGGTCGCCGTCACGGTAGCGTTAATCCCGCCCCCCTGGGCGCTGATGGTTTGATAAGAGACGCCGTTAAGACGCTGCTCCCACTCCGCCGCGCGATCGCCGCCAAATACAAGGTGGGTATGGCAGTCAATCAGGCCAGGCGTGACCAGACGCCCCTGGAGATCGACGCAGTGACGGTGTCCGACCGGAATGTCAGATTCAGGGATCACGGCCAGGATAGTTTGACCCCGTACTACCAGGGCATGTTGCTCTTTCAGTCCATAGGGCGCAGATACGTCCGGCACCATCGTAGCCAGTCGCGCATTTCGCCATATCACATCGTCGGGATGAATCTGCTGCATGGGCATTCCACTTGTCATGGGTTGTATAGACATTTATTTGCATCCACCGTCTACTGTCAACCGCCTTGAAGGAAAATGTTAGTTATTTGTGATCACTTACTTGCCGCTCTCGGGCTAAAAATGGAACTTTTACCCTTTTTATCTTCCCGTTTCGCTCAACTTAGTATAAAAAAGCAGGCTATTTCGTCTGTCCCGTAAAGACTTGCATACCCAGGAGCTCTACCTTGAACATTTCCAGGATTTCCCGTCTGGCGTTAGCACTCGCCTTTGGCGTGACCTTATCCGCATGCAGTTCAACACCACCGGATCAGCGCCCTTCTGAGCAGGTTGCGCCCGGTACCGTCTCCCGCCCGATTTTGTCCGCTGATGAAGCGAAGAACTTCGACCGTGCACACTACTTCTCAGCGATGGATCCTAACGCTGCGCCGTGGACCCCGTCGTCTATTAATCTGCCGAAACAGCCTGACTTCGTGGTTGGCCCGGCGGGTGCGCAGGGCGTAACGCATACCTCAATTCAGGCTGCGGTTGATGCTGCCATCACTAAACACAGCGCGTCTCGCCAGCACATCGCGATCCTGCCTGGTGAATATGAAGGCACCGTGTATGTTCCGGCGGCCCCTGGCAGCATTACGCTTTACGGTCTGGGCGAAAAAGCGATTGACGTAAAAATTGGCCTGGCGATTGATTCCGAAATCGACAGCAACACCTGGCGTCACCTGGTGAACCCGGCCGGTAAATATATGCCGGGCAAACCGGCGTGGTACATGTTTGATAACTGCCAGAGCAAGCGTTCCGCCACCATTGGCGTAATGTGCTCGGCGGTATTCTGGTCTCAGAATAACGGTCTGCAGCTGCAGAACCTGACCATTCAGAATACCCTGGGTGACAGCGTTGACGCCGGTAACCACCAGGCCGTTGCGCTGCGCAGCGATGGCGATAAGGTACAGATTAACAACGTCAACATTCTGGGCCGTCAGAACACCTTCTTCGTGACCAACAGCGGCGTGCAGAACACGCTGCAGAATAACCGTCTGACCCGTACCCTTGTGACCAACAGCTACGTTGAAGGTGACGTGGACCTGGTGTCCGGTCGCGGCGCGGTGGTGTTTGATAATACCGATTTCCGCGTGGTGAACTCACGTACTCAGCAGGAAGGTTACGTGTTTGCTCCGGCAACCCAGTCGAACCTCTTCTTCGGCTTCCTGGCCGTGAACAGCCGCTTTAATGCTGCCGGTGACGGCGTGGCGCAGCTGGGACGCTCCCTGGACGTGGACTCAGCCACCAACGGTCAGGTTGTGATCCGCGACAGCGTGATCAACGAAGGCTTCAACATGGCGAAACCGTGGGCGGATGCCGCGATCTCCAAACGTCCATTCTCCGGCAACACCGGTGCGGTGGATGATAAAGGGAACGTGCAGCGCAACCTGAACGACGCTAACTTCAACCGCATGTGGGAGTACAACAACCGCGGTCTGGGTAGCAAAGTGGTTGCTGAGCCGAAGCAGTAAGCTGTTTTGCCGGGTGCGGCTTCGCCTTACCCGGCACACAGAGATAAAAAAACCTCGCATTCGCGAGGTTTTTTGTTTTCAGCCGCTTAGTGAGCGTTAACCACCACCCACATCGGCCCCTGGCCTACGGCGTAGCGCCCTTTCTCTTCCAGCAGCCCCTGCTCGCCTTTAATTTCGTACAGCGCGATATGGTGGGATTTCTGCCCCGCTGCAATCAGGTATTTGCCGCTGTGATCGATATTAAAGCCGCGCGGCTGGGTTTCCGTCGGCTGGAAGCCTTCAACCGCCAGCACGCTGCCATCTTCGGAAACGCTAAACACGGTAATCAGGCTGGAGGTACGGTCGCAGGCGTACAGATGGCGGCCATCTGGCGTAATGTGGATATCCGCCGCCCAGCGGGTGTCGGAGAAATCAGACGGCATCATGTCCAGCGTCTGCACGCACTCAATCTGACCGTTTGGATCTTTCAGTTCCCATACGTCCACTGAGCTGTTCAGTTCGTTGACCACGTAGGCATACTGCTGGTTCGGGTGGAAGACCATATGACGCGGACCAGCGCCTTCAACAGTCGTAACTTCAGCTGGATTCTGCGCCACCAGGTGACCATCGTCACTCAGGGTGAACAGGCAGATACGATCCTGCTTCAGCGCAGGTACCCACAGCGTGCGGTTATCCGGAGAGATATTCGCCGAGTGGCAGCCTTCCAGCCCTTCCACCACGTCCACGGTTTCGACCGGAATGCCATCCTCCAGACGCGTTACGCTGACGCAGCCCGCGTTATACGAGCCGCTGAAGACAAAGTTGCCTTTACGATCGGTCGAGATATGGGTTGGGCTGCCCGGCAACGGGGCTTCAGCAGTGTACGTCAGCGCGCCGTCTTCCGGAGAAATGCGATAGGCCAGCACGCGGAACTCCGGGCGCACACCCACGTACAAGAAACGTTTATCCGGGCTGATGACCATCGGCTGTACCTGGCCTGGCACATCAACAACCTGAACCAGCGTGAGTGTCCCTTCGGTATTTAAACGCCAGACGTGGATCTGCTGGCTTTCAGGACTGGCGGTATAAACGGTTTGTTTCATGAATATTCACTCCTCACTGCGCATGAAAGTAGTTAACTTTTGACGGTGAATGCTGAATTGTCGACAGGAATTTTGAAGCGTTCGCCTCTCGGTGTACCATCCCATCAAAACGTAAATTCAATATTAACCCGGGAAAACAGATGACCTCGCGTGTGATTGCTCTGGATTTAGACGGTACCTTACTGACGCCGCAAAAAACCCTTCTCCCCTCTTCTCTGGAAGCGCTTAAACGCGCGCAGGAAGCGGGATATCAACTCCTTATCGTAACGGGTCGACATCACGTTGCCATTCACCCTTTTTATCAGGCACTGGCGTTAGATACACCTGCAATTTGTTGTAATGGCACTTATTTGTATGATTATCAGGCAAAAAAGGTTTTAGAATCCGACCCGCTGCCGGTTCCCCAGGCGCTGCAACTGATTGATCTGCTGGATCAGCATGCCGTTCACGGCCTGATGTACGTGGATGACGCGATGGTCTACGAGCGCCCTACCGGCCACGTGGTGCGCACCAGCAACTGGGCGTTGTCCCTGCCTGAAGCGCAGCGTCCCGTCTTTACCCAGGTTTCCTCCCTGCGTCAGGCGGCCCAGGACGTTGAGGCTATCTGGAAATTCGCCCTGACGGATGAAGACACCACCAAGCTGAACGCCTTCGCGAAACACGTGGAACAGACGCTGGGTCTGGAGTGCGAATGGTCCTGGCACGATCAGGTGGATATTGCCCGCAAAGGCAACAGCAAAGGCAAACGCCTGACGCAGTATGTGGAATCAAAAGGCTGGTCGATGCAGGACGCGATCGCCTTCGGCGACAACTACAACGACATAAGCATGCTGGAAGCCGCCGGTATCGGCGTGGCGATGGGCAATGCCGACGACGCGGTAAAAGCGCACGCCAACGTGGTGATTGGCGACAACACCACCGACAGCATCGCGCAGTACATTTACACTCACCTGCTGTAATCAGGCGGTGATCGAGACGCTCTTAATTTGCGCGTAAAGCCACAGTCCGGGTTTGATCCCTAACTCATCCCTGGCCCACGGGCTGATGCGCGCCCAGAGCGTCCTGCTGCCGACCTCGAGCTTCACTTCCACCTGCCCGTTATCATCAAAACATTCCGCCACTTTGGCGCGCAGGATATTTCGAATACTGGTTTGCAGCGGGGGCTGCAGCACCAGCGAGACGTCCGACGCCTGGATGCGAATACGCAGCGCGGACTGTAACGGCTTGTCGATCTTATTGACCCACAGGTGCTGATCGCCCAGCGCCAGCGCCGTCATCGCGTAGTGCGGATGATGTTCCAGGACGCTTACTTTCAGAATGCTGCTCTGCTGTTCCCGGGGCAACCAGGGGTGCATCACGCTGCTGCCCCACACCTCTTCCAGGTTGCCGAAGGCCTTGACGCTGCCCTCTTCCAGCACCAGCACTTTGTCGGCCAGATGGAGGATCTCATCCAGCGAATGGCTGACGTAGAGCATCGGAATATTAATTTCCCGCGTCAGGCGCTGTAGATAAGGCAGAAGTTCGCGTTTACGCGGAATATCGAGCGAGGCCAGCGGTTCGTCGAGCAGCAGCAGTTCGGGGGCGGTCAGCAACGCGCGGCCAATGGCCACACGCTGTTTTTCTCCACCGGAGAGCGAGGAGGGCAGCCTGTCGAGCAATGGCTCAATGCCTAACAGCGTCACCAGCTTATCAAACTGCCCGGCCATGCTTTTCGCCATGCCGTAACGCAGGTTGCCGCGCACGCTGTAGTGCGGGAACAGGCGTGCATCCTGGAAAACATAGCCGATGCGGCGTTTATCCGGCGAGAGGTAAACCTTATTCTCCACGTCATTCAGGACGCGGTCATTCAGAACAATACGGCCAGACTGCGGGCGGGTCAGGCCGCTGATGGCATTAATCAGCGACGTTTTTCCCGCCCCCGACACGCCAAAGATGGCGGTGATTCCGCTTGCCGGCAGCGTTTCGTTAAGCGTCAGGGTATGGTTTCCCAGCGTCTGGGTAAAATGGAGTTCCAGCATGCTTATTTCCCCATCCGCTCGCGGCTGAGCCGCGCCAGCCATTCAGACACCATTAGCGACACCAGCGCCAGCACAATTGAAATGATACACAGCCGCGCCGCCGCGCCTTCACCGCCCGGCGTTTGAATCAGGGTATACATTGCCGACGGAATCGTCCGCGTCTCGCCGGGTATGTTCGACACAAAGGTGATCGTCGCGCCAAACTCGCCGAGCGAGCGGGCGAAGGCCAGCACCGTGCCGACAATAATGCCCGGCAGCGTCAGCGGAAGCGTGATGGTGAAAAAGACGCGCCAGCGCCCGGCGCCCAGCGTGCGGGCCGCCTGTTCAAGCTTCATGTCCACGCCTTCCAGCGCGAGACGTATCGCCCGCACCATCAGTGGGAATGACATCACCGCCGCAGCCAGTACCGCACCGCGCCAGCTAAAAGCGAACGTCAGCCCAAACCAGTCGTAGAGCTTCTCGCCGATAAAACCGCGTCGCCCCATCGAAATCAGCAGCAGGTAACCGACCACTACGGGTGGCAACACGAGCGGAAGATGAAGCACGCTGTCGAGCAGCGTTTTGCCGGGAAACTGACAGCGAACCAGTAGCCAGGC
Organism: Enterobacter sp. 241F3; assembly: GCF_034106785.1. Classification (NCBI taxonomy): domain Bacteria; kingdom Pseudomonadati; phylum Pseudomonadota; class Gammaproteobacteria; order Enterobacterales; family Enterobacteriaceae; genus Enterobacter; species Enterobacter sp. 241F3. The sequence continues at coordinate 1,100,043 of NZ_JAWNDD010000001.1, forward strand.
AAAGAAGATCCCAAAGGGCAAACTCAGCGCAACCGCCAGGGAAGAGACTTTAAGGCTCAGCAGGACAGCCTGCCATTCAGGATCGGTCAATATCATCAGTGAGTCGTAAATCCGTAACGTTTAAAGATAGCGGACGCTTCAGGCCCCTTCAGATAATCGCGGAAAGCCGTCACGGTCGCATTTTTATGTCCATCAACAATCGCAACAGGATATTCCACTTTCTTGTGGGAGTCTTCCGGGAACGTTGCCACCACTTTCACACCCTTACTGGCGACGGCATCAGAGCCATACACAATGCCCAGCGGGGCTTCGTTGCGTTCCACCAGCGCCAGCGCGCCGCGCACGTCTTCTGCCGGGGCCAGCTTCGGCGACAACGTCTCCCATGCGCCCAGCTTTTGCAGCGCTTCTTTGGCATAAATCCCGGCCGGAACGTGCGCCGGGTCGCCCACCGCCAGACGGCCACCGTTCAGCAGGCTCATCCAGTTGGTCTGTTTGTTGATAGTGATGTCCGCCTGCGCGCTGGCTTTTGGCGCCACGACAACCAGGCTATTCCCCAGCAGCGTTTCGCGGGTTGTCGCATCAATCGATTTCTTCTCCGCCGCGTAATCCATCCACTTCTGGTCAGCCGAGATGAACAGATCCGCCGGTGCGCCCGCTTCTATCTGGCGAGCCAGCGTCGAGGAAGAGGCAAAAGATGAGACCACCTCGACGTTTTTCTCTTTTTTATACGCCGCCGCAATATCCTGCAGCGCGTTAGTCAGCGACGCCGCCGCAAAGACCGTGATTTTACCCTCGTCCGCCAGCGCGTGTCCGGTAAGGGAAAGCGTCAATGTTGCCCCTGCGAAAAGGCGTACCCATGAACGTGCCATCTGTAACTCCTGTGAGTAGCGTTATATACACATTAATATAACGATAACGTCAGGGAGATCCCAGCGTTTAATCGTACCGCTGAATGGGTAAACCGGTGTGATGCGTTAAATTATATCGGCGAAAACGGGAAAATCTTGAGAGCAAAACGCCCGGACAAGCCGGGCGTTTTGAGGGGAATCAATGCTGCTTTTTAGCCTGGTCTCTGTGACCAATGTTCGAAAAGACGTTGAACACTTCACCCAGGCCGTAGATGGCACCGAGGATGATGGCCATCACTACTGGTACCATGATCACGGCGAATACCAGACTTTTCAACAACTCTAACATGGTTTTCTCCAGATATTGTGAATGACTCATTCTACCCTGAATAGTGAGAAAAACATCCCCTTTTGTGCGGTACCCTTTGCGCCCTGCACCATTTGGGTCACAATACTCTTTTTGCCAGGACACTGTTATGCAGGCCGAAATTCTCCTCACTCTACGACTTCAGCAAAAGCTTTTCGCCGATCCGCGACGTATCGCCCTGCTTAAACAAATAGAACAAACAGGCTCGATTAGCCAGGGGGCGAAAAACGCGGGAATCAGCTATAAAAGCGCCTGGGACGCCATCAACGAGATGAACACCCTGAGCGAACACCCGCTGGTGGACAGAGCCACGGGTGGCAAAGGCGGCGGTGGTGCGATCGTGACGCGTTATGGCCAGCGCCTTATTCAGCTTTACGATCTGCTGGCGCAGATCCAGCAAAAAGCGTTTGATGTGTTGAGCGATGACGATAACGTTCCGCTGGACAGTCTGCTGGCCGCCATTTCCCGCTTCTCGCTTCAAACCAGCGCCCGCAACCAGTGGTTTGGTACGGTGACGGCGCGCGACAATCTGCAGATACAGCAGCATATTGAGATCCTGCTTGCCGATGGCACCACCCGTCTGAAGGCCGCCATAACGGCGCAAAGCGCGGAACGTCTTGAACTGGATGAAGGTAAAGAGGTGCTGGTGCTGCTGAAGGCGCCGTGGGTCACTATCACGCGCGATCCCGACGCGGCAATCGGAGCAGATAACCAGCTGCAGGGCACCATCAGCCTCATCAAACGCGGTGAAGCGCAGTGCGAAGTGCTGATGACCCTGGCAGATGGGCAGCCGCTTTGCGCGACCATACCGCTCAGCGAGTCGGACGACTTAGAAGAAGGTGCTGCCGTCACCGCGTATTTCAACGCGGACCGGGTGATTATCGCCACTTTGTGCTGAGCGCATTGACAATCGTACCGACAGTGCGTATCCCTGATATCTGGTGCTGCAAAAACAGGGATAAACCATGTCATCATTGCATATTTCGCAAGGCACGTTTCGTCTTAGCGATACCCGAACGCTGACAATTGCTGATTTGACGCTACGCGCGGGTGAAAGCTGGGCGTTTGTCGGCACAAACGGCAGCGGTAAATCCGCGCTGGCCCGCGCGCTGGCCGGAGAGCTCAACCTCCTCAAGGGCGAATACCAGAGCGACTTTACGCGCCTGACGCGCCTGTCGTTTGAACAACTGCAAAAGCTGGTCAGCGACGAGTGGCAGCGCAACAACACCGATTTGCTCAGCCCAGGCGAAGACGATACCGGCCGTACGACCGCGGAAATTATTCAGGATGAAGTGAAGGATCCCGCCCGCTGCCGGCGCCTGGCAGAACAGTTCGGTATCACCCCTCTGCTGAACCGGCGCTTTAAATACCTTTCGACCGGAGAGACGCGAAAAACGCTGCTTTGTCAGGCGCTGATGAGCGAGCCCGAGCTGCTTATTCTGGACGAACCGTTCGACGGTCTTGACGTGCAGTCCCGGGCGCAGCTGGCGTCACTGCTGGCGTCGCTTAATCAGCAGGGATATACCCTCGTGCTGGTGCTTAACCGCTTCGATGAAATTCCGGACTTTATCCAGCACGCGGGCGTCCTGGCCGACTGTAACCTGACCGAGACCGGAGAAAAAACAGCGCTGCTCAAGCAGGCGCTGATTGCCCAGCTCGCGCACAGTGAACAACTCGACGGAATTACCCTTCCGGAACCTGACGCCCCTTCGGCCCGCCATGCGCTCGATCCCCACCAGCCGCGCATCGTGCTGCGGGATGGCGTGGTCTCTTATGACGATCGCCCGATCCTTAATCGCCTCAGCTGGACGGTCAATCCGGGCGAGCACTGGCAGATTGTCGGCCCCAACGGCGCGGGAAAATCGACGCTGCTGAGCCTGATCACCGGCGATCATCCGCAGGGCTACAGCAACGACCTCACGCTGTTTGGTCGGCGTCGCGGCAGCGGAGAAACCATCTGGGATATCAAAAAGCATATCGGCTACGTCAGCAGCAGCCTGCATCTGGATTACCGGGTCAGTACCACGGTACGCAACGTGATCCTTTCCGGATATTTTGATTCCATCGGTATTTATCAGGCGGTGTCGGACAAACAACATAAGCTCGCCCAGCAGTGGCTGGACATTCTGGGCATGGATAACCGGGTGGCTGACGCGCCGTTTCATAGTCTTTCGTGGGGGCAGCAGCGTCTGGCCCTGATCGTTCGCGCGCTGGTGAAACACCCTACGCTGCTGATCCTCGACGAACCGCTGCAGGGACTCGACCCGTTGAACCGCCAGCTTATCCGCCGCTTTGTGGACGTGCTGATTAGCGAAGGTGAAACGCAGCTGCTTTTCGTTTCACATCATGCCGAAGATGCCCCCGCCTGCATCACGCATCGCCTGGAGTTTGTTCCGGACGGTGAGGGTTATCGCTACCTTCTCAGCAACGTTGATTAACCGTGGAGGGCTCTGCCCTCCTCTTTTTCAGATAACTTGCATCAATACATCGCTATCTCTTTGATCTAGAATGCTCTCAGTCATGAAAAAAGTGAGTGTGAAAACGAGTGTAAACGATTCCACTATTTTATCCCATGTCACACTTTTCGCGTCTCTGTTATGCTATGGTTATTACATACCATAAGCCCAATGGAGCGAAATATGCGAGTTCTGGTAACAGGTGGTAGCGGTTACATAGGTAGTCATACCTGCGTGCAACTGCTGCAAAACGGCCATGACGTCATCATTCTCGACAACCTGTGCAACAGTAAGCGCAGCGTGCTGCCTGTGATTGAACGTCTTGGCGGTAAACAACCGACTTTTGTGGAAGGCGACATCCGCAACGAAGCGCTGATGACCGAGATCCTTCACGACCACGCCATAGAAGCGGTGATCCACTTCGCGGGTCTGAAAGCGGTCGGTGAATCCGTTGCGAAGCCGCTCGAGTATTACGACAACAACGTCAACGGCACTCTGCGTCTCATCTCCGCCATGCGTGCGGCGAACGTCAAAAACTTCATCTTTAGCTCCTCCGCCACCGTCTACGGCGATCAGCCGAAAATTCCTTACGTTGAAAGCTTCCCGACCGGTACCCCGCAAAGCCCGTACGGCAAAAGCAAGCTGATGGTGGAGCAGATCCTGACCGACCTGCAAAAAGCCCAGCCGGAGTGGAGCATCGCGCTGCTGCGCTACTTCAACCCGGTCGGTGCGCATCCGTCTGGCGATATGGGCGAAGATCCGCAGGGTATCCCAAACAATCTGATGCCGTATATCGCCCAGGTTGCCGTTGGCCGTCGCGACTCGCTGGCGATTTTTGGCAATGACTATCCGACCGAAGACGGCACCGGCGTGCGTGACTACATCCACGTAATGGATCTGGCCGACGGTCACGTTGCGGCCATGCAGCAGCTGGCTGACAAACCGGGCGTGCATATTTACAACCTCGGCGCCGGAGTCGGCAGCAGCGTGCTGGACGTGGTTAACGCCTTCAGCAAAGCCTGCGGCAAGCCGGTGAACTACCACTTCGCCCCGCGTCGCGAGGGCGATCTGCCTGCTTACTGGGCCGATGCCACCAAAGCCGACAAAGAGCTTAACTGGCGTGTAACGCGCACGCTTGATGAAATGGCACAGGATACCTGGCACTGGCAGTCACGCCACCCGCAAGGCTATCCGGACTAAGGATCCGTCATGACGCAATTTAATCCCGTCGATCATCCGCATCGTCGTTTTAACCCGTTGAGCGGGCAATGGATTTTAGTTTCTCCGCATCGCGCTAAGCGCCCCTGGCAGGGGGCGCAGGAGACGCCTGCAAAACAGACCCTGCCGCAGCACGACCCGGACTGCTTCCTCTGTCCAGGCAACACGCGCGTCACCGGGGATAAAAACCCGGACTACAAAGGCACCTTCGTGTTCACCAACGATTTTGCCGCCCTGATGACCGACACGCCGGACGCGCCTGAAAGCCACGATCCGCTGATGCGCTGCGAAAGCGCGCGCGGAACCAGCCGCGTGATCTGCTTCTCGCCCGATCACAGCAAGACGCTGCCGGAGCTGAGCGTGGACGCGCTGAAAGAGGTCGTCAGCACCTGGCAGGCGCAAACCGCAGAGCTGGGGCAGAGCTATCCGTGGGTGCAGGTGTTCGAAAACAAAGGCGCGGCCATGGGCTGCTCGAACCCCCATCCGCACGGCCAGGTCTGGGCGAACAGCTTCCTGCCTAACGAAGCCGAGCGTGAAGACCGTCTGCAGAAAGCGTATTACGCGGAAAACGGCTCGCCGATGCTGGTGGATTACGCGCAGCGTGAACAGGCCGACGGCAGCCGTACCGTGGTGGAAACCGAACACTGGCTGGCCGTCGTGCCTTACTGGGCCGCGTGGCCGTTTGAGACGCTGCTGCTGCCGAAAGCACATGTTCTGCGTATTACCGATCTCAGCGACGCGCAGCGCGACGACCTTGCCCTGGCGCTGAAAAAGCTGACCAGCCGTTACGACAATCTGTTCCAGTGCTCCTTCCCGTACTCCATGGGCTGGCACGGCGCGCCGTTCAACGGGGAAGAGAATCAGCACTGGCAATTGCATGCCCATTTCTATCCGCCGCTGCTGCGCTCTGCGACGGTACGTAAATTTATGGTGGGCTACGAAATGCTGGCAGAAACCCAGCGTGACCTGACGGCGGAACAGGCGGCAGAACGTCTGCGTGCCGTTAGCGACGTCCACTATCGCGAATCAGGAGTCTAAAAAATGAGTCTGAAAGATAAAACACAATCCCTGTTTGCTGAGAAATTTGGCTACCCTGCCACCCACGTTATCCAGGCGCCAGGCCGCGTTAACCTGATCGGTGAACACACCGACTATAACGACGGTTTCGTGCTGCCGTGCGCCATCGATTACCAGACCGTTATTAGCTGTGCGAAACGCGACGACCGTAAAGTCCGCGTGATTGCGGCTGATTACGGTAATGAGACGGACGAATTTTCCCTCGATGCCCCAATTGTGACACACGACAGCCAGCAGTGGTCTAACTACGTGCGCGGCGTCGTGAAACACCTTCAGAAGCGTAACAAGAACTTCGGCGGTGCGGATTTAGTCATCAGCGGCAACGTGCCGCAGGGTGCGGGCTTAAGCTCCTCTGCGTCTCTGGAAGTTGCCGTCGGCACCGTATTCCAGCAGCTTTACCATCTGCCGCTGGATGGCGCGCAAATCGCCCTGAATGGTCAGGAAGCAGAAAACCAGTTCGTGGGCTGTAACTGCGGCATTATGGACCAGCTGATTTCCGCGCTCGGGAAAAAAGAGCATGCACTGTTAATTGATTGCCGTTCGCTGGGAACCAAAGCCGTTCCCCTGCCAAAAGGCGCGGCCGTGGTGATCGTTAACAGCAACTTTAAGCGCACGCTGGTGGGCAGCGAATACAACACCCGCCGCCAACAGTGCGAAACCGGCGCCCGTTTCTTCCAGCAGCCAGCCCTGCGCGACGTGACGCTCAATGAATTTAACAAAGTGGCGCACGAGCTGGATCCGGTTGTCGCCAAACGCGTTCGTCACGTGCTGACGGAAAATGCCCGTACGGTTGAAGCCGCGTCCGCGCTGGCGAAAGGTGACCTGAAACGCATGGGTGAGCTGATGGCGGAATCGCATGCCTCCATGCGCGATGATTTTGAAATCACCGTTCCGCAGATCGACACCCTGGTGGAAATCATCAAAGCGACCATTGGCGACAAAGGCGGCGTGCGCATGACGGGCGGCGGTTTTGGCGGCTGTATCGTTGCGCTGGTGCCAGAAGAGTTGGTCCCTGCCATACAGGATGCCGTGGCGAAGCAGTACGAAGCCAAAACAGGCATCAAAGAAACCTTCTATGTTTGTAAAGCATCACAAGGAGCCGGACAGTGCTAAACGAAACACCTACACTCGCACCGGATGGTCTGCCGTATCGCCTGTTAACCCTGCGCAACAGCGCGGGGATGGTCGTTACGCTGATGGACTGGGGTGCTACCCTTCTTTCTGCCCGCGTACCGATGCCGGACGGCAGCGTGCGCGAGACCCTGCTCGGCTGCGCCTCGCCCGAGCAGTACGTCAATCAGTCCGCCTATCTGGGCGCGTCCGTTGGGCGATATGCTAACCGCATCGCGAAAAGCCGTTTTGAACTCAACGGCGAGCAGTACACCCTGCTTCCAAGCCAGGGTGAGAACCAGCTGCACGGCGGGCCGGACGGGTTTGATAAACGCCGCTGGAAGATTGTTCGTCAAAACGACGGTGAAGTGCTGTTCTCACTGGATTCGCCTGATGGCGATCAGGGCTTCCCGGGGAACCTTACCGCGTCCGCGCGCTTTACGCTGACCGATGACAACCGTATCGCCATTGAATACCGTGCGAAGGTCGACAGGCCGTGTCCGGTCAACCTGACCAATCACGCGTACTTTAATCTGGATGGTAGCCAGTGCGACGTGCGTGAGCACAAGCTACAGATCCTGGCGGATGCGTATCTGCCGGTTGACGAGATGGGCATTCCATATCAGGGCCTCAAAGACGTGAGCGGCACCAGCTTTGACTTCCGCCGCGCGAAAACGATCGCCCAGGATTTCCTGAGCGATGACGATCAGCGCAAGGTGAAAGGTTACGACCACGCGTTCCTGCTGCAGGCTAAAGGTGATGTGAAACAACCTGCCGCACAGGTCTGGTCTGCGGATGAGAAGCTGCAGATGACGGTTTATACCACTGCCCCAGCCCTGCAGTTTTACTCAGGCAACTACCTCGGCGGCACGACGGCGCGCGAACACGATGAGTACAGCGACTGGCAAGGACTGGCGCTGGAGAGCGAGTTCCTGCCGGACAGCCCAAACCATCCGGAATGGCCGCAGCCAGACTGCGTGCTGCGCCCAGGTGAAGAGTACGTGAGCGTGACGGAATACCATTTTATTCCACATTAATATTCAGCCCTCCCTCCGGAGGGCTTTTTTCTGCACGCCTTGCTGAAAATAGCGCCGATCGCAGACAAAATCATAACCCTGGATTCACAAGCATCTTACACTCAGAGACTATTTTCGCTATGGTTAGGGTTAAGCGTTGCTGCTGGCACGGCCACGGCAATATAATGAGAATTGTTATCATTCTAAAAATGCTTGAGGAGTAAGAGATGGCTATTACTAAGCTGGTCCTGGTGCGTCACGGCGAAAGCCAGTGGAACAACGAAAACCGCTTTACCGGTTGGTACGACGTTGATCTGTCCGAGAAAGGCGTAAGCGAAGCAAAAGCAGCAGGTAAACTGCTGAAGGAAGAAGGCTTCAGCTTTGATTTTGCTTACACCTCTGTGCTGAAACGTGCCATCCACACCCTGTGGAACGTGCTGGACGAACTGGATCAGGCCTGGCTGCCGGTTGAGAAGTCCTGGAAACTGAACGAACGTCACTACGGTGCGCTGCAGGGCCTGAACAAAGCGGAAACCGCTGAGAAATATGGCGACGAGCAGGTTAAACAGTGGCGTCGCGGCTTCGCAATCACCCCGCCAGAGCTGACCAAAGATGACGAGCGCTACCCGGGACACGACCCGCGTTACGCGAAGCTGACCGACGCTGAGCTGCCAACCACCGAGAGCCTGGCGCTGACCATCGACCGCGTTGTGCCTTACTGGAACGAAACCATTCTGCCACGCCTGAAAAGCGGCGAGCGCGTGATCATCGCGGCTCACGGTAACTCTCTGCGTGCGCTGGTGAAATACCTGGACAACATGGGTGAAGACGAAATCCTCGAACTGAACATCCCAACCGGCGTACCGCTGGTGTATGAGTTCGACGAAAACTTCAAGCCAATCAAACACTACTATCTGGGTAACGCAGAAGAGATCGCGGCGAAAGCAGCGGCAGTTGCGAACCAGGGTAAAGCGAAGTAATTTCGCCAGACATAAAAAAAGCGCGGAGCCTTCCGCGCTTTTTTATTTGAGCTGGCAGAATTAACCGCGACGTGCTTTCACCGCATTTGCCAGCTGGCGCAGGATGGCGTCGGTATCGTCCCAGCCGATGCAGGCATCGGTCACGCTTTTGCCGTACACCAGCGGCTCGCTGCCTTCCAGATTCTGGTTACCTTCAACCAGATGGCTTTCGATCATCACCCCAATCACCGCCTTCTCACCGCCGGCAATCTGCTGGCAGACGTCTGCACCCACTTCCATCTGCTTTTTAAACTGCTTGCTGGAGTTGGCATGGCTGAAATCGATCATCACCTGCGGCGGCAGCCCGGCTTTTTCCAGCCCGACTTTCACTTCTGCCACGTGTTTCGCGCTGTAGTTCGGCTCTTTACCGCCGCGCAGAATGATGTGGCAGTCACCGTTCCCGCTGGTGTTAACGATGGCGGAGTGACCCCATTTGGTCACGGACAGGAAGCAGTGCGGCGCACCAGCGGCGTTGATAGCATCAATAGCCACCTTAATGGTGCCGTCAGTGCCGTTTTTGAAGCCCACCGGGCAAGAAAGACCGGACGCCAGCTCGCGGTGGACCTGAGATTCAGTCGTGCGCGCACCAATTGCGCCCCAGCTCATCAGGTCCGCAAGGTATTGTGGCGTAATCATGTCCAGGAATTCACCGGCCGCAGGCAGGCCGCTGTCGTTGATCTCAAGCAGCAGCTTGCGCGCAATGCGCAGGCCGTCGTTGATCTGGAAGCTGTTATCCATGTGCGGGTCGTTAATCAACCCTTTCCAGCCAACGGTGGTGCGCGGTTTTTCAAAGTAGACACGCATGACGATTTCCAGCTCGTCCTTCAGCTCTTCACGGAGGGTGAGCAGACGGGCGGCGTATTCTTTCGCGGCAGCAGGATCGTGAATCGAGCACGGGCCAATCACCACCAGAAGACGATCGTCATTACCTTTCAGGATCTTATGGATCGCTTTACGAGCATGAGAAACCGTGTTTGCGGCATTTTCAGTGGCGGGGAATTTCTCAAGGAGCGCTACAGGAGGTAATAACTCATTGATCTCTTTAATGCGTAAATCGTCATTCTGATAATTCATCTTCGTTCCAGCTCTGCCATATCTTTAGTAATGAAAGCAATCCTTTCAATCTATCTTGTCGACCAGGAAGTGTAAACACGGTTTTACACTTCACGCAGATAATTCCTGGAATTCGCCTAAAAATTGCCACAAAATAGCGAAAAACGAGATCTAACCTAAGCTTTTTAACTGTAACAACCAATTTTACACGCTTAAACGCGATTCCCTACTGACGTAAGTCAGTAAGGCGGGATCTTTCGCCTCTGAAAAAGATGCACTGTTGGAGAATGTTAACCAGCGCAACGACACGAACAGGAGCACCATGATGAAAATGACAAAACTGGCAACCCTCTTCCTGACCGCCACCCTCACTCTGGCCAGCGGCAGCGTCCTGGCTGCGGAAACGGGCACCTCAGACAGCAACGGTGACGCCAATGCGGCTGCGGCAGCAGGCCAGCCCGCGCCTGATGCGAAACAGAATATCGCCCCGAATAATGTCGACAATAGCCAGATCAATACCGGCAACACCAACACCGGCGGCACCATGCTGCATCCAGACGGTAGCGGTTCCGGCACTATGAACCATGACAATATGAGTTCAGATGAAGTCCATAAGAACTCAATGTGCAAGGACGGCAAATGCCCGGACCCTAACGACAAAGTGGGTAACGACGCCAATACCAAAACCGATGGCACTACCCAGTAATTTGTTATGAACCGTCAGAAAAAGGAGAGCCCAGGCTCTCCTTTCTTTTTGGAGTAACCTATTAAAAACGCTACACTAAAAACAATAAAACATCAGGAAAGCAGACATGGCGCACTCCCATTCACACTCGCACTTATCCGGCAACGACAACGCTAAACGACTGATGCTGGCCTTTGGCGTCACGGCAACGTTTATGGTTATTGAGGTCATTGGCGGCCTGATTTCCGGCTCTCTGGCGCTTCTGGCTGATGCCGGACACATGCTGACCGATGCCGCCGCCCTGCTCTTCGCCCTGATGGCGGTGCAGTTTGCGCGTCGTCCTCCAAATGCGCGCCATACCTTCGGCTGGCTGCGACTGACCACACTGGCCGCGTTTGTTAACGCTATTGCGCTGGTGGTCATTACCATTCTTATCGTCTGGGAGGCAATACAGCGCTTCAGACACCCGCAGCCGATCGCCGGGGCAACCATGATGGTGATTGCCGTAGCAGGACTGCTGGCGAATATTCTGGCCTTCTGGATTTTGCACCGCGGCAGCGGGGAAAAGAACCTCAACGTACGCGCTGCGGCTCTGCATGTTATGGGTGATTTGCTCGGCTCAGTCGGGGCGATTGTCGCCGCGCTGGTGATCCTCTACACCGGCTGGACGCCTGTCGATCCGATTCTGTCCATACTGGTGTCGTGTCTGGTCTTGCGCAGCGCCTGGCGGCTGCTGAAGGAGAGCGTGAATGAACTGCTTGAAGGGGCGCCAGCTTCCATGGATATCGACGAGCTGAAGCGCAACCTGCGCCGTTCAGTCCCGGAAGTACGCAACGTTCATCATGTTCACGTCTGGCTGGTTGGAGAGAAACCGGTCATGACGCTGCACGTCCAGGTGATCCCCCCTCATGACCACGATGCGCTGCTCGATCGCATCCAGCACTTCCTGGAACATCACTACGACATTAGCCATGCCACCGTTCAGATGGAGTATCAGCCCTGTAGCGGACCGGACTGCCACCTTAACGAGGCGCAGTCCGGTCATTCACATCATCATGACCACTAGCCGGAAAGCGCGTGAGAGCCTCGCGCGCGCGCGCTGTTAATCCACATCCGGCTGCCGTTCAGCGCGATGAAGGTCAGCAGCAGATATTCCAGCGACATCGCATAGACACCCTGCAGGGCGAAGATCGCCACGCTGATCACGTTGATGATGACCCACAACAGCCAGTTCTCAACGTATTTACGGGTCATCAGAATCATCGCCGCAATCGACAGCACCATCATGCAAGAATCCCAAAACGGGAAGGCATCCGGCTGGAGTTCAGGCATCGTCACGTTCAGGCCGATGCCGGACATGGCCGAAACGGCAACGCGGGTCAGGAACGCAAAAACCGGGTTGATGTAAACGGTCATTAAGCCAATGGCCACCACGCAGGCGACGAACCAGGCGATGGCTTTCGGCAGGGGCAGCCAGCGGATCTGCAGCTCGGCCTCCTGCTGGCTGTTCTGACGCGACCAGGCATACCAGCCGTAAATATTGGCGGCAAAGAAGAACAGCTGCAAAAGCAGGCTGGCGTACAGCTGGATCTGGAAGAAGATAATCGCAAACAGCGTGACGTTAATCAGACCGAACGCGTAATTGCTTATCTTCTCCAGGCTTGCCAGCCAGATACAGAGTAATCCCGCCAGCGTGCCAACGGCCTCAATCCATGACAGGTCATAGCCACCTGTACCAATCGGTATATGAACCAGAATGTTATGTGTGCTAAAAAAATCCATCTTTTCCCCGGGGCGTTTTGAATTAAGTACGTAGTGTAGCCGCAAAATCCAGCATGCGGTTAAGTGGAATTAACGCGCCTTCACGCAGGGCGGCATCCACATGGATTTCATGCGCCGCACCACCGGTTTCTAACCCCTCGGCAATCGCTTTCAGGCCGTTCATCGCCATCCACGGGCAATGTGCACAGCTGCGACACGTTGCGCCCTCGCCTGCCGTTGGCGCTTCAAGAAGCTCTTTCTCCGGTACGGCCTGCTGCATCTTGTAGAAGATACCGCGATCGGTCGCCACGATAAGCTGCTTGTGAGGCAACGTTCTGGCAGCGTTGATAAGCTGGCTGGTGGAACCCACGGCATCCGCCATGTCGACGATCGACTGCGGAGATTCAGGGTGAACAAGAATGGCTGCGTCAGGATAAAGCGCCTTCATGCGCGCCAGCGCCTGGGTCTTGAACTCGTCATGAACGATACAGGCGCCCTGCCAGCAGAGAACATCAGCACCCGTCTGCTTCTGGACATAATTGCCGAGATGGCGATCGGGCGCCCAGATAATTTTCTCGCCCAGGCTATCCAGATGTTCAATCAGTTCAACGGCGATGCTCGACGTAACCACCCAGTCAGCCCGCGCTTTTACCGCCGCAGAGGTGTTAGCGTAGACCACCACGGTCCGATCAGGGTGAGCGTCACAGAAGGCCGTGAATTCGTCAATCGGGCAGCCGAGATCCAGTGAACACTCCGCGTTAAGCGTGGGCATCAGAATGGTTTTTTCCGGGCTCAGGATCTTTGCCGTTTCGCCCATAAAACGCACGCCGGCAACCAGCAGCGTGGAAGCGGGATGTCGTGCACCGAAGCGCGCCATCTCCAGTGAGTCAGAAATGCAGCCCCCGGTCTCTTCAGCCAGCTGTTGAATTTCCGGGTCGGTGTAGTAATGGGCCACCATTACCGCATCGCGCTCTTTAAGAAGACGTTTGATCTTCTCGCGGTAGAACTGCTTTTCGTCCTGGCTCAGCGGGACAGGCTTTGGCGGAAACGGATAGATTGCGGCTTCAGGATCAAACATCACACTCATTATGGCTTCTCGTTTTACGGGCTTAACAATATTGCTTTTCATTTGCCTGACATAGCAAAACGCGTGGCAATTGTGTTTTGTATACTAAACAAGATAGCGAATCTGAGCGGAAAAGTCACCGGAAATAGGTGCGGACAGCATTTGTCGGGTAGCGGCTTCGCCTTACCCGACCTACAAAAACTGCAGATAGCAAAAAGGCGCCTTTAGGGCGCCTTTCTACACTGGTGGGTCGTGCAGGATTCGAACCTGCGACCAATTGATTAAAAGTCAACTGCTCTACCAACTGAGCTAACGACCCCTTGCGGGATGTACTGCAAATTTATTCAGGCTGGTGGGTCGTGCAGGATTCGAACCTGCGACCAATTGATTAAAAGTCAACTGCTCTACCAACTGAGCTAACGACCCATTCGGGTGTTGCCTGAATTATCACTCGGCACCAATAAAATTGGTGGGTCGTGCAGGATTCGAACCTGCGACCAATTGATTAAAAGTCAACTGCTCTACCAACTGAGCTAACGACCCGAGTGGTGGGTGATGACGGGCTCGAACCGCCGACCCCCTCCGTGTAAAGGAGATGCTCTACCAACTGAGCTAATCACCCACTCTGTACTGCCGGAACTGCGTTAAGTGGTGGGTCGTGCAGGATGACTCAGCTTCGCCTCGCCCTACGGCGCCGTTGCTGACGCAACGTTATCCTTCACGTTTAACTACTACTTCCACCTTACTTAGTGGTGGGTCGTGCAGGATTCGAACCTGCGACCAATTGATTAAAAGTCAACTGCTCTACCAACTGAGCTAACGACCCACTTTTAAGCTGTTTTCACGTTGTTTGATATCCCGTGGCAACGGCGGCATATATTACTGATTTAAGAATTCTGCGCAACAAAAATTTCGATGAAGATCACTTAACTGCTTAGTAATCATGCTGCACGACCAGAAATAACGCGATTTCTGGTCATGCGATAATCATCCCATCGAATTCAGACGTTTTTGCGCCTGCTTAGCACCTTCGGTGCCCGGGAATTTAGAGACCACCTGCTGATAAACCGCTTTGGCTTTCGCAGTGTCGCCTTTGTCCTGCATGATGACGCCCACTTTGTACATCGCATCAGGCGCTTTTGGCGATTTCGGGTAGTTTTTTACCACGGAGGCAAAATAAAACGCCGCATCGTCCTTTTTACCCTTGTTGTAATTCAACTGACCGAGCCAGTAATTGGCATTTGGCTGATAAGTGGAATCAGGGTATTTCTTAACAAAGTTCTGAAACGCAGCAATCGCGTCATCCTGACGAGATTGATCCTGCACCAGGGCAATAGCCGCATTGTAGTCAGTATTCGCGTCACCGCTCTGTACAGGCGCGCCTGTTGAGGCTGAAGCATCAGCAGATGGCGCTGGCGCAGACGTCGCAGCACCGCTCTGATCGCCTGCGGCTGGCTGTGCTGCTGCACCACCGCTGCTCAGGCTATCTATCTGCAACAAGATTTGCTTCTGACGTTCCACAACCTGGTTAAGCTGATACTGGCTTTCCTGAATCTGACCGCGGAGAGAGTCAATATCATTCTGGTTATCGGAAAGTTGTTGCTGGAGTTGGGTTAAAAGCTGGCTATGAGCGTTAGAAATACGCTCGAGTTGAGTGACCCGGTCTTCTACCGAGCCTGAGCCGACACTACTGATTGGTGCCTGAGCAAAAGCGGCCCAGGGGGCCGCTATTCCAACCAGTAACGACAGACTCAACAGATGATGTCTGAAGTTACTGCTCATGCAATTCTCTTAGTAAACCAGTACGGCACGACGGTTTTTGGAGTAAGCCGCTTCGTCGTGACCCAGTACTGCAGGTTTTTCTTTACCGTAAGAAACGATGGAGATCTGGTCAGCAGAAACGCCTTTACCCTGCAGGTACATTTTAACAGCGTTAGCACGACGTTCACCCAGGGAGATGTTGTACTCTGGGGTACCACGTTCGTCCGCGTGACCTTCTACGGTGACTTTGTAAGATGGGTTGCTACGCAGGAAGTTAGCGTGCGCATCCAGCATCGCAGCGAAGTCAGAACGGATGTCGTATTTATCCAGATCGAAGTAAACGATGTTGTTCTGCTGCAGCTGCTGCATCTGAAGACGCGCTTGCTCTTCAGAAGACATGTTGCCATTGCCGTTCGCGTCCATACCGGTGCCGGCACCCATCATGCCTTCGCCGCTCTGGTCATTGCTGGCGTTCTTGTTAGAAGAACACGCTGCGATTGCCATTACAGGCAGAGCGATCATCAGCCCCTTCAGCACTTTGTTCAGTTGCATTTCTATGATTCCTTTAGTAATCAATTAATTATTATTTACAGATACGGCGACCAGGCAGGTGATTTTACCTGTCCATCAGTTGCCGGAATACGCGCTTTGAAACGCCCATCTGTAGAAACCAGATTCAGCACAGATCCCATCCCCTGAGAAGAGCTGTAGATTACCATCGTGCCGTTAGGTGCCAGACTTGGCGTTTCATCCAGGAACGTTGACGACAGAACTTGAACGCCACCCGCTACCAGATCTTGTTTGGCAATGTGCTGCTGCCCACCGTTGGAGCTCACCATTACCATAAATTTACCGTCGCTGCTCACGTCTGAGTTCTGGTTCTGCGAACCTTCCCAGGTAATACGCTGCGGAGCACCGCCGTTGATGTTGACTTTGTAGATTTGTGGACGGCCGGCCTGGTCAGAAGTAAACGCCAGGTTTTGGCTGTCCGGGAACCATGAAGGTTCAGTGTTGTTGCTGCGACCGTCGGTAACCTGACGGATCTGACCAGAGCCAATATCCATCACGTACAGGTTCAGGCTACCGGTTTTTGACAGCGCAAAGGCCAGTTTAGAGCCGTCCGGAGAGAACGAAGGCGCACCGTTGTGACGTGGGAACGACGCTACCTGACGAACAGCACCGTTTGCCAGCGTCTGGATAACCAGCGCTGAGCGGCCGCTTTCGAAGGTTACATAGGCCAGTTTAGAACCGTCCGGAGACCAGGCTGGAGACATCAGCGGCTGTGAAGAACGTTTCACCAGGAACTGGTTGTAGCCGTCGTAGTCAGATACGCGCAGTTCGTACGGGAACTGACCACCGTTGGTCTGCACCACGTACGCGATACGGGTACGGAACGCACCTTTAATGCCGGTCAGTTTTTCAAATACCGCATCGCTGGCAGCATGTGCAGCATAGCGCAGGTATTGCTTAGTGACCTTGTAAGAGTTCTGTGCCAGAACGGTACCCGGTGCACCGCCGGTATCCACCAGTTGCCAGGCAACGTTGTAAGAGCCGTCCGGGTTAGGCGTAACCTGACCCACAACCACGGCATCAATACCCAGCGCAGACCATGCTGCAGGCTGTACTTCCTGCGCGCTACCCGGCTGCTGAGGCAGACGAGAACGATCTAACGGGTTGAATTTACCGCTGTTACGCAGGTCAGCCGCCACGATGCCACCGGCATCTTCAGGCGCAGCGCCAGGACCTGCCCACTGGAACGGAACAACACCGATTGGGCGCGCCGAGTCCACCCCCTGGGTGATCTCGATACGTACTTCTGCGTGCAGTACTGCTGCCCACAGCATTAAAAAACTAAATGCTACACGTAATGCCTGCTTCATCATATCTCCCTTATCCGGGTAACCTTACCCACGATAATTTAGCAGAATGTTAACAAACTCAAATAGACAAAACTACCAGAACCCTGTGACTAAACCTGGTCTATTTTTCCCCGTTTGCACGGGGAAAATGTAACTTAAGGTTTGAAGTCCAGCGGCGCATTTTTGAAGACTTCGTAAACAGCCTGAGATGGCGGTTTAGGCATCTTCGCCTGACGCGCTGCAGCCAGGGCCGCAGTACATAAAGCCGGGTCGCCACCTTCAGACTTGATATCCAGCAGCATGCCGTCCGGAGCCAGTTTTATACGCAACGTACACGTTTTACCGGTATAGGAAGACGCATCATAGAATCGGCTTTCAATAGCGGATTTAATCTGCGCGGCATAACCGTTGATTTCAGCCCCTGTCGCACCGTTACTCTTAGTGTTACCACTTCCCGTCGGCGCTGCGTTGTTTCCTTTCGCCCCACCGCCCGTTTTCGGTGCATTCTTACCTGAGCTCAAATCGCCCAGCAGATCGTCAACCCCTGCGGCAGCAGCGGCTTTTTCAGCGGCGGCAGCCTTTTTAGCAGCCGCTTTTTCAGCTGCTGCTTTCTTATCGGCAGCGGCCTTCTCAGCTGCAGCTTTTTTGTCCGCAGCGGCTTTTTCGGCGGCTGCAGCTTTTTCTGCCGCGGCTTTTTCTGCAGCCGCTTTCTCAGCAGCAGCCGCTTTCTTCGCAGCCTCGGCAGCAGCTTTCTTCTCTGCTTCCTGAGCGGCTTTCTTCGCGGCTTCCGCTTCGGCTTTCTTCTGAGCATCGGCAGCGGCTTTCTTCGCGGCTTCCGCTTCAGCTTTCTTCTGGGCATCAGCAGCGGCTTTCTTCGCGGCTTCCGCTTCAGCTTTCTTCTGAGCATCAGCAGCGGCTTTCTTCGCCGCTTCTGCCGCTAATTTTGCCTGGGCATCAGCCTGTGCTTTCGCGTCCGCTGCGGCTTTAGCTGCCGCCTCTTCCGCCTGCTTTTGCTGTTCCTGTGCTTTCTTCGCGGCCTCTTCGGCTTGTTTCTGCTGCTCTGCCTGCGCTTTCGCGGCTTCCTGCGCCTGCAAACGTTCCTTCTCAAGCTGCTTCAGACGCTCCTGCTCTGCGGCCTGCTTTTCACGCAGTTCTTCCGCCTGCTGTTGCGCCTGTTTTTCACGCTGCTCTTCAGCCCGTTTGGCACTCGCCTTCTGCTGTTGTTCGCGATTATAGTTCTGTACTACCGCACCGGGATCCACCATCACGGCGTCAATGGAAGAGCCTCCACCGCCGCCGGCTGATGCATCAATATGCTCGTCGAACGAACTCCAGATCAGCGCTGCAAAGAGAATCACGTGCAGCACTGCGGAGACGATTATCGCTCGCTTAAGCTTGTCGTTCTGTTCGGTTGCCTTTGACACTATCGGTTCCCAAAAACTACGCGGATGATCAAATTGGTTGGGTCATTAAGCCAACTGACTTAACACCCGCACTATGTAGCAAGTTCAGCGCTTTAATAATTTCATCGTAGGGTACGTCTTTTGCGCCACCGATTAAGAAGACCGTTTTCGGATTTGACTCCAGACGACGCTGCGCTTCAGCAATAACCTGCTCAGGCGGCAGCTGATCCATACGATCTTTCTCTACTACGACGCTGTATTGCCCTACGCCGGAAACCTCAATGATAACCGGAGGATCGTCATTGGTGCTCACCGCCTGTGATTCTGTCGCATCCGGCAGATCCACTTCCACGCTCTGGGTAATGATTGGCGCTGTTGCCATGAAGATCAGCAGCAGTACCAGCAGGACATCCAGCAGTGGAACGATATTGATTTCGGACTTGAGCTCGCGACGACCTCGTCCACGCGATCTGGCCATGGTTTACCCCTTGTTGCTCTCGGTGCTGGTAAACGCCTGACGGTGCAGAATCGCAGTGAACTCTTCCATAAAGTTGTCGTAGTTCAGTTCCAGTTTGTTCACGCGCTGGTTCAGACGGTTGTAAGCCATAACCGCAGGAATTGCCGCAAACAGACCGATAGCGGTCGCAATCAGTGCTTCAGCGATACCCGGTGCAACCATCTGCAACGTCGCCTGCTTCACCGCGCCCAGCGCGATAAAGGCGTGCATGATCCCCCACACGGTACCAAACAGACCGATATACGGGCTGATGGAGCCGACAGTGCCGAGGAAAGGAATGTGCGTTTCAAGGTTTTCCAGTTCACGGTTCATAGAGATACGCATCGCACGCGAGGCACCTTCCACCACCGCTTCCGGCGCATGATTGTTTGCACGATGCAGACGAGCAAACTCTTTGAAACCGCTGTAGAAAATTTGCTCGGAGCCGGTCAGGTTTTCACGGCGTCCCTGGCTCTCCTGGTACAGACGAGAAAGCTCAATACCCGACCAGAACTTATCTTCAAACGCTTCAGCTTCACGGCCGGCGGCATTGAGGATACGCGTTCTCTGGATGATGATGGCCCAGGATGCGATTGAAAAACCAATCAAAATCAACATGATAAGTTTAACCAGAAGGCTTGCCTTCAGGAACAAATCAAGGATATTCATGTCAGTCACTGCTTAAACTCCGCGACAATAGACTTAGGAAGCGCACGAGGCTTCATTATGGTTGGATCAACACAAACAATCAGTACTTCAGCTGAGTTCAGTACGGTATTCTCTGCGTTGACTATCCGCTGCGTGAAAACCAGTGAGGTCCCACGCATTGATGTAATTTCAGTTTGGACTTCGAGCATATCGTCGAGTCTGGCAGGCGCAAAATACTCAAGCGTCATCTTGCGTACCACGAAGGCAACTCGCTCAGCCAACAGAACCTGTTGACTAAAGTGATGATGGCGCAGCATCTCTGTGCGTGCCCGTTCATAAAAAGCAACGTAGCTGGCGTGGTAAACCACACCACCGGCATCGGTATCTTCGTAATAGACACGAACCGGCCATCGAAACAGCGTTGTATTCACTTTACATCCCGGTAATGCAACAAAAGTTAGAGCTTTTAAACTTCGCTACTATACGCGCGGGAAAGAGGGTTGGGAATGGGGGAAAGTAAACGGAGAGTAAATTTTTATGGGCTCGGGTAAGCCCATAACGTTAACGGACATTTCTTATTCAGAAGAAGAAGAAAATCAAACCGGCGAGAAGCACCAGATCGGCAATCAGCGGGCAGAAAATTCCCTGCCAGTGAACGGCTTTCGGACGAAAGCCCACGCCGTGGATCACACCTGCGCACACCGCCCACATAATAAGGAAGCCGTGCCAGATTTCAAGCTCGCTGGTTTTCGCTGCAAAGCGCGAAGGGTCCCAGAAGATACAGCCTGCCAGCAGTAATGCCATCACTAAAGAAAGCGCCCGTAACGGGCGCTTATCCATTACCGCGTAAAGTTTCGCGATAATATTCATCAGTGTTTTTCTTCACCCGCTTTGGTCGCTTCAACGTGCTCAAGCGCCAGGGCAGTGATGACACCAAATGCACAGGCAAGAAGCGTCCCTAAAATCCATGCGAAATACCACATATTCAGCTCCTTACTTAGTACATAGAGTGGGTGTTGCTTTCGATATGTTCTTTAGTGATACGACCGAACATTTTCCAGTAACACCAGATGGTGTAAGCCAGAACAATCGGAACGAACACACAAGCAACATATGTCATCAGGTTCAGCGTCATATGGCTGGACGTAGCATCCCACATGGTCAGGCTAGCATTCAGCATGGTGCTGGATGGCATGACAAATGGGAACATCGCAATACCCGCCGTCAGGATGATGCACGCCAGGGTCAGTGATGAGAACACGAACGCCAGAGCGCCTTTCTCCAGACGAGACGTCAACACGGTCAGCAGCGGCAACAGCACGCCCAGAGCCGGGATCGCCCACAGCACAGGGGTATTGTTGAAGTTCACCAGCCATGCGCCAGCCTGACGAGCCACTTCTTTGGTCAGCGGGTTAGACGGTGCGGTGTGGTTAATGGCAGACGTCACCACGTAGCCATCAATGCCGTACACCACCCACACGCCGGCCAGCGCGAAGCAAACCAGCGTTACCAGCGCAGCAACCTGAGCCGTCGCGCGAGAACGCAGGTGCAACTCGCCCACGGTACGCATCTGCAGATAGGTTGCGCCCTGAGTGATGATCATCGCCACGCTCACTACGCCGGCCAGCAGACCAAACGGATTCAGCAGCTGGAAGAAGTTACCGGTGTAGTAAAGACGCATGTATTCGTCCAGGTGGAACGGTACGCCCTGCAGCAGGTTACCAAACGCCACGCCGATCACCAGCGGTGGAACGAAGCTACCGATGAAGATGCCCCAGTCCCACATGTTGCGCCAGCGGGTATCTTCAATCTTCGAACGGTAGTCGAAACCGACCGGACGGAAGAATAAAGAGGCCAGCACCAGAATCATCGCCACATAGAAACCGGAGAACGCAGCCGCGTAGACCATCGGCCAGGCAGCGAACAGCGCGCCGCCTGCGGTGATCAGCCACACCTGGTTACCGTCCCAGTGCGGGGCGATGGAGTTGATCATGATTCGACGCTCGGTGTCATTACGACCGAGGAAACGGGTGAGCATCCCCACCCCCATGTCGAAACCATCCGTGACGGCGAAACCGATCAGCAGAACGCCGACCAGCAGCCACCAGATAAAACGCAATACTTCATAATCGATCATTTGATGACTCCTGTCTTAGCGTGCCGGCTGAGTAGTCGCAGTGGACTGCTCGTAGTGATAGCGACCGGTTTTCAGGCTGCTTGGGCCAAGGCGCGCGAACTTGAACATCAGGAACAGTTCAGCCACCAGGAACAGGGTGTACAGACCACAAATCAGCAGCATGGAGAAGATCAGGTCGCCTGCGGTCAGGGACGAGTTCGCCACCGCCGTTGGCAGGACCTCACCGATCGCCCATGGCTGACGGCCATACTCCGCAACAAACCAGCCGGACTCAATTGCGATCCACGGCAGTGGAATACCGTAAAGCGCGGTGCGCAGCAGCCATTTTTTCTCGCCGATGCGGTTGCGAATCACAGACCAGAAGGACGCCGCAATGATCAGCAGCATGATGATGCCGCAGCCCACCATGATACGGAATGCGAAGTACAGAGGCGCAACGCGTGGAATCGAGTCTTTGGTTGCCATCTGGATCTGCGCTTCCGTCGCATCAGAAACGTTCGGGGTATAACGCTTCAGCAGCAGGCCATAACCCAGATCTTTCTTCACGTCGTTAAACTGGTCGCGGACGGTCTGGTCTGTAGAGCCAGCACGCAGCTGTTCCAGCAGCGAGTAGGCTTTCATACCGTTACGAATACGCTCTTCGTGCTGAACCATCAGCTCTTTCAGACCCGTCACCTGCTTATCAACAGAACGAGTGGCAATGATACCCAGCGCGTAAGGAATCTGAATGGAAAAGCGGTTTTCCTGCGCGTCCTGATCGGGAATACCGAACAGCGTAAAGGCAGCAGGCGCCGGCTGGGTTTCCCATTCGGCTTCGATGGCGGCCAGTTTGGTTTTTTGCACGTCACCCATTTCGTAACCGGATTCATCACCCAGAACGATAACAGAGAGGATGGCAGCCATACCGAAGCTTGCAGCGATAGCAAAGGAGCGCTTAGCAAACGCGAAGTCACGACCACGCAGCATATAGTAAGAACTGATGCCCAGCACAAACATCGCGCCGCACACGTAGCCAGAAGCGACGGTGTGAACGAATTTAACCTGAGCAACCGGGTTCAGGACCAGCTCGGCAAAGCTGACCATCTCCATACGCATGGTTTCGAAGTTGAAATCAGACGCGATAGGGTTCTGCATCCAGCCGTTCGCAACCAGGATCCACAGCGCGGACAGGTTCGAACCTAATGCCACAAGCCAGGTCACCGCCATATGCTGGACTTTACCCAGACGGTCCCAACCGAAGAAGAACAGACCTACAAAGGTGGATTCGAGGAAGAATGCCATCAGACCTTCAATGGCCAGCGGCGCACCGAAGATATCCCCTACATAGTGGGAATAGTAAGACCAGTTAGTCCCGAACTGGAACTCCATGGTCAAACCGGTTGCCACGCCCAGTGCGAAGTTGATACCAAACAACTTGCCCCAGAACTTGGTCATATCTTTATAAATCTGTTTGCCGGAGAGAACGTATACCGTTTCCATAATGGCCAGCAGGAACGCCATACCGAGCGTCAGTGGCACAAACAGGAAGTGGTACATCGCGGTCAAGGCAAACTGTAAGCGCGACAGTTCGACTATATCTAACATCATGACTCCTTGCTCATCGCATGAAGACTCCGAGAGTGGACCCCGTCAGAAAGAGATCCACACGCATGCCCCAATACAAATTATTCGCATCCTTGTCGTCGTTATTACCCTGAGGGAGGATAAAAACGATGACGTGAGGTTACAAATACGTTAATAAAAAACTCAAATTGATCCCGCAAATATAATACGCTGCAAAACCCTTACAATAAACAGGTTTTTATTGAATCACATTTACGTTTTTCGACGGCGATCAATTTATAGCAAAATTACCACTTTTCGGCCATTTTGATCGGGAACAATTTAGCGCTTTTCAGCGCCTTTTTCCAAGGATTAAACATTGATTTAAATCAAAAACAATTCTTAATGTTAATTGTGTTTTGATGTGGTGAACATGGTAAAAACCATGTTAAAGATATGTATATGAAATACAATTAAGGTTATCGAATCGACGGATGAATATAAACAGAAGTGATTTTTATTAACTCAGTTACGCTTAATGACTGATTTATTCAGGACATAAATTTTAGTGCGTTTTTTATTTTTTTCCATCTGCTCTCTTAAAGGCAAATAAATAACAATTATTTTACTTTTACATCCTCTCTAATTAACACCCAATTGTGACTATTGCATGACGCCCGGCAGGCAATAAAAAAGGCCGCTTTACAGCGGCCAACCATGTCGAAACGGACATTTTTATACTGCAACGCCCCCCTTTCGGGGAGCAGAGAGGACTTACTTAATGATGGATTTCAGTGCTTCGCCGATATCCGCCAGGCTGCGAACGGTTTTCACGCCTGCGGCTTCCAGCGCTGCGAATTTCTCATCAGCCGTACCCTTACCACCGGCGATGATCGCGCCTGCGTGACCCATACGCTTGCCTTTCGGCGCAGTCACACCCGCGATGTAGCCCACAACTGGCTTGGTCACGTGTTCTTTGATGTAAGCAGCCGCTTCTTCTTCCGCGCTACCACCGATCTCACCGATCATCACGATCGCTTCGGTCTGTGGATCTTCCTGGAACAGCTTCAGGATGTCGATGAAGTTAGAGCCCGGAATCGGGTCACCGCCGATGCCCACGCAGGTGGACTGGCCGAAACCGTAGTCGGTGGTCTGCTTAACCGCTTCATAGGTCAGGGTACCGGAACGGGACACGATGCCCACTTTACCCGGTTTGTGAATGTGGCCCGGCATGATGCCGATTTTGCATTCGCCCGGGGTGATAACGCCTGGGCAGTTCGGGCCAATCATACGCACGCCAGCTTCATCCAGCTTCACCTTCACGGTCAGCATATCCAGCGTCGGGATGCCTTCGGTGATGGTGATGATCAGTTTGATGCCTGCGTCGATCGCTTCCAGAATAGAGTCTTTGCAGAACGGTGCCGGAACGTAGATCACGGTCGCGGTGGCGCCCGTCGCTTCTACGGCTTCACGCACGGTGTTAAACACCGGCAGGCCCAGGTGGGTGGTGCCGCCTTTACCTGGCGTAACACCGCCAACCATCTGCGTACCGTAGGCAATTGCCTGTTCGGAGTGGAAAGTCCCCTGGCTACCGGTGAAGCCCTGGCAGATAACCTTGGTATCTTTATTAATTAAAACTGACATTATTTCCCCTCCACTGCGGCAACAACCTGCTGAGCTGCATCCGTCAGACTTTTCGCTGCAATAATATTCAGGCCGCTGTCAGCCAGTTTTTTCGCGCCGAGTTCAGCGTTGTTACCTTCCAGACGCACAACCACCGGAACGTTAACACCCACTTCTTCTACCGCACCGATGATACCGTCGGCGATCAGGTCGCAACGTACGATGCCGCCGAAGATGTTAACCAGAACGGCCTTCACGTTGTCGTCAGAGAGAATGATTTTGAACGCTTCGGTTACGCGCTCTTTGGTTGCGCCACCGCCTACGTCGAGGAAGTTTGCTGGCTCACCGCCGTGCAGCTTAACGATGTCCATGGTGCCCATTGCCAGGCCCGCACCGTTAACCATGCAGCCGATGTTGCCGTCCAGCGCCACGTAGTTCAGTTCCCACTGCGCAGCCTGTGCTTCACGCGGATCTTCCTGAGACTGGTCGCGCATTTCGCGCAGATCCGGCTGGCGGAACAGCGCGTTGCCGTCAGCGCCCAGCTTGCCGTCGAGGCAGATCAGATCGCCCTGGGTGGTGATCACCAGTGGGTTGATCTCGATCAGCGCCAGATCGCGCTCCAGGAAGATAGTTGCCAGACCCATGAAGATCTTGGTGAACTGCTGAACCAGTTTACCTTCCAGGCCCAGCTTGAACGCCAGCTCGCGACCCTGGTAAGGCATTGGGCCTGCCAGCGGATCGATAGCCACTTTGTGGATCAGGTGCGGGGTTTCTTCCGCCACTTTTTCGATTTCCACGCCGCCTTCGGTAGACGCCATGAACACCACGCGACGGGAGCTACGGTCAACAACCGCGCCCAGATAAAGTTCTTTCGCGATATCGGTCGCCGCTTCCACCAGGATCTGGTTAACCGGCTGGCCGTTCGCATCTGTCTGGTACGTTACCAGACGCTTGCCGAGCCAATGTTCAGCAAACGCACGAATCTCTTCTTTGCTCTTAACAACCTTCACACCGCCCGCTTTACCACGGCCACCAGCGTGAACCTGACACTTAACTACCCAAGGGCCGGAACCGATTTTAGATGCGGCTTCTTCTGCTTCACGCGGGGTAGTACAGGCATAACCCACCGGAGCCGGTAAGCCATACCGGGCAAACAGCTGTTTGGCCTGATATTCATGTAAGTTCATGTGTTCTATCCATCCTTCAGGTAATCGTTAGGTCGTGCTTTTATTGGCCCGGCAGCCATACGCCGCCGGGCAAGACTGCAAAACTAGACGTCCAGCAGCAGACGGGTTGGATCTTCCAGCAGCTCTTTAATCGCAACCAGGAAGCCCACGGACTCGCGGCCGTCGATCAGGCGGTGATCGTAAGAGAGCGCCAGGTACATCATTGGCAGGATCTCAACTTTACCGTCTACCGCCATAGGGCGATCTTTGATGGCATGCATACCCAGGATCGCGCTCTGCGGCGGGTTAATGATCGGGGTAGACATCAGCGAGCCGAATACGCCGCCGTTGGTAATGGTGAAGTTACCGCCGGTCAGGTCGTCTACGGTCAGCTTGCCGTCGCGGCCTTTCACGGCCAGCTCTTTAATGTTCTTCTCGATGTCAGCCATACCCAGGGTATCCACATCACGCAGAACCGGCGTTACCAGGCCGCGTGGAGTAGAAACCGCCATGCTGACGTCGAAGTAGTTGTGGTAAACCACGTCATCGCCATCGATGGACGCGTTCACTTCCGGATAGCGTTTCAGCGCTTCAACTACCGCCTTCACGTAGAAGGACATAAAGCCCAGACGGATACCGTGACGTTTTTCAAACGCATCACCGTACTGCTTGCGCAGGTCCATGATTGGCTTCATGTTCACTTCGTTGAAGGTGGTCAGCATCGCGGTAGAGTTTTTCGCTTCCAGCAGACGCTCGGCTACGCGTTTACGCAGGCGAGTCATCGGCACGCGTTTTTCGCTGCGGGCACCCAGTGCAGGCTGCGCTGCTGGCGCCGCCGCAGGGGCTTTCGCTTCGGCCTGAGCAGGCGCTTTCGCCAGATGCTTGTCGATGTCTTCACGGGTCAGACGACCGCCCACACCGGTGCCTTTAATGGCTGCCGGGTCAAGGCTGTGTTCCGCCAGCAGGCGACGGATCGCCGGGCTGAGGGCATCGTTAGACTGTTCTTCCAGAGACGCCTGCTGGCGCTGAGCCGGCGTAGAGGCTTTCTCTTCAGATTTTGCGCTGGACTCTTTGCCCGCGCTGTTGCCTTCACGCAGGCGACCCAGGATCTGACGAGAGGTGACGGTAGTACCTTCATCTTCCAGCACCGCGTCCAGAACGCCATCCGCCGAAGCCGGTACTTCCAGTACCACTTTGTCAGTTTCGATTTCTACCAGCACTTCATCGCGCTTAACGGCATCGCCTGGTTTTTTGTGCCAGGTAGCGACGGTCGCATCTGCTACGGATTCAGGCAGGTCGGGAACAAGAATATCTACGCTACTCATTATGTATCCTTTAATTAATCGACGTTCAGCGCGTCATTGACCAGATCTTGTTGCTGCTTCTGGTGAACGGACATATACCCTACCGCCGGAGAGGCGGAGGCCGGGCGACCTGCATAGCGCAGGGCTGACCCAAATGGAATCACTTCACGGAAATGATGCTGGCTGCAGTACCATGCGCCCTGGTTAAGCGGCTCTTCCTGGCACCAGACAAAATCATGAACGTGAGCGTACGGTTTCAGCGCTTCCTGCACCGCCTGGTGCGGGAACGGATAAAGCTGTTCGATACGCACGATGGCGACATCTTTCTGATCGTTCTTACGGCGCTGTTCCAGCAGGTCGTAATAAACCTTACCAGAACACATCACCACACGCTTCACGGCCTGCGGATCCAGCTCGTCAATTTCACCGATGGCCGGCAGGAAGGTGCCATTTGCCAGCTCATCCAGGCTCGACACCGCCAGCGGGTGGCGCAGCAGGGATTTCGGCGACATCACCACCAGCGGACGGCGCATACCGCGCAGCGCCTGACGACGCAGCATGTGGTAGACCTGCGCCGGGGTGGACGGCACGCAGACCTGCATGTTCTGCTCGGCGCAGAGCTGCAGATAACGTTCCAGACG
This sequence comes from Enterobacter sp. 241F3, assembly GCF_034106785.1. Taxonomy (NCBI): domain Bacteria; kingdom Pseudomonadati; phylum Pseudomonadota; class Gammaproteobacteria; order Enterobacterales; family Enterobacteriaceae; genus Enterobacter; species Enterobacter sp. 241F3. Next base: position 1,128,299 of record NZ_JAWNDD010000001.1, read on the forward strand.
CGCGGAGGAGTGCTCCGGCCCCTGACCTTCATAACCGTGCGGCAGCAGCATTACCAGGCCACACATACGGCCCCACTTCTGCTCGCCGGAGGAGATGAACTGGTCGATAACCACCTGCGCACCGTTGGCGAAGTCACCGAACTGCGCTTCCCAGATGGTCAGGGTGCGTGGTTCAGCGGTGGCATAACCGTATTCGAAGGCCAGTACCGCTTCTTCAGACAGCACGGAGTCCCAGACCTTGAACTGGCCTTGACCGTTGTGCACGTGCTGCAGCGGGGTGTAGGTTGAACCGTTGGACTGGTTGTGAACAACCGCGTGACGGTGGAAGAAGGTCCCACGGCCCGCATCTTCGCCGGACAGACGAACAGGAATGCCTTCGTCAACCAGCGTTGCGTAGGCCAGCGTTTCCGCGCCGCCCCAGTCGAAGAGCTTCTCGCCTGCCGCCATGGACTGACGGTCAGCATAAATTTTCGCCACGCGAGACTGCATCTCGATAGCTTCCGGCACGGTGCTGATGCGTTTAGCCAGCTCCTGCAGGCGCTTCATCTCAACCTTATTCGGGTAGCTCTCATCCCACTCGTGGTTGAGGTACGGCGACCAGGTAAAGGAGTGCATGTTCATCGGACGCAGCTCTTTCACTACGCATTCGCCCGCATCCAGCGCGTCGCGGTAGAGGTTGACCATTTCGGTCGCATCTTCCAGCGTCGCCACTTTGTCGCCTTCCAGCTTGTCAGCATAGATTTTGCGCGGAGTCGGGTGTTTTTTGATTTTCTGATACATCAGCGGCTGGGTTGCACTTGGCTCATCCGCTTCGTTGTGGCCGTGACGGCGGTAGCAGAAGAGGTCAATGAACACATCGCGTTTGAAGGTATTACGGAAGTCCAGCGCCAGACGGGTCACGAAAGCCACGGCTTCCGGGTCATCCGCATTAACGTGGAAGATCGGCGCCTGCACCATCTTACCGATGTCGGTGCAGTACGGGGTAGAACGCGCATCCAGCGGGTTAGAGGTGGTGAAGCCCACCTGGTTGTTGATCACGATGCGAACGGTACCGCCCACTTCATAACCACGCGCTTTGGACATGTTCAGGGTTTCCTGCACCACGCCCTGCCCTGTTACCGCCGCATCACCGTGGATGGTAATTGGCAGAACTTTATTGCTGCTTGGCTCGTCCAGACGATCCAGACGCGCGCGCACGGAACCGATAACCACCGGGCTGACGATTTCCAGGTGTGACGGGTTAAACGCCAGCGCCAGGTGAACCAGACCGCCTTCGGTTTCGATATCCGACGAGAAGCCCATGTGGTACTTCACGTCGCCGGTGCCGAGGTGTTCTTTATGTTTGCCCGCGAATTCGTCGAACAGGTCCTGCGGTTTTTTACCCAGCACGTTGACCAGCACGTTCAGACGACCACGGTGCGCCATGCCCAGCACCACTTCACGGGTGCCGCTCTTGCCTGCGTGACGAATCAGCTCTTTCAGCATCGGCACCAGGGCGTCACCGCCTTCCAGCGAGAAGCGTTTTGCGCCCGGGAACTTCGCGCCCAGATAGCGCTCAAGGCCTTCCGCTGCGGTCAGTTCGCTGAGGAAGCGCTTTTTCTCGTCAGCCGAGAAGGTCGCGTGGCCCGCTACGGATTCGATACGCTGCTGGATCCAGCGCTTCTCTTCGGTAGAGGTAATGTGCATGTATTCCGCGCCGATGGAGCCGCAGTAGGTTTGCTTGAGCGCGTCAATCAGATCGCCCAGCTTCATCGTGTCTTTGCCGATGGCAAAGGAACCTACGTTAAAGCTTTCCTGGAAATCGGCCTCGGTCAGATCGTGATATGCCGGATCGAGATCGGCCACACGGTCTTGTTTCCACAGTCCCAGCGGATCGAGATTCGCATGCTGGTGACCACGGAAGCGATAAGCGTTGATAAGCTGCAGGACTTTAACCTGCTTCGCATTGGTGTCAGGGTCGGAAATCGCAGAAGAGTAACGTGAGGCATCCTTCGCCAGACGACGGAAATAATCACGTGTTTTGGAATGGAATTGATCCGGTTTGACCCCTGTACCAGGCAACTGCTGGAACATGGAACGCCAGTTTGCGTCCACTGAGTCAGGATCGGTTAAGAAGTCTTCATAGAGCTGTTCTATCCAGCTCTGGTTGGCACCAGAGAGGTAAGAAGAGTCCAGCCAGGCTTTCATTGCGCCGTTCTGCATCGTGATCCCTTAAGCATTTTTATGCTTACTTTCGCCGTAGAAACTACCACGCACACCACGTGTACGTGCCGGGGTTCACCTGCGAGCTCTTTGTGGCCCGCGAAGGAACCTTTAGAAACTGTCTAGACTTCAGGGCAGTTTTTAAAGGTTTCTGCAATCTATTCCCTCTCCCTGTGGGAGAGGGTTAAGGTGAGGGGAACAGCGCTCCCCTCTCACTACTTACGCACTGCGCTGCAGCAGCATCGACTTAATATGGCCGATGGCGCGCGTCGGGTTCAGCCCCTTCGGACACACACTGACGCAGTTCATGATGCTATGGCAGCGGAATACGCTGAAAGCGTCACTCAGTCCTTCCAGACGGCTGTCGGTTTCGGTGTCGCGGCTGTCGATCAGGAAGCGATAGGCAGCCAGCAGACCGGCCGGACCGATAAACTTGTCCGGGTTCCACCAGAACGACGGGCAGGACGTAGAACAGCATGCGCAGAGAATACACTCGTACAAACCGTCGAGTTTTTCACGCTGCTCAGGAGACTGTAAGTGCTCGCGAGCCGGTGGATTTTGCCCATTATTCAATAAGTAAGGCTTAATCTTCTCATATTGTGCATAGAATTGCCCCATGTCTACCACCAAATCACGCACGACCGGCAGGCCTGGCAGAGGACGGATAACAATTTTCTGACCGGGACGCTGCAACGCTGATATTGGCGTGATGCAGGCCAGGCCATTTTTGCCGTTCATGTTCACACCGTCAGAGCCACAAACCCCTTCACGGCAGGAGCGGCGGAACGACAGCGTTGGATCTTTTTCTTTCAGCTGGATTAAGGCATCCAGCAGCATCATGTCGCGACCTTCTTCCGCTTCCAGGGTGTAGTCCTGCATGCGCGGAGCGTCATCAACATCCGGGTTATAACGATAAACTGAGAATTCGAGTTTCATTATCCTGTCTCCGCATTAGTAAGTACGAATCTTCGGCGGGAACGCCGGACGCAGTTTCGGTTCCATGTTGACGCTACGACGCGTCATGGTTTCCGACTCTGGCAGATACAGGGAATGACACAGCCAGTTTTCGTCATCACGCTCCGGGAAGTCGAAGCGGCTATGGGCGCCACGGCTTTCGGTACGGAAGTTTGCCGACATCGCGGTCGCGAACGCGGTTTCCATCAGGTTATCCAGCTCCAGGCACTCAACGCGCTGGGTGTTGAACTCGCTGGAGGTGTCGTCCAGACGGGCATTTTTCAGACGCTCGCGGATCGCTTTCAGCTGCTCAAGACCTTTGGCCATCGCGTCGCCTTCACGGAATACCGAGAAGTTGTGCTGCATACATTCCTGCAGCGCTTTACGGATTTCCACCGGATCTTCGCCGTTACGGTTGCCGTTCCAGCGGTTGAGGCGCTCCAGAGAAGCATCAATTTCGTCGTCGGTTGCGTCACGCAGCGCCCCCTGCTCGGCAATGGATTCCTGCAGATGCAGACCCACTGCGCGACCAAACACCACCAGATCCAGCAGGGAGTTGCCGCCCAGACGGTTTGCACCGTGTACGGATACGCAGGCGATTTCGCCCACCGCGAACAGGCCAGGAATGACCACGTCTTCGCCCTGCTCGTTCACGGTCAGCGCCTGACCGGTTACTTTGGTCGGAATACCGCCCATCATGTAGTGGCAGGTTGGGATAACCGGAATCGGCTCTTTCACCGGGTCGACGTGTGCGAAGGTGCGGGACAGTTCCAGGATACCCGGCAGACGGGACTCCAGCACTTCTTTACCCAGATGGTCGAGTTTCAGCTTCGCGTGCGGACCCCATGGGCCGTCGCAGCCGCGGCCTTCACGGATTTCGATCATGATGGAACGCGCCACCACGTCACGACCCGCCAGGTCTTTCGCATTCGGGGCATAACGCTCCATGAAGCGTTCGCCGTGTTTGTTCAGCAGGTAGCCACCTTCACCGCGGCAGCCTTCTGTTACCAGAACGCCTGCACCGGCGATACCGGTTGGGTGGAACTGCCACATCTCCATATCCTGCACCGGCACGCCCGCGCGGATAGCCATACCGACACCGTCACCGGTGTTGATGTGGGCGTTGGTGGTGGACTGATAGATACGGCCTGCACCGCCGGTCGCCAGCACGGTAGCGCGCGCTTTGAAGTAAACCACTTCACCGGTTTCGATGCACAGCGCGGTACAGCCAACAATTGCGCCATCGGCGTTTTTCACCAGATCCAGCGCATACCACTCGGAGAAGATGGTGGTGTGGTTTTTCAGGTTCTGCTGATACAGGGTGTGCAGCAGCGCGTGACCGGTACGGTCAGCCGCCGCCGCGGTGCGTGCCGCCTGCTCGCCGCCGAAGTTTTTCGACTGGCCGCCAAATGGACGCTGATAGATAGTGCCATTTTCCAGACGGGAGAACGGCAGACCCATGTGGTCCAGCTCCAGAATCGCTTCCGGACCGGTTTTACACATATATTCGATGGCATCCTGGTCGCCGATGTAATCGGAACCTTTTACCGTGTCATACATGTGCCATTCCCAGTTATCTTCATGGGAGTTACCCAGCGCAACGGTAATACCGCCCTGCGCGGACACAGTGTGGGAACGGGTCGGGAAAACTTTAGAGAGCAGCGCGCAGCTCTGGCCGCTCTGGGAAATTTGCAGTGCGGCACGCATACCTGCGCCACCGGCACCAATTACAACAGCATCAAATTCTCTGACTGGCAGTTTCATTACACACCCCACACCACAACGAATCCATAAATAACGTAAACCACCAGTGCAACCACAATGGCCAGCTGCAGTGGGAGGCGAATCGCCAGCGGTTTAACGTAATCGGTCAACACCTGCCACATGCCAATCCATGCATGAATAAGGATAGAGAACAGGGCCAGCAGGGTGAACACTTTGGTGAAGGCGGATCCGAAGAACCCACTCCAGATTTCCCACGTCAGCGTGCCGCTGGTCGCGAAGAAACCGATCATATAGATGATGTAAAGAGTGAGAACGATGGCGGTAGCACGGACCAGAATGAAGTCATGTACGCCGTTGCGTCCTAATGCGGAGGCGTTGCTTACCATACGAGAACTCCTGCGAGAAGTGAAAGCACGACAGTAATCACAAATGAAATGTTAGCGGAGCGTTTCCCGGCTTCGAAAGTCTCTTCCAGGTAGCCAAAGTCCATCAGCATATGGCGAACACCCACGACGACGTGGTACGCCAGCGCGGTCAGAATGCCCCACATGATGAATTTCACGAAGAAGCTGTTCATGATGGCAGAGGCCTGGAGGAATCCTTCAGGGGAAGAGAGGCTGGTACCCAGTAACCACAGCAGAATACCGACCGCCACAAACGTAATCACACCAGAAACACGGTGCAGAATGGACGCTATTGCTGTTACGGGGAACCGGATCGTTTTGAGATCCAGATTGACAGGTCTTTGTTTTTTCACATTTCTTATCATGAATAACGCCCACATGCTGTTCTTATTGTTTCCTTCCTCCGGACTGCGATGCGGGTCAAGCAGCGTTCCTTTTCTATAACTGCGCGTCATGCAAAACACTGCTTCCAGATGCTTAAACGACACGTTACAACGCTGGGTGGCTCGGGATTGCAGGGTGTTCCGGAGACCTGGCGGCAGTATAGGCCGTTCACAAAATCATTACAATTAACCTACATACAGTTTGTCGGGTTTTCTCTGGAACAGTGATCAGGGTCACGATAACAACATCTTTTTAATTTTTAATCATCTGATTTGACAAATGTTAAACAATATTGTTACAAACGTCATCAGAAAAGGCATATAATGCGCAAAAGTTATGAGGTCTCTCTTTCACCTGACAAATAGTTATGTAACAGTGTGATGGTATTGACCGAAGTTATCAGGACAGTTATTAGTGATATACAGGTTTGAATAATTCGGACTGCAAAAACGCTGATTTGCTGTTGTTTCACTGATATTTCATTCGTTTACCTGCAAGGCGCCATAGCTCTGTACCCTGGTTTGTCCTCGTGAGCTGAGCGGTAAGCCAAATAACAATCTGGTAACGGTGATTAACAGCTGAAAGCAAATCCGGTAAAGCGCAGTCTTAAGCATAAGGCGCTAAGGAGACCGTAAATGGCTGATACAAAGGCAACGCTCACCCTAAATGGTGACACTGCTATTGAACTGGATGTGCTAAAAGGCACGCTCGGTCAGGATGTTATTGATATCCGTACGCTGGGTTCCAAAGGGATGTTCACCTTTGACCCTGGATTTACCTCTACCGCATCTTGCGAATCCAAAATCACCTTTATCGACGGTGACGAAGGTATCCTGCTCCATCGCGGCTTCCCTATCGATCAGTTAGCCACCGAATCCAACTACCTGGAAGTGTGCTACATCCTGCTGAACGGCGAAAAACCGACGCAGGCCCAGTTCGATGAATTTAAAACCACCGTGACCCGTCACACCATGATCCATGAGCAGATTACCCGTCTGTTCCATGCGTTCCGTCGTGACTCTCACCCAATGGCGGTGATGTGCGGTATTACCGGTGCGCTTGCAGCGTTCTACCACGACTCCCTTGACGTGAATAACCCGCGTCACCGTGAAATCGCCGCTTACCGTCTGCTGTCCAAAATGCCTACCATGGCGGCGATGTGCTACAAATACTCCATCGGCCAGCCGTTTGTGTATCCGCGCAACGACCTCTCCTACGCGGGTAACTTCCTGCGCATGATGTTCTCCACGCCGTGCGAAGAGTACGAAGTGAACCCGGTTCTGGAACGCGCGATGGACCGTATTCTGATCCTGCACGCTGACCACGAACAGAACGCCTCTACCTCAACCGTCCGTACCGCAGGCTCTTCCGGCGCGAACCCGTTCGCCTGTATCGCTGCGGGCATCGCCTCCCTGTGGGGACCGGCGCACGGCGGCGCGAACGAAGCGGCATTGAAGATGCTGGAAGAGATCAGCACCGTTGAGCACATTCCTGAGTTCGTGCGTCGCGCGAAAGACAAGAATGACTCCTTCCGCCTGATGGGCTTCGGTCACCGTGTTTACAAAAACTACGACCCGCGCGCCACCGTGATGCGTGAGACCTGCCACGAAGTGCTGAAAGAGCTGGGTACCAAAGATGATCTGCTGGAAGTGGCGATGGAGCTGGAACACATCGCGCTGAACGACCCGTACTTCATCGAGAAGAAACTCTACCCGAACGTTGATTTCTACTCTGGCATTATTCTGAAAGCGATGGGCATTCCGTCTTCCATGTTCACCGTGATCTTCGCCATGGCGCGTACCGTAGGCTGGATTGCGCACTGGAACGAAATGCACAGCGAAGGCATGAAGATCGCGCGTCCTCGTCAGCTGTATACCGGCTACGAGCAGCGTGATTTTAAGTCTGATCTGAAGCGCTAAAAGATGTTGGGTGCGGCCTGATGCCCTCACCCCGGCCCTCTCCCACAGGGAGAGGGTGATAACATTAAAAACGGTAACCCAAGGGTTACCGTTTTACTTTTATTTCTGGCAGTGCGGGCACCAGTAAAAGGGTCTTGAAGAGAGCATCATCCTGTCGATAATCCCGCCGCACCGCTCGCACTTTTTCCCCGCCCGATGAAACACCTTAAAGCGGAACAGCGCCCCGTGATGCTTGTTTTCATCGACTACGCCACGCGTGTTGTACGACAGCCGCGGGATGTCCAGCAGCGCATGGGACAGCGCCTCCAGCTGTTCATCGCTCAGCTGAGAGGCTTTATGCTGCGGCGCCAGCCCGACTTCCCAGAGGATTTCCACCCGCAGGTAGTTGCCAAGCCCGGCCAGAAAGGCCTGGTCAAGAAACAGGCCGGAAAACTGCCGGTTGCGGAATGCAGGCGATAACAGCCGGGCCTTCACATAGCTCGCCGTCAGGCGCATATCCAGCACGTCCGGCCCAACCCGCTGTAAGAACGGGTGCGTGAGCACCTGCTCAGGCGTTAACATTTCGATATCAGAGGCGCTATAGAGCAGGATCGCCTTATCCGCCGTTTGCAGCCTGACGCGCAGCACGCGTGTCGTTTGCGGCTGTTCACCCGCCTCCACCACGCGCCAGACGCCGTAAAGCTGGTTATGGCTGTATAACGTCAGGTTATGGGAAAAATGCGTGAGCAATGCTTTACCGCGCGTTTCAATATGCGTTACCGACTGCCCCACCAGCTGTGATTCAAACGGTTTCAGTTGAGGAAAAGCAAACCAGGCCTCCGTCAGCGGTTTGCCCTTTATCGCCGCCTCGAGGCTATCCGCCGCGCGGCGGATCTCCGGGCCTTCTGGCATTTTTCTATCCTTTTATGATTAATCTGCGCTGACAAGAATACCCTCTTCAACGAACGCGGCCCGCAGGCGGCGCGCGAACTGGAGCGCATGCTCGCCATCGCCGTGCAAACATACCGTATCAGCCTGAACGTGCGCCGTTGTGCCATCCACGGCGGTCACTCGCCCGTAGCGCACCATCTCCAGCGTCTGGGCCAGCGCTTTCGCTTCATCGGTAATCAGCGCACCGGCCTGCGTACGCGGTACAAGGCTGCCATCAGGCATGTATCCCCGATCGGCAAACACCTCCTGCCGCGTGGTCAGCCCCAGCCGTTCTCCGGCACGAATAAGCTCGCTGCCCGCCAGGCCGATCAGGATCAGCTGCGGATTAGAGTCCCGCACCGCACGGGCTATAGCGTCCGCCAGCGCCGGATCTTTCGCCGCCTGGTTATAGAGCATGCCGTGCGGCTTCACGTGGCGCAGCACACCGTTCTCAGCGCGCACCATCGCCTCCAGCGCGCCAATCTGGTAGAGCACCTGAGCGTAGACCGTCTCAGGCGGCAGGTCCATCGCGGTGCGGCCAAAGTTTTCCCGGTCAGGGAAGCTCGGATGTGCGCCTATCGCGACGCCGTTTTTGATGGCGTTACGCACGCTCTCCAGCATGGTTTGCGCATCGCCCGCGTGGAAGCCGCAGGCGATATTGATCGAGGAGACCAGCGTCATCAGCGCCGCATCGGCGCTGCCGCCTTCGCCCAGATCGGCGTTTAAATCAATCTTTACCATCGAGCCTCCACGCCAGCTGTTCGAGATAGCGCTGCTGATCCTGCCGCGCCTTTAGCGCCTCCTCCAGCGAACATTGAACGAAGTGAATCGGCTGTCCGAGGGGAATTTGCGCCAGATGGTAGCGATCGGCTTCAATGATGCAGGCAATTCGCGGGTAGCCTCCCGTCGTCTGCGCGTCGTTCATTAAGACGATCGGTTGCCCGTTGCCCGGAACCTGAATAACCCCTGGCAGTAAACCGTGGGAGAGCAGTTCTCTGTCGGTCGTCCGGATCAGCGGCTGCCCCTGCAGGCGATAACCCATACGGTTACTCTGCGGACTGAGCTTCCACGGCGAGCGCCAGAATGACTCTTTTGAGGCCTCGTCGAACTCATGATATTCCGGCCCCGGTAAGGCGCGGATCTGGTTTCCCCAGAGGAGTTGTTTTACCCCCTGAGCCGTCGAGAAGTGACGCGAAGAGGGCTTAATCGCCAGGCGATCGCCATCGCGCAACAACCGTCCTTCGTGACCGCCAATCCCGGCTTTCTGATCGGTACTGGATGAGCCCAGCACGTCAGGCACATCAATGCCGCCAGCCACCGCGAGATAGCTACGCACGCCGTGCAGAGGACGCTTTAAGGTCAGACGCTGTCCGGCTTTCGCCCGCAGACGCCAGCCGGTCCACACCGCTTTGCCGTCCAGCGTGGCATCACAGCCTGCGCCGGTGAGCGCGAACCAGGTCTCCTGACCAAACTCAATGACACACTGGCCGAGCGTAATTTCGAGCGCCGCCGTGCTGCCGGGGTTGCCCACCAGCACGTTAGCGATTTCCAGCGCTGGACGGTCCAGCGCGCCACAATAGCTCACGCCGGACTGGCGCATGCCAAAGCGCCCGGCATCCTGTACGGAGGTATAAAGCCCGGCGCGAATAAGCGTTAACATACCCCCTCCTTCTGCGGGATAAAGCGAAGGGTGTCGCCGGGCCGCAGGAGTATCGGCGTCTCCAGCCCGGGTTCAAATAACGGGGTGGCGGTATGCCCGATAAGCTGCCATCCACCGGGCGATGTCAGCGGATAAACGCCGGTCTGCTCACCACCGATAGCCACCGTCCCCGCCGGTACGCTCAGGCGCGGCTCAGCGCGGCGCGGCGTATGCAACCGGGGAGATAGTCCCCCCAGATACGGGAATCCGGGCTGGAATCCAAGGAACCAGACGACGTAGTCAACCGAACAGTGCAGCTCAACAACCTGCTTTTCTGTGAGTCCGCAGTGGTCTGCGACCACACCAAGATCCGGTCCCCCCGTACCGCCATAAACGACCGGGATCTCAATGGCACGCGATTCCGGCTCCAGCGCCTCGCTCTCTTCCCACCAGCGCTGTAAACGTTCAATGGCATCCAGCGCCAGCGTATGCGGACTACGCAGCACCACCGTGATGTTATTCATCCCCGGAATGGCTTCAACCACATCCGGCAGATCGACCAGACGCTGGGTTAGCCGCCAGATACGCTTTTGCGTGGCAAGGGTCACCGGCGGCTCGAGTTCCAGAACCACTGCCGTTTCTCCCAGAAGATAACAACGCGCTCGCTGCACTCAGGCACCTCTCATCAGGCCGGGTTAGGGATATCAATAAAGGTTACATCCAGATCGGTATTTTCCGTCAGCCACTCGCTGAGGGCACGGATACCGCCGCGCTCGGTGGCATGATGCCCGGCCGCGTAGAAATGCAGCCCCTGTTCACGCGCCGAATGAATGGTCTGCTCGGAAACCTCGCCGGTGATAAAGGCATCAACACCGAAGCGCGCGGCGCTGTCGATAAAGCCCTGCCCGCCTCCGGTGCACCAGGCAACACGCTTCACCGTATCCGGACCGGTATCGCCGCTCCACAGCGGACGACGCCCCAGGCGCGCTTCAATCCAGGAAGCCAGTTCCAGCCCCGGAACCGGCATCGCCAGCTCGCCCCACGGCACCAGCGGCTCGATTTCGCCCATTACGGTAATCCCCAACAGTCGGGCAAGCTGAACGTTGTTGCCAAGCTCCGGATGTGCGTCCAGCGGCAGGTGGTAACCGTACAGGTTGATGTCATTTGCCAGCAACGTTTTCAGGCGGTTGCGCTTCATGCCGCGAATAATCGGTGATTCGTTTTTCCAGAAGTAACCGTGATGGACAATCACCGCATCGGCCTCCTGACGGACAGCCTCGTCGAGCAGCGCCTGGCTTGCCGTGACGCCGGTGATAATTTTCTGCACCGTTTCGCGCCCTTCTACCTGCAGGCCATTAGGACCGTAGTCGCTAAAGGAGGCGGTATTGAGTTTTTCGTTAATCAGGCGTTCCAGTTCGCTGTTTTTCATCTTTATGCTCTCAAACTTTTCTGGCGGCTTCGTACGCTGCCAGCGTGGCGACACGCGCCTGTTTATGGTCAACAATCGGGCGGGGATAATCGAGCTTTACGCCCTGTTTATCCGCCCATGCCCACGGGTCGTGGATCGCTTTCGCAGGAACGTTCCTGAGCGCGGGCAACCAGCGGCGGATAAAGTCGCCGTTGGCATCAAATTTTTGCCCCTGAGTGGTCGGATTAAAAATCCGGAAATAGGGAGCCGCATCGGTGCCGGTAGAGGCCGCCCACTGCCAGCCGCCGTTATTCGCAGCGAGATCGCCGTCGATCAGCTGAGAGATAAAATAGCGCTCTCCGATACGCCAGTCGATAAGCAGATCCTTCACCAGAAAGCTGGCGGTAATCATTCGCAGGCGGTTGTGCATCCACCCCGTCTCATTCAGTTGGCGCATGGCGGCATCAACAATCGGATAGCCCGTCTCCCCTTTTTGCCAGGCCTGTAAAAGTGCCTCATCGTGCTGCCATTTTACGTTGTCGGTCCAGGGAATGAACGGACGATGCTTACAGAGAGCGGGATGATACGTCATCAGATGCCGATAAAATTCACGCCAGATAAGTTCGTTCAGCCACACCGAACCCGCTCCACCGTCCATCGCCTGCGGCTGCTCGGCCAGAAGACGGTGTAGACACTGACGAGGAGAGAGCACGCCCAGAGCCAGGCTTGCCGATAAGCGGCTTGTCCCTTCAATCGCCGGGAAATCCCTGCGCGCCTCGTACTCTCCCGCGCCCTGTTTGCAAAACTGGCGCAGCTTCGCAATAGCGGCCTTCTCGTTTGCGGGGAACAGAAGCTCGTCAAATGCCTGTTGAGGATAGTTAAACGTTAATTCAGGCAGCGTGGTTATGGCTTCCCCTCTGGCTGCGGGCGCGGGTACGCACTCCGGCAGCGCCTCTTTCAGACGTTTAACAAAAGCATTTTTAAACGGCGTGAACACTTTATACATTTCATGGCCGCCGGTCATGACGCTGCCCGGTGCCAGCATTACGCTGTCATCAAATCCTTCACAAACAACCTCGCCCAGAATGTTCTCCAGTTGGCGATCCCGCAGCCGTTCGTTCAGCTCGTACTGGTAGTTATAAAAAAGATGCGTGACGCCGTTCTGCTGACATACCTCCCGCAACATCTTAAGCTGCGCGGCAAAGTCACTGACCTCTTTGTAGATCAGCGGGATACCTTTTTCAGCAAGTGAGTGTTGCAGATCGTTCAGATGCGATTTGAGGTAAGCCGCCTGACGCGGGGCCATATCATGCTGCTGCCACTGTTCAGGCGTAGCGATAAACAGCGCCAGCACGCTGGCGTCATCGGAACGGCAGGCTGCCGCGAGTGCGAAGTTGTCATGTACGCGCAGGTCCGCGCGAAACCAAACCAGATGGGTGGGCATAAAACTCCAGGCAAATATCCATTATGTCCGTAAGGGCACGCCACCAAAGGAAAAAGCGGCGCGCTTTTACTGTACTTTGCCATGAAGTGTAGACGGGATGAAATAAAAAAGGCCGCCCGAGGCGGCCTTAACGCTACTTGTCCTGCGCTATCGTGGCTAAAGCGACAAACCCGATCGGTTCATCACTTTTGACAACGAGTACGCTGGCGACAATGAACGCGATGCAAAAATAGCGTTTCATTATGCGGTCCCTGCTGCTAACCGCTCCACCGTTCACCACCGGTGATAAGTCGGTGGACACAAGCCCGGGTAGGCGGACTGCTTTGCGGCTGTAAAAATACCTTTCCCAGGACCGATGCCCATTTGCGAGATGGCGGAAAGGGACGCCGCATCATAATGAACATCCGCTGCAAAGGTAAGATACTCGAAGAAAATTAGGATTTTATAAAGGCTTCCAGGGATTGCCATCTGCTTACAGGAGGGTATGATAAAAATCCCGGGTAGGGGCTGCAAGACCACCCAACGGACCGCGAATCCGGAGGGACAAAAAAACCGCCACATTGCTGTTGGCGGTTTTTTTATTGCTGTGTGTAATCTTAGTAGAAGTCGCAGGTCGCTTTTTCGGCCTGATCCATCCACACTGGCTTCTCGCTGGTTTTCGCCCAGACGCGGTGCAGATAGCTATAAAAACGCGCACGATCTTTCCAGAACAGCATCACCGGCAGAGCCAGCACGCCAGCCACTACGGCGAAAGCGCGGCGCATGAACACGATATGAGCCGGAAACTCTTTATAAAGATCCATATTTTTCTCCCCTATAGTTGGCCGGAAACGTCATCCGGAAAATTCAAAATCTGTGACCTGGCTAAAATAATATCGCTTTGTTTGTAATTTTACTACTCATCCGACCACTTATTTTCGTCCGTTTAGCGAAAATTTACATTCACGCCGTAATTAAGTTACAAAAAAGTTAACGATTTACTTATCAATAGTTAAATTGTGGGCTTTGCCATTTTTATACTTTTTTTACACCCGCCCTTCTCATTTTTGCGAAATCTTTGCGCCATAAATCCTACCGTTAGCACAACAACAAAAGTCACCCGGAGGTGGATTGTGAGTGCAGGTCTTATTGCCGGCATCGTGCTGGTGTTCCTGTTATTGGGTTATCTGGTTTATGCCCTGATTAATGCGGAGGCATTCTGATGGCTGCTCAGGCGTTTTTGCTTATTGCCAGTTTCTTAGTGGTGTTGTTCGTTCTGGCAAGGCCACTGGGCTCGGGGCTGGCACGGCTAATCAATAACGTTCCCCTGTCCGGCACGGGAAGCGTTGAAAAAGGGATCTGGCGCGTACTGGGTATAGACGATCGGGAGATGAACTGGCGTGACTATCTGATCGCCATTCTGCTGCTGAACATCGTCGGGCTCATTGCGCTTTTTGCCATGCTGATGTTGCAGGGTATCCTGCCTTTGAATCCGCAACAGTTACCGGGCCTGTCCTGGCATCTCGCGCTTAACACGGCAGTCAGTTTTGTCACTAACACCAACTGGCAGTCCTATGCTGGTGAAACCACGCTCAGCTACTTCAGCCAGATGGTCGGGCTAACCGTGCAGAACTTCCTCTCTGCCGCCAGCGGTATTGCGGTGATCTTCGCGCTGACGCGTGCGTTTGCGCGTCAGAAAGTGAGTACGCTGGGTAACGCGTGGGTAGACCTGACGCGCATTACGCTGTGGATCCTGCTGCCGATTGCGCTGCTGATCGCGCTGTTCTTCATTCAGCAGGGCAGCCTGCAAAACCTGCTGCCTTACGCGCCATATACCTCGCTGGAAGGCGCAAAACAGCTCCTGCCGATGGGGCCAGTGGCGTCGCAGGAAGCCATCAAAATGCTCGGAACGAACGGCGGGGGCTTCTTCAACGCCAACTCCTCGCACCCGTTTGAAAACCCGACCGCCCTGACTAATTTTGTGCAGATGCTGGCGATTTTCCTGATCCCCGCCGCGCTCTGCTTTGCCTTTGGTGACGTAGTTAACGATCGCCGTCAGGGCCGTACCCTGCTCTGGACCATGTCGCTGATCTTTGTGGTCTGTGTTGCGCTGGTGATGTGGGCCGAATGGCAGGGTAACCCGCACTTCCTCTCACTCGGTGCCGATAGCGCGATCAACATGGAAGGTAAAGAGAGCCGCTTTGGCATTCTCGCCAGCAGCCTGTATGCGGTGGTCACCACGGCAGCTTCGTGCGGGGCCGTCAATGCCATGCATGATTCCTTTACGGCGCTGGGTGGCATGATCCCGATGTGGCTGATGCAGATTGGCGAGGTGGTGTTTGGCGGCGTGGGCTCCGGTCTTTACGGCATGCTGCTGTTCGTGCTGCTGGCGGTGTTTATTGCCGGTCTGATGATTGGCCGCACGCCGGAATATCTGGGTAAAAAAATCGACGTTCGCGAGATGAAATTAACCGCGCTGGCGATTCTGGTCACCCCGGCTCTCGTGCTGCTCGGCACCGCGCTGGCGCTGATGACCGAGGCCGGACGCAGCGGCATCTTTAACCCCGGCATTCACGGTTTTAGTGAAGTGCTGTATGCCGTCTCCTCGGCCGCCAACAACAACGGCAGCGCCTTTGCGGGCCTAAGCGCCAACTCACCGTTCTGGAACTGCCTGCTGGCGTTCTGCATGTTTGTGGGCCGCTTCGGGATCATTGTGCCGGTCATGGCGATTGCCGGATCGCTGGTGAATAAAAAAATCCAACCGACCACCACCGGAACGTTACCGACCCACGGCGCGCTGTTTATCGGCCTGCTGACGGGCACCGTGTTGCTGGTCGGCGCCCTGACCTTTATCCCCGCCCTCGCGTTAGGCCCGGTCGCGGAATACCTCTCTTTACGCTGATTTTGCGGAGAAATTGTCATGAGTCGTAAACAACTGGCCCTGTTCGAACCGTCATTAGTTCGCCAGGCGCTCATGGATGCGGTGAAAAAGCTGAGCCCGCGCGTGCAGTGGCACAACCCGGTGATGTTTATCGTCTGGGCGGGAAGCGTCCTGACCACCGCCCTGGCGATTGCCATGGGAACGGGCCATATGCCGGGAAATGCGATGTTTACCGGCGCCATCAGCCTGTGGCTGTGGTTTACCGTACTGTTCGCCAACTTTGCGGAAGCGCTGGCGGAAGGCCGGAGTAAAGCCCAGGCCAACAGCCTGAAAGGGGTGAAAAAAACCGCCTTCGCACGCAAGTTACGTGAACCGAAATACGGCGCTCAGATGGACCACGTTCCGGCAGATGAGCTGCGCAAAGGCGATGTGGTGCTGGTGGAAGCCGGTGACATCATTCCCTGCGACGGCGAAGTCATTGAAGGGGGCGCATCGGTGGACGAGAGCGCTATTACCGGCGAATCCGCGCCGGTGATCCGTGAGTCCGGCGGCGATTTCGCCTCCGTGACGGGCGGGACGCGCATTCTCTCCGACTGGCTGGTGATCCAGTGCAGCGTTAACCCGGGTGAAACCTTCCTCGACCGGATGATCGCCATGGTGGAAGGCGCACAGCGCCGTAAAACGCCAAACGAGATTGCCCTGACCATCCTGCTGGTGGCCTTGACCATTGTCTTCCTGCTGGCAACCGCGACGCTGTGGCCGTTCTCTGCGTATGGCGGTACCGCGGTCACCGTCACGGTACTGGTGGCGCTGCTGGTTTGTCTGATCCCCACCACCATCGGCGGCCTGCTGTCGGCCATCGGCGTGGCCGGCATGAGCCGTATGCTCGGTTCCAACGTCATCGCCACCAGCGGGCGTGCTGTAGAAGCCGCCGGTGACGTGGATGTCTTGCTGCTGGATAAAACCGGCACCATTACCCTTGGTAACCGTCAGGCGTCAGATTTCCTACCCGCCCCGGGCGTGGATGAAAAAACGCTGGCGGATGCCGCGCAGCTCTCCTCGCTTGCTGATGAAACCCCGGAAGGCCGCAGCATTGTGATCCTCGCCAAGCAGCGCTTTAACCTGCGCCAGCGCGACGTTCAGAGCCTGCACGCCACGTTCGTACCCTTCACGGCGCAAACCCGCATGAGCGGCATCAACATCCAGGATCGCATGATCCGTAAAGGCTCGGTTGACGCGATCCGCCGCCACATCGAGGCCAACAACGGTCACTTCCCACCGGAAGTGGACAACCTGGTTGAAAGCGTGGCCCGTCAGGGGGCAACGCCGCTGGTGGTGGCCGAAGGGGCCCATGTGCTCGGGGTGATTGCCCTGAAGGATATCGTCAAAGGCGGCATCAAGGAGCGCTTTGCCCAGCTGCGTAAGATGGGGATCAAAACGGTGATGATCACCGGGGATAACCGTCTTACCGCCGCGGCGATTGCCGCCGAAGCGGGCGTGGATGATTTCCTTTCCGAAGCCACACCGGAAGCCAAGCTGGCACTGATTCGTCAGTATCAGGCGGAAGGCCGTCTGGTGGCGATGACCGGTGACGGGACCAACGATGCTCCAGCCCTCGCGCAGGCCGACGTGGCGGTGGCGATGAACTCCGGTACGCAGGCAGCCAAAGAGGCGGGCAACATGGTCGACCTCGACTCTAACCCGACCAAACTGATTGAAGTGGTACACATCGGCAAGCAGATGCTGATGACGCGCGGCTCGCTGACCACGTTCAGTATCGCTAACGACGTGGCGAAGTATTTCGCCATCATTCCGGCCGCGTTTGCTGCGACCTATCCGCAATTAAACGCCCTGAACGTAATGCACCTGCATTCTCCGGCCTCGGCCATTCTGAGCGCAGTGATCTTTAACGCCCTGATTATTGTCTTCCTGATCCCACTGGCGCTGAAGGGCGTGAGCTATAAGCCGCTCACGGCGGCGGCCATGCTGCGCCGCAACCTGTGGATTTACGGCCTGGGCGGGCTGGTGGTGCCCTTCGTCGGGATCAAGGTTATCGACCTGCTGTTGACGCTTTTCGGCCTGGTTTAAAAGGTGAATCAAATGACAATGTTACGCCCCGCTATACTTCTGTTTATTCTGCTGTCTCTCATTACCGGCGGGCTGTACCCGCTGGTGACCACCGCGCTGGGCCAGTGGTGGTTTAAGGATCAGGCCAACGGCTCGCTGATTATGCAAAACGGTGAAAACCGCGGTTCTCGCCTGATTGGTCAGAACTTTACGGATGCCCGCTACTTCCAGGGGCGCCCTTCCGCCACTGCCGAAAGCCCGTATAATCCGATGGCATCCGGCGGCAGTAACCTGGCGGGCAGCAACCCCGAGCTGGACAAAGCCGTCGCTGAGCGCGTGGCCGCCCTGCGTGCCGCGAATCCACAGGCCAGCCGTGACGTTCCCGTGGAGCTGGTGACCGCATCGGCCAGCGGGCTGGACTACAGCCTGACGCCGGCAGCCGTGGCATGGCAGATCCCACGCGTCGCCGCCGCCCGTCAGCTGACCGTCGAACAGGTGAGCCAGCTGGTTGCAGAGCACACGCAAAAGCCGCTGGTCAGCTTCATCGGCATGCCCGTGGTAAATATTGTTGAGCTGAATCTGGCGCTGGACGCGCTAAGGAAAAACTAAATGACCGACGAGCCCATGCGCCCGGATCCGGACAGGCTGCTTGAACAGACGGCTGAAGCCCATCGCGGCAAACTGAAAATTTTCTTCGGCGCCTGCGCGGGCGTCGGGAAAACCTTCGCCATGCTGACGGAAGCCCAGCGGCTTCGGGCGCAGGGGCTCGATATTCTGATCGGCGTGGTTGAAACCCACGGACGTAAAGAGACGGCATCACTGCTGAAGGGGCTGGCTACCCAGCCGCCCCGCCGTATCAGCCATCGCGGTCGGTTAGTCACTGAATTCGATCTCGATGCCGCCCTCGCCCGCCGTCCTGCCCTTATCCTGATGGACGAACTGGCGCACAGCAATGCGCCAGGCTCGCGCCACCCTAAACGCTGGCAGGACGTAGAAGAATTACTGGAAGCCGGCATCGATGTGTTCACGACGGTTAACGTTCAGCATCTCGAAAGCCTGAACGATGTGGTCAGCGGCGTGACCGGCATTCAGGTGCGCGAGACGGTGCCCGACCCCTTCTTTGATTCCGCGGACGAGGTGGTGCTGGTCGACCTGCCCCCCGACGATTTGCGCCAGCGCCTGCACGAAGGCAAAGTCTATATCGCCGGCCAGGCCGAGCGCGCCATCGAACATTTCTTCCGTAAAGGCAACCTGATAGCCCTGCGCGAGCTGGCCCTGCGCCGAACCGCCGACCGGGTGGACGATCAGATGCGCGCCTGGCGCGACCTGCAGGGCCAGGAACGCGTCTGGCACACGCGGGATGCCATCCTGCTGTGCGTGGGCCACGGCAGCGGCAATGAAAAGCTTGTCCGCACCGCCGCGCGCCTGGCTGCCAAATTTGGCAGCGTCTGGCATGCGGTGTATGTCGAAACGCCGCAGCTGCACGCGCTGCCCGAAAACCAGCGTCGCGCGATCCTGAGTTCGCTTCGCCTTGCGCAGGAGCTGGGTGCGGAAACCGCCACCCTTTCCGATCCTCAGGAAGATAAAGCCATTTTGCGCTACGCGCGCGAGCATAACCTGGGGAAAATCGTCATTGGCCGTCGTCAGCATCGCCGCTGGTTTAGCCGCGAATCCTTTGCCGACAAGCTGGCCCGTCGCGCGCCGGATCTGGATCTGGTGATCGTGGCGCTGGACGACAAACCTACCCCCTTACCCAATCGTGCGCCGGACAGCCGCACCTTCAGCGATAAATGGCGCATTCAGCTTCGCGGCTGTCTTGTCGCCGTCGTGCTCTGCGCCCTGATTACCGTGATTGCCAGCCAGTGGCTGATTGCGTTTGACGCCGCCAACCTGGTGATGATCTACCTTCTCGGCGTGGTGGTGGTGGCGCTCTTTTACGGGCGCTGGCCGTCGGTCCTGGCGACGGTGATTAACGTCATCAGCTTCGATCTGTTCTTTATTGCTCCCCGCGGGACGCTCGCCGTCTCGGACGTGCAGTACATCCTCACCTTTGCCGTGATGCTCACCGTCGGGCTGGTGATCGGCAATCTGACGGCGGGCGTGCGCTATCAGGCGCGTATCGCCCGCTATCGCGAACAGCGCACGCGCCATCTCTATGAGATGTCGAAATCGCTGGCGGTGGGCCGCACGCCGCTGGATATCGTACAGACCAGCGAGCAGTTTATCCGCTCGACGTTTCATGCCAGCAACCTGATTTTACTTCCGGACGAACACGGCAAGCTGCGCCCGCTGACGTCGGCCTCAGGCATGACGCCCTGGGACGAAGCCATCGCGCGCTGGAGCTTTGACAAAGGCTTACCGGCGGGCGCAGGGACCGACACCCTGCCCGGCGTGCCATATCAAATTCTGCCCCTGCGCAGCGCCGATAAAAATCAGGGGCTGGTCATCGTGGAGCCTTCCAACCTGCGCCAGCTGATGATCCCCGAACAGCAGCGACTGCTGGAGACCTTTACCCTACTGGTTGCCAGCGCGCTGGAACGACTGGCCCTCACCGCCAGCGAGGAACAGGCCCGTCTGGCGAGCGAACGTGAAAGCATTCGTAACTCGCTGCTGGCGGCGCTGTCTCACGATCTGCGTACCCCGCTCACCGTCCTGTTCGGCCAGTCAGAAATTCTGACGCTGGACCTGGCGGCGGAAGGCTCTAAACATGCCCTTCAGGCCAGCGAGATCCGCCAGCACGTGCTGAATACCACGCGCCTGGTGAATAACCTGCTCGACATGGCGCGTATCCAGTCGGGCGGTTTTAACCTCAAAAAAGAGTGGCTCACGCTGGAAGAGGTGGTGGGCAGCGCGCTGAAAATGCTCGAACCCGGTCTGGGCGGGCGACATATCGCGCTGAACATGCCCGAGCCCCTGACGTTAATTCATGTCGATGGTCCGCTGTTTGAACGGGTGCTGATCAACCTGCTGGAAAATGCCGGCAAATATGCGGGCGCCAGTGCTCAGATTGGCGTTGATGCGACGGTGGAAGATGGCGCGCTTCGCCTTAACGTCTGGGATACCGGCCCCGGCATTCCAGCCGGGCAGGAGTTGGCTATTTTCGAGAAATTCGCACGCGGCAATAAGGAGTCGGCCATTCCGGGTGTGGGGCTGGGGCTGGCGATTTGCCAGGCAATCATTGACGTCCACGGCGGGTCCATTTCCGCAGAGAATCGTCCCGAAGGCGGCGCACGTTTTTGTGTTACACTTCCTCTGGAAACCCCGCCAGAACTTAATGAATTACCAGAGGATTTGTGATTAACGTTCTGATTGTTGAAGATGAGATCGCCATTAGCCGTTTTCTGCGCGCTGCGCTGGAAGGAGACGGTCTGCGCGTTCATGATGCGGGTACGCTTCAGCGGGGTTTAATTGAGGCCGCCACCCGCAAGCCGGACCTGGTGATCCTCGATCTTGGACTCCCGGACGGCGACGGCATCGATTTTATTCGTGAAGTCCGCCAGTGGAGCCAGATGCCGATCCTCGTGCTCTCCGCCCGTACTGAAGAGACGGATAAAATCGCCGCGCTGGATGCCGGGGCGGATGACTATCTGATTAAACCGTTTGGTATCGGCGAGCTTCAGGCTCGCCTTCGCGTGGCGCTGCGTCGCCACAGCGCCACCACGCCTGCCGATCCAACCTACGCGTTTGGGGATATCCGGGTTGACCTGGCCGCGCGGCGCATTGTGCGCGGCGAAGAGGAAATTCACCTCACGCCAATCGAGTTTCGCCTGCTCGCCGTGCTGCTCAACAACCACGGCAAGGTTCTCACCCAGCGCCAGCTGTTAAGTCAGGTGTGGGGACCCAACGCCGTGGAGCATAGTCACTATTTACGCATATATATGGGACATCTTCGTCAGAAACTCGAAGTCGACCCCGCTCGCCCTCGCCATTTATTAACTGAAACCGGTATCGGTTATCGGTTTATGCTTTGAATAACTATTCATTTTATTTTTAAATAAAACCGAAATACCTCAGACAATATTTCACAAATAACCCATAAGTTATTTTTACGGGCTATTTTTGCTCATTTAAAACATTGATAATACAACCTGTTAACGCAACACCAACAAATCAGAATTTTGATCTGCGATATTCATCAAAAACGAATATTTATTTCTGATTTGATCGGTTAACGGTGATCTTGTTCACAGTTAATCGCTTTTTCCTGGATAAAATGACCATGCTTTCAATTACTGAAAGGAAAATGAAACATGGAAAACAACAATCGCTTAATGCCCCATATAAGGCGGACAACGCATATCATGATGTTTGCCCACCGAAACTGCTTTGACTTTCATCTCTTTAATGCCCGGTAGTCCTTCGACTTCTGGCGCACTCGCTTACAGGTTATCCTGAAACATCTTATTTTACAGGTCTTTGCCTGTGAACTCGTGCGCTCATTCATCTTGATTCAGACTCATCCGCACCGGGCGGACTGAATTTCAATCATCAAAAAAGCAATGTACTGATTTTAATCAGCGGCCACCCTTTGCTTTTTTTCCGGAAAATTATCGATTTCTTTCTTGCAAGAAATCGAGGGACGCTTATTACCTAAAATAAAGAGAGAAAGATGAAAAGTTTAAAAATCGCAGCCAGCCGCGCTTGTCCTGATTGCTTTACCACCCAGCGTGAACTGGTGGATGTCAGAGCCTCTGATTATATCGATGTCGCCGCTATTGTTCTGGCGGTCAGTGATATTACCGGCGGGATACTGGACGAAATAGAAGCCACCGGTTTTGGCATTCCCGTATTTGTCGCGACGCAGAAAGAAGAGTTCATTCCGGCAGACTATTTATCGCGCATTCATGGCGTATTTGAGTATTCAGACACCAGCAACGACTTTTATGGACGCCAGCTGGAAGCAGCGGCCCAAAAGTATGAAACCCAGCTGCGCCCGCCGTTTTTCCGCGCGCTTGTCGACTATGTAAAACAGGGCAACAGCGCGTTTGACTGCCCGGGGCATCAGGGTGGCCAGTTCTTCCGCCGCCATCCTGCCGGCAATCAGTTTGTGGATTTCTTTGGCGAGACGCTTTTCCGCTCCGACCTGTGTAACGCCGACGTGGCGATGGGGGATCTGCTGATCCACGAAGGCGCGCCGTGCATCGCGCAGCAACATGCGGCGAAGGTCTTTAATGCCGATAAGACCTACTTCGTGCTGAACGGCACCTCGTCATCTAACAAAGTGGTGCTTAACGCCCTGCTCACCCCCGGCGACCTGGTACTGTTCGACCGTAATAACCACAAATCCAACCATCACGGTGCCCTCCTCCAGGCAGGCGCAACGCCGGTCTATCTGGAAACGGCGCGCAACCCGTACGGCTTTATTGGCGGCATTGACGCCCACTGTTTTGAAGAAAGCTATCTACGCGAGCTGGTGGCCGAAGCTGCACCGGGCCGTGCGCGCGATGCGCGTCCGTTCCGCCTGGCGGTGATCCAGCTGGGCACCTACGATGGCACCATCTACAACGCCCGTCAGGTGGTGGATAAGATTGGGCATCTGTGTGATTACATCCTGTTTGACTCCGCCTGGGTGGGTTACGAGCAGTTTATTCCGATGATGGCCGACTGCTCTCCGCTGCTGCTGGAGCTGAACGAAAACGATCCGGGGATTTTGGTTACCCAGTCCGTGCATAAACAGCAGGCTGGCTTCTCCCAGACCTCGCAAATTCACAAGAAAGACAGCCACATCAAAGGCCAGCAGCGCTATGTCCCGCATAAGCGGCTGAATAATGCCTTTATGATGCACGCCTCCACCAGCCCGTTCTATCCGCTGTTTGCCGCGCTGGACATCAACGCCCGTATGCATGAAGGCCAGAGCGGCCGCAACATGTGGATGGACTGCGTGGTGAACGGTATCGAAGCGCGCAAGCTGATTCTGGAAAACTGCCATTATCTGCGCCCCTTCGTGCCGGAGACGGTGGATGGCCGTCCGTGGGAAAGCTGGGACACGGCGGAAATTGCGACCGATCTGCGCTTCTTCCACTTCGTACCGGGTGAAAACTGGCACGCCTTTGAAGGCTACGCCGAGCATCAGTACTTTATCGACCCGTGCAAGCTCCTGCTAACCACGCCGGGCATTAACGCCCGCACCGGGGAGTATGACGACTTCGGCGTGCCCGCCACTATCCTCGCTAACTTCCTGCGTGAAAACGGCATCGTGCCGGAAAAATGCGATCTCAACTCGATCCTGTTCCTGCTCACGCCTGCGGAAGATATGGGCAAACTGCAGCAGCTGGTGGCGCAGCTGGTGCGCTTCGAAAAACTGCTCGAGAGCGATGTTCCGCTGAAAGACGTCCTGCCTTCTCTCTACAAACAGCATCCGGAACGTTACGCGGATTACACCCTGCGCCAGATCTGCCAGGAGATGCATGACCTGTATGCCCGCCACAACGTGAAGCAGTTGCAGAAAGAGATGTTCCGCAAGTCCCATTTCCCACGCGTGATGATGAGCCCGCAGGACGCCAACTACGCCTATCTGCGCGGTGAAGTTGAACTGGTTTCACTGCGCGACGCGGAAGGCCGCATCGCCGCGGAAGGCGCCCTTCCTTATCCGCCGGGGGTATTGTGCGTGGTCCCTGGGGAGGTCTGGGGCGGCTCCGTGCTGCGCTACTTCGCGGCGCTGGAAGAAGGCATCAACCTGCTGCCGGGCTTCGCGCCGGAGCTGCAGGGTGTGTACGTCGAAGAGTGCGAGGGCCGCAAACAGGTTCGCTGTAACGTCATCAAACAACCCGCCACTCAGCCCGCGCTGCTGAAAGGAGAGAAATTATGAGTAAGTCCAATAAGATGGGCGTGGTGCAGCTAACTATCCTCACCATGGTGAACATGATGGGCTCCGGGATTATCATGCTGCCAACCAAACTGGCTGAGGTGGGTACCATCTCTATCATCTCCTGGCTGGTGACCGCCGTAGGCTCAATGGCGCTGGCGTGGGCGTTTGCCAAGTGCGGGATGTTCAGCCGCAAGTCAGGCGGCATGGGTGGCTACGCCGAGTATGCCTTTGGTAAGTCTGGCAACTTTATGGCCAACTATACCTACGGGGTGTCACTGCTGATCGCCAACGTGGCGATTGCCATCTCCGCCGTGGGCTACGGTACGGAGCTGTTTGGCGCGACGCTCAGCCCGGTACAGATTGGCCTGGCCACCATCGGCGTGCTGTGGATCTGCACCGTGGCTAACTTTGGCGGGGCGCGTATCACCGGACAGCTCTCCAGCATCACCGTCTGGGGGGT
The DNA here is from genome assembly GCF_034106785.1 of Enterobacter sp. 241F3. NCBI lineage: Bacteria > Pseudomonadati > Pseudomonadota > Gammaproteobacteria > Enterobacterales > Enterobacteriaceae > Enterobacter > Enterobacter sp. 241F3. Next base: position 1,153,482 of record NZ_JAWNDD010000001.1, read on the forward strand.
AATTATTCCCGTTGTCGGCCTGTGCATCATCGGCTGGTTCTGGTTCAGCTCGACCCTGTACGCCAACTCCTGGAACCCGCACCATGTGCCGTTCTTCAGCGCAGTCGGCTCTTCTATCGCCATGACGCTCTGGGCCTTCCTCGGTCTGGAATCCGCCTGCGCGAACGCAGAAGTCGTTGATAACCCTGAAAAGAACGTCCCGATTGCGGTCCTCGGCGGTACGCTGGGCGCGGCGGTGATCTATATCGTCTCGACTAACGTGATTGCCGGGATTGTGCCAAACATGGAACTTGCTAACTCTACGGCACCGTTCGGACTGGCCTTCGCGCAGATGTTCACGCCGGAAGTCGGGAAAGTGATTATGGGTCTGATGGTCATGTCGTGCTGCGGTTCACTCCTTGGCTGGCAGTTCACCATCGCGCAGGTGTTTAAATCCTCGGCTGATGAAGGTTACTTCCCAAAAATCTTCTCCCGCGTGACCAAAGCCGATGCGCCGGTGCAGGGCATGCTGGCGATTGTCATCTTCCAGAGCGGATTGTCGCTGATGACCATTAGCCCGTCGCTGAACAGCCAGTTCAACGTGCTGGTCAACCTGGCGGTCGTGACGAACATCATTCCGTATATTCTGTCGATGGCGGCGCTGGTGATCATTCAGAAAGTGGCGAAGGTGGATCCGCGCAAAGCGCGCGCGGCCAATATCGTGGCGCTGATTGGCGCGATTTACAGCTTCTATGCGCTCTACTCATCGGGCCAGGAAGCTATGCTCTACGGGGCAATGGTAACCTTTATGGGCTGGACGCTGTACGGTCTGGTGTCACCACGGTTTGAATTGAAGAATAAGCACAGTTGAAAAAAAGCCCGGTGGCGCTAGCGCTTACCGGGCCTACGATCGTTGTTGTAGGCCGGGCAAACGCAGTGCCGCCCGGCACCCAAACCGCACTTACGCGTTTTTCAGCACTTCGCTGACAATCTCTACCGCTTCTTTCTCAATCTGCTGACGATGCTCAGCGCCGAGGAAGCTTTCGCAATAGATTTTATACGCATCTTCCGTGCCGGATGGGCGAGCGGCGAACCAGCCGTTTTCAGTCATCACTTTCAGTCCACCAATGGAGGCGCCGTTACCCGGTGCCGCCGTCAGACGTGCGGTGATCGGGTCGCCCGCCAGGGTGCTTGCGCTGACCATCTCCGGTGAGAGTTTGGAGAGGGCCGCTTTCTGGGCTGACGTCGCGCTGGCCTGAATACGGTTATAGCTTGGTGCACCAAAGCGTGCCGCCAGCTCGTTGTAATGTTCCTGCGGGTTCTTACCGGTGACCGCGGTGATTTCCGCCGCCAGCAGGCACATGATGATGCCGTCTTTATCGGTTGACCATGGCGTGCCGTCGAAACGCAGGAAAGATGCGCCCGCACTCTCTTCACCACCGAAGCCGAAGCTGCCGTCGTGCAGACCATCAACAAACCATTTGAAGCCCACCGGTACTTCCACCAGCTTGCGGCCCAGCGCGTCCACCACGCGGTCGATCATCGCGGAGGAAACCAGCGTTTTACCGACGGCCACCTCTTTCCCCCACTGCGGGCGGTGCTGGAACAGATAGTTAATTGCGACCGCAAGATAGTGGTTCGGGTTCATCAGCCCGGCAGGGGTGACGATACCGTGACGGTCATAATCGGGGTCGTTAGCAAACGCCAGATCGAATTTATCACGCAGCGCCAGCAGGCCCGCCATCGCGCACTCGGAGGAGCAGTCCATGCGGATCGCGCCGTCTTTGTCCAGGTGCATAAAGCGGAAGGTCTGATCGACGTGATCGTTCACGATGGTCAGATCCAGCTTGTAGTGCTCGGCGATACGTTTCCAGTATTCGATACCGGAGCCGCCCAGCGGATCCACGCCCAGCTTGAGGCCGGCTTTCTGGATGGCCGCCATATCGACGATATCCGCCAGGCCTTCCACGAACGGCTGAACCAGATCCAACTCTTTCACGTGACCGGACGCCATGGCCGCATCCAGAGAGATGCGCTTCACGCCTTTCAGGTCATCAGCCAGCAGCGCGTTCGCGCGATCCTCCACCACTTTGGTGACGTTGGTATCTGCCGGGCCACCGTTAGGCGGGTTATATTTGATACCACCGTCTTCCGGCGGGTTGTGGGATGGCGTGATAACGATACCGTCAGCCAGCGCGCCACCTTTTTTGTTGTGGACCAGGATGGCGTTAGAGACCGCAGGCGTTGGGGTGAAGCCGTTGTTCTCCTGAACAATCACATCGACACCGTTTGCCGCCAGCACTTCCACCACAGAGATGAACGCCGGTTCAGACAGGGCATGGGTATCTTTCCCCACGTAGCACGGACCGGTAACGCCGTTTTTAGCGCGCTCTTCCGCAATGGCCTGAGCAATGGCCAGAATGTGCGGTTCGTTAAAGCTATGGCGCGCCGCGCTGCCGCGGTGACCAGATGTACCAAACTTCACTGCGTGTTCTGCGTTGCCCACGACCGGCTTCAGCACGTAATACTGCGCGGTCAGCTGAGCGACGTTAATCAAATCGCTTTGTTGTGCAGGTTGGCCTGCACGGCTGTGATTTGCCATTACCGGGTCCTTCTGATGCAAGGGTTAAATTGTACCGCAAACCTTTTCAATCAATTCCGCCGGGAACTGCATGGACTGCATGATGTGTTCAATCATGCTGCACTTGCGGCCCGTATTGGTATTGGTGATCACCCAGTACGGGGTGCCAGGAACATGTTTGGGTTTGGTTTGATTGCCATTTTGCAGCAGCGTCTGCTCGTCGCCCGCGAAATAGACGCGAGTACGACCGTGCAGCGACTCGGTCGCTTCAGCAAACGCTTTGTTATCCAGTGAGTAAAGTGTAGACAGCACCAGCATAAAGCGGTTAACCGCCTTTTTCTGCTCCGCGTATTCATCGGAAAGGAGCAGCTCGCGCATCGCGCGCACTTTATCTTTTGCCGGCGTCACGGCAGGTTTTGCTTGTGCAACAACGCTTGGCTGAGACATGACATCTTTGGTGACTGGGGTAGCAGGCTGTGAAGCGGCGGAAATTTTAAGCATGCGCCGTAAAATGTCGGACGCGCTCTCCCCGATATGCCGCGTCTGGCTGGCAATATACTGATAGAGTTCGTCATCAACTTCGATTGTTTTCATCTTAATCCAGTGCGATATCTTATCTGAATACAAGTCATTGGGATTATAAGGTCAAATCCCAACAGCGGATAGCGTCAAACCAGGTTGGCGGCAAAAGTCAGATTAAACTGGAACCTTGCAGCCGGGCGGCAGAATGGTCAACATGATACCCTAACCTGACATACGTAAAAAAAGAACTTTGCCATGAAATTGAATACCCGAGCGCAAACTGCACAATCGCCGAACAATAATTCTCCCATCGTACTGGTTCACGGGCTTTTTGGCAGCCTGGATAACCTGGGCGTGCTGGCGCGCGATCTGGTTACTGACCACGATGTTTTACAGGTCGATATGCGCAATCACGGTCTTTCCGGCCGTTCCGACGAGATGACCTACGCGGCAATGGCGCAGGATCTGCTGGATACGCTGGATGCCAACGACCTGCAAAAGGTGACCCTCATCGGGCATTCAATGGGTGGCAAAGCGGTGATGGCCCTGACGGCACTGGCCCCGGAGCGTATTAACGGCCTGGTTGTAATTGATGTTGCGCCCGTGGATTACGACGTCCGCCGCCACGACGAAATTTTTGCCGCCATCAATGCGGTCACCGAAGCGGGCGTCGCGACTCGCCAACAGGCGGCTGCCGTCATGCGTGAGCATCTTGATGAAGAAGGCGTAGTCCAGTTCCTGCTGAAGTCGTTTGTTGACGGCCAATGGCGTTTTAACGTGCCGGTGCTCTGGAACCAGTACAACAACATCGTGGGATGGGAAACCGTCCCCGCCTGGCCGCACCCTACCCTCTTTATTCGCGGCGGTAACTCTCCTTACGTTACCGACGCGTACCGCGACACGCTGCTGGCCCAATTCCCGCAGGCTCGCGCCCACGTGATTGCCGGTGCCGGACACTGGGTGCACGCAGAAAAACCCGATGCCGTGCTGCGCGCCATTCGCCGCTATCTCGCTGATACGACAAATTGATTAAAAAGAAAGCGACTGGAAGGCTGCGGGCTTCCAGTCGTTGGCGTGCCGTTTTTGGTGATGTATGATGGCGCGCTTATCGCCCGGGCATTAGCAGGGCGGCGTGTTTCCCCCGAAGTCTCAGAATCATGGCCAAAGAACAAACGGACCGTACGACACTAGATCTGTTCGCGAATGAGCGTCGCCCGGGACGACCGAAGACGAATCCGCTTTCGCGCGATGAACAGCTGCGTATCAATAAACGCAATCAGCTTAAACGCGATAAAAATCGCGGGCTTAAGCGTGTCGAACTGAAGCTTAACGCCGACGCCGTCGATGCGCTGAACGAGCTGGCTGACGCGCGAAATATCAGCCGCAGCGAGCTCATTGAAGAGATGTTAATCGCCCAGCTTGAGACGTTGCGCAGCCAGGCATAAGTCTGAAAATCCCCTTTATTACCCTTTTCATGTAGCACAGAGTGCAGTCCTGCGCGATAGCTGTTTCCGCAGGGTTGCCAGTTCTGCTATTATTGCCCTTATCCGTGGCCGAATTGCGCCACCATACTATTAAGTTTCAAGAGGTTATTTTACTCATGGCAATCATCGGCATTTTCTTTGGCAGTGATACCGGCAATACCGAAAATATCGCAAAAAACATTCAAAAACAGCTCGGTAAAGACGTTGCTGATGTGCATGACATTGCCAAGAGCAGCAAAGAAGATCTGGAAGGCTATGATATTCTGCTGCTGGGTATCCCAACCTGGTACTACGGTGAAGCCCAGTGCGACTGGGATGATTTCTTCCCGACGCTGGAAGAAGTGGACTTCAACGGTAAGCTAGTTGCCCTGTTTGGCTGCGGTGACCAGGAAGACTACGCTGAGTATTTCTGTGACGCGCTGGGTACCATCCGCGACATCATTGAGCCGAATGGCGCGGTTATCGTAGGCCACTGGCCGACCGCTGGTTACCACTTCGAAGCGTCTAAAGGCCTGGCCGATGACGATCATTTCGTGGGTCTGGCCATCGACGAAGACCGTCAGCCAGAACTGACCGCAGAGCGCGTTGAGAAATGGGTTAAGCAGATCCGTGAAGAACTGCACCTGGACGATATTCTTAACGCCTGATTTTTCTCGCGGCGCAACGGCGGTTGCGCCCGCGCACCAGGTCAAACCGATTAAATTAATTGCTACAATCTTTTAACTTTTTCGCCCAGACCTGTACAATGTCTCCCTGATAAAATGTGGTTTTCCATCGAGCAAGTTTGTTGGTGATACCCCATTTTTATAAGCATATTTTGCCTGAGACTTGCAGTTTTCATTTAGCCATGGCAGTTCTATAGTTCTATAATGAGACGCATTATCCCAGGTGCATTTTCTGTCACTTCCTACAGAAGTGAATCGTTTAGCAACAGGACAGATTCCGCATGACTGACAACAATACCGCATTAAAGAAGGCTGGCCTGAAAGTTACGCTTCCTCGGTTAAAAATCCTCGAAGTGCTTCAGGGTCCAGACAATCACCATGTCAGTGCGGAAGACCTTTATAAACGTCTTATCGACATGGGTGAAGAGATTGGGCTGGCTACCGTCTATCGCGTGCTGAACCAGTTTGATGACGCGGGCATTGTCACCCGTCATAATTTCGAAGGCGGTAAATCTGTTTTCGAACTGACCCAGCAGCAGCACCACGATCATTTGATCTGCCTCGACTGCGGCAAGGTCATTGAATTCAGCGATGATTCCATCGAAGCGCGCCAGCGTGAAATCGCCGCGCGTCACGGTATCCGCCTGACCAACCACAGCCTGTATCTTTACGGTCACTGCGCTGAAGGCGACTGCCGCGAAGATGACCACGCGCACGACGCAAAATAATCAAGTGTTCATACTCTGAGCCAGCCGAAAGGTTGGCTTTTTTTTGCCAGAAAAAAGCCCGGTAAGCGCAGCGCCACCGGGCGTAAAGCAACTTATTTATTATTGTTGCGTATCTCGTTCCAGATCTTATCGCAACGCTTGGTCACTTCCTGATCGTTACCGGTTTTACGCGCCTGGATACAGGCCTGGTAATCCATCACGCGGACATTCTCCCGCGTCGCAAACTGCTCATGCGCTTTCTCTTTCTTCAGCACGTTCAGCACGCTCTGACAGGCTTCAATTTTCTCCGGCGATCCTTCTGCTGTATTAATACAGGCGCTATAGGCCTCCTTCAGCCGGGAATCTTCTTTCGGTGCCTCACTCTGAGCACACGCCACCAGCCCTGATGCCAGCAACGCGACGATTACGATTTTTTTCATCATATGCAGTCTCCGGTCCGGCGGGATCTAACCCGCCGGAAGATTCATCAGAAGATAGTGAACGGTGCGATAACCATGAATTTCACGTCACGTTCATCCTGGAAGATGTTGCCGTAACCGCCCGCGTAGCTCGGGATATCGGAGTGGTTGTCATATTGAGTGAAGTGCAGTTTGAACATTGTGCCTTTCGCGCGGCCATCCTGCAGGGTATAGATAGCATCGAGGCTGTAAGAAGACTCTTTCAGGCGATAGTTGGGATCGTAGTATGCGTCCGGAGTTGCCATATCGGCAGGTTTTGCATCCCAGGCGTAAGCGTAAGAAGCGCCCACCGCCCAGCCAGGCAGGTTCCAGTTTTTCAGGTCGTACATTGCGCCGAAGAAGACCGCTTTCTCGCCGTCGGCGTTGAAGTCTGAGCGGTTATCCCACCAGATATCAAGACGACCGTTGGATGAGGCATAGGTCGGGGTCATACGCTGCAGGAAGTAGCCCTGCTGCCCTTCCGCCTTCACCCATGTTCCTTCCAGACGTAAATCAACCTGACCGACCTTATAGCCGAAGGTTAGCGCCTGCAGCCACGCGGTGCCATCATAAATGTCATTGACGCCACCGTTGCTGACTTTGTCGCGCGTACCGTAGAACTGATAGCTGGTACTCAGCGGGCTACCCACGACATCAAACTTATAGCTGGCCTTGGCAAAGTACTGATCGATATACCCTTGCGCCTGGCCAAATGCTGCTTCGAGAACCAGATCGTTTTTGAAGTCGTATTTCGCCCCCAGCGAGTGGAGATAATCGACTTTGGTTTTCTTATCGTTCTGGTAGAACTTGTCCATCTCGATGTGCCAGGGTGCTTTGTACTCGTTGGTCCACATATAGGAGAAGCTCAACGCACCCGCATCACCGTAGTCAAAGTTCGCCCCGGCTTCCGCACCCTGATAGGTACCCGGCATAAAACTCCAGTGCGGTGCTAACAGGGTCTGGCCAGTTGGCTGAATATAACCACCGCGCGCCCATACCGGACCGTATTTAAATTTTGCAGCGGCTTTGTAAAGGCTGATGCCGCTCTTATCCCCGGACCAGTCTTCTTTATACGCTTTATTGCTGGAGGAGAAGGCAATTTCATTCGGGTGGGCGCTGTCGCCGTTTTCCGCCATTTCAATCGCGGTAAACGCAGCAATATCCAGACCGAACATATCCGCGGCATAGCCTGACTGGAAGTCCAGGTTGGCGTTCCAGGTGGAATGAGAAAGGTTGGTTTTGTATTTGTCTTCGGTGACGTCTTTACGGTCACGTTCACGCTGCCAGTAATAGATACCGCCCGTGAGGGTAGAATCGTCGATGAAGCCTGCCGCTTTCGCCTCTGGTGTCACCACCAGGCCCGACATTGCTGTCACACCGGCAATAGCCAGCGCCAGCGCACTACGTTTGCCACTGAACGTACGCATAGATTATTCCTCTTTGACGAATTAAAACGCCTGAAACGGCGTAAATAAAAAAGACCAAATGGTCAGGGGTAGTTTTAAATACCCTCGAATTAACTACCGTCGTTAGGTTATTTTTCGCGACGCGAATTATCAATGCTTTTTAGCGGACAAAAGTCAGGATTATGACGAAGTGCACATAATTAGTAGTGCTTTGTAACATTTGCAGGGAGGCGAGGAATGGCGGGAAATTTTCAAGTATTTCAGTGGCTAGACGAGAAACATCTTCCCTTTCTTATAACCTTTTTGTTTTTCCTAATGACACAAACTTTTTTTTGAAAAATAAGTAGCACCTCATTGACCTGATATTTTTATCACACCTTTTTAGGCCCTGGCTTAATACCCTGATCGTTAAATAAAAAAACGCCGCATAGTGCGGCGTTTGTCTCTCATTGACCAGACCAGCAATATTATTCGCCGATCTTCGTCCAGGTATCACGCAGACCTACGGTACGGTTAAATACCGGTTTTTCTGCCGTGCTGTGTCGGCTGTCCAGGCAGAAGTAACCTTCACGTTCGAACTGGAACGCTTTGCCTGCTTCAGCGTTTTTCAGAGAAGGCTCCGCATAGCCCTGCTTAATCACCAAAGATTCCGGGTTGATGGTCGCCAGGAAGTCTTCCGCAGCACCAGGGTTAGGCACGCTGAACAGACGATCGTACAGACGAATTTCTACCGGCAGCGCGTGGGATGCGCTCACCCAGTGGATAACGCCTTTCACCTTGCGGCCATCCGCAGGATCTTTGCTCAGCGTTTCAGCATCATAAGAACAGAAGATGGTGGTGATATTCCCTTCTGCATCTTTCTCAACGCGCTCGGCTTTGATGACGTAGGCATTACGCAGACGCACTTCTTTACCCAGCACCAGACGCTTGTACTGCTTGTTGGCTTCTTCGCGGAAGTCAGCGCGGTCAATCCAGATCTCGCCGCTGAACGGCACGTCACGGCTTCCCATTTCCGGTTTGTTCGGATGGTTAGGCATGGAGACCAGCTCGCTTTCACCCTGCGGATAGTTTTCGATAACCAGTTTCACCGGATCGATAACCGCCATCGCGCGCGGAGCGTTTTCGTTGAGATCTTCGCGAATGCATGATTCAAGGGACGCCATCTCGATGGTGTTGTCCTGCTTGGTCACGCCGATACGTTTGCAGAACTCACGAATAGAGGCGGCAGTGTAACCACGACGACGCAGACCAGAAATGGTAGGCATACGTGGGTCATCCCAGCCCTCAACGTGCTTGTCGGTCACCAGCAGGTTCAGCTTACGCTTGGACATCACGGTGTATTCCAGGTTCAGACGAGAGAACTCGTACTGGCGCGGATGCACAGGAATGGTGATGTTATCCAGAACCCAGTCGTACAGACGACGGTTGTCCTGGAACTCCAGCGTACACAGGGAGTGCGTAATGCCTTCCAGCGCATCGCTGATGCAGTGGGTAAAGTCGTACATCGGGTAGATGCACCACTTGTTGCCGGTCTGGTGGTGTTCCGCAAACTTAATGCGGTACAGCACCGGATCGCGCATCACGATGAACGGAGACGCCATGTCGATTTTGGCACGCAGGCACGCTTTGCCTTCTTCGAAGCCACCGGCACGCATTTTTTCAAACAGCGCCAGGTTCTCTTCCACGCTGCGGTCGCGGAACGGGCTGTTTTTGCCTGGTGCGGTCAGCGTACCGCGATACTCACGGATCTCGTCAGCAGACAGCTCGTCGACATACGCCAGACCTTTGTTGATAAGCTCTACCGCATAGGCGTACAGCTGATCAAAATAGTCAGAGGAGTAGCAGATATCGCCAGACCAGTTGAAGCCCAGCCATTGCACGTCGTTCTTAATGGACTCAACGTATTCGATGTCTTCTTTTACTGGGTTGGTGTCATCGAAACGCAGGTTGCACTGTCCCTGGTAGTCTTGCGCAATGCCAAAGTTCAGGCAGATGGACTTCGCATGCCCGATATGCAGGTAGCCGTTCGGCTCCGGCGGAAAGCGGGTATGAATTGTGGTGTGCTTACCACTGGCCAGATCTTCATCGATGATCTGACGAATAAAGTTACTCGGGCGGGCTTCAGCCTCACTCATCGTGGATTCCTCAAAGCGTAAACAACGTATAACGGCATATGATCTTATAAGCCGGACGTAGTGACAACCCTTAAAACGTCTCTGAAGAAAATAATGGGGGCATTTGCTGCAAAAAAAAGCGGCGGAGGATCTCCCCCGCCGCTTAAGGCATGACTCTACTCAGGAGCGATTACTTGCCTTTAATCTCGTACAGCGGTGTTTGACCCGCAACAACCTGACCTTTCGCCTGAATGACCAGGCCGCTGAAGTCGTCGATGTTGCTGCAAACGACCGGACTTATCATGGAGCGCGCGTTGGCGTTCAGGAAGTCCAGATCCATTTCCAGAATCGGCTGCCCTGCCACCACTTCAGCGCCCTCTTCCACCAGACGAGTAAAGCCCTGGCCGTTCAGCGCAACGGTATCGATACCCATATGGACAACGATCTCCGCGCCATTTTCGGTTTCGAGGCAGAACGCATGGTTGGTGTTGAAGATTTTCACGATGGTACCGGCAGCCGGAGACACAACGGTTTTGTCCGTTGGTTTCACCGCCACACCGTCACCGACCGCTTTGCTGGCGAAGGCTTCGTCAGGCACCTGCTCAATCGCAACGACTTCACCGGTTACCGGTGAAACCAGCGCGGCTATCGTTTTGGCGTTGGGTACCGCCTGCGGTTTTGCAGCCGCTGGCGCGGCGGCAGGTGCGGCAGAAGCTTCTGCTGCGGCTACCGGGCCGGTAGTTTTCATGGCATTAGCAATTTTCTCTGCCACAAAGCCAACGATAATCTGCACGCTGGTTTTGTTCAGGCGGATAACACCGGACGCGCCCAGACGTTTGGCCAGCGCTTCGTTCACCAGGGAAGAGTCTTTGACGTTCAGACGCAGACGAGTGATACAGGCATCGATACCGGTCAGGTTGTCAGAACCGCCTACTGCGGCGATGTACTGACGCGCCAGACCTGAAACGTCCTGGTCCTGAGCACCGCTCACGTTCATATCCTGACCATCCGCTTCGCTACCGGCCACGGCCAGTTCACGACCCGGTGTCATGAGGTTAAATTTGGTGATAGTGAAACGGAACACTACGTAGTAGATCGCGAAGAACACCAGACCTTGCGGGATCAGCATCCACCAGTGGGTCGCCAGCGGGTTACGGGACGAAAGCACCATATCCACCAGACCGGCGCTGAAGCCGAAACCGGCAATCCACTGCATGCTGGCAGCGATGAACACGGAGATACCGGTCAGCACGGCGTGGATCACATACAGAACCGGCGCCACGAACATGAAGGAGAACTCCAGCGGCTCGGTGATACCGGTGAAGAAGGCCGCGAACGCGCCCGCCATCATGATACCCAGCACTTTCGCTTTATTCTCTGGACGCGCGCAGTGGTAGATAGCCAGCGCAGCACCCGGCAGACCAAACATCATGATCGGGAAGAAGCCCGCCTGGTAACGACCGGTGATACCGACAACCGCTTTACCTGCTTCGATGGACTGTGCGCCACCCAGGAAGTTAGGGATATCGTTAATACCGGCAACGTCGAACCAGAACACGGAGTTCAGCGCGTGGTGCAGACCAACCGGGATCAGCAGACGGTTGAAGAACGCGTACACGCCCGCACCGACAGAACCCAGTTTCTGGATATGCTCACCGAAGTTCACCAGACCGTCGAAAATCATCGGCCAGACGTACATCATGATGAACGCGACAACGATCATCACAAACGAGGTCAGGATAGGGACCAGACGGCGGCCGCTAAAGAAGGAGAGCGCTTTTGGCAGCTCTACGCTGCTGAAGCGGTTATACAGTTCGGCAGAGATGATACCCACAAGGATACCGACAAACTGGTTGCTGATCTTACCGAATGCCGCCGGAACCTGGTCCGCCGGAATTTTTTGGATCATGGCCACTGCTGCAGGTGAGCAGAGAGTGGTTAAAACGAGGAAACCGACAAAACCGGTTAGCGCAGCGGCACCGTCTTTGTCTTTGGACATACCGTAAGCCACACCAATCGCGAACAACACAGACATATTGTCGATAATGGCGGAACCTGACTTGATAAAGAACGCCGCCAGCGCGCTGGTATTACCCCAGCCGTTGGGGTCGATCCAGTAGCCGACACCCATCAGGATGGCTGCGGCAGGCAGCGTGGCGACCGGCACCATAAGTGCGCGGCCAACCTTTTGTAAATAACCTAGAATACTCACTTTCTTCCCCCTATGAGACCCCGTTTAAGGCATGTTCTCAGCTCTGTTTTTTATTGTGTCACGAACTATAGATACAGTTGATGCTTCACTGGCATTGTGAGTGTGTGAAAAATTAATTCGTATCGCAAATTAAACGCGTACTTTTTGTGATTTTTGTCACCAAATATCGTTATTAACCCTCCCTTACACTGGCTAACAGTGAAAACTTATTTTATCATTCAAAAAATCAAGACGGATTGATCCGGCCTGAAAGTTTCCAGGTTACGCTTAAGTATCAGGTTCCGATAGCTATCCGCCCACTCTTCTACTTTAACTCTTGAGGTGAACAATGAGACTGATTCCCCTGGCAACTGCTGAACAAGTTGGTAAATGGGCCGCTCGCCATATCGTTAACCGTATCAACGCCTTTAAACCAACTGCCGATCGTCCTTTCGTTCTTGGACTTCCGACAGGCGGCACACCGCTGACTGCCTACAAGGCGCTGGTTGAGATGCATAAAGCAGGCCAGGTTAGCTTCAAGCATGTTGTGACATTCAACATGGATGAATACGTTGGCTTACCGAAAGATCACCCGGAAAGCTACCATAGCTTTATGCACCGTAATTTCTTTGATCACGTTGATATTCCAGCTGAAAATATTAACCTGCTGAATGGAAACGCGCCTGATATTGACGCAGAATGCCGTCAGTATGAAGAAAAAATCCGTTCCTACGGTAAGATCCACCTGTTTATGGGTGGTGTAGGTAATGATGGTCACATCGCGTTTAACGAACCGGCGTCATCTCTGGCTTCCCGCACCCGTATTAAAACGCTGACCCATGACACGCGCGTGGCAAACTCCCGCTTCTTTGACGGCGATGTTAACCAGGTTCCAAAATACGCCCTGACCGTAGGCGTAGGCACCCTGCTGGATGCTGAAGAAGTGATGATTCTGGTGCTGGGCAGCGTGAAAGCCCAGGCGCTCCAGGCTGCCGTTGAAGGCAACGTAAACCATATGTGGACCATAAGCTGCCTGCAGCTGCATCCGAAATCCGTCATCGTCTGCGACGAGCCGTCCACGATGGAGCTGAAGGTTAAAACGCTGAAGTACTTCAACGAGTTAGAAGCTGAGAACATCAAAGGTCTGTAATTGAATAACCGCCTCTTCATCAAGAGGCGGCCGCTTTTTTTAACCGGGGGTCGTTATGTACGCTTTAACCCACGGTCGGATTTATACCGGCCATGATATTCTGGATGACCATGCGATTGTTATCGCTGATGGCCTGATTGAACGTGTTTGCCCGCTGGCAGAACTGCCGCCGGAGATTGAACAGCGCTCACTCAATGGAGCAGTAATCTCCCCCGGTTTCATCGACGTGCAGCTCAACGGCTGCGGCGGTGTGCAATTCAATGACACCGCGAATGCGGTGACGGTAGAAACGCTGGAGATCATGCAGAAAGCCAACGAGAAATCGGGCTGCACCAGCTATCTGCCAACGCTCATCACCAGCAGTGATGACCTTATGAAGCAGGGTATCCGCGTGATGCGAGAATACCTGGCCAAACATCCTAACCAGGCGCTGGGTCTGCACCTTGAAGGGCCATGGCTGAATATGGTCAAGAAAGGAACGCATAACCCGGACTACGTGCGTAAACCTGATGCAGAGCTGGTTGACTACATGTGTGCCAACGCCGATGTGATCACCAAAGTGACGCTGGCGCCTGAAATGACGGGTACGGATGTCATCAGCAAGCTGGCCGCCGCCGGGATTATCGTTTCAGCAGGCCACTCAAACGCAACGCTGAAAGAAGCGAAAGCCGGTTTCCGCGCGGGAATTACTTTCGCAACTCACCTTTACAACGCCATGCCGTATATCACAGGCCGTGAACCGGGTCTGGTCGGGGCGATTCTGGATGAGCCAGACGTCTACTGCGGCATTATTGCTGACGGCTTACACGTCGATTACACCAACATTCGCAACGCTAAGCGGCTGAAAGGTGACAAGCTTTGTCTGGTGACGGATGCCACCGCACCGGCAGGTGCAAATATTGAGCAGTTCATTTTTGCCGGTAAAACAATATACTACCGCAATGGACTGTGTGTGGATGAAAACGGTACGCTGAGCGGTTCCTCTTTGACCATGATTGAAGGGGTGCGTAACCTGGTAGAACATTGCGGGATTGCGCTTGATGAAGTCCTGCGTATGGCAACCCTGTATCCGGCTCGCGCAATGGGCGTGGATAAACAGCTCGGCGGAATTGCACCAGGTATGGTTGCAAACCTGACGGCATTCACACACGATTATAAAATTATTAAGACCATCGTTAATGGTAACGAGGTCGTCACTGAGTAAGTAAAAGTATGACACCTGGCGGACAAGCTCAAATCGGTAATGTCGATCTCGTTAAACAACTTAACAGTGCGGCGGTATACCGCCTGATTGACCAGCACGGCCCCATCTCGCGGATTCAGATAGCCGAACAAAGCCAGCTTGCTCCCGCCAGCGTGACAAAAATTACCCGCCAGCTCATTGAGCGCGGTCTGATCAAAGAAGTCGATCAGCAGGCCTCCACCGGGGGCCGCCGCGCCATCTCTATTATTACCGAAACCCGCAATTTTCAGGCTATTGGCGTCCGTCTGGGCCGCCATGACACTACCCTCACGCTGTACGATCTGAGCAGTAAAGCCATTGCGGAAGAACACTACCCTCTTCCGGAACGCACCCAGGAGACGCTGGAACATGCGCTGCTCAATACCATCGCGCAGTTTATTGAAAGCTGTCAGCGCAAGATCCGCGAACTCATCGCCATCTCCGTGATCCTGCCCGGCCTGGTCGACCCGGAAAGCGGCGTGATCCGCTATATGCCGCACATTCAGGTTGAAAACTGGGGGCTGGTCGACGCGCTGGAAAAGCGTTTTAAAGTGACCTGCTTTGTGGGTCACGACATCCGCTCTCTGGCGCTGGCAGAGCACTACTTTGGTGCGAGCCAGGACTGTGAAGACTCTATTCTGGTGCGCGTCCACCGCGGTACGGGTGCAGGCATTATCTCTAACGGCCGGATTTTTATTGGGCGCAACGGTAACGTCGGAGAGATCGGCCACATTCAGGTTGAACCCCTCGGGGAGCGCTGCCACTGCGGCAACTTTGGCTGCCTTGAAACGATCGCCGCCAACACGGCCATCGAGCAGCGCGTTCGCCATCTGCTTGAACAGGGTTATCAAAGCCGCGTCACGCTGGACGACTGCAAGATAGGCACCATCTGCAAAGCCGCTAATAAAGGCGACGCGCTGGCCTGTGAAGTGATCGAGCAGGTGGGGCGCCATCTGGGGAAAACCATCGCCATCGCCATTAACCTGTTTAACCCACAAAAAGTGGTGATCGCCGGTGAAATTGTGGAGGCGGAAAAGGTTCTGCTCCCTGCGATTGAAGGCTGTATTAACACCCAGGCGCTGAAAGCATTCCGCCAGAATCTTCCGGTGGTTCGTTCAAAGCTTGACCATCGCTCGGCGATTGGCGCGTTCGCGCTGGTCAAACGCGCCATGCTCAACGGAATTCTGCTCCAGCATTTGCTGGAAAGCTGATCGAACCTTATAGTAACGCCTTCTTTTTTTGATGTCGGAATATCCATGACCATTAAGAACGTAATTTGTGATATCGACGGCGTGCTGATGCACGACAACGTTGCCGTGCCGGGTGCTGCGGAGTTTCTTCACCGTATCATCGACAAAGGAATGCCACTGGTTCTGCTCACGAACTACCCTTCTCAAACCGGTCAGGATCTGGCAAACCGCTTTGCCACCGCAGGCGTCGACGTCCCGGACAGCGTGTTTTATACCTCGGCGATGGCCACGGCGGATTTTCTGAAGCGTCAGGAAGGAAAGAAAGCCTACGTGGTGGGTGAAGGTGCGCTGATACACGAGCTCTACAAAGCAGGCTTTACCATCACTGACGTGAACCCGGACTTTGTGATTGTCGGCGAGACGCGTTCCTTTAACTGGGAGATGATGCATAAAGCAGCATACTTTGTCGCCAGCGGTGCGCGCTTTATCGCCACCAACCCGGATACGCATGGCCGTGGTTTTTATCCGGCCTGCGGCGCGCTCTGCGCCGGTATCGAGAAAATCTCAGGGCGTCAGCCGTTCGTGGTCGGTAAACCGAGCCCGTGGATCATTCGTGCCGCGCTCAATAAGATGCAGGCCCACTCTGAAGAAACCGTTATTGTCGGCGACAACCTGCGCACCGATATTCTGGCAGGTTTCCAGGCGGGTCTGGAGACGATTCTGGTCCTGTCCGGCGTCTCTCAACTTGATGACATTGATTCGATGCCGTTCCGGCCGAGCTGGATTTACCCCTCCGTCGATGAAATTGACATCATCTGATACCGAACCACGCCTCAGGGCGTGGTTTTTCATTTATGGCCTACACAAATAAAACCCTATCTAACGAAAAGCACATTTCATTGCATAATCATCAATAAAAGAACTCATGGCGTACTCTTTTTTCACTATTCCGCAATCACTATTGCACTATTTCCCTTTTCACCCGTAAAACGCTTGCGCGCCCTGCCCCTTTGCGGCATTTTCATAAGCAAGCAACATTACAAAGCAACAGGGTTAACGGAGAAGGTTATGTGTTCAATTTTTGGCGTACTGGATATTAAAACTGACGCGGGCGAACTGCGTAAAAAGGCACTCGAACTGTCCCGCCTGATGCGCCATCGCGGCCCGGACTGGTCAGGCGTTTACGCCAGTGACAAAGCAATTCTGGCTCACGAACGTCTGTCTATTGTTGACGTCAACGCCGGTGCACAGCCGCTGTATAACGAGAAAAAAACGCATGCGCTGGCTGTCAACGGTGAGATCTACAACCACCAGGCGCTGCGCGCCGAATACGGCGACCGCTACGCATTCCAGACCGGTTCTGACTGTGAAGTGATCCTGGCGCTGTATCAGGAGAAAGGTCCCGAGTTCCTGGACGACCTGCAGGGTATGTTTGCCTTTGCCCTGTACGACAGCGAAAAAGACGCTTATCTGATTGGCCGTGACCATATCGGTATTATCCCGCTGTACATGGGTCACGATGAGCACGGCAACTTCTACGTGGCCTCTGAGATGAAAGCCCTGGTACCGGTCTGCCGCACCATTAAAGAGTTCCCGGCAGGCAGCTATCTGTGGAGCAAAGACGGCGAGATCCGTCAGTATTACCAGCGTGACTGGTTCGACTACGACGCGGTAAAAGACAACGTCACGGACAAAGCTGAGCTGCGTCAGGCGCTGGAAGATTCCGTGAAAAGCCACCTGATGTCAGACGTACCTTACGGCGTGCTGCTCTCCGGCGGCCTGGACTCCTCCGTGATCTCGGCAATCACCAAGAAATTTGCGGCTCGTCGCGTGGAGGATCAGGAGCGCTCAGAAGCCTGGTGGCCACAGCTGCACTCTTTTGCCGTGGGTCTGGAAGGGGCACCGGATCTAAAAGCCGCGCAGGAAGTGGCAAACCACCTCGGCACCGTGCACCACGAAATTCATTTCACCGTGCAGGAAGGTCTGGATGCGATCCGCGATGTGATCTATCACATTGAAACCTATGACGTGACCACCATCCGAGCCTCAACGCCGATGTACCTGATGTCGCGTAAGATCAAGGCGATGGGCATCAAGATGGTGCTCTCCGGTGAAGGTTCTGACGAAGTGTTTGGCGGCTACCTGTACTTCCACAAAGCGCCAAACGCTAAAGAGCTGCATGAAGAGACCGTGCGTAAGCTGCAGGCGTTGCACATGTTCGACTGCGCGCGTGCCAACAAAGCAATGTCTGCCTGGGGCGTAGAAGCGCGCGTGCCGTTCCTGGATAAGAAATTCCTCGACGTGGCAATGCGCATCAACCCGCAGGACAAGATGTGCGGCAACGGCAAAATGGAAAAACATATCCTGCGTGAATGTTTTGAATCCTACCTGCCGGCGAGCGTGGCATGGCGTCAGAAAGAGCAGTTCTCCGATGGTGTAGGTTATAGCTGGATCGACACCCTGAAAGAGGTCGCTGCGAAACAGGTTTCTGACCAACAGCTGGAAACCGCAAGCTTCCGCTTCCCGTACAACACGCCGGGCTCGAAAGAAGCGTATCTCTACCGTGAAATTTTTGAAGAATTGTTCCCGGTGCCGAGTGCTGCGGAGTGCGTACCGGGTGGCCCTTCCGTCGCCTGCTCTTCTGCCAAAGCGATTGAATGGGATGAATCGTTCAAATCCATGAACGATCCATCAGGACGCGCGGTAGGCGTTCACCAGTCAGCCTACAAATAATCACCTAGATCGCAATCAGGCCCCTCAGGGGCCTGTTTTTTTTGCCTCACATTTCACCGCCTAAATCTGATTAATAACCAATAATTGCCGAATATTCGGTCACGCTGTTCGCAACCTAACCAAACAGTCACATTCCGGCTATTTTCGTTGAAAAAGGTGTTGACGCTGCAAGGGTCTATACGCATAATGCGCCCCGCAACGCCGATAAGGTAACGCGAAAAAAGATGGCTACGTAGCTCAGTTGGTTAGAGCACATCACTCATAATGATGGGGTCACAGGTTCGAATCCCGTCGTAGCCACCATCTTTTTTGCGGGAGTGGCGAAATTGGTAGACGCACCAGATTTAGGTTCTGGCGCCGCAAGGTGTGCGAGTTCAAGTCTCGCCTCCCGCACCATTCCCGGGTAAGCGTTGCACGGATGGGGTATCGCCAAGCGGTAAGGCACCGGTTTTTGATACCGGCATTCCCTGGTTCGAATCCAGGTACCCCAGCCATATTTCTTCGATTTTGCGGTTCTCCGCGGTATTGGGGTATCGCCAAGCGGTAAGGCACCGGTTTTTGATACCGGCATTCCCTGGTTCGAATCCAGGTACCCCAGCCATCGAAGATTGCAGTACTGGCTACGTAGCTCAGTTGGTTAGAGCACATCACTCATAATGATGGGGTCACAGGTTCGAATCCCGTCGTAGCCACCAAATTAAGATTGTCGATTTTTCGGTAATCAAGACAAATTGTTGGGGTATCGCCAAGCGGTAAGGCACCGGATTCTGATTCCGGCATTCCGAGGTTCGAATCCTCGTACCCCAGCCAATTTAAAAAGTCGTTAAGCAGTTTGTTTAACGCAATTGGGGTGTCGCCAAGCGGTAAGGCTCTGGTTTCTGATACCAGCATTCCGGGGTTCGAATCCCTGCACCCCAGCCACTTAGTAACAAACAAGCCCGCTCTGCGGGCTTTTTTGTTTTTGTTGTTCAGAATCGAGTAGCCTGATGCCCTCTCCCACGGGGAGAGGGCATAAATATTAAAGTCCCAGGGCGTACTTGAGCGCCTGACGCTTCAAGCCACCGGCGCGTTCCGCCGCCATTAACCCAATATTACGCAGAATGCGCACCGGGGCTAAATCATTGCTGAACCCGGCATAGAACAGATCCATTCCCGACTGCATGATAAAGTTATCCGCCATGCGTCGCGTCTGATAACGCTTCAGGACCTGATGGCTGGCCCAGTTTTCCGCGTGTTCGCGGGCGCTGCCCAGCACATCCAGTAACGCATCGACATCACGATACCCCAGGTTGACCCCCTGCCCGGCCAGCGGATGAATGGTGTGTGCCGCATCGCCCACCAGCGCCAGCCCTTCACGGGCATACTGCAACGCATGACGACGCGTGAGCGGGAATGCCCCTGCGGCGACCGGCGTGACGTTGCCCAGACGGCTCGGGAAATGCAGCAGAATTTCCCGCTGCAATTGTTCCATTGAAAGCCCCTGCAGCTGGCGAATGCGCGCCGGTTTGTCGTACCACACCAGCGACGCCCAGTTATCGAACAGCGGTAAAAAGGCGTGCGGGCCGTTCGGGGTAAAGTGCTGCCAGGTACTCTCG
This sequence comes from Enterobacter sp. 241F3, assembly GCF_034106785.1. NCBI lineage: Bacteria > Pseudomonadati > Pseudomonadota > Gammaproteobacteria > Enterobacterales > Enterobacteriaceae > Enterobacter > Enterobacter sp. 241F3. The sequence goes on from NZ_JAWNDD010000001.1 coordinate 1,173,479, forward strand.
CCCGGCGCATTCTCGCACTGGACGGTAATCAGCATGCAGGACTGCTCGTACTGCCAGGCATGCACCCCGATACCCGCCATCTGTCTGACCTGCGAGTTGGCGCCGTCCGCCCCGATAACCAGCTTCACGGCCAGCTCATCGCCGCTATCGAACGTCAGTAGATAGCCACTCTCGTGAGGATGCAGCGCCTTAAGCGACGCAGGCACGCGCAGCGTCACCTGCGGATGCGCCTCCAGCGACTGCCAGAGCGCCCGCTGGAGCACGTTGTTTTCCACCATATAGCCCAGGCGCGGCAGCTTCAGCTCAGCGGCATCAAACGCGACGTGGGCATTTTCCCACTCCCAGGTTTCAAGACGGCTATAGGGGTGCGCGCGCATTTCCAGCACCGCCTCCCAGACGCCCAGCCCGCGTAGCAGATCGACGGACGACGCGCTGATAGCGGAAATGCGCACATCCGGTTTACTGGCGGGATCGTAGGCTGGCGGAGCCGCCTGTTCGATTATCGTTACCTCAAATCCCTGCTGCGCCAGCCCCAGCGCCAGCGCGCCGCCGACCATACCGCCGCCGACAACGGCAACTTCGGTGTGTAGGAGTGTCATGGTCAATTTTCCTTATTGGAGAATCCCTTAAGTTTACCGGATTTTTGCGGTCCTGAGACACACAACCTTCATACTGGTCACAACCCCACCAAAGCATTACAATACGCGGCTTGCAATCCTGAGCTGAGCAAGTCGATGACTAAAAAACTCCATATAAAAACCTGGGGCTGTCAGATGAACGAATACGATTCATCCAAGATGGCCGATCTGCTGGATACCACCCACGGATACCAGCTGACTGAAAATGCGAAAGAAGCGGACGTGCTGCTGCTGAACACCTGTTCGATTCGTGAAAAAGCGCAGGAAAAAGTCTTTCACGTATTAGGACGCTGGAAACTTCTCAAACGAAAAAATCCGGACCTGATCATCGGGGTGGGCGGCTGCGTCGCGTCGCAGGAAGGCAAGCTGATCCGCCAGAGAGCCCCGTATGTGGATATTGTCTTTGGTCCTCAGACCCTCCACCGCCTGCCGGAGATGATCAATCAGGTTCGCGGCAACCGTAGCCCGGTCGTTGACGTCAGCTTCCCGGAAATCGAAAAATTCGACCGCCTGCCTGAGCCGCGAGCCGATGGCCCAACCGCTTTCGTCTCCATCATGGAGGGCTGCAACAAATACTGCACGTACTGCGTGGTGCCGTACACCCGTGGTGAAGAGGTCAGCCGCCCGGCAGATGACATTCTGTTTGAAATCGCACAGCTTGCCGCGCAGGGTGTGCGCGAAGTGAACCTGCTGGGCCAGAACGTTAACGCCTGGCGCGGTGAGAACTACGACGGCACGACCGGCAGCTTTGCCGAGCTGCTGCGCCTGGTGGCCGCGATTGACGGCATCGACCGCATTCGCTTTACCACCAGCCATCCGATGGAGTTTACCGACGACATCATTGACGTCTATCGCGATACGCCAGAACTGGTGAGCTTCCTGCACCTGCCGATTCAGTGCGGCTCTGACCGCGTGCTGAACCTGATGGGCCGCCCGCATACGGTGCTGGAATATAAGTCCACCATTCGCAAGCTGCGTGAAGCGCGTCCGGATATCCAGATTAGCTCTGACTTTATCGTCGGCTTCCCTGGCGAAACCGCTGATGACTTCGAGCGCACCATGAAGCTCATCGGTGAAGTGAATTTTGACGTCAGCTACAGCTTCATCTTCTCTGCGCGTCCAGGGACACCGGCGGCCGATATGGTTGACGATGTGCCGGAAGAAGAGAAAAAGCAGCGTCTGTATATTCTGCAGGAGCGTATTAACCAGCAGGCCAACGCCTGGAGCCGCCGCATGCTCGGCACCGTTCAGCGCATTCTGGTGGAAGGCACCTCCCGCAAGAGCATTATGGAACTCTCTGGTCGTACCGAAAATAATCGCGTGGTGAACTTTGAAGGCACCCCGGATATGATCGGTAAGTTTGTGGACGTCGAGATTATCGAAGTGCTGACCAACTCGCTGCGCGCGAAAGTGGTCCGCACCGAGGACGAAATGGGCCTGCGTATTGCCGAGTCACCGGAATCCGTCATCTCTCGTACTCGCAAAGAAAATGATTCTGGCGTTGGGATTTACCAGCCATAATCCTTCTGGCCTGCCCTTCCGGCAGGCCTTGTATTTCCTCTCATCGTCCCCAATATCTTCCGCAACGCTTGCGCCTTTATTCTGTGGCGTGAATAATTTCGGTAATGACCGTTTTATTGCGCCGTGTGGCAGCGGGTCAGTTAACCAATTAAAGAGGAACAGTTTGAACATAGATACGCGTGAAATTAGCCTTGAGCCAGCAGACAACGCTCGCCTGCTGAGCCTGTGCGGGCCGTTTGATGACAACATCAAACAACTGGAGCGACGTCTCGGTATCGAAATCAATCGTCGCGATAATCATTTCAAACTTACCGGGCGCCCTATCTGCGTCAACGCCGCTGCGGACATTCTGCGTAGCCTGTATGTGGATACATCCCCCATGCGCGGCGAAATTCAGGATATCGAACCGGAACAAATTCACCTCGCCATTAAAGAGGCGCGCGTGCTTGAGCAAAGCGCGGAAAGCGTGCCGGACTACGGTAAGGCAATCAATATCAAGACGAAACGTGGCGTCATTAAGCCGCGTACGCCAAACCAGGCACAGTACATCGCCAATATCCTCGACCACGACATCACCTTCGGGGTGGGGCCGGCGGGCACGGGTAAAACCTATCTGGCCGTTGCCGCGGCGGTCGATGCGCTGGAACGCCAGGAGATCCGTCGAATTCTGCTGACCCGTCCGGCCGTTGAAGCGGGCGAAAAGCTGGGCTTCCTGCCGGGCGATCTGAGCCAGAAGGTCGACCCGTATCTGCGTCCTTTATACGATGCGCTGTTCGAAATGCTGGGCTTTGAGAAGGTCGAGAAGCTCATTGAGCGTAACGTTATCGAAGTTGCCCCGCTCGCCTACATGCGCGGCCGTACGCTGAACGATGCGTTCATCATTCTCGATGAGAGCCAGAACACCACCATCGAACAGATGAAGATGTTCCTGACGCGTATCGGCTTTAACTCAAAAGCGGTCATCACCGGCGACGTCACCCAGATCGACCTGCCGCGCAGCACCAAATCCGGCCTGCGCCACGCCATCGAGGTGCTGGCCGAGGTCGACGAAATCAGCTTTAACTTCTTCCACAGTGAAGACGTGGTACGCCACCCGGTGGTCGCGCGTATCGTAAACGCCTATGAAGCCTGGGAAGAGGCGGATCAGAAGCGTAAGGCCGAACTGGCCGCAGAACGTAAGCGCGAAGCGCAGGAGCAAGAACAGAAATGAGTCAGGTGATCCTCGATTTACAGCTGGCCTGTGAAGACAATTCCGGCATGCCAGATGAGGCACAGTTTCAGAAATGGCTGGATGCCGTTATTCCTCAGTTTCAGGAAGAATCAGAAGTTACGATTCGCCTGGTGGATGAAGCGGAAAGCCATGAGCTTAACCTGACCTATCGCGGGAAAGATAAGCCGACCAACGTGCTCTCTTTCCCGTTCGAAGCGCCGCCGGGCATCGAGATGCCGCTGCTGGGCGATCTGATCATCTGCCGTCAGGTGGTTGAACAGGAAGCGAAAGAGCAGCAAAAGCCGCTTGAGGCCCACTGGGCGCATATGGTGGTACACGGCAGTCTGCATCTGCTCGGCTACGATCACATTGAAGATGACGAAGCGGAAGAGATGGAGTCCCTCGAGACAGAGATAATGCTTGCTCTGGGCTATGAGGATCCGTACATTGCCGAGAAAGTATAGTCCGTCACCTGACTGACTCCCCTGCCGCCACGAAAGGATATCGCGTGGCGGTAAACGTTGAACTAACAAGAGAACCCTTAACAAACGCCATGAGCGACGACAATTCACACAGTAGCGACACGACAACCAGTAAAAAGGGATTTTTCTCCCTCATTCTGAACCAGCTTTTCCACGGCGAACCCAAAAACCGTGATGAACTGCTGGAGCTGATTCGTGATTCCGGGCAGAACGACCTTATCGATGAAGATACGCGCGAAATGCTCGAAGGGGTTATGGACATCGCCGACCAGCGCGTTCGCGATATCATGATCCCCCGCTCGCAGATGATAACCCTGAAACGTAACCAGACCCTGGACGAGTGCCTCGATGTGATCATCGAATCCGCCCACTCGCGTTTCCCGGTCATCAGCGAAGACAAAGATCACATCGAAGGGATTTTGATGGCGAAAGATCTGCTGCCGTTTATGCGCAGCGATGCCGAAGCCTTCAGCATGGAAAAAGTGTTACGCCAGGCCGTGGTTGTGCCGGAAAGTAAACGTGTGGATCGGATGCTGAAAGAGTTTCGCTCTCAGCGTTACCACATGGCGATTGTTATTGATGAATTTGGTGGCGTTTCCGGTCTGGTCACGATCGAGGATATTCTTGAGCTGATCGTGGGCGAAATCGAAGACGAGTACGACGAAGAAGAGGATATCGACTTCCGTCAGCTCAGCCGCCACACCTGGACCGTGCGCGCGCTGGCCTCCATTGAGGACTTCAACGACGCCTTCGGGACCCACTTCAGCGATGAAGAGGTCGATACCATTGGCGGGCTGGTGATGCAGGCCTTTGGTCATCTCCCGGCGCGCGGTGAGACCGTTGACATCGACGGTTACCAGTTCAAAGTGGCAATGGCCGACAGCCGACGTATTATACAGGTTCACGTCAGAACGCCGGACGACTCACCGGTGCCAAAACTGGAAGATTAATGTAAATGGCATTTGCCCCATTGCTTGAACGCCAGCGCGTCCGTTTGCTGCTGGCGCTGTTACTCGGAGCCAGCGGTACGCTGGCTTTTTCTCCTTACGATATCTGGCCCGCGGCCATACTCTCCCTGATGGGGCTTCAGGGTCTGACCCTGAACCGTCGTCCGGTACAGGCTGCCGCTATCGGCTACTTCTGGGGACTGGGGCTGTTTGGCTCAGGTATTAACTGGGTCTACGTCAGCATCGCCCAGTTTGGCGGTATGCCTGGCCCGGTAAACGTCTTCCTGGTGGTACTGCTCGCCGCGTATCTCTCGCTTTATACCGGCCTGTTCGCCGGCATCCTTTCTCGCCTGTGGCCCAAAACCACTTGGCTGCGCGTCGCCATTGCCGCACCGGTGGTCTGGCAAATCACGGAGTTCCTGCGCGGCTGGGTGCTGACCGGCTTCCCGTGGCTGCAGTTCGGCTACAGTCAGATTGACGGCCCGCTCAAGGGCCTGGCGCCGGTCATGGGCGTTGAGGCCATTAACTTCCTGCTGATGGTGGTCAGCGGCCTGCTGGTCCTGGCGCTGGTCACGCGCGGCTGGAAGCCGCTGGTTGTGGCGCTGGTGCTGTTCGCCCTGCCCTTCCCGCTGCGCTATATCCAGTGGTTCACGCCTGAGCCCGATCGCGCTATGCAGGTTTCCATGGTTCAGGGGAACATCCCGCAGTCCATGAAGTGGGACGAGAAAGAGCTGCTGAACACGCTGAAGATCTACGCCAACGCCACCGAAGAGGTGATGGGTAAATCGCAGCTGATTATCTGGCCGGAGTCTGCCATTCCCGATCTGGAGATCAACCAGCAGCCGTTCCTCAACATGATGAACGACCTGCTGCTCTCGCGTGGCAGCACGCTAATCACCGGGATTGTCGATGCGCGTCTGAATCAGCAAAACCGCTACGACACCTACAACACCATCATTACGCTCGGAAAAGACAGCGAATACAGCTACCACTCCACTGACCGGTACAACAAGAACCATCTGGTGCCGTTCGGTGAATTTGTCCCGCTGGAGTCGATTCTGCGCCCGCTGGCCCCGTTCTTCGACCTGCCGATGTCCTCCTTCAGCCGCGGCCCGTACGTACAGCCTCAGCTGCACGCGCACGGCGCAGCCCTGACGGCGGCTATCTGCTACGAAATCATCCTCGGCGAGCAGGTGCGCGATAACTTCCGCCCTGATACAGACTATCTGCTGACCATCTCCAACGATGCCTGGTTTGGTAAGTCTATCGGCCCGTGGCAGCACTTCCAGATGGCACGTATGCGCTCTCTGGAGCTGGCGCGTCCGCTGCTGCGCAGCACCAACAACGGCATCACCGCTGTGATTGGTCCGCAGGGTGAAATCCAGGCGATGATCCCGCAGTTTACCCGAGAGGTGCTGACCACGAATGTCACGCCAACCACAGGCCTGACGCCATATGCGCGCACCGGCAACTGGCCGCTGTGGATCCTGACCGCGCTATTCGGCTTTGGCGCGGTGCTGATGAGCCTGCGCCAGCGTCGTAAATAACCTTCCCTTCTGTTGCCGGGTGGCGGCTACGCCTTACCCGGCAATCCCTTCCAAATCTTAAAACTGGCACGCCTATTGCTTTGTTTATTCAGGTAAACGCAGTTTGGCTTAACGTGCAACTTTGTCGCACCAGCGTAGATCACCTTTAGCACCATAACGGTGCAACGGGAGATATTTGCCTCTGAATGGTGCGGCGCGCTTCGCAAAAATAAACAATAACGCAGCAAAATCTTTACATTAAGCCAGACTAAATGTTAACAAGCTTGCATAACACTGCACTCGCATTGCGCGAGATATAACAACATCACAATGGGTATCAATGCGTCACTGGCGCTGATAAAAAGGAGTTGGGTATGCAATTACGTAAACTGGCCACAGCAATGCTGGTTATGGGAATGTCTGCAGGCGTGGTTCACGCTGAAGATGCGCCTGCAGCAGGCAGTACTCTCGACAAGATTGCCAAAAACGGCGTTATCGTGGTCGGCCACCGTGAATCTTCTGTCCCGTTCTCTTACTACGACAACACGCAAAAAGTCGTGGGCTATTCACAGGATTACTCCAACGCCATCGTTGAAGCCGTGAAGAAAAAGCTGAACAAACCTGACCTGCAGGTGAAGCTGATCCCAATCACTTCACAGAACCGTATTCCACTGCTGCAAAACGGCACCTTTGACTTCGAGTGTGGCTCCACCACTAACAACCTGGAGCGTCAGAAACAGGCTGCTTTCTCTGACACCATCTTTGTCGTGGGTACCCGCCTGCTGACGAAGAAAGGCGGTGAGATCAAAGACTTCGCTGACCTGAAAGGTAAAGCGGTTGTCGTGACCTCCGGTACCACGTCAGAAGTGCTGCTCCACAAGCTGAACGACGAGAAGAAAATGGACATGCGCATCATCAGCGCGAAAGACCATGGCGACTCCTTCCGTACCCTGGAAAGCGGTCGCGCCGTCGCGTTTATGATGGATGACGCCCTGCTGGCGGGCGAGCGTGCGAAAGCGAAAAAACCAGACAACTGGGATATCGTCGGTACCGCGCAGTCGAAAGAAGCCTACGGCTGTATGCTGCGTAAAGACGATCCGCAGTTTAAAAAGCTGATCGATGACACCATCGCTCAGGTGCAGACCTCCGGCGAAGCGGAAAAATGGTTCGACAAATGGTTCAAGAACCCGATTCCACCGAAAAACCTGAACATGAATTTTGAATTGTCTGAGGACATGAAAGCACTGTTCAAATCTCCAAATGACAAGGCTCTTAACTAATTAGAACAACAGGGGCGGGATCTCCTGCCCTCTCGATTGTCGGGAAGCATGGACAGACTATACGTTGAGTGGTCGTTCCCCACTCAGCGCGAAAAATAAGCTTCTCACCAATCTTCGAGGGTAGCGCTGCTACCCTTTTTTTTCTGGAGTTTATTATGTCAATCGACTGGAACTGGGGCATATTCCTGCAACAAGCCCCGTTCGGCAACACCACCTATCTTGGCTGGCTGTGGAGCGGCTTTCAGGTCACCGTGGCATTATCGATAACGGCGTGGATTATCGCGTTTCTTGTCGGTTCTTTGTTCGGTATTCTGCGCACCGTCCCTAACCGCTTTCTTTCAACACTTGGCACCCTGTATGTGGAACTGTTCCGTAACGTTCCGCTGATCGTGCAATTCTTTACCTGGTATCTGGTTATCCCGGAACTACTGCCGGAAAATATTGGGATGTGGTTCAAGTCGGAACTGGATCCGAACGTGCAGTTTTTTGTCTCCTCCATGATGTGTCTGGGGCTGTTTACCGCTGCGCGCGTTTGCGAGCAGGTGCGTGCCGCCATTCAGTCATTGCCGCGCGGACAAAAAAATGCGGGCCTGGCGATGGGCCTGACGCTGCCCCAAACCTACCGCTACGTGCTGCTGCCAAACGCCTACCGCGTTATCGTTCCACCGATGACCTCAGAGATGATGAACCTGGTGAAAAACTCGGCCATCGCCTCGACTATCGGCCTGGTCGATATGGCCGCGCAGGCGGGCAAACTGCTGGATTACTCCGCTCACGCGTGGGAATCCTTCACCGCGATCACGCTCGCGTATGTTCTGATTAACGCTTTCATCATGCTGGTGATGAACCTGGTTGAACGCAAAATTCGCCTGCCGGGCAACATGGGGGGCAAATAATGTACGAATTTGACTGGAGTTCTGTCGTTCCATCCATGCCTTACCTGCTTGATGGACTGATGATTACCTTAAAAATCACCGTCATTGCCATCATCGTCGGTATCGTCTGGGGCACCCTGCTGGCCGTCATGCGCCTGTCGAGCTTTAAGCCGCTCGCATGGTTTGCAACCGCCTACGTTAACGTGTTCCGTTCCATCCCGCTGGTGATGGTGCTGTTGTGGTTTTACCTGATTGTGCCCGGCTTCCTGCAAAACGTGCTGGGGCTGTCGCCGAAAACCGATATCCGTCTGATCTCCGCCATGGTGGCGTTCTCAATGTTTGAGGCCGCTTACTACTCTGAGATTATCCGAGCGGGCATTCAGAGTATCTCCCGTGGGCAATCCAGCGCCGCGCTGGCCCTGGGGATGACGCACTGGCAGTCCATGCAGCTCATTATTCTGCCGCAGGCGTTTCGCGCCATGGTTCCGCTCCTGCTTACCCAGGGTATCGTGTTGTTCCAGGATACCTCGCTGGTCTACGTTCTGAGTCTGGCAGACTTTTTCCGTACCGCGTCAACCATCGGCGAACGTGATGGTACGCAGGTTGAGATGGTGCTCTTTGCGGGTGCGGTCTATTTTGTGATTAGTTTAAGCGCGTCGCTGTTGGTCAGCTGGCTGAAGAAAAGGACGGTATAATGATTTCCCTGAAAAATGTTTCTAAATGGTATGGGCACTTTCAGGTGCTGACCGACTGCTCCACCGAGGTAAAAAAAGGCGACGTGGTAGTGGTGTGCGGACCGTCCGGTTCCGGTAAATCGACGCTGATCAAAACTGTTAACGGACTGGAGCCGGTCCAGCAGGGTGAGATCGTCGTCAACGGCACCAAAGTCAACGACAAGAAAACCAACCTCGCCCAGCTTCGCTCTCACGTTGGCATGGTGTTCCAGCATTTTGAGCTGTTCCCACACCTCTCCATTATTGAGAACCTGACGCTGGCGCAGGTAAAAGTGCTTAAGCGTGATAAAAAAGCGTCGCGCGAGAAAGGTCTGAAGCTCCTGGAACGCGTTGGGCTCTCGGCGCATGCCGATAAGTTCCCGGCGCAGCTCTCCGGCGGCCAACAGCAGCGTGTGGCGATCGCCCGCGCGCTGTGCATGGATCCGGTGGCGATGCTGTTTGATGAGCCCACGTCGGCGCTCGATCCAGAGATGATCAACGAAGTGCTGGACGTGATGGTCGAGCTGGCGCACGAAGGGATGACCATGATGGTTGTGACCCACGAAATGGGCTTCGCCCGTAAGGTGGCCAACCGCGTGATCTTTATGGACGAAGGGAAAATTGTCGAAGATTCTCCGAAAGAGGAGTTCTTCGCCAACCCGAAATCTGAACGTGCAAAAGATTTCCTCGCCAAAATCCTGCATTAATCTTCCCGGTGCGCAATCTGCGGATTGCGCACTGCTTCACGCTTTAACTCTCTTTATCTATTCGGCGTCACATTGCAGCGTTAACCTTGTCACAAAATAACGCTATGAATGGAGAACGCTATGGCACAACCCATCATTTTCGATTGCGATCCGGGTCATGATGACGCGATCGCGCTCGTTCTTGCATTTGCCTCCCCTGAACTCGACGTCAAAGCCGTCACCTCTTCCGCCGGAAACCAGACGCCGGATAAAACCCTGCGTAACGTTTTGCGCATGCTGACGCTGCTTGGGCGCACCGATATTCCCGTCGCCGGTGGCGCCCTCAAGCCCCTGATGCGTGAATTAATTATCGCGGATAACGTGCATGGTGAAAGCGGGCTGGACGGTCCGGCACTGCCGGAGCCGGGCTTTACGCCGCAAAACTGTACCGCCGTGGAGCTGATGGCGAAGGTGCTGCGCGAGAGCGCGGAGCCCGTCACGCTGGTGGCAACGGGACCGCAAACCAACGTCGCGCTGCTGCTGAACTGCCATCCTGAACTGCACGGTAAAATCGCCCGTATCGTCATCATGGGCGGAGCCATGGGGCTGGGAAACTGGACGCCGTCCGCAGAATTCAACATTTTTGTCGACCCGGAAGCGGCGGAGATTGTGTTCCAGTCAGGCTTGCCAGTTGTGATGGCAGGGCTGGACGTGACCCATCGCGCACAGATTATGGCAGACGACATTGAGCGCTTCCGTGCCGTGGGTAATCCGGTCGCGACAACCGTGGCTGAGCTGCTCGACTTCTTTATGGAGTATCACAAAGCCGAGAAGTGGGGCTTCCACGGCGCGCCGCTGCACGATCCGTGCACCATTGCCTGGCTGTTAAAACCGGAGATGTTTACTACGGTTCACAGATGGGTTGGCGTCGAAACGCAGGGGAAATACACCCAGGGCATGACGGTGGTGGACTACTACTCGCTGACGGGAAATAAGCCGAATACTACGGTGATGGTGGATATTGACCGGGAGGCGTTTGTGGATTTGCTGGCGGAGAGGCTGGCTTACTATAGTGCGTAGTGCGGCCTGATGCCCTCACCCCGGCCCTCTCCCACAGGGAGAGGGCGCAAACCTGCGCTTTACCTAGGGCTCAAACGGCCGACGCTGGAACTGATCGTGGCCGCATTTCGGACACAGCGGCAACACGTCCGGCGTATAGACCGCAATATGGTGGTGGCAATTCTCGCACACCAGATTTCCCAGCCCGACCACCTCACCGCTGTGGTACACACCGTGGTGGTTCAAATCCTGAAAGACCTCGCGCCACTCCAGCTGCGTTTTATCCGTGATGTCGGCCAGCTCTTGCCACAGGCTCTCTTTGATCACCCGCATGAAAACGCTGTCCGTGACCTCCTCCTGGCTCTCCTGGTAGCTGCGCGCGAACTCCTCCAGATCGCGACGCACGGCACGCGTCACCTCTTCCACTTCGGTTCGCGTTAACTCACCCGTTTGCGACACGCGGGCACGCGCCTGCTCCACCAGCGCATCGATATCGCGCTCGCCGTTACGCAGCCGCTCCGTCAGTGTCGCCACCAGTTCGCGGTAAAATTGAGCAACCTTGTTCATCATTTTGCCTCCCGGGTAAGTAACTATTTCTAATAATAGACCTTATTTCACCGCCGCTTTGTCAGGTGAAGCACAGACCCGGTAAATTCCTGCAAAGCGCATTTGTGCGAAAGGCTGTTTTGACGCGGGCGTTTGGGCTATGCTATGCGGATCTGAATTACCACATCCATTGGCTACATTTGTAGCTGTATTGAAAACAGGACCACTGGCTGCCATGCAAGAGCAATACCGCCCGGAAGAGATAGAATCAAAAGTCCAGCAACACTGGGACGAGAAGCGCACCTTTGAAGTAACCGAAGACGAGAGCAAAGAGAAGTATTACTGCCTGTCGATGCTTCCCTATCCTTCTGGTCGACTACACATGGGCCACGTGCGTAACTACACCATCGGCGATGTGATTGCGCGTTACCAGCGCATGCTCGGCAAAAACGTGCTCCAGCCTATCGGCTGGGATGCGTTCGGTCTTCCTGCGGAAGGCGCAGCGGTCAAAAACAACACCGCACCGGCACCGTGGACGTACGACAACATCGCGTACATGAAAAACCAGCTCAAAATGCTGGGCTTTGGCTATGACTGGAGCCGCGAGCTGGCAACCTGTACCCCAGAATACTATCGCTGGGAGCAGAAGTTCTTCACCGAGCTGTACAAAAAAGGGCTGGTGTATAAGAAGACCTCTGCCGTTAACTGGTGCCCGAACGACCAGACCGTTCTCGCGAACGAACAGGTTATTGATGGCTGCTGCTGGCGCTGTGACACCAAAGTAGAGCGTAAAGAGATCCCGCAGTGGTTTATCAAAATCACCGCTTATGCTGATGAGCTGCTGAACGATCTGGATAACCTGGACCACTGGCCAGATACCGTTAAGACCATGCAGCGCAACTGGATCGGCCGTTCCGAAGGCGTGGAAATCACCTTCAACGTTGAGAACTACGACCAGACCCTGACCGTCTACACCACCCGTCCGGACACCTTCATGGGCGCGACTTACCTGGCCGTGGCCGCAGGTCACCCGCTGGCGCAGAAAGCAGCGGAAAACAATCCGGAACTGGCCACCTTCATCGACGAGTGCCGCAACACCAAAGTGGCCGAAGCCGATATGGCGACGATGGAGAAAAAAGGCGTTGATACCGGCTTTAAAGCCATTCACCCGCTGACTGGCGAAGCGATCCCTGTCTGGGCCGCCAACTTCGTACTGATGGAATACGGCACGGGCGCCGTGATGGCCGTTCCGGGTCACGATCAGCGCGACTACGAATTTGCCACCAAATATGGCCTGACCATCAAGCCTGTTATCCTGGCGGCTGACGGTTCAGAACCAGACCTGTCTGAACAAGCGCTGACCGAAAAAGGTACCTTGTTCAACTCCGGCGAGTTCAGCGGTCTGAGCTTCGAAGAGGGCTTCAACGCCATCGCCGATAAGCTGGCCTCTCTGGGCGTGGGTGAGCGTAAGGTTAACTTCCGTCTGCGCGACTGGGGCGTATCCCGTCAGCGTTACTGGGGTGCACCGATCCCAATGGTGACGCTGGAAGATGGCACCGTGATGCCAACGCCGGAAGATCAGCTCCCGGTTATCCTGCCGGAAGACGTCGTCATGGACGGCATCACCAGCCCGATCAAAGCCGATCCTGAGTGGGCAAAAACCACCGTCAACGGTCAGCCTGCGCTGCGCGAAACCGACACCTTTGACACCTTTATGGAGTCATCCTGGTACTATGCGCGCTACACCTGCCCGCAGTATCAGGAAGGCATGCTGGATTCCAAAGCGGCAAACTACTGGCTGCCGGTAGATATCTACATCGGCGGCATTGAACACGCCATCATGCACCTGCTTTACTTCCGCTTCTTCCACAAGCTGATGCGCGATGCGGGCATGGTGAACTCTGACGAACCGGCCAAACAGCTGCTGTGTCAGGGCATGGTGCTGGCAGATGCATTCTATTACGTCGGCGCCAACGGCGAGCGTAACTGGGTTTCTCCGGTTGATGCCATTGTCGAGCGCGACGAGAAAGGCCGTATCGTGAAGGCGAAAGACGCCGAAGGCCATGAACTGGTTTATACCGGCATGAGCAAGATGTCCAAGTCGAAAAACAACGGTATCGACCCACAGGTGATGGTTGAGCGTTACGGTGCTGACACCGTTCGTCTGTTCATGATGTTTGCCTCTCCGGCTGATATGACTCTGGAGTGGCAGGAATCTGGCGTTGAAGGCGCTAACCGTTTCCTGAAACGCGTCTGGAAACTGGTTTATGAACATACTGCTCTGGGTGATGCCCCGGCGCTGAACGCCGCCGCACTGACTGAAGATCAGCAGGCGCTGCGTCGCGATGTTCATAAAACGATTGCGAAAGTGACCGATGATATTGGTCGTCGTCAGACCTTCAATACCGCAATTGCGGCTATTATGGAACTGATGAACAAGCTGGCGAAGGCCCCGCAGGACGGTGAGCAGGATCGCGCCTTAATGCGTGAAGCACTGCTGGCCGTCGTTCGCATGCTGAACCCGTTCACGCCGCACGTTAGCTTTACCCTGTGGCAGGAGCTGAAAGGCGAAGGCGATATCGACAACGCGCCGTGGCCGCAGGCTGACGAAGCCGCGATGGTGGAAAACACCACGCTGGTAGTGGTTCAGGTGAACGGTAAAGTCCGCGGTAAAATTACCGTGGCGGTCGATGCAACCGAAGAACAGGTTCGCGAGCGCGCGGGTCAGGAACCTCTGGTCGCAAAATATCTTGAGGGCGTTACCGTACGTAAAGTGATCTACGTACCGGGTAAACTGCTCAATCTGGTCGTTGGCTAAGCGCGGGAGGAAACGTGCGACAACTGGCAACAATACTCTTATCACTGGCGGTGCTTGTCACCGCTGGCTGCGGATGGCACCTGCGCAATACCACGGCGGTGCCTGCTGAGATGAAAACGATGATTTTCGACTCATCAGATCCGAATGGCCCACTCAGCCGGGCAATTCGTAATCAGCTACGTCTGAACGGCGTTGAGCTTGTTGAAAAACAAACGCTGCGCCAGGATGTACCGTCCCTACGTCTGCTAGGAGGTGGTCTGGCGCGAGATACAGCCTCTATCTTCCAGGATGGGCGTACCGCAGAGTATCAGATGGTGCTGACGGTCAACGCGGCAGTCCTGATCCCGGGTAAAGACATCTACCCAATCAGCGCTAAAGTGTACCGTTCGTTCTTCGATAACCCGCAGACGGCGCTGGCAAAAGATGCCGAACAGCAGATTATCATCAACGAAATGTACGACAAGGCGGCGGAACAGCTGATCCGTAAACTGCCAAGTATTGCAGCGTCTACCAAACAAGGCTCTGACATTGTTGAAAAACCGTTTGCCGGCACGCTTCCTGCTGCTAACTCTCTGGGTAAATGATGATCAGGCTATATCCTGAACAACTCCGCGCGCAGCTCAAAGAAGGGCTGCGCGCGGCGTATCTGCTTCTTGGAAACGATCCGTTATTACTTCAGGAAAGCCTTGATGCCGTGCGGCATGAGGCCGCTTCTCAGGGCTTTGATGAACACCACACCGTCCAGCTGGATAACAGCACCGACTGGAATGCCCTCTTCTCACTCTGTCAGGCGATGAGCCTTTTTGCGTCGCGCCAGACTATTCAGATCCTGCTGCCGGAGAACGGCCCTAACGCGGCCATCAATGAACAGCTGGCCACGCTGGTCAGCCTGCTTCACAGCGATCTGCTGCTGATTGTGCGCGGTAACAAGCTCACCAAAGCGCAGGAAAACGCGGCGTGGTTCACACAACTCGCAGCCCACGCAGTGCAGGTCACCTGTCAGACGCCTGAACAGGCGCATCTGCCAAAATGGGTCGCAGCGAGAGCGAAGCAGAACAACCTTGAGCTGGATGATGCGGCGAACCAACTGCTCTGCTACTGCTATGAAGGCAATCTGCTTGCACTGGCACAGGCGCTGGACAGACTCTCCCTGCTCTGGCCGGATGGCAAGCTGACCTTGCCGCGCGTCGAGCAGGCCGTTAACGACGCGGCACACTTCACGCCGTTCCACTGGGTGGACGCGCTGCTGTCGGCGAAAAGCAAACGCGCCCTGCATATTCTGCAACAGCTGCGTCTCGAAGGGAGCGAACCCGTTATTCTGCTGCGTACGCTGCAGCGCGAATTACTGCTGCTGATTACGCTCAAGCGTCAGTCTGCCCATACGCCGCTGCGTTCGCTGTTTGATAAACACCGCGTGTGGCAAAATCGCCGGGCTTTGACCACCGAGGCCGTCAACCGCCTGAGTCATGAACAGCTTCGTCAGGCTGTACAGCTTCTGATGCGCGCAGAGCTCACGTTAAAACAAGATTACGGCCAGTCGGTGTGGGCGGAGCTGGAAAGCCTTTCTCTGCTGCTCTGCCACAAGGCGCTGGCAGACGTTTTTATTGATGGATAGCATGCATTCTTTACAGGCCTTATATGGCGGCACCTTCGACCCGGTACATTACGGGCATCTGAAGCCGGTTGAAATTCTGGCGAATCTGATCGGCCTTCAGCGCGTCACCATTATGCCCAACAATGTCCCGCCCCATCGTCCACAGCCCGAGGCGACCAGCGAGCAGCGAAAAGAGATGCTTGCCCTTGCCATTGCGGATAAACCCCTCTTCCGACTTGACGAGCGTGAGCTGCGTCGCGACACACCCTCCTGGACATCTCAGACGCTTCAGGAGTGGCGCGCCGAACAAGGGCCTGACCAGCCGCTGGCGTTTATCATCGGCCAGGATTCCCTGCTGAATTTCCCCACATGGCATCAGTATGAAACTATTCTGGACAACAGCCACCTGCTGGTCTGCCGCCGTCCGGGCTATCCGCTGACCATGCGCGAAGCGCAGTACCAGCAGTGGCTGGAAGACCATCTCACCGATAATGTTGAAGATCTTCATAATCAGCCTGCCGGGAAGATCTATCTTGCGGAAACGCCGTGGTTCGATATCTCTGCGACCCTCATTCGTGAGCGTTTACAGCAGGGTTTAGCGTGTGACGATCTGCTCCCCGCACCGGTGTTAGCCTATATCCATGCGCACGGTTTGTATCAGAAAAGCGCAGATGAATAGCCGGAGGGCATAAAAAGGGGCTTATTGTTTATCCTGCCTTGACAGGGTAAGCCATACTGTTATTCTCCGCTGCCAGACTTTCCCGCCGATAATTGCTTTACAGAAATTGTTTTACAAAAATGGCGATGCAATCTCAGGCGGAGGGTGGGATGATACCCGCCTTCTGAAGCCCGACCGGAGACATTTGTCCCGACACAGGCGTGAGTTCAGGTATACTGTCTGGCTACGAATTCAAAGTTTTACAATCTCATTCACCCCAGGGGGAAAACTTGCAGGGTAAAGCACTCCAGGATTTTGTTATTGACAAAATTGATGACCTGAAAGGTCAGGACATCATCGCTATCGACGTTAAGGGTAAATCCAGTATCACCGACTGCATGATCATCTGCACCGGTACATCGACGCGTCATGTTGTTTCGATTGCCGATCACGTGGTCCAGGAATCGCGTGCAGCAGGGCTGTTGCCGCTGGGCGTTGAAGGTGAAGCGACGGCTGACTGGGTGGTAGTCGACCTCGGCGATGTGATTGTCCACGTCATGCAGGACGAGAGTCGTCGCCTGTATGAGCTGGAAAAACTCTGGGGTTAATGCGTGAAGTTGCAGCTGGTCGCCGTCGGCACCAAAATGCCGGACTGGGTACAAACCGGTTTTACTGAATATCTGCGTCGTTTTCCAAAAGACATGCCGTTCGAGCTGGTGGAAATTCCCGCCGGTAAGCGCGGCAAGAACGCTGATATCAAACGTATTCTCGATAAAGAGGGCGAACTGATGCTGGCTGCCGCAGTCAAGAACCGCATCGTCACCCTCGATATTCCAGGTAAACCCTGGGATACGCCGCAGCTGGCGCAAGAACTGGAGCGCTGGAAGCAGGATGGCCGTGACGTCAGTCTGTTGATTGGCGGGCCAGAAGGGTTATCCCCTGCCTGCAAAGCGGCGGCTGAACAAAGTTGGTCCCTCTCCGCGCTGACGCTTCCCCATCCGCTCGTTCGGGTACTGGTGGCTGAAAGCCTGTATCGCGCGTGGAGCATTACTACCAACCACCCCTATCACCGCGAGTAATGACTGACCAGGGTAGATTAAGCAGCGGATGAAACTACAGAATTCTTTTCGCGACTATACGGCTGAGTCCGCGCTGTTTGTGCGCCGGGCGCTGGTCGCCTTTACCGGGATTTTGCTGCTTACCGGCGTGCTGATCGCCAACCTTTATAATCTGCAAATTGTCCGCTTTACCGACTACCAGACGCGTTCAAACGAAAACCGTATTAAGCTGGTGCCTATCGCACCCAGCCGCGGCATTATTTACGATCGTAACGGCACCCCGCTGGCGCTAAACCGCACCATCTATCAAATCGAGATGATGCCGGAAAAAGTCGATAACGTTCAGGATACGCTGGAAGCGCTAAAGAGCGTTGTCGACCTTAACGATGACGATATCGCCGCCTTCAAAAAAGAGCGCGCCCGCTCTCACCGTTTTACCTCCATTCCGGTTAAAACCAATCTGACGGAAGTCCAGGTGGCCCGCTTTGCGGTGAACCAGTACCGTTTCCCCGGCGTGGAAGTGAAGGGCTATAAGCGTCGCTACTATCCCTACGGCTCCGCGCTGACGCATGTGATTGGCTACGTTTCCAAGATTAACGACAAAGACGTTGACCGTCTTGATAAAGACGGCAAGCTGGCCAACTACGCCGCAACGCACGATATCGGTAAGCTGGGGATCGAACGTTACTACGAAGACGTTCTGCACGGGCAAACCGGCTATGAAGAGGTTGAGGTTAACAACCGTGGCCGCGTGATCCGCCAGCTGAAAGAAGTGCCGCCTCAGGCGGGGCATGACGTCTATCTGACGCTCGACCTCAAGCTTCAGCAGTATATTGAAACCCTGCTGGCGGGCAGTCGTGCAGCCGTTGTGGTCACCGATCCTCGTACCGGCGGCATCCTGGCGATGGTCTCCATGCCTAGCTATGACCCGAACCTCTTCGTTGACGGCATATCCAGTAAAGACTATTCCGGTCTGCTGAACGATCCGAACACGCCGCTGGTGAACCGTGCAACGCAAGGGGTTTACCCGCCGGCATCAACGGTTAAACCGTACGTCGCGGTTTCTGCGCTGAGTGCCGGCGTCATCAACCGTAATACCAGCCTGTTTGACCCAGGCTGGTGGCAGCTACCCGGCTCAGATAAGCGCTATCGTGACTGGAAAAAATGGGGCCACGGTCATCTGAACGTCACCAAATCGCTGGAGGAGTCTGCGGATACCTTCTTCTATCAGGTGGCGTATGACATGGGGATCGACCGCCTGTCAGAATGGATGAGCAAATTCGGCTACGGACACTATACCGGCGTTGACCTTGCAGAAGAACGCTCCGGCAACATGCCGACGCGCGAATGGAAGCTGAAGCGCTTTAAAAAACCGTGGTATCAGGGCGACACCATTCCGGTGGGTATCGGTCAGGGCTACTGGACGGCAACGCCGCTTCAGATGAACAAAGCCATGATGATCCTCATCAATGACGGCGTGGTGAAAGTGCCGCATCTGCTGCAGAGTACGGTTGAAGACGGCAAAAAAGTGCCGTGGAACCAGCCGCATGAAGCCCCGGTGGGTGACATACATTCAGGCTTCTGGGAAATTGCGAAAGACGGTATGTACGGCGTGGCAAACCGTCCGAACGGTACCGCACACAAGTATTTCGCCGGGACGCCGTACAAAGTGGCGGCGAAGTCCGGTACTGCGCAGGTGTTTGGTCTTAAGGCCAATGAAACCTATAACGCGCACCGCATTGCTGAACGTCTGCGTGACCATAAGCTGATGACGGCGTTTGCTCCTTATGACAACCCGCAGGTCGCGGTGGCAATGATTCTCGAGAACGGCGGTGCCGGGCCTGCAGTAGGGACCATCATGCGCCAGATCCTTGACCACATTATGCTGGGTGATAACAACACCGAACTGCCGGCTGAAAACCCGGCCGCCGCTGCGGCGGAGGACCAATAATCATGACGGATAATCCAAATAAAAAATCGCTGTGGGACAAAATCCACATCGACCCAGCCATGCTGCTGATCCTGCTGGCTCTGCTGGTTTACAGCGCGCTGGTTATCTGGAGCGCCAGCGGCCAGGACATCGGGATGATGGAGCGCAAAATCGGCCAGATCGCCATGGGTCTAATTATCATGGTGGTGATGGCGCAGATCCCGCCGCGCGTCTACGAAGGCTGGGCGCCCTATCTCTACATCTTCTGTATTATTCTGCTGGTTGCGGTCGATGCGTTTGGCGCCATTTCAAAAGGGGCGCAGCGCTGGCTGGATCTGGGCGTTGTCCGCTTCCAGCCCTCTGAAATTGCCAAAATCGCCGTTCCACTGATGGTGGCACGCTTTATCAACCGCGACGTCTGTCCGCCGTCTCTGAAGAATACCGCTATCGCGCTGGTGCTGATTTTCCTGCCAACGCTGCTGGTTGCGGCACAGCCTGACCTGGGGACCTCAATCCTTATTGCCCTCTCCGGCCTGTTTGTCCTGTTCCTGTCGGGACTGAGCTGGCGCCTGATTGGTATCGCGGTGGTGCTGATTGCGGCTTTCATTCCTATCCTGTGGTTCTTCCTGATGCATGACTACCAGCGCCAGCGCGTTATGATGCTGCTCGATCCGGAAACCGATCCGCTGGGCGCGGGCTATCATATTATTCAGTCAAAGATTGCGATTGGCTCCGGCGGGCTGCGCGGTAAAGGCTGGCTGCACGGCACGCAGTCTCAGCTGGAATTTTTACCGGAACGCCACACCGACTTTATCTTTGCCGTACTGGCGGAAGAACTGGGACTGGTTGGCATCTTAATATTGCTGGCGCTTTATGTACTGCTGATCATGCGTGGATTGTGGATTGCAGCACGCGCGCAAACCACCTTTGGTCGCGTCATGGCTGGCGGGTTGATGCTGATTTTATTCGTTTATGTCTTCGTAAATATTGGTATGGTGAGTGGTATTCTGCCGGTGGTAGGCGTACCGCTGCCGCTGGTGAGTTACGGAGGCTCGGCACTGATCGTGTTGATGGCCGGGTTTGGTATCGTGATGTCGATCCATACCCACAGAAAAATGTTGTCAAAAAGCGTATAAAAATAAGGGGATCGGAATGCGTAAGCAGTGGCTGGGGATCTGCATTGCGGCAAGTTTACTTGCGGCCTGCACAAGTGATGATGGTCAGCAACAGGCAACCGTCGCGCCGCCGCAGCCTGCGGTGTGTAATGGCCCGATCGTTGAAATCAGCGGTGCCGATCCCGTTTATGAACCGCTGAATGCCAGTGCCAATCAGGATTACGAGCGCGACGGCAAAAGCTATAAAATTGTTCAGGACCCTTCCCGTTTCAGTCAGGCGGGCTTTGCCGCCATTTATGATGCCGAGCCAGGCAGTAACCTGACGGCATCCGGGGAAGCGTTCGACCCAATGCAGCTGACGGCAGCACATCCGACGCTGCCTATCCCGAGCTACGCCCGTATCACCAACCTGGCGAACGGCCGTATGATCGTCGTGCGCATCAACGACCGCGGCCCGTACGGGAATGACCGGGTGATTTCCCTGTCGCGCGCGTCTGCCGATCGCCTGAACACCTCGAACAACACCAAGGTCCGTATTGACCCGATTATCGTCGCGCAGGATGGTTCGCTCTCCGGGCCGGGAACCGCGTGTACGACGGTCGCAAAACAGACCTATGCCCTTCCTGACCGCCCAAATCTTGACGGCGGAATGGGAAGCGTCTCGTCTCCGGCAGAGCCTGCTCAGCCGGGGGGAGAAATACGCCCAATCAGTAATGATACGCTGCAAAGCGAGGATTCTACCGGCGCGCCGGTAAAGAGTAGCGGTTTTCTTGGCGCCCCAACGACCTTAGCCTCGGGCGTGCTGGAAGGCAGTGAGCCTACCCCAGCCCCAGCTCCCGTTGCTGCACCAGCGACCCAGCAAGCTCCCGTAACGGCGCCCGCGGCCACGCAAAGTGCGGCGGTGGCGGCTCCAACAGCAGCCAGCGGCAGCTATGTGGTTCAGGTCGGTGCAGTGAGCGATCAGGCCCGTGCCAAACAGTATCAGCAGCGTCTGAGCCAGCAATTTAGCGTACCAGGACGCGTTGAGCAGAACGGTGCGGTCTGGCGCATTCAGATGGGGCCGTTTGCCAGCAAATCGCAGGCCGCATCCTTGCAGCAGCGTCTGCAGAATGAAGCTCAGCTTCAGTCATTTATCGCTGTTGCAAAATAATTAACCGGCGGTATCCGAATTGTCAGTTTGTGTAAAACGCATTCACAAACTCATGCTTAAAGTCGGATGCCTGCCTGAATAGCATTTGCTATAGTAAGGCACTTTTTTTAATTCCATCACGGATGTCGTAGTTCTGACCATGAAGACCACTTTTTCTGCTCGTTTTGTGCAGCGCATGGCGCTGACCACGGCCCTTTGCGCGGCTGCGCTCTCTGCAGCTCACGCCGATGACCTGAATATCAAGACCATGATCCCTGGCGTTCCGCAAATCGACGCGGAATCCTACATCCTGATCGATTACAACTCTGGCAAAGTGCTGGCAGAACAGAATGCCGATGCCCGCCGTGACCCGGCCAGCCTGACCAAAATGATGACCAGCTACGTTATCGGCCAGGCGATGAAGGCGGGTAAATTCAAAGAATCGGATCTGGTCACCATCGGTAACGATGCGTGGGCAACCGGGAACCCTGTTTTCAAAGGTTCCTCTCTGATGTTCCTGAAGCCGGGTATGCAGGTTCCTGTTTCCCAGCTGATTCGCGGTATCAACCTGCAGTCGGGTAACGACGCCTGCGTGGCAATGGCCGATTTCGCCGCCGGTAGCCAGGACGCCTTCGTGGGCCTGATGAACAGCTACGTGAACGCGCTGGGTCTGAAAAATAGCCATTTCCAGACCGTACACGGCCTGGATGCAGACGGCCAGTACAGCTCCGCGCGTGACATGGCGCTGATTGGTCAGGCGCTGATCCGCGATGTCCCCAATGAATACTCTATCTATAAAGAGAAAGAGTTCACTTTCAACGGTATTCGTCAGACCAACCGTAACGGTCTGCTGTGGGATAACAGCCTGAACGTTGACGGCATCAAAACTGGCCACACCGACAAAGCGGGCTACAACCTGGTGGCCTCTGCCACTGAAGGTCAGATGCGTCTGATCTCTGCCGTGATGGGCGGCCGCACCTTCAAAGGTCGTGAAACAGAAAGCAAGAAACTGCTGACCTGGGGCTTCCGTTTCTTCGAAACCGTGAATCCACTGAAAGCAGGCAAAGAGTTTGCGTCTGAACCCGTCTGGTTCGGCGACAACGACCGTGCTTCTCTCGGCGTTGATAAAGACCTGTACCTGACCATTCCGCGTGGTCGTATGAAGGATCTGAAAGCCAGCTACGTACTGAACAGCACCGAGTTGCACGCCCCGCTGCAGAAGAACCAGGTTGTGGGCACCATCAACTTCCAGCTGGATGGCAAAACGATCGATCAGCGTCCGCTGGTGGTCCTGCAAGAAATTCCTGAAGGCAATTTCTTCGGCAAAATCATTGATTACATTAAATTGATGTTCCACCACTGGTTTGGTTAAAAATTGAACACTTGAAAGTGTGATTTTGATCCCCATATACTAAGTATCCTGATAACTCCCACCTGACGTGGGAGTTATTATTTTTTGACGTTACGCCGGAGCTGACATGAAAACCAAACTTAACGAACTGCTTGAATTCCCTACCTCATTTACCTACAAAGTAATGGGTCTGGCGAAACCTGAGCTGGTTGATCAGGTGGTTGAAGTGGTACAGCGCCATGCGCCCGGTGACTACTCTCCGTCAGTAAAACCAAGCAGCAAGGGCAACTACCACTCGGTTTCTATTACCATCACTGCGACACATATTGAGCAGGTTGAAACGCTTTACGAAGAACTCGGCAATATCGAAATTGTTCGTATGGTGCTGTAGCCCCTTCGCGGTTACCCGGTTTGCCGGGTAACCCCTCTCCCCGCTGTGATATAATCCCGCACACCTTTTGTCCCTCGTCTTCGGAGACGCAGTTTTGTATCAGGATAAAATTCTGGTCCGTCACCTCGGGCTGCAACCTTATGAGCCTGTCTCCCAGGCTATGCATGACTTCACCGATTCACGCGATGACAGCACCCCGGATGAGATCTGGCTTGTCGAACACCTGCCGGTATTTACTCAGGGTCAGGCGGGTAAAGCAGAACATTTGTTAATGACGGGAGATATCCCGGTTATTCAGAGCGATCGCGGCGGTCAGGTCACTTACCATGGACCCGGGCAGCAGGTGATGTACGTCCTGCTCAACCTGAAGCGCAGAAAGCTGGGCGTCCGCGAACTGGTTACCTTACTGGAACAAACTGTCGTCAACACGCTGGCGGAATATGGTATTGATGCGCATCCGCGAGCCGATGCGCCTGGGGTGTACGTTGGGGAAATGAAGATCTGCTCTCTGGGGCTGCGTATTCGTAAAGGCTGTTCGTTCCACGGCCTGGCATTGAACATTAATATGGATCTCGCCCCTTTCCAGCGCATAAACCCCTGCGGCTACGCCGGCATGGAAATGACGCAAGTGCGTCAGTGGGTTGAAACCGCTACGCCAGACAGTATTCGTCCCGTGCTTTTGAAGAATGTTTTAGCACTACTTAACAATCCCCCACACGAATATATCGCTGCTTAATATATCATACAACATGGCTCGCTAATTTGGCGGGCCACCGTTTATTTACCGTTTTTGCGCTTTACAATAATCCACAGATTCTATATTTTCGAAGCGCCCGAATATTACCGCTACATATTATTTAGCCCCCAGCAAGTACGGCAAACACGGCATAAGTAACGTGAGCAATTATCACACAAGTGTTTGCTTTTGATAAACAAGTGAAACAAAACCAACACTTTACGAATCTCTACAAGCATAATAAATAAATTCAACTATCATTCATATTGTGAATGTATACGGAGTGAAAGCGTGGAGTATAATAATTTACCAGCCAAACGACTGAATGAACCTGGTGGTGAAGACAAGCCGCAAATTTTTCGGACTTTACGTAATATTGATCTCAATTTATTGACTATTTTTGAGGCAGTATATGTCCATAAGGGTATCGTTAACGCTGCGAAAATTCTTAATCTCACGCCTTCAGCAATAAGCCAGTCAATCCAAAAGCTGCGCGCTATATTTCCTGACCCGTTATTTATCCGTAAGGGCCAGGGGGTAACGCCGACGGCTTACGCCACGCATCTGCATGAGTACATCAGCCAGGGTCTGGAGTCGATTCTGGGCGCACTGGATTTAACCGGGAGCTATGATAAGCAAAGAACCATCACCATCGGCTGTTCCCCTTCTGTGGGTGTACTGGTCATGCCTGCGATCTTTCAGGCCGTGAAAGAGCATGCTCCGCAGCTCCTGCTTCGCAATGTGCCTCTCAATGAACCTGACATTCAACTTGCCCAGTTCCAGACGGACCTGATTATAGAAAGCGGCAGCTTCAGTGCCAGAGCGCTGGGTCAAAATGTGCTCTATGCAGATAATCTGGTGCTGGTTTGCCGCCAGCAGCATCCTGCTCTTAGCGAGCCGTTGACCATCGAAAACCTTCGCAACTACGACCATTCGTCTTTCATGACCGAAGGGCAGTCTAACCATGCACTTCGTCAGCGCATTGATGAAATTTTCCCTGAACGACAGATCAGCTTCAGCAGCTACAATATGTTTACCACCGCATCCCTGATCGGTAGCAGCGACATGCTGTGCGTTATGCCATCACGCCTGTACAGTCTGCTACGAAAATGCTGGCCGCTGGAAAGCATTCCGCTCAGCCAGCTTAATGCGGAATCTATCGAGATTTCACTGCATTATAACAAGCTGAGTTTGCGCGATCCGGTCCTGGAAAACGTTATCCGCATTATCCGTCAGGCCTTCTGACAGGTTTACCCAGCACAAGTCCCTGCAACGGGCAGGGCAAAAGGCACAAAACAACAACTATTTTACAAATTGGCGATCTGGCAGGCTGCTTTAACGACCGTTTCAATGATATACTGCCTGTCGTTCGTTCAAAAATAGTTGATAAATACAACATTCCCTTGAATTGAAACGCTTTCCTTCGATATTCGCAACTGGAACACGCACGCTATGAGTAAACCCATTGTGATGGAACGCGGTGTTAAATACCGCGATGCCGATAAAATGGCCCTTATCCCGGTTAAAAACGTGGCTACAGAGCGCGAGGCGCTGTTAAGAAAACCGGAATGGATGAAAATCAAACTTCCGGCCGACTCTTCGCGTATCCAGGGGATCAAAGCGGCGATGCGCAAGAATGGCCTTCACTCCGTTTGTGAAGAAGCCTCTTGTCCGAACCTTGCTGAATGTTTCAATCACGGTACCGCGACGTTTATGATTCTGGGTGCTATCTGTACCCGTCGCTGCCCGTTCTGCGATGTTGCTCATGGCCGTCCAGTCGCACCTGATGCTAACGAACCCCAGAAGCTGGCGCAGACTATCGCCGACATGGCGCTGCGTTACGTAGTTATCACCTCCGTTGACCGTGACGATCTGCGTGACGGCGGAGCGCAGCACTTCGCCGACTGTATTACGGCCATTCGCGAGAAAAGTCCAAACATCAAAATCGAGACGCTGGTGCCTGACTTCCGTGGCCGTATGGACCGCGCGCTGGATATCCTCACCGCTACGCCGCCAGATGTGTTTAACCACAATCTGGAGAACGTGCCGCGTATCTACCGTCAGGTACGCCCGGGTGCTGACTATAACTGGTCTCTGAAACTGCTGGAGCGTTTCAAAGAAGCGCATCCACATATTCCGACTAAGTCTGGTCTGATGGTGGGTCTGGGTGAAACTAACGACGAAATCATCGAGGTGATGCGCGATCTTCGCCGCCACGGTGTGACCATGTTAACCCTGGGACAGTATCTCCAGCCAAGCCGTCACCACCTGCCGGTACAGCGCTACGTGAGCCCGGACGAGTTCGATGAAATGAAAGCCGAAGCGATGGCGATGGGCTTCACCCACGCAGCATGCGGCCCATTTGTTCGCTCTTCATACCATGCCGATATGCAGGCTAAAGGCGAAGAAGTGAAATAATGCTGTAATATTCATTTACAGTAATACAAAAAAACCGGCCACATGAGCCGGTTTTTTTTCGCAAGCCCTTGGGCGATGCTGTCACTCTTTGTGAGAAAGCTTATCTGCCGGGACGTCATCCTCGGCGCTTTTCTTCGCCGCTGCATCATCATCGTTCATCGCTTTCTTAAAGCCTTTGATGGCAGCCCCCAGGTCACCACCCAGCGTGCGTAACTTCTTGGTACCAAACAGCAGGACGACCAGTGCGGCAACCACCAGCAGTTTGGTAATACTAATCTCACCCATAGATACCTTCTTTACTTATAACAGGCTGCATTCAGCGCCAAAACCTGATTGTATTAACGGTCATTTAGCGCGTGCACACAATAGCAATCTGTAACAAGGTGAATCAAGCATTGTTGAAAAAAACATCACAATAATTGCGGTGGCGCAAACCGACGATTAAGAAGAACGGGTAATTGCTGACGCGCAATCGCAATTCTCTCTGGTTTTATCTCCGCAACCAGCAAGTCCGGGGCTTCAGCGGCGGCGGCTATCGTCACCCCCAGCGGATCAACCACCCTGCTTTGCCCGATGTTTTTCGTGCCACATTCTCCTGCGGCAACGACATAGCAGGTGGTATCCAGCGCGCGTGCCGCAAGCAGCGTTGCCCAGTGGTGCTCTTTTAACGGCCCTTTGACCCACGCGGCAGGCAGCACCAGCATGTCCGCACCCTGCAGCGCCAGATGCAGCGCCAGCTCGGGAAAACGCAGGTCATAGCAGGTCATCAGCCCGATCCTGAATCCGTCAATCTCCAGCAGCGGTGGGATATTGTCTCCGGGGTCAACGAGCCTCGACTCCTGGATGCTGAACGCGTCATAGAGATGAAGCTTGGCGTAATGTGCGACTATGGCCCCGTCACGAATCGCCACCAGCGTATTCACTGCGCGACCCGGCGTGGAGGGGACATGGATCGTTAAGATTGTCGTCATCGTATTGCCCGCGCTCTGGGCGAGCAAATGTTGTAAAAATTCGCCGTCCAGCGGCTGCGCGGACTTCACGGATAAATCCGGGTCATTATCATCCCTGGCCAGCAGCGCCTCAGGGAGAACCAGCAGCGACGCCCCTTTCTGCCCGGCCTGCTTCATCAGGTTGACGCACGTGAGCGCATTTTTATGCCACTCAGGCGTGACCACAAACTGCCCTACCGCAACATACATATTTGTCCCCTTATCATAAACGGCGTTAAACTCGCTTCTCTTACACATCAAATAGCAGGTATTTAGCGTGTTACAACTACTTTTAGCCGTTTTTATTGGTGGGGGAACGGGTAGCGTTGCGCGGTGGTTTCTGAGTATGCGGTTTAATCCCCTGCATCAGGCGATTCCCATGGGGACGCTTGCCGCTAACCTGATTGGTGCTTTTATCATTGGCATGGGGCTGGCCTGGTTTAACCGAATGACGCACATCGACCCAATGTGGAAAGTATTGATTACCACCGGATTTTGCGGCGGTTTGACCACCTTCTCAACCTTTTCTGCGGAGACAGTTTTTCTCTTTCAGGAAGGCCGTATCGGCTGGGCGCTGATGAATATGGCGATCAATATG
Source organism: Enterobacter sp. 241F3 (assembly GCF_034106785.1). NCBI lineage: Bacteria > Pseudomonadati > Pseudomonadota > Gammaproteobacteria > Enterobacterales > Enterobacteriaceae > Enterobacter > Enterobacter sp. 241F3. The sequence goes on from NZ_JAWNDD010000001.1 coordinate 1,201,747, forward strand.
CTCGGCTCTTTTGCGATGACGGGGATCGCATTTTGGCTATTTTCCTCCGCAAGCGCGCATTAACAGCCGAACCGTTAATGTTGGCTTAATTTTTCTCTGTCACTCTGAATGCAGTACTGAACGAGGGTGACAGAATGAAACAGAGTCTGATGAGCGCAGGAATGGTGTTATTGAGCGTGCTGATCGTTGCCAGCTTCCTGAAAATGTATCTGCTTGGCTGATTCAACACGAAAAAAACCCGCTCGTTGAGCGGGTTTTGAAATTCTTGCTGATGCGTCTGAATTACAGAGCGATTACGTTAGCAGCAGAAGGGCCTTTGGCACCGTTAGTGATTTCGAACTCTACACGCTGACCTTCAGCCAGAGTTTTGAAACCATTAGACTGGATTGCAGAGAAGTGTACGAACACGTCTTTGCTGCCATCTTCAGGAGTAATGAAACCGAATCCTTTGGACTCATTAAACCACTTAACGTTACCTTTAATCTTAGACATCAAAATTACCTTTACATTAAAAAACGACACAAATGCTGTGTCGGTTATCAGTACATCAATTGTGGGACCTTTTGTCCAGCGGATCTTTGATAAAAAGTGACTAAAGTCGCGTTAATTTTCACTGACAGATTTTTATCGCTTATGAATCAACGTCTGCGCGTTTTTTCACCAGCATGTAACGTTTTATCAGTTAAAACTGAAAACGCATCCAGGCGAAGTAAACGTTACCGTTGTTGTACGTACCCGGAATGTAGGTCATCTGGAACGTTGCGGGGCCATAGCCAATAGAGGCCAAAGGCAGCAGCACTGGGATCGGGATGTAGTTCCAGTTGTCACGTGCAGTGACCCCGGCGGTATAGCCCAAACCGACGTGGAAGTTTTCGTCCGCTAGCGGGCGCCAGGTTTTCTCCCAACCATAACCACCAATCGGCTCCCATTTATTAAACGAATCTTTGAAGGCCATCAGATAGATGCCATGCCAGTTTCCCTTCTCATCCCAGCGCGACTGACCAAAACCCGCACCCCATGGACGCTCGTTGTATTTATCGGTTTTCTCTTTGTCATAAGCAAACCGCGCATGCCACGTTATTGCCGGAACATAGAGATCATAATGTTCAGGTGCAGTCCATGTCTGGGAAACATTATCCGTAAAGGTTGAGAACCAGCCTTTATCCGCCTCTTTGCCTTCTGCCTGTGCAACAGAAGAAAACGTTAACTGCCCAAAAATAAACAACAAAATAGAGAGAAATGTATTACGTACGATCACAATGCAATTACCATTCTTAGTATTCGAAGCAAAGTTTACCATAAAGTAGTTGAATCAAGTCTTAACGACATCGGCGTTATTCCTAATTATTCGGCCTCTTTCCGGGAATATTCTTAAAGAAAGCATGCAGCACGCTCAAATAAACCCATTCGGAGTGTGGGCTTATACTTTAGCCTTCTTAATCAGTGACATGCAAAACCACACAAAGCATTAACAATTTGTTATCATTATTGGGTCATGTTGCGCTATTTCTGACGGTCAAGGGCCTCATGACATAAATGTATGAACCATGGCAAAAACACGGTTGTTCTGTTCTCTAGTCGTCTGTTTATTGATTTTAATCAGCAAGAACAGGCCAATTATTCGGCACATTTTCATCATTCTTTTTTTTATTGATTTTTTGTGCTCCATTGCAGCAGAGATACAGGGGAAATCATGCTTACGCTATTCGAACTCCTTATTGGAGTCGTCGTCATTGTCGGCGTCGCACGCTACATCATTAAAGGCTACTCGGCCACGGGCGTATTATTTGTTGGCGGTTTAACACTGCTGATTATCAGCGCAATAATGGGGCATCAGGTGTTACCTGCCAGCGCGACCAGCACCGGTTACAGCGCTACAGATATTGTTGAATACATTAAAATATTGCTCATGAGCCGCGGCGGCGATCTGGGCATGATGATCATGATGCTGTGTGGTTTTGCGGCCTATATGACCCACATCGGCGCTAACGATATGGTCGTTAAGCTTGCCTCCAAACCTCTGCAATACATCAATTCGCCATATCTGCTTATGGTCGCGGCCTATTTCCTCGCCTGCCTGATGTCGCTGGCCGTTTCGTCGGCTACCGGACTTGGCGTACTGCTGATGGCCACGCTGTTCCCGGTTATGGTGAACGTGGGCATCAGCCGTGGCGCGGCCGCGGCAATTTGTGCGTCTCCGGCAGCCATTATTCTCTCCCCGACCTCCGGCGACGTTGTGCTGGCGGCAAAGGCGGCGGAGATGTCACTCATCGACTTCGCCTTTAAAACCACGTTACCGATCTCAATCGTTGCCATAGTGGGCATGGGGATCGCGCATTTCTTCTGGCAACGCTATCTCGATAAGAAAGAAAACATTAGCCATGAAATGATGGATGTGAGTGAAATCACCACCACCGCTCCCGCGCTCTATGCCATTCTGCCGTTCACTCCGATCGTCGGAGTGCTGATTTTTGACGGCAAATGGGGTCCACAGCTGCACATCATCACCATTCTGGTTATCTGTATGCTGCTTGCCGCCGCGCTGGAGTTTGTGCGCGGTTTTAACACGCAAAAGGTCTTCTCGGGTCTGGAAGTAGCGTATCGCGGTATGGCGGATGCCTTCGCTGGCGTGGTGATGCTGCTGGTTGCAGCGGGCGTTTTTGCCCAGGGTCTGAGCACGATCGGCTTTATCCAGAGCCTGATCTCTATCGCCACCTCGTTCGGCTCGGCCAGTATTATCCTGATGCTGGTTCTGGTGGTGCTGACCATGCTGGCGGCGATGACCACCGGTTCCGGCAATGCCCCTTTCTACGCTTTCGTTGAGATGATCCCGAAGCTGGCTCACTCTTCCGGCATTAACCCGGCCTATCTCTCCATTCCTATGCTGCAGGCGTCAAACCTGGGCCGTACCATTTCACCGGTGTCGGGCGTGGTCGTTGCCGTTGCCGGAATGGCGAAAATCTCGCCATTCGAAGTCGTCAAGCGCACCTCAGTACCCGTTCTGGTTGGTCTGATTATCGTGATTATCGCCACGGAAGTGCTGGTTCCCGGCGCGGCCTAAGCTAAATTACTGATATCCAAAAAGCGCCTGCGGGCGCTTTTTGTGCTTTAATAACTTCCAGAAATTAATCGTGCTCATTCGATCAGGAAATCATATGTTCAGGAAGGATATCGTCGTCCCGTCTGGCGCAATGGCGCTTGCTCTCTGTATCTTCTCCGCACAGGCGGAACCGCTGAAGGCAACACAGTACGGCGATTTCGATCGCTATGTGTTGGCTCTGTCCTGGCAAACCGGGTTTTGCCAGAGCATGGTCGAACGCAACCGCAATGAACCTGACGAATGTCGCCTGCAAAAAGAGCGTGATAATAAAGCCGATTTTCTGACCGTTCACGGACTATGGCCCGGCCTGCCAAAATCCATCGCCGCACGCGGGGTGGATGAGCGTCGATGGATGCGTTTTGGCTGCGCCACGCGCCCCATTCCAAACATGCCGGAAGTGAAGGCCAGCCGCAAATGCGATGCCGCCGAAACCGGGCTGTCGCTTTCCGCTGCCGCAAAGCTCAACGACGTGATGCCGGGTGCAGGCGGTAATTCCTGCCTGGAACGCTACGAATACGCCAAACATGGCGTCTGCTTTGGTTTCGATCCGGATGCCTATTTCGGCACGATGGTGCGAATGAACCAGGAAGTTAAAAACAGTGCGGTCGGTAAATTCCTTGCCGATAACTACGGAAAACCCGTCAATCGCAGCGACTTTGACAGTGCCGTTGCCAGAAGCTGGGGCAGGGAGAACATCAAAGCGATCAAGCTGACATGCAACGGCAACCCGGCGTATCTGACCGAGATGCAGATTTCGCTGAAGGCTGACACTATCAACAACCCGCTTTCTGCAGCGTCATTTGCGCCGCAGCCACATCCAGGTAACTGCGGAAATCAATTCGTGATTGATAAAGCAGGTTACTGACCCACAGTCGGGCGCACCATATCAAACCGGTTTTCGTCACTGATGCCATAATACGCCGTCGGCCCACCTGCACGCAGGATGGGCTGCGCTTTCGCCGTCTGGTATATCCCCTCTTCCAGCAGCGTTTCGGCAATATGGATACCGACCACCTCCCCCAACACCAGCCAGGTATCGACCGGTGTGCCGTCGGCACCGGTAAGCTGAATGCACTGCGACAGGCGGCACTCAAAGTTCACCGGGCTTTCTGCGACGCGGGGCGCGTTAACCAGTTGACTTGCCGCTGGCGTGAGCCCGGCAAAGCTAAATTCATCCCGATCGTGCGGAAGCATTGCAGAGGTTTGATTCATCGCGTGCGCGAGATCGCGCGTTGCCAGGTTCCAGACAAATTCCTTTGTTTCGGTAATATTACGCACGCTGTCCTTCCAGCCGTTGCTGGAAAAGCCGATGATCGGCGGGCGATAGTTAAAGCAGTTAAAGAAGCTATACGGCGCGAGATTGAGCTGACCGGCCTTATCGCAGGAGGAGATCCAGCCAATCGGACGTGGACCAATAATGGCGTTTAGCGGGTCATGCGGCAGGCCGTGCCCCTGGGACGGTTGATAGAAGTACATAGCGCTCTCTCGTTGGCGGGCAACGCCCGGATTCAGGACACTCAGCGTAACGTATTCCGCCGGGAATGAAGACTGAATAAATTTCAGCGAAAATTCATATGGGCCATGAATGTGACCTTCATCACTTCAAACTTGCGCGCTCAGCCAGTATCATCGGGAGAGTTAAACCCTCGCTGCCAGACGGCGAGGGTTTTCTTTTGGATCAGTTTCTGCGTTAGACGCAGCATTAACGACATGGAGTAAAAAATGTCCAGACCTACCATTATCATCAATGAGCTCGACGCAGAACGTATCGACAGGCTGCTGGAAAAAGCGGAGTTCGCCTCGCTCCCCGTGGCCGACGCCCTTAATGAGGAGCTCGACCGGGCACAGATGTGCACGCCTGAGACGATGCCGCATGACGTGGTCACTATGAATAGCCAGGTGAAATTCCGCAACCTGACCACCGGTGAAGAGTTGACCCGTACGCTGGTTTATCCGGCTCAGATGACCGACAGCAGCACACAGCTTTCTGTTCTGGCCCCTGTGGGTGCCGCACTGCTGGGGCTGCGTACGGGAGATACGATCCACTGGGAATTGCCGGGCGGCGCCTCTGCCCATCTGGAAGTACTGGCGTTGCTCTACCAGCCAGAAGCTGCGGGCGATTACCTGCGTTAAACACTTCTGAACAAGCGCCCACCCGCTTTGCACAGAGGATGCAGCCGCATCCTCTTTCCGTAAATTCACCCCATTTTCTTATATCGCGCAAAAGACCCTTAACCCACGCTTAATCTGTTTTGGTGCCGCGGGGACGGTCATGAGTGAGATACTGGCTATCACACTTATTTTTCTCATTATTGTGGCGATTATCGTCGCGGCCGTGCTTTATCTTGAACGCCACAGTTAAGCGAGAACTCATGCAACCCCACCCGGGAAAGCATTTACCAGGCCCTTAACTTTCTGCTCTGCGGCCTCGGGCGTTTCCGCACCAGGGACCAGAATCACCTTCCGGCACTCTTCCTCCCGTTTTTCGAATACCTTATAGGCGCGTTCCGCATCCGCAAGGGGAAGATAATGGGTCACGATCTCTTCCGGGGTAAGCAGCCCTTTTTCGATCAGCGGTAACAGTTCACCCAGCCAGGCATGGACGTGCGTCTGGCCCATCTTAAACGTCAGCCCCTTATCGAAGGCATCGCCAAACAGGAAGCCATGAATAAACCCAGCGTACACGCCGGGTACGCTGACCACCCCACCGCGCCGTACGGCAGCAATGCACTGACGCAACGCTTTGCCGCTACTACCTTCAATTTTAAGATTGCTGAGGATCGTTTCAGTGGTGCTACCTTTCGCTTCAAACCCGACTGCATCAATCACGGCGTCAACGCCGCGATGGCCCGCGGTCTGTTCGATGATTTTTTCCGCCGCGTCGTTATCATCATCAAAGTTGATAGGGATTGCGCCGTAACGCGCCTCTGCAAATCGCAACCGGTACGGATGATGATCGATAACAAAGATCTGCTCAGCCCCCAGCAGTCGCGCGCAGGCAATGGTCAGTAGCCCCACCGGCCCGGCACCGAAAACCGCTACGCTTGAGCCTTTTTCAATCTGCGCATTTTTTGCCGCCTGCCAGGCCGTGGGCAAAATATCGGAAAGGAATAACGCTTTATCATCGGAAAGAAGCTGCGGGACCTTAAACGGCCCGACGTTGCCTTTTGGCACGCGGACATATTCCGCCTGCCCCCCCGGCACGCCGCCGTAGAGATGGCTATAGCCAAACAGCGCGGCCGGTGCGGGTATTTGCTTTTTGTTCAGCGCGGCACCCTGCCCGGCATTGGTATTCTCACAGGCCGCGTATTGCTGCAGACGACAGAAGAAACAGTCTCCGCAGGCGATGACAAAGGGGATCACCACGCGATCGCCTTTTTGCAAATTCTTCACCTCTGCGCCGCACTCGACGATTTCCCCCATAAACTCATGGCCAAAAATGTCGCCGTGCTGCACCTTCGGGATCTTTCCGCGATAAAGATGCAAATCGGAGCCGCATATAGCCGTGGCCGTAACGCGCAGAATGATATCGTCAGGCTGTTCGATGATGGGATCGGGGACATTCTCGACGCGAACATGGTGCGGACCGTGATACGTAAGTGCTTTCATGCGACCTCCGAAAGGCTTCAGGTAAGTGTATAAGGGTAGCTACCCCTGAAGGTCTGCCCTGGAATACGGGGCTTTTGAGATTTATCCTGGTGAGATAAGAAAACTGACGGAGCGCTTACAGAAACCATTAATATTTTATGGTTAAATGAGTTCAGCGTTTATAAACAAGGAGAAACGGGTATGTATCAGAGAATTATTATGCCGGTTGATGTTTTTGAGATGGAGCTGAGCGACAAGGCCGTTCGCCATGCGGAGTTCCTGGCGCAGCAGGACGGTGTTATCCATCTTTTACACGTACTGCCAGGCTCCGCCAGCCTGAGCCTGCACCGCTTTGCCGCCGACGTGCGTCGCTTCGAAGAGCATCTGCAGCACGAGGCGGAAACGCGCCTGCAAACCATGGTCAGCCACTTCAGCATCGACCCTTCACGAATCAAAACGCACGTCAGATTCGGCAGCGTTCGCGATGCGGTAAACGAACTGGCGAACGAACTGAAGGCAGACGTGGTGGTCATCGGTTCGCGCAACCCTTCCATTACCACGCATCTGCTGGGCTCTAACGCCTCCAGCGTCATCCGCCACACCCATATACCGGTGATGGTCGTCAGATAAAAAAAAGAGGCCACCTTTCGGTGGCCTCTCGCTATTGCAGGTGTAGCCTTACTTTCTTTTCTTATGCGGTTTTGGTGCGAATAAGATAGTCAAATGAACTCAGAGACGCCTTCGCCCCTTCGCCCGTGGCGATAATGATCTGTTTGTACGGCACGGTGGTGCAGTCGCCCGCCGCAAACACGCCTTTCACGCTGGTTTCACACTTCGCATCAATGATGATTTCACCCATGCGGTTGCGCTCAATCGCGCCTTCCAGCCAGGTGGTGTTTGGCAGCAGACCAATCTGCACAAAGATCCCTGACAGCTGAACGCTGTGCACGTCGCCGCTCACGCGGTCGCGATATTCCAGACCGGTCACTTTGCTGCCGTCGCCCTTCACTTCCGTCGTCTGCGCGTTCAGTACGATGTCGACGTTTTTCAGGCTGCGAACTTTATCCTGAAGAACCTGGTCGGCTTTCATCTCCGGAGCGAACTCCAGAAGGGTTACGTGTTCAACAATCCCCGCCAGGTCAATGGCCGCTTCCACGCCGGAGTTACCGCCGCCGATCACCGCCACGCGTTTACCTTTGAAGAGTGGACCGTCGCAGTGCGGACAGTAGGTCACGCCTTTGGTGCGATACTGATCTTCACCCGGGACGTTCATGTTGCGCCATTTCGCACCGGTGGCAATGATAATGCTGCGGGCTTTCAGCACCGCGCCGGAAGCGGTTTCAATCTGGTGTAAACCACCCTCGACCGCTGCCGGAACCAGCTTGCTGGCGCTCTGGCTGTCGATCACGTCCACGTCATAGTCGCTGACGTGCGCCTTCAGCGCCCCCGCCAGCTTCTGGCCTTCGGTCTTCGGCACGGAGATGTAGTTTTCGATGTCCACGGTATCGAGCACCTGGCCGCCAAAGCGTTCGCCCATCAGGCCGGTACGAATACCTTTACGCGCGGAATACACCGCTGCTGCCGCGCCGGCAGGGCCGGAACCGACGATCAGCACGTCATAGGCATCGCGTTTGTTCAGCTCTTCCGCCGCACGTTTTTCAGCACCGGTATCCACTTTGGCAACGATTTCAGTCAGCGTCATGCGGCCCTGGCCGAACTCTTTGCCGTTCATGTAGACCGCCGGAACGCCCATCACGTTGCGATCGGTGATTTCATTCTGGAAGGTACCGCCATCAATCGCCGTGTGCTTGATGCGCGGGTTCAGGACCGACATCAGGTTCAGCGCCTGCACCACGTCCGGGCAGTTGTGGCAGGAGAGTGAGTAGTAGGTTTCAAACTCGAAATCACCGTCGATATCGCGGATTTGCTCCAGAAGCGCCTGCGCTTCTTTTGACGGATGACCACCGGTCCACAACAGCGCCAGCACCAGTGAGGTAAACTCGTGACCCAGCGGAGAACCGGCAAAGCGTGGTCCCCGATCGGACCCTGGGTTGGTAATCAGGAAAGAGGGCTTACGGACCGGCAGCGCGTTGTCTTCTTTGAAGGTCACTTTCGGCGACAGCTCGGCGATCTCCGCCAGCAGTTCCTTGATCTCTGCCGATTTGGCGCTGTCGTCAAGCGTAGCAATCAGCTCAACGGGTTTGGTCAGTTTCTCAAGGTAGGCCTTGAGCTGGGTTTTCATGTTTGTGTCGAGCATTGTTCTTCCCTCTCTTAAGACGTCATCATGCAAGCTGCCTTATACGGGCGGCCTGAATGCAACTTGCATCATGGTGCTGGAATGAAATGGGCGCGGTGCGCCCATTGATTACTGAATGGGCAAAACTTAGATTTTACCAACCAGATCTAAGGATGGAGCCAGCGTTGCTTCGCCTTCTTTCCATTTTGCCGGGCACACTTCGCCTGGGTGAGAAGCCACGTACTGAGCGGCTTTCACTTTACGCAGCAGGTCAGAAGCATCACGGCCGATACCTTCAGCGGTAACTTCGATAGCCTGGATAATGCCCTGCGGGTCAACAACGAAGGTGGCGCGGTCAGCCAGGCCTTCATCTTCACGCATGTTGTCGAAGTTACGGGTCAGGGCGCCAGTCGGGTCGCCGATCATCGCGTATTTGATTTTGGCGATGGTTTCAGAGCTGCTGTGCCATGCTTTGTGGGTGAAGTGGGTATCGGTAGAGACAGAGTAAACGTCTACGCCCAGCTTCTGCAGTTCTTCGTAATGGTCTGCCACGTCGCCCAGTTCAGTCGGGCAAACGAAGGTAAAGTCAGCCGGATAGAAGAAGAAGACGCTCCAGCGGCCTTCGGTATCTTTCTCGGTAACTTCGATGAACTCACCGTTTTTGAACGCCTGGTTTTTGAAAGGTTTAATTTTGGTATTAATCAAAGACATCTGTACTTCCTCCGTGTTTTCGTTGAGATGTAAGGTAACCAACTTTATTCATCGGGGCTAATGCGTATGCTTTATCAAATCAATCAGCCAAACCTTACAACGTCGACAAGACAACAAGGTGAACCTTTTACAGGAAAGCCTAAAAGTAAAAAGGCCGCCTCAACGGGCGGCCCTGATACCTGAATTCCCCGCAGGTACATTCAGTGCCAGCCGAAACTGGCGTTGCGTTGCGCTCTACAACCCTTTATATCAAGGCGGTAACAGCCGTTTGATTACACCACCCGCGCTGGGATTGAGCAATCCATAAGAGAGGCATTCCTGCCTATGGCTGTGATAGGCTATGTCGAACATCATTGCGGAGCGTTATAAATTTATTTTTATTATAAAACAATCACAATATATAAGTGACAATTGTCATTTAATACGCTCACTCCCTCCTCGAGGATAAAATTATCCTAATCGTCTTCGAAGCGCTATATCAATAATCTGGCACCGTGATATATTAAGATGATTTTAATTTAAAACTAAGAAAGTTAACCGAACGGATTGTTAATGGTTAGCTTCAAACTATTGTTATCAGTTATATGATAACCACAGCAAACGCAGCATCTCAGGACGAAACATGGCAAACCTCTATGACCTTAAAAAATTCGATCTTAATCTGTTAGTCATTTTCGAGTGTATTTACCAACACCTTAGTATCAGTAAAGCCGCCGAGACGCTGTATATCACGCCCTCTGCCGTGAGCCAGTCACTGCAACGCCTGAGAGGACAACTTAACGATCCTCTGTTTATCCGTTCCGGAAAAGGGATCACGCCCACGACCGTCGGCGTCAATTTGCATCATCATCTGGAACAGAACCTGAACCAGCTAGAGCAGACTATCAATATCATGCACAGCAGCGGGTTGAAGAAGAATTTTGTCATTTATTGCCCGCATTTTATGAGTACGAAAGCAACCCTTGACCCTATAAAACTGCTCATGAACAACCATAACTATTCAATTGAATTACATGATATTTTTCTTTCTCCTGATTCAGCGGAAGATCTCTTGGCCTACAGAAGAGCGGACTTGATATTCTCGTATTCCTCTTCTAACAGTCATTCTGTCGCCTGTAGCCTCTACCATAAACTTCCTTTCGTTCTCGTTTGTCGGGAGGGTCATCCCCGTCTCGGTGAAAATCCTACGCGTGAAGAAATTCTGAATGAAAACTTCACCGCCTGCCTGAACGGTGAGAACAGCTTCAAAGGCTATCAGGACAAGGCCGATAACCTGTTATTCGAAAGAAATATCGTCTATCGTAGCGACTCTTTTATATCCCTTCTGTCGATGATCGGTTCATCCGATCTCATAGGTTTAGTACCCGCGCCGGCCTTCGAACAATATGGGCCAGCGCTCAAGCTGCGAAAAGTGGAAACTGACATTCAATTCCCCAGCATTGATATTTACATGATGTACAATCGTTCCGCGCTCAATAGCTCGGCATTCGCCAGTTTTATTGAGGAAATATCATTACCGTGAGATATTGATGGGGTTTTCGCACCAAATGGGAAACATACTGTTAAAACATACACCACCGTTATAGAACTACGCAACATAACCGTCATATATCCAATTAATTATTGACTGATATAATTCTCTCTTTAGTATTGAAGCTACAGTCTGGTATTTATCCCTCAGGATGAGAATAAGCATGTCAATTTATAAATACCCTTTAAACCAGGATGTACTTACTGCTGCTCGGGAGCGAATAAAATGGACTCTCGAAAATTTTCCCAGAACCTGTGTTTCTTTTTCAGGTGGAAAAGACTCCACCGTCATGCTGCATCTGGTTGCCCAACAGGCGCGACAGATGCAAGTCAAAATAGATGTGCTCTTTATTGACTGGGAGGCGCAGTTTTCCCATACCATTAACCATGTGCAACATATGCGTGAATTGTACAGCGATGTCATCGATCATTTCTGGTGGGTCGCGCTTCCCCTGACAACGCAAAATTCACTGTCGCAATTCCAGCCGGAATGGCAATGCTGGGAACCCGGTACCCAATGGGTCCGCCAGCCTCCTGACGATGCGATAACCGATCCCGCTTATTTTCCTTTCTACCAGCCTGGCATGACGTTTGAAACCTTTGTCCGCAGTTTCTGCGACTGGTTCTCTCTCAATCGCCCGGCGGCGGTACTGATTGGCATCCGCGCCGATGAGTCTTACAACCGTTTCCTGGCTATCGCATCGGCGCGTAAGCAGCGGTTTGCCGACGATAAGCCCTGGACTACCGTCGCACCAGGAGGACATGCCTGGTATATCTATCCTCTCTACGACTGGAAAACCGCCGATATATGGACCTGGTTCGCCAAATCAGGTTGTTGCTATAACCCACTTTATGACCTGATGTTTCAGGCTGGCGTGCCGCTACGCTACATGCGTATTTGTGAACCCTTTGGCCCGGAACAGCGCCAGGGACTATGGCTCTACCACGTTGTTGAGCCCGATCGCTGGGCGGCCATGTGCGAGCGCGTGAGCGGCGCGCGCAGCGGAGGAATGTACGCCGGACACGATAATCATTTTTATGGTCACCGAAAAATTTTGAAACCCGAACACCTCTGCTGGCGCGAATATGCCATGTTGCTCCTCGAAAGCATGCCGCAAAATACGGCTGAGCATTACCGCAATAAAATCGCCATTTATCTGCACTGGTATCAGAAGAGAGGCATGGAGGATATTCCCGATACTCAGGACGGTGATATCGGAGCCAAAGACATTCCCTCATGGCGCCGTATTTGCAAAGTTCTCCTGAATAACGACTACTGGTGCAGGGCGCTATCGTTCAGCCCGAACAAACCCAAACATTATCAGCGCTACAGCGACAGAGTGAAGGCTAAACGCAAGGAGTGGGGCATATTATGCGACAAAGACTAATCACCGAGATGGAAACGTACCTTCAGTCACTTTCAGAAGAGGACCGCATTAACGCCATAAATGCTTTTCGTGAGGCAATCCATAAACACAGTCCATTTCGCGAGCAACCGATAGACTGCGTCCTCTGGATAAGACAGGACGCTATTACCGCTAACGATTACAATCCCAATAACGTTGCCCCCCCAGAAAAACGGCTGCTCAGTAAGTCGCTGGAACTCGATGGATTCACCCAACCTATCGTTGTGACAGAAAGTGAACCGCAACACTACGAAATCGTGGATGGTTTTCATCGCCATGAAATCGGTAAAAATCGGGCGGCGTTGAAGCGTCAGCTTAAGGGATATCTCCCCGTCACCTGCCTGCGTCGGGATCGGCAGGATAAACATAACCGTATGGCCGCCACGATTCGCCACAATCGGGCGCGGGGTCGGCATCAAATCAACGCCATGTCAGATATCGTGCGCGAACTGGCGCAGCTCGGCTGGAATGACGAGAGAATAGGCAAGGAGCTGGGCATGGACAGCGATGAGGTGCTGCGCCTCAAGCAAATCAACGGTCTGCTGGAGCTGTTTGCAGACCGCCGTTACTCAGAAGCGTGGACGGTGAAATAATCAGAGCGTGTTCAAACGCTCCGCCGCCGCCAGCAGCGTCGATTCCTGCTTCGCAAAGCACAGGCGGATCAGCTTGTGCGGGAAGGGATCGGCGCAGAACACCGACAATGGAATGGCGGCCACGCCGACCTCTTTCGTCAGCCACTGGCAGAAACTCACGTCGTCCAGCTCCGATATCGCGCTGTAGTCGGCGAGCAGGAAATAGGTGCCTTCTGAGGGCAAAATTTCCAGACGGCTTTTGCTTAATGCCGTCACAAACAGATCCCGACGTTCACGATAGAAGTGCGGCAGCTCGCGGTAATGCGCGGGCTCAGCGCGCAGCATATCCGCCAGCGCCAGCTGGGCCGGCGTGTTCACGGCAAACGTCAGGTACTGATGCACTTTGCGCAGCTCAGCGCTGATGGCCGCCGGGGCCACGCAGTACCCTACCTTCCAGCCGGTCATATGGTAGGTCTTACCAAACGAAGAGACGGCGATAGCACGCTCGCGAAGCTGCGGATGGGCCAGCACGCTGGCATGCCCTTCCTCAGCAAAGCAGATGTGCTCGTAGACTTCATCGCTCAGGACGTAAATTTCCCGTTCGACGATAGCCTGCCACAGCGCAGCAAAATCGGCTTTTTGCCACACCGTCGCCGACGGATTGTGCGGGGTATTCAGGATCACCAGGCGGGTTTTGTCGCTCAGCAGCGCAGCAAACGCCTGCCAGTCAGGGCGAAAATGCGGCGGCTGGAGCGCCACGCGTTTCACCACGCCGCCGGAGAGTTCAACCGCAGGCGCATAGCTGTCGTAGCTCGGATCAAAACAGATGACTTCATCCCCCGCGCGCACAAGTGCGGTGATGGCCGCATACAGTGCTTCGGTTGCCCCTGCCGTCACCGTGATGTCGGTGTTCGCATCGGGCTTATGGCCATACAGTTCCGCCGTTTTATCCGCAATGGCTTCCCGCAGCGCCTGCACGCCCGTCATCGGCGCATACTGATTTGCCCCCTGCGCCACGTGGTACGCGAGACGCTCCTGCAGATACGTCGGGCCATCGAAATCCGGGAACCCCTGAGAAAGGTTAATGGCGTTGTGCTTTTGCGCCAGAGCGCTCATCTGCGTAAAGATGGTGGTACCGAGATTGGGAAGTTTACTCTGCGGAATCAATGCGTTATTGCTCATTGTGTCGTGCCTGTCTGTAATACTTATGTTGCTGCCACTATAACACGATGTTAGTCTTTGGCAATCAAGACGCTTAGACGTCTAAACCATATAAATATTCCTGACCGAGAGGGTAAAAGGAAATGAGAGATAACCTGCAACTCACGCATCTGGTCGACGCCTGCCGCTGGATTGGTGCCAAAGGCTGGGCCCCCGCCACAGGCGGCAATATGTCGGTGCGTCAGGACGAACATCTGTGCTGGCTCAGCGAATCCGGAAAGGACAAAGGCAGCCTCACCACCGATGACTTCCTGCAGGTCGAGATTGCCACCAATCGCGCCCCGTCCGGTCGTAAACCGTCGGCGGAGACCGGGTTGCACACCCTTATCTATCGTCTGTTTCCTGAAGCCAACGCCGTCCTTCACGTTCACACGGTTAACGCCACGGTGCTGTCCCGTCTGGTCAAAGAAGCCGAGCTCAACATCAGCGGCTTTGAGATGCAAAAATCCCTCACCGGGCAGACCACGCATCTGGACACGGTGGCTATCCCGATCTTTGATAACGACCAGGATATCGACGCCCTCGCCTCCCAAATCGCCCATTACGCAGAGGAACGCCCGCTTAATTATGGTTTTCTTCTGCGCGGTCATGGCTTAACCTGCTGGGGACGCGACGTGGCCGAGGCCCGCCGTCATCTGGAAGGGCTAGAATTCTTATTTGAATGCGAAATGCGTTTACGACAACTGGAGAGAATATGATTCGCGCGATTGTGACGGATATTGAAGGGACCACCAGCGATATTCGTTTTGTCCATGACGTTTTGTTCCCCTACGCGCGTGAGCGGCTGGCGGCCTTCGTGACCGCGCAGCAGTACGCCGAGCCGGTCAAATCCATTCTGGACAACCTGCGTGATGAAATCGATAACCCGCACGCCAGCGTCGGCGAACTTATCGACGCTCTGTTTGCCTTTATGGACGAAGACCGCAAATCGACCGCGCTCAAAGCCCTGCAGGGGATCATCTGGCACGACGGCTACGTTAACGGCGACTTTACCGGACACCTCTACCCGGACGTGCTGCCTGCGCTGGAAAAGTGGAAAGCGCAAGGGATTGATCTCTATGTTTATTCCTCTGGCTCCGTCGCCGCGCAGAAACTGTTATTTGGCTACAGCGACGAAGGTGATATTACTCATCTGTTCAGCGGCTATTTCGATACCCACATCGGCGCCAAGCGCGAGGTGCAGTCTTATCAGAACATCGCGGCGCAAACGGGCATTGCCCCGTCGCAGATCCTGTTCCTGTCCGATATTCATCAGGAGCTGGATGCGGCTGAACAGGCAGGTTTTCGTACCCTGCAGCTGATTCGCGGTGATGATGACGGCGCAAGCCACCACCATCAGGTCCACCAGTTTGACGAGATTAACCCGGAGCAGATCCCTTCATGAGCGCATTGACCATTTATTCCGACAAAGACGCCAGTCAACACCAGTGGCACAGCACCGACGCCGCCGAGATTGCCCAACAGCTCAACGCGAAAGGCGTTCGGTTTGAACGCTGGGCTGCGGATCGCGATTTAGGACACGATCCCGCCCCTGAAGCCGTGATCGAGGCATATCAACATGCGATCGACAAACTGGTGGCGGAAAAAGGCTACCAGAGCTGGGACGTGATCAGCCTGCGCGCCGACAATCCGCAGAAAGACGCGCTGCGCGCGAAGTTCCTGAACGAACACACCCACGGCGAAGACGAGGTACGCTTTTTCGTGGAAGGCGCGGGGCTGTTCTGCCTGCACATTGGCGATGAGGTGTATCAGGTGCTGTGCGAGAAAAACGACCTGATCTCCGTCCCCGCGGGCACGCCGCACTGGTTTGATATGGGCTCAGAGCCGAACTTTACCGCCATTCGTATTTTCGATAACCCGGAAGGCTGGGTGGCCCAGTTTACCGGTGATGCGATTGCGGATGCGTATCCACGGTTGGCATGATCTTTTCTCCCTCTCCCTGTGGGAGAGGGTAAGGGTGAGGGCATCCGAGCGCGTTACACCTTCAATCCCTTCACATATCCCACCAGCTGATCCAGCACAATCCCCCATCCTTCGTGGAAGCCCATCTGATCATGCTGCTCGCGGATCTCCTTCGTCGGATGACGCGCAATCGCCGTATAGCGGGTTTTCCCCTCCCCGACATCTTCCAGCAATAAAATCGCCGTCATAAACGGCTTCTCGGCCGGTTTCCAGCCTTCGGTATAGCCGTCGGTAAAGACCAGCTTTTTACCGGGATCGATTTCCAGGAAGACGCCCCGGTTATCCATCCGCTGACCGTCCACCTCAAACACGGTGTTGAACCGCCCGCCCACGCGCAGGTCGAGATCGCATTCGGTCACCTTATGGGGAGCAGGAATGAAGAAGTTTTTGATGTGTTCCGGCGTAGTCCAGCAGAGCCAAAGCAGGTCGCGCGGTGCATCCACCACGCGCTCCAGTTTTAAGTCAGTTTCAGGATCGAGCGTCACGATGTTGTCCTCTTAAGGGAGCCCCTTAAAGGATAGCCGGACTCAGGCAAATTTCCCTTCCGCAACCTCTTCCGGCGTGACCACGCCCGTATCCAGCACCCAGCCGCTAATCAGCGAGGCTGGCGTAACGTCAAACGCCGGGTTGTAGACCTGCGCGTTTTCCGGCGCCCACTGAACCGCGCCAAAGCTTCCGGCGACGCCCGTCACCTCGCTGGCGGCACGCTGCTCAATCGGGATCGCGTCACCGTTCGGGCAGTCCGGATCGAGGGTCGTTTGCGGCGCGGCCACATAGAACGGAATGCCGTGGAATTTTGCCAGCACCGCCAGGGAGTAGGTGCCGATTTTGTTCGCCACGTCGCCGTTAGCCGCAATGCGGTCTGCGCCCACCCACACGGCGTCTACCTGCCCTTTCGCCATCAGGCTGGCGGCCATGGAATCGGTAATCAGCTGATACGGCACACCCAGCTCGCCAAGCTCCCACGCGGTCAATCTACCGCCCTGCAGCAGCGGGCGGGTTTCATCGACCCAGACGTTGCTGACGTTGCCTTCCTGGTGCGCGCGAGCAATGACCCCAAGCGCCGTACCGACCCCCGCCGTTGCCAGTCCGCCGGTGTTGCAGTGGGTCAGCAGGCGGCTGCCGGGCTTCACCAGCGCGCTGCCCGCTTTCGCAATGGCATCACAGAGTCGTTTATCTTCATCAATCAGGCGCAGCGCCTCCGACACCAGCGCCGGAACATACTCTTCCTGCCACAGCGCAATCTTCATGCGGTCGAGATTGTTCATCAGGTTCACCGCCGTCGGGCGGGACGCGCGCAGGGTTTCCAGCGCAACCGCCAGCTCGTCGCGGCTTTTGCCGTTTTCCGCCAGCAGCGCCAGCAGCAGGCTTGCAGAGAGACCAATCAGCGGCGCGCCGCGCACGCGCAGGGCGTGGATATGCCCAACCAGCGCCTCTACGGTCGAGGCATCCAGCCAGCGTTCCTCCTGCGGGAGGGCCTGCTGGTCGAGAATAAAGAGCTGATTATTCGCCACCCGCAGGCTGGTCGTCTGTAATGTCTGCATGTCGTTAATTCCCTGTTGCGTTGTTGTAGCACATTGTGTCAGGATGAAATCCAGATGTATAGACGTCTACATGTCTTAATTTAAAAACTCGTGAGGAGCAGGCCATGTCGCAATACCGTACCTTTACCGCTCAGGACGCCGTGGAGTATGCCAGGCAGTTTGGCGGACTTGACGATCCTTCATCGCTGGTAGAGGCGCAGGAGATTGGCGACGGCAACCTCAATCTGGTCTTTAAAATTTTCGACAGCGCGGGCGTGAGCCGCATCGTCGTTAAGCAGGCGCTACCCTACGTGCGCTGCGTCGGCGAGTCCTGGCCGCTGACGCTGGACCGCGCCCGTCTGGAGGCGCAAACCCTGGTCGAGCACTACCGGCACAGCCCGCAGCACACCGTGAAAATCCACCACTTCGATCCGGAGCTGGCGGTGATGGTGATGGAAGATCTCTCCAGCCATCGCATCTGGCGCGGCGAGCTGATCAAAAATAATTATTACCCGCTGGCGGCGCGTCAGCTGGGTGAATACCTCGCGCACGCGCTGTTCCACACCAGCGATTTCTACCTGCACCCGCACGAGAAGAAAGTGCAGGTGGCGAAATTCATCAACCCGGAGATGTGCGAGATCACCGAAGATCTGTTCTTCAACGATCCGTACCAGATCCACGAGCGCAACAGCTACCCGGCCGAGCTGGAAAATGACGTCGCGGCGCTGCGCGACGACGCCCAACTTAAAATTGCCGTGGCCTCCCTGAAGCACCGCTTCTTCTCGCACGCCGAAGCGCTCCTGCACGGCGATATTCACAGCGGGTCGATTTTTGTGGCGCACGGCAGCCTGAAGGCCATCGACGCCGAGTTTGGCTACTTTGGCCCGATTGGCTTTGACGTCGGTACCGCCATCGGCAACCTGCTGCTGAACTTCTGCGGCCTGCCGGGGCACCTGGGCATTCGCGATGCCGCCGCCGCGCGCGAGCAGCGCCTGACCGATATTCAGGAGCTGTGGAACACCTTCGCGGAACGCTTCCAGGCGCTGGCACACGAGAAAACGCGCGACGCCGCGCTCGGCGCGCCGGGTTACGCCTCTGCGTTCCTGAAAAAGGTCTGGCATGACGCCATCGGCTTCTGCGGCACCGAACTCATTCGCCGCAGCGTCGGGCTTTCCCACGTCGCGGATATCGACACCATTCAGGACGAGGCCATGCGACACGAATGCCTGCGCCACGCGATAACGCTCGGCAAGGCGCTCATTGTGATTGCTGACCGCATCGACAGTGCGGAAGATCTGGTGGCGCGGGTGCGGCAGTACAGTTGATTTTCTCCCTCTCCCTGCGGGAGAGGGCCGGGGTGAGGGCATCAAACTGCGCTTACCCCAAATACTCAATCACCGACAGTCCGCCGTTATAGTCCGTGCTGTAGATAATTCCCTGCGCATCCACAAACACGTCACACGACTGGATCACCTGCGGGCGATTCGGTCGAGTATCCATCATTTTCTCCGGTGCCGCAGGCACCAGCGCACCGGTTTCCACGGGCCGATACGGATTTGAGATGTCATACGCGCGCACGCCCGCGTTCTGATACGTCGCAAAAATCAGCGTTGAGCTGACAAAGCTCCCCGGCCGGTTCTCGTGCAGGTTGTGCGGCCCAAAATGCGCCCCTTTCGCCACGTAGTCGGTTTCATCCGGCTGCGGGAAGGTAGAAATACTGACCGGATTCGACGGCTCGCGAATATCAAACAGCCAGATCAGCTTCTCGCCGTCTTCCTGGTTATCGAGCACCGCTTCGTCCAGCACCACCAGCAGATCGCGGTCGGGCAGCGGCAGCGCGGTGTGCGTGCCGCCGCCAAACGGCGGGCTCCAGTTACGGTGGCTAATGAGCTTAGGCTGAGTGCGATCCTTCACGTCCAGCAGCGTCAGGCCGCCGTCGCGCCAGCTGCCGTACGCGGTATCGCCGGCAATAATCGCATGGTGGAGCGCGTAGCGTTTCCCTTCCGGCCAGTTCGGCTTCTCCCCTTCTGCCTGATTCATCCCCGGCAGCCACCAGCGCCCTGCCACCTCAGGCTTACGCGGGTCGGCCAGGTCGATCGTCAAAAAGATGTAGTCGGTAAAGCCGTCGATCAGCGCCGACACGTACGCCCAGCGTCCGCCGACGTACCAGATGCGGTGGATGCCGATACCGCTCAGCGACAGAAAACCGATTTCGCGCGGCTTGTCCGGCGTGGATATATCAAAAACGCGAAGCCCCGCGCTCCAGCCTTTGTCCTGCACGTCGCTGACGGTCTCGCCCACCTGCCGGGTGTAGTAGACCTTCTCGTCGGCAAAACGCGCATCGGCAAAAAGATCCCGCGCGTTAATGACCAGCAGCAGGTCATCATGCGCCTGCAGATGCACGTTCCAGGTGCCGGGCGGCGCGGGCACGTAGCCTGCCGCTTTCGGGTTTTTCGGGTCGCGCACGTCGACAATCGAAAAGCCCTGCGACACCATATGGCCTATATAGGCGAAACCGCGATGCACCATCAGCTGCACGCCGTCCGGGCGACCCCCCTGATCGCTATGGCCAATCAGCCGCATATTGCGGCTGTATTCGGGCGTAGGGAGCTCGCTCATTTATTTTTCGCTTCCAGCGTCGCAAACCACGGCGCGATAAAATCTTCCGTCTGGCCCCAGCCCGGAATGATTTTGCCCAGCGACGCCACGTTCACCGCGCCCGGCTGGGCGGTCAGCAGCGCCTGAGGAATGGCGGCTGCCTTAAAATCGTAGGTCGCTGGCGTCGCTTCCCCGGCAATCTTGTTCGCCACCAGACGCACGTTGGTCGCGCCAATCAGCTTCGGATCCACCGCCACGCTCACCTTCCACGGGCTGCCCGGCTCGCGCATCAGCTGCAGATCCTGGTTGGAGATGTCGATGCTGTAGAGTTTAATCTCGGTACGGCCGTTCTCTTTCAGCGCCTTATACGCGCCCTGGCTGAAGGCGTCCCAGGTTCCCCAGATGGCGTCGATTTTACCTTTCGGGTATTTCGCGAGGATTGCGCCCACCTTGTTGGCGGTGTCGCCCTGCACGTCGGAAGAGACTGCGCCGATAGACTCCAGCTCTTTAATGTCCGGATACTGTTTTTGCAGCTCTTTATAGGCCGCCTGACGACGCTCCATCGGCGGGAAGCCCGCCACCCACAGCTTGACGATATTGGCCTTGCCGTTGAAATCTTTCGCCAGCTGGCCGAAGGAGAGGTTCGTCAGGGAGGCATCGTCCTGTTGGGTAACGGTCACGCCCGGGATCTCGCCGTTGACGGCGGTATCAAATACCGCGACCTTAATCCCGGCGTCCACCGCCTTCTTCACCAGCGCGGTGGAGTACGGATCGCGGCCCTGAGACAGGATAATCCCGTCGTACTTCTGGCTGATGGCCTGGTTCACGAAGTCCTGGAATTTGGCGTCGTCCCCGTTGCTTAAAAAGGTGCTGACCTTAAAGCCGAGCTTCTTCCCTTCCTGAATGGCCCCGGCAATAAACTGCGTGGTGTTGTCGTCTGAGCCGAGGTTACGGATCACCGCGATGCGGATCGGGCCGTCATGGTTGGCAATGGCCGCCGGAAGCGGTGCGGGCGTGGCCGCAAAGCCAGGCAGAGCGGTGAATAACCCTAATGCCACCAAAGAGAGTGCAATCTTTTTCATTTTTTATCCCGTTGTGTTGTCAGCGTTTTTGTATGTAGGTAATCGCCAGCGCTACCGCGAGCACCAGCCCTTTTATAATGTCCATGGCGTAATACGGCACGGAGAGCATCACCAGCCCGTTCGACAGCACGCCGAGAATAACCGCCCCGACCAGGGTCCCCAGCGCGTTCGGCTTGCCGGACCCGGCCAGCGAGAAGCCAATCCACGCCGCCGCTACCGCATCCATCAGATATCCGCCGCCCGCGTTCACTTGCGACGACCCGATGCGCGAGGCCAGCAAAATCCCGCCCAGGCCCGCCAGCAGCGAGGCAATCACGTAGGCCGCCACCTTGTAGCGGGTGGTGCGAATGCCGGAGAGACGCGCCGCTTCCGGGTTACCGCCAATGGCGTACATCCGGCGTCCATGAGTGGTGAGCGACAGCCCCAGCTGTGCCAGCACGGTCACCACCAGCATGACGATCACGATGGTCGGCACCTGTCCCAGCAGGCTGAACGCCGCCGGAATAGTCCCTTCCGCCATATCGCCGCTCGGCAGCACCATGTTTTCGGTAATCGACCCGCCGTAGCTGTAGGTCATCGCCACGCCCTGGATCACAAACAGGCTGGCCAGCGTCGCGAGCATGTCCGGAATGCGCATGATAACGATCAGAAAGGCGTTAAACAGTCCCACCAGCGTGCAGAGCGCGAGGGTAATCAGAATCGACTCGGTGGTGCCGAAGCCGTGCCAGACGAAAAGGGAAATCACCAGCGCGTTCGCCAGCGACGCGGTAGACCCCACGGAGAGATCGAATCCGCCGATGGTCAGCGAGATCGACACGCCGATGGCAATCACCGTCACGATGGCAATCGAGCGCAGGATATTGATGATGTTGTTCGGATCGAGGAAGCTGTCAGACGCCAGGCCAAAGACGGCCACCAGCGCGACGACGGTCAGCAACATGCCCCACCTGTAGAGAAAATCGAAAATCTGCTGACGGCCAGACGCCGTCGCGTTTACTGAAAGGGCCTTACTCACGACGCCGTTCCTCCGGTTGAATAATAAAGTAGTGTCTCTTCGCGGGCCTCCGCCCCGGCGATTTCCGCCACGATACGCCCGTCCCACAGGACGCAGATGCGGTCGCACAGCCCGACCAGCTCGGCAAATTCGCCGGAGGCGTAAATCACCCCTTTGCCCTCGCGCGCCAGGCCGTCAATCAGCTGGAACAGATCGGTTTTGGCCTTCACGTCCACGCCTTTGGTCGGCTCGTCGAAGATCAGCACGCTCGCGTCATTGCGCAGCCACTTGCCGATGGCGACCTTCTGCTGATTGCCGCCAGATAAGCGGCGCAGCACCTGTCCCGGCCCACGGGCGCGCACGCCTACGCGGGCGATCACCTCCTCCGCCCAGCGCCACGCCTGACGATGGCCGAACAGACTCCAGCGCGAAAAGCTGTTATCGGCGCAGACGGCAAGGTTCATGCTCACAGGCTCGTCGATAAAAATCCCCTCTTTACGCCGCTCCTCAGGCACCAGCGCCAGCCCGCGCAGCACCGAGTCCGCCGGGTCGCGCGGCTGCCAGGGCTGTTGATTCAGCTCACCGCGCGCCACGCGGCTTTTGCTGGCGCCAAACAGCGCCTTACAGAGTTCGGTTTTTCCCGCCCCCGCCAGCCCGGCAATACCAAGAATTTCGCCCTTGCGCAGGTGCAGGGAGATATCTTTCAGCAGCGCGTCGTCGTGCAGACCTTCTACCCGCAGGAGCGTCTCTTCGCCGTGCGGCGGCCGCGCGGGCGGATAGATATCGCTCAGCACGTGGCCGAGCATCTTCTCGACGATCGCTTCTCCGCTAAGATCGGCCATCGGTCCGGACTCAATCAGCTTGCCGTCGCGCAGCACCGTCAGGGTGTCGCAGATGGCCTTCAGCTCGTGAATGCGGTGGGAGATAAACACCACGCCGATGCCCTGCTGCTTTAAGCGTCTGACTACCGCAAACAGGCGCTCGCTCTCGTGCGCGTCCAGCGGCGCGGTGGGCTCATCAAGAATCAAAAAACGGCAGTGGTGGGATAGCGCCCGCGCCAGCAAAATCTGCTGCTTTTCGGCAAGCGTGCAGCTGTCGATGGAACGGCGTACGTCCAGAGAAACATCCAGCTGCGCCAGCGCCTGTCTCGCCTGCTGACGGATCGCGCGCCAGCTGAAGCGATGCCCCGGCTGCGCCAGCTGGTCGAGCATGATGTTCTCGGCGATGCTTAACCCCGGGATCAGGGCCACGTCCACTTCCTGCTGCACAAGGTGGATCCCCAGCCGTTTGGCATCGAGCGGTTCGCGGATGTTTACCGGCTGGTTGTTAATGCTGATCTCGCCCTCATAGTGGTCGTGCGTCCCGCACAGCACCGCCATCAGCGTCGATTTTCCCGCGCCGTTGGCGCCGGTCAGCGCGTGTACGGAGCCGCCGGATAAGGTGAAATTCACGCGCGACAGCGCCTGAAAGCCGGAAAAGGCCAGGCTGATACCGCGCATTTCAAGGCGACTGGAAACCATCCGCGTAAATCCTTCATTACTCTTCTGATTTACCGAATTTTTCACAGCTCCGGTTGACTGACAACGACGGAAAAGGCATAAGTTAAAGCGAAATATTATTAGCCATCCGGATGTCCAGACATAACATCGGGTTAGCGCTTCCCAAAAAGGACACCATCATGAGCAATACCGATATCCGCGTCGTGCCTGGCCCGGCGAACTACTTCTCTCATTCCGGAAGCCTTGCGCATCTGAATGACTTCTTTACCCCTGAACAGCTTTCCCGCGCGGTGTGGATCTACGGCGAGCGCGCGATCGAAGGCGCGCGCCCTTTCCTGCCGGAGAGCTTTAATGCGCCGGGGGCGAAACACCTGCTGTTTAAAGGCCACTGCAGCGAGCGCGACGTCACCCATCTGGTGAATGAATCCGGCAGCGACGCCAGCGTGGTGATTGGCGTTGGCGGCGGCGCGGTGCTCGATGCCGTCAAGGCCGTGGCGCGCCGCTTAGGATTGCCGTTCGTGGGCATCCCCACTATTGCCGCCACCTGCGCGGCGTGGACCCCGCTCTCCGTCTGGTACAACGATGCCGGTCAGGCGCTGCATTTTGAGATCTTCGACGACGCCAACTTCCTGGTGCTGGTGGAGCCGCAGATCGTCCTTAACGCCCCGGCGGAGTATCTGCTGGCGGGCATCGGCGATACGCTGGCGAAGTGGTACGAAGCGGTAGTGCTCGCCCCGCAGCCTGAAAAGCTGCCGCTGACCGTACGGCTGGGCATCAACGGCGCGCTGGCTATCCGCGACGTGCTGCTGGAGCACAGTGAGGAAGCCCTGGCTGACCAGCAGCGCGGTGAACAGACGCAGGCGTTCCGGGACGTGGTGGATGCGATTATCGCAGGCGGCGGGATGGTCGGCGGTCTGGGCGAACGCTATACCCGCGTGGCGGCGGCGCATGCGGTGCACAACGGTTTGACCGTGCTGCCGCAGACGGAAAAATACCTCCACGGCACCAAGGTGGCCTACGGCATTCTCGTGCAGAGCGCCCTGCTCGGCCAGGACGACGTGCTGGCACAGCTGGTCTCGGCGTATCGGCGTTTTAACCTGCCGACCACGCTTCGCGCGCTGGAGGTCGATATTAACAGCCGAGAGGAGCTGGATAAGGTGATTGCCCACACCCTGCGTCCGGTGGAATCAATTCATTATCTGCCGGTGACGTTAACGCCCGACGTTCTGCGCGCGGCGTTTGAGAAGGTGGAATACTTCAGCCGTTAATCTCCCTGACCGTCTATACCTAATGATGATTCTTACCACTCTCGTAACGAGGTCATCATGCAGATCGATTTAACAGGTAAAAAGGCACTGGTTACCGGTGCCAGCCGCGGGTTGGGTCGGGCTATTGCACTGTCGCTGGCGCGCGCCGGTGCGGATGTGATTATTACGTATGAAAAATCTGCCGATAAAGCCCAGGCGGTCGCCGATGAGATTAAGGCGCTGGGAAGACGTGCAGGCCGACAGCGCCAGCGCACAGGCGATTCAGGATGCCGTCACCCATGCGGCGCGTTCCCTTGGCGGGCTGGACATCCTGGTCAACAACGCCGGGATCGCGCGCGGCGGCCCGCTGGAATCCATGACCCTGGCGGACATCGACGCACTCATCAACGTCAACATTCGCGGCGTGGTGATCGCCATTCAGGAAGCGCTGGTGCACATGTCTGACGGCGGGCGCATTATCAACATCGGCAGCTGTCTGGCCAACCGCGTGGCGATGCCGGGTATTGCCGTTTACTCGATGACCAAGTCTGCACTCAACTCCCTCACCCGCGGGCTGGCGCGCGATCTGGGGCCGCGCGGTATTACCGTTAACCTTGTCCACCCCGGCCCCACCAACAGCGATATGAACCCGGAAGACGGCGAACAGGCGGAAGCTCAGCGCCAGATGATCGCCGTCGGCCACTACGGCCAGCCGGAAGACATCGCGGCGGCGGTCACCTTCCTTGCCAGCCCGGCCGCCGGACAGATCTCCGGTACCGGCCTGGATGTGGACGGCGGGTTGAACGCCTGATCGCAATCTCCATGCAAGCCTCTGTCGCCCGGCAGAGGCCTTTTCGAGCCGCCTCGACGGTATGCGTTTTGCCTCTTACCTGTATTTTTTCTCCGCTCTACAGTACCCCATAAGAAATTCGGAATTTATCTAATAGTCTTATTATTTCCTTATATTTTGTGTGGGCGTACAGTGGAGGTACGGATGAAGATTGTCTGGTCAAAGAATGCAAAGAAAGAATTTTCCAAAATCGATGGCCGATATCAGCGAAGAATCAAAGCAAAACTTGCTGAGCTGGACGATCGCTCAGCTCCCCGGCCCGATATCAAAAAAATATCGGCAACAGAAAATCATTTTCGGCTACGCGTTGGCGATTACCGCATTCTGATTACACTTCGGGACGATCCCGATAACCATTGTTATGTTTTGGCCGTCAAGCGCAGAACATCAACGACCTACCTTCACGAGGAGAAAGCCCCCTATGGCTGTTCAGCTAATTAAGGACGATGACGGAAAAGCGCAGTACGTCGTTATTCCCTATGATGAATACTTTCGTATGTGCTTACAGATGGCAGAAATTGACGACGAAACCGATGATGATCTAGAGGATATTGAAGTCGAACACGATTGTTATGATGACGTAGGATTACCTGGTGAAGTATGCGACGTCATGCATAACGAGAACGTCAGCCTGCAGGCCGCGTGGCGTATCCTGCGCGGGCTATCCCAGCAGGAGGTGGCGGAGAAACTCGGCATCAGCCAGTCCGCCGTGTCACAGCTGGAAGCGCTGGACTCCCGTCCGCAAAAGCGCACCCGCGAAAAGCTGGCGGCGATCTACGGCTGTAAGCAGGAACAGATCAGCCTCTATTTACCGAAAGAGGGTTAACAGCACTTCGCCCCGCCCTTGCCGCCGTAGCGGGCGTCCTGGCGGTCACGGAAAAATTCTTCGTAGGTCATTGGCGTCTGGTCCGGATGGTTGACGCGCATATGCTCGACGTAGTTGTCGTAGTCCGGCACGCCAATCATCATTTTTGCGGCCTGGCCCAGGTACTTACCTGCTTTGGATAGAGTGTCGAACATAGGTCATTTCTCGTTTGTTTCCCTCACCCCGCCCCTCTCCCAAAGGGAGAGGGAGGATAAGAAATGTAGGCCGGGTAAGGCGAAGCCGCCACCCGGCACACAGGTTAGTGCGCCCCTTTCGCCTGGGTCACAATCTCTTCCAGGTTTTCAGGCATCGGCTCGTACGGCGTCTCTTTCGCAGTTGGCTTATCGTTTTTCAACGCCGCCAGCGCGGTCCTGAGAGAATACAACGCCAGCACCACGACCACCACCATAAAGAAGATGGTTAGCCCGGCGTCCAGACGGTTATTAAACACCAGCTGCGACAGCTGCGATTCGGTGTACTGTGCCGGGATCTTGCCGCTGTCGATCATCGCCTGGAACTTGTTGGCAATCGCCAGGAAGCCCACCTTATTATCCGGGCTGAAGGCTTTCTGCCAGCCCGCCGTCAGGGTACAGATAAGCAGCCACGCGGTTGGCACCAGCGCCACCCAGGCGTAACGCTGGCGCTTCATCTTGAACAGCACCACCGCGCAGAGCATCAGCGCCATGCCCGCCAGCATCTGGTTGGCGATACCGAACAGCGGCCACAGGGTGTTAATCCCGCCCAGCGGATCGACCACGCCCTGATGCAGGAAATACCCCCACGCCAGCACGCACAGCGCCGTCGCCAGTAGGTTAGCCGGGAGCGAATCGGTCCGCTTCAGGTTCGGGGAGATGACGCCCAGCAGATCCTGCAGCATAAAGCGCGCCGCACGGGTTCCCGCATCCACCGCCGTCAGGATAAACAGCGCTTCAAACAGGATGGCGAAGTGATACCAGAACGACACGTCCATCAGCCCGCCCAGCGCACCGTGGAGAATATACGCCATGCCGACCGCCAGCGTCGGCGCCCCGCCCGCGCGGGAGATAATCGACTGCTCGCCCACTTCGCTGGCGATGCTCGTCAACGTTTCAGGCGTAATCGCAAAGCCCCAGCCGCTCACCACCTGCGCGGCAGACGCTACCACGTCAACGGTGCCGGCCGGGGCCAGGACCGCCATCGGGCTGTTCATCGCGAAATACACGCCCGGGTCGATAATGCAGGCGGAGACCAGCGCCATAATGGCCACGAAGGACTCCATCAGCATACCGCCGTAGCCGATCAGGCAGGCCTGATTTTCATTCGCCAGCATCTTCGGCGTGGTACCGGAGGCAATCAGCGCGTGGAAGCCCGACACCGCACCACAGGCGATGGTGATAAACAGGAACGGGAAGAGATTGCCGGTCCAGACAGGGCCGGTACCGTCGATGAATTTGGTTAATGCAGGCATGGTCAGGGTCGGGCGCATAATCAGAATGCCGATCGCCAGCCCGACGATAGTGCCGATTTTCAGGAACGTTGAGAGATAGTCACGCGGCGCCAGCAGCAACCATACCGGCAGCACCGCCGCCACAAAGCCATAGCCCACCAGCATCCAGGTCAGCTGTACGCCGGTAAAGTCGAAGAACGGCGCCCAGGTCGGGCTTTCCGCCACCCAGCCGCCGGAGATAATGGCGAACACCAGGAATACCAGGCCAATCACCGACACTTCACCAATCCGGCCCGGACGCAGGTAGCGGATGTAGATCCCCATGAACAGCGCCAGCGGAATGGTAAAGGCTACGGTATACGTTCCCCACGGGCTGTGGGTCAGCGCTTTCACCACGATCATCGCCAGCACCGCGAGGATGATCACCATGATCATAAAGGTCGCCACCAGCGCAATCACCCCGGCAGTGGCCCCCATCTCCTCTTTCACCAGCTCCCCCAGCGAACGTCCGTCGCGGCGGGTGGAGACGAACAGCACCATAAAGTCCTGCACCGCGCCTGCCAGCACCACGCCCGCCAGGATCCAGATCATCCCCGGCAGGTAGCCCATTTGCGCCGCCAGCACCGGGCCCACCAGCGGGCCTGCCCCGGCGATCGCCGCAAAATGGTGACCGAACAGCACTTTCTTGTCGGTCGGCACGTAGTCCAGACCGTCGTTATGGCGGACGGCAGGCGTCATGCGGGTGCTATCGACCGCCAGAACATTTTTAGCGATATAGCGGCCATAAAAACGATAGGCGATCAGGTAAACGCAGACCGAGGCAACGACGATCCAGAGCGCGTTGATCTGCTCCCCCCGGTTGAGGGCGATATAGCCCAGGGCAAAGGCTCCCACAACGGAGAGCCCTGCCCATGTAAGGTATTTCCCTGAGTTGTTCATAGTTGTTGTCCGTTGTTGTGAAACAGTGAGATGTTACATTTTGTTTCTAGAACAACCGGAAAAATTTAACAACTTTGAAACGCAATAATGCGTGGTCAAACCAGAGATTTACACCACAGTGTTAAGCCGATCACTTTGATCTGCCTGGGTTAGCCCAGCACCATCGTACTTAACCGGCAGGTGCAGCACCGCCGCCCCTGCTCGTCGAAAACCACAATCTCCCAGCTCTGGCTCGAACGCCCAAGATGCAGCGGCTGACACACGCCGCGAACCTTACCGTGGGAAACTGCCCGATGATGCGTGGCGTTCAGCTCCGTTCCCACCACGCTCTGCCCGTCGCGGGTCATCAGAAATCCGGCCATTGAGCCGAGCGTTTCCGCCAGCGCCGCCGAGGCACCGCCGTGAAGCAGGCCAAACGGCTGATGGGTTCGCGCATCTACCGGCATCTCCGCTTCCAGCGTGTCGTCCCCGAGGCGGGTATAGATGATGCCCAGGTTCGCCACCAGGGTATTCACGCTGGTGGCGTTCAGTTCTTCAAGCGATAAATGACGTTTCCAGATCATTTATGCCCCCAGCGTGGAGCCGCCGTCCACCACGATATCCTGCAGGGTGATGTGGCTGGCGGCATCGGAGGCAAGGAACAGCACGGTCGCAGCTATCTCCTGCGGGCGGGCAATTTTGCCCAGCGGAATGCCGAGCTTAAACTGCTCGCCGAAGCCGCGGATGCGCTGCTGTTCCGCATCGTCGCTTTTCCACAGGGTGCGCTGCATATCGGTGTCCGTTGAGCCCGGCGACACCAGATTGCAGCGCACGCCGCTGCCCGCCAGCTCCAGCCCGACGGTCAGGGCCAGGCTTTTCAGCGCCGCTTTCGATGCGCCGTAGGCGCTCATGCCGATGCGCGGCGCGTGCGCCGCGTCGGAGGCCACGGTGACCATCGCCCCGCCCTGCTGGCGGCGAAACTGGCCCATCGTCTGCTGGAAAAGGTTGAACGCGCCGCCGACGTTGACCGCGAAGGTATGCTGCCAGTCATCCTGCGAGAGCTGGTCCGTCGCCCCCATGCGCAGAATGCCCGCGGCGTTGACCAGCACGTCCAGCCGTTCGAGCGAAGCCAGCGCGCGCCCGCACACCTCATGTACCTGTGCGGCATCCGCCACGTCCAGCGTTTCGGTGGCAAACGGATAGTCATCCTGCGGGAAGGCCAGATCGAACCCGGTCACCTGCGCGCCTGCTTCGGCAAACGCCAGTGCAGTCGCGTAGCCAATCCCCTTCCCCGCGCCCGTCACCCAGACTGTTTTGCCGGTAAAATCGAATCCCGCCATTACGTCACCTCGCGGGAAAGCAGCGCCCACCAGGCGTCGAGAGTGGGATTTTTTGCCAGCATCACGAAGTCGATATCGCCGTGCACTTTGCGCCAGCGGGCGGCCAGCGCCATCATGCGCACTGAATCCAGGCCGTAGTCGATCAGGTTTTCGTCATCCATCGGCTCGTCGGACTCGTCCAGCAGCGGAAGGATCAGCTCGCGCAGCGCGGTTTTCGAGGCCGGAACGGACGGCAGCAGCTCGTCGGTCATCACCACGCGGCCAGAACGTCCGGCCACGTAGTTCAGGGACATCAGGTGCTCGTCACGGGTGAAATCCGCCAGCGCGTCGGCAATAAAGAACGGCTTAATGTCGCGCATAAAGGCGTCGGTGGCGGTGGTCATGCAGCCGATGTGAGCGTACACGCCGGTAATCAGCAGCTGGTTGCGGCCCGTCTCTTTCAGCATCTGCTCCAGGGGCGAGCGGTGAAACGCGCTGTAGCGCCACTTCACCAGCACCGTGTCCGCTTCGTCCGGGGTCAGCTCAGCGACGATGCGCTGCTGCTCCGGCGAGCGGGTCAGGCCCGGCCCCCACATGTCGTTCAGCAGGGCGCGGTCTTCATCGCTCTGCTCTTTTGGCTGCGCGGTGTAGTAAATCGGGATATTGTGTTCTTTGCAGTACGCACGCAGTTTAGCGATGTTCGCTACTACCTGCTGCATCATCGCGCTATTTTCGCCCCAGAAGTTCAGGAAGTACTCCTGCATATCGTGGATCAACAGCGCGGCGCGCTCCGGTTCAAACGCCCAGTTCACCTTGTTGGTCGGCAACTCTGCGGCGGTTGGCAGCGCGTAAGCGGTTAATTTAGGGATGGCCATACTCTGTTCCTCAGCCCCGGGCGCGTTCAGCAAGCCACAGGCGCAACTGTTTCTTATCGACTTTGCCGACCGGCGTCAGCGGGAGCGCATCGACGCTCTCCACGCGGTCCGGCAGCTTGAATTCGGCAACGCCCTGCTCGCGCAGGAAGCGACGCACCTCGACCGCGCGCAGGGGCTGTTTCACCACCAGATACGCGCAGCTCTTCTCGCCCAGCAGGCTGTCCTCCATGCTCACCAGCGCGGCGTGGATCACCGACTCATGGCGCAGCAGCAGGTTCTCGATCTCTTCGGCGGCGATCTTCTCCCCGCCGCGGTTGATCTGATCTTTCTCACGACCCTGCACCGTGATATAGCCCTGCTCGTCGATGGCGATCAGATCCCCGGAGCAGTAAAAGCCGTCGGCGTCGAAGGCGCTGGCATTGTGTTCCGGGCTGTTGAAATAACCGCGGAAGGTATACGGGCCGCGCGTCATCAGGCGTCCAACCTCCCCGCGCGGCAGCGGGTTGCCGTGCTCGTCAGCCACCCACACTTCGTCGTCCGGGCACATCGGGCGGCCCTGAGTGTTGATGATGCGCTCCGGCGCATCGTCGAGCGCGGTATAGTTCACCAGCCCTTCCGCCATGCCGAACACCTGCTGAAGCTGGCAGCCGATTTCCGCCGGAATGCGCGCCGCGAGCGTGGCGGAGAGGCGCGCGCCGCCCACCTGCAACAGCTTCAGGGTCTTAAGCTGCGCGTTGTCAGCACCGTCGGCAATCGCCTGCAGCCAGAGGCTCACCGCCGGCGGGACCAGCGAGGTGACGTTAATCTGATGTCGTTCAATCAGCGGGAAGCAGAGCGTGGCGCTCGGATCGTTCGCCAGCACCACGCAGCCGCCCGCGGTGAAGACGCCCAGCGATCCCGGCGAACTCATGGCGTAGTTGTGCGCCGCGGGCAGCGCGTTCAGGTAACGGGTTTCGGCGGTAATGCCGCAGATCTCGTTGCTGCGGCGGATGCTGTAGTCGTAGTCGTTATGCGTGCGCGGGATCAGCTTCGGCGTGCCGGTACTGCCGCCGGAGAGCTGGAAGAAGGCCACTTCGTCGGCGGGCGTCGGGTTCGGGATAAAGTTGTCCGCGGGACGGGCCATCGCCGCTTCCAGGGCATGTTCACCCTTATCGCCGCGCAGGAGCACGACGCGTACCGAACGGTGTTCATCCACGAAAGCGTTGAGGAAGTCATCGCCCGCAAACAGCGCATGGTCGCGATCGGCGATCAGCACGGCGGGGTTGATCTGCGCCGCGTAGGCGTTCAGCTCGCTGCGCTGGTGGCTAAAGAGCGCGTTGACCGGCGCGACGCCGATTTGCAGCAGCGCGAAGAAGGTGATGTAGAACTCGGCCACGTTGCCAAGCTGCACCAGCGCGGTCTCACCGCGATGTAGCCCACGCCCCTGAAGGGCTGAGGCCAGGTTGTTCACCGCCTGATTAAACGCACGGTAGGTGATGTGCCGCTCGCCGTCAATTATCGCCACGGCATCGCTGTCCGCGCGATCCGTCAGGATGTGGGTCAACGGCAGATCCTGCCAGTAGCCTTTTTCACGGTAGCGGCGGGCAAATGCCTCAGGCCAGCGGGTAAAGGGAATGGTCATGAGTCTTCCTTAGTGCAAACCAAATACGTTGAGCATGGTGGAGAGCTTCACGCCCGTCTCGCGCCACTCGCCCACCGGCGAGGAGGCAGGCACAATGCCCGCGCCGGCAAACAGGCGAACGGTATTTTTATGCAGACGCGCGCAGCGGATGGTCACCACCCACTCGCCGTTGCCTTCGCTGTCGCACCAGCCGACGATGCCGCCGAACAGCTCGCGGTCGAACGGCTCTAGCTCGGCAATCAGCTCTTTTGCCGCCTGATGCGGGAAGCCGCTCAGCGCCGGGGTCGGGTGCAGCAGGCAGGCCAGGGTTAGGGCGTTTTCGTTTTCACGCGCCTCGCCTTCTACCGGCGTCGCCAGATGCCACAGCGTGGGCGTGGTAATCAGCTGAGGAGAATCAGGCATGGTGAGATGATGGCTGCGCGGTGCCAGAATGGCCTTCATCGCCTGGGTCACCAAATCGTGCTCGTGGCGATCCTTTTCAGAGGCCAGCAGCTTATTGCCCGCTTCGCGATCTAATACATCATCGGGCTGACGACGCGCCGAGCCTGCCAGCGGCAACGAACTAAAGTGCGCGCCCTCTTTGCGCAGCAGCAGTTCAGGGCTGGCGCCGAGGAGCACGCCGCCGTCTTCCAGCGGCACGTGGAAGTTGAAGCTCGCCGGGTTCTGGGCGATCAGGCGCTCCATCAGGGCGCCGCTGTCCATGTTTTTGTCGGTCGCGATATCAATCAGGCGCGACAGCACCACCTTGTTCACCTGCGGTGTGGCGGTGAGCGACGCGGCGCGAGCGACCATCTCTTCGAAAACGGGCTGCGGCGGGATCTCGGTGCGTTGTTCCACCTTCAGTGCCTGCGCGCCGGAAAAATAACGTGCAGACTGCTGACGTGCCGGACGGGAAAAGGTCTGCCAGCGTTGGGGAATAAACAGAGAGGACGGCTTGCGGGTATCGAACGGGATAGCCCCTACCATCACCGGATGAGCGATACCGCTGGCTTTCGCATTCAGGAAGGCCTGGGCTAATTTTTGCTGGAAGCGACCCGCCGGATCGTCACCGCCAACTGCGGGTTCACTGAAGCGGGCAAAGCAGCCGGACGTAGTAAAGCTGCGGTAAGGCGACATAAAGAAAAAACGGTCTGATTCCAGCGTGGTTGCTGCGTGCTGAACTTCCTCAGCCAGGGACGTATCCATATCATCCTCCTTAAAATGATAAAAGAAGCAATAATGATTATCATTTATATTTTCGTCGGCTAACCTAATCCCACATCGCTCCGCTGTCAACCGTCGGGCAAATAACTTGTGCGACAAAAGCTTGCATCCAGATGCTGCAGCCATGAAAATGAGAAGCATTATCCTCAACAAAAACAGGATCCCGCGTTGTGAAATTCCCTGCCATTTTCCGTAATCCCCTGCTTTTATTGGCACTTTTTGTTTTAGGACTTACCTCAGCCGCTGCCGCCGACTGGCCGCGTCAGGTGACTGACAGCCGCGGCGTTCACACGCTAGAGAGCAAACCGACGCGCATTGTCTCTACCAGCGTGACCTTAACCGGCTCCCTGCTGGCGATTGACGCCCCGGTCGTCGCCAGCGGCGCGACCACGCCGAACAACCGCGTGGCCGATGCGCAGGGCTTTTTGCGCCAGTGGGGCGATATTGCGAAACAGCGTCAGGTTGCGCGGATGTATATTGGCGAACCGAGCGCCGAAGCGGTCGCCGCACAAATGCCGGATCTGATTTTGATCAGCGCCACCGGCGGTGATTCCGCGCTGGCGCTGTACGATCAGCTCTCCGCCATTGCGCCGACGCTTATCATCAACTACGACGACAAGAGCTGGCAGGCACTGCTGACGCAACTGGGCACCATCACCGGTCAGGAAAAACAGGCCGAAGAGCGCATTGCCGCGTTTGATAAACAGCTCGCGCAGGTGAAAGAGCAGATGAAGCTGCCGCCGGAGCCGGTGAACGCCATCGTCTACACCGCCGCCGCGCACAGCGCCAACCTGTGGACCGCAGAATCGGCGCAGGGCAAGCTGCTGCACCAGCTGGGCTTTACGCTGGCGGACCTGCCCGCCGGTTTGCAGACCTCAACAAGCCAGGGCAAGCGGCACGATATTATCCAGCTGGGCGGTGAAAACCTGGCAACGGGACTGAACGGCGAAGGGCTGTTCGTGTTTGCCGGCGACCAGAAAGATGTGGATGCGATTTACGCCAACCCGCTGCTGGCGCATCTGCCGTCGGTGAAAAACAAACGGGTTTGGGCATTGGGAACCGAGACGTTCCGCCTGGATTATTACAGCGCGATGCTGGTGTTAGACAGATTGAATACGTTGTTTAAGTAGGCATTTTCCCACCCTCTCCCTGTGGGAGAGGACCGGGGTGAGGGCATCAGGCCACACCGTCGTTCAACACAACCTCCTGCCTGAACCGCCGCAATTTCACCAACGCCACTAACAAAATCACGCCAACCATCGCTAACACAAACCCGCTGCTGCTCGCCGACGCCGCCGGGGTCATTATCGCCCCCAGCCCGCCGAGGATCGCC
Source organism: Enterobacter sp. 241F3 (assembly GCF_034106785.1). Lineage (NCBI taxonomy): Bacteria > Pseudomonadati > Pseudomonadota > Gammaproteobacteria > Enterobacterales > Enterobacteriaceae > Enterobacter > Enterobacter sp. 241F3. The sequence continues at coordinate 1,237,426 of NZ_JAWNDD010000001.1, forward strand.
GCGCCAATCGCATCGCCCGTGACGTTCTGCGCCGTCCACAGGCCGTTGATGCGCCCGAGCATCCCTTCCGGCGTCTGGGTCTGGATCAGGGTGTACTGCAGCAGCGAACTGATGGCGCTCAGCCAGCCGAAAATCACCAGGCACAACACCCCGAGCGCCCACGCCGGCATCAGGCTAAAGAAGCCGATGGCGATAAACGACGCCAGAGTGGCAAGCAGCATAATCAGCCCCGGACGCGCGCTCTGCGCCAGGTTGCCGCTGGTCAGCGCCCCGCACGCCGCGCCGAGCGGAATGGCCGCGTAGAGAATGCCAATCTCCGAGGCGCTCATCTGCCACTCTCCCGCTAATGCCGGATACAGCACGCGCACGGCGCTCGCCATGGTCAGCAGGCCGCCGAGCAGCGCAATGCCGCCAATCAGCGGGTTGCTGAACAGGAAACGAATCGCGGCCATCAGCGATTTCAGGGGATGCTCGCGCGGCTGCGGCGGAGGCGGCAGCAGCGGCAGGCGCAGCAGCGTCAGCGTGGTGATAAAGGTCCCTGCCGCCGCCAGCCCGTAGTTCCACGCCACGTTGCCGGTCGCCAGCAGCAGGCCGCCCACCATCGGTGAAATCACCGAGCCGAGGCGCACGGTGAGCATGGTGATCGCCCCCGCCTGCATCAGATTTTCTCGCCCGACCAGCGCGGGCGTGGCCGCCAGCAGCGCCGTCACGCCCAGCGAGGCGAAAAAGCCGTCCCACAGCCCCAGGGCATAAATGGCGATCAGCGACGGCTCAGGCAGCATGGCGTTCAGACACAGCCCGATAAAGCCCACGCCGCAGGTGCCGCGCGCCAGCAGGATCAGCTTCTTGCGCTCGTAGCGGTCCGCCAGCACGCCGCCAACCATCAGGCCGATAAACATCGCCCCGCCGGTTAAGGTAACCGATAACCCCACCAGCCAGCTGGAGTGCGTCATGGTCTGGATCTGGACCGGCACGGCCACGCCGAGCAGGCCGAGGGATAAAATGGAGATAAAGCGAGCGATAAACACGGCGCGATAGGCCGGGTGCGTTTTGAGCAGGCTGAGGTTAAGCAGCCAGGATTTTTGATTCATGACAAAGCCTTGAGTGTAATTCTACCCATTCCATGGGCGCACATGCTAACATAGCCAAATAAGATAGATAACGATAATCACTATCATTATCAAATCATGGATGTTGCTATGTCGTTTTCCTCTTCTTCGGTGCGCGCGATTGCCGTGCCCGTTTTATTGCTGCTGTTGATCCTTGCGACTGCACTCAGCCTGCTGGTCGGCGCGAAGCCGCTTCCCGCGTCCGTCATCGTTGATGCGCTCACTGGCACCTGCCAAAGCGCTGACTGCACTATCGTGCTCGACGCTCGCCTGCCCCGCACCCTTGCCGGGCTGCTGGCCGGTGGCGCACTCGGCCTTGCCGGTGCCCTGATGCAAACCCTCACCCGCAATCCGCTGGCGGACCCCGGCATTCTCGGCGTTAACTCTGGCGCCAGCTTTGCCATCGTGCTCGGAGCGGCGCTGTTTGGGCTTACTTCTCCCTCTGAACAGCTGGCGATGGCTTTCTGCGGCGCGCTGGCCGCCTCGCTGCTAGTGGCGTTTACCGGCAGCCAGGGCGGCGGCCAGCTGAGTCCGGTACGCCTGACGCTGGCGGGCGTGGCGCTCGCGGCGGTGCTGGAAGGCTTATCTAACGGCATCGCCCTGCTCAACCCGGACGTCTACGACCAGCTGCGCTTCTGGCAGGCCGGCTCGCTGGATATCCGCACCCTTGAAACCCTGAAAGTGGTGGCGTTCCCGGTCATTATTGCTGCCGCCGTGGCGCTGTTTTTAAGCCGGGCGCTGAACAGCCTGAGCCTCGGCAGCGACACCGCTACCGCTCTAGGCAACCGCGTCGCGCGCACGCAGCTGATTGGCCTGCTGGCCATCACCGTCCTGTGCGGCAGCGCGACCGCCGTGGTCGGCCCGATTGCCTTTATCGGCCTGATGATGCCGCACATGTCGCGCTGGCTGGTGGGGACGGATCACCGCTGGTCGCTGCCGGTCACGCTGCTGGCGACGCCTGCGCTGCTGCTGTTTGCCGACGTGCTGGGTCGCCTGCTGGTGCCGGGCGAACTGCGCGTCTCGGTGGTCAGCGCCTTTATCGGCGCGCCGGTGCTGATCTTCCTGGTACGACGTAGACGCGGAGGTGGCGCATGATGGCCCCGTCCCGTCGTTTACTCACCAGCGTCTCGCTGCTAAGTATCCTCATTCTGCTGCTGGCGGTCTGGAGCCTGCGCAGCGGCGCGGTGACGCTCGATTTTTCTCAGGTGCTTAACGCCCTGCTCGGCAGCGCGCCGCGCAATATCACCTTGGTTGTCACCGAATGGCGCCTGCCGCGCGTGGCGATGGCAATTCTCGTAGGTGCGGCGCTCGGCGTCAGCGGTGCGATATTCCAGTCGCTGATGCGCAACCCGCTCGGTAGCCCGGACGTGATGGGACTCAATACCGGGGCCTGGAGCGGCGTGCTGGTAGCGATGGTGCTGCTCGGTCAGCACCTGACGGCCATTACCTTTACGGCAATGGCGGGCGGCATTCTGACGTCGCTGGTTATCTGGCTATTGGCCTGGCGCAACGGCATCGACACCTTCCGGCTGATCATTATCGGTATCGGCGTACGTGCGATGCTGATGGCCTTTAACACCTGGCTGCTGCTGCAGGCCTCGCTGGAAACGGCGCTTTCCGCCGGGCTGTGGTACGCAGGTTCCCTTAACGGCCTGACGTGGGGCAAAACCTGGCCCGCCGCGCCGCTGATTGTGCTGATGTTTATCGGCGCGCTGCTGCTGGTTCGCCGCATGCGGCTGCTGGAGATGGGCGACGACAGCGCCTGCGCGCTGGGCGTGAGCGTCGAGCGCTCGCGCCTGATGCTGATGCTGGTCGCCGTACTGCTGACCGCAGCCTCTACGGCGATCGCCGGGCCAATCTCGTTTATCGCCCTCGTGGCACCGCATATCGCGCGACGTCTTAGCGGGACGGCGCGCTGGGGATTAACCCAGGCGGCGCTGTGCGGCGCGCTGCTGCTGCTGGCCGCCGATCTCTGCGCCCAGCAGCTGTTTATGCCTTATCAACTGCCGGTGGGCGTAGTGACCGTAAGCCTCGGCGGGATTTACCTCATCGTCTTGCTCGTTAAGGAGTCACGCAAGAAATGACAGACACAACCACTCGCTTGCGCGGCGAACATCTCACCCTCGGCTACGGCAAAAAAATCATTGCCCGAGACTTAACCGTTGCCATTCCGGACGGCCACTTCACCGCGATTATCGGCCCGAACGGCTGCGGGAAATCTACCCTGCTGCGCACGCTGAGCCGCCTGATGACGCCGGTGGAAGGTAGCGTCTTCCTGGACGGGGAGCAGATCCAGCGCTTCGCCAGCAAAGAGGTGGCACGCCGCATCGGGCTGCTGGCCCAAAACGCCACCACGCCGGGGGACATCACGGTGCAGGAGCTGGTCTCGCGCGGGCGCTACCCGCACCAGCCGCTGTTTACCCGCTGGCGTAAAGAGGACGACGAGGCGGTGAACCGCGCGATGCAGGCGACGGGGATCGCCGATCTCGCCCGGCAGAGCGTGGACACCCTCTCCGGCGGCCAGCGTCAGCGAGCGTGGATTGCGATGGTGCTGGCGCAGGAGACGTCGATCATGCTGCTGGACGAGCCGACAACGTGGCTGGACATCAGCCACCAAATTGACCTGCTGGAGCTGCTGAGCGAGCTGAACCGCACGCAGGGGTACACCCTGGCAGCGGTACTGCACGATTTAAACCAGGCATGCCGCTACGCCACGCACCTGATTGCCTTGCGGGACGGTGAGATTGTGGCCCAGGGTGCGCCGAAAGAGATTGTCACGCCGGAGCTTATAGAGCGGATCTACGGCATGCGCTGCATGATAATCGACGATCCGGTGGCGGGTACGCCGCTGGTGGTGCCGTTAGGTCGGCGGTAATAGCCGGGTGGCGGCTACGCCTTACCGGGCCTACATTTAGCTCCCGTAGGCCCGGTAAGCGCAGCGCCACCGGGCATTTGCACTATCCTAAAATTTCCTTCAACACCGGCCCAATCTTTTCAAACGCCTGTGGTGAAATGATATCCACGTGGGCGCAGTCCTGGCTGTAGACCTCCAGCTCGCCCACCCACGGCACCCAGGCCGTATGCGGATCCATCGTTCGCGTACGTTCGGCAACAAACAGCGTCGCTTTACCGTCAAAGCGTGAACTGTGCGCTGTGGTGAGCAGCCGCACCGCGTCGGCGTAGTTGCCCTCAATGGCGTTAAACAGCTCGCTGGAGCCCTGTCCCTGCTGGGCGGCGATAAACGCATGACGCTCGCGCTCGATCTCCGCCAGCACCGCCGGGTCGAGACCGTTAGCCTCTTTTTCCGCCCAGTTCTGGGTTTCCGGCGGCCAGGTATCCAGCAGGCCAAGGAACGACACCTCTTCACCCTGCTCGCGCAGACGAGCTGCAATGCCCTGCGCCAGCGTGCCGCCGAGGGAATAACCGAACAGGTAATACGGCCCCTGCGGCTGCTGCTTGCGCAACGTGTTCAGATGATGGTCGATCACCCCATCGAGATCCGCGCACTGCTGCATCGGGCCGTCCGGGCGCGGCGACTGAATGCCGACGATTGACCAGCGTGGGCTGAGATAGCGCGCCAGGACGCTAAACTGCCAGGCGAAGCCGGACGCCGGATGGAAGCAGAACAGCGTCGGGCCGTCGCTCTCACGCAGCGGCAGAAGCGTTTCAAACCCCAGACGCTGCGCCTGCTCGTCGCTCATCGCCGAATCCAACAGCGCGCTAAGCTTGCTCACCGTGGAGGCAACCATAATTTGCCCCGGCGTCACCTTACGGTTGAACGTGCGGCTAAGCTGCGCCGCCAGACGCATGGCCAGCAGCGAGTGGCCGCCGAGGGCAAAGAAATCCGCCTCGATGTCATTGATCTCGCAGCCCAGCAGCGCGGTAAAAGCCTGCGCGACGGCGATTTCGGTTTCGCTTTCCGGCGCCCGCCCGGAGGTATTGCGGGTCAGTTCCGGCAGCGGCAGCGCCTTGCGGTCAAGCTTGCCGTTGGCGCTCAGCGGCATCGCGCTGATTTGCAGCAGCACCACCGGCACCATATGCGGCGGCAACTGGGCTTTGAGTGATTCCAGCAGCGCATCGCGATCCAGCGGTAAACCGGACTCAGAAACCACGTACCCCACCAGCTGACGGGCATCGCCACCCGTTGCAGCCGCCTGGTTGAAGACGCAGGCGTGCGCCACAGCCTGGGCCACGTCCGGCTGCGACAGCATCGCCCGGTCGATTTCGCCCAGCTCAATGCGCTGACCGCGAATTTTTAGCTGATCGTCGCTGCGGCCGAGATATTCCACCGCGCCGTTATCCAGCCAGCGGGCAACGTCGCCGGTGCGGTACATGCGCTCGCCGGGAGCGAACGGGTCAGCAATAAAGCGGCTGGCGGTGAGGTCCGGACGGCCCAGATATCCCTGCGCCAGCTGAATGCCGGTGAGGTAGAGATCGCCCGCCACGCCGAACGGCACCGGGCGCATCATGGCATCCAGAATGCGCAGGCCCGTGTTCCACACCGGGAAGCCGATCGGCACGCTATTGCCTGCAACTGCCGCCAGCTCAGGGCCATACGCCGGATACCAGCTGACGTCTACCGCCGCTTCCGTCGGGCCATAGAGGTTGTGCAGCGGCACGTGGGTCAGTTGTTCCCACTCGCGGCACAGTTCCGTCGGCAGCGCTTCGCCGCTACAGAACACCTGCTTAAGCGTTTTGCAGCAGTCGACGTTTTCCGGCGTCAGTGAGGCAACAAACGCCGCCAGCATCGACGGCACGAAGTGGGTGGTGGTCACGCCGTAGTGGGCGAAGAAGCTTTGCATTGCCTGCGGATCGCGGTGCGCGTCCGGCTCGGCCATCACCAGCTTCGCCCCGGCGATAAACGGCCACCAGAACTCCCACACCGACACGTCAAAGCTGCACGGCGTTTTCTGCGCCACCACGTCGCTCGCGTTCAGAGGGTAGCGATCCTGCATCCACTTCAGGCGGTTGACGATAGCGGTATGGCCGACCATGACCCCTTTCGGACGCCCGGTCGAACCGGAGGTAAAGATGATATACGCCGTCTGCTCCGGCTTCGCCAGCCGCAGCGGCTCAGCACCCGCGGTCGGTAATAGCGTGTTGTAACTAAACGTCTCGACGGAGAGATCGCTAAAGCGCGGAAGCTGTTCGTCAGTGGTAATGAGCAGCGACGGCTTCGCGTCCTCGAGCATCATCCGCAGGCGATCGTCCGGGTAGCCGGTGTCGAGCGGCAGCCATGCGGCGCCCGCCTCCACAATGCCGTGTAATGCTAACGTCAGGAATACCGAACGCGGCAGGGCCACCGCCACGCTGTCGCCCGGCTTCACGCCGCGCTCGCGCAGCTGGTTTGCCAGCGCGACGACCTGCTCGCGCATCTGGCTATAGTTCAGCTCAATATGCGCATCCGCCAGCGCCGGGGCGTCCGGCGTTTTGCTCGCTTGTTCCGCCACCAGATCCGCGAGCGTGGTGGACGGCAGCGCCAGTCCGGTATCGTTGATGCGCTCAAGCTGCGCGTATTCCTGTTCAGAAACGGTTTCCACTTCACCACAGCGCAGGTCCGGGTTGGCCGCAAACTGAATCAGCATCGCGTTCAGGCGAGCGACGTGACGCTTCAGCGTCGCTTCATCGTAACGCTGCTTATTGGCGAGGATCTCAATGCTTAATCCGCCCTGCTCGTCCGGGAACAGCGCCAGTTCCAGATCGTTCACCGGTCCGGTCGCCAGCGTGTGGGTGATGGCCTCCACGCCGTCGATATCAAGCTGATAATCAAACACCTTAACGTTCAGCACGGGACCAAACAGCGCTTCATCACCCGCCGCTTTCCCGCTGTCTCGCACGATCTGCTCGGCGTCGTAGCGCTGGTGGCGGCGCATTTTTTTCAGCTGGTTCGCCAGGCGCAGCGCCAACGCGGGCAGGCTTTCCTGCGCATTGATATTGACCGCCAGCGGCAGGACGTTAAGCACCGGGCCGGTCGCGGTCAGCGCGGCAGACCCCATGCGGCGCATAAAGATAAACCCGGCGGCGTAGTCCAGGCGTCCGGTAAGACGGCCCAGCCACAGCGCCACCAGCGCAAGCGCCAGTTCAGTACGCTGCGTCTGCCCTGCCGCCTGAGCAAGCTGGCTAAAGGCGCGACCGTCGGCGTCAACCTTCAGGCGAAGAATATCGGTCGTGGCGGCGCGTCCAGGCAGCGGCGCGGAGGAGAGCGAGACCGGAGAAGGCAGCTGTTTACGCTGCTCGGCCCAGAAGGCGCCGTCGCGCCGGTACGCCTCGCTGTCGCGATAGCGCTGGTACTCGTCCACCACCTCTGCAAATGGGGTAAACGGGGATTCCGGCGTGGGGTCGCCCTTTTTCCACGCGGCATAAATTGCGGCTATCTGCCGGGTAATGGCCGGGAAGGTGAAGCCATCCACTACCAGATGATGATAGCGCTGATACCAGTACCAGTGGTTTTCACCGACCTGAATCAGCTGGTGAAATGCCAGCGGCTGGCCGCTGTCGACGCGCAGGTTCTGGTTAAGATCGGATTCCATCAGCGCCACGGCGGCGGCGTGGGAATCAACGCGAACAACGGGCGGTTCCGGCAGAATGAAGGTGTCATCCACCCACTGCCACACCTCACCGTTTTCTTCCGCAAAGCGCATGCGCAGGGTATCGGCCTGCATCATGCCTGCGGCAATGGCTTTTGCCAGCAGTGGCGCATCAATATCGCCTTTCAGCTCGGTGTAGTGCGCCACGCTCCAGGCGTTTGGCAGCGTGGACAGCTGTTCCGCCATCCAGATACCTGGCTGGGCAGCGACGAGAGGAAGACGGTTCATGTGTTCTCCCCCGCAAAGTGAGACGACTCAAGCGTTTGCCAGTGTTCCGCCAGCCACTGCTGGCACGCCTCCTGAGACTGTGCTTCGCACACCACGCGCCACCCTGCCGGCAGTTCGCACTGCTGCGGCCACAGGCTGTACTGCCCCTGGTCATTTTGCAAAATAGCGAACTGTCCCTGCGGATTATCGAAAGGATTGCTGAATTCCATACAGACTCCGTTAGTGAATAAGCGGCTGCCAGAGGGTCATCAGCCCCTGCGTCAGCCCACCGCGCCAGCAAAGCGCGTCGTGTCCGCCGTCAACCTGACGCCAGATAACCGGTTGGTGCGTCTGCATCGCGGCGTAAATCGCCTGATTCGCGCGGAAGATGAGCGGCTCGTTGCGCCCGGCTTCAAGAATGATGCGTAGCCCGCGAGGGGTTATTTCACCGGCTTTAAGTTGTTCGATTAATAGCCCTTCCTGCTGCCCGCCGCGGTGCGGCCACCAGTAGGAGCCGGACTGGCTGAGCACGCAGCCAAAACGCTGCGGCCAGTTGAGGCCTGCATAAAGAGACGCGAGCCCGCCAAAGCTTTGCCCTGCGACCACCGTACGGTCGGCGCGGTCGCTGAACGGCGCGCGTTTTTGGACAAGGGGGAGAAGTTCTTCCTGCACCGCCAGCCAGAAATCGGGATTGCACGGCAGCTCGCGGTTGCGATGCTGCATGTCGATAACATCGATTAAGACGTAGACCGCAGGCGGTAATTTGCGCTCGGCGGTGAGAGACGCCAGCGCAGGCCAGACCGGCATGCTTTCGGCCCAGAACTGCCCGTCGAGCAGCACCGCCAGCGGACGTTCCAGGTTGTCGCCCCCGGTGGTGAAAATCCAGACGCGGCGGCGATTTTTCAGGCGCGCGCTTTCCCACTCAATGCAAATCGGAGGTTGATACGGCGTATCGGGATGATTCCAGCCCGGCTGAACCGGTGCTTGCGGCATCTCCAGCGCGGAGACGGCATGGCCGCGCCCGCCGCGCCAGCTCTGCGGATTCAGCGGGTCTGCAACCGCGTGCGGCAGCAGCCTGCGCCAGCCCTCGCGCAGCGCCATGCGGTCCGGCTGCTCGCCTTCAAACACGACGCTGGCAAAATCGTTTTCATTCACAGAGGGGATAAAGCAGTAGCTTCCGCGCCACTCGGGGCTGAACTCACCCTGCCACTGCCAGACGTCGGTATCGGGAATGCGTTTGAGGGACTGCGGACGGGTATTTTGGTGATGATCGGTCACGCCGGTGACGTAGAGCCAGACGCGTTTGATCGGTGACGTTCTTTGCGTTCCTGCCGGGTCACGCCACCAGAACGTGACGCGATATTTTCCCTTTTCCGGCTTCCATTCAGGCCCGTTTTTAGACTGCCACCACGCCTCACTTCCCGTTGTTAACGCCGTCACCCTTATAACCTCATGTTTAACAGTCTTTTTTGTTTCAGAGCAAATTTTATTGATAATATTATTGATAACTATTTGCATTTGCAATAGCGTAGTGCCCGCGCTGTGGGAAGCGCTCATAAAACAACCACAAAAGCAGGACGTACAATGAATAAGAAGATTCACTCTCTGGCCTTGCTGGTCAATTTAGGGATTTACGGCGTCGCGCTGCCCGCTCTGGCAGACGACAACACCGCCTCTGCGCAGCACGAAGACACGATGGTGATCACCGCCGCCGAGCAGAATCTGCAGGCGCCGGGGGTATCGACCATCACCGCCGATGAGATCCGCAAAAACCCGCCCGCGCGGGACGTGGCGGAAATCATCCGCACCATGCCGGGCGTTAACCTGACCGGTAACTCCACCAGCGGCCAGCGCGGGAATAACCGTCAGATTGATATCCGCGGCATGGGGCCAGAAAACACCCTGATCCTGATCGACGGCAAGCCGGTGACCAGCCGTAACTCTATCCGTCTGGGCTGGCGCGGCGAGCGCGACACCCGCGGTGATACCGGCTGGGTGCCGCCGGAGATGATCGAGCGTATCGAAGTGATCCGCGGTCCGGCCGCCGCGCGCTATGGCAACGGCGCGGCAGGTGGCGTGGTGAACATCATCACCAAAAAATTCGACGACCAGTGGCACGGCTCCTGGAACACCTACCTGAATGCGCCTGAGCACAAGGATGAAGGTTCCACCAAACGCACCAACTTCAGCCTGAGCGGCCCGCTGGGCGGCGACTTCAGCTTCCGCATGTTCGGCAATCTGGACAAAACCCAGGCCGACGCGTGGGACATCAACCAGGGTCACCAGTCTGACCGAACCGGTGCCTACGCCGACACGCTGCCCGCGGGCCGTGAAGGGGTGGAAAATAAAGACATCAACGGCGTGGTGCGCTGGGACTTTGCGCCGATGCAGTCGCTGGAATTTGAGGCGGGCTACAGCCGTCAGAATAACCTCTACGCCGGTGATACCCAGAACACCAACAACGACAACAGCTCCAGCGGCCTGGTGAAGAAGAACTACGGCAAAGAGACCAACCGTATCTATCGCCAGAACTTCGCGGTGACCTGGAACGGCGGCTGGGATAACGGCATCACGACCAGCAACTGGGCACAGTACGAGCACACCCGCAACTCCCGTCTGGGCGAAGGGCTGGCGGGCGGTCTGGAAGGCCTGTTCAACAGTAATAAATTCACCGACACCGATCTGGCCGACGTGATGCTGCACAGTGAAATCAACCTGCCGATTGATTTCCTCGTTAACCAGAACCTGACGCTGGGCACCGAGTGGAACCAGCAGCGTATGAAGGACTCCACCTCCTTCACGCAAACCCAGCAGGGCGGCATCATTCCGGGCATGAGCAACGACCGCAGCCCGTACACCTCGGCAGAGATTTTCTCGCTGTTCGCCGAGAACAACATGGAGCTGACCGACAGCACCATGCTGACCCCTGCCCTGCGCTTCGACCATCACACCATCGTCGGCAACAACTGGAGCCCGTCACTTAACCTGTCGCAGGGTCTGGGGGATGACTTCACGCTGAAGATGGGGATCGCCCGCGCCTACAAAGCGCCGAGCCTGTACCAGACCAACCCGAACTACCTTCTCTACAGCAAAGGTCAGGGCTGCTACGCCAGCTCCGACGGCGTGGGCTGCTACATGATGGGTAACGACGACCTGAAGGCCGAAACCAGCATCAACAAAGAGATTGGCCTGGAGTGGAAACGCGACGGCTGGCTGGCGGGCGTGACCTGGTTCCGTAACGACTACCGCGACAAGATCGAAGCGGGCTACGCGCCGATCGGTCACACCTCGTCCGGTAAAGTGAAGACGGATATCTACCAGTGGGAAAACGTACCGAAGGCGGTGGTCGAAGGGCTGGAAGGCTCCCTGAACGTACCGGTCAGCGACACCATTAACTGGACCAACAATATTACATACATGCTGCAGAGCAAGAACAAGGAGACCGGCGATCGTCTGTCGATTATTCCAGAGTACACGCTGAACTCGACCCTGAGCTGGCAGGTGCATCAGGACGTGTCGCTCCAGTCGACCTTTACCTGGTACGGCAAGCAGCAGCCGAAGAAGTACAACTACAAAGGTCAGCCTGTGACCGGGTCTGAGAAAGACGAGGTCAGTCCGTACAGCATCGTTGGTCTGAGCGCAACCTGGGACATGACGAAGAACGTCAGCCTGACCGGCGGCGTGGATAACGTCTTCGACAAGCGCCAGTGGCGTGCGGGGAATGCCCAGACGACCGGGAACGCCACCACCGGCGCGTATATGTACGGTGCGGGGGCCTACACGTATAATGAACCGGGTCGAACCTGGTACATGAGCGTAAATACGCGTTTCTAAGGTAAAAACAAAACGGCAACCCAGTTGCCGTTTTTAGTGTTTGCTCCCTCTCCCCGTGGGAGAGGGCCGGGTTGAGGGCATCAGGCCGCACTATTTGTTGATAGAGGGGAAAACATGCGCACAACCCACACCACGTTCATTCTCGCCGGCCACACCGTCCACCACGTCACCTTCGACCCAACTACCTTCACCGACGCCGATCTTCTCTGGCTCCCCCATCACGCAGAGCTTTCAAACGCCGGACGCAAACGAAAAGCCGAGCATCTGGCAGGCCGCACTGCCGCCGCGCATGCCCTCAGTGCGATAAATGAACGCGTAATTCCCGGTATCGGCCCCAGCGGTGAACCGCTCTGGCCGGAAGGCGTCTCAGGGAGCATCACCCACAGCGGCACGCAGGCAATGGCGGTTGTCGTCAGTCATCCAGATGCGCTTGTGGGTATTGATTGCGAAGCCATTCTTCCAGACCGTGAAGCCCGCGAAATCCAGGACGGTATCATTGATGCACAGGAAGCGATGTGCCTGACGCACTCGGGCTACCCTTTTGCGCTGGCGCTGACGCTCACTTTTAGCGCCAAAGAAAGTTTATTTAAGGCGTTCTTTCCGCAGGTGAAGACTTTTATGGGGTTTGAGTGGGCGAGAGTCACAGAGTTAACGGAAAAAACAATCACGCTGGCGCTTTCGCACCCGGTTGGAGACTATCCTGAGGGTAAACGCTTCACCCTCATCTGGCAGAATAATGATACGAGCGTGTGGACACTGCTAAAAGCCTGATGGCGCAACGCTTATCAGGCCTACAGTAAAGCGGTTTGTAGGCCGGGTAAGCGCAGTGCCACCCGGCATGAGGACAGCGGCGATGCCTTTATACGTTCTTCAGATCAAGGCTCAAACATCCGGGAACATCACGCTATTACCCGGCGCTTCCCTGTGGAGATGGATAAAGTTCAGGTGCCGTTCATACTGATCCAGAATGTCCGTAATCACCTGCTCCTTGCTGTAGTCCATCAAATCATTCCCCTGGCTTCCTTCCAGCAGGAAGGTCTCCAGCCGGTAGTAGGTCGACTTCCCGCTGCGCGCCCGGTAGGTAAACCCGGGCACCGAGTACTGCTGCGGCCAGATCTGGTAGACAAAGTTCTGCTCGTCGCCCATGTGCACCAGCAGATCCAGGTGACCCAGGGTCTCGCCCTCCTCCGGCGGCAGATTTTTGAGCTCCACGTAGGCGCCACGCAGCTTCAGCTCCTGCGCCACCTCTTCCATCGCAGGGAAGCAGACGGTCTCCATCATCTGTTTGGTGTAGCGCGTGCCCGGGTAGTTCATCAGTCGCGACAGGCGTTTCTTCCAGCTCAGCCTGTCCTGCGCCCCCATCGGACGCGGCGCGGTGTCGCGGCTGGCGCTGACGCGGCGGTAGTCTTCCACCTTGAGCGATTTATACAGCCCGGCCATGACAAAGAAGATGACGAAGCTGAACGGCAGCCCCATGATCACCGTGGTGTTCTGCAGCGCCGAGATGCCGTTGGTCATCAGCATGCCGAGCGTCAGCAGGCCGATGGCAACGGACCAGAAGATGCGCAGCCAGTTCGGCGCGTCGCTGTTGATGTCTTTGAGCTTCGAGGTGAAGTTGCCCAGCACAAGCGCGCCGGAGTCCGCCGAGGTGACATAAAACAGCAGGCCGGTGATGGTCGCCACGGAGGCGCTAAAGGTAAACGCCGGGTACTGCGCCAGCAGGCTGTAAAAGCCGCGCTCCGGGTGCGCCATCGCTTCCTGCGCGAAGGTTGCATTGCCGTGGATGATCTCGTGCAGCGCGCTGTTGCCGAAAATCGACAGCCACAGCAGGGTAAAGGTGAACGGGATAATCAGCGTGCCCATTACGAACTGACGAATGGTGCGGCCACGCGAAATGCGCGCGAGGAACAGGCCAACAAACGGCGACCACGCCACCCACCACGCCCAGAAGAACAGCGTCCAGTTGTTCATCCACTCTACCGGGCGGTCGAAGGCGAAGCTGTTCAGCGTCATGCCCATAAAGCGGTTCACGTAGTCGCCCACGTTCAGCACTAAGGCATTGAGCAGGAACGAGGTATCACCCATAAACAGCACGAACAGGATCAGGCCCAGCGCCAGCGCCACGTTCAGCTCGGAGAGTACGCGGATGCCCTTATCGACGCCCGACGTCACCGAAATGGTGGCGATAATGACGGAGAGCGCGATCAGCGCCGCTTTCGCCGCCATCGAGTCCGGAATATCAAACAGCACGCTCAGCCCGTAGTTGAGCTGCACCACGCCGATCCCGAGCGTTGTCGCGATGCCGAAGATAGTGCCGATCACCGCCGCAATGTCGACGCTGTGGCCAATCGGGCCGTTAATCTTTTTACCGAAGATCGGGTAGAGCGCAGAGCGAATGGTGAGGGGTAAATTATAACGATAGCTAAAGTATCCGAGCGCCATGCCCATCAGGGCGTACATCGACCAGCCCGTCAGTCCGTAGTGGAACAGCGTCCAGACCATCGCCTGGCGCGCGGCCTCCATCGTCTGCCCTGCCCCTTCCGGCGGCTGCATATACTGCGTGACCGGTTCCGCCACGGAGAAGAACATCAGGTCGATGCCGATGCCCGCGGCAAACAGCATTGCGGCCCAGCTCAGCAGGCTGAACTCGGGCTTGGACTGCTCAGGCCCGAGCTTTACCGAACCAAAGCGCGAGCAGGCAATGCAGACCACGAAGACAATATAGAGCGTCGCCGCCAGCAGGTAGTACCAGCCGAAGGTCTTCGACACCCAGTTCAGGGTGTGCCCAATCCACTCGGCAGAAAAATCACGAAAGAAGATCGTCGTCAGGGAAAACAACAAAATCAGCCCGGCGGACGTATAAAAAACGACCGGGTTGATTTTGTCTTTTTCTCTGTCCTGTGAAAGGTCTGTCATCCAGTATCCTCACTGTTTTTGTAACTATTAAAATCCAAATCCGCAACAATTAAGACACATTTTATATTGAACGTCCAATCAAAAACCGCTTTAATGTATAACCAACGCTGATGAATGGAGTGGCAACAATGCCCAAAGTGGGGATGCAGCCGATCCGGCGCAGGCAGCTTATCGACGCCACGCTGGAAGCAATAAATGAAGTGGGAATGCATGACGCGACGATCGCGCAGATCGCCCGTCGGGCGGGCGTTTCCACGGGGATCATCAGTCACTACTTCAAAGACAAAAACGGTCTGCTGGAAGCGACCATGCGCGACATCACCGGCCAGCTGCGCGACGCGGTTTTGAGCCGCCTGCACGCCCTGCCGAACGGCAGCGCGGAGCAGCGTCTGCAGGCGATTGTCGGCGGCAATTTTGATGAAACCCAGACCAGCGGCGCGGCAATGAAGGCCTGGCTGGCCTTCTGGGCGAGCAGCATGCACCAGCCGATGCTCTACCGCCTGCAGCAGGTGAGCAGCCGCCGCCTGCTGTCGAACCTGGTGTACGAGTTCCGCCGCGAGCTTCCGCGCGAACAGGCCCAGGAGGCGGGCTACGGGCTGGCGGCGCTGATCGACGGGCTGTGGCTGCGCGCCGCGCTGAGCGGCAAACCGCTGGATAAGACCCAGGCCCAGTCACTGACCAGCCACTTTATCAGCCAGCATTTACCGACCGAATAACCGAGGAGAATTTATGTCCCGAATGGCAGAACAGCAGCTTTATATCAATGGTGGTTATACATCGGCCACCAGCGGTCGCACCTTCGAGACCATCAACCCGGCCAACGGTGAAGTCCTGGCGACCGTACAGGCCGCCGGGCGCGAGGACGTCGATCGCGCCGTAGAAAGCGCAACGCGCGGGCAAAAAGTCTGGGCGGCGATGACCGCCATGGAGCGCTCGCGCATCCTGCGTCGCGCCGTCGACATCCTGCGCGAGTGCAACGACGAGCTGGCGAAGCTGGAAACCCTCGACACCGGTAAAGCGTATTCCGAAACTTCCACCGTCGACATCGTCACCGGCGCGGACGTGCTGGAGTACTACGCGGGGCTGATCCCGGCGCTGGAAGGCAGCCAGATCCCGCTGCGTGAGACCTCGTTCGTCTACACCCGCCGCGAGCCGCTGGGCGTGGTGGCGGGTATCGGCGCGTGGAACTACCCGATCCAGATAGCCCTGTGGAAATCCGCCCCGGCGCTGGCGGCGGGCAACGCAATGATCTTCAAGCCGAGCGAAGTGACGCCGCTTACCGCCCTGAAGCTTGCAGAGATCTACACCGAAGCGGGCGTTCCAGACGGCGTGTTTAACGTCCTGCCGGGCGTGGGCGCGGAGACCGGTCAGTACCTGACCGAGCATCCGGGCATCGCCAAAGTCTCCTTTACCGGCGGCGTCGCCAGCGGCAAAAAAGTGATGGCCAACTCGGCGGCCTCGTCCCTGAAAGAGGTGACGATGGAGCTGGGCGGCAAATCCCCGCTGATTATTTTCGACGATGCCGATCTCGATCTCGCGGCGGACATCGCCATGATGGCCAACTTCTTCAGCTCCGGCCAGGTGTGCACCAACGGCACCCGCGTGTTTGTTCCGGCTAAGTTCAAAGCCGCGTTTGAGCAGAAAATCGTTGAGCGCGTGGGCCGCATCCGCGCGGGCGATCTGTTCGATGAAACCACTAACTTTGGTCCGATGGTCAGCTTCCCGCACCGCGACAGCGTGCTGCGCTACATCGCCAAAGGCAAAGAGGAAGGCGCGCGCGTACTGTGCGGCGGCGACGTGCTGAAGGGCGAAGGCTTCGATAACGGCGCGTGGGTGGCCCCGACCGTGTTCACCGACTGCACCGACAAGATGACCATCGTGCGCGAAGAGATCTTCGGCCCGGTGATGTCCATCCTGACCTATGACACCGATGAAGAAGCGATTCGCCGCGCCAACGATACCGACTACGGTCTGGCGGCGGGCATCGTCACGGCCGACCTGAACCGCGCCCACGGCGTCATTCATCAGCTCGAAGCGGGCATCTGCTGGATCAACACCTGGGGTGAATCCGCCGCAGAGATGCCGGTCGGCGGCTACAAGCACTCCGGCATTGGCCGCGAGAACGGCGTCATGACGCTCCAGAGCTACACCCAGGTGAAGTCCATCCAGGTTGAGATGGGTAAATTCCAGTCCATATTTTAACCGGGAGGTTTATTTGCAATTTGACTACATCATTATCGGGGCCGGCTCTGCCGGCAACGTGCTGGCTACACGACTGACTGAAGATCCGAACACTACCGTCCTGCTGCTTGAGGCAGGCGGGCCGGACTACCGCTTTGACTTCCGCACCCAGATGCCCGCCGCGCTGGCGTTCCCGCTGCAGGGCAAGCGCTATAACTGGGCGTACGAAACCGAGCCAGAGCCGTACATGAACAACCGCCGCATGGAGTGCGGGCGCGGCAAAGGGCTGGGCGGCTCGTCGCTGATCAACGGCATGTGCTACATCCGCGGTAACGCGATGGACCTCGACCACTGGGCAAAAGAGCCGGGCCTGGAGCACTGGAGCTACCTCAACTGCCTGCCCTACTACCGCAAGGCAGAGACCCGCGACGTGGGGCCGAACGACTATCACGGCGGCGACGGTCCGGTGAGCGTCACCACCTCGAAGCCGGGCGTGAACCCGCTGTTTGAGGCCATGGTGGAAGCGGGCGTGCAGGCGGGCTATCCGCGCACCGACGATCTCAACGGCTATCAGCAGGAAGGCTTCGGTCCGATGGACCGCACGGTCACGCCGCAGGGCCGACGCGCCAGCACCGCGCGCGGCTATCTGGATCAGGCGAAACCCCGTCCGAATCTGACCATCCGCACCCACGCCATGACCGATCGCATTCTGTTTGACGGCAAGCGCGCCGTGGGTGTCGAGTGGCTGGAGGGCGAAAGCACCATTCCGTCCAAAGCAATGGCGAAGAAAGAAGTGCTGCTGAGCGCCGGGGCGATTGCCTCCCCGCAGATCCTCCAGCGCTCCGGCGTGGGCAATGCTGACCTGCTGAAGCAGTTTGATATCCCGCTGGTGCACGACCTGCCCGGCGTGGGGGAAAATCTGCAGGATCACCTGGAGATGTACCTCCAGTATGAATGCAAAGAGCCGGTCTCTCTCTACCCTGCCCTGCAGTGGTGGAACCAGCCGAAGATTGGCGCCGAGTGGCTGTTTGGCGGCACCGGCGTGGGCGCGAGCAACCACTTCGAAGCGGGCGGGTTTATCCGCAGCCGCGAGGAGTTCGAGTGGCCGAACATTCAGTACCACTTCCTGCCGGTGGCGATTAACTACAACGGCTCGAACGCGGTGAAAGAGCACGGCTTCCAGTGCCACGTTGGCTCCATGCGCTCCCCGAGCCGTGGGCACGTGCGCATTAAGTCGCGCGATCCGCACCAGCATCCGGCGATCCTGTTCAACTATATGTCCCACGAGCAGGACTGGCAGGAGTTCCGCGACGCGATCCGCATCACCCGCGAGATCATGCACCAGCCCGCGCTGGACAAGTACCGCGGCCGTGAAATCAGTCCGGGTATTGACTGCCAGACCGACGAGCAGCTGGACGAGTTCGTGCGTAACCACGCCGAAACCGCGTTCCACCCGTGCGGCACCTGCAAGATGGGTTACGACGAGATGGCGGTGGTCGACGGCGAAGGCCGCGTTCACGGGCTGGAAGGGCTGCGCGTAGTGGATGCGGCGATTATGCCGCAGATCATCACCGGCAACCTGAACGCCACCACTATTATGATCGGCGAAAAGATTGCCGACGCGATCCGCGGGCGCGAGCCGCTGGCAAAAAGTACGGCCGCGTATTATGTGGCCAACGGGGCGCCGGTTCGCCGCTGAGGATATTTCCCCTCACCCGAGCCCTCTCCCTCAAGGGAGAGGGCGTTTATCTTCCCACCCAAAATTTTTGTATTTTCCTGCATCCAGTTTCCCCCCTCCCCTCGTATATGCATATGTGAGCAACCCCTTTGCTCCCTAATCCGAGGAAAGATGATGAAAAAGCTAACCCGTGTTGCATTCGTAACCAGCGCTTTACTCTTCTGTGCAGGCGCATCAGCAGCCATGACGTCAGGCTCCGTGATGGTGGGCGGAGCGGAAATGTACCCGAGCAAAAATATTGTTGAAAACGCCGTGAACTCGAAAGATCACACCACGCTGGTGGCCGCCGTCAAAGCGGCCGGGCTGGTGGATACGCTCCAGAGCAAAGGGCCATTCACCGTGTTTGCCCCAACCAATGCGGCGTTTGCGAAATTGCCTGCCGGCACGGTCGAGAACCTGGTCAAACCCGAAAACAAAGCCACGCTCACCAGCATTCTGACCTATCACGTGGTCGCCGGTAATTACGATATGAAAGCGCTGGAGCAGAAAATTAAACAGGGCGGCGGCCGCGCGGAGCTGAAGACCGTTAACGGTCAGCCGCTGTGGATCATGAGCAACGGCCCGCACAATATTCAGCTTAAGGATGGTAAAGGTAATGTGGCGAACATTAGCACCTATGACGTTCATCAAAAAAACGGCGTGATCGATGTGATTGATACCGTCCTGATGCCTAAGTAGTTGTCTATACTTCGGAAGTGTGACGTTGCCTTCCGGGAATAATATGGATAACGCGCTGGCTGAACAGCAGCTGAAATTAATGCAGGCGGTCGCAAACGGCGATCGCCGTGCATTTGAACAACTTTATCGACTCACATCGCCACACCTGTTTGCCGTCGCGCTGCGCATGCTGCGCGACCGCGCATGGGCAGAAGAGATCCTTCACGACTGTTTTATCACCGTCTGGAGTAAAGCTGAAACCTACAACGCTGCACTGAGCTCCCCGATGACCTGGCTTACGCATATTGTGCGCAACCGCTGTATCGACTGGCTGCGAAGCGGGCAAACCCGGGCTGCCGACCGCGAGACGGCGTATAACGAAGCGCTTTTGCCTTGCGAGAACGATGAGCAGAATAACTGGCACGACGACGCGCAGGCAGCACGGCTCAGGCAGTGTCTCGAACATTTGAGCAGCGAGCAGCGCCAGAGCATTACGCTCGCCTACTATCAGGGAATGTCTCACAGCGACATTGCCGACTGGCTCCAGCAGCCTCTTGGCTCGGTGAAAAGCTGGATACGTCGGGCAATGGACCATCTTCGGGAGTGTGTCGGGCTATGAATGACGCAGAAAAACGCGACGACATGCTGGCAGCAGAGTATGCCCTCGGCACGCTGCGGGGAGGAGCGCGGCTTCAGTTCCAGAAACGGGTTGCCCATGAACCCGCCCTGGCCGCCCGCGTCGCGTACTGGCAGGAAATGTTCAGCACGCTGGATAGTCATCTTGTGCCCGTCCCTCCACCCGAGACGGTGTGGAAAAGAATCACCCTCGATCTGCCGCCTAAAAAGCCTTTACGCAAACGTCGGCCTTATGTCGGCTGGATGGTTGCAGCCTCACTCGCCGCCCTAGCGGTCGTTGCCTGGTATGCCACCCGAGCCCCGGAACTCGTTCCGCTGATGGTCCTCAACGATGCCCAACAGCACGGGGATTGGGTCGTCAGCGCGGACGCCAGCCGCCAGCACCTGAGCATTGCCCCTCTTCGACCAACTGCTGTCGCGGCGCAACACAGCCTGCAGCTTTGGCTGATCCCAGGCGGGCAGGCGCCGGTCTCCATGGGGCTGCTGCATAACGACATACCCACACGCGTCACCCTCCGGAACACAACGCTCCCTCCTGACGCCATGATAGCCATAAGCCTTGAACCAGAGGGCGGCTCGCCCACTGGCCTCCCGACAGGGCCGGTGCTTTACAGTGGCAAATTGTAATCCTCAGGCCCTGTTCGCAGGGCCGCTATTGTTAACCAATTTCATTTATATAATACCCTCGGTTACCTATAAGAATTAAATATTAGCCCTGCAATTAGTTTAATTATTAAAAAACGACATTGACAGACTCTTCCGCACTCCATTAAGTTTTATACGAACATCCTTTTATTCCTGATACACAATATATCAAAAACCGCGTTAATGAATTTGTCATTATTCATTAACGCTTCTCTGCCTTTTATTTTTTGCATCACTCAATAGCGAGATAAGATCATGAATAATAGTGCAAACAAAGTTGTTGTTATCACCGGCGCCAGCAGCGGTATTGGTGAGGCCATCGCCCTTCATCTGGCAGATAAACCTTTTTCACTGGTGCTTGTTGCCCGTCGTCTGGAGAAAATTAATGCCCTGGTGGACCGCATCATCCAGCAGGGTGGCCAGGCGATAGCCGTAAAGGCCGATGTCACCCGTCAGGAAGAGGTGCAGCGCGCCATTGACGCTGCCGTTGCCGCCTACCAGCGCGTGGATGTGCTGATCAATAACGCGGGCTTTATGGCTATCGCCCCGCTCAGCGAGCTGAAAACCGACGAATGGGACAAGATGATTGATACCAATCTGAAAGGGGTGCTGTACGGCATCGCCGCGGCTTTCCCGGTGTTCCAGCGTCAGGGCCGCGGGCATTTTATAAACGTTGCCTCCGTCGCGGGCATCAAAGTGCTGGCCCCTGGCGGCGTGGTGTATAGCGCCACGAAATTCGCCGTCCGCGCGCTGAGTGAAGGCTTACGTCAGGAGGCGGGTAAAACCATCCGCACGACGCTTATTTCTCCCGGTGCCGTCGAAAGCGAACTGCAGTTCGGCAGCTCTGATGCCCCAAGCAAACAGTTCCTGCATGAATTTTACAAGCAGGCTATTCCGGCTGACGCAATTGCCCGCGCGGTTTTATTTGCTATTGAACAGCCTGGCGACGTTGATATTAATGAAATTGTTGTTCGTCCGACGCAGGAAGAATTTTAGCCGGCGTTAAATAATGCTGAATGAGGTGTCATTATGATTAAATCATTAACGTCCTTATCAGATTTAAATATGCGATCGGGTGCCGACATTCTTCTTGAAGTGCTGGAGAGTGAAGGGGTGGAATATATTTTTGGCAACCCCGGAACAACCGAACTTCCGCTCATTGATGCCCTGCTTCGCCATGAAAATATTCACTATATTCTCGCGCTTCAGGAAAGCACCGTAGTGGCCATTGCCGACGGCTACGCAAAAGCCTCCGGCAAAACGGGCTTTATTAATTTGCATACCGCCAGCGGCCTGGGGCACGGCATGGGGAACCTCATTAATTCGCGGATCATGAAAACTCCGCTGGTGGTCACCGTCGGACAGCAGGACACGCGGCACTACGTCCGCGACCCGCTGCTGTATGACGATATTGTTTCCATAGGCTCCCCGGTCATGAAATGGGCGCAGGAGGTTACCAGCGCCGACCAGCTCCCGGTTCTTGTGCGCCGCGCGTTTCACGCGGCCAGCTACCCTCCGGGTGGCCCGGTCCTGCTTTCACTCCCGATGAACGTCATGGAAGAGCTGAGCGACGCCGGAATACAGACGGCATCCAGAGTGAACTACCACACCGTCGCGGGCTCGCTGGACGAGCTGGCGGAGGCGCTCAGCGAAGTCACCCCGGGCAGGATCATGATTGTGGCGGGAGATGAAGTTCACTCCAGCGGCTCGACGCAGGAGATTGTCCAGCTTGCTGAAGCGCTCAGCGCCCATGTCTACGGCTCCTCCTGGCCCCTGAATTTGCCCTTCCCTACGCAGCATGCGCTCTGGCGGGGCAATATGCCCACCACCGCCAGCGAAATCGCCAGCATCATCAACGCCTACGATGCCGTATTTATCATCGGCGGCAGAAGCCTGATCACCATTTTGTACAGCGAGGGCGAGGGCATTCCGGAAACCTGCGCGGTATATCAGCTCTCGGCGGATATGCACGAGCTTGGCCGCACCTATGCCACTCGCCTTTCAGTGATGGGGGATATCAAACTGTCCCTGCATGAACTGCTGCCAAAGCTTAAGCAGCGACTGATCGCCAGCACGCTGGCCCACCAGCGGCTGCTGGTTGCGGCCCGCGACGAACGGGAGAAGGTGTGGCAGCAGCAGGAGGAACGTCTGGCCGCCGAGCGGCTACGCCCGGCGATCTCCCCGATGGTGGCGGCCTGGGAAGTCATCCGATCCATTCCGGCGGGTACCACCATCGTTGATGAGGCGATAGCGACCGCCCGGCATGTCCGCCGGTTCATCTCTGACCAGCAGCACAAGCGCTACTACTTTATGCGCGGCGGCGGACTGGGCTGGGGGATGCCTGCCTCAGTAGGGCACTCGCTGGGACGCGGGCGTGAGCCGGTGGTCTGCCTGATAGGCGACGGGGCCTCCCTGTACTCGCCGCAGGCGCTCTGGACGGCGGCACACGAAAATCTGCCGGTCACCTTTATCGTCATGAATAACAGGGAGTACAACATCCTGAAAAACTTTATGAAGAGCCAGGCTGACTACAGCTCAACGCGGCTGGGGCGTTTTATCGGGATGGACCTGGTGAACCCGCATATTGATTTTCAGTCGCTTGCCACCGCCATGGGCGTCCACTGCTGCCGGGTAACCGAGGCTGCAGATATCGCCGAAGCGGTAACGCGCGGCCTGCAGTCAGGAAAAACCAACCTGATTGAAATCGCGATTTCCGCGGATTAACCGCGTGTTTACGCTGTACCCTACATAAAAAACTTATAACCGAAACGCCTCAAGCCGCTTTATCTGCCGCCCTTCATCGTCAAAATTCTCCGCCGCCAGCCAGGCGCGCAGCTCCGCATCTCTTTGCGGCCATTCGCCGTCAATAATAGAAAGCATATCGCTGTCGCGGTTGCGCCCTTTGCGCACCAGCTTCTGGCGCAGGCGCCCTTCCCAGACAAACCCCAGCCGCTCCGCCGCCCTGCGTGAGGCCACGTTCATCGAATCGCACTTCCACTCGAGGCGCCGGTAGCCGTGCTCAAACGCATTTTTCAGCAGCAGCCACACCGTTTCGGTGCCGATGCGGGATCCTTTCATTTTGCGCGACCAGGTGACGTGACCAATTTCCACCGAGCCCAACAGCCGCTCGTTAGCCATATAGCTCACCAGCCCTACCGCCCGTTCGGTGCGTAAGTCAATGACGGCAAACGGCACCAGCTCATCGTCCATAACCTTCGCCACGATCCAGTGCGCGGTGGCTTCCACGCTCGTGGGCTGCGTGCTGGCAAGCCACGTCCAGTCGCTGTCGTCACCCAGCGCGTAGGCCTCAAAGAGATCGGCCGCGTGGCGATCGGCGTCCAGCGGCTCCAGGCGACAATACTGGCCGAACAGCGGGGTGCGGGTTAATACGCGCGCGCCCTTCCAGTCGGGAACGATATCGTTAACGGTTTGACCATGTTGATTGATTTCGGGCACGGCGGTGACTTCCTGAAAGGTAAGGCATTTGTTATAGCAGGTTAAAAAGCAGGCGAGAAGCAGCATATTTTAATAGCCCCAGCGCATGCGATATTCCCGGAAGGCATAAGTAAAGCTGAATTTCGACTTTGCGGAATGTCACACTCGACCTAACGTAGCGGAGCATAAAACAATCACAATATATTCTTCTCAGGGATCGCTATGACGAAAAAACTGCTGCCGTTACTGGTACTGACTGCGCTCTCAGGCGCAGCCCACGCCGCTACTCCGCCCAACACGCTGGTGATTGCCCAGGGGCTCGATGATATCGTGAGCCTCGACCCGGCCGAAGCCAACGAGCTCTCCAGCATCCAGACCGTCCCGAGCCTGTACCAGCGTCTGGTGCAGCCGGACCGCGATAACCCGGAAAAAATCACGCCGATTCTGGCAGAAAGCTGGGAAGCGGACGCGGCAGCAAAAACCCTGACCATCAAGCTTAAGCCCGATGCGAAATTCGCCTCCGGCAACCCGCTGCGCCCGGAAGACGTAATTTTCTCTTACACCCGCGCCGTGACGCTTAACAAATCCCCGGCCTTTATTCTCAACGTGCTGGGCTGGGACGCGAGCAACATCGCCAGCCAGCTGAAAAAGGTGGACGATCACACCCTCCAGCTTCACTGGACGGCGGACGTGAGCCCGTCGGTGGCGCTGAATATTCTCTCCACGCCGATTGCCTCTATCGTTGATGAAAAAGAGGTCGCCGCGAATGTGAAGGATAATGACTTCGGTAACGCGTGGCTAAAAATGCACTCGGCGGGCAGCGGCGCGTTCAAAATGCGCGTCTATCAGCCGCATCAGGCCATCGTGCTGGAAGCCAACGACTCCGCCCCCGGCGGCGCGCCGAAGCTGAAAAGCATCATCATTAAAAACGTCCCCGATCCGGCTTCGCGCCGCCTGCTGATCCAGCAGGGTGATGCGGACGTGGCGCGCGATCTCGGTGCAGATCAGATAAGCGCCCTGGACGGCAAGCCGGGCGTGAAGGTGCTGAGCATCCCTTCTGCGGAGCAGAATTACCTGGTGTTTAACACCGGCAACAGCGCCAACCCGCTGCTGAACAACCCGGCGTTCTGGGAAGCCTCGCGCTGGCTGGTCGATTATGACGGCATCACGAAGAACCTGCTGAAAGGCCAGTATTTTGTTCATCAGAGCTTCCTGCCGGTCGGGCTGCCGGGCGCGCTGGAAGACAACCCGTTTAAGTTTGACCCGGCAAAAGCGAAAGCCATTCTCGCCAAAGCGGGCATTAAGGACGCGCACTTCACGCTGGACGTGGAGAACAAGCCGCCGTTTATTACCATCGCCCAGTCGATGCAGGCGAGCTTTGCGCAGGGTGGCGTGAAGGTGGATCTGCTGCCTGCAGCCGGGAGCCAGGTCTATGCCCGCGTGCGCGCCAAGCAGCATCAGGCGGCGATTCGTCTGTGGATCCCGGACTACTTCGACGCGCACTCAAACGCCAGCGCCTTCGCGTGGAACGACGGGAAGTCCAGCACCGTGGCCGGTCTGAACGGCTGGAAAATTCCGGAGCTGAACAAGGCCACGCTGGCGGCGGTTGCCGAACCGGATCCGGCGAAGCGTCTGGACCTGTACAAGAAAATGCAGGAACAGCTGCAGCAGAGCTCGCCGTACGTGTTCGTCGATCAGGGCAAAACCCAGATCGTGGTGCGCGATAACGTGAAGGGGTATCAGCAGGGGCTGAACGCGGATATGGTCTGGTACGATCGCGTCACGAAGTAGCCCTTGTTGCCGGGTGGCGCTGCGCTGACCCGGCCTGTGTTCTCGGTTTTTGTAGGCCGGGTAAGGCGAAGCCGCACCCGGCATGAAGAGATTTCCCATGCCACATCTTTCCACCCGCGTGCTTCAGGGCCTGCTGACCCTGCTGCTTACGCTCTTCGGGCTGCTGCTCGTCACGTTTGCGCTCTCGGCGTTTTCACCGGTCGATCGCGTGCTGCAGATCGTCGGCGATCACGCCAGCCAGTCGACGTACGATCAGGTTCGCCACCAGCTAGGGCTGGATCGGCCCCTGCCCGTGCAGTTCTGGCATTACCTGCAAAACCTTGCCCACGGGGATTTAGGCACCGCCAGCGCCACCGGACAGCCGGTGCTGCAGGATCTGCTGCACGCATTCCCCGCCACGCTGGAGCTGGCAACGCTGGCGTTAATCATCGGCGCCGTGCTCGGCGTGACTGCCGGAGTGCTGTGCGCTCGCTACGCCGGTTCGCCGCTCGATTTAGCCATCAGAACCCTCACCCTGCTCGGCAACTCGGTGCCGATCTTCTGGCTCGGCCTGCTGATGCTGGCCCTGTTCTACGCGAAGCTGCAGTGGAGCGCAGGCCCCGGCAGGCTGGACGATATCTGGCAGTTCACCGTCGAGCAGCGCACCGGCTTTGCGCTGATAGATACCTGGCTTTCCGGCGATCGCGAGGCGTTCCGCAACGCCCTCAGCCACCTGGTGCTGCCGGTGCTGCTGCTGGCCTATTACTCGCTGGCAAGCATTACCCGCCTGACGCGCTCGGCCTGCCTGAGCGAGATGAACAAAGAGTACATCCTGCTTGCCCGCGCAAAAGGTGCCGGGGAGATGGCCATCCTGCTGCGACACGTGCTGCCGAACATTCGCGGCACCCTGCTGACGGTGATCGCGCTGGCCTACACCAGCATGCTGGAGGGCGCGGTATTAACCGAAACCGTCTTCTCATGGCCGGGGATCGGGCGCTATCTCACCACCGCCCTGTTCGCCGGAGACACCACCGCGGTCATGGGCGGCACGCTGCTGATTGGCGTCTGCTTTGTCCTGATCAATAACCTTACCGACCTGCTCGTGCGGGCAACCGATCCCAAGGTGCGCTGATGCCGTTTTATCTCTTCTTACGCCGGCTGCGACGCTCCCCTGCCGCATTTTGCGGGCTGTTAGCCATCGCGCTGCTGGGGGTTATTGCCCTGTTCGCGCCGTGGCTGGCCCCGGTTGACCCGAACTGGCAGGACGCCGCCGCGCGCCTGCAGGCACCGAACGGCCAGCACTGGCTGGGCACAGACAGCTACGGTCGCGACCTGCTTTCACGTCTGATTTACGGCACCCGTCCGGCGCTCGGGCTGGTGGCGTTAGTCACCGTTATTACCCTGCCCGCCGGACTGCTGGTGGGAATTTTGTCCGGCTACTACGGCGGCTGGCTGGAGCGCATCCTGATGCGTTTTACCGACGTGGTGATGTCGATGCCGCGCCTGATCCTCGCCTTCGCGTTTGTGGCGATGCTTGGCCCGGGGCTGGTCAACGGCGCGCTGGCGCTGGCCTTAACCACCTGGCCCGCATACGCGCGTCAGGCGCGGAGTGAAATTCAGCGTCTGCGCCATAGCGATTATCTGGCCGCAGCAGAGATGATGGGCATTCGCGGCCTGCGCCTGCTGGTCGGGCATATTCTGCCCCTGTGCCTGCCGTCCGCGATTGTGCGGCTGGCGCTGGATCTGGCAGGCATTATTCTGGCCGCCGCCGGTCTTGGCTTCCTCGGCCTTGGCGCACGTCCGCCCATGGCCGAATGGGGGGCGATGATTGCCGACGGCATGCAGGTGATTTTCGACCAGTGGTGGATTGCCGCCATTCCGGGCGGGGCCATCCTGTTTGCCAGCCTGGCGTTTAACCTGCTGGGCGATGGCCTGCGCGACGTACTGGAGCCACAGCATGACTGAACCCCGCGTCATCGTCGATGCGCTGAATATCGACTACCCCGCCGCGCGCGTGGTCAACAACCTGAGCTTTACGCTTGGCAACGAGCGGCTGGCGCTGGTGGGGGAATCCGGCTCCGGCAAGTCCATGTCCGCCCGCGCGCTGATGGGTCTGGTGCGAAAACCCGGTATCGTGAGCGCCAACCGGCTTAACGTGCTTGGCAACGACCTGCTGACCCTGAACGCCCGCCGCTGGCAGGCGCTGCGCGGTAACGGGATTGCGATGGTCCTGCAGGACCCGCGCTACGCGCTGAATCCGGCGAAAAACGTCGCCGCTCAGCTTGATGAGGCGCAGACCCTGCATCAGCGCCTGCCCCGCGCTGAACGCCTGGCGCGCATTCACGACATCCTCCGCGCCGTCGGACTCAACGAACATGTCCTCCAGCGCTACCCCGGCGAACTCTCCGGGGGCATGGGCCAGCGGGTGATGATTGCGATGGCGCTGATCAACAACCCGCAGGTGCTGATTGCCGATGAACCCACCTCCGCGCTGGACGCCCGCCTGCGCAACCAGATCCTCGAGCTGCTGGTGCAGCAGTGCGAAGACCGCCAGATGGCGATGCTGTTAATCAGCCACGATCTGCCGCTGGTGGCGGAACACTGCGACCGCGTGCTGGTGATGTATCAGGGCGAAAAGGTTGATGAGATGGCGGCAAGCCATCTCCCGCAGGCGACGCATCCGTACACGCGAACCCTGTGGACCTGTCGTCCAGACGCCAATACCTATGGGCAGATGCTGCCGACGCTCGACCGTTCGCAGCCGTGGAAGGAGGCCAGCGATGGCGCTCGTTGAGGTTAACCAGGTGCAGGTCAACTTCGGGGAAAAAACGGCGGTTTCGGCCGCCAGCTTTAGCATTGAGAGAGGCGAGACGTTCAGCCTGATCGGTGAGTCCGGCTGCGGCAAATCGACCCTTCTGCGCGTGCTGGCTGGGCTGCAGCGCGAGTGGCGCGGCAGTATTGCGCTACTGGGAGAAGCGTTAACGCCAGGACGACGTTTTGAAGGCGAGCTTCGCCGCAACGTGCAGATGGTATTTCAGGATCCGTGGGCGTCGCTGCACCCGAACCACACCATTGCGCGCACCCTGTCGGAGCCGTTAAAAATCCACGGCGAAACGCAGATTGCCGAAAAGGTGGCGGATGCGCTGCAGCAGGTGGGGCTTTCCGCCGACGCGGGCAGGCGCTACCCGCACCAGCTTTCCGGCGGCCAGCGCCAGCGCGTGGCTATTGCCCGCGCGCTGCTGCTGCGCCCGCAGCTTCTGCTGCTGGACGAGCCGACCTCGGCGCTGGATATGTCGGTGCAGGCAGAGATCCTGAACCTTCTCAACCGTCTTAAGGCCGAGCACGAGATGACCTATCTGCTGGTGAGCCACGACGCGGACGTGATTGCCCATATGTCCGACCGGGCGGCGTTTATGGCGCACGGGGCGATCCAGAAGGTGTTTGACCGTGAGGCTATGTTAAGAGGCGAGCACAGGATGGGGTAAACCGTGCGGCGGCGCGGGTTTTCCAGGCCGGGTAAGGCATCGCCGCCACCCGGCCTACAATTACTTCAGCAGCTTAACCGTGGCATCAATGTCGATCTCATCTTCGGTGAAGATCAGCGTCGTGTTCTGGAAGGTGGTGATCGCCAGCTTCTTCACCGTGCGCATTTCGCCCGGCTTTTTATCAGATTTCGGCTTGATGCTGTTCATCAGCAGCCCCACCGACAGCACCGCATTCTCTTTGTCGATTTTGGTATCGGCAGGCTCTTCTTCGCTGAACACCACGAAGGACTTAATCGAGCTGAGCTTCACGCGCTCGCCTGCGATATAGAGATGTTTGCTTTCGGGGATCACCTTCACCGCGTAGGCGGAAAGGCCTTTGTTGTTGGTCGTTGGCTCAAAGGTCACCGCGGCATCTTTCTTAATCAGATCGGGGTTCGCGACCTTAATCACATGAAAATAGCGGTTGTCGCCGTTTTCATCTTTGATAAATCCAAAGCCTTTATCTTTAAACCACGTTGTGATTGTACCGTTCATCGCTGTTACCGCCTGTCAGATCGTAATGACTAAAGTTTTGCAGCGCGCAGTGTAATGCACAATGGATGAGGAGACAAAAAAAAGCCCCTGCACGGGTGCAGGGGAAAACTCATGTCAGAGCTTATTAGAATTTAGTTGAACACCATCCCACCATCGATGAGCAGAGACTGGCCGGTCATGTAGTCGGAATCCGGTCCTGCCAGGTATGAAACGCAGGCGGCGACATCTTCCGGTTCGGACAGGCGGCCAAGCGTGATGCGTTTGGCAAAGGTTTCGGTACCGTAGCCGAGCGGTTTACCCGCCGCCTCGGAGACCTGACGGTCGATCTCCGCCCACATCGGCGTTTTCACGATGCCCGGGCAGTAGGCGTTAACGGTGATCCCCAGCGGAGCAAGATCCCGCGCGGCGGTCTGGGTTAGGCCGCGCACCGCGAATTTACTGGAACTGTAGACGGCCAGCTCCGGGTTACCGGTGTGGCCCGCCTGGGAGCAGGCGTTGATGATCTTGCCGCCGTGCCCCTCTTTGCGGAACGCGTCAATCGCCGCCTGGATCCCCCAGATCACCCCTTTCACGTTGATGTTGTAGACCTTGTCGACAATCTCCGGCGTGATGGACTCGATCGGCGTGGACGGCGCGATCCCGGCGTTATTGACGATCACGTGGAAACCGCCCAGCGCGGTGCGGGCTTTCTCCACCGCCGCAAATACCTGCTCGCGGTCAGAGACGTCCACCTTCACGGCGACGGCGTTACCGCCGTTGCGGATAATTTCATCGGCCACGGCTCTGGCCGTTTCCGCGTTATAGTCGGCGATGGCGACGGCAAAGCCATCTTTCACCAGGCGAAGCGCAATCGCTTTACCAATCCCCTGGCCTGAGCCTGTTACGAGAGCAACTTTTTGCATTTCTCTGTCCTTATGTTGAGTCACAAAATCTGGCTGAGATGGAGCTGGCCCATCAGCAGCGGGTTATCGCTGTAGTCAACGGGAATGGCCACCACGGCCGGACCATCCACATCCATCGCCGCACGCAGCGTGGGTTCGAGCGCGTCGGCGCTCTCCACGGCAAAGCCTTTCGCGCCAAAGGCGTCGGCATAGACTTTGAAATCGACCGGGCCGAACTCGACGCCGGAAAGACGCTGGTATTTTTTCTCTTCCTGAATGGCAACCATGTTGTAGCCGTTATCCACCCAGATGATGTGCAGCACGTTAGCGTTGAGGCGCACCGCGGTTTCCAGCTCCATGCTTGACTGCAGGAAGCCGCCGTCGCCGGAGACCGAAACCACCTTGCGGCGCGGGTTGACCAGCCACGCGCCAATCGCCCACGGCAGCGCGACGCCCATGGTCTGCTGACCGTTGGAGATCATCACCTGACGCGCACGGAAGCTGTAGAGGTAGCGGGCGATCCAGATGTGGAAGCTGCCCATATCCACGGTGAGCGTCACGTCGTTATTCACGATGTCCTGCATGGCGCGCACGATGCGCAGCGGATGCAGGGCAAACTGATTAAGCGAGGCGCCGCGACGATCGAGCAGATCGCGCTGATGCTGGCGATCGACCAGAATTTCGGAGGCCCGCTGGCTTAGCTCAAGCTTATGGTCGATACGGTTAGCGAGCTGATTCAGCGTTTCGGCGATGTCCCCCACCAGCTCCAGATCCGGGACGTAGTTACGTTCTTCATAGGCTGGCAGCACATCGATGTGCACCAGCGTGGCGTCGCCGCTGTTCCACATGGACGGCTCGTACTCCACCGGGCTGTAGCCGATGCAGATAATCAGGTCCGCCAGATGGAGCAGCCGGTCACCCGCCTGGTTATTGAACAGACCGACGCGTCCGGCAAAGCGGGTGAAGTGCTCCTGATTCACCGCCCCGGCGGCCTGATAGGTGCTGGTGACCGGAATACGGCTTTTCTCCAGCAGCTTGCGCAGCGCGGCGCTGTTGGCGGGCTGGCTCGCCATCAGCCCCAGCAGGATGACCGGGTTTTTGGCCTTTTCGATAAGCTTCGCCACGTCGTTAATGGCGGATTCCGGTGCCGGGCCCATCAGCGCCGGGCCGCTGGCAGGCAAAATCGCCCCCGTGGCGGGCTGATCGACAATATCCTGCGGCAGGCTGACGAACGCGCCCCCCGGCCTGCCGTGCTCGGCGGCGCGAAACGCGTTGGAAACCACCTCAGCAATCGCGTCCGGCGCACTCACTTCGACGGCGTATTTGGTGACCGGGCTGAACATGGCAACGGTGTCCATGCTCTGGTGCACCAGTTTGGCTTTATCTGCCCGCTTCACCGCCCCGCCCAGCGCCACGACCGGGTCGCCTTCGCTGTTGGCGGTGGCAATGCCGGTGATCAGGTTCGAACAGCCGGGTCCGGAGGTCACCAGCGCCACCCCGGCCCTGCCGGTCAGACGCCCTACCGCCGCCGCCATGAACGCCGCGTTGGCTTCGTGACGCACCGGAATAATCTCGATGGAGGAGTCCAGCAGGGAGTCAAAGACCTTGTCGATTTTCGCCCCCGGGATCCCGAACACCTGCTTCACGCCCTGCGCTTCCAGCTGGCCGACAACCAAATCGGCGCCGTGCGCCCACTGACGTGACTGTTTCTCACTGTTCACGATAGTTCTCCTGTTAGTTTTCGACGGAACGGATCGCTGCGTCCAGATTGCTGGGGTGAAGGTTGGCCTGTAAAAACGCGCTGTCGGCGGGCAGGTCAATCATCAGCTTGTGAATTTCACCGAAGGTGAGCACGCCGCTCTCCAGCTGGTAATCGAGCAGATGGCCCCCGCCCTGACGGTCATCGGTGATGAAATGTTCGTGGTAGCCCGCCACGTTGATGCCCTGCATATGCTGTGGCGTGCGGAACCCGACCAACACCCCTTCACGCTGGTTAAAGCGGAACACCGGCTGGTCGTCCAGCACGTCGGTCATCGCGCGGTACGGCGGCTTCTGGCGCGGTACGGTGCGGGTGTGGGCGTGGCGGAAATTGCCGTCAATGCGCAGCGCGCAGAACAGGTTATCGGAGGGGATCTGCTGGTCGATCGCGTCGTGGATCTGCTGACGGCTGACCGGCGCATTGAAGGTGATACGATACTGCGGCTGGAACCAGGTCATCACCGCGAACGGCGTTTTCTGCTCCGGCTTCGCGGCCCGGGCGCTGCCGTCGGCGCGCAGCTGGTATACCTTGCTGCTGAAGGCAATCATTTCGCCGTCCAGCTCGTTGAAGGTGCCCAGGCCAAAATCACCGTGCGCCAGCAGATCGGCGATGGTGGTCTCCCCTTCGTACACGCCGCTTAGCAGGGCGCTCATTAGCGATGTCTGGTAGATCACGCTGTCAGGATGCTGGGCGGAAAACCCGCGCAGGGTCTCGCACAAGCTGGCCTCACAGTCGCAGGCAGATGAATGCATCATCGTGCTCGTCCTCTTCAACTTTATTTAGAAAGGTTAAATAAATGTTGACCCGATTCAGCAGAGAGTTCCAATATAGAAACCATGCTGGTTTGAGACGTTTTAGATATGGAACTTCGTTATCTGCGGTATTTTGTCGCGGTTGCACGCGAGCGACACTTCACCAGGGCGGCCGAAGCGCTGGGTATTTCACAGCCTCCTCTGAGTCAGCAGATCAAACGGCTCGAAGAGGAAGTCGGCACGCCGCTGTTCAGGCGCCTGACGCGGGGCGTGGAGCTGACCGAGGCGGGAGAAGCCTTCTACGAGGACGCCTGCAAGATCCTGGCGCTGAGCGACGCCGCGCTGGAAAAAGCTCGCGGCATCGCGCGCGGGCTGAACGGAAACCTGTCGATTGGCATCACCAGCTCCGACGCTTTTCATCCCAAAATTTTCGCGCTGATTCGCCAGTTTCAGGTGCAGAATATGGCGGTGCAGGTTCACCAGGTGGAAGCCAATATGTCGTCGCTAACGACGATGCTGGCGGAGGGTGAACTGGATATCGCCTTCGTGCGCCTGCCGTGCGAGAGCAGCAAGGCGTTCGAGTTAAAAATCCTCGACCGGGAGCCGATGGTGGTGGCGCTGCATCGCGACCATCCGCTGGCGACATGCGATTCGCTGGCGTTAGAGCAGCTTCGGGATACGCCGGTGGTGCTGTTCCCGCAGGAGGTCGCGCCGGGGCTGTACGAGCGGGTTCACGGCTGCTGCGAGCGGGCCGGAATCGATGTGCAGCACGCGCTGCAGTCGTCGCAGCTTTCCTCCTCCCTGAGCATGGTTTCCGCAGGCGGCGGGTTCGCGCTGGTGCCGAAATCCATGGCGGCCATTTCTCCGCCGAATGTCACCTACCACGCGCTGAGCTCGCCGGAGCTTTATACCGATATCGCACTGTGCTGGCGGCGGTTTGAACGCTCGCGGACGGTGAAGCGGTTTTTGACGATGCTGAGCGAGGGGTGACGGCAGCGCGGCTGTGCCCGGCGGCGCTGCGCTTGCGCGAGCCTACGGTTGGGGACGCGGTCAGGTTGGGTTTCACACGCCTGATGCTCTCTGTTCAGCTCCCCGTTGACTTATTTACGCTGTGTTTTCATCATCCGTTTCCGGGACAACGCGAGTCCGTTCAGTCTGCAAAGATCGAACGTCACTTGACAACAGCAGCGCTAACCTTAAACAGCGGGACTATTTGCTATGAATCCAAGGGAAAATATTGTCAGTACATTCAGTGAGTTGTCTGCAGAATTACAGCGTGCTGCCGAGTTCTCGCTACAGAATACCAATCAACTGGTCGTGCTATCGATGCGCGCCTTCGCCAGTGAAGCCGGTGTAAAACCCGCCACGCTGCTGCGGTTGGCGCAACGATTAGGCTACAACGGCTGGGGTGAACTCAAGGACGCATTCATTGATGAACTCGGACTGCGCAATGATACATATGTATCAAAGGCCGAGAAGCTGATCGCCAAAGGCACTCAGCCGCAGCTGTATGAAGAGGTGTTTCAGGCGCATCAGGCAAATTTGGCTTTTACACAGCACGAAAACCATCAGGCGATGGAGCAGGCCGTATCGCTGCTGGACGCGGCCGAGAATGTCTATATTTGCGGCTTCCGGGCCAGCTTTCCTATCGCCTGGTCGCTGTTTTATGTCTATCGACTGTTTAATCGTCAAGCGTCGCTCATTGATGGTCTGGCGAGCAACATCGAAGTGTTCACGCGTGAATTAACAGCACAAGATTGCCTGTTACTCACCAGTTTTGCCCCCTATTCCCGTGAGTCGCTGGATGTCCTGCGCGCAGCCCGGCAGGCGGGCGCGACAATCGTCGCCATCACGGATTCTCCCGTCTCGCCATTAGCCCAGGCTGCCGATTGCACACTGCTGTTCTCTATCGACAGCCCGTCATTTTTCCCTTCCGTAGTGTCGGGTATGGGGCTCGCCGAGTGTTTACTGGCGATGCTGGTCGCGCGACATGGTCGGGATGCAGTGAATAAAATCGAAAATGCTGAACGCTATCTTATCGACTCTGGTGCCTATGTGGTCCCTGGGAAACCCTGAAAAATGATTCATTTGCATTCGGCATAAGAAAACAGAATGCATTTGGATCAAAATGAAATTGACGCGATACAAATGGATCCTGCAAGATGCGCTTTATTAGCACAGCGCATTCAGGAGCAGGACCCGCATGACCCATATCATTCACCGCAGTTTACGCAGCACGCCCGCCGTGGCGGTACGCGCCCAGGGGGCGTACATTTTTGATGCACAGGGAAAACAGTATCTGGATGCCTGCGGTGGCGCCGCCGTTTCCTGTTTAGGCCACGCGCATCCTGACGTGCTGGCTGCGATGCATCGCCAGATCGATCGGCTGGCCTATGCCCACACCAGTTTTTTTACTAGCGACACCGTTGAACAGCTTGCTGAACAGCTGACGCGCACGGCGCCTGGCGATCTTAACTATGCCTATTTCGTTTCGGGCGGTTCGGAAGCGGTTGAAACCGCGCTTAAGCTGGCGCGCCAGTATTTTGTTGAGATCGGACAGCCGTCGCGCACCAAATTTATCGCCCGTAAGCAGAGCTATCATGGCAATACCCTTGGGGCGCTCGCGGTAGGAGGCAACGAATGGCGTCGCCGCCAGTTTGCCCCCTTGCTGATCGACGTGATCCGCGTTTCGGCCTGCAATGAATATCGCGACCGCCGCGATGACGAAACCCAGCAGCAATACACCACGCGCCTGCTCAACGAGCTGGAGCACGCCATTATTGAGGCCGGTCCCGACACCATTATTGGTTTCTGTGCTGAAACCGTGGTGGGGGCTACCACCGGCGCCACGCCGCCCACCCCGGGCTATCTTAAAGGCGTACGCAACCTGTGTGATAAATACGGCATCCTCTATATCGCGGATGAAGTCATGTGCGGCATGGGACGCACAGGCACATTGCATGCGTTTGAACAGGATGATGTGGTGCCGGATTTGGTGACCATCGCGAAGGGGCTGGGGGGCGGCTATCAGCCGATTGGCGCAGTATTAGCGAGCGAGAAGGTTGTCTCAGCGCTGCAGGCCGGTAGCGGTCTGTTCCAGCACGGGCACACCTACATTTGCCACGCGACCGCCGCTTCCGCAGCCCTGGCCGTGCAGCAGGTGATTGAGCGCGATAATTTGCTGCAAGCGGTGAGGCAACAGGGGGCTTACCTGCACAACGCATTGCGTGAAGTACTGGGGGAATTACCCCACGTCGGTGATACGCGCGGGCGCGGCTTGTTTGCGGGCGTTGAGCTGGTGCGCGATAAAGCCAGCAAAACCCCCTTCGATCCTGCCCTGAAGCTGCATGCAGCAATCAAAGCAAACTGTATGTCACGTGGGCTGATGGTCTATCCAATGGGTGGAACCATTGACGGACAGTACGGCGACCATATCCTGATCGCACCACCGTTTATCGTCACGCCTGGCCAGCTCGACTTTGTGGTGGACACGCTGAACACCGTGATTCGCGAAGAGACCAGCAAATTATGATCAATCGTTTACCGCCGCTGGCGGAGCATGAGTGGGACGACCAGCAGCGCGCTTTGGCCGAAGAGATAATCAACGGGCCTCGCGGTGCGCTGCTGCCACCTTTCGAGCCGCTGCTGCGCAGTCCAGAGCTCATGGCGCATGCGCAACGCATGGGGGAATATCTGCGTTATCGCAGCGCGCTGGGGCAGCGCCTGTCGGAACTGGCGATTTTGATGACCGCGCGGCACTGGTCGCAGCCTGTTGAGTGGGCGATTCACGCGCCGATAGCGCGCGAGAAGGGTATTTCTGCCGCGTCGGTGCGGGCGATTAATGAAAAGCGTCTTCCAGAGGATCTGCAGCCGGATGAATGGGCGGTCTATCACTTTTGCAAGGAGTTACAGGAGCAGCAGAAGGTCAGCGATGCCACCTGGCAGCACGCTATCGCGCTCTGGGGCGAGAAAGGCGTGGTGGATCTGATCGGCATCAATGGTTATTACAGTTTTCTCTCAATGGTAATGAACGGCGCACAGACGCCGGTACCCGACAGCCGGGATGAGATTATTCCCGCATAAGCTTTCACTTTAAATCTGGCGCATGAAAGTGCGCCCTGCATATCAACGTTTTATTTTCCCATTCCGCCGATGTATTTCGCCGGGTGACATTCATGCACGCTACTTCACTGACGCCGAGGGTTATCATGTCTGGATTATCCACTAAATTAAAAGTTACGTTAGCGCTGGTCGCTTGCTCCGCCAGTTTTGTGGCACAAGCGCAGGATAAATTAACGGTTGGCGTGGATACCGCCTTTGTCCCCTTTGAATTTAAACAAGGCGATAAATACGTCGGCTTTGATATTGATTTGTGGGATGCCATAGCTAAAAAAATGGATGTCAGCTACGAATTACGCCCGATGGATTTTGGGGGACTGATCCCGGGTTTACAATCACGCAATCTGGATGTCGCCATGGCGGGCATTACGATAACCGACGCGCGTAAACAAGTCGTCGATTTCAGCGACGGTTATTATGATGCTGATTTATTAATGGCGGTGAAAAGCAGCGATAACACCATTACTAAATTCAGCGATTTAGCAGGAAAGAAAGTGGGATTAAAGCAGGGAACGGCGGCGGCCAGCTTTATGAAAAGCAAATACAAGGCGAACTATGTTGAATTCCCGAATATCGATAACGCCTATCTTGATTTGCAGGCCGGTAACCTTGATGCGGTGGTGCACGATTCCCCCAACGTGCTCTATTACGTAAAAACGGCGGGCGATGGCAAAGTGAAATCGACCGGCGAGACTGACAGCATTCTGCCGCAGCACTACGGTTTTGCCATGCAGAAGAACAGCGCTCTGACGCCGCAGATCAACGCTGCGCTGCAGGCGTTACGTGCGGACGGGACGTACAGCAAGATTTACGTGAAGTGGTTTGCTAAACAGCCAAAATAATCCCGCCAGGTCGGAGCGATCCGACCTCGTTGCATCTTAACGGGTAACATATGAATTTCGACAGTAAATATATTTGGGAGTCCCTGCCGCTGCTGTTGCAAGGACTACAGCTGACGCTGATTATTTCATTATCAGGTTTATTGGGTGGTTTTGTTATTGGCCTGCTGGCGGGAACCTGCCGGGCGCTCGGAGGAAAAATATCAAAGACAGTCTCTTTAGTCTTTGTCGAGTTAATCCGCGGAACGCCTATTATGGTGCAAGTGATGTTTATTTACTTCGCACTCCCCATGGTGTTACCGATTCATATCGACCCGGTAACAGCGGCCATTACGACCATTGTGATTAACTCAGGCTCTTATATTGCAGAAATCACCCGAGGAGCGATCCTCTCAATTAATAAAGGTTTTAGAGAGGCCAGCCTGGCAATGGGGTTATCCCAGCGCAGCACGCTATGGCATGTCATTATGCCGCTGGCATTACGCCGGATGATCCCTGCGCTAGGCAATCAGTGGATTATCAGTATTAAGGACACCTCGCTGTTTATTGTGATTGGTGTGGCGGAATTGACTCGTCAGGGGCAAGAAATTATTGCCGGTAATTTCCGCGCGCTGGAAGTCTGGACCGCAGTGGCAATGATCTACCTGCTGGTGACGCTGTGCCTGAGTTTCCTGCTGAAGCAACTGGAGAAGAGGATCCATATTTTATGAGCATGGTTGAATTTAGCGCGGTGTCGAAAAACTTCGGCGCCACTCAGGTGCTGCACGACATCAATTTAAAAATTGATGCTGGCGAAGTCGTGGTGATCATCGGACCTTCCGGTTCGGGCAAATCGACGCTGCTGCGCTGCATTAACAAGCTGGAGGAAATTTCCTCCGGCACGCTGCTGGTAGCGGGAATGCATATTACCGATCCTCACGCTAACGAATGTGATATCCGCCGTGAAGCCGGGATGGTGTTTCAGCAGTTCCATCTGTTCCCCCATCTGACGGCGCTGGAGAATGTGATGTTTGGTCCGGTTCGCGTACGCAAACAGAGCAAAGCCGCCGCGCGGGAACAGGCGCTGGCGCTGCTGGACCGCGTTGGCTTACGCGAACGCGCCAGTCACTACCCATCAGAGCTCTCTGGCGGTCAGCAGCAACGCGTAGCCATTGCCAGAGCCCTGGCAGTGAAACCGAAAATGATGCTGTTCGATGAGCCGACCTCAGCGCTGGACCCCGAATTACGGCACGAGGTGCTGAAAGTCATGCGCTCGCTGGCGGAAGAAGGCATGACCATGGTGATTGTGACCCATGAAATCGGCTTCGCCCGCGATGTGGCATCCCGGCTCATCTTTATTGATGGCGGTACCATTGCCGAAGATGGTCCACCTGATATGCTGCTGAATAACAGTCGCAATCCCCGCCTGAAAGAATTTTTGCAACACGTATCCTGAACAGAAGTGAATGATAACCCTATGAAAAAAATCGACATTCGTGGTTCCGCTTTTGCAGTAGGCCAGGCGCTTGGCGCGTTCGGACGCGAGGCCTGGCATGCAAAACTGACGCAAACGGCGCTGTGGAAAACCGTTACCGCCATGAAAGATGCAGAACAGACCCGGAGCATGCGCTCGCGGGTACAGTCTGCGTATCCCCTAATCTGGCAGGAGCTTGAGGGATTGGCCGAGGGCCTGGATGCACCGTTTGATGAGGTGTTTGCCTGGAACTGCCGCGGCGATCTGGTGCGCTCAACCTCTGATGGCTGCACCACGGTAGCGGGAAGCACCGCTGTGGGAGAGCTGATTATCGCGCATAATGAAGACGGTTTCCCGCAGCTTCGCAATGACTGCGCCATCGTCAGCATCACCCCGGATGACGGCCTGGCGTTCACCAGTTTTGCTTATCCGGGATCGATTTGCGGACATACCTTCGCCGTAAACGAAAAGGGCGTAGTGAATACGGTGAATAACATACGCGCTTTGCACCGTCCGGACGGCATGCCGCGCCAGATACTTGCCCGCGCTGCGCTGAATGCCGCCAGCCTGGATGAAGCTGTCACTATACTGACCTCATCACCACGCGCCGGAGCCTTTCATCATACGCTGGGACAAATGGGAGACAGCCGGCTGTTCAGCGTGGAGGCGACGGGAACAGGCTGTTCCGTCACGCCGCTGCGGGATGTTTTCGCCCATGCTAATCACCTTATCCACCCTCAGCTTGATGCGGTTGAGCAGGTAATCACTGACAGCTCCCGGTCACGCCAGCAGCGGCTAAACGCCTGGCTGGATACGCAATCTCACCTTGATGGTACAGCGGCTCTGGGAATTCTTTCAGACCAGCATGATCCCGCGCTCCCGATTTATCGTCTCTCGCCACACGACCCGGATGAAGAGAACACGCTGGCCACGGCCATTTTTACCCTGAGTACGTCGCAGATAAAATGGCAGATATTCACACACGATCGGCAAAAACCCTTTTTACAGCAGGAATGTCCGGCGGCGCTGCGCTAGCGCGGGCCTACAGGGCTGTGATTTTTGTAGGCCGGGTCAGGCGTAGCCGCCACCCGGCAATGCCCTTCTTGAAGCCGCCTCGCAAACCTGCAAGCAACCTTATGTAATTCAGGGGCATCCCCTTTCCTTCCTTTTTTCACCGCCGTAAAGTGCCTGCGTTGCGGCACATCCGTAACCGGGCGTAGGAACCCGTTAGCATGACATGACATTTTTGGACAAAGAGGATGCTAAATGGCGACTATCCCTGAATTTTCCTACGCGCTTTCTGAGGAAAGCGCTGTTCATCATCTCATCAACCACCCAATTTCCGATTCCGCGGATCTCTTCGAACTGGCCGATGCCTGCGCCGCTTACGTAAGCGTACTGGTGGAAACTGACGACGCGGTGACGTTTGCCATGCTCTGTACGCGATTACTGGCTGCGCTGAAACGGCTGCGCGAGTGCTGTGACTCGGAACTTCCGCCGTATCTGGTTGAACAGTTGGTTGCGGGGGAAAAGATTACCTCCTGCGTGCCGGACTGCTGGCAGGAAACGACGTTGCAGGTGGATTATGCCGTAGCGTTAACGCTGGCGGTGATGGGCGGAACGCTGCCCATGAGCGTGGCGAAAGAACTGACCGGGCTGCTGCATGATATGGTCTGGCTGCTGGCGGAGTTTGTGAAGGAGCCGTATATCACGGCACACTGAGGCGGGTGATGGAAGGCTGGAATTCTGCTGGGTAAGAAGCAGAATTTCGGCCTCATACAAAATACAATGTTATTTATTGATTGTCTGTTAAGAGCGAAGAGCGGACATCTTTAATGGGTTGATTTTGGTGTTCTTACCTCTATGTAGCCATTTTCTATGGCTACATTTATACAGAAGTAAGGATTAGTCTTTTCCCGGACCATAATTAAATTTTGTACCTTTGCCAATGGCGTAAAACTGTCCGCCAGCTACGTAATGGACAGTACGTAGTTCATCAGGCGCATCATCAAAAATCCAGTGCCCATTCCTGAAAACGCGGTCATCACTCCATGCTCCGACAATTTCCCCCATGAACAAGTTGTGCTGCTTTTCATTTTCTTCATTGGGTATAACCTTACAGACTAGCCAGCCAGCGCAACCTACAACTAAAGGCAGATCAAACTCTTTCTGATAAAAAAGTGGGATTTTATTGTTTTTTTCGGGTGTGTCAGAATAACTGTGACCGCCTGCATATAAAACCATTTCCATCTGATTTACTACTGGGACTTGGACAACGTAATATCCACTTTTTTCGACAAGGCCGCGTGTAAATGCCTGTGGACCTATAAAAGCCATCACTTTGTTATTGCCTACTAATCCCACCCAGGCAGCTGCCATGACATTTTCAATACCATTATTTTTAGCCGATATCATCGTCGTTGGCCCGAGCTGCAATAAACGATAGGCTTTGTTTAATTCTACTGGTTGTATTGCCATAAATTACTCTTCAAAGTTCTGATAAAAGGATACGATAGATTACTTGTTTGATGGTTTGATTATACGATTGGAATAATTGCAAATTAATTGCTAATATCAAAAAACATTATTGCAACTTTCACAACAATCATGAACAAACTTGATGCTCTGAAGTTTTTTATCATCGCCGCTGAGACCCTCAACTTCCGCGAAGCCTCTATAAAGCTTTCGGTTTCACCATCGGTTGTAACACGAACAATCGCTGAGCTGGAGAAACAGCTTGATGAACCCCTTTTCAGACGCAATACTCGCTCGATCTTTCTCACAAGCTTCGGTGAGCTTTTTTTACCTCAAGCCAGGCGACTGCTTGAGGATTCGGAAAAACTATTTCAGACGGCGAAAGAT
Organism: Enterobacter sp. 241F3; assembly: GCF_034106785.1. NCBI lineage: Bacteria > Pseudomonadati > Pseudomonadota > Gammaproteobacteria > Enterobacterales > Enterobacteriaceae > Enterobacter > Enterobacter sp. 241F3. The sequence continues at coordinate 1,279,825 of NZ_JAWNDD010000001.1, forward strand.
GATAATGAAATGAAGGGCATTGTCCGTATCACGTCGCTTCGATTTCCAAAGCATGAACAAGTATTATATGAACTATTGACTGCGCTACGCCCATATCCTGAATTATTTATCGACTGGCGTTTAGACATGATGAAACTTGATACTGTCGAGCATCGTATCGATATAGGTATACGCGTCGGGCGAGAACCTAATCCAAACTTTATCATTAAAAATATCACGCAGGTGGAACATATTTTAGTAGCATCCCCAGAACTCGTTGCGCGCCTGGGAGCTCCAACGGATTTAGAAGATCTTCGGCAACGTTATCCATTCAGTGGTTTACTTAATCCTGAAACGGGAAAAATCTTTGAATTTATGAGTGACGCAGTGAATACCTTTGTCCCTCGTCATATTGAATTTTATACTACGGACCCATACGCAGAAATTCAGGCCGCTTTGGCTGGCAAAACGGTTGTACAGTCCAGCGATTTTATCTGTAGAGAGTACTTAGCAAATGGTCAACTCATAAAACCCCTGCCAGAACTGCGACAGGAGAAATGGCAATTTTATTTATATCGGCCTTATCAGACGGTTACTCCAAAAAGGGTCACAGTAATTTTTTCACTATTAGAAAAAATCTTACGCAAACATTTCGTATCATAACTAACATACCGCGCAACGTCCGCTGCTGGCACAAAGCGGACGCATCTTTCACACACTTCCATATACTCCTGTATGCAAAACCTTCACCCACTGAAATCCTTCTCATCCAATAATTACTGAATACGCTACGCAAATCAAATAAATACCCAAAACCTAACCATGCCATTCACTTTAATTTCTCACCACTACCTCTTAAAGTGTGCGCACTCAATAGATGAGAACCGTAATCACGAGCATGTGGAAACTGCAGCCCATCGTTGTTTCCACATTGTCAACTCACCAACCACAACCTATAATGTTTCCAATCTGGAAACAAAGGGCAAGGATGCACGTAGTCTCAAGAGCGCCTTTCGATACGGCGGCCAGACATTTTCCCAATCGATCACTCGCCCTGGACGACCTTTACCGGGTACTAAAGAAGGAACACTACTCGTCACCAGGCGATATGCGAAAAGCGCTTTCCCAGCCAGGACCGGATGAAATACCGGGAAAAATGATGGGTCATCGATGTGGGCGCGGACATTTAAGAGTAATGTTTTTTCCTGATTTTGAGCGGGGAAAGATCTTCATTAAACACATCAGCACGCACGCAGAGTATGACAAGCTCACGGACCTCTACCGGAGAACGAAAGAATGAATTATGCAGCAGCCATCAAAGCGGCAAACGAGCTGACTAAGGAGCTTCCCTTCCTGGGCTCAACCCCGTCGCGACAAGATTACGAGGATGCTCTGGCGATGGTGGAACATCTTATTGAGCACGACCCCGATAGCCCGCTGGTAGAGATGCTTACCGCGAAAATCGATAAATACGAAAACGAGTCTCCGGAGTTTGCAGAATTTAACGCGCGTGTTGCCCGCATTCCGTCAGGCGTTGCGTTATTACGAACATTGATGGATCAGTACCAACTCACTCAGAGCGATTTCGAGAACGAGATTGGCAAAAAGTCTCTGGTGAGTCGGATCCTTAATGGACAGCGCACATTGACCCTGGATCATATGCGGGCGCTGGCGAAGCGTTTCGGTTTGCCTGTGAGTGCGTTTGTGGGGAAGTGATCGCGAGCAGACTCTGTGCACCCATTCTGCGAAAATGAGTGGTTCACATAAAATAACAAAGGAATGCTGATGAAAACGATTGAAGAACTACGAAACGAACTTCTAAAAATAGGTGAGCAACTTGGGGGAGGCACAAGACCAAATCATTACTTCTTTATCCCTGACCTACCTGATGGGGTTGCAACTCCCTATCTGGAAATTCATGGGAAAGAATATCATTTTATCATCAGTGAAAGGGGTCTTGAAATACAGCGAAAAGTAACGCTCAGTGACGATGAAATTCTTTATTGGTTTGTGGAGAGTGCCGTGGCGGGGCTGGCCTCAACCTATGCAGCAAAACATTCATCTGAACGGGAATACAGAGAAGTTTATTTCAGAAAGGAATACAGTTTAATGCTCTCAGTCAAGCCCGAATGGGCAACAAGAAAGCGCAAAGAAATCACTCAGCTTCTCCATTCGCAAAGAAGCGAACATCGTTAACCCAACCGGCTTGTTACATTTACTGCCCTACCCCCCTCTCTTTTCCTGGTGATTGCCTGCAGCACGCCATCTGATACTCTGGCTGCACTCAAGGGATGACAAGGAAGAGAAATGCTGAATCCTGGATTCGTAACCCGCAAAGCACTTGCTCAGTGGCAGGATGTCCCGGCTTTTTTACCTCAGTTCCAGTTTCATGAAAAACACCGAACGGTCATTCATACTGCGCATCCTGAAAATATACTGCCGTTGATTGCCAAGTTTGACGTCCGGCAAGATGCTGTGATTCGTCGGTTGATGGCTTTGCGGCAATTACCGCAAAAACTTCTGCGCGATCAGCAGGCTGATTCAATCAGCAACTTTGGTCTACACAGTTTCACCCTTTTGAAAGATTCAGCATCGGAGCTTTGCTATGGCTTAAGAGGGCAATTCTGGCGTGCAGATTTCGGTCTGGAAAGCGTGCCGGATGCCAGCGCGTTTCAGACGCCTGCCGTGCCGGGCAGCGCGACACTGTTGCTGCGCTACCAGGTAAAGGAACTGGCGCCAGGCCAGCATGAACTCAGTACGGAAACGTTCGTCTTTTGCCCGGACAGGAGCACCCGGCTCATGATGGTGGCTTACTGGCTGGTAATACGGGCGGGCAGCGGCTGGATCCGCAGGAGAACGCTGAAAGCGGTTAGGATGAGTATCGAGAAGCTGGACTGAAGTGCAACAGAGAACCTTATGGTGTTCAGCGGTAGCACTTTACTTTAAATATTCGTTTCCGGTCAGGAACTGTCGGAAAGAAATGTTTTAGGAACCGTTATTAGCAAAGCGCGGTCCCTGGTAGGGACTTAGAATGAATATCTGTGCTGCGGGAATCCCCCTTAACACAAATTTACTCGAAAAAGTTACCTGCACAGCATACTTATTTATCAGTCAGTTGCGTTTGTAATAGACTTCGTTTAATCTATTTAAAATTATAAAATACTTCAAAGGTCCATATATGGAATGGGGATGCATAAAGTGTGGGGTCGAAATACCTCAGGACAGAGAGTTTTGCGACAGTTGTGAAGATAAAAACTTCAGGAAAATTGGAGGGTTTCTTTTTCTCCCCCTTATAGGACTAGTGGTTACTGCTGCTTCCTATCTTTTTGCAATGACAGATGCATTTAAATTTACGATAGATAATTATTCGCATCTGAATGCAAATGCAAAAATTTTCTTCATAGTTTCCCTGGTTATTTATATTGGCGAGTTTCTTTTTACAGCCACCGTCCTTTCATTTTTCCTAAGAAAGAAGAAATCGCTACCGAAGCTTTACATTTTGTTTTTAATATCAATCGTGACGACAATGTCATTTAATACCTATCTGCTTTATATATTAATTCCTGGCGCTGAAATTGGATATAATGAACTTGTACCTGTTTTTAGAAACGTAATTACGGCTTTAATTTGGATTCCCTATTTCATAACCTCTGTTCGCGTAAAAAGAACGTTTATCCGATAAAAGCACGAGTGGCTTCATCATTTTGATGACAGAAGATGCATGGCTATACTAATGCACATACAGTCATCAACACTGAGCGGACGCTATCACCGTCTGCTCATGATACGGAAAGGGCAGAAAAGTGGGTAAGGTCCGCACTGAGTTAAGAACGGACACTCTTGTAGAAAGCATGGCGTCGGATTACAGTGAGAGCATTGATTGATAAGTGAGTAGAATCAGAACAGTAGCCAATGAAACAAAAACTTCGCAGACGTAACCAGGACTGGATATCAAGGCAATTACAACGTGCGCGCAAAGAGAAAATGCCGTTAAGTTTCTTTATTAATTTTCCTTCAATACGAGCAACTGCATGTAATGGTCAGCGCCTTAAACGGCGTGGTCGTCTCAAGCCTGACTGGAGTCGCGCATTGTTTTATCCGGGGTGGGGAGAAGTGCCGATTATTGGACAGCAAGGCTCTGTGTATTGGTTTGAGGGGTTTGATAAGGAACAATTACCTGAAGAATTGATGCCGCTATGGGAAGATGTCTGATTGTATTGACTTTGAATTAATAACTTTCAGCGTAACGCTTAGACAGTGAGGAGTAGAGGCCAATTCTACGCAAAGACTAACTTATTCCTGTTAGCCATTAAACGATTTTATCTGGTTAAAGATAATCTACATAGCTGACCGAATCTGCGTGTCCCCAAATTCTATAACCGGTTGATACCTCGATTCCAGGGAGATGAATAGCGCGAAGAATAGTACCTACCATGGTATGTTGTTCAACTGAGTGTGTCATAATATCAAGATACCTGATATCCAAATAGCCACCTTCACAGAAATGGTAAAACCACTCGCCATCAACTGCAGATTCATAGCCATTGAGAAAAGTGATTTTCCATAAGGGGGGAGATTTCATGCTAACCATTGCCATGCGGATCTCATTCCATTTTGTATTATTCATGCAGCTATAAAGCATTTGAACCTCCCGGGTTCTGCTCCCGACAAATTAACACGCTACCAGGATAAACACGTAAAATTATGGCACAAAGATGAAATTCATATTCACTTATCTTCCCGCCTCTCTATCGCCCCCCCACTTTCAGGTACGAATCCGTGATCGCGTTTATCACCATGTTCAGAAAAGCGATGGGCAGCACGCCCGCCCATTACTTTGCCGAACAGAAAAACAATAACCGTTAACCCGGCCCCTCGCTCCCCGCCGCCAGCAGCGGTACCACCACGTCGCTGATGGGCACCGCAATGCCGTGTTTGAGGCCGTAGCGCTGGATGACGCCGTTGCGGATATCCCACTCCATCGGACGATCCGCCTGACGGTCAGCGAGAATCGACGTGCCGAGGTCCTCAGGCGCGCGCTGGAAGTTCGCCAGGATCTCCTGCGCTACGTCATCGTTCAGCTTCGCCCCTTCGGCGCGGGCGACGCTCAGCCCCTCGCGCAGGTAGGCCAGCGAAAGTTCGCTAATATCCTCGCGCCTGAACATTCCGGCGCGGCGGTTGGCGAGCACCATCAGCCCGGCGACCGCATTTTGCAGCAGCTTGCGCCAGGCGACGGTAGGGAAATCTGCCGAGAGCTCAACTTCACAGCGCGTACCGTGAAGCGCCTGCACCACCCGCTGCGCCTGAGGCACGTCCGGCAGCGTCAGGCGCGGTTTGGCGCGCAGCCAGACGGAGGCATCCGGCTCGCGTTGCGCCGGGAACCAGACCACCGACGGCAGCACAGTCGCGCCACTGACCAAAGGCTCAAGCTGAGCCTTCTGCTCTACGCCGTTTTGCAGGGCGCAGACCACCGTATTTTCATCGCACAGCGCGCGCAGCCATCCGGCGCTGTCGGCGTTTTGCGTCGTTTTCACCGCCACAAAAACAAGATCGACGGGGCGCGTGATGGCCGTCGGGTCGGTTAGTACCGGACCGGGCACCACCGTTTCACCTTCGTCATGGCGCAGGCGTAATTCCGGATGCGCGGTCCGTCCGCAGAGCAATGGCGTGCGGCCAGCGTCATGCAGTACCGCGGCAACGGTGGTGCCAATCGCACCGGGTCCTATCAGCGCAATGGTTGGATAGTCAGACATGAGTCACTCCCCTTTTGCTAAGCCTGCTATCAGTTATACCACCCTGAGACGAGCGCGCCACACCCGTTGTCTATACTCAACATTCACAGACAACGGAGTGCGCCATGCCTTTACCCGATTTCAAATCCTCTGAACCGTTCACCCTTGGCATCGAGCTCGAACTGCAGGTGGTTAACCCGCCGGGCTACGATCTCAGCCAGGACTCCTCCGCGCTCATCGCCGCCGTCAAAGACGACATCAAAGGCGGTGAAGTCAAACACGATATCACCGAAAGCATGCTCGAAATCGCCACCGGCGTGTGTCAGACCATCGACCAGGCAGCGGCGCAGTTCTCGGTGATGCAGCAGAGCATCCTGCGCGCGGCGGCGGAGCAGCATATCCAGATCTGCGGCGGCGGGACGCACCCGTTCCAGAAATGGCAGCGCCAGGAGGTGTGCGACGACGAGCGTTATAACGTCACGCTGGAGCGCTTTGGCTATCTGATTTTGCAGGCGACGGTATTCGGTCAGCACGTTCACGTCGGCTGCCGGACCGGGGATGACGCCATTTACCTCCTGCACGGCCTGTCGCGCTTTGTGCCGCACTTTATTGCCCTGGCGGCCGCCTCGCCGTACATGCAAGGCACCGACACGAAGTTCTCCTCGTCGCGGCTCAATATCTTCTCCGGGTTCCCGGATAACGGACAGATGCCGTGGGTCAACAGCTGGCAGGAGTTCGAGGGGCTGTTCCGCCGCCTGAGCTCCACCAGCATGATCGACAGCATCAAAGATCTGCACTGGGATATTCGCCCCAGCCCGCATTTTGGCACCGTGGAGGTGCGGGTGATGGATACGCCGCTGACGCTCGGCCACGCGATTAACATCGCCGGGTTGATTCAGGCCACGTCCCACTGGCTGCTGACCGCGCGGCCGTATAAGCATCAGGAACGGGATTTTCTGCTCTACCGCTTTAACCGTTTTCAGGCGTGTCGCTACGGGCTGGAGGGGATCCTGACGGACGTGCATACCGGTGAGCAAAAAACCGTGGCGGAAGACATCGCCTGGCTGCTGGAGCAGGTGGCGCCGTCTGCCGATAAGCTCGGCGCGACGAGCGCAATCAATGAAATTGCCCTGCTGTTAAAGCAGGGCAAGAGCGAGGCGCAGCGCATGCGGGACTTTATTGCCGACGGCGGCTCGCTAATTTCTCTGGTGCAGAAGCACTGCGAGCTGTGGGCGACGAGTCCGTAAGGCCGTGGCCCCACTCGCGCAGGCGCTGGAACAGCACGAACAGGGCCGGGATGAACAGGATCCCCACCACGGTCGCCACCAGCATGCCGCTGAAGACCGTAGTGCCGATGATGCGGCGGCTCTGGGCGCCTGCGCCGGTCGCCAGCATCATGGGCAGAACGCCGATGATGAACGACACGGCGGTCATCATCACCGCACGGAAGCGGCGCGAGGCCCCTTCCCGCGCGGCATCGACAATCGCCATTCCGTCCATCCGCCGCGCACGGGCGAACTCCACGATAAGAATCGCGTTTTTAGCCGCTAATGCTATCAGCAATACCAGACCAATCTGCACGTACACGTCGTTGGCGTAGCCCGCCATCCATAGCCAGACCAGCGCCCCGCCGAGGGCGAACAGCACCGAGAGCATCACGCTCGCCGGGAGCGTCCAGCTCTCGTACTGGGCGACGAGGAACAGCCACGCCATCACCACCGCCGCCAGCACGATCCATATTGCCTGATTGCCGGTCTGCTGCTCCTGATAAGACATGCCGCTCCAGGCGTAGTCGTACCCCGCAGGCAAGCTTGCCGCCAGGATCTCGCCCATCACCGCCATCGCGGTGCTGCTGCTCACCCCAGTTGCTGCCGAGCCGCTCACCGACACGGACGGGAACTGGTTGTACTGCTGGAGGAACGGCGCGCCGACGGTCGGCGTGATGGTGACGAGGTTGCTCAGGCGTACCCGCTCGCCGCTGTTGCTGCGCACGAACAGCTCGCTGATTTGTTCGGCGCGCTCGCGCCACTGCATCTCGTTCTGCATCACCACGTGGTAGACGCGGTTATTGATGCTGAAATCCCCGGCGCGCGTGCCGCCAAAGGCGGTCTGCAGGCTGCTGAAGATGCGCGATACCGGCACGTCGAGGCGGGCGGCGCGCTCGCGGTCAACGGTCAGCGTCAGCTGCGGCACGTTGCTGCTCCAGGTGGTGAACACGCGGGTCAACTGCGGGTGCTGGTTGGCTTTCACCAGCACCTCTCGCGTCACGCGCTCCAGCTCCGCCGGGCTCTGCCCCGCCTGAGCCTGGATGCGCAGGTCAAAGCCGGAGGCGTTGCCCAGCCCCGGCAGCGTCGGCGGCGCGAAGGTCATGATGGTGGCTTCCGGCAGGGCCAGCAGCTGGCGCTGCAGGGTGCCCATCACCTCCTCCAGCGGCGGACGCTCGCTCCAGTCCTTCAGCATGATGGAGATAAACCCGCCGTTGGAGGCGCTGGTGCCGTTGAGGATGTTAAACCCGGAGACCTGAATCACGTCCTCCACCGCCGGATGTTTGGCGATCAGCTCCCGCGCGGTGGTCATCACCGCTTCGGTGCGCTCCAGCGAGGCCGCTTCCGGCAGCTGGACGCTGGCGAAGAAGTAGCCCTGGTCCTCCTGCGGCAGGAAGCCTTTTGGCATCGACGTAAAGCTGAACAGCACGACTGCCGCCGCGCCTGCGGTGACCAGCAGCGCCAGCCACGGACGCAGGTTTAAGACATTCACGATGCGTGTGTAGAAACCGCGCGTGGCGTCCAGCCCGCGGTTAAAGGCGCGATAGACTGCCGCCGGTTTCACCGGGCGCGGACGCAGCAGCATCGCGCACAGGGCGGGCGTCAGGGTCAGCGCTACCAGGCTTGAGAGCGTCACGGCGGTGGAAAGCGTAACCGCGAACTGGCGGTACAGCTCGCCGACAATCCCCGGCAGCAGCGCCACCGGCACAAATACCGCCAGCAGCACCAGCGTCGTCGCGATGACCGGCCCGGCAATCTGGCGCAGCGCCAGCGCGGTCGCCGCCGTGCGGCTCTGCCCTTCCGCCATCAGCGTTTCGACGCTCTCCACCACCACGATGGCGTCATCCACCACCATGGTCAGCGCCAGAATAATGGCAAACAGGCTGAGGGTGTTGGCGGAGTAGCCGAGCGTGTAGAGCACCGCGAAGGTGCCCACCAGCGACACCGGAATGGCGAGGGCGACAATCAGCGTCGCGCGCCAGCTCTGCAGGAACAGGGACACCACGACCACCACCGCCAGCATCGTCAGCGCCAGCGAGACGCCGATCTCCTTAATGGTCGCGGCAACAAAGGAGGTGGTGTCAAACTTCACCTCGTAGACCAGGTCGTCCGGGAAGCGCGTCGAGAGGCGATCCAGCTCCGCGCGCACCGCGTCGGCCACGCGCAGGGCGTTGGCGGACGGCGTCGGGTAGATGCCGAGGTAGGCGGAATCGTGCCCGTTCAGCTGCGCGCCGGAGCTGTAGCTGCGCGAGCCGAGCTCGATGGTGGCGACGTCCTTCAGGCGCACCAGCTGGCCCATCTCGCCCGAGCGGATGATGATGTCGGCAAAGTCGTCGGCCTGGCTTAAGCGCCCCAGCCCGTTGATGGTCAGGGTCTGCTGCTGGCCGTTGAATACCGGCGGCGTGCCCACCTGGCCCGCCGCCCCCTGCACGTTCTGCTCGCGCAGCGCCTGCGCCACGTCGTCGGTGGTGACGTTCAGGGCGTTCATGCGGTCCGGGCGCAGCCAGATGCGCATGCTGTAGTCGCGCGCGCCGAACATCTGCACCTGCCCCACGCCGGGCAGACGCGACAGCGCCTCGCGCACCTGGGTGCTGGCGTAGTTGCTGACGAACAGCGGCGTGTGGGTGTTGTTCGGTGAGTAAAGACTTACCCCCATCATCAGGTTGGTGGCACGCTTGCGCACCTGCACGCCATTTTGCTGCGCCTCGGTCGGCAGCTGCGCCACGGCCTGCGCCACGCGGTTTTGCACGTCGATGGCCGCGAGATCCGGATCCGTGCCCGCCGCAAAGGTAATGTTAAGGCTGTAAGTGCCTTCGTCCGAACTGGTGGACTCCATGTAGAGCATATGGTCCACGCCGTTCAGCTGCGTCTCCAGCGGCGTGGCGATGGCCTCCACCACGTCAGCCGAGCTGGCGCCCGGCCAGCTGGCAGAGACGTTCACCACCGGCGGCGCGATCTGCGGGTACTGCTCCACCGGAATAATCCTCAGCGCAATGGCCCCCAGCAGGGTGATGACCAGCGCAATCACCATCGCGAAGCGCGGGCGTTTGATGAAAAACGTCAGCATGATGGCTCCTTAATTCAGTATCTGGACAGCAGCGCCGGGCTGCACGCGCTGCGCACCGTCAGTAATCGCTCGCTCACCGGACTTCACGCCGGATAAAATCCGGAACTGCTGGCCGATCTGTCCGGCGACCTTCAGCGGGCGCATTTCGGCTTTTCCGTCGGCATTAACCACCCAGGCAAAGAACCCGTCGCCGTTCTGCTGCACCGCTGCGGCAGGCAGGGTCAGCACCGGCTGCTCGCTTGCCGGACGCAAAAACACGTTCACATTGCCGCCGGGCAGGAGCTGATGGCGCGGGTTGGCAAACTCGGCGCGCAGCATCACGCTGGCGGTACGCGGGTCAATGCGGTTATCCACTGACGTCAGCTCGCCGCTGACGCGCTGGCCGTTGCTGTCGATCAGCGCCTGCCAGGCACGCTTCATGGCGTTGATATCCGCATGCTGTCCGGCTTTGGTGGAAAATGCCCCCTCTTCCAGCGCAAAGGCGATACGTATCGGGTCAAGCTGCACCACCTCCACCAAAACGCCGCTCGCTGGGTTGACCAGGCTACCCACGTGGAAGCTGCTGTGGCCCACGCGGCCGTCAATTGGCGAGGTGATTCGGGTGTAGCCCAGGGTGACGTTGCGGGCTTCGAGCCGGGCCTTCGCCTGCTCGAGAGCGGCACTGGCGACGTCGCGCTGCATGCGGGCGTTGTCCACGTCGTGACGGCTGATGGCGTTGCTGCTGCCGAGACTTTCAAAGCGGGAAAGCTGCTGCTGCGCCTGGCGCAGCGTGGCTTCGGTGCTTTTCACTTCGGCCTGCGCCAGGCGCAGGGCAGCGCGCGGCTCGGCGTCGTCCAGCTCAAACAGCACGTCGCCTTTTTTCACGTACTGCCCGTCGCGGAAGTTAATTTTGGTAATCATGCCTTCCGTACGCGCCCGTAGCTCAACGGTGTGGATGGCTTCGATGCGGCCCGGGATCTGGCGCTCGGCGGCGTGGGCGGTTTGCTCCACGGTGGCGACCCGAACGGGGATCGCAGCGGCGAAGACGGGTTGCAGGGTACTGACAAGAAGTGCGAACAGGAGTGGAAGTTTCATGGGAGTACCTCAGCGTTGTCTCCCCTCACCCCGGCCCTCTCCCCTGAGGGGCGAGGGAGAAAACCGAGCCCAGGGGAGAGTACCAGACTGTCCCCTCTCCCCTGTGGGGAGAGGGTTAGGGTGAGGGGTAAGGTTTTAGTTATGCAGACTTACGGAACCTGCGGGTCAGTCGCTTCTCAATTTCGACGACGAAGAACATCACGCCTGCAACGGCCAGGGTCACAAACCAGTAGCGCAGCGGCAGGGCTTCGGTACCGAACAGCATCTGCATAAACGGCAGGTAGATAATCGCCGCCTGGAGCAGGAACAGCACGCCCGTCACCAGCCAGATCCCTTTGTTTGCCAGCAGACCACGGTTGAGGGAGAACCCTTCGGTGTTGCGGCAGTTAATCATGTATACCCACTGGGCGCAGACCAGCATCTGCAGCAGCACGGTGCGGATGAACTCCGCGCTGTGGCCGCGCGGGGCGAGCCAGGCTTCCAGCGCAAAGGCGGCGATGGCAATCATGGTACCGACGAAGGCCACGCGCCAGACGGCGTAGGCGTCCATCACGTGCTGCCCGGTCTGACGCGGCGGGCGGCGCATGATGTTGCGCTCGGCAGCTTCGAAGGCCAGGCCAAAGGAGAGCGTGGCTGAGGTGGCCATGTTCATCCACAGAATCAGCACCGGCGTCAGCGGAATAATGTTCCCCGCCAGCAGCGCAATCACAATCAGCAGCCCCTGCGCCAGGTTGGTCGGCATGATGAACAGGATGGTCTTCTTCAGGTTGTCGTAAACGCGACGCCCCTCTTTCACCGCGCTGGCGATGGTGGCGAAGTTATCGTCCGTAAGGACCATATCCGCCGCCTCTTTGGTCACTTCCGTGCCCTTGATGCCCATCGCGATGCCCACGTCCGCCTGACGCAGCGCCGGGGCGTCGTTTACGCCGTCGCCGGTCATGCCAACGATTTCGCCTTTGTCCTGCAGCGCTTTCACCAGGCGCAGCTTATGCTCCGGGCTGGTGCGGGCGAAGATGTCATACTTCACCGCGGCTTCCGCCAGCGCGGCGTCGTCCATCTTCTCCAGCTCGTAGCCGGTGACCGCCTGCTCGCTGTTGGCGATCCCCAGCATCTGGCCGATGCTCATCGCCGTCTGCGGGTGATCCCCGGTGATCATCTTCACGCGGATCCCCGCCTGCTGGCAGGCGTTAATCGCATCAATCGCTTCCGGACGCGGCGGATCCATCATCCCGGCGATGCCGAGGAAGATCAGGCCGTGGCTCAGGTCGTCGTGCGTCAGTTCCTGCTCGCCGTTCGCTGGCTTGAACGCCGCGGCGACCATGCGCAGCCCCTGACGCGCATAGCGCTCCATCTCACTTTCCCAGTACGTGCGGTTGAAGGCTTCCGTACCGTGACGGGTCTGCTGCTGCGAACACAGGGCAAAAATCACGTCCGGCGCGCCGGTGATCAGGATCTGCTCCTCGCTGCCAATCTGGTAGTGGGTGCTCATGTACTTGTACTGCGAGTCGAACGGGATCTTGTTAACCAGCGAGGTCATTACCGGCTCAAGGCTGGCCTTCGCCGCCAGCACCTTCAGCGCGCCCTCGGTCGGCCCACCGGTGATGCCCCACAGGCCTCGCTCGTCCTGAATCAGCTGGCTGTCGTTACACAGGTCGATGGTACGCAGATACTGCTCCAGCACGGTGCCCGGCTGGATGTGGACCGGCTCGTCGCTACCTTCCAGATAGATGTTGCCTACCGGCTCGTAGCTGTTGCCGTCCACGCGGTAGCAGGCGTCGGCGGTGATGATGGCTTTAACCGTCATCTCGTTCATGGTCAGGGTGCCGGTTTTATCCGAGCAGACCACGGTCATCGCACCGAGCGTTTCAACCGTCGGCAGCTTGCGGATAATCGCCCGCTTGCGCGCCATCGCCTGCACGCCCAGCGAAAGGATGATGGAGATGATTGCCGGCAAACCTTCCGGTACGGAGGCAACCGCCAGGCTAATCAGAGAGAGCAGGAGCTCGCCCATCGGGATCTCGCGGAACGCCAGGCTGAAGACAAACAGCGCGGCCATCATCGCCAGAATAATCACGAAGATCGCTTTACCCAGCTTGTCCATCTGCACCAGCAGCGGCGTACGGTGCTTTTCGATACCCGCCATCATCTGGTTGATGTGGCCGAGTTCCGTATCCTTACCGGTCGCGGTGACCACACCGATACCGCCGCCCGCGCTGACGGTCGTCCCGGAGAAGACCATGTTGGTGCGATCGCCCAGCGGTAATTCCCCGCTCAGTGGATTAACGTGTTTATCCACCACGGTCGATTCACCGGTCAGAATCGCCTCTTCCACGCGTAAATTATGCGCTTCGATTAAACGCATATCCGCCGGAATACGATCCCCCGCGCGTAATACAATAATATCGCCCGGGACTATTTCAGTTGTGGGGATTGTTTCGTGACTGCCGTTACGAATAACGCGAGCTTCGCTGGCGAGCATATTACGAATACTCTTCAGGGATTTTTCCGCGTTGCTTTCCTGAATATGACCAATTAGGGCATTGATTACCGCGACGCCCAAAATAACCAGCGTATCAACCCAGTGGCCCATTACTGCCGTTAATACGGCGGCGGCCAGCAGGACATAAATCAGCACATCATTAAAATGGGCTAAGAAACGCAGCCAGGCGGGTTTGCCTTTTTTCTCCGGCAGCGCGTTCGGCCCTGTTTTTTGCAGACGCGCCTGCGCCTCTGCACGGTCCAGACCGCTTGCCTGGCTCTGCGCATGTGCAAGCGCCTGCTCTACGGTCTGCTGGTATGCCAGCCCGCCGGAAGGCGGCACGTTAGGAGTCAATTTTTTTTCAGTCATCGTATTTTTCCTTCAATTTCCGGTGAACAGAAGCCTGAATTCCTTTCGGGCTTAAATAAATTCATTTTAAAGTCTTGCGGGTAAAATTGTTCTACCGCAATATAATGACTTCTCGGTTATTCAAAACTGATTAAAACTATTTCGATGATCTGATTTTTACAAAATATTTCTAAACCAAAACTAAACGAGGGGGAACCATGTGGGGTATTTATCGCGGGCGCAGACTGGTGTTATACGTTATCGCGGCCATTGTTATTGCCACGTTAATTGGTTATAGCACCTATACATTTGTAAAATTATTTTCCTGATACGGACGTTTATTTACATAACGCGATATTAATATAAACGCCGGGACGTATGTTGTTATTTGTGCGCAGTAATAATGTCTTTGTTTTATTCAAAAGGGTCAGCGGGGCTGATATTGCTTTACGTTACAGAATGCCGGACAATGACATTTTTAACTGACGATTAACATTACGATGAAACACCCGCTAGAATCGCTGCTCACCGCAGGCGGCATTTTATTACTGGCCCTGCTTTCGTGCCTGCTGCTCCCGGCGCCTTCGCTTGGGCTGGTGCTGGCGCAGAAGCTGGTTCAGACCTTTCACATGGTCGATCTTAACCAGCTTTACACCATTCTGTTCTGCGTGTGGTTTTTACTGCTCGGGGCGATTGAATTCTTCGTGCTGCGTTTCGTCTGGCGACGGTGGTTTTCCCTGGCATCCTGAGCCAATAAAAAAGCCGGGTGGCGGCTTCGCCTGGCCCGGCTTGTTTTGGTTTGCGTTCAATGCGTCCGGCTGTGGTTCTCCTTGCGGTACGCTCCAGGCGGCTGGTTGAACGTACGGGTGAAGATACGGGTAAACGTCTGCTGCGAGTCAAACCCGTAACGCAGGCAGATGTCGTACACCCGGGCGTCGGATTCTCGCAGATCGCGCGCCGCCAGCAGCAGCTTGCGTTCACGAATATAACGCCCCAGACTCTCCCCTTTGTACTGCATAAATAGCCGCTGCAGGTGCCATTTCGAGTAACCCGCGTGGCGGGCAATCTCTTCAATTCGTAATGGCTGGTGCAGATTGTCGTCGATCCATTCGACGATAGTGTCGATGACTTGAGCGGAAATGGTCATACTGCTGTCCCCCTCTGCTTCTCGCTTAAACATTATTCCCACCACGCACGAAAGGTTTGTGCGCTGTCGCTTACCCGGACGGGCTCGCCCAGTTCCGGCGTCAGCAACCGATAATTTTTATCCTTGCTGGCTTTTGCCAGCAGGATCAGCGGATCGTTCCAGGCGTGTTTCGCCAGCACGAAGCGTCCGTTATGCCCCGGCACCACGGCTTTCGCGTTCAGGTCCGCCGAGGCCTGCGCCGTTTCCTCCGGCAGCATGTGGATGTACTTCCAGTCCTGGTCGTACTGGCCGTTTTCCATGATGGCGACGTCCACTTCGCCAAACTGTTCACCGATGGCCCTGAAGTGCGGGCCGTAACCGGAATCCCCGCTGTAGTAAACCTTCTGCTCTGGCGTGACGAACATGAAGCTGCCCCACAGGGTGCGATCGCGTTTGATGCCGCGACCGGAGAAGTGACGCGCTGGCAGAACGTGCACCGTCAATTCATCGCTGATGCGTACCGACTGGTTCCAGTCGCGCTCGTCAATAATCTCGGGCTTCATCCCCCAGTAGCGCAGGTGGGATCCCACGCCCAGCGGCGTCACCACGCGCTTTACCTTCGGCAGTAGTGCCCTGATGGTTGCGTAATCCAGATGATCGTAGTGATCGTGCGAAATAATCAGCAGGTCGATCTCCGGCATGCGTTCAGCGCGCCACGGATACTCGCCGGCAAAGGCCTTATTGAGGAACGAGAACGGCGCGGCATAGTTGCCAAGAACCGGGTCAATCAGGATGCGTTTACCCGCGAGCTGCAGATACCACGATGAGTGACCGAGCCACACCAGGGTGTCCTGCTCCAGCGGCAGGCTCGCAAGATCGGTTTTCACCAGCGGCAGCGGCCGGGCCGGGCGGACGTTTTCGGTTTTTTTGGTCAGAAACTCCCACATCGCGACCAGCATATTTTTGTCACCGTTATAACCCGGCGTCGGCAGCGTATTGTGGAATTTCCCCTCACGATACTGTGGGGAGGCCTCCACTTCAGTAAGCCGTTCACCCTGCGGCGGCTGGCCGAATCCGGCATTCAGAACAAACGGTAAACTCGCGGCTGAAGCAATAATCATGATTAACACCACGCAGATGAAGAGAGTTTTTTTCATATCCTGACCCGAAAACGCGCCCCATCCGATAGCGTGCGCAGGGTAAACTTGATTATGAGTGAGTAAGCACTCATTATAGATATGATGATAAAGTCGTCAAGACGTTTTCGATCTTTGACATTCCGCGTTGCAGCGTGTCAAAGCACGTGTTTCAATCAAGGTTTTTATAATTGACAGGAGGAAAAATTTAGTGGCACGTCCGAAGAGTGAAGATAAAAAACAGGCCTTACTGGAAGCCGCAACGGTGGCGTTTGCACAGTCAGGTATTGCCGCCTCAACGGCGCTTATTGCCCGTAAGGCGGGCGTCGCCGAAGGCACCCTGTTCCGCTACTTTGCTACGAAAGACGATCTGCTGAATGCCCTCTATCTGCACCTGAAGCAGGATCTCTGCCAGACCATGCTGGCAAACCTCGATCGCACCATCACGCTGCCTAAAGAACATACCCGCAATATCTGGAACAGCTATGTGGACTGGGGCATTCGTAACCCCGTTGCGCATGCGGCGATCCGCCAGATTGGCGTCAGTGAAAAGCTGAGCGCCGAAACGGAACAGGCGGTGAAAGAGATGTTCCCGGAGCTGCATGAACTCTGCCGCCGCTCGGTGCGTCAGGTGTTTATGTCTGATGAGTTTAAAACGTTTGGCGATGCGCTTTTCTTATCGCTGGCCGAAAGCACGATGGAATTTGCCACCCGCGATCCGTCCCGCGCCGTTGAGTTTAAAGCGCTCGGCTTTGAGGTAATGTGGCGCGGGCTTGCCCAGGAAGAGAGCGATGGACAGTAAAACGTTGCAGGAGCACGCAAAACGCGTGGCGCTGGAACTGCCGTTCACCGAACACTGCTGGCCGTTTGGGCCGGAGTTTGACGTGTTTAAAGTGGGCGGAAAAATTTTCATGATTGTGGCCGTCGCGCACGGGCGGCCGCACGTCAGCCTGAAGTCAGACCCGGAGAAATCGCTGTTAAATCAGCAGATTTATCGCGGCGTTGAACCGGGCTATCACCTCAACAAAAAGCACTGGATTTCCCTTTACGGCACTGAAGACGTGACGCCGGAACTGGTTACCGATCTCATTAATGATTCCTGGCATCTGGTGGTGGATAAACTGCCGAAAAAAGACCAGAAGTGGATCCGGCCGGTCTGATTGTTCGTCTGAGACGAACAGATTAAGCGCTCGAATTGCCCTTATCTTTTTCCGCGTCCCGCTGTAATCTGCTCACCTTTCGCGCCCGCACGCGGGCGAATTTCATCATCAGGAGTTGTTATGGATATCATTTCTGTTGCGCTGAAACGCCACTCCACCAAGGCGTTCGACGCAAGCAAAAAACTGACCGCTGAAGAAGCGGAAAAAATCAAAACCCTGCTGCAGTACAGCCCGTCAAGCACCAACTCCCAGCCGTGGCACTTCATCGTGGCCAGCACCGAGGAAGGAAAAGCGCGCGTGGCGAAATCCGCTGCGGGCACCTATGTGTTCAACGAACGCAAAATGCTGGATGCTTCTCACGTGGTGGTGTTCTGCGCGAAAACCGCGATGGACGATGCATGGCTGGAGCGCGTTGTCGACCAGGAAGAGGCCGACGGTCGTTTCAACACGCCGGAAGCTAAAGCCGCGAACCATAAGGGCCGCACCTACTTCGCCGACATGCACCGCGTGGATCTGAAGGATGACGACCAGTGGATGGCGAAGCAGGTTTACCTGAACGTCGGTAACTTCCTGCTGGGCGTTGCTGCGCTGGGCCTGGACGCAGTACCGATTGAAGGTTTCGACGCCGCGATCCTCGACGAAGAGTTTGGCCTGAAAGAGAAGGGCTTCACCAGCCTGGTGGTGGTGCCGGTTGGGCATCACAGCGTGGAAGATTTCAACGCCACGCTGCCAAAATCTCGCCTGCCGCTGAGCACGATTGTGACCGAGTGCTGATCCCTTCTGGCACGTCGGGTTCCGGCGTGCCTGCTTTCAGTGACGCTTTCTTTGGGTTATGATTCTTCCTTCGATAAAGTTCACAAATACCCCCAGCAATTTGTAACAGCATAGAAATACTTATTCATAAAATCCATCATATATTTTTTATATAATATTCTTTCCGTAAGCCTTTTTTTATTAATGCAAATCAACACTCCCCTTTAGTTTCATAAACTCCACGAATCCATTGCGCAAAATTCAAACAAATCAATTTAGTTTTATCACTAAAGGCACACCGTAATAAAAAGACATATTGAAATAAACAATTACATGTCTTTTAAAGGATTTTTGATTTCGCATGATTCCATTTAAAACCCATTTTAACACACGATGGGCGTTATTATTTCAAGGAATACAAGGATAGAGATATGAAAAATAAATGTGCAGTAAGCACCCACCTCACACGTCAGGTTTTGCACGCCAAACTCGCGCCGACCTGTTTCGCTACTATGTTAGCTCTGGGCATGATCATGCCTGTTCACGCTGCCGTTGTTGCAGGAAATACGGAACAACCCGGTATCCACACTAATTCAAACGGTACAACGATTGTTGATATTAATAAAGCCAGCGCAGAAGGCGTCTCTCATAACGTTTACGCTGAATTTAACGTTGACACTCACGGTGTTATTCTTAATAACAGTGGCGCGGCGTCTAACACTCAGCTAGCAGGTATGATTGATGGCAATACAAATATGGCAAGCGGTAGCGCAAAAGTTATTCTAAATGAAGTACGCTCTTCCGACCCAAGCCAGTTAAATGGCATGATTGAAGTCGCTGGAAAATCTGCTCAGGTTATTATTGCTAACCCATCCGGGATTACCTGTGATGGATGCGGTTTTATTAATACGAATCACGCGACCTTAACCACCGGTACCGCCAATTTTGATGCAAACGGTAATGTAACAGGACTGGATATTAGCAAAGGCGAGGTTAACATTACCGGAAAAGGTATGGATACCCGCGCGGTTCAATATACAGATATTATCTCCCGGTCAGTCAAAGTTAACGCGAAGCTGCAGGCCAATGAGCTGAATATTATCACGGGTAACAACCATATTGATAAAAAGGGTCGAGTTCAGAAAAGATATGATGACAGCAAAGCTCCCGAATTAGCACTAGATGTATCTGCGCTGGGCTCAATGTATGCCAATAAAATCTTTATGGAAGGTACGGATACCGGTGTCGGCGTTCGTCTTGACCATACCGATCTTACCGCAAACGACACGCTTTCGATCGACGTTAATGGTACCGTCGAAAACAATGGCGGCCATGTGAATGCTGGAAACGCGGCAATGATCAAGGGTACCAGCGTAATAAACCATAACGGTCAAATTACCTCCGACGGCGTTGTCTCCATCACAGCAGATGAAATGGTTGATAACAGCCATGGCCTTATCAAAGCGGATATGGTTAACCTGGCGGGTAAAACTACTCTCAACACAGCCGGCTCCGTACAGGGAAATGCCAGCACCCTGGTGATAGCTGATTCACTGGATAATGCGCAGGGGGAAATACTCAGTAATGGCGACCTGTCTGTTCAACGCGCGTCTTATGGCTATAGTAATTCGGACGCCCGTGGCATAAACAATACTCATGGCAAGATTGTCGCGAAGGGTGCTCTTAGCGTAGATACCACCAACCTCGATAATACATCTGGCCAGCTCGCCAGTAACGCGTCAATGAACGTAACTACCCGCGCGCTAAACAACGAAAATGGGCTGATCTCAGCCGGTAATGGCTGGAATACGCTCAGCGCCAATGTACTCAATAACAATAATGGTATTATTCAGTCCTTTGGTCACGATGGCCAACTGCAGTTGAGTGGCGACGATCTGCTTTCTAACCATAATGGGACTATTCATAGTGAAGGTTCACTTTCCGTAAATGGCGCACTGGATAATAGCTCGGGAGCCATCACCGCTGACAATGATATTTTCATGTATGCAAGGGCCTATAGCTCTGACCTCAACAGCACACTTCAGGCAGGTCATAATATTGATATGACCGTTACCGGTACGTTCCAGAATTCAGGGACTATCACTGCTGGCCAGGACCTGGCTTTGAACATTGGTTCGAATGGCTGGAATAATTACGCTGGTCCAGTGACCAATAGCGGTAATATTACTGCAAAAGGTCATCTTGCAATCCAGATGAACAGCAGCGCACTGGAAAATAGCGGTACCTTGACTGCCGATCAGATGGATCTTCAGCTGTCCGATCTGAATAACAGTGGTTCCATTGCAAGTAAAAACGACATCAATTTAAACCTAAATAATCTGAATAATCTGCGCAGCGGAGACATCAAGTCCGACCGTAACATCACAATCAATGCCTCAGCTGTGACTACAGAAGCGGGCAGCCAGATCCAGGCAGGAGGTGACACCACACTTTACCTGATGAATAACCTGCAAAACGATGGTGAAATCCGCTCTGCGAATGATATCAACATGTTCATTTCCGGCGGCTACGGCTACTATCCGTCTTCAGTTTATAACACAGGTGTTATCAGCGCTGGCAATAAGCTGAATGCTCAGATGGAACGGATCAACCTTATCAACGGAGGAACGCTGTCGGCAGAAAATGGTATCAATGTCACCAGCAACTCTTTGACGAATAGCGGTAACATAACCAGTGCCGATGATGTTCAGTTAAACACTTACAATGGTATAAGTAACGAAAAGAGTGGAATTATCACTGGCAAGTATGTCCGAACCACTGGTTTCGTAAATAACATGGGAGTAATTAATCAGACTGGCGCTGACAATCCGAACAATGGTGTAATTACACCTGATAGTAACAATACTTCCACCGACAACTCCGGCTTTATTAATGATAATAACAGCTGGAATGGAAATAATATGAATAATAGCATCAGCTATAATTCAATTAAACCAAACGGCACCCCCGAAGGTAATGGTGTTTGGGAAAATGGCATGGTCTTTTATCCCGGTGATACCTACTTCGGCAGAACCATTACTGAAATAGTCTATTTCCCTGGCGGATATGGCATTAACACCGCCATGTAATAATCCATGGCTCTCAAAGCCCCATTTTAGTTATGGGGCTTTTTATTTCTTTAAACCAGGGTTAAACATCCTCAGAATATCTGAAGCCAATAACATGATTATCTCTTACCCTCGTCTCGCCGCCGTTTTAGCGTCGCTCCTCGTAACGTCGCCCTGTTACGTAAAGGCTGAGTCTGCGACCACTCAGCAACAGGATCAGGCCAGGCATGACCAGCTTGCGCCTCAAAGTAAGTCGCTACTTTCTGCAGAAGGAACGCGCGCAAGTGATACATTGATTCTGACCAAAGAAGCTGTTTGCTATGATATCCAGCACGTCGTTATTGATGGCGCAGAGTCACTTCCACATTGGCTGACTTTTCGCGATCTCATAAAGCAAACAGAAAAACAGTGTGTTGGTATCAGGGGTATTAAAAACCTTCATACTGCGATGCAGAATCGCCTGATTTCTCATGGATTTATTACTACTCGCATATTAGTGCCCACGCAGAATTTACGTAATGGTATTTTGCATTTTACAATTCTGCCTGGCCGCATCAGCGAAATAGACATAAAAGAGTTAAACGGTCATTCTTTAAATGCGTGGAACAACATTCCGGAAGGCCAAAACGACCTTCTCGATTTACGAGGGCTGGAGCAAGGCTTAGAGAATATGCAGCGCATACCCGGCACTCAGGCGAGTATACGTTTGCTACCGGGCAATCGTCCCGGGGATACACGTATTGAAGTGACCCGCACACAGCCACAATCATGGCGCCTGGGCTCCTGGTTTGATGATTCAGGCAGTAAACACACCGGACGTTATCAGGGAGGGCTCGCTTTTTATGTTGATAACCCAACTTCATTAAATGACATGTTTTACATTGCTTATGGTGGGGGGTTCAAAAATGAAGATGGACGTCGCAACGATAACAGCTCGGCCTTTTATTCTGTTCCATTGGGATACTGGTCGCTTGACCTTTATGCCAGCCATTATCGTTCCACGCAAACTCTCCGCAACGGTGAATTTCGCTACCAGTACAGCAGCGACGAAAAATTAATGACGGCTGTCCTGAACCGCGTGATCTTCCGCAGCGCCAGTCAGAAAACCACGCTGGCTTTTAAAACGATCAAGCGTGACTCACGCTATGACCTTAATGACGTGGAAGTGGAAGTACAGCATCGGGATACCAGCAGCTGGCAGTTAAGCCTGAATAACATTGCCTATTTTTCAGCGGGTCAACTTACGACCAGTTTCGGATACCAGCATGCGGCTCCGTGGTTTGGCGAACAACCTGATGCAGAAGAGCTGGTGGGCAGCGCTGATCCACTGGCAAGGATCCTTACGCTTAAAGTTGATGGGGTATTCCCTTTCAAACTGGCCGGAAATGCTTTTAGCTACGAGCCGCATTTTATGCAGCAAACGTCACCAGATCGGCTCACCCAACCGGATAAGTTCACTATTGGCAACCGCTGGACTGTGCGAGGGTTTGATGGAGAAATGTCGATCTATGCGGATAAGGGCTGGTATCTACGCAATGACATTGCTCTTAACCTGCCAAAGTGGGGGATGCAGCCCTATATTGGCGTGGATTACGGTGAGGTTAGCGGCTCTGAAAATGATTACTGGAGTGGCGCACACCTTGCCGGGGCAGTGGCTGGCATTCGAGGCGTCAAAGGTCAATTTGGCTATGACTTTTTCATCGGTACCCCGCTTTCAAAGCCGGATGAACTGCATACCAGTCCCGTCACGCTGGGTGTTTCGCTCCAGTGGCAATACTGATGCCTGACCGCTCACTCGAGACATATCAGGATCAGTCACTCCCTGAGAGGGTTAAAACGTGTTTTTACCCTCTTCAGGCTACTCGTTTGCGCAGCGATGTTCACCTCTGCTGTAATCTGAACACCACTGGCAGCTTAACCTATTACCGCAACACCTTATGCGGAAAGTGTTTACAGTCAAAATATAAACATCACTTCGCCCATAATTCTGACTTGCTAATAGCCGATCCCGACACGTTATCTTCTCTATGTTTTTGTCCTTTGTTATCCTCAGCGTTTTAAGGACGGTTTATTTTCATCAGTAATGATCTTAGCAACTCGCAGGAATATGTAATTTGTGTTCTACACATTCAGTTATTTTGATTAAATGTAAGCACTCCCAGGAATAATACAAAATCATGAAACCTGAAAATGAAGAAAAAAGAATAATTGCAGCAATTACAAATCCACACCGTGTCCGACAAGCAGTTTCACGGCAAATAATCACTATGGAGAAATATCCCGAACCGATGACGCTGGTTATCCATGAGGGGATGCTGGCAGCCTATCGCACCAGAGGAAAATTGCTCATGAAATACTTTCAGGGCCCGATATTAGTGGGTATGAACGCCCTGATGGACATGAATGCGAATTTCTATTTTAAAGCCTGCGGTGAGGTTAAATATGAAATCATTCCACGAAATGAAGTATTGAATATCATCGACCGGGAACACCTCTGGAAAGAGGCTGCTCTACTCTATATGTTTGGAATCAAGCGACTCATTGAAATCAATAACGTCTCTGTAGGCCTGTCAACTTATGAGATAATACGAGAAAACATCATTGCATTAATAAATGAGAAAGACGATTTACGCCTGACAGTTAATGTCTGCGATTATATCCAGGAAAAAACACGTCTTTCGCGCAGCCGCGTCATGAAAATTCTGAGCGATCTGCGCATCGATGGTCATATAGACATTAAACGCGGCATACTTATAGCAGTGCATAAACTGCCAGAAAAGTACTAGTTAACACCTGGCGCGAAGCCACTCGCGGTGCTAAATCTTTTTTTTCTCCAGCCATGCCATCGCCCGCTCCCCTGCTTCATCCACCGGCAGATACACCAGCAGCCGCGAGCCGTTTCGCGGCGCGGAATACCAGTACATCTGCTGCAGCGTAAAATCCCCCAGCTCGGGATGGGTAAACAGCTTGAGCTGGTTCTCCACGCCGCGCACGTCGTTGCGCTGGTGCCACAGGGTTTTGAACTCTTCGGAGACCGCGAAGAAGCGCGCCAGTTTGGCCTCCCACAGCGGATCGCCCCGGTGTTCGGCCATCGCCGCCCGGAAATAGGAGACAAAGATGGGCAGCACGTCGTCGCGTCTGCCGAGGCGCGCGCGCCAAGCCGGATGGGTGAGGAACAGATAAATACAGTTGCGATCTTCGGGAGGGATGTCATTGAAATCGACGCCCATCAGATGCCCGAAGCTGTCGTTCCACGCCACGATATCGAAGTTCGGTTTCTGAATGCTGGCGGGTTTCGGCATCAGCGTATCCAGCAGGCGGCGCGTGCCTTCGCTGATGCCCTCGCAGCAGACCGCCTGCGGCGCTTCACCCGGCGGTAAGCCGGCTAATACAAACAGGTGCCGGGCTTCAGTTGGGGTACATTGCAGCGCTTTTGCCACGGCCGCCATCACCGCGCTGGACGGATTGACGTCCCTGCCCTGCTCAAGCCAGGTGTACCAGGTCACGCCCACGTCCGCGAGCATCGCCACCTCTTCCCGACGAAGACCCGGCGTGCGGCGGCGGCCGCTGCGCGGCAGGCCGAGACGCTGCGGATCGAGGCTTTCACGCCGGGCGCGTAAAAATGCCCCGAGCTGTTTTCGGGTGTCATCCTGAAGTGAGACGACAGGTTCAGACATCAGCGCCATAAATCCCCCTGCATGGTAGTGCCAGTACCAGTATAAGCAAGAACTGGTACCCGTTTATTTGATGGTAGATGCTACGACCATCTGTTGAATGACGCAATGGAGTTACCATGAATACGTCAGTTGTTTCACCGGGTCGCGCTGGCCTGATATTGCTGTTAACCGGCCAGATGCTGCCGATGATTGATACCTCAATCACCAACGTGGCGCTGGACGCCATTACCCATTCACTGCACGCTACCGCCACCGAGCTGGAGCTGATCGTCGCGCTCTACGGCGTGGCCTTTGCCGTCTGCCTCGCGCTCGGCAGCAAGCTGGGGGATAATTTTGGCCGTCGCCGTCTGTTCATGTGGGGTGTGGCGAGCTTTGGCCTGGCCTCGCTGCTCTGCGGAATAGCGGGGAACATTGAACAGCTGCTGGCCGCGCGCATCGTTCAGGGCGCGGGTGCCGCACTCATCATGCCGCAAATTCTTGCCACGCTGCACGTGACGCTGAAAGGTACCGCCCACGCAAAAGCCATCAGCCTGTTCGGCGGCATCGGCGGGATTGCGTTTATCGTCGGGCAGATGGGCGGGGGCTGGCTGGTATCGGCGGATATCGCCGGGCTGGGCTGGCGAAACGCCTTCTTTATCAACGTGCCGATTTGTCTGGTGGTGCTGGCGCTAAGCCGCCGCTTCGTACCGGAAACCCGTCGTGAGACGCCGTCACGCATCGACTGGCCGGGTACAGTGTTGCTGGCCATAATGCTTTGCTGCCTGCTGTTTCCGATGGCGCTCGGCCCGCAGTGGCACTGGTCCTGGCCGCTGAAGGCGATGCTGCTCGCCCTTGTCCCGCTGGCCTGGCTGATGGCGCTGAATGCGCGCAAAAAAGAGCGTGAGAATGCTCACCCGCTGATCCCGCCGCGCCTGCTTTCGCTTCGCAGCGTGCGCTTTGGCATTCTGATTGCGATGCTCTTTTTCAGCGTCTGGTCCGGTTTTATGTTCTGTATGGCGCTCACCATGCAAACCGGTCTGGGGATGGCCCCATGGCAGTCCGGAAACAGTTTTATCGCCCTTGGCGTGACCTACTTTGTTTCGGCCTGGTTCGCGCCGCGGCTGATTGCCCGCTACAGCACCAGCACTATTCTGCTGACGGGTCTGGCAATCCAGATTACCGGCCTGCTGGCGCTGATGGCGACGTTCCGGCTGTGGGGCATGAACAACACCACCCTGACGCTGGCACCCGCCACCGGACTGGTGGGCTACGGGCAGGCGCTCATCGTGAACAGTTTCTACCGCATCGGGATGCGCGATATTCAGCCTGACGACGCCGGGGCAGCGAGCGCCATTCTCAGCACCCTGCAGCAGGCCGCGCTGGGGCTTGGCCCGGCCATTTTTGGCGCCATTTTGCTGCACGCGCTGCAGAACCATCACGGGGATTACACCCAGGCAGTTAACGTCTTCCTGATGGTGGAAACGGCGATGATGGTGGTGCTTGCCCTGGCGACGCTGCGCATCCGCCATCGCCTGTGTCTGCCGGTGGCGAAGATCTGCCAGGCCACCAAATAAGCCTGTGAATTTGCATAATAGATCCGCAGCCGCCATTATGGGGCTGCAAAAATACAGGAGACGTTATGCAGGAATTGATTGCTCAGGTTGAAGAGTTAGGCATTGAAATTAATCACACCACCTCTTTAGTGATTATCTTTGGAATTATTTTTCTTACCGCCATCATCGTTCATTTTATTCTGCACAAAGGCGTGCTTCGCGCTTTCGAAAAACGCGCGCAGGCCAGCAGCCATTTATGGCTGCAGATCATCACCCAGAATAAATTATTTCACCGTCTGGCCTTTACCCTACAGGGGATAATCGTCAACGTCCAGGCGGTACTGTGGCTGCAAAAAGGCAGCGAAGCGGCGGAAATACTCACTACCTGCGCGAAGCTGTGGGTGATGGTGTATGCCCTGCTCTCCTTCTTCTCGCTGCTGGACGTGATTTTCAATCTGTCGCAGAAAATGGCTACCGCGTCACAGCTGCCGCTGAAGGGGATCTTCCAGGGCATCAAGCTGGTGAGCGCCATCCTGGTGGGAATACTGATTATCTCCCTGCTGATTGGTCAGTCCCCGACGATTCTGATAAGCGGTCTGGGCGCCATGGCCGCCGTTCTGATGCTGGTGTTTAAAGACCCGATACTGGGACTGGTGGCGGGGATTCAGCTTTCCGCCAACGACATGCTCAAGCTCGGTGACTGGCTGGAGATGCCGAAATACGGTGCCAACGGCACGGTGACGGACATCGGCCTGACCACCGTTAAGGTGCGAAATTTTGATAATACGATTACAACCATTCCGACGTGGGCGCTGGTCTCCGACGCCTTTATCAACTGGAGCGGCATGTCGGCCTCCGGCGGTCGACGCATTAAGCGCAGCCTGAGCATTGATACCACCAGCATTCATTTTCTCGACGAGCAGGAACAGCAGAAGCTCATTCAGGCGAAACTGCTTAAGCCCTATCTGGCCGCTCGACATGAGGAAATAAACCTGTGGAATCAGAAGAACGGTGAAGGAGAATCGGTATTAAACCTTCGCAAGATGACCAATATCGGCACCTTCCGCGCCTACCTGAACGAATATCTTCGCAACCACCCGCGCATTCGCAAAGATATGACGCTGATGGTGCGTCAGTTGGCACCTGACGCGAATGGCTTGCCGATTGAAATATATGCCTTCACCAATACGGTGGTCTGGGCAGAATATGAGGAGATACAGGCCGACATCTTCGACCATATTTTCGCGGTGGTGGATGAATTTGGTTTGCGTATTCACCAGTCGCCGACGGGGAATGATATTCGCTCCCTGTCGGGGGTCATCGTCAGATAATCAGTTTCGGACACCGGGAGTGAAGGCAGGTGCGGTCTGGTGCCCTCACCCCGGCCCTCTCCCACGGGGAGAGGGTGAAAAGCAGATCACTTTTTTCGGGATAGCTTAAACGCCACAAACAGGAATATAACCCACACCGGCAGCAGCATCGCGGACAGGCGCATCTCATCCATGGTGCACATCAGCACCAGAATCAGCCCCAGGAAAGCGATACAGATGTAGTTCCCCGCCGGGTAAAGGAGCGCTTTGAACTGCGTTTCGCGTCCCTTGCGGCGCATCGCGGCGCGAAAGCGCAGGTGCGCCAGGCAGATCATGATCCAGTTCAGCAGCAGCGTGGCGACAACCAGCGCCATCAGCAGGCCGAAGGCCTCTTTCGGCAGGAGGTAGTTGATCAGCACCACCAGCGACGTGATGGCCCCTGACAGCAACAAAGAGTTCACCGGCACGCCGCGACGGCTGACGCGGGTTAAAAAGCGCGGTGCGTTGCCCTGTACGGAGAGGCCAAACAGCATACGGCTGTTTGAGTAAACGCCGCTGTTATAGACCGACAGCGACGCCACCAGAATGACGAAGTTCAGCGCCGAGGCGACCACGTTGCTGTTCAGATCGTGGAAAATCATCACGAACGGGCTGCTGTCGGACTTCACTTCCACCCACGGATAGAGGGCCAGCAAGACCACCAGCGAGCCGATGTAGAACAGCAGGATCCGATACACCACCTGGTTAACCGCTTTTGGAATGCTTTTATGCGGGTCGCGCGCTTCGGCGGCGGTAATGCCAATTAGCTCCAGCCCACCGAAGGAGAACATGATCACCGCCAAGGAGAGAATCAGCCCTTTCCAGCCGGTGGCGAGGAAGCCGCCGTGCTGCCACAGGTTGTCGATCGTGGCGCGCTCGCCGCCGTGGCCAGAGAACAGCAGCCACAGGCCAAAGCCGATCATGCCGATAATCGCCAGCACCTTGATCAGCGCAAACCAGAATTCGGTTTCGCCATACAGGCGGACGTTGACGAGGTTAACGGCGTTAATAATGATGAAGAAGGCCGCCGCCCAGACCCACGTCGGGACATCCGGCAGCCAGTACTGCATATAGATGCCTGCGGCGGTTAACTCCGCCATCCCCACCAGCACGAACATTACCCAGTAGTTCCAGCCGGACAGGAAGCCGGCAAACGGGCCCCAGTATTTATAAGCAAAGTGCGCGAAGGAGCCTGAAACCGGCTCTTCAACGACCATCTCGCCAAGCTGGCGCATGATCAGGAAGGCAATAATCCCGGCGATACCATAACCCAGCAGAACCGCCGGGCCAGCCATCTGAATAGCGGGGCCTATGCCGAGAAACAGCCCGGTACCGATTGCGCCGCCAAGGGCAATTAACTGAATATGTCGATTTTGCAACCCACGTTGCAGCGTCGGATTCTGATCCGACGAGGCTTCGGCGCTACCATGGCCTGAAGCGGATGACGCGTCTTTCACGTCCTACCCCTGTCTCTTTTTTAGAAGGGGCACGTTTTAACACTTCATGCTGGAGGTAGCAAGGGATTGGGGCATCCCTGCCCCGGATAACGAGATGGAACGCTTAGAATTCGTAGCCAACCGAGACCTTAAAGGTGCGCGGTTCGCCCTGCGTAATATAGGTACCGGAATCGTCCACGCTGGCCCAGTAGTTTTCATTGGTCACGTTGTCGATGCCCGCGCGCACGGTCATCTGGTTTGCATTGTGGTTCACCGCGAAGCGATAGCGCATCCCCAGATCCAGCGTGGTGTAGCTGTCCAGCTTTTTGGTGTTTGCAAGGTCAGCATATTGCGCGCCGGAGTGATTCACGCGGGCGGTGGCAGTCAGGCCGTCAATCGGCTTAATGTCGTACTCTGCGCCCAGCACGGCGTAAAAGTTCGGAATACCGATCGCATCGTTACCCTGATTTACGCCGTTTTTGGTTTTGGTTAGCTCAGCCTGCAGCCAGGTAGCGCTGGCGTTCAGACGCATCCCCAGCATTGGCTCGCCGAAGACGTTCAGCTCCACGCCACGGTTACGCTGTTCAGCGTCAAGGCCGTAGTGACCGCTGTCGTCGAGGATCGCCGACGGCATTTTGATTTCGAACAGCGCAAGCGAGCCGCCTACGCGGCCAAAGTCCGCCTTCACGCCCACTTCATTCTGCTTAGAGTGAACGATACCGGTGCTCTGGCCGTAGTTGGTGGCGGTATTAGGCGCGGTTTTGCCCGGCTGCAGCGCTTCGGTATGGTTGGCATAGAGGGAAAGCGTCTCCCACGGCTTGTAGACCACGCCGTAGGTTGGCATCCAGCGGCTGCCGTCGAAGCCGTCCGCCGCGTTTTCCGCACCGGTAATTTTGTTATACCCGCGAATGACCACCTTCTGGTGGCGCGCCCCGGCGGTGAACAGCAGTTTGTCGTCCAGTACGCCCAGCGTATCGCTCAGCAGCCAGCCCTGTGTGCGCGTGCGTCCGCTGGTCAGCGGGTCGCTGTACTTTCCGCCGGAGCCGTTGAAGTTGCTGCTGTCCGGCATATCGACGCCGGTATTGTGGTAGATGTTGGTGGTCGGGTTATCCTTCGCAGCCGACATTTTCCACGCGATTTTTTCGTTTTTGGTCATCGCCGAATAGCCGACATTGACCTTGTGCGAGATAAAACCGGTATCAAAGTTACCGCGAATGCCCGCCATGCCGCTGACGGAATCGCTGATACGGTTGGTATCAAGGCGGCTGGCCGTTGCCTTACCGCTTTTATCGACCAGCTTCGGCGCGCTGTAGATCCCTTCCTCGTGCGCGTGCTGCGCGCCCAGGCCGGTGTAGGCGGTCCAGCCGTCGGTGATGTCGTACTCGCTGCGCCACATCCCGAACTCGTTTTCGATGTCGCTGTAGGCCCACTTCTGAGAGAAGTTGCGATCGTTTTTCGGCGGCTCGGGTACGAAATCCACCGCGGAGATATTGACGCTGGTCGGGCTGCCGTGGAAGGTTTTCTTCTGATAGCCGAGATCCAGCGAGGTGCGGAAGCGGTCACCGCTGTAATCCAGGCCGGTAGAGAGCAGCGTGGTGCGGCGGCGGTCATTCGGTATGCCGGTTTCCCCTTCGCGATGGACCAGGTTCACCCGCGCGCCAAACTGGTCGCTGTCGCCGTAGCGACGGCCCGCATCCAGCGTGGTGCCAATCTGGGAATCAGAGGTATAGTCGATGCCCACTTTCGCCTGCGGGAGTTCGCCGGCGTGTTTGGGCTCAAGGTTGATCATCCCGCCCACGCCGGAGCTCGCCGCGCCGTTCATCAGCGAGTTGGCCCCTTTGAAGATCTCGATGCGATCGACCATCTGGGTATCTACTACCTGCCGCGGCAGCACGCCGGACAGACCGCCAAAGGTCATGTCGTCACCGTCAAACTTCAGACCGCGGATGCGGTAGGTTTCCGCGCTGTTGCCATACCCCTGAACGAACTGCACGCCCGCGTCGTTAGCGACCACGTCAGCAATGGTTTTCGCCTGCTGATCTTCCACCAGCTTTGAGGTGTAGCTGATGATGTTGAACGGCACGTCCATGGCGTTCTGCTGGCCCAGCATTCCCATGCGTCCGCCGTTCGCCACCTGTCCGTCAAGGAAGGCCGGTAACAGCTGGTCGCCACCGGGTTTGAACTCGCTGGCAGGCTTAGCCTGCACGATGAGGGTATCTTCTTTTTGATCGTCAGCCGCAAAGGCGGAATGTGTTATTGCGCCAACGGCGAGCGCCAGCAGCGTTTTGTGTATGTTGGTGTTGTTCATCGTTAACTCATTTGAAAGTGCGCGCAAAAATGACCCGTTATCGGGCCTTAGAATGTGCTTGCTGAAATGCAAATGAGAACTATACGCATTATAAATGCATTAGCAAGTGTAACCGCGTTCATGAGGAGGTATGGCGAGAAAAGAGGGTGAACAACCACCCCGTTTCGGGGTGGCTGCAATGACGTTATTTTTTCTTGTAGATATTGGCCGTACCGTGAATTTTATTGTTGGTGTTCCCTGAAGTGAGCACCAGGACATCCGCGCCTTTCTTATCGGCTTTCTCAATCAGTTCTTTTTTTGCATCATCCACCGATACTTCATTCGAGGTGTTTACCGTACCGATTTTTTTATATTGAGATGCAACTTTTTTGAACTCGCTTTTAGTGAGTAGCTGTGCAGCAAAAGCATTGGTTGTAAACAGTAACGCCGTTCCCAACAAAATAGCAGTCGTCTTTTTCATAACCTTTTTCCTTGAGATTAATCAGCAACTACGAAAAACCTCACGCATTGCGGTGAGGTTTTATGAGCATGGTAGAGAATCTCAGAGAATGCCATACGTTCGGGAAAAATCTTTTATAACAACCCGTTGCATGAAATTACTAACGAATATTAAGAATATTCGAATACACGCGCGGTGCCAGCAATATCAATGCGTACCGCCGTGCCAGGGTTCCATCCAGGCTGGCTGACGGTCTTCAGGGTCACGGGCTCGTGCTGCCCGGCGAGCCCAAGGGTGAGCGTCGACAGCTGGCCGGTGAAGTCCACATCAAGAATCGAGATTGGGCTTTCATGGGAGGCACATGCCGTCACGCTCAGCTGTTCCGGGCGCAGCATCACTCTGCCCTGCCCTGTAGCCTGCGCGTTGTCCGTGGGCACCTCACCCAGGGCGCACAGGGCGTAGCCCGCGGTGAGCTGCGCAGGCAGGATCAGCGCATCGCCAAGAAAAAGCGCCGTCTCTTCGTCAACCGGACGGGTGTACACCTCATAAGGCGTCCCGACCTGCGTGAAGCGCCCGGAGCGCATGACCGCGACCTGCGTGGCAAAGGACAACGCTTCGTTCTGATCGTGGGTGACCAGAATCGAGGCCACGCCCGCTTCGGCCAGCAGATCGGCCGTGGCTTTACGGGTCATGGCGCGCAGGCCGGTGTCCAGCGCCGAGAATGGTTCATCCAGCAGCATCAGTGAAGGACGCTGGGCCAGCGCACGGGCAAGCGCCACGCGCTGCTGCTGTCCGCCGGAAATCTCATGGGGCCAGTGCGTTGCGAGCTGCCTGTCCAGAGAGACCATCTCCATCAGCGCCTCAACGCGCTGGCGCTTCTCGTGGCGGGTACCGTCCAGCCCCCAGGCAATGTTGTCTGCCACATTGAGGTGAGGGAAAAGCGCCCCTTCCTGAGGTACAAAACCGATCCGGCGCAGGTGGGCGGGAACAAAACTGTTTTCATCAAACAGCGTTCTCCCCTGCATGACAATACGTCCGGTGTCGGGCGTTTCGAACCCGGCAAGAATACGCAGCAGCGTGGTTTTCCCCGACCCGGACGGCCCGACAATCGCCGTCCTGCTCCCCGGCGCAACGCTCAGGTTTAAGCTGTCGAGCACCTGCACATCAGAAAACGATTTAGAAATGGCGGTTAATTCAAGCATGTCATAGCCCTGCAATTTTCTTCGACTGCATATAGAGAATGGCGGTCAGCGGGAGTGAAATCAGGATCATCAGCATCGCGTAAGGCGCTGCAGCCACATAATCAATTTCGCTGGTCAACGCCCAGAATCCGGTGGAGAGCGTGCGCGTGCCCAGAGGAGAGAGCAACAGCGTGGCGGTTAACTCGTTGCTGACGCCGAGGAAAACCAGCGCGGCCCCCGCCGCCGCACCCGGCGCGGCCAGGCGCATCGTGACGCTCCAGAGCGCCTTCGCGGGCGTGCTGCCCAGGCTGCGCGCCACGTTTTCCAGCTCAACCGGCGCCTGAGCAATCCCCGCCCGCAGGTTGATGAGCGCACGGGGCATAAACATCAGCAGGTAGGCCAGGAACAGGGTAATTTCCGTCTGGTAAATGGGACGGGCGTAATGAATAGTGACGGTGACCAGCGCCAGCGCCGTGACAATGCCCGGCAGCGAACTGGTGATATAGATGCACCCTTCCAGCATCCGGAAGATGCGGTGTGGATAGCGGATACCGAGCCACGCGATGGGGATCACGCACACGGTCGTCAGAAGTGCGCCGCCCACGCCGAGCATCAGCGTCTGGCGCAGGGAGTGCCAGAGATCGGCACTCATCCAGTTTTGCACGCCGCCGAGCCAAACCCAGCGACACAGAACAATTAACGGCACGCCCAGCGCCAGCACGATCAGCACGATGAAAAACAGCTGACCCAGCGCGGCCGCCGCAGGCTTCAGCGGCCAGCGTTTCTGCTCGCGCGCGGCCCCGGCGCCAATTCGCGCGTAGCGGGCTTTTCCACGCGTCACGCCTTCCAGCATTAATATAGCCAGGCAGCACAAGGCCAGCACGCCCGCCAGCATGTTTGCCGCCGGGCCGCTGAAGGTAGACTGAAACTGGTCATAAATTGCCGTGGTGAAGGTATCAAAGCGGATCATCACGTACAGGCCATATTCCGCCAGCAGGTGCAGCGCCACCAGCAGCGCGCCGCCGCAGATAGCCAGCTTGAGCTGGGGCAGCACCACGCGGAAAAAGACCTTCCACGGCGGCGTGCCGAGCGACGCGGCGACATCTTCAAGCGTCGGATCAAGGCGACGCAGCACCGCCGCAACCGGCATATAGATAAACGGATAGTACGCAAGAACCGAGAGGAACACGCCCGCGGAAAGCCCATGCATGGACGGGACAACGCTCACCCAGGCATAGCTTTGCACAAACGCCGGAATGGCCAGCGGAGCGACCGCCAGCGCGGACCAGATGCCCCGTCCGGCAAGCTGCGTGCGCTCTGTGAGCCAGGCTATCACCACGCCCGTCACGATACACAGCGGAACCGCCAGGGCCGTCAGCCACAGCGTGTTGCCGAGCAGCTCAGCCACACGCGGGCGAAACACCAGCGCCTTAATGGTTTCCCAGCCGGTCTCAATACCAATGGCAATGATAAAACCCAAAGGCAGAAGCGCCATTAATGAAAACAACACAGCTAACGCAACCATCGGCAGTGCAGGACGCCTGCGGACAGGCTCCTGCACTCTGTTTTTTCCGATGTCGAGACTCAGACCAGACATAAGACGTTCACTTCACTCTCAGGATCACAGCAGACCGGCTTGCGTCATCAGCTCGATAACTTTTTTACTGTTGAGCGTTGAAGGTTCAACTTTCGGTGCATCAAGAGCTTTCAGCGGAACCAGTTTCGGGTTGGAGGCCGCGTTCACGCCCACTGCATACTCAAAGGCGTTGTTGGTACGCAGACTTTCCTGACCTTCTTTGCCGGTAATGTACTTGATGAAGGCCTGCGCCTGCGCTTTGTGTTTGCTGGACGCCAGCACGCCACCGCCGGAAAGGCTTACGAACGCGCCCGGATCCTGGTGTTTGAAGTAGTAGAGCTGAGTGTTTTTGCTGTTTTCACCGGTTTTGGACTGGTCGACAAAGCGGTAGTAGTGATAAATCACGCCGCCATCAATCTGGCCGGCATTGACTGCCTTCATCACGGTGCTGTTGCCTTTATAGGCAACGAAATTGGCTTTCATCGCTTTAAGCCATTCCAGGGTGGCCTTCTCGCCCTTCAGGGCCAGCATCGCGCTCACGATGGCCTGGAAATCCGCGCCTGAAGGAGATGCCGCCCAGCGGCCTTTCCACTCGGGTTTCGCCAGATCCATCAGCGACTTAGGCAGCTGCTGTTCGCTGAGTTTTGCCGGGTTATACACAAATACCGTGCTGCGGGCGGCAATGCCGATCCAGCGGCCGTGCGCAGGACGATATTCCGCCGGTACCTGCTTCAGGGTGTCTGGATCCAGCGGCGCAAACAGGTTTGCATTATCCACCAGCACCATGGACGGCGAGTTCTCCGTCAGGAATACGTCTGCCGGCGACGCGCTGCCCTCCTGCACCAGCTGGTTACCCAGCTCGCTGTCATCACCATTACGTAGAGTGACTTTAATACCGGTTTCTTTAGTAAAACCGTCAACCCACGACTTCACCAGGTTTTCGTGCTGCGCGTTATAAACAACGATACCTTCGTTGTTATCGGCGGCAACCGCTTGTGCGGAAAGGAAAAGGGAGGAAGACAACAAGGCAAGCGAGAAGCAGGACAGCAGGCGAGAATTCATGAACATATCCTTAATAGACCAACGGGAGTAACCACTCATAGCTTTGTGGGACAGGATTAAAGCATACAACAACGCTAATGATAATTAGTATCAATCGAGTTTAGTCGTAAAAGTGTAAAATTTCTTTTTAGCAGATTTTAGAATGATAAAAATCCAAATTTTAATGAGAGATAATTCTTAGATTAAGAAAACCTTAAGCCTGCCTGTAATGAATTAATTAGCCTTCTATTTATTATAACGCGAAGGTAAATCTGATATTCATGCGCCCGGCAGATATAAAAGCCCCGATATTGCGGGGCTTTGTATGCTTATCCGGAGGTAGCTAAATTTATAAGGCTACTCATTTAAAAAGCATCACATAACCGCATGAGGGGCATACACAGGATAGGTGAAGAACAATAAATGCAGGCCGTTCAGCCCAAAATGGAATAACGTTGCAACCCAGAGCCTGCCGCTCCACATCCACGCCAGGCCGTAAATAATGCCTGAGAGGCTGGCAAAAATAATCAGCAGTAAACCGCCGCTATAATGCATCAGCCCAAAGATGACTGAGGCAATCAACAGCGCGACAACAGGATGAACGATCCGGGACAATCGCTGCTGAAGGTAGCCTCTGAACAAGGCTTCCTCGGCCAAAGAGACGAAGAAAATATTCGCAAGGGCAAATTGCGCGAACCATTCTGGCGCATGTGGCTCAATTCTCAGCCCGCCCAACGCCACAGCCAGAAGTAACAGCGCGGGTACCGCAAGAACCAATATCGCCCAGCCGACCTTGCCAGCTTTATAGAGGGGTTTTGCTACGAATAACGTTGGCATACACGTAATTAAAAAGAACGGCACCACCGCCTTGTCCATATTAAAGTACATACTGAACGGTTTGCTTTGCGGACCAACGACGACAGCATCCAGCACCTTTGGGTTATGAAAACCCGGGATCACATGCAAAACCAGGGCAACGGCGATGACCACGCACAGGCCTTCGACCAGATATGTGTATTTATTATTTTTATTACGTAGCCATTCAACAACAGACCAGCCAACAACGATTGATGCAATAACCAGCAGCGCCGGGGCGTCAAGAATACTCTGTTTCCAGCCGAGAAATGCCGTTAATCCCAGCATCAGGTAAGCCAGGCTTTTATTAAGAGAGAGTGCGGCAAGCGAAGTTGCGAGTAGATACCACATAAATGTCCTTCATGACCGGTAAATTTTAGGGGTGCTGTCCCAAATATGTCCCACAATGGAAATCAGGAGGATGTGAAGGAGGCGTAACTCTATGAAATTAAATGGCACGCCCTGTAGGATTCGAACCTACGACCTACGGCTTAGAAGGCCGTTGCTCTATCCAACTGAGCTAAGGGCGCACTGAGAAGTGTGTACTTCGCGGTGGTGAAACGCGAAGAATTATACGGTCAATGGCAGGTGAGTCAATGCCTTTTCCGTTTTCAGAGTCAATTACCGCTAGCCGATTGTAAATACGGCTATTTTCTCAACATTTTGTCCTGTTTCACCGTAAAATTTAGCGCTGCGAAAAGGCTTAGTTGCATTTAAGTAACGCCTACTGTTTTCCCGAACGTCAGCTCGTCACACTAGAGTCAGGTATCCCGGCCGCCTGGAGGCTGACAGACAACAGGACAATGGAGTGACAGCGCAAAACCTGATCGATACGCCCCCCCGGTTACAGTACATATCTCAGGACATCGTCGGCATTAAGCTTGAGCCCATCGTCGCCCTTACCTCCTTGCGCCAGGTTGGCGTCGAGGTCCTTAGCGTTCTGGCCGACATGCGGCACAGTGAGGACTTTTTTTGCGATCGGTCCGCAGACTGGTCGATAACGCTGCTTGAAGCGCAGCTTGCCGCGTTAAAAAATACGCCGCACGGTCATAACCTTTTTATTAATCTGCCGATAACCGTTCTGACAGAGCCCACGTCTTTTCAGCGACTTATAAGATTATCCTGCGTGCCGCTCAATATTGAGTTTGTCGACCCCGCGTCCATTTTGGCGCTTTCCGTCGCACAGAAGCAGTTAGTGGTTCAGAATCTCCATCAGTTGAGCAGACGAGGGCACGCAATCTGGCTGGACGACATCGATGACGTCTTAGTGCAGTCGTTTTTATCCTTTCGACTCCCGTTAAGCGGCATCAAAATAGATAAGGAAGCATTCTGGCGTTTACGCGACACCCCTGAGTTGAGGCAACTGGTTTCCCTTTGCTTTCAGCTTGCCGGGAAAGTGCTTATTGAAGGTATTGAGACTGAACGCGATCGTACCTGTGCACTGCAGGCAGGCGCAGATCTCGGCCAGGGGTATTACTGGTTGTCCTGGACATGGCCGGAGGATTAGAAAGCCATTTCCAGGAGGGAGACCATGCGAATGACAGTGCGCCGTTACCGGCGGCGGCGTACAGGAAGTGATGCACTGGGATTTACGCGCTCACCTTTTGCTCCCCCCTTTTTCGACCGGCTCGAATTCTTGAGCCAGTCCATCAGCCAGCCCCGCAAAACAGACGCCCCTTTTATCCTTCTGGTGACTGAGGATCACTACCTGCGCACCGGTTTTCTCAACGGGCAATTTCCCCTGAGCAGCTGCTGCGACTACGCCACGCTGGACGATGCCCTCATCGCTCAGACGCAGTGGCCCTCAGCCCGTCTGGTCGTGGATATTGAAAGCCGGTCCACGGGGCTTCTGGAGAAACTGGATCAGTTGAGACGGCATAGTCTGTTTCCTCCGTTCCTGACGCCCTGGCTGTTGGTCAGGGCCGATAATTACGACACCCGCCTCTTCTGCAAAGCGGCAGGTCCCTTTCATGTTCTCGAACGCCAGCTGAATGCCGCTGTGCTCCAGCAGAGCCTGCTGGATACCCTCCCTCCGCAGGGTACGGAGAAAGACTGGTTTTCACGCAACGAATGGCCCATCCTGCAGGAGCTTTCCCGGGGCAAGACATTACGTCAGATTGCCCTTATGCAGAATCGTCCCTATAGCCGTATTATCTATCGTCTCAGCTGCATCCTGGTGAAGCTCGGGCTGAGCCATCGTCAGGAATTGCTACATCTTCTTAATAACCTCTCAGACTGCACATTTTCACTCACGTCCTAACCCCTTATTTCCTAAAGCTGTTTAGGAATTTACTTACCACTTGCGTTGCATAAATGTTAATTTTTAACAATTAAATCGAATTTATAACTATTCCTAATTTAAGGACGCGAACATTGTGAAATGCCACAGAATGAACAAACGGCAGCACTTTACTCCATCCGTTAAGTGAATGCAGATAGCGTTAACAAGATGATAATGATGTAAAAACAAGCAGCTTAGCGACAACGTCCAGGAGGAAAAAGCAAAGCGGATAGCATGTTCTCCTGTGCAGGAGATGCGGACCTTCTAATCAACCAGCGCGCTTTCAGATGAAGGACTGGCGGCCTGCGAGGGCAATTGTTGAGCTCATCAGCGTGGGTTAGTCCCCCTAAATGATGGGTATTTTCGTTAACAATTAATCAACATAAAGAGATATCTGTTATTTTTTGTTATTACATAAAGATGAAAATATGCGGTAAATGAGATAACAGGATATTTCCGCTAAATTTAAAAAAATAGCGATTCAGATCCAGAAGATAATACAAACCCATAAGCGGATATTAATTTACAGGGTTTTCGGAAAAAACTTACCCTGTATAATAAGATGCGTATCAAATCTGAATAAGAAAAACCTTTTTGCCAACACCAGCCTAATGAGATGACCGCGCTGAGGCATAGTTCTTTTCATTACGTAAACAAGGATGCTTTCGCTCTTTCCAGGGAAATACTACGGTATAGGGATCTGCACATTATATCCTTCCGGCATTTCGAGAGTTTTACAAACTCTGCACAACGCTTTTAACAATCTGAGGCATTAAAAATGAAACCGGCATCCGTTATCATTATGGACGAACATCCTATCGTCAGAATGTCGATAGAAGTCCTGCTACAGAAAAATAAGAATATCACAGTCAAGCTCAAGTCTGGCGATAGCCATGAAGTTCTTGACTGTATCCGCAATCACCCTATCGACTTGGTGATCCTTGACATTGAACTCACGGGCACGGATGCTTTCGCTTTGCTTAAGAGAATCAGAAACTTAAATAAAGACATTAAGGTTCTGTTTCTCTCGTCTAAATCAGAGTTATTTTACGCGGGTCGCGCCATTCGCGCCGGGGCAAATGGCTTCGTCAGTAAGCGTAAAGATTTGGGTGAGATCTACAACGCCGTAGAAATGATCCTGATGGGCTATTCCTTTTTCCCGTCAGAAACGCTGAACTTTATAAACCATTTGGGTTCAGGGAAAGGGATGGCAGTAGATATGCCATTATCGAACCGCGAGGTCACGGTATTACGATATCTGGCGAATGGATTATCCAATAAGGAAATTGCAGAACAGCTACTATTAAGCAACAAAACCATTAGCGCGCATAAATCCAATATTTATTCCAAGCTGGGTGTGCAAAGCATCGTGGAATTAATTGATTACGCCAAAGCGCACGAACTGCTTTAACCTGAATTCACTCCCTGCAGCTTATCTGAGCTGCAGGGAGTGCGGTCAGTGCTAATTATAGTTAATCATAAAGGTGGCATCCGCATCGGCTCGTCCGGGCTGAGGGTTATCGGCAGTGGCAATATAATTAGCATAAAACGACAGTATCGCATTCCCCTGCGCATCAACCGAGACCGGCTGGCTGGCCTGCTGGAGAGCCAGGCGCGTTTTATCCGCATCCCTGATCTCTACCGCGACACGACTTGCAGTACTGGCGTCATTCAGCGCCAGCAGGCCGCTATTGCTCCCGTCGGCTTTACCCGAAAACGTGATGGACGCCGAGCCCGGCGGACAGCCGGTCAGCTTCAGCGTAAACGGCATGGGCTGCGTGCGGCTCCCGGTGGTGCTGAGCTGTTTGGTGGGCCAGGTCCCCAGCGTGACGGTCTTGTCGCTGTCGCTGCCTTCCGCGACGCAGGTAAAATCGACAATATTGCCGTAGAGCCGAATATTAATTTCGCCCAACGCGGTGTCCGCCTGGGCCTGTGTGCAAAGCGCAAAGAGCGCCACGGTGATTAAACGGATCCCGTTTCGCATATCGGCTCCTTAATCGTAATCCACGCGCAAATACCCGCGCGAGGTGAAGCGCCCTTCCGCAGGCTTATTGCCCGTCACGCTCACCGGCCAGACTCGGATCCCCACCTGCGCCTGCGCGCTGTCGTCAAGGCGGAACGGAATTTTACTTGTCAGGTTGTTAGGCGTCAGCGGCGCCCCGCTCTGATTAGCAATGATGAATCCCACATCCGGGTTATCCGACACCAGCACATTATCAGAGACTTTTTCCGCCTCGACGCGCATCGTCAGCATGGCGTTCGCCTCTACGTTGGTGCATTTAATGGCGATGGTTTTACTCTGCGATGAGACGCCCTCCGGTTTGTTACCTACGCCCGCCTTGCTGAACAGGGAGGCGCCAATGTCGCCGAAATCAAATTCCACCACGTTACCGGCATTAATGGCGCAGCTTTGCGGCACCTGAATGGTTCCGCTGTAGCTAATGGTATAGACCGGCGTGGTGAGCGGATCCGAGGAGGTGGTGGTGACGTAGACGCGGAACATGGTGGCGCGCGGGATAACGACCATGTTAATAAAACGCCGGGTCACCTTAAGGCGGAAGACAAGGCTGGAGTCCTGAACGCCAAACGGTTTGTTTTTAGAGACGTTAGGATGGCTCCCCATCTGGATATAGCTTTTTGGCGGATAAAACACGCCAGCATAGCTGTCCGTGATTTTCATGGCCCCGTCCAGATAGTCGTTAAGCTTCAGATACTGGTAGCCATCGCTCGTTCCCGTTACCTGATAATCGGTCACATAGCTACGCTTGGTGGTATTCCCGACGGTGCCCTTCGGGCAGACGGCATTGACCCCTACCCACTGCGACTTCTCGCTGA
The DNA here is from genome assembly GCF_034106785.1 of Enterobacter sp. 241F3. Taxonomy (NCBI): domain Bacteria; kingdom Pseudomonadati; phylum Pseudomonadota; class Gammaproteobacteria; order Enterobacterales; family Enterobacteriaceae; genus Enterobacter; species Enterobacter sp. 241F3. The sequence goes on from NZ_JAWNDD010000001.1 coordinate 1,321,522, forward strand.
GCGTCACGACCTGTCCGATCTGGTTATTCGAGCTGTTGAATTTATCCGTCAGATCGTAATGCACTTCCGTCGGCACGCCTTTTTCATTGACGCACACGGTCGCTAATGCGTTTGTCGCGGGCAGTAACGCCAGAAGCGACAAAGCAAAGATTTGAGTTTTAATCACAGCCGATCCCCTTAAGTGTGATTGCCTGTTGCAGGCTCTTTTCAGGCAAGCTATAAGGCGCGCGACACTGGGACTGCGCCCCGTCGCCCCACTGGATCAGCAGTTCGCCTTCCAGCGGCAGCCCGCTCAGGTAAATTTGCCCGTCATCCCCCACCATGCTGGTCACGCCGCTTCGGTTTTCGCGAACCACCGCGCCGAACGGCACCGGCTGGTTGCCGCGCATCACCGTCAGCAGGGCGCGCACGCCGATGCGGGTATCAAAGCTGGCGCGCACCAGCGCGCCTTTGGTCGGCACCACGCTGCTCACGTTGTTTTCGATATCGGTGTTGTTGCTCATGGTGTTGGTATCCAGCGCCACACGGTTGTAGCGGTAGACAGTGGCATACGGCATCACCGCGTAACCACGCCAGTCGGTTCTCACGCCGGTCTGGTTTTCCACGCTGACGCCAGATGCCCCCGGAGCTTTGATCAGCACGTTGGTGTCCCCCAACGGCTGGCTGAAGGTCACGCCATCGGCGTGGCCGACCACCCCGCCGGAGAGCTGCCAGTTGAGATCGTGCTGATCGTCGCTGTAGTTGTAGCCGACGCCCAATGTGCCGTAGGTCGCCTGCCAGTTGGCGCTGGCGCTTCCGCTTGAGCCGTTGGTGCTGGTGTGTCCCTGGGTCACGCTGTAGTTCAGGTTGCGGTCTTCCAGCAGCGTGCCGCTGACGCCGGTTTGCCAGCTTGTGTCGCCATCGCTGTTCCGGCTGGCGGATGCCGTAGCGTAGGCGCGGTCAATCGCGCTGTCCCGGCGATAGCCCTGACGGGTAAAGATACTGAACGGCACGGAGACGTTAAACGACGCGATGCGGTCGGTGCCGTCGATCCCGACGGATTTGTTCCACGACCACGAGACGGAGTAGTTGATCCCCTTCATGCCTCCCGCGTAGCCCAGCTGGTACCAGAGATTCGTCTCGTCTGTTCCCCAGTAGGTCTGCTCGCTACCGGAGATATAGACCGAGCCATAGTCCCCCAGCGACTGAGAAACGTTGAGCTGGAAGCGACCTTTTTTATTCCACGTCAGGTTGTGATAACTCTGCACGTCCGGCACATCGTTATCGTTCTTGCTATCGGCATACTGATAGCCCTCCATTGAGCGCCAGGCCACATCGTCAAGGGTGTAAAACCCTTTTGTGGAGTAGCGGTAGCCCAGCAGCTGGAAGTTGGTGCCGAAGCCGTTAAGGGATTTCGCGTATAGGAAGCGCAGAGACTGCCCTTCATGCTTGCTGTCGTCCGCGAGCTGGCTGCGGGCGTGGGTGATATCGAGCGAGACCGCGCCCCAGTCGCCCAGGTTTTTTCCGGCCCCGACGGCCACCGCGGTATAGCGCGATGCCAGCTGAGTTCCGCCGTAGAGCGTGTAACCGTTGGCGAGACCGGTAATCAGGGTTCCCTGGGTGAAGAATGGCGTATCCTGATCGCTGTTACCGCTGCGGTAATCCCCCGCCACGAGGTCATACTTCCAGCGCCCTTCACGCTGCAGAAGCGGCACGGTGGAGTACGGCACGGTATAGCGCTGCTGGGTGCCGTCTTTCTCTTCGACCGTGACTTCCAGGTCACCGCTTGAGGAGGTGGGGTTAAGATCGGTGATGGCAAATGCGCCCGGCTGCACATAGCTTTGATAGATAACGTAGCCATTCTGTCGAACGACCACTTTGGCGGGCGTACGGGCGATCCCGCGCACGGTCGGCGCGTAGCCCTGCAGGCTGTCCGGGTACATGCTGTCAGACGAGAAAAGCCGCCCGCCGCGAAAACCCATACTGTCGAAGACGCCATTCCCGGTATTGCTGTCGCCCAGCACCAGTTCACTTTTCAGCGGGATGACGGTGCGCTGCGCCCAGGTGCCAATATTCTGCCACTCGCTGTGCCGCTGCCCGTTATTCTGCGTGTACCGCCATGCGCCGTTGTTACGTAAACGCCAGGCGCCATAGTTCAATCCGCTTTGCAGGTTGAGGTAATAGCTGTCGTCTTCGCTTCCCCGGTTACCGGAGAAACTGTAGTTCACTAGTGCGGCGGGGATACCTTCATCCCACTGTTCAGGCGGAATATAGCCCCGGGCGCTGTTTTGCAAAGCCACCTGCGGCAGGCTGACGTCCAGACGCTGCGAGGCAAAGTTGAATACCGTTTCGCTGCCGGGTATGGCCGTTGTCAGCGGAACGCAGGTCTCGCCCTGCACCTTAGCCAGCTCGGGAAACGCCGCAACGTTGACGCCAAAGCGATCGAGCATCGCGCGCGTAATGCAGGCCGACAAACCGCCCGCCACCGGCGGCGTGTTCTCGGCCTGCTCAAAACGCACGTCCTGGGTACCGATAAACTCATCGTTACGCCAGATATCCACGCGATAAACGCCGGGTGCCTGCTGGTGTCCCTGTTCAAAACGCGACAAATCCGCCACGCTGGCGGTATCGTCGGACAAAAAGGCCGGGTTGAAATAACTTTCGCTCCAGCCAGCCTGCGGCCAGAGCGCAGCCATCAGCGCCAGTGCAACCGGGCAGTAACGTCCCTGGTGGTTTTTCATCGCCCTGACTCTGCTCACAGGTTGACGCTACGCGCCGGGGTGATGGCACCGTAGTCATTCACGCTCTGCCAGGAAAGCGTACCGCTGGCACCGGCTGGCAGCACCTGCTGAGACGAACTTTTCGGCGCAACCATCAGGTTGTCCAGCGTCTGCCCGCCCAGCTTCAGATTAACGAGCGTGATGTAATACGGGGACGCGTTGCTGACTTTGAGATGGTTGCCCGTGCGCTCAAACCGCAGCTGGGAAAGCGCCTCTTCCGGCTGCATCGCCAGGTTGTTCGGGCGCACGAACAGCTTGATGCGTGAAAGGATAGCCAGCTGCAGCACGTTATTGTTTTCCGTTTTCGCTTTGTTCACCGACGGGATCGCCTTCACGTTCATGTAAAAGAGCGATTCGCGATCGGCAGGCAGCGCCGGCCCGGCGTAAATAATACGCAGCGTGTTTTCGCTGTTCGGCTCGCTAACAAACAGGGGCGGAGTGACGGCAAACGTTTTTTCTTTTTGCCCGCTCGCATTTTCGATCCACGCGTTAATTAAATAACGTTCCTGTTTGTTGCTGTTGGTGATCGCCAGCGACGTTTGCTTCGCCTCTGCCGGATAAATAACGCGCGTGGCCCCCAGTGCAATACCGCCGGATGCATTTGCGCATGCAGAAACCATCATCAAAATAAACGATAAAAAAAGTCCTGGTTTAATTAGGGTATTCATCACAACCGTACCTTTAATAATGTGTTCGCAGGTGTTACGGATAAATCAACGTAAACCAGACATCCGACTGAATTTTGCCTGGCTCGAGATGTTCGGAAATAGCCCGATAGCGGGCGCTAAAATGGAACGCGAGCTCGCGGGTATCGACAGGCAGCCAGCTGACGGCCGTAGCGTTTGGGATTATCTGACGTTGCTGTTCGTCAAAGAGCGCCAGCCCGACGCCGCTGCTGACGGGTGTTTCACCCGGCCGCGATGTCGCCAGAAAGACCTGCGGATCCTCTGCGGGTGTGACGCCCTTAAACTGGATCCCCACGGTGCGCGAAACATCAACGCTGCAATCCAGCAGCCGTACGGTGAAAGGCACATTCACCGTGGAAAAACTGCCCACACCGGAAAATGAATTGGTTCGGTACTGGCCCATGTCGATGCGCATATTCTGGCTGTCGGGCGCCACGGCGCAGCCGCCGTTCACCAGTTCACCTCTGAGATGAACCTTGCCGCCTTCGATCACCACGGTATGCGCTGATGCCGGGCAAGCCATCGCAAGGGTTAACAGCAGTAGTGTTCCAGTCCTTGTCATCCTTCGTTCCTGGCATTAGCGTATGACGGGCCTCGTCCCTGAGGCCTGAACATCCCTGTGCGGAGGAATTACTCGTATTTCATTACGAAGGTGGCGTCAGCGTTCGCCTGGCCTGGCTCAGTGGTGGCAGCCGTTGATTTGTAACGCGCGGTGAACTTCAGGGTGTTCGTCCCTTCGATCAGCGTCTGCGCAGCAGAGAAGGTCGCGCCGTCCGGGGTCAGAACGCTGGATTTGCTGTCGAGGATCTCGATACCCACGCCTTTCGCGGTGTTGTCGTTGTTACCGGAGGTGACGGCCAGCAGGGTTTTGTCGGTTGGGTCGATCTGACCGGTGAACGCAACGGCTGCAGTTTTGGCAACCAGCGGATCGCAATCGTTCAGTTCAATGTTGAATGGGATATTAGAGGTGGTGTCGCCCACTTTGGTGAATTTCGCGGTACGATACTGACCCAGATTAACGGTCTGCTCGGAAGAATCAGTATTTACTGAACAAGCAGCATTAACCAGCTCACCTTTAAAATGTACGGTACCGCCATTTACGGAAACCGGCGCAGCAGGATCCGCTGCATTTGCGGCACCCGCAACCAGGGCCAAAGTTGCAATAACAGTAGAAGCAATGTTGCTGAGTTTCATGTCTATTCCTTTAAAATGTAAATAACCCTTCCCGCGAATAATCGGGAATAAGAAATACGTTCAATTGATGAATTGAAAGCTTATTTCGGAGGAGACAAAGTAGCTCAGGACACGGTTTTTAAATATGTCAAAACGCTGCCATTTCGCCAGGTCACATCCTAATCCCGCCTAAGAAATTGACCATCCCTTATGAAGGGTTTTTGCGTCACGCTGATAAAAACGCGTAAAGGGTGACTGACAGCGACGCTCGCTTCTGACAAAATACACGCCATCCCCCCTTTCAAACGTTACAGACGGAATCTTCTCTCTGATGGCAGCAAAGATTATTGACGGTAAAACGATTGCGCAGCAGGTGCGCTCTGAGGTCGCGGAAAAAGTGAAGGCGCGTAAAGCTGCCGGAAAACGCGCCCCCGGGCTGGCCGTTGTGCTGGTTGGCAGCAACCCGGCATCGCAAATTTATGTCGGCAGCAAGCGCAAAGCGTGTGAAGAGGTGGGCTTCGTCTCCCGCTCTTACGATTTGCCGGAAACCACCAGCGAAGCAGAACTGCTGGAACTTATTGACACCCTGAACGCCGATAAAGAAATCGACGGTATTCTGGTTCAGCTGCCGCTACCCGCCGGTATCGACAACGTGAAGGTGCTGGAGCGTATCGCACCGGATAAAGACGTGGACGGTTTCCACCCGTACAACGTTGGCCGCCTGTGCCAGCGCGCGCCGCGTCTGCGTCCTTGCACGCCACGCGGTATCGTGACGCTGCTTGAGCGTTATAATATCGACACCTACGGTCTGAATGCCGTGGTCATCGGCGCGTCCAACATCGTGGGCCGTCCGATGAGCATGGAGCTGCTGCTGGCCGGCTGCACCACCACCGTCACCCACCGCTTCACCAAAAACCTGCGCCACCACGTTGAGAACGCCGATCTGCTGATCGTCGCGGTCGGCAAGCCGGGCTTTATTCCGGGCGAGTGGATCAAAGAGGGCGCGATTGTCGTGGACGTCGGGATTAACCGTCTGGAAAACGGCAAAGTGGTCGGCGACGTGGTGTATGAAGATGCCGCCGCGCGCGCGTCTTACATTACCCCCGTACCGGGCGGCGTAGGCCCGATGACCGTAGCAACGTTGATTCAGAACACGCTGCAGGCGTGCGAAGAATATCACGACGTAGAGGATGCGTAAGATGGCGACTTTTTCATTAGGTAAACACCCGCACGTTGAGCTGTGCGACCTGCTCAAGCTGGAAGGCTGGAGCGAAAGCGGCGCACAGGCGAAAATCGTTATCGCCGACGGGCTGGTAAAAGTCGACGGCGTGGTAGAAACGCGCAAGCGCTGCAAGATTGTCGCGGGTCAGACCGTGAGCTTTGAAGGACAGAGCGTAACCGTTACGGCCTGAGCCGTTTGATGCCCTCACCCTAACCCTCTCCCACAGGGAGAGGGGATATAAAATCCCCTCACACCCATCGCGGTTATTTATCGATCCACTTCAAATAATCACTATTTCATCTGTTGAAAAGTGAAAATTCAGTTGCGCGTTTTTCACTCTTTGCCCACGATAAGTAGAACGTTCTACTAAAACGTTCTACTTACAATAACAGCGCAAAAAAAGCGCTACTCGGGGGAAATCAGCATGAGTCTGATATCAGGGTTTGTTAAATCGCTGTCTAAGTTATCGATGATTGGTCGCGCCTTAATGCTGCCAATTTCACTGCTCCCCGCTGCGGGCCTGCTGCTGGCTTTCGGCGATAAGTTCCACCTGCCGCTGATGATGAACGCGGGCGGGGTTATTTTTGATAACCTGCCGATGCTGTTTGCCATTGGCTCCGCCGTGGGTCTGGCGTCAGAATCCGGTATTGCGGCGCTGTCTGCGGCCGTTTCGGTGTTTGTCACGAATATCACCATCAGCACCGTGCTGAGCATCACGCCGGAAATGGCCTCTCAGGGCGGGAAATACGCCATGGTGGTGGGCATTCCGACGCTGCAGATGGGCGTCTTCGGCGGCCTGATCTGCGGTATTCTCGCGGCCTGGTGCTATAACCGCTTCCACACCATGCAGCTTCCGGAATTCCTGGGCTTCTTCTCCGGCAAGCGCTTCGTGGCGATTGCAACGGCGTTCCTCTCGTTCCTGATGGGGCTGCTGCTGCCATACGTCTGGCAGCATATTCAGGCCGGTATCGACGCGCTCTCCGTGGTGGTGAACGGTGATAATCAGGCGGCGTCGACCTTTATCTTCGGTCTGGTAGAGCGCGCGCTGATCCCGCTAGGTCTGCACCATATCTGGTATCCGTCCTTCTGGTATTCGTTTGGGGATTACACCACCCAGGCAGGCCAGGTGATCCACGGCGACCAGACCATCTGGTTCAAGATGCTGGAAGAAGGGGTGAAATCCTTCAGCAGCGACACCTACCAGAACGCTGGTAAGTTCATGCAGGGTGAATTCCCGCTGATGCTGTTCGCGCTGCCTGCGGCATGCCTGGCGATGTATCACGAAGCCCATACGAAGAATAAGAAAATCGCGGCCGGTATTCTGTTCTCCGCGGCGCTGACCTGCTTCCTGACGGGGATCACCGAACCGGTTGAGTTTACCTTTATCTTCGTGGCGCCGATTCTGTACGTCTTTAACGCCATCATGGCGGGCCTGGCCTACATGACCATGTACCTGCTGCATGCGCATATCGCCAAGTCGTTCTCCGCGGGCTTTATTGACTATCTGTCATTCGGGATCCTGCCGTCCTTTAACGGCTACCAGACCCACTTCCTGAGCGCCATTATCATCGGCATTCCAATGGGCCTGATTTATTACTTCACGTTCCGCTTTGTGATCCGTCGTTTCGACGTGAAAACGCCGGGCCGCACTGAAGTGACCGCTAACGCGGATGAGAAATCGGATTCCGAACTCGCGACAGAGATCATCACCCTGCTGGGCGGTGCGCATAACATCGACTCCGTCGGCGCCTGTATCACCCGTCTTCGCCTGGAAGTGACAAAAAGCGAGGTGGTGGATAAAGACGGTCTGAACGGACTCGGCGCGCGCGGCGTGGTGTTTGTCGGCGACAACGGTATTCAGGTGATTTTCGGTGCCAGAGCACAGTTTATCGCCCAGACCATGTCCACCATGATCGGCAAATAATAAGATGCCTGAACGACACGTCTCCTGTACGCTGGGAGACGTGTTTTATCTGGCTGATAATCGGTAAATTTCAGGGAGCGGTTTTGAAGAAAGTCAGCATTATTGATGTCGCAAAGCACGCGGGCGTGTCGGTCTCAACCGTCTCGCTGGTGCTGCGCCAGAAAGGGAAAATCTCAGAGGCAACGATCGAGAAGGTCAACGCTGCCATCAATACGCTGGGCTATGTTCATAACGTTGCCGCTGCCAACCTCCGCGCCAATACGTCCAACCTGATTGGCCTGATCCTCCGTGACTTTAGCGACAGTTTCTCCATCAAGGTGATGGCGAGCATCGTTCAGGATCTCGAAAAACAGGGGTATATGGTTTTTCTCGGTCAGCCCCAGAACGACCATGACCATCTTGAGCGCTGCCTGCTGTCGTTTAAGCAGCAGGGCGTCGCCGGAGTTATCTATCTGGCCTCGGATACCCGCACGTCTACCCTGCCGGAACAGATTCGCCGCTGCCCGCTGCCGCTGGTGGTGGTCTCGCAGTCGCTGCTGGATGAAAAATGCAATCTGGTGATGCGCGATAACCGACAGGCGGCCAGTCTGGCGGTGCGTTATCTTATCGAGCGCGGTCACCGCAATATTGCCTACATTGGCGGACGCGAAGGCTGCCTTATCCGCGCACAGCGCCTGCTCGGTTTTCGCAGCGCGATGGCGCAAAACGGGCTGGTCTGGCGCGATGAATACTCTCCGGCCTGCAGCGATGACACGCTGGCCGCGGGTTTCGCCACCCGCCAGCTGCTGGAAAAAAACAATACCATCACCGCCCTGCTCTGCCACTCGCCGGATGCCATGATCGGCTCCATCTCCGGTATTCATCAGGTCGGGCGTACGGTGGGTAAAGATGTCTTTCTGACGCAGCAGGTCGCGCTGGTCGGTTTCGAAGATATGCTCCACGTTAACCTCACCTCACCCTCGTTTACCTACGTCTCGTCCGCCAGCGAAGAGACGGGGCGTCAGGCGGCCGGGCTGATTATCCGCACGCTGAAGGAGCCGACGCTGCAAACCCAGCGTATTACGCTCTCCGGGCAGCTTATCGCTCGCGAGTCGGCGTAAATTCAGAATTTCGCACAGGTTTTTTAGCGCGGGATGACTGCTATATTTCCATGATTTGCCATGGATAATTACAATGCCTACCGTTATTACGCACGCTGCTGTTCCGCTTTGCCTGGGCTTAGGCCTGGGAACCAAAGTGATTCCTCCCCGCCTGCTGTTTGCCGGGATTATCCTCGCCATGCTTCCGGATGCCGACGTGCTGGCATTTAAATTTGGCGTCGCGTACGGCAATGTTTTCGGCCACCGCGGCTTTACCCACTCCCTGCTGTTTGCCTTCGTGGTGCCGATACTTTGCGTGCTGACTGGACGACGATGGTTCAGGACCAGCCTGACGCGATGCTGGCTGTTTTTAACCGTGTCACTGCTGTCGCACAGCCTGCTGGATTCGATTACCACGGGCGGGAAAGGCGTCGGCTGGCTGTGGCCGTGGTCAGATGAACGTTTCTTTGCGCCTTGGCAGATGATTAAGGTGGCGCCGTTTGCGCTGTCGCGCTATACCACGCCGTACGGGCATGAGGTCATTATCTCGGAACTGCTGTGGGTGTGGCTGCCGGGGGTGGTGCTGATGGGAATGTTGTGGTGGAAAAGAAGGTAAAAAAAAGCCGGGTGGCGGCTGCGCCTTACCCGGCCTACTTTTGCCTGTAGGCCCGGCAAGCGTGAGCGCCTCCGGGCGTTACAGACTTACTTACGGCGCCAGGTGGTTCCCTGCGGGCCGTCTTCCAGGATGATGCCCATCTCGGTCAGACGGTTGCGAGCCGCATCTGCCGCCGCCCAGTCTTTCGCCTGACGCGCTTCCAGACGCGCCTTGATCAACGCTTCAATTTCCGCCACTTCACCGTCATCTGCCTGCGCACCGCTCTGCAGGAACGCGTCCGGCTCCTGCTCCAGCAGGCCAAGCACGGAAGAGAGCTTACGCAGATGGGACGCCAGCGCATTCGCGGCCGCCACATCTTCTGACTTCAGGCGGTTCACTTCGCGCGCCATGTCGAACAGCACGGAGTAGGCTTCCGGTGTGTTGAAGTCGTCGTTCATCACCTCAACGAAGCGAGCTTCGAACGCTTCGCCGCCTGCAGCAGGAACAGACCTGTCGGTACCGCGCAGCGCGGTATACAGGCGCTCCAGAGCCGAGCGCGCCTGTTTCAGGTTCTCTTCGCTGTAGTTCAGCTGGCTGCGATAGTGGCCGGACATCAGGAAGTAGCGAACGGTTTCCGCGTCGTAGTACTTCAGCACGTCGCGCACGGTGAAGAAGTTACCCAGCGATTTCGACATCTTCTCGCGGTCAACCATAACCATCCCGGAGTGCATCCAGTAGTTCACGTACTCGCCGCCGTGGGCGCAGGTGGACTGCGCGATTTCGTTTTCGTGGTGCGGGAACATCAGGTCTGAGCCGCCGCCGTGAATGTCGAAGTGTTTGCCCAGCTGTTTGCAGTTCATCGCGGAACATTCAATGTGCCAGCCCGGACGGCCTTCGCCCCACGGGGATGGCCAGCTTGGTTCACCCTCTTTGGACATTTTCCACAGCACGAAGTCCATCGGGTTACGCTTCACGTCAACCACGTCAACGCGGGCACCGGCCTGGAGCTGATCCAGATCCTGACGGGAAAGCGCACCGTAGGTGGGGTCCGTCGGCACGGAGAACATGACGTCGCCGTTGTCCGCAACGTAGGCATGACCGCGGGCGATCAGCTTTTCGGTGATCTCGATGATTTCGTGAATATGGTGGGTCGCGCGCGGCTCGCTGTCCGGACGCAGAATATTCAGGGCGTCGAAGTCTTTGTGCATCTCAGCGATCATGCGATCCACCAGCGCGACAAAGCTTTCGCCGTTTTCATTGGCGCGCTTGATGATCTTATCGTCGATGTCGGTGATGTTGCGCACGTATTTCAGGTTGTACCCCAGAAAACGCAGGTAGCGAGACACCACGTCGAAGGCGACAAAGGTACGGCCATGGCCAATATGACAGAGATCGTAAACCGTAATACCACACACGTACATGCCAACTTCCCCGGCATGGATAGGTTTAAATTCCTCTTTTTGGCGCGTCATTGTATTAAAGATTTTTAACATCGAAGATTCCATGTAAACACGTGTGTGGTTGAAAACCGGCTATTCTACCCGTAATTCAAATCCGAAGCAGCACACAATGCAAGGTGATCGCATCCTGTGGTTATGCTATAACAAGCCCCTATAGATGACCCGAAGGCGGGTCGACGTACCACAATAACGGAACAGGATGCAAAAATGGTTACTTTCCACACTAATCATGGCGATATCGTAATCAAAACCTTTGATGACAAAGCGCCTGAAACAGTTAAAAACTTCCTGGACTACTGCCGCGAAGGTTTCTACAACAACACCATTTTCCACCGCGTGATCAACGGTTTTATGATCCAGGGCGGCGGTTTCGAACCTGGCATGAACCAGAAAGCCACCAAAGAAGCGATCAAAAACGAAGCGAACAACGGCCTGAAAAACACCCGCGGCACGCTGGCGATGGCGCGTACTCAGGCACCTCACTCTGCTACCGCGCAGTTCTTCATTAACGTGGCTGACAACGACTTCCTGAACTTCTCCGGCGAAAGCCTGCAGGGTTGGGGCTACTGCGTATTCGCAGAAGTGGTTGAAGGTATGGACGTGGTTGACAAGATCAAAGCCGTCGCTACTGGCCGCAGCGGTATGCACCAGGACGTTCCTAAAGAAGACGTTGTGATTACAAGCGTGACCGTCAGCGAGTAATTGGTGGCGACACTCTTTATTGCAGATCTGCATCTGCAAACAGAAGAACCGGCGATTACCGCCGGTTTTCTGCGTTTTTTACGCGGTGAAGCGAAAAGCGCCGATGCGCTGTACATCCTGGGCGACCTGTTTGAAGCCTGGATTGGCGACGACGACCCTAACCCGCTGCACCGTGAAATGGCCGCCGCCATTCACGCGCTGGTAGATTCCGGCGTCCCCTGCTACTTCATTCACGGCAATCGTGATTTCCTGATCGGCAAGCGCTACGCCCGCGAAAGCGGCATGACGCTGCTGCCGGAAGAACGGGTGCTCGATCTCTATGGCCGCAAGGTCCTGATCATGCACGGCGACACGCTCTGCACCGACGATACCGGCTACCTGGCGTTTCGCGCCAAGGTCCACACCCCGTGGATCCAGAAGGTGTTCCTTGCCCTGCCGCTGTTTATCCGCAACCGTATCGCCGCCAGAATGCGTGCGGGCAGCAAAGCCGCCAACAGCAGCAAATCCATGACCATCATGGACGTGAATCCGCAGGCCGTGGTGAGCGTGATGGAAAAGCATGGCGTTCAGTGGTTGATACACGGTCATACCCATCGTCCAGACGTCCATTCCCTTATCGCCAACGGCGAACCGGCCCATCGCGTGGTGTTGGGAGCCTGGCACACCGAAGGCTCCATGGTCAAAGTCACGCCAGAGGGCGTCGAGCTGATCGCTTTCCCGTTTTAATCCCCCTCAAAATTCATTCTATTTTTTTGAACAATATTGGCAAATTGTTTCGATTTTAATCAGTCCGTGGTCGGTCTACTATTTATCACATCAGGGCAAAAAGCCCTATCCAAAACAAAATACTTAAGGAATACGACCATGAAATCCATCAAAACTTTCGTTGCAGTTGCTGCTCTTTCTCTGGCTTCTTTCGGTTCTTTCGCTCAAAGCGTGAGCGCAACTGCCTCTACCCTTGACCGCGCAGAAGCGAAAATCGCTGCACAGGCTGCTGAACAGGGTGCGTCTTACAAAATCACCAGCGCGAAGGTCGACAACCGCGTCTATATGACCGCAGAACTGACGAAATAATGATTGCACATCGACGAAAACAGACCGCCAGAATGCGGTCTGTTTTGTTATGAATTGACGGCAACAACGGCTCAAGATTTAACCGCGCAACCGTTTTCCTTGCCCGTATAACATGCTATTCTCTGTGCCCTCGAAAGCAGTGTGTTTCGCACCACAGGAGTTTTAAGACGCATGTCTTCCCGCAATAATCCGGCGCGTGTCGCCATCGTGATGGGGTCCAAAAGCGACTGGGCTACCATGCAGTTCGCCGCCGAAATCTTTGAAATCCTGAATGTTCCGCACCACGTTGAAGTGGTCTCCGCGCACCGTACGCCTGACAAACTGTTCAGCTTCGCAGAAAGCGCCGAAGAGAATGGTTATGAGGTGATCATTGCCGGCGCGGGCGGCGCAGCACATCTGCCGGGCATGATTGCCGCCAAAACCCTGGTACCGGTTCTGGGCGTCCCGGTACAAAGCGCCGCGTTAAGCGGTGTGGATAGCCTCTACTCCATCGTCCAGATGCCGCGCGGTATTCCTGTCGGCACGCTGGCTATTGGCAAAGCGGGTGCCGCCAATGCCGCCCTGCTGGCTGCGCAGATCCTGGCGACACACGATAAAGCGTTGCATCAGCGTCTGGCGGAGTGGCGTAAAGCCCAGACCGACGAAGTGCTGGACAATCCAGACCCGCGGGGTGCGGCATGAAGCAGGTTTGCGTCCTCGGTAATGGCCAGTTAGGCCGCATGCTGCGTCAGGCCGGTGAACCTCTGGGGATTGCCGTCTGGCCCGTCGGGCTGGACGCCGAGCCGGAAGCCGTCCCATTCCACCAGAGCGTGATCACCGCCGAGATCGAACGCTGGCCGGAGACCGCTCTGACCCGCGAGCTGGCGCGTCACAACGCTTTTGTTAACCGCGACGTGTTCCCAATCATTGCCGACCGTCTGACGCAAAAGCAGCTGTTCGACAAGCTCGGTTTGCCGACCGCACCGTGGCAGCTCCTGTCCGATAAAAGCGAGTGGAACGACGTCTTCGCCATGCTGGGCGAGCTGGCGATCGTGAAGCGCCGCGTGGGCGGCTACGACGGCCGCGGCCAGTGGCGCCTGCGCGCAAACGACACCGCCGAGCTGCCGGACGACTGCTACGGCGAATGCATTGTTGAGCAGGGCATTAACTTCAGCGGTGAAGTCTCGCTGGTTGGCGCGCGCGGGCACGACGGGCATACCGTCTTTTATCCGCTGACGCATAACCTGCACCAGGACGGCATTCTGCGCACCAGCGTCGCCTTCCCGCACGCCAATCCTGACCAGCAGGCGCAGGCGGAAGAGATGCTCTCTGCCATCATGCACGAGCTGGGCTACGTGGGCGTCATGGCGATGGAGTGTTTTGTGACGCCGTCTGGCCTGCTAATCAACGAGCTGGCACCGCGCGTGCACAACAGCGGCCACTGGACGCAAAATGGCGCGTCCATCAGCCAGTTCGAACTGCACCTGCGCGCCATCACCGACCTGCCGCTGCCGCAGCCGGTGGTCAATAGCCCGTCGGTGATGATCAACCTGATCGGCACCGATCTGAACTGCGACTGGCTGAAGCTGCCGCTCGTGCATCTGCACTGGTATGACAAAGAGGTTCGCGCGGGTCGTAAGGTCGGTCACCTGAACCTGAACGACAGCGACACGGGCCGCCTGAGCGCCACCCTGGAAGCCATGATCCCTCTCCTGCCGCCGGAATACGCGAGCGGCATCGTCTGGGCACAGTCAAAGCTCAAGTAAGACATCTGCGCCGGGGAGTTGACCTTCCCCTTCCCCGGCGTACAATCCCCGCCCATTGCTGCTGAGTTTTCTTCTGGAATAACCATGAACGATGGAACGGACTATCGCGCGATCCTCGCGTCTGATACCCCTTTAATCGACGTTCGCGCGCCGATCGAATTTGCCCAGGGTGCGATGCCCGCCGCCATTAATCTGCCGTTGATGAATGACGACGAGCGCGCCGCCGTCGGCACCTGCTATAAACGCCAGGGCCCCGAGGCCGCGCTGGCGCTCGGCCATCGTCTGGTGAACGGCGACACGCGTGAAGCACGCACCAACGCCTGGCGGGAAGCCAGTCTTGCCCATCCTGAGGGCTTTCTCTGCTGCGCGCGCGGCGGCCAGCGCTCGCATATCTCGCAGGCCTGGCTGAAAGAGGCGGGTATCGACTACCCGCTGATCCGCGGCGGCTATAAAGCCCTGCGCCAGACGGCGATTCAGGTGACCATTGAGCAGTCGCAAAAGCCGATGGTGCTTATTGGCGGCTGTACCGGGAACGGTAAAACCCTGCTGGTGAAGCAGCACTCGCAGGGTATTGATTTAGAAGGGCTGGCGCACCATCGCGGTTCGTCGTTTGGCCGCACGCTCACGCCGCAGCTTTCCCAGGCCAGCTTTGAAAATCACCTTGCGGCTGAGCTCCTGAAAAAAGACGCCGCACGCTGGGTGCTGGAAGATGAAGGCCGGATGATTGGCTCCAACCACCTGCCGGAGTGCCTGCGCGACCGCATGGTTGAAGCCCCTATCGTTGTTGTCGAAGACCCGTTTGAAGTCCGTCTTGAGCGCCTGCGCGAAGAGTATTTCGACCACATGTGGGCGGATTTTTCTGCGGCCTACGGTGAAGAAGCGGGATGGAAAGAATACAGCGAGTACCTGCATCACGGCCTGTTCGCCATTCGCCGCCGCCTGGGGCTGCAGCGCTTTGCGGAATTTACCGCGCTGTTAGATTCCGCGCTGTTGGAACAGCAACGATCTGGCCGTACGGACGCGCACTTCAGCTGGCTTGCGCCGCTGCTGAACGACTATTACGACCCGATGTACGGCTATCAGCTGGAGAAAAAGGCGGAAAAGATTGTCTATCGCGGGACGTACGGCGAGGTCGCTGACTGGCTTAATCGCTGAAAAAAGCCGGGTGGTGGCTACGCCTTACCCGGCCTACGCGTGCATTTGTAGCCCCGGTAAGCGCAGCGCCACCGGGGAACAGACGGCTTAGAAGTCGTAACGCAGACGCACCAGGTTCATGTCGCCCAGGTTGTCGGTGCTGGAAGTGAACACGTGTTCGTAATCCACGCGGAAACCGTAATCCAGCTGGAAGCTGATACCCACGCCGTTGTCGATGCGCTGGTAGTTACGGCCGTTCACGTACTCAATGCGGTCACCCATGAAGTAAGGCTGGATGGATTTAACCGCGTACTGACCGACTGGGAATTTATAACCTGCGAAGTACTCAATACCCCACGCGTCGCCCGCAAAGTAATCGTTAACAGACACTTTTTTGGTGGTAAGGAAGTTCTGGTACCAGCCGCCGCCTGCGGAGAAGGTCCAGTTGTCCGGGGTCCAGCTCAGCGCGGTACCGAGAATGTTCTGGTCGTAGGTTTTGCTGTCGCCGTTGTCCGGGTTACGCATGTCGGCGCGGGTGTAGTTCCACGCGGCGCCCCAGGTCAGGTCGGTAGTCAGGTGGTAATCCAGGCCCAGCGAGCCGCCGCCTTTACGCTTGTAGCGCAGGCCGTTGCCCGGCAGGTATTCACTGTCTTCAAACAGGTAGGATGCATAAATGTCAGCATCGCCCACGGTTTTCTTATATTTCAGCATTTTACGTGAACGGTAAGAACCGTCGTAATCGCCTTTGATCCCGTTACCCGGCGCCTGACCAATCATGTCGTAGTCCCAGATATCGGTTTTCGCGCCCACCACATCATAGTAAACGCTGTTCTGTTGACCGAAGGTCAGCGTACCCCAGGTATCGCTCTTGAGACCGGTGTAGAGCATACGACGCGTCGTGTCGTGATCGCTCTCGCTGTAGTGGTTATCCCAGTTGAACATTGCAGGGAAGTTCACGCCCAGCTCGTAGTAGCTTACCCAGCTGATATCATCAAACAGGTAGTAATCTGCAGCGAAACGGAAGCGGGTACCGCCGTCAAAACCGTTACGCTTGTAGCTGTTTTTACCGTCGTCGCCGGTCATGTTCTGGAACTGAGGACGAATGCTGCCGCCAACGGTGAAGTTCAGGCGGCTCAGCGGGTTACCCGCCTGAGGATCCTGCTTAAGAACCGTGATTTCCGCCTGAGAAGCGAAGGTAGTCAATGCCACTGCCGCGCCGATCGTTGCCGCCAGCGCTGATTTTTTTATAGTCATTATTTTTCCCTTAATAGACACGCTGCTAAATATTTAGCGGGTGAATATTAACTGGAAATAATCGGGCCGTGTGGTCGGTTTTTTAATGTTTTGTGCTACTAAATGAGTGGGTATTATCACTTTGTGCCATTTTAATACTACGCGCCGGAATTAAAAACCGACGCGTAATTATCACAGTGCTAAATCAACTGGCAAACTGACGGAACAGGGCTTTGCCCTTTAACAGCCGCGTGCCGAGCCAGCCTCCGCAGAGAGAAAGCAGCGCAGCGCCGCACAGAGGCAGGATCAACCAAAGACGCCAGTCAGGCTCCCAAGGGAAGTCGAAGACCTTTGTCTGCAGCACCGCCAGCGCCGTCTCTGCGCCAATGGCGGCCACCAGACCGGCCACCAGCCCCAGCAGCGCAAACTCGCTCCAGAGCGTCATTCGCAGCAGCCGCTTTCCGGCCCCCAACGTACGGTAAACCACCAGCTCCTGATGGCGCTGGCGCATGCCCACCTGCACCTGGGCCAGCAGCAACAGCACGCCGCAGATCGTTACCAGCACCACCATGACCTCCAGCGCACGGCTCACCTGCTCCAGCACCTGCCCCACCTGTTTGAGGATCGCGCCGATATCCAGCAGGCTGACCGTCGGAAACTCCCGGTTGAGCTGGGTCAGCATGCCGTTGCCGTTTTCCCAGCGGAAGCTGGTCAGCCAGCTCTGCGGCTGACCGTCCAGCGCCCCCGGCGGGAAGATAAAGAAGAAGTTGGGCCGCAGGCTTTCCCAGTCCACTTTACGCAGGCTGGTGACCTTCGCGGTAAAATCCTGGGTATCGCCGGTAAAGGTGACGCTGTCCCCCAGCTTCACGTTCAGGCGCGTCGCCAGCCCCTCCTCCATCGACACCTCCCCCGCTTTTGGCGGCCAGGTGCCGGCGGTTATCGGGTTGTGGTCAGGGCGTTTCTCCTGCCAGGTCAGGTTCAGCTCGCGGTTAAGCGACTCGTCCTTGTTCCCCTCCGTTGGCTGCCCGTTGATCTGCGTCAGACGCGCACGCACGATGGGGTAGAACGACTCGGGAATAATGTGATGCTCCGCCAGGAAGCCCTTCAGCGGCGTAACCTGCTCAGGCGCGATATTGATCAGGAAATAGTTCGGGCTTTCCGGTGGAAGCTGCTGCTGCCAGCGGTCGAGCAGATCGCCGCGCAGCACCAGCAGCAGCGCCAGCAGCATAAACGACAGCGAGAACGCCGACAGCTGGCTGAGCGTAGACCAGGGCTGGTGCAGCAGACGATTGACCGCCAGGCGCACGGGCAGCGATTTTACCGTCACCCTTTTCAGGAGGTTGAGTAGGATCCAGCCCAGCACGCCGCACAGCAGCGCCAGCACAACCGCTCCGGCCAGCACCGCCCACAGCAGCGTGCTGCCGCCCATCAGCCACGCCAGCAGCCCCACCGTCACCGCAATAATCACCGGAAGGTAGAACTTCAGCGGCCAGACGTTCGCCACGACATCGTTGCGGAGCACGCGCAGCGGCTGAGTGGCGAGCAGCAGGCGGTAGGGTCGGAGCCCCACCAGCACCGAGATCACCGTCATCGCGCCCATCGCCCACAGCCACGGCCAGAGGCTGGCCGGCGGCAGTGCGGCCGGGAGCACCGGTTTCAGCATCACCATCAGCAGTTTTTCAAACAGCAGCCCTATTATTCCGCCGGTCAGCGCGGACAGGACCAGCAGCATCAGCCACTGGCCGACAATCAGCTTACGCAGCTGCGCCCGGCCCGCCCCGAGGGTTTTGAGGATCGCCACCAGGTCGTAGCGGCTGCGGCAGTAGTGCCCCATCGCCACGGCCACCGCCGCCACCGCCAGCAGCAGGGTCAACAGGGCCGAAAGCAGCAGGAACTGCTGAGAGCGCTCCAGAGATTTACCCAGCGCCCCCTCATCCTGCTCCAGCCCGTACCAGCGGTGCTCTGGTTTGAGCTGCGGCTGAAGCCATTTTTCATACGCGGCAAGCTGGGCGGGCGTGCCGCCAAACTTATAGCGCCAGGTGACGCGGCTGCCCGGCTGTACGGCATGGGTGGCCGCGACATCAGCGGTGTTCATCAACAGGCGAGGCGCAAGCTGGAACGGGTTAAAACCGCCGTCGGGCTCCTGCACCACTTCTCCGGCGATTTTCAGCGTGGCGTCGCCCACGTCGATACTGTCTCCAGGTTTCAGGTTCAGCAGCGCCATCAGACGCGATGCCAGCAGCACCGTACCGGGCGTCGGCTTTAATCCCGGCGGGCTGGTCTGTAAGTCACCGTACATCGGGTAGATATCATCGACGGCCTTGACGCTCGCCAGCTGCGGCGTGTCGCCCGCGAAGGTCATGGTCTGGAAGGTGATTTGTTCCCCCACCTTCAGCCCTTCTTTGCGCGCTGCTTCAATCCAGCCCGACGGCACGGGGCGGGAGCTTTCCAGCGCCCTGTCTCCCGCCATAAACTCCCGGCTCTGCTGGCTGAGCCCTTTTTCCATGCGGTCACTGACGCTGCCGAGCGCCAGCACGCAGGCCACCGCCAGGCTGAGCGCCAGCCAGACAATCAGCAGCGAGGGCGAGCGCCACTCGCGCCAGAACCAGCGGGTAATCATGCTTCCTCCTGCAGAACGCCGTTCACCAGCCGCAGGCGACGGTCGCAGCGCGCCGCGAGCTGCGGATCGTGGGTCACGAGGACAAGCGTAGTGCCGTGCTCGCGGTTGAGCGAAAATAGCAGGTCGGCAATCCGGTCTCCGGTTTTACGGTCAAGGTTGCCGGTAGGCTCATCGGCAAACAGCACCTCAGGGCGGCCGTTAAACGCGCGGGCCAGCGCCACGCGCTGCTGTTCACCGCCGGAAAGCTGGGCGGGAAGATGGTCGAGACGTTTACCCAGACCGAGCTGTTCCAGCAGCGCCTTCGCGTGAGCGCGACTTTCACGGCTATTTTCACCGCGCAGCAGCGCCGGGAGCTCGACGTTTTCCAGCGCGTTCAGGGTCGGGATCAGCATAAAGGACTGAAAGACAAAACCAACGTGACGCGCGCGCAGCGCGGCGCGCGCCTCTTCATCAAGCTGATGCAGCGGCTGCCCGACAAGGTGGACCTCGCCGCTGCTGCCGTCGTCCAGACCGGCTAAAATCGCCAGCAGCGTGGACTTGCCGGAACCGGATTCGCCAATCAGCGCGATGGTTTCAGCGCGTTTGACAACGAGTTCAACTCCGGTAAGGATGGAAAGCTCGTGCTCCCCCTGACCGACGGACTTCTTAAGATGATGAACTTCAACACTGTTTTCCGCTGGCATTTGCCCTTCCTGTTTTTGATTCTGATGACCTTCCGCGCGGCGGCAGCGGACACGTTACTGGTTCTCGGCGACAGCCTGAGCGCAGGCTATCGCATGGCGGCCAGCGCGGCCTGGCCCGCCCTGCTCAATGACAAATGGCAGAGCAAAACGTCTGTAATCAACGCCAGCATCAGCGGCGATACCTCGCAGCAGGGTTTATCGCGCCTGCCTGCGCTGCTCAAACAGCATCAGCCGCGCTGGGTGCTGGTTGAGCTTGGCGGTAATGATGGATTGCGCGGTTTCCAGCCTCAGCAAACCGAGCAAACGCTGCGCACCATTCTGCAGGACATCAAGGCGGCAAACGCCCAGCCGCTGCTGATGCAAATTCGCCTGCCCGCCAACTACGGTCGTCGGTATAATGAGGCCTTTAGCGCGATCTACCCTAAGCTTGCCAAAGAGTTTGATATTCCGCTGCTGCCATTTTTCATGGAAGAGGTCTATCTCAAACCCCAGTGGATGCAAGACGACGGGATCCACCCCAATCGCGATGCGCAGCCGTTTATTGCCGACTGGATGGCAACGCGGCTGGCTCCTTTAGTTAAACATGACTCCTGATTAAGCGGAGATCCTGACAGGTAAAGTTATGCAAAAATCGGTCTTAATTACAGGATGTTCCAGTGGAATCGGCCTGGAAAGCGCGCTCGAACTGAAGCGCCAGGGGTTTCGGGTTCTGGCGGCCTGTCGTAAACCTGACGACGTCGAACGCATGAACGGTCTGGGCTTTACCGGCGTGCTGCTGGATATGGACTCGCCGGAAAGCGTTGAGCGCGCCGCCGATGAGGTGATCGCGCTGACCGGTAATCGTCTGTACGGGCTCTTTAATAATGCCGGCTACGGCGTGTATGGCCCGCTGGATACCCTCTCCCGCGAAACGCTGGAGAAGCAGTTTTCGACCAACTTCTTCGGCGTGCATCAGCTCACCATGCGTCTGCTCCCCGCGATGCTGCCGCACGGTGAAGGGCGCATCGTGATGACGTCGTCGGTGATGGGACTGATTTCCACCCCGGGCCGCGGCGCCTACGCCGCCAGTAAATATGCGCTGGAGGCCTGGTCCGACGCCCTGCGCATGGAGTTACGCCACAGCGGCATTAAGGTCAGCCTGATTGAGCCCGGCCCGATCCGCACCCGCTTTACCGAAAACGTGAACCAGACGCAGGCAGATAAACCGGTCGAAAACCCCGGCATCGCCGCGCGTTTTACCCTCGGGCCAGAGGCGGTGGTAGCCAAAGTGCGCCATGCTTTTGAGAGTGAACATCCCAAAATGCGCTATCCGGTAACGCTGGTCACCCACGCCGTAGGCTGGTTAAAGCGCCTGCTGCCGGGCCGGATAATGGACAAAATTTTGCACGGTTGAGTTGAAGCGACGACGCT
Source organism: Enterobacter sp. 241F3 (assembly GCF_034106785.1). Classification (NCBI taxonomy): domain Bacteria; kingdom Pseudomonadati; phylum Pseudomonadota; class Gammaproteobacteria; order Enterobacterales; family Enterobacteriaceae; genus Enterobacter; species Enterobacter sp. 241F3. The sequence continues at coordinate 1,343,021 of NZ_JAWNDD010000001.1, forward strand.
CATCCCCATGTAAAGAACAAACCGACAAAAGAGAAAGCCGCATGTCCGTACAGAATATCGTCAATATCACAGAAGCTAACCTGCAACAGACCCTTGAGCAGTCGATGACCAAACCGGTCCTGTTCTACTTCTGGTCTGAACGCAGCCAACACTGCCTGCAGCTGACGCCGGTGCTGGAAAGCCTTGCCGCCCAGTACAACGGTCAGTTCATTCTCGCGAAGCTGGACTGCGACGCCGAGCCGATGGTCGCGTCTCAGTTTGGCCTGCGCGCCATCCCGACCGTCTATCTGTTCCAGAACGGCCAGCCTGTTGATGGTTTCCAGGGGCCGCAGCCGGAAGAGGCGATCCGCGCCCTGCTGGATAAAGTGCTGCCGCGCGAAGAAGAGCTGAAAGCGCAGGAAGGCATGGCGCTGATACAGGAAGGCAAATACGACGAAGCGCTGCCGCTGCTCAAAGAGGCGTGGCAGCTGTCGAATCAGAACAGCCAGATTGGCCTGCTGCTGGCGGAAACGCAGATCGCCCTGCACCGCTCAGAAGACGCGGAAGCCGTACTCAAGACAGTTCCGCTGCAGGATCAGGACACCCGCTATCAGGGGCTGGTTGCACAAATTGAGCTGCTGAAACAGGCCGCGGACACCCCTGAAATTCAGCAGCTGCAGCAGCAGGTTGCCGACAACCCGGCCGATGCCGCGCTGGCAAGCCAGCTGGCGCTGCAGCTGCATCAGGTGGGGCGTAACGAAGAAGCGCTTGAGCTGCTGTTCAGCCATCTGCAAAAAGATTTAGCCGCCGCGGACGGTCAGGCGCGCAAGATGTTCCAGGAGATCCTGGCCGCGCTGGGCACCGGAGACGCGCTGGCGTCGAAGTATCGTCGTCAGCTGTACGCGCTGCTGTACTGATAAAAAAAGCCCGGTGGCGGCTTCGCCTTACCGGGCCTGGAAAAGCCGATATTACCCCGTCTTTTTCAACTGCGTCACCACCAGCTGGTGGCGCGCGTTGTAGAACTTCCGATAGGTCAGGTAGCAGGCAATGATGGTGGACAGGCTTGCCGTGGAAAGCAGCATAAACGTCACCATGATCTGATACTTAATCGCTTTTACCGGATCGATACCGGCAAAAATCAGCCCCGACATCATGCCCGGCAGGCTCACCAGCCCCACCGTTTTGGCGGAATCCACGGTCGGGATCAGCGATGAGCGAATGCTCTCGCGAATCAGCCGCGCCGAGGCCACTTTAGGCGTCGCCCCCAGGCTTAGTTTCTCCTGCAGCTGCTGTTGTTCGCTGCTGAAACGCTGGCCGAGATTGTTGTAACAGAGCCCAACGGCCACCATCGCGTTCCCCGCGATCATCCCCGAGATAGGGATAACCTGCATCGGCGTAAACTCAATCGAGCCGGAGAGCACCAGCACCGCCAGCGTGAGCGCCGTTCCGGTGGTAATCGCGATAAACGATGAAACAAACGCCTTATCAATGTATTTACTGCGCTTTTGCGCATTCCACGCCGCGTTAAAGCAGATAAAGAGCACCATCAGCAGCGTCAGCACCGCGTGGTTAACGTTGAAGATATACTTCAGCACATAGCCGACGATGATGAGCTGAACCACCGCGCGGCAGATACTCCACACGATATCTTTTTCCAGCCCCAGCTTTTCCCGGTAGCTGACCACAATCGCAATCAGCACCAGCACCATCGAAAAGGCCAGAGATTCGTTGGTAATGTTATGTTCACCCACGGTTTGCCTCCTGCATTTTTCCGCCGTGCGGCTGGAGCGTAATCACGTCATCCGCATGGGTTATTTCGTTAGCGTCGTGCGTCACCCACAGCACGGCAATGTTCTGCTCCCGGGCGTAACGATGAATAATCTCGTTAACGTTGCGCTTGTTGACGTCATCGAGCGCGCTGGTGATTTCGTCCAGCAACAACACCTTCGGTAAAAACTGCAGGTTGCGGATCAGCGAGACCCGCTGCTTTTCGCCGCCCGACAGCGCGTTGATGGATTTGGTCAGCGTCTCCTGCGCCAGGCCAAAGCGGGCCAGATCCTGGATAAACTTTTCCGGCTCCGGCGTTTTATTGCGGATTTGCCACGGGAAAATCAGGTTGTCGTAAACCGTATCGCCAAAAAGCACGGGCGTTTGCACGCAGTACGAGACCTGCTGGCGATAGCTTTCCGGGGAAAGCGACGCGATATCCTCGCCTTCAAACAGAATGGCTCCCTCCGTCGGGCTGAGGAGTGATGCCACAATTTTCAGCAACGTGCTTTTACCACAGCCTGAGGGACCCGTGATTAATTTAAACTCGCCCGGCGACAGGCTAAACCCGACGTGCTGCAGGATCGTGTTTTCCCCGACTCGAAACCCGACGTCCCTGAGATGCAAAAGGTTTTTTTTATCGTTCATTGCGCTTCCGTTAACCGCTTCGTGTAATAACCGCCTGTAGCATAATCCTTTCGCCCGCACAGCGCGAATAGCCTCACGCTGAAGCAAGTGTTAAACTTTTTGTTTATAAATTGTCACCACCATCACTACAGGAAGTATGCAGCATGGCACATATATTTTATGAGTTTCCTTCCCTGAAGCCTGGTGTTCCTGATGTCGAAACATTAATGGAAGTCATCAAATCGTCGGAACTCACGCGTTTTGTGATAGGTGCAGAGGTGGTGGACTTTGTTAAGAAGGCGCTCATCGTGAACACCACGATCGGCAGCTTCAAAAATTGCTATTTCGCCTTCGACAACGGAACACACTTCCTTGAATTTGATGGTAAAGGGAAATCAAAACGCTTCAATGAGGTGCCGGACTGGTTCGTCTCTCCGGCGGAATTTTCACGCACCCAGTGGCTTATCAACCACGATCTTGCGGATGTGAAAGCCACCCGGTTCATTGAGGTCCTGATGTCCTACCCGCTGAAAGCGCGCCGTGCGCACTGTAATTTGTTATTCGGGCTGGAGCTGGAAAAGGTGAATGCGGTTCCGGCCGCGGCGTCAGCGGCAGGCAAAATCGGCAATAAAAACGGAAAAACCACCAAACCCCGCGTCACCGATCTGGGCTCGTTCGAGCTGTTCAGCCAGTTCTTTGCGCGCATGAAAACCGCCGTGCTGGCCGATGAGTTCCCTACCCTGCAGATCCTGACGGGCATGGATAACCTGGCAAAAGCGCCGCATAATTTAAAGCAGGGTATCAGAACCTGGTTTAAAGCCATCGCGGGCGACCTTCCACCGAATAACAAACGCGTTGAGGCGGGAAATGCCGTTCTGTTCTGCGCCCCCATTCGCGAACAGATCCAGCGTATCGAAGCGCTGGGGCTGGAGAATTACTACCAGGGATTATCGAAAGCCATTGCCGAAGCGGGTGATGGATTCATCTCTGACTTTACCTATACTTACGAGCAATAAACACACACTTTCACTCGTCACAGCATGCAAAACAGGAGGTTTTTATGCTTATCGTTGTTCCTGTCCTTATTTTCGTTGCGCTGGTTATCGTAGGCGCCGGCGTCAAAATTGTCCCTCAGGGCTATCAGTGGACCGTCGAGCGTTTCGGTCGCTACACCAATACCCTCCAGCCAGGCTTAAGCCTGATTGTTCCGTTCATGGACAGAATTGGTCGCAAGATCAACATGATGGAGCAGGTTCTGGATATTCCGTCCCAGGAAGTAATCTCCAAGGATAACGCCAACGTCACCATCGACGCCGTCTGCTTTATTCAGGTGATTGACGCGCCGAAGGCGGCCTATGAGGTCAGCAACCTGGAGCTGGCGATCGTCAACCTGACGATGACCAACATCCGTACCGTGCTCGGCTCGATGGAGCTGGACGAGATGCTTTCCCAGCGCGACAGCATCAACACCCGTCTGCTGCACATTGTCGATGAGGCCACCAACCCGTGGGGGATCAAAGTTACCCGTATTGAGATCCGCGACGTGCGCCCGCCAGCGGAGCTGATTGCCTCCATGAACGCCCAGATGAAGGCCGAGCGAACCAAGCGCGCCTATATTCTGGAAGCCGAAGGGGTACGCCAGGCGGAGATCCTCAAAGCGGAAGGTGAAAAACAGTCGCAGATCCTGAAAGCGGAAGGCGACCGTCAGTCCGCGTTTTTGCAGGCGGAAGCGCGTGAACGTTCAGCCGAAGCGGAAGCCCGCGCCACCCAGATGGTGTCCGAGGCAATCGCCGCCGGTGATATCCAGGCCGTGAACTACTTTGTCGCGCAAAAATATACCGACGCGCTGAAAGAGATTGGCTCGGCGAACAACAGCAAAGTGGTGATGATGCCGCTGGACGCCAGCAGCCTGATGGGCTCTATCGCGGGCATAGCCGAACTGATCAAGGACAGCGGAAACGAGCGTAAAAAATGATTGAGCTCATCGTTGCACATCCTCACGCCTTCTGGCTAAGCCTCGGTGGCTTATTGCTGGCGGCGGAGATGCTGGGCGGCAACGGCTACCTGCTCTGGAGCGGTGTTGCCGCCGTCATTACGGGTCTTCTGGTCTGGATCCTTCCCCTGGACTGGGCGTGGCAGGGCGCGCTGTTCGCCGCGCTGACGCTGGTGGCCGCCTGGCTGTGGTGGCGCTGGCTTAACCGGCGGGTCAAAGAGCAGAAACCGGTCGACGCCCACCTTAACCAGCGCGGACAGCAGATTGTCGGCAAACGTTTTACGCTCGACACCGCGCTGGTGAACGGGCGCGGGCACATGCGGGTGGGCGACAGCTCGTGGCCAGTGGTGGCCGACGATGACCTCAGCGCCGGCACGCGGGTGGAGGTCATTGCGGTAGAAGGCATTACCCTGCGGGTAAAAGCCTGCTAAGCGTGGGTTTTTCGGTGGCAGCAGCCGGCAAGGTTATCGATAATCGGGCAGTCGGCGCTGTCATCCCCCGGACAGGAGTCCGCGAGCTGCAGCAGCTGTTCGCGCATCGCCTGCAGCTCGACGATGTGGCGTTCAATTTCGGCCACCTTTTCCAGCGTGCGTTTTTTCACGTCGGCGCTGTGACGCTTCGGATCGTTGAACAGATTAACCAGCTCGCCGCACTCTTCCAGATTAAAACCAACCTGTCTTGCCTGGCGAAGCAGCGTCAGCTCATCCAGATGCAGCTGCGTGTAGCTGCGGTAGCCGTTTTCACTGCGCAGCGGCGGCGTGACCAGCCCCTTCTCTTCATAAAAGCGAATCGCTTTGCTGGTTAAGCCGGTTTTTTTTGCCACGTCACTGATATTCACAATTCCCCCTTGACCTTCCCCTTGATGGAAGGTTTAACCTTCATAACAGTTAGCGAAAAGCGTTACTCCGGTCAACTACTGACCAGTTCATTATACGGGAGTTTTGTTATGTCTCACACTATCGACCTGACGCTGGACGGCCTCTCCTGCGGCCACTGCGTCAAACGCGTTAAAGAAAGCCTGGAACAGCGCCCTGATGTGGAAAGCGCTGACGTGACTATCGATCATGCCGCCGTCACCGGCAGCGCCAGCGCGGATGCGCTGATCGATACCATCAAGCAGGCCGGTTACGGGGCGGAGTTAAGCCACCCAAAGGCTAAACCGCTGGCAGAGTCATCATCCCCGTCGGAAGCACTGACAGCGGCCACTCCTGAGCTTCCGGTAGCGGATGATATTGATGACAGCCAACAGCTGCTGATCAACGGCATGAGCTGCGCCAGCTGCGTCTCCCGGGTACAAAACGCCCTGCAGGCGGTACCGGGCGTCGCCCAGGCACGGGTTAATCTTGCGGAGCGTACTGCGCTGGTGATGGGCAGTGCCTCCGCCGCAGAATTAGTGCAGGCCGTTGAGAAAGCGGGCTACGGCGCGGAGGCCATCGAAGATGATGCAGAGCGTCGCGAGCGCCAGCAGGAAACGGCTATCGCCACCATGAAGCGCTTCCGCTGGCAGGCCATCGTCGCCCTGCTGGTGGGTATTCCGGTGATGGTGTGGGGCATGATGGGTGACAATATGATGGTCACCGCTGACAACCGCACCCTGTGGCTGGCGATCGGTCTGATTACCCTGGCGGTGATGGTATTCGCAGGCGGTCATTTCTATACCAGCGCCTGGAAGAGCCTGAAAAACCGCACCGCGACGATGGATACGCTGGTTGCGCTCGGTACCGGCGCGGCGTGGCTCTATTCGATGAGCGTCAACGTCTGGCCACAGTGGTTCCCGATGGAAGCGCGGCATCTCTATTATGAAGCGAGCGCAATGATTATCGGCCTGATCAACTTAGGCCATATGCTGGAAGCCCGCGCCCGCCAGCGCTCCTCGAAAGCGCTGGAAAGATTGCTTGATTTAACCCCGCCGACGGCCCGCGTGGTCACGGACGAGGGGGAAAAGAGCGTTCCATTGGCCGAGGTTCAGCCCGGCATGACGCTGCGTCTGACCACGGGGGACCGCGTTCCCGTTGACGGTAAGATAACCCAGGGCGAAGCCTGGCTGGATGAAGCGATGCTGACCGGGGAGCCTATTCCCCAGCAGAAATCAGATGGCGACGCCGTGCATGCCGGTACGGTGGTGCAGGACGGCAGCGTGCTGTTTACCGCCAGTGCCGTCGGCAGCCACACCACGCTGTCGCGTATTATTCGCATGGTGCGCCAGGCCCAGAGCAGCAAGCCGGAGATTGGCCAGCTTGCTGATAAAATCTCGGCCATTTTTGTGCCGGTGGTGGTCGGCATTGCCCTGCTGAGCGCGGCTATCTGGTATTTTTTCGGCCCTGCACCGCAGATTGTGTATACCCTGGTGATCGCCACCACGGTGCTGATCATCGCCTGTCCTTGCGCCCTGGGCCTCGCGACGCCGATGTCGATTATCTCCGGCGTAGGCCGCGCGGCCGAATTTGGCGTACTGGTGCGGGACGCGGACGCGCTGCAGCGGGCCAGCACCCTGGACACGCTGGTGTTTGATAAAACCGGCACGCTGACCGAAGGTAAACCACAGGTGGTCGCCGTTACGACCGCTGGCATTACCGAAGAAGAGGCGCTGCGGCTTGCCGCCGCGCTGGAGCAAGGCTCAAGCCATCCGCTGGCGCGCGCCATTCTCGATAAAGCCAATGCGTCTGCCCTGCCGCAGGTGAGCAATTTCCGCACCCTGCGCGGGCTCGGCGTGAGCGGTGAAGCAGAAGACCACGCGCTGCTGCTGGGCAATCAGGCGTTGCTCAATGAAAACGGTATTGATACCGCCGCGCTGGAAAACGAGCTGAAGGCGCAGGCGTCACAGGGCGCCACCCCGGTTCTGCTGGCGGTGGATGGCAAAGCCGCCGCGCTGCTGGCCGTGCGCGATCCGCTTCGCCAGGACAGCGTGGATGCCTTACAGCGCCTGCACCGTGCGGGCTACCGTCTGGTGATGCTGACCGGGGATAACCCGACCACCGCCAACGCCATCGCGAAAGAGGCAGGAATTGATGAGGTCATTGCAGGCGTACTGCCGGACGGCAAAGCGGACGCCATCAAGAAACTGCAAAGTCAGGGCCGTCAGGTGGCGATGGTCGGCGACGGCATTAACGATGCCCCGGCGCTGGCCCAGGCGGACGTGGGGATCGCAATGGGCGGCGGGAGCGATGTCGCCATCGAAACCGCAGCCATCACGCTGATGCGCCACAGCCTGATGGGCGTTGCCGACGCGCTGGCCATTTCAAAAGCCACGCTGCGCAACATGAAGCAGAACCTGCTGGGGGCGTTTATCTACAACTCGCTCGGCATCCCGATTGCTGCCGGCATTTTGTGGCCGCTGACCGGCACGCTGCTTAACCCGGTGGTCGCGGGTGCGGCAATGGCGCTCTCCTCCATTACCGTGGTAAGTAACGCCAACCGCCTGCTGCGGTTTAAACCGAAGGATTGAACCTTGTACCCGTACGCGCTAGCATGAGCCTTTCTGTTCATGGAGCGCGTATGGGTCTGTTTCATCGTATAAAAACATCGTTTCGCGCCCTCTTTCCTCGCCGTTATGCCTGGCCCGGTCTGGATATCTCGCTTCCCGGCGGGCAGCACCTGCACCTGGTCGGCAGCATCCATATGGGCACGCAGGATATGTCTCCCCTGCCCTCGGGCCTGATAAAACTGCTTAAACACGCCGACGCGCTGGTCGTTGAGGCGGACATTTCGGGTCAGGAGTCGCCGTTTGCCGGGCTCGAAAGCGATCTCAGCCTGGCGGAACGTCTGGATGATGCCAAGCTTGCGGAACTGACGCGCGTCGCCGATGAGACGGGCGTCTCGCTCTCCATGATTGACACCCTGCCGCTGTGGCAAATCGCGATGATACTGCAGGCCACGCAGGCGCAGTGTCTGGGCCTGCGCGGTGACTACGGCATTGATTACCAGCTGCTGAACGCGGCAAGGGCGCGCAGCCTGCCCATCATCGAGCTGGAAGGAACGGACAGCCAGATTGCCCTCCTGAGACAGCTTCCCGACGACGGCCTGATGCTGCTGGATGATACGCTGACCCACTGGCACACCAACGCGCGCCTGCTGCAAACGATGATTGGCTGGTGGCTGGATGCGCCGCCAGCGGACGGCAGGCTGGCGTTACCATCAACGTTCAGCGAATCGCTGTATGATGTGCTGATGAATGCGCGTAACAAAGCCTGGCGAGAGACGCTGCATGCTTTACCTGCGGGGCATTACGTGGTGGCGGTTGGGGCGTTACATTTGTACGGGGAAGGGAACTTGCCGTCGTTGCTGAAATAAAAAAATGGCCAATATTTCTATTGGCCCGTCAAAGAGGAATTTCATCGTTTTTATTATGCCGAAGGAGACCTTCGGTTGAGCCGATTGTCGCTCAAAGTGACCATCACTGCCAATACTATTGCGCAAGATGGTGCTATTTTTTAGACAAACGTCAGGCGTATGCTGGCTGCATGAATTGTCTGTCGTAAGAAGGATAGCTATGACTCCCGCCGTTAAATTACTCGAAAAAAACAACATTTCTTTCCGGATCCACACCTACGATCACGATCCGAATGAAACCAACTTTGGTGATGAAGTGGTGCGCAAGCTGGGGCTGAACGCTGACCAGGTTTATAAAACGCTGCTGGTGGCGGTGAACGGCGATATGAAGCACCTCGCCGTCGCGGTGACGCCCGTGGCAGGACAGCTGGATCTGAAGAAGGTCGCCAAAGCGCTGGGGGCGAAGAAGGTGGATATGGCGGATCCCATGGTGGCGCAACGCACCACGGGCTACCTGGTGGGCGGGATCAGTCCGCTCGGACAGAAAAAACGCCTGCCGACGCTGATCGATTCTCCTTCACAGGAATTTGACACCATCTTTATATCCGGCGGCAAGCGCGGGCTGGACATTGAGCTGGCGGCGGGAGATCTGGCGAAAATGCTGGACGCGAAGTTTGCGGATATTGCGCGACGGGATTGAGCAAATTGCCCGGTGGCGCTGCGCTTACCGGGCCTACGATTCGAATGCAGGCCGGGTAAGGCGAAGTCGCCACCCGGCAACACAACCGCACTACTGCCAGCTCACCTCACCTTTCGGCTCATACGCATTCACGTCAATCGGCGAATTCTGCTCGATATACTGCTTCAGCACTTCCGCATCGATAAAGCCGGTATTCACGTATCCCGGCTTATTATCAATATGCGGATAGCCGTCGCCGCCGGTGGCATTAAAGCTTAACGTTGCCAGACGGTAGGTTTTCGCCGGGTCAACCGGTTCGCCTTTGATCTTCAGGTCGTTAAGCTTGCCGTCTTTCGCTACGAAGCTCACGTTGGCAAACTGTGGATAGGCCCCGGAATCCGGCTTCATCTGCGCCACGGCGGTCAGGTACTCAACAACCTCTTTCCCGCTCATGTCAGCATAAACCACTACGTTGCCGAACGGCTGCACCTTCAGAACGTCTTTATAGGTGATGTTTCCACCTTCGATGGAATCTCGAATACCGCCGCCGCTCATCACCCCAAAATCAGCCCCGGTGCGCGCCATTTGCGCCGCCAGCACCAGGTGCCCCATGTTGGTCTGCACGAAGCGAACTTTACTGCGGTCCCCCTCCAGACGCCCGTTCAGCGTGCCGATTTTCACGTCCAGCTGCGCCTTGCCTTTGTTCTGGAACGGCGTCAGCAGGGAGAGCATCTGCTGGTTTTCTGCGATTTCTGGCGTGTAAAGTACGCGCTCGCTCTTCCCGTCCGGGTAGGTCACTTTCTTCTTCAGGTTGACCGGGATAAGCTGATAATGAACCAGCTTCATCTCGCCGTTACGGAACTCAAAGTCCGCCCGGCCCACGTATTTGCCCCACTCGTGCGCCTGTACGATCCAGATACCGTTCTGACGGTCCGGCGCGCACGGCGTCCCCGGGACATAGTCCACCTGCTTTTTGTTCTCGGATGCCATGCATACCGGATCCTGTGAGTGACCACCCACAATCATCGCCAGCGAGCCCGCCGGCAGGCTGCGCGCCATCTCCACGTCGCCCGGCGCATTGGAGCCGTGCTCACCGTTGTCGTAGTGCCCCATGTGGGTGGTGGCGATAATCACGTCCGGCTTTTCGTTTTGCTGCAGCTCCTGAATCACCAGCTTCGCTTCGTCTGCCGGTTTGCGAAATTCGATATCGGTAAAGAACTCGGGATTGCCAATTTTCGCCGTGTCGTCGGTGGTTAAGCCGATGACCGCGATCTTCAGATCCTGACGCTTAAACAGCGCCCACGGCTTGAACAGGCGTTCGCCGGTGCTTTTCTGGTAAATGTTGGCGGAGAGGAACGGGAATTTGGCCCACTTCTCCTGCTGACGCAGGACGCTCAGCGGATTATCAAACTCATGGTTACCGACGGCCATCGCGTCGTAGCCAATCAGGTTCATGCCGCGGAAATCGGGCTCGGCGTCCTGCAGGTCGGATTCCGGCACGCCGGTATTGATATCGCCGCCTGAGAGCAACAGCACGCTGCCCCCCTGGGCCGCCACCTCTTTACGTATTCCATCCACCAGCGTTTTTTGTGCCGACAGGCCATATTCGCCGTATTCACTGCGCCAGAAATGGCCGTGGTGGTCGTTGGTATGCAGAATGGTGATTTTATAGGTTTTGTCTTTTTCATACGCCTGCGCGGGCAGGCTTACCAGCCCCCACGCCGCGATGAGCGCCAGCGCGACGCCCCGCTTCATTAACTTCATCTTCTCTCTCCCTGACCAATAGACAAAGGCAGAAATTACAGTGACTAATAAGAATAGACAAATAAGTTTTCAGAATTGCGACTTTCTTCAAATGTCCCGGGCGGGTATGTTAGTCGGATAATAATTACACCCTGCACCTCTAATAACTAAAGACGTGGTACTTCTCTCTATGGCAATCAGTGAATCAACTCAGCCCGTTCCGGGCGCGCCGGCGTCGCGCACCTCCTTTAAAGTCTTAGGCGCAATCAGTCTCTCGCACCTGCTCAACGATATGATCCAGTCGTTGATTCTGGCAATTTACCCGCTACTGCAGTCCGAATTTTCGTTAACCTTCGTGCAGATCGGGATGATCACCCTGACCTTCCAGCTGGCTTCCTCGCTGCTGCAGCCGGTGGTGGGCTACTGGACGGATAAATACCCGATGCCGTGGTCGCTGCCGGTTGGCATGTGCTTTACCTTAAGCGGGCTGGTGCTGCTGGCCATGGCCGGGAGTTTTGAAGCCGTGCTGATTGCCGCCGCGCTGGTAGGCACCGGCTCGTCCGTGTTCCATCCGGAGTCTTCCCGCGTGGCGCGCATGGCGTCCGGCGGTCGTCATGGCCTGGCGCAGTCACTTTTCCAGGTGGGCGGTAATTTTGGTAGCTCTCTCGGCCCGCTGCTGGCCGCGGTGATTATTGCCCCGTACGGTAAAGGCAACGTGGCGTGGTTTGTGCTGGCCGCGCTGCTGGCGATTATCGTGCTGGCACAGATTAGCCGCTGGTATGCCGCTCAGCATCGCGTGAATAAAGGAAAACCTAAAGCGAAGGTTATCAATCCCCTGCCGCGCAATAAGGTTATCCTGGCGGTTTCCGTCCTGCTGGTGCTGATTTTCTCGAAATACTTCTATATGGCGAGCATCAGCAGCTATTACACCTTTTATCTGATGCAAAAATTCGGATTATCGATACAAAACGCGCAGATCCACCTGTTTGCCTTCCTGTTCGCCGTCGCGACCGGTACGGTCATTGGCGGGCCCGTGGGTGATAAGATCGGGCGGAAATATGTCATTTGGGGCTCTATCCTCGGCGTGGCGCCCTTTACCCTCATTTTGCCGTACGCCAGCCTTGAATGGACGGGCATTTTAACCGTGATTATTGGTTTTATCCTCGCCTCCGCGTTTTCCGCCATTCTGGTCTATGCCCAGGAGCTGCTGCCCGGACGTATCGGTATGGTTTCCGGACTGTTTTTCGGTTTCGCTTTCGGCATGGGGGGGCTTGGGGCAGCGGTTTTAGGAATGGTTGCGGATCACACCAGCATCTTCCTGGTTTATAAAATCTGCGCTTTCCTGCCACTTCTTGGGATGTTGACCATATTCCTGCCTGATAACCGCCACAAAGCGTAAATTACGGGCAGCCAAAGTTTGACTTTGGCTGCCTGACACCCTGATGCCATAAGGGTTTCTTCTTTCTCCACTCGCTGAATTTATCAAAATGCGCTTTTTTACGTGCATATTGCTGTTTTATTCAAACTTCAACAATTATTCATAAACATAAGGGTAAAAATTGTCATAAACTATTACTCGGTTTTTTGGTTTTTCACCAAAAAGGAACACCCACAACGAAAGGAGACGGAATGCACCACGCCACACCGCTTATCACCACCATTGTTGGTGGACTTGTGCTCGCTTTTATCCTCGGCATGATTGCCAATAAACTGCGTATTTCTCCTCTTGTCGGTTATCTGCTGGCAGGTGTGCTGGCGGGACCGTTTACCCCAGGTTTTGTTGCGGATACCAAACTGGCCCCTGAGCTGGCGGAATTGGGCGTGATTCTGCTGATGTTTGGCGTCGGTCTGCATTTTTCCCTGAAGGATTTGATGGCGGTAAAGTCGATTGCCATACCGGGAGCGATCGCCCAGATAGGGGTGGCGACGCTGCTTGGGATGGCGCTTTCGGCCGTGCTGGGCTGGTCGTTGATGACCGGCATCGTATTTGGGCTGTGTCTCTCAACCGCCAGTACCGTGGTGCTGCTGCGCGCGCTTGAGGAGAGACAGCTGATTGACAGCCAGCGCGGGCAGATCGCGATTGGCTGGCTGATTGTTGAAGATCTGGTCATGGTCCTGACGCTGGTGCTGCTGCCCGCCGTCGCCGGGATGATGGAAAAAGACAACGTCGGCTTCGCCTCGCTGGCGCTGGATATGAGCATCACCATCGGTAAAGTGGTGGCGTTTATCGCCATCATGATGCTGGTGGGCCGCCGTCTGGTACCGTGGATCATGTCCCGCAGCGCGGCAACCGGCTCCCGCGAGCTGTTCACCCTCTCCGTGCTGGCGCTGGCGCTGGGTATCGCCTTTGGTGCCGTTGAGCTGTTTGATGTCTCCTTTGCCCTGGGTGCGTTCTTCGCCGGGATGGTGTTAAACGAGTCAGAGCTGAGCCACCGTGCGGCGCACGACACGCTGCCGCTGCGCGATGCGTTTGCCGTGCTGTTCTTCGTCTCCGTCGGGATGCTGTTCGATCCTCTGGTGCTGATCCAGCAGCCGCTGGCCGTGCTGGGCACGCTGGCAATCATTATTTTTGGTAAGTCGCTTGCCGCCTTCTTCCTGGTGCGGATGTTCGGCCACTCCCCGCGTACGGCGCTGACCATTGCCGCCAGCCTGGCGCAGATCGGTGAGTTCGCCTTTATTCTGGCCGGTCTGGGCATGGCCCTGAACCTGCTGCCGCAGGCGGGACAAAACCTGGTGCTGGCGGGGGCGATCCTGTCGATTATGCTGAACCCGGTGCTGTTTGCCCTGCTGGAAAAATACCTCGATAAAACCGAAACGCTGGAAGAGCAGACGCTTGAAGAAGCCATTGAAGAAGAGAAGCAGATCCCGGTTGATATTTGCAATCATGCCCTGCTGGTCGGCTTTGGCCGCGTGGGCAGCCTGCTCGGCGAGAAGCTGATGGCGCAGGGCATTCCGCTGGTGGTGATTGAAACCTCACGCACCCGCGTCGACGAGCTTCGCGAGCGCGGTATTCGTGCGGTACTGGGCAACGCGGCGAACGAAGAGATCATGAATCTGGCGCATCTGGACTGCGCCCGCTGGCTGCTGCTGACCATACCCAACGGCTATGAAGCGGGTGAGATTGTGGCCTCCGCGCGCGCGAAGTGCCCAACGATTGAGATTATCGCCCGGGCGCACTATGACGACGAGGTGGAGTACATTACCGAGCGCGGTGCAGATAAAGTGGTGATGGGCGAGCGCGAGATTGCTAACACCATGCTGACGCTGCTGGAGAAACCACCGGTTGAAGAGGCGGTGACGGGGTAAGTTTGGTGCGATCTGGTCCCCTCACCCTTGCCCTCTCCCACAGGGAGAGGGAATAAACACTAAAAACGGCAACCTGGGTTGCCGTTTTGATTTTACCTGTCCCAATAAGCCTCTTCGAGGCTGTCTTCCCGTTCAGGCAGGCCACGCGTTAAGCGCGGTGAGTGCTGGTTCAGCACCTGATAGCTTACGCGGTTGGCGTACTTGCATACCTGCGCCAGCGACGAATAGGTCAGCCAGCTGAACTTATGCTTGCTGGAATTCGGCACGTTGGTTTTGTGGTAGGCATTGGCGGTAATGTCGTGCAGCAGCGCGGCCAGCGCACCGTCGCCCGCGCCGTTGGTGTTCATGATCTTCTCCGGTCCGCCCATGTAAGGGGCGATGTGCGAGTAGATGCGCAGCGGGTTAATGCAATCTTTATAACGCATGCCGCGGCTGAACTCGTACTGGTTAAACTCGGCAATCGCGCCGGGCAGCAGCGGGTGCTGGGTTTTGCGTTTGCTCTCTTCTTCCGTGAAGCCTGCCATATACAGCCCAACCGGGCCCGCGGTGCAGAGCACCAGATCCACCCAGTCCAGCGCTTTGTCAGACGCCAGCAGCGGATCGCTTTCGCCGGTCAGCGCTTCGGCCTCTTCTTCGTTCATCGCCAGAATCGAGACGTGCTCTTTCAGGAACGCCTGCCACCATTCAGGATTATCGGCGATAACGAATTTAGTACCCAGTGTAAGAACGACGGGCACGTCGTACTTCTTCGCGTACTCAATCGCCTTCATGGTCGCTTCCGGCATCGGCTCGCCCGGCTTACAGCGCACCAGATAGGAAGTCAGCACCAGCGCCGAGGCACCCGCAATCACCTCTTCCGGAATACTCTCGGCGCGCAGCTTGTTCATATGACCCGGGCTGATGGCGAAGGTGCGCTCGCCGGATTCACCGATCAGGGTAAAGCAGCGGCCAATCGGGCCGTCGACGCCCTGCAGGTAGTTCAAATCGGTGCGGCTGGAGGTGTTGCAGAGATAGCGGTAGGCATAGCCGCCGATTTCAATGTTGCTGCACATCACGCCGAGCAGCACCGAACGGTCGTCTGCCAGCACGGAGTAGTTGTGCATGGTATTGCCGATGGTACCGCCGGCGAACTGGTGGGTAATCAGGTTTTCGCGCACCAGCTCCTGATACAACGCTTCGGCAACGTCGTCTTCAATGACCAGCGAGTGGCCGGCACTCAGACCATAACGGGCGACAAACGCATCATCCACTTTCGCTTCAATGTCCACCAGCGTCTGGTCGATACCGACGACCCAGGCCGCGCTGGTTTCATTTTCTGGCTGGATTTGCTGCAGGAGCGGATCGCGGGCATCGACGGGGAAGTAGTGTTTGGATTTGCGTTTACCGGGAAATTTCATGGTCTGAACTGTACGAAGAATATGGGCCGGGAATGGTAGCACAAACCCGGCCCGAAGTGCGATTAGCGACCGTTCGTTACCAGCGAGACCATCATGTCAATATGCTCAGGCGAGTCGTTAAGCGCCGGAATGTACTCGTACTTTTCGCCGCCAGCCTCCAGGAAAAATTCCCGGTTTTGCACCGCGATCTCCTCCAGCGTTTCCAGACAGTCTGCCGAGAAGCCCGGCGACATCACCTGAATATGCTTCACGCCCTTCTCGCCGAGCATTTTGAGGGTTTCATCGGTGTATGGCGTCAGCCACGGCTCGCGGCCGAAGCGCGACTGGAAGGTCATCATCACCTTCTCCGGCGGCAGGCCAAGGGCGGAGACCAGCTCGCGGGTGGTATCGCGGCAGCGCTGCGGGTAATCATCCCCTTCATTGGCGAAGCGCTGCGGGATCCCGTGATAGGAGAGCAGCAGCAGATCCGGCTCACCGTGCTTTTCAAACGACGCGCGCGCGCTGTTAGCAAGCGCCTTGATGTAGAGCTCGTTATCCGCGTAGTCGCGAATAAAGGTCACGCCCGGAATGCGGCGGCGGGTCGCCAGTATGCGGGCCAGCTCGTCCCAGACGGCGGCCACGGTCGAGCAGGAGTACTGCGGGTAGAGCGCCAGCACGACGATATGGTCCACGCCCTGCGCCAGCAGTGATTCCACCGCGCTTTCCAGAGAGGGTTTGCCGTAGCTCATGCCGAGCGCGACAGGCATCTCCGGCAGGCGGGCGGCCAGCGCTTTTTCCTGACGACGGCTGTAGACCATCAGCGGCGAGCCCTCTTCCATCCAGACGGACTGATAAAGTTTGGCGACGCGCGGGGAACGAATCGGCAGAATGACGCCACGCAGCAGCGGCCACCACAGCAGTCGCGGGAAATCCACGACGCGCGTGTCGCTTAAAAATTGTCGCAGGTAGCGTTTTACCGCGTCTGATGTAGGTGCTTCTGGAGTGCCCAGATTGGCAAGCAGGATGCCGGTTTTCGCCTGACTCATTCACGCCTCTTAACCATTTGATAGGTTGTCAATTGTAGCGGAAATGCGTTTAAACGAAACCCATTGCTGTAATAGGTAAGATGAGAATATTTCTCACCCGGGAGCCCGGGTGAGAGGCGCGCGATTAGCCGAGGATTTTTTCCAGCTCTGCACGTACGTCAGCCACGGCTTTGGTGCCGTCAACTTTGGCGTATTTGGTGTTACCCGCCTGCGCTTCTTTGGTGTAGTAGCCGATCAGCGGCGCGGTCATCTGATGGTATTCCACCAGGCGTTTACGCACGGTCTCTTCCTGATCGTCTTTACGGGTGGTCAGCTCTTCGCCGGTCACGTCGTCTTTGCCTTCAACCTTAGGCGGGTTGAATTTGATGTGGTAAACACGGCCAGAAGCAGCGTGTACGCGACGGCCAACGATGCGGTCAACGATCAGCTCGTCCGGTACGTCGAACTCCAGAACGTAGTCCACGTTGATGCCCGCTTCTTTCATGGCGTCAGCCTGAGGAATGGTGCGTGGGAAGCCGTCCAGCAGGAAGCCGTTACGGCAGTCTTCCTGAGCAATGCGCTCTTTAACCAGAGCAATCACCAGCTCGTCGGTCACCAGCTTGCCTGCGTCCATGATGTCTTTCGCCTGTTTACCCAGCTCGGAGCCAGATTTAACAGCGGCGCGCAGCATATCACCGGTGGAGATTTGCGGAATACCGTATTTCTCCATGATGAACTGAGCCTGAGTTCCTTTACCCGCGCCCGGAGCGCCAAGCAGAATAATACGCATTGCGAAAATCCCCTCAAAAGTCGTTTCAATTTTTCAAAAGCGCTAAACAATACCACCAGAACGGGCATCGCTCAAGGAAGGCGGGAAGGCTGAAACGGTTAATGAGGGGTGATTATTTGGAGTTGTGCGGTCTGATCCCCTCACCCCGGCCCTCTCCCACAGGGAGAGGGAGAAGACCAGGGGAGGCGTGGTCAATTACGCCAGCAGCAGCGCATTCACACGTTTAATGAAGAGGTTAGGATCTTCCAGCGTGCCGCGTTCGGCCAGCAGGGACTGATCCAGCAGCAGTTCAACCCACTCGGCAAAGCGGGCGTCGTCCTGGGTATCCGCCGCGCGTTTCACCAGCGGATGATCCGGATTAAGCTCAAAGATATATTTCACTTCCGGTACCGCCTGGCCCGCTGCCGCGAACAGCTTCGCCATCTGGGTGCTCATTTCGTCGGCATCGGTCGTGACGATGGCCGGGGTGTCGGTCAGACGGTGAGTGAAACGCACCTCTTTCACGCGGTCGCCCAGCAGGGTTTTCACGCGCTCAACGAACGGCTCCAGCGCCTTCTCGGCTTCTTTCGCGCTTTCGTCAACTTCATCCGCCAGCTTGTCGATAGACTCGTCGGCTTTGGCAACGGACTGGAACGCCTTACCGTCGAACTCGGTCAGGTAGTTCATCATCCACTCGTCGATGCGGTCAGAAAGCAGCAGCACTTCGATGCCTTTCTTACGCAGCAGCTCCAGGTGCGGGCTGCTCTTCGCCGCGGCGTAGCTGTCGGCAGTGATGTAGTAGATCTTCTCCTGCCCTTCTTTCATGCGGGAGACGTACTCTTCCAGCGACACGGTCTGAGCGGAGGAGTCGCTGTGCGTAGAGGCGAAGCGCAGCAGTTTGGCGATGGTTTCAACGTTCGCCATGTCTTCAGCCGGGCCTTCTTTCAGCACCAGACCGAACTGTTTCCAGAAGGTCTGATATTTTTCCGCATCGTCTTTCGCCAGTTTTTCCAGCATCTGCAGCGCACGTTTGGTCAGGGCGTTGCGCAGGTTACGGGTGACGGCGCTGTCCTGCAGAATTTCACGGGAGACGTTCAGCGGCAGGTCGTTGGAATCTATCAGACCACGCACGAAGCGCAGGTAGTTCGGCATGAACTGCTCGGCATCGTCCATGATGAAGACGCGCTGCACGTACAGCTTCAGGCCGTGCTTGTGATCGCGGTTCCACATGTCCCACGGCGCCTGTGCCGGGATGTACAGCAGGCTGGTGTACTCCTGCTTGCCTTCCACACGGTTGTGGCTCCAGGTCAGCGGGTCGGTAAAATCGTGGGCGATGTGCTTGTAGAATTCGTTGTACTCGTCGTCCTTAATTTCAGCCTTGTTGCGCGTCCACAGCGCCTGCGCCTTATTGATTTTCTCCCAGGAAACGATGGTTTCACCGTCCTTCTCTTCCTGTTTTTCAATCTCAACCGGCAGGGCGATATGGTCGGAATATTTGCTGATGATGGAGCGCACGCGCCAGTCGTTCAGGAAATCATCTTCGCCTTCACGCAGGTGCAGGGTGATTTCGGTGCCGCGGTCCGCTTTGGTGATGTCATCAACGGTGTATTCGCCTTCCCCTTTGGATTCCCACAGCACGCCGTTTTCAGCGCTGTCGCCCGCCGCGCGGGTGCGCACGGTGACTTTATCCGCCACGATGAACGCCGAGTAGAAACCGACGCCGAACTGGCCGATCAGCTGGCTATCTTTCGCCTGGTCTGAGCCCATGGACTCCAGGAACGCCTTGGTGCCGGATTTCGCGATGGTCCCGAGGTGGTCGATCACCTCGTCGCGGTTCATCCCGATGCCGTTATCGGCGATAGTCAGAGTGCGGTTCTCTTTATTAAACGAGACGCGCACGCGCAGCTCGCCGTCGCCTTCGTACAGATCCGGGTTAGACAGCGCGCGGAAGCGCAGCTTGTCCGCCGCATCCGAGGCGTTGGAAATCAGCTCACGCAAGAAAATTTCTTTGTTGGAATACAGGGAATGGATCATCAGGTGCAGAAGCTGTTTTACTTCTGACTGGAAACCACGGGTTTCTTGTCCTTTCATCTATGTCGACCTCAACAATGCCATTTAATGGGGTTTTAAAACGTTGAGTGAGAGATGGGGATACGGGGGGAAATTTTCAAGCGGAGGCCGCGCGCGCAGCCTCCGTTTGGTCAGAAAATAATCTTGTGACGTCCGGCCAGAGAGTGCGACAGCGTGGTGCCGTCCACCATCTCCAGCTCGCCGCCGACCGGCACGCCGTGGGCGATGCGGCTGGCGTCAACGCCATACTGCGAGCACAGCTCGGCGATGTAGTTGGCGGTTGCCTCCCCTTCCACCGTGGGGTTGGTGGCGAGGATCACCTCTTTGATCGTTTCGGACTCAAGACGCTGTTCAAGGCGGTCAAGACCGATATCGTCCGGGCCAATACCGTCCAGCGGGGAGAGATGCCCCATCAGCACGAAATAGCGGCCGGAAAACTGCCCGGTTTGTTCGATGGCGTAGATGTCCGCCGGACTCTCCACCACGCAAATCTGGCCGTTTTCCTGACGACGCGGGTTCGTGCAGATGTTACACACGTCCTGCTCGGTAAAGGTACGGCAATCCGCACAGTGACCGATTTCTGACATGGCGCGGGTTAAAGCCTGCGCCAGGCGCATCCCGCCGCTGCGGTCGCGCTGCAATAGCGTAAACGCCATGCGCTGCGCCGACTTCGGGCCAACGCCCGGCAGGCAGCGCAGTGCTTCCATTAACTGCGTGAGCAGCGGACTGGTTTGCATCAGAATGGCATCTTGAAGCCAGGCGGCAGCTGCATGCCGCTGGAAACGGAGGCCATTTTCTCTTTCTGAGTTTCGTCGATACGGCGCGCAGCATCGTTAAACGCGGCTGCAACCAGATCTTCCAGCATCTCTTTGTCGTCTTCGAGCAGGCTCGGGTCGATTTCAACGCGACGGCAGTTGTGCGCACCGTTGATGGTCACCTTGACCAGACCGGCTCCGGACTCACCCGTGACTTCCAGCTGAGCGATCTCTTCCTGCATCTTCTGCATTTTTTCCTGCATCTGCTGAGCCTGCTTCATCAGGCCACCCAGACCGCCTTTTCCACCAAACATAGGCTTCTCTCTTCTTTCACGTTTAAGGGATTACAACCGTAAGTCAGACTCACGATCAAATGGGGCGAATACTCTCTTCATCCAGATCGGCGTCGAAAAACCGGCGCAGGGTCTGAATGTTGTTATCCGCAATAATCGCCTCGCGCGCCTGCGCGAGCTTCTCTTCATAAATGGCCTGGCGCCACTCGAGCGGCGTTTTCACTGCCGGATTATCATCTTCAATGATAGTCAATTCAACCGGCGCACCCTGTAATGCGGCGAGCGCCTCGGCCAGCGCCTTTTGCGCGCCAGGGGAATTGAGGTGCCGCTGGCCCGGACGCAGGTGCAGACGTACCTGATTGCCGTCCTGCTCTTTCCAGGCGTTCAGCGCGACCTGCTCCACCAGCTTAGGCAGCTGAAGTTTGCTGACCTCGGCGGCCCAGGCGTCGCGCGCGATGGACTCTTCGGCAAGCTTCGCGGAAAGCTCCGGCGTTTTTTCATGCTCCAGCGCCTTTTTCAGCGCTTTCGGCGTGGCGACCTCTTCCTTCACCGCTTCGGTGATGGTGGTTGCCTTCCAGCGGTAAGCCTCTTCTTTCACCGGGGCTTTCTGCTCGAGCGAGGACGGTGCCGGACGCGACTGTACGCGCTCCGTTACCGAGGCCAGTCGTTCAAGCGCGGCGTTGTTCACCGGCCGCGCTCTTCCTGGCGCTGCCGGTTCACTCTTTTTTGGTTTGGTTACTCCTTGCGCACGCTGCAGCTGGCTGCGTGCGGCAAGCACCGAACTGGTGGCATCCGACAGCGGCACGTTTTGCTGCGGCGGCGGTGTCGTCTGCGGTGGGACCTGCTGCGGCGACATCACCGCCGTAGGGGCGACCGGCGCGAAAGACTGCCGCGGCACTTCCGGCTCCGGCAATGGCATACGCGGATGAAACGCCAGCGCGCGCAGCAGCGTCATTTCAACGCCCATCCTCGGGTCCGGCGCGAACGGTAACTCTTTGCGGCCAATCAGCAGCGTCTGGTAATAAAGCTGCACGTCGGCAGGCGGCACGGTGCGCGCAAGCTCACGCATCCGCTGTTCAATGGTGGCCATATCCGCACCGATGGCGGACGGAGAAAGCTGCAGCATCGCCACGCGGTGCAGCAGGCTGAGCATCTCAACCAGCAGTCCTTCCCATTCAATACCCCGGGCAGCGGCGGTATTCACCAGCGACATCACGCGTTCGCCGTTGGCGGCAATCATCGCTTCGATAAGCGACAGCGCCTGATCGTCATCCAGCGTGCCGAGCATGGTGCTGACCGCCTCGGTGGAAAGCTTCCCGTCACCGCTGGCAATCGCCTGGTCGGTCAGGCTGAGCGCATCACGCAGGCTGCCGTCCGCCGCGCGGGCCAGCAGCTGCAGGGCGCGCGGTTCGTGAACAATCTTCTCTTCATCAAGAATATGCTCAAGCTGCGCGCGGATCTGTTCGACGTCCAACGCCTTCAGATGGAACTGCAGGCAGCGCGATAAAATCGTGACCGGCAGCTTTTGCGGATCGGTAGTCGCCAGCAGGAACTTCACGTGCGCGGGCGGCTCTTCCAGCGTCTTCAGCAGGGCGTTAAAGCTGTGGCGCGACAGCATGTGCACTTCATCGATCAGGTAGACCTTGAAGCGGCCGCGCGCCGGGGCGTACTGGACGTTGTCCAGCAGGTCGCGCGTATCTTCCACTTTAGTGCGCGAGGCAGCGTCGATCTCGATCAGATCGACAAAACGCCCCTGCTCGATCTCCCGACAGTTATCACACACGCCGCACGGCGTGGCGGTAATCCCGGTTTCGCAGTTGAGACCTTTTGCCAGCAAACGGGCAATAGAGGTCTTACCGACGCCGCGGGTGCCGGAAAAAAGATAGGCGTGATGGATGCGACCTAGCGACAAGCCGTTCGCCAGGGCCGTCAGCACATGTTCCTGACCGACAACGTCAGCAAAGGTTTGTGGTCGCCATTTACGGGCTAACACCTGATAACTCATGGGCAGGCTCTGCAACGCTGGAAGGTGAATTTATGGAGGGGAATGCTATCACAACCTCACCCATTGAGCGAGGTTGTGAAAACCGGGATTAGTGACCCGGGAAAGGCACCAGGCTGTAGCTGGTAATACCCTGTTTTTCCAGGCGCTGTTCGCCGCCGAGATCGAACAGGTTGATGATGAAGGCCGCGTCGGTCACTTCGCCACCCAGACGGCGGATCAGCTTCACGGTCGCTTCAATGGTGCCGCCGGTCGCCAGCAGATCGTCAACCACCAGCACTTTGTCGCCAGGCTTGATCGCGTCAACGTGGATCTCAAGCTGATCGGTGCCGTACTCCAGCTCGTAGCTTTCTGCGATGGTTTCACGCGGCAGCTTGCGCGGCTTACGCACCGGCACAAAACCCACGCCCATTGCCAGCGCAACCGGTGCGCCAAACAGGAAGCCACGGGCTTCGGTACCTACTACTTTGGTGATCCCGGCGTTTTTATAACGCTCGACCAGCAGTTCAATGCTGAGCGCGTACGCTTTCGGGTCTTCCAGCAAGCTGGTGACATCACGGAAAAGAATGCCAGGCTTTGGATAGTCCTGGATGCTTTTGATGCTGTTTTTCAGATATTCAAGCTGCTGTGCAGTTGCGGTCATCGGTTTTGCCTAAATGAAACAGTGTTACTCACAGCGCGCAACGAGTCGGCCAAGGCAACAATTGTTTAACCTTTGACCAGGCGCACCTGTGCTCGAAAACGGTCGAATTTACTGGCTGCGCGTGATAATTGCAACAGCCATGATGAGGCTTCAGTGCTTTTGTTGCTTTTCATCAACCACGGGGATCCGCCACATAAAGATAAGCAGACAGATCAGGATGACCAGCAGCAGGATCCGCACCCACATCATTTTCACCAGCCATAATGAAATAGCGAAGGTGATAAGGAGCACTGCGATCGCGCGCGGCTTCGCGCCGGGCGGCATGGCCCGGTGTTTTTGCCAGTGCCGCAGATAGCCGCCAAACCATGAGCGGTAGAGCAGCCAGTGGTGAAAACGCGGCGACGAGCGGGCGAAGCACCAGGCCGCAAGCAGGATAAACGGCGTGGTCGGCAGCAAGGGTAAAAACACCCCCAGCGTGCCAAGCACTACCGCGAGCCAGCCAATGATGATTAAAATAGTACGCTGCATAATGCGAATCGTTATCAAACTGAACGGCTACTTTACCACTGGAGAGCGCCTTGAAAACAGCACTGCTTCTTGAGAGGCTGCAAAATCAGCTGATTGCTCTGCGGGAGCAAGCCACGCCGCTAATGGGGCACGTCACGCTGAAGCCGCGCTTTGACCGGCAGCTTTTTCGTACCCGCAGCACCGTCATTCAGGATTATCTTGCTGAAGCGCAGACGAACCTCGACGAGCTTCGCCATGCGGTGGAGAGTGAACGGCAGGAGCAGGTGGCGTGGCTTGCGGAGCATCTCACTGAGCAGATCACCGCCCTGCATCGCGAAATTACCGCCTGGCCGCTGCGCGCCTGGGACAGCGCCTCGCCGGGGCTCGGTAAATGGCAGCGCAAGCGGCTGGAGAACCAGGAGTTTGAGCGCCGGCTGTTTGAGATGAAGCGCGAACGCGAGGTGCGTCTGAACCACAGCGAAACGCTGGAAGAGCAGCAGCTATTGATGCGCGAGATTAGCGCGCTGGAAGGGCGCATCGTCCGCTGCCGTCAGGCGCTGGATGAAATTGAGCGCGTCATTGAACGTTTGACCCGTTAACAGGAGCCACACCCATGTCACTGGAAAATGCACCCGATGAGGTCAAGCTGGCCGTCGATTTGATTATGCTGCTGGAGAATCATCAGATCCCCGCCGGGACGGTGCTTAAAGCGCTGGAGATTGTGCGGCGGGATTTTGAGGGGAAACTTCCCCCTCACCCTAACCCTCTCCCTGTGGGAGAGGGAAAATAGATTAAGCCGGAGTCGGGTCGTCGCCCTTAATGTCGCGCTTCACTTCCGTATGCTCATCACCTTTCTCGTTACGCAGGTGAACCTCAAGCTGGTTGAAGGCGATATTAATATCGTTTTCACGACACAGACGATCGATAGAGCGATTAAGCTCATCCACCGTGTAGCTGCGGTCGCGCAGTTCACGCACGTATAAACGCAGCTCGTGATCCAGCGTACTCGGCCCAAAGGTGGTAAAGAACACCGCCGGAGCCGGATCGTGCATCACTTTCGGATGCTCAGACGCCGCCTTCAACAGCACCTCTTTCACCTTATCCAGATCCGATCCATAGGCTACGCCCAGGCGGATCACCACGCGCGTTACCGTATCCGAGAGCGACCAGTTGATCAGACGCTCGGTCACGAACGCTTTGTTCGGGATGATCACCTCTTTACGATCGAAGTCGGTAATGGTGGTAGCGCGAATACGGATCTTGCTAACCGTTCCCGAGAACGTGCCGATAGTGACGGTATCGCCGATACGTACCGGACGTTCGAACAGGATGATCAGGCCGGACACGAAGTTACCGAAGATCTCCTGCAGGCCAAAACCAAGACCGACCGAGAGGGCCGCCGCCAGCCACTGCAGTTTATCCCACGAGACGCCAAGCGAGCCAAAGACCGTCATCGCCCCAACAATAATGATCACGTAGTTGAGGATCGTGGTAATGGCGTAGGACGCCCCCTGGCGGAGATTCAGACGTGACAGGAGCAGCACTTCAAGCAGGCCTGGCAAGTTGCGGATCAGAGCCCAGGCGACCACCGACGACACCAGTGCAAACAGCAGGCTGCCCATGGTCACGCTTTTCATGACCGCAGCGCCCGCTTCGGTACCGTTGTATTGCCAGAGGGTAATACTGTCGAGATAGGCGAAAACGGTAATAAGATCGGACCAGATAGCCCAGAACATCACCGCAAACAGGGCGATCATCACCAGCATGGTAATGCGCAGCGTCTGCTGGTTAACCTGCTCCAGCGCGATGGTCGGCTCTTCCTGCGGCTCAGCGCCTTCGGCCCCCTCTTTCACCTGATGCTGACGACGCGCGATGGCGCGGCGATAGGCAATGCGGCGGGCCGCCACGCTCAGGCCGCGCAGCACGGTCTGATAAAGCAGGTTCCAGACGATCACCAGATAGACCGTTTCAATCCAGCGCCCGGACAGGCGCAGCGTGGTATAGAAGTAACCCGTTGCCGTCAACACCATCAGCGCCAGCGGAATGATCGCCAGCACCGTCACGGTGACCAGGCGAATATTGTGGGACTCTTTATCACGCCAGCTGTCGCGGCACATCGGCCACATCAGGATCGCAATCAGCAGCAGGTTCAGCAGGATCACCAGCTGGCCCAGCACATCATCCATCAGATGCAGCGGGGAAAGCTCAGAAACAACCGACCAGAAGTGCAGCGGCAGGAGCGCCAGGCTGATGCGCACAATCTGCCGACGCCAGTGGCTGGTCAGCTGCGCAGGCATGTTGAAATGACGCACCGCCACGCCGTCTTTTTCCAGCACCTTCCAGCACACGCCAAACACCAGCCAGAACAGCGCCAGTTTTTTACTGAACGCCCACAGCAGGTCGCTGACGTTGAGCTGCATGGTGAGCAGAATCAGCCCCACGGCCAGAATAATCAGGCACACCGGCAGGGCGCGGATGAGATCGATCAGAATCGCTTTTGGCGTATGGAGCTGGCTATCGTTGCGCAGCTGCCCTACTTCGGAGGCCAGCTTCGCCTGGTATTTTTTCAGCCAGCCCAGACGCCAGCGGATCAGGCCGGCAATCAGCAGCAGCGGTAAACCGGCCAGGAAAGCAATCATTACCGCAGGCCAGGCTTTCTCCCAGTTTACGGTGATCTTCATGCTCTTGATCTGCGTTTTCAGCGTCTCAGGGAAGGATTTGACCCAGTCCCAGTCCATCGGCTTGTTGCTGTTCACCCAGAAAATCTGCTGGGTCAGGATTTCCTGCAGACTTTTCGAGACGCTCACCAGCTGCTGCTGGTTGATTTGCAGGTTAATGGCCATCATTAGCTGGTTACCCAGCTGTTTATTGAGCTGGTCCAGCAGTTCGCGACGCATATCCACGACCTGGAGCAGCGCGTCGTGCACTTCCGGGTTCACGTCGCTGGAATGCCCCTCTTCAATTTTGGCGACAAAGGTATCGCTCTGAAAAAGGGCATCGCGCTGCTGGTTGACGTCAAACTGTTCCAGACGTAAATCCGCAATGCGGTTGGTCATGTCCTCCAGCTCGTCGGCGGACGGAAGCGTCTGCTGCTGCTGGTAGAGAATACGCGACAGCAGGAGGCTGCCCTTCAGAACAGCAATCTGCTCTTTGATGTTGCGTTCAGCCTGCAGGGCGCGATCCAGCCAGTTCTTCACCTTGATATTTTGCTGAACCAGCGAGTTGCCGTTTTCGGTCGCCAGTATCAGGCGCTGGCTAAGCTGGTGGTTGGCCTCGAGCTCCTGTTTCACCAGCGGATTCGCCTGAATGCGGGCGGTTTCGTCAGGCGATACGGCCTCCTGGGCGGTTTTTTCCGTTAGCGTCAGGCGCTTGCTGTTGACCGCTTCCTGCAGCAGCTGAAGCTGGTGTTCGAGGCGATTAATATTCGCGGTGACGTAATCGCGCTGTTTCTGCAGGGTGTCCTGCAGCACCGTATTCCCTTCCAGGCTTTTACGCTGCTGTTCGATTTGCGCATTGAGCAACGTCTGCTGCACCAGCAGCAGGGTATTCTGCGTCGGGCGCAGCGTGCCTTCGCCTACCGTCGTGCCGTTGAGGCGGTTGCGGATTTGCTGCAGCTGCTGAGACGCTGCGTACATCGCGTTTTGCACGCGCTCGGGCTGGGTCTGCAGAGAGACAAGCTGGCTGTTATACGTTGCGAGATCCGACTGCGCGGTTTGCAGGTCGTCGAGCAGTTGAGCCACGCGGGACTCGAGCTGACGTAAGGAGAGCGTCGAGAGCGTCTTGCGCGTCTCGTCGTCGTTATCCACATCGCTGAGGGCATTCAGCGCGTCGGTGGCCTTACGCATGTTTTCAGGTGCCTGCGCCACCTTCTGGCGAAGCTGGACCGTTTCTGCTTTTACGCGTTCAATTTTATCCAGCGTTTCCAGCGTTTCTGTCAGATCCTGCTGGATGAGTTTCTCCTGAGGGGAGAGATCTTTTTGTTTGTTCAGCGTGTCGAGCTGCGACTGAACATCGCCGCGCGAGGGAATATCGTTGCTGTTATCGGCGCGGGCCCAGGTCAGCGGCGCCGTGGCGAAGAAAAATAGCATCGCAAAGAGCAATGCAAAAACAGGATGTTGCGAGCGATTGATGGGCAGCATAGTTGTGAATGATGTCAGAAGATGACCGAAAATAGTCCGGCGTGAAGAATATCACGCTCGCCGAAAGCAGAATAGCGCGAACGTTATCCTCTGAGATAAATCCTGGAAAGGGATCAGGCCGTTAGCGAAGGCGCGTCGCTGCGCAGCGTGGGGCAGAGCTGTAGCATTTCCAGTAAAATCGCCACGTAGCTGCGGGCTTCCTCTTTAAGGTCAAAGGATTGCGGCGCGAAAAGCCAGTTCTCCATCAGACCTGAAATGTAGCTGCGCATCAGGATTGCCGCTCGTCGGGTCAAGAGATTGGCCGGTAATAGTTTTGCCTGCATACACAGGTTCAGGTTCTGTTCAATACGGTCATAGCTCTCCAGGCTTAGGCTGCGCTGTGCCTGCTGCACAACCGCCATCTCGCCCACGAACTCGCATTTATGAAAAATAATCTCCATCATTAATCTGCGACGTTCTTCAACTACCGTTGCTTCAAGGATATATACTAATATTTCTCTCAATACTGAGAGTGGATCGTCAGGGAATTTTGCCCGATACTCACTCTCGAGATCGCTAATGCTGGACTCTGAAAGCTCCCAGATTTCACTGAACAGATCTGACTTATCTTTAAAATGCCAGTAAATCGCTCCTCGCGTCACACCGGCAGCCTGAGCAATCTGCGCCAGCGAGGTGGATGAAACACCCTGCTGCGAGAACAAACGTATTGCCACATCCAGAATGTGTTGTCGGGTTTCCAGCGCTTGTTGTTTAGTTTTTCGTGCCATAGGTGGGTGAATTTACAGGAGTCAGATTTACATACATTTGTGAATGTATGTACCATAGCATGACGATAATATAAACGCAGCAATGGGTTTTAGACTCAGGACCCTTGATCAATTTGAAATCGGACACTCGAGGTTTACATATGAACAAAAACAGAGGGTTAACGCCTCTGGCGGTCGTTCTGATGCTCTCAGGCAGCTTAGCGCTAACAGGATGTGACGACAAACCGGCTCAACAAGGAGCTCAGCAGGCGCCAGAAGTAGGCGTTGTTACGCTCAAATCTGAACCTCTACAAATCACCACCGAATTACCCGGCCGTACAAATGCTTACCGCATTGCGGAAGTGCGTCCTCAGGTTAGCGGCATTATCCTGAAGCGTAACTTCACCGAAGGCGGTGATGTGAAGGCCGGTGAGTCTCTGTATCAGATTGATCCCGCAACCTATCAGGCATCGTATGAGAGTGCGAAGGGAGACCTGGCGAAAGCACAGGCCGCGGCCAAAATTGCTCAGCTGACGTTGAACCGCTACCAAAAACTGCTCGGCACTAAGTACATTAGCCAACAGGATTACGATACCGCCCTGGCAGATGCACAGCAGGCTAACGCAGCCGTGGTGGCAGCCAAAGCGGCCGTCGAAACCGCGCGCATTAACCTTGCCTATACCAAAGTGACCTCCCCGATTAGCGGTCGTATTGGTAAGTCTTCCGTCACGGAAGGGGCTCTGGTACAGAACGGTCAGACCACTGCGCTGGCGACCGTGCAGCAGCTCGATCCGATCTACGTTGACGTGACGCAGTCCAGCAACGATTTCCTGCGCCTGAAACAGGAGCTGGCTAACGGCACCCTGAAACAGGAAAACGGCAAAGCCAAGGTGGAGCTGATTACCAACGACGGTATCAAGTTCCCGCAGGAAGGTACCCTGGAATTCTCTGATGTGACGGTCGACCAGACCACCGGTTCCATCACCTTACGTGCGATTTTCCCGAACCCTGACAAAAATCTGCTGCCAGGTATGTTCGTTCGCGCACGTCTGGAGGAAGGAACAAATCCAACCGCACTTCTGGTTCCACAGCAGGGTGTGACCCGTACGCCACGCGGCGATGCGAGCGCGCTGGTTGTTGGGGCTGATAACAAAGTCGAAACGCGCAATATCACCGCCACCCAGGCGATTGGCGATAAATGGCTGGTGACGGAAGGTCTGAAAGATGGCGATCGCGTAATTGTTTCTGGTTTGCAAAAAGTTCGTCCTGGCGCGCAGGTTAAAGCACAGGAAGTGAAATCTGACGATAAACAACAAGCTTCGGCCGCTGGCCAGTCAGAACAAACCAAGTCTTAACTTAAACAGGAGCCGTTAAGACATGCCTAATTTCTTTATCGATCGCCCCATATTTGCATGGGTGATCGCCATTATCATCATGCTGGCCGGGGGACTTGCGATCCTGAAGCTGCCTGTTGCGCAATATCCAACGATTGCGCCACCGGCGGTGACAATTTCCGCAACCTACCCGGGGGCTGATGCGAAAACGGTGCAGGACACCGTCACCCAGGTTATCGAACAGAACATGAACGGTATCGATAACCTGATGTACATGTCCTCAAACAGTGACTCTACCGGTACGGTGCAGATCACCCTGACCTTCCAGTCAGGTACGGATGCTGACATTGCGCAGGTTCAGGTGCAGAACAAACTGCAGCTGGCGATGCCTTTGCTGCCGCAGGAAGTACAACAGCAGGGCGTGAGCGTCGAGAAATCGTCCAGCAGCTTCCTGATGGTTGTCGGCGTTATCAACACCAACGGCACCATGACGCAGGAGGATATTTCCGACTACGTGGGCGCCAACATGAAGGACGCCATCAGCCGTACTTCCGGTGTGGGTGACGTGCAGCTGTTCGGTTCCCAGTACGCGATGCGTATCTGGATGGATCCGAACAAGCTGAACAACTTCCAGCTGACCCCGGTTGACGTGATCAGTGCGATTAAAGCGCAGAACGCCCAGGTAGCGGCCGGTCAGTTAGGCGGTACGCCGCCGGTGAAAGGCCAGCAGCTTAACGCCTCGATCATCGCGCAGACCCGTCTGACCTCTGCCGATGAGTTCAGCAAAATTCTGCTGAAAGTGAACCAGGACGGCTCGCAGGTTCGCCTGCGCGACGTGGCGAAAGTCGAGCTGGGCGGTGAGAACTACGACATCATCGCGAAGTTTAACGGTAAACCGGCTTCCGGTCTGGGTATCAAACTGGCGACAGGCGCTAACGCCCTGGATACCGCCACGGCGATCCGCGCAGAGCTGAAGAAGATGGAGCCGTTCTTCCCGTCAGGTCTGAAAATCGTTTACCCGTACGACACCACGCCGTTCGTCAAAATTTCGATTCACGAAGTGGTTAAGACGCTGGTTGAGGCGATCATCCTCGTCTTCCTGGTTATGTACCTGTTCCTGCAAAACTTCCGCGCGACGCTTATCCCAACGATTGCCGTGCCGGTTGTTCTGCTCGGGACCTTTGCGATCCTGTCGATATTTGGCTACTCGATAAACACCCTGACGATGTTCGGGATGGTGCTCGCCATCGGCCTGCTGGTGGATGACGCCATCGTGGTGGTAGAGAACGTCGAGCGCGTGATGGCAGAAGAAGGTCTGCCGCCGAAGGAAGCGACCCGTAAATCGATGGGTCAGATCCAGGGCGCGCTGGTCGGTATCGCGATGGTGCTGTCTGCGGTATTTATTCCGATGGCCTTCTTCGGGGGCTCTACCGGTGCGATTTACCGTCAGTTCTCCATTACCATCGTTTCCGCGATGGCGCTGTCGGTGCTGGTGGCGTTGATCCTGACCCCTGCCCTGTGTGCCACCATGCTGAAGCCGATTCAGAAAGGCGGTCACGGCGAGCATAAAGGGTTCTTCGGCTGGTTTAACCGCATGTTCGATAAAAGCACGCACCACTACACCGACAGCGTGGGTAACATCCTGCGCAGCACCGGTCGTTACCTGCTGCTCTATATCATCATCGTGGTGGGCATGGCTTTCCTGTTCGTTCGTCTGCCAAGCTCGTTCCTGCCGGATGAAGACCAGGGCGTGTTCCTGACGATGGCGCAGCTTCCGGCAGGTGCCTCGCAAGAGCGTACCCAGAAAGTGCTGGATGAAGTGACGGACTACTATCTCACCAAAGAGAAAGACAACGTTGAATCCGTGTTTGCGGTTAACGGCTTTGGCTTTGCGGGTCGTGGTCAGAACACCGGTATTGCCTTCGTTTCTCTGAAAGACTGGTCTGAACGTCCGGGCGAAAAGAACAAGGTTGAAGCCATCACCGGCCGTGCAATGGGCACCTTCTCGCAGATTAAAGATGCAATGGTCTTCGCCTTTAACCTGCCAGCGATTGTTGAACTGGGTACCGCGACCGGCTTCGACTTCCAGCTGATTGACCAGGGTGGCCTGGGTCACGAGAAACTGACGCAGGCGCGTAACCAGCTGTTTGGTGAAGTCGCTAAACACCCTGACCTGCTGGTCGGCGTACGTCCAAACGGCCTGGAAGATACGCCGCAGTACAAAATCGACATCGATCAGGAAAAAGCTCAGGCGCTGGGCGTATCCATCAGTGACATCAACACCACGCTGGGCGCAGCCTGGGGCGGTAGCTACGTTAACGACTTCATCGATCGCGGTCGTGTGAAGAAAGTGTACGTGATGTCAGAGGCGCAGTACCGTATGTTGCCGAACGATATCAACAGCTGGTTCGTGCGCGGCAGCAATGGTCAGATGGTTCCGTTCTCGGCGTTCTCAACGTCACGCTGGGAATACGGTTCACCGCGTCTGGAACGCTATAACGGTCTGCCGTCTATGGAGATCCTGGGTCAGGCCGCACCGGGCCGAAGCACCGGTGAAGCCATGAACCTGATGGAAGAGCTGGCGAGCAAACTGCCTGCGGGTATCGGCTATGACTGGACCGGTATGTCCTATCAGGAACGTCTGTCCGGTAACCAGGCCCCTGCTCTGTACGCCATTTCACTGATTGTGGTCTTCCTGTGTCTGGCGGCACTGTACGAGAGCTGGTCGATTCCGTTCTCCGTTATGCTGGTGGTTCCACTCGGGGTTATCGGTGCGCTGCTTGCGGCGACGTTCCGTGGGTTGACCAACGACGTTTACTTCCAGGTAGGCCTGCTGACAACCATTGGCTTGTCGGCGAAGAACGCGATACTTATCGTTGAATTCGCCAAAGATCTGATGGAGAAAGAAGGCAAAGGTCTTATTGAGGCGACGCTTGAGGCGGTTCGTATGCGTCTGCGCCCGATCCTGATGACGTCACTGGCGTTTATCCTCGGCGTACTGCCGCTGGTTATCAGTTCCGGAGCGGGCTCCGGTGCGCAGAACGCAGTAGGTACTGGTGTGATGGGCGGTATGGTTACCGCGACCGTATTGGCCATCTTCTTCGTACCGGTGTTCTTCGTGGTGGTTCGCCGCCGCTTTAGCCGAAAGAATGAAGATGTTGAACACAGTCATTCGGTAGAACCTCACTGATACCGGTTTCACATGATAAAAAGGCCGCATTAGCGGCCTTTTTCATTTTCAGAAAAAATCATAAATTACGCTTATTGTGGTTCAATTTATTTTCTGCCATCTTAAATAGACATATCATAATTAACTGATAACTTAATCGGTGAAATCGGGATTTTTTTAATTTCATTTCCCCGCTTAAAGTATTAGGAATATTCCTAATAAGAAGTTCTTACAAAGATAAGTCTGAATCTAAACTTTTCTCATCATTTTTGCTAAGCCAATGAAACGTAAGGAAGCGATAAAGCACCGTCGTTAATTTGGATAAAAACGTTGAGTCCAGGACGACCATTTGCGTTCAAGCTCCCAGCCTGCGGTTTTATTTGTAATTTTTCGTAATAGCGCGGTGAAATCCAGGAAGGAGTGGCTTATAGTTAGATTATCAGGAACACAGCACTCATGTAGCTAAGTCAGTTGTATCCATCCCGACAATGATGTTCGGTGAGTAAGAAATCACTCAGAAGGGGATGCGCTATGGACGAGTACTCGCCAAAAAGGCATGATATCGCGCAGTTGAAATTTCTCTGCGAATCCTTGTACCATGACTGCCTTGCCAATCTTGATGAAAGTAACCATGGCTGGGTAAACGATCCAACGTCTGCCATCAATTTACAGTTGAATGAGCTGATAGAGCATATCGCAACCTTCGCACTTAATTATAAAATTAAGTACAATGAAGATAATAAGCTCATCGAGCAAATTGATGAATACCTGGACGACACCTTTATGTTGTTCAGCAGTTACGGCATTAACGCTCAGGATTTGCAAAAATGGCGTAAATCGGGAAATCGGCTATTCCGCTGTTTCGTCAACGTGAGCAGAGCTAACCCGGTGAGTCTTTCCTGTTAAAATTATTACAATTACTAAGGTGAATTTATGTCTGATAAACCACTCACAAAGATCGATTATTTGATGCGCTTACGACGTTGTCAGTCAATTGACACGCTTGAACGCGTCATTGAAAAGAATAAATACGAGCTTTCTGATAATGAACTGGCGGTATTTTATTCAGCCGCTGACCATCGTCTTGCTGAACTAACAATGAATAAGCTGTATGACAAAATCCCTACTTCTGTGTGGAAATTTGTCCGTTAATCTTTGAAGGGTGTCTGTAGAGTTCTACGCCTCGTTCTGAGTTTTACCATCCCGTTATGCCCCCTGTGCGTAAGCCAGGTCTCCGTGTAAAACGCGTTCAACAACAGCAATGTTGTGACGATGGTCACATCGGCTTTCCGGGAACGTTCCCCTTCTGGCCTGTTCCGATTAATCTGGGGTAATAACATCCAGAGAGGTTTCCAGTGAGCTTAGAAAAACAGAAAATGATTGCCGGTGAACATTATCGCCCCGGCGATGAGACATTACGGGCTGACCGACTGCGGGCCCGCCATCTGGTTTACCGCTATAACCACACTGCGCCTGATGAAAAAACAGAACGCCAGAACATTCTGGCGGAACTTCTCGGACAAAGCGCAGGCGCTTATATAGAGCCGAGCTTCCGCTGCGACTACGGATATAACATTTATCTGGGCAAAAACTTTTACGCTAACTTCGACTGCGTGATGCTGGATGTCTGCCCTGTTCATATTGGCGATAACTGTATGCTCGCGCCGGGTGTTCATATTTATACGGCAACCCACCCGCTGGATGCGGAGGAACGAAACAGCGGCGTGGAGTTTGGAAAACCCGTCAATATTGGAAATAACGTCTGGATTGGTGGCCGGGCGGTCATTAACCCTGGCGTCACCATTGGTGATAACGTGGTGGTGGCCTCCGGCGCGGTCGTGACGAAAGACGTCCCGGCTAACGTCGTCGTTGGCGGCAACCCGGCAAAAATTATCAAAACGCTGTGAGGTCGCGGGGAGTCAACTGTTATAGTCTTTTAGCGCCAGACTGTTACTTTTTTCAGCCTGATGGCTCCCCTAAAATTGGCAGACACCCTGTATTGTCAACTCTCATGAAGGCAAAAAATGACCGAGATACAGCGCCTGCTTACCGCCACCATCGACGATCTTAACCTCCGCGAAAAGCGCGATAATCGCCCGCGCTTTAGCATTAGCTTTATTCGCAAACATCCTGGCCTGTTTGTCGCCATGTATGCCGCCTGGCTGGCGACGCTTATTGTTATGCTGAAGTCCGAAACGCTGGTGGACTCCGTCTGGCTGCTGGTTGTACTGTTTGTCGTCTTTAACGCCTTTTTCTTTTTCGACGTGAATCCGCGCTACCGTTACGAAGATATCGACGTGCTCGATTTTCGGGTCTGCTATAACGGCGAATGGTACAACACGCGTTACGTACCAGAGGAGCTGATCGAAAACATCATGCACTCTCCGGCAGTTGAAGCCGGGCAAAAAGAGAAGCTGCAGAAAATGGTCTCCACCAAAGGACAGCTCTCTTTCTATGATGTCTTTACCCTTTCCCGCCCTGCTGCTGCGTAATTAACGCCTGCAGACGTCGGATCCCAGGCGCAAACTGAGAAGCAGAGGTATTACCGTAACCTAAAACCAGCCCGGTTTGCCCCTGCTTCGCCTCCAGGTAATACCCGCTCAGTGCAGCGGGTGCCAGCTGAAACGCTCTCGCCTTCGCCACCAGCCTCTGGTCGTCAATACCGTCTATCGCCAGCGTCAGATGCATCCCACCTTCGCCTGCCAGAATGCGGTGCGGAGAATGAAGCTCGGCGCCCAGCACCTCCCGCAGCTGGCGGTAGCGTTTACGGTACAGCCGACGCATGGCGGCAAGGTGGCGGGCGTAATGACCTTCTTCAATGAACAGCGCCAGGGTGCGCTGTTCGGCACGATGCCCACCCCGCAACAGCGAGCCGATGGCCGGACGAACCGCCTTAGCGAGCGCTGGCGGTAACACCATGAACCCCATGCGAAGTGACGGAAACAGCGTTTTACTGAACGTCCCCAGATACACAACGGGCGCATTGTTAACCATTCCCAGCATCGCCGGTACGGGCTCACCGGCATAACGGAACTCGCTGTCGTAATCATCTTCAATGATCCACGCGTTGTGCTGCCGGGCTAGGTCCAGCAGCGCCAGCCGCCGCCGCGCGCTAAGCACGCTCCCGTAAGGGAACTGATGCGAAGGCGATGTAAAGATCATTGAGGGGGCAGGCGCATCCAGCCCTTCCCAGCACATTCCCTCGTCATCAACCGGTATTCCCGTCATCGCCAGGCCGGTTTTAACAAACGCACTCTTTGCCCCGCTGTAGCCAGGGTTTTCTACCCAGGCGACATCGCCAGGCTCGCTTAACAGCATCGTGCAGAGATTGACCCCCTCAAGCGCACCTTCGGTGAGCACAATCTGGCTGGCGTCGCAGTCGATACCACGAGACAAGGCGAGATGCCGGGCAATCGCTGCCCGCAGAGACGGTTCACCGGCCGGGTCTCCATAGCCTAACAGGGCACTTCCCTCCTCGCGCAGAACACGATCGTACAATCGCCGCCACAGCGGCAAGGGGAAATAGTTAATGGCAGGCGTTCCCGGCGTGAACGACATCACAGGGGTGTCGCGCGGCACAGGGGCGGGCAGCAGGGCGACACGTTTTGTCAGCCTGACGTCAGGATCCGGCAGCGTTCGGGCAATCGTACGATGAGCGAATTGCCCCACCCGTGTCCCCTGACGGTTACGCAGCAAATAACCTTCGAGCGTGAGCTGGTCCAGCGCCGCATTGACGGTGTTTCGGGAAACCGAGATCTGCTGCGCCAGCGTTCGCGAACCGGGCAGCTGGCTGCCGGACCGAAGCCTGCCGCACAGTATCGCATCCCGCAAAGCATGATAGAGCGTGCGCTGGAGCGTCTCTTGCTCACGCTTTTTCAGCGCAGCATGGAGCAAAGTGTAAAGCTCATCACCCGGTATATTCATCTTCCCTCCTAGTGGTACCAGAAAAACATAGCCTGGTGGTTCTTTTTAAGGAACCAGCAATTCACTAATCTGGAGTTCTTTTCAACGACATGGAAATAAAAATGAATACATTCAATGAGTTTGGACAGCCTGTAGGCGAAGCCCTTATCGACTGGCAACCTCGTCAACACCCGTCCCGGGTAGTCCTTCAGGGCCACTATTGTCGGCTTGAGCCGCTGCGCGTGGAGCATGCCCACGCGTTGTTCTCCGCCTATTCCCTGGCCGAAGATACCCGCAGCTGGACGTGGCTACTGCGTGAACCTGATGCCACCGCAGAAGAGTTTGCCAACTGGGTGGCGAGCGTAAGTGAGTTATCCGATCCCATCCACTTTACCGTTATGGATAACCAGACCGAGTCTCCTGTCGGGACGCTGTCCCTGATGCGGATCGATCCTAAAAACGGGGTCGTGGAAGTGGGGCACGTTCACTTCTCTCCTCTGTTAAGCCGCACGCCAGGGTCGACAGAGGCGCAATATCTGCTGATGCGGTACGTGTTCGATACCCTGGGCTACCGACGTTATGAATGGAAGTGCAATAGCCTGAACGAGCCTTCCCGTAAAGCAGCGCTGCGTCTGGGCTTTCAGTTTGAGGGGCGCTTTCGCCAGGCGCTGGTCATAAAAGGCCGTAACCGGGATACCGACTGGTTTTCTATTCTCGACAAAGAGTGGCCGGCGCTGGCGAGCGCCTTTGAAAGCTGGCTTGCCACCGACAATTTTACTGCCGATGGCAAACAGAAAAGATCCCTGGAAAGCTGGCGAGAAACGCGCGTCTAGCGTCTTTTTTTACGTCCCTGAACCGCCTTAAAGCGCGGATTAGATTTGCAAATCACGTATAAGCGTCCCTTGCGTTTGACTATCTGGCAATCCGGGTGACGCTGCTTTGCACTGCGTAATGAGTTAAGTACCTGCATGGTTAGCCCCGCTTCGCATTGAGAAAACCGCCAAAACGCTTGCGGAAGCGCGCGGCGCTACCGTCCGTGGAGAACGTTTTCTGCTTGCCGGTATAAAACGGGTGCGATTTTGAAGAAACCTCAATGGTGATGTACGGATACGTTTCACCGTCGAGTTCAATTTCGCGGTCGGTCTTAATGGTTGAGCCAACCTTGAAGTATTCATTAGCGCTGGTGTCGTGGAATACCACGGTGCGATAGGCTGGATGGATATCAGGCTTCATCGTAAATCCTTTGTGTTTTGTTATAACATAACAAAATAATATCCAGGCCAGTTCGAAAAAACAACCCCCTCTCGCCGGGCGATATTTTCTCGGTTGCCTGAGATAAAATGAAAACCTGGCTGCCCACGTGCTATAACTATATCATTTCGCGGTAAAATCTTTCTCTTCAGGCAAGGAACTCAATGCCCAGGAACGGGTATACGAGGAAGGACACGACAGCATGAAAACCCGACATCTGGTCAGTCTGGTGACTGGCATACTTATCTTTTCTGTGCTGGTTCCCATTTGCCTGAGCATCTGGCTGGCCCATCGCCAGGCGGAAGATAAGTTTGCCAATGCGCTGGATAACTATGCGTCACGCGTGTTGGTAAGAACCGACAGAGTTGTGGATCAGGCAAAAGAAGCGCTCGATCACCTGCAGGCCTTTGAAGGGGTGCCGTGTAGCCCGTTGCAGTTAAGAGAGATGCGCCGGGTCGCTTTCTCGTGGCGATATGTTCAGGAAGTGATTTATATCGATAACCTTCAGCCGCTCTGCTCCTCCCTGGAGCAAACCAGCCATGCAGCCCCTTTCCCGCCGCCGATGCGCATTACCGAAGATGGCTACAGCGCATGGCTGACCACGCAAAACGATCTTGGGTTTAACCGCTACATGGCAGTGCTGGGAAAAGGCCACTACCTTGTCATGGTCGATCCTGCCTCGCTGGTGGACGTTATTCCTTTCGGCGAGATAGCGATTGATGCCGCCCTGGTAGGCACTACAACACACCGCATATTCGCCAGCAGCAGTAAGCTCAATTCTCACATCCGCGACATGGTTCAGGAGCGGGATGTCAAAAGCGTGCAGTACAACGGTTCAATGTACGTCATGAAGTCTGTACCTGAGCTTGGATTTACCGTCGTCGCATGGGCAACGCTCAAACCGCTGGCTGAAACCTGGCACCGGCAGCTTCTTTTCTGGTTACCGTTCGGCATGTTAATAAGTCTGCTCGCCGCGCTGTTTGTCCTGCGGATCCTGCGTCGTATCCAGTCGCCGCGCAATCGCCTGCTTGACGCCATTAACAGCCGGGATTTTGTGGTTCACTATCAGCCCATCGTGGCGCTCAGTAGCGGAAAAATTGTGGGCGCAGAAGCGCTGACGCGCTGGCCACAGCCAGACGGAAGCAGCCTATCGCCGGATATTTTTGTCCCCCTTGCCGAGCAAACGGGGCTCATCTCACAGCTGACGCAGTTAGTCATCGAAAAGGTGTTTGAAGATATGGGCCACTGGCTGCAACGCCATCCCGATCAGCATATCTCCATTAACCTCGCCCCTGCCGATTTAACCTCCGGCATCCTGCCACCTTTACTGAGTCAGCTACTGAATAAGTGGCAAATACAACCCCGACAAATCGCCCTTGAGCTCACCGAGCGCGGCTTTGCCGATCCCAAAATCAGCGCGCCGGCTATCGCCGCATTCCGCCGTTCGGGGCACCCTGTCTATATTGATGATTTTGGCACGGGCTATTCCAGCCTGAGCTATCTGCAGGATCTGGACGTCGACACGCTAAAAATTGATAAGTCGTTCGTCGATGCGCTGGAGTATAAAAACGTGACGCCGCACATCATTGAAATAGCAAAGTCGTTGAAGCTGGCGATGGTGGCGGAGGGCATCGAGACCGCAGGGCAGCTCGCCTGGCTACACCGTCACGGCGTGCAGTACGGGCAGGGGTGGTACTACAGCAAGGCACTGCCAAAAACGGAATTTATTCTTTGGGCAGAAAATAACCTCGGCACGCACGCTACTTGAGATAGGATTTGATCACCCGCAACACCACGCCAAGATCGGCTTCACGCTGCGCTTCTTCAGGCTCTTTCACCACGTGATCGGTTAAATGTCCTTCGATCACCTGCATCATCATGCCATTGACCGCCCCGCGGATTGCCGCCAGCTGCTGTAACACCTCGGCGCATTCGTGATCGCTGTTAAGCATTTTTTCCAGCGCGGTGCTTTGCCCCTGAATTTTCTTCAGGCGAGTCAGTAACATCTTCTTGTCTCTAACGGTATGTGACATCTCTGTATCCCTAATTTTTTAGCTTTTAAAGCATATCACGCTCTACTCCCCCTGAGTATTTTTCTACTGGGGGGTAGTATTACGCTACTGGGGGGGAGTAGTATCTCCGCACGCTTTCCACTCCGGAATTTCCCATGACCGATTTTGCTTCACTTCTTCAGCAGGGCAATGCCTGGCTGTTTGTTCCCAGCGCTATCCTGCTCGGTGCGCTGCATGGCCTGGAACCGGGCCATTCAAAAACAATGATGGCAGCCTTTATTGTTGCCATCCGCGGCACGCTGAAACAGGCGGTACTGCTTGGCCTGGCGGCAACGCTCTCCCATACGGCGGTGGTCTGGCTCGTTGCGATGGCGGGATTATGGTTTGGTCGGGGCTGGGATGCGCATACGTCCGAACCCTGGTTCCAGCTGATCTCCGGGGTGCTGATCGTTGCGATCGCCCTGTGGATGGCGTGGCGAACCTGGAAAGAGAGCCAGCCGCACGATCATCATCACGACCATGATAGCCATCACCACCACGACCATGAACATGAACATGAACATGAACATGAACATGAACATGAACATGAACATGAACATGACCACCATCATGATCATCATCACCACGAACACACGCTGATTGAAGAAGAGTGGCAGGACGCCCACCAGCGCGCTCACGCGCAGGATATTAACCGCCGCTTCAGCGGTCAAAATGTCACCACCGGACAGATTGTGATGTTTGGCCTGACCGGCGGACTTATCCCCTGCCCGGCGTCCATCACCGTGCTGCTGATCTGCCTGCAGCTGAAGCATTTCGCCCTCGGCGCGACGCTGGTGTTCAGCTTCAGTATTGGTCTGGCGTTAACGCTGGTCGCTTCCGGCGCGATTGCCGCCTTAAGCCTCAAGCACGCGACCAAACGCTGGCCCGGGTTTAGCGAATTCTCCCGTAAGGCACCGTGGATCTCCGCTGCGCTGATTACCGTGGTAGGAATTTACATGAGCCTGCATGGCCTGAGCGGCATTCTGGCGTAAGCATGCGGCCACGCTCTGTGGCCGCCTCTCCAGGGTCAGTTAAGGGTTCTGCTGCCAGCTGAAGGTATAGCGAAGCTGACGTGTCTGCAGAATGAATTCCGGTGCAACGCTGGGGCTCCAGGAGTCGTCGCCGCCCACGCCCATATGGAACGCATCGAGGTTAAGCCAGCATCCCGGCTCTTCCCGCAGCAGATGGTGGTGGGTTGTCTTCCGCAGCTGCTGCTGGCTGTAGCGGCTCACCGAGAAGTGGAACTGGCCATTTAGCTGATGCGTTCCCAGCGTCAGCTCCCACGTATCACAGCGCAAACCATTTTCCGTCGGGAAGATATACGGCGTGTGCATCTCCGCCAGGGGTAATGTCCAGCGCCCCTGCCGTGCCGCCAGCTTTCTGTCCGGATAGTTTTCATGCGGCCCCAGTCCCAGCCAGAAGACGTTTTCCGGCGTTTCGGCAAGATGAACGCTCAGGCCAACGCGCGCAGGCTCCGGGATATCAGATGCAATATCGACCTGAATATCGCCATGCAGAACGCCTCGCTCGTCCACCCGCCAGA
The DNA here is from genome assembly GCF_034106785.1 of Enterobacter sp. 241F3. Lineage (NCBI taxonomy): Bacteria > Pseudomonadati > Pseudomonadota > Gammaproteobacteria > Enterobacterales > Enterobacteriaceae > Enterobacter > Enterobacter sp. 241F3. Next base: position 1,384,960 of record NZ_JAWNDD010000001.1, read on the forward strand.
CTTTACGGCTCATAAACAGGGCTTTGCCGCGATACTCAAGGACGTGCTGGGTTTTGACCACCACCTCGTCTGCGTGCTGCTCTGCCTCACAGTGCAGAACGCGCGAGGTGAGATCGTACATGCCCGCCGCTTTCCAGCGTTCAACCCAGGCGTTCGGATCGATCTTCGTCGCTTCACTTACGCCAATGTCGTTGTCCAGCGGCGCGCGGCTGACGTTATCCGTCAGAGGTGAAAGCAGCGTTTCAACGCCATTTCGCCACCATTGAGTCAGATTTCCGGTTGCGCGATCGAATTGCCAGCGCTGTTGACGATGGGAGATCTCCTGAACGCGATCGTTTTGCGTCAAGACCGGCGGCTCGCCCACCGGAGCTGGCGGAGCAATAAAGAGTGGAGCCGGCAGCGGCCACTGCTCCCACGCGCAGCGATGGTCAGCCGGTGACCACGGCGTTGCCCGCGGCTGGCGTACTTCTACGTTCAGCCAGACCTCACCCGGCCCGGCTTTCAGCTCCGGCAGGTCGATCTCCAGACGCTGGGTGCCTTCAGGCGACATCGAGAGCGTCACCTCGCCCTCGGCCAGCACGTCCCCGTCACGGGCAACCGTCCAGCTCAGCACTTCGTTATCGGTGTGGCGGAACAGGTAGCCGCTTTGCACCTCAATCACCAGCGGCGAGGTGCTGACCCGCGTAAAGGTAAAGAACTGCTGGGCGCGCTGCGCCTCGTACAGCGCCGGGTGCGGCGTGCGATCGGGGAATACCAGGCCATTGAGGCAGAACTGCCGATCGTTCGGCTTATCGCCAAAGTCTCCCCCGTAGGCCCAGAACGCGTTGCCAGCTTCGTCCTGTTTCGTCAGGGCCTGATCGACCCAGTCCCAGACAAATCCCCCCTGCAGGCGAGGGTGGCTGCGAAACGCCTGCCAGTATTTCGCGAACCCGCCAAAGCTATTCCCCATCGCGTGAGCATATTCACAGAGGATCAGCGGACGCGTTTCGTCCGGCATACCGATCCATTTTTTGATTGACCATTTAGGCACTGCCGGGAAGGGCTGATCCTGATCGACACGGGCATACATCGGACAAACAATATCGGTAGCCGCCGTATTCGCGCCGCCGCCTTCATACTGCACCGGACGCGTCGGATCCGTGGATTTCACCCAGCGATACAGTGCGTCGTGGTTTGCGCCGTGCCCGGACTCATTGCCCAGCGACCAAATGATTATTGAGGGATGATTACGATCGCGCTGCACCATGCGGGTCACGCGTTCGCTCATGGCGGGCAGCCAGCGCGGATCGTCTGCAAGGCGGCTCATCGGCACCATACCGTGGGTTTCGATGTTGGCTTCATCAACAACGTACAGCCCGTAGCGATCGCAAAGCCGGTACCACAGCGGATGGTTCGGGTAGTGCGAGCAGCGCACGGCGTTGAAGTTGTGCTGCTTCATGATTTCGATATCGCGGCGCATGGTCGCTTCGTCCATCACCTGGCCGTTTTCCGGGTGATGCTCGTGCCGGTTAACCCCTCGGATCAGCAGCGGTTTACCGTTGAGCTTCAGCAGGCCATTGCTGATATCAACGCGGCGGAAGCCCACGTCGCACGCCTCAATCTCAAGCACTTCACCCTGCGGGTTGATAAGCGCAATCGTCAGGCGATACAGTTCTGGCGTTTCAGCGCTCCAGAGCGCGGGCTGTTCAACGGGCATCGCCGCCGTTAAGCGCTCTGCCCAGCTGCCGCGCTCGTCGACGATGGCTGACCCTGGACGCCGGGAAACGCAGGCGCATTTTTCCTCCGCGCGCCACAGGGTAAAAACCACCTCGCAGTCTGCAAAGCCAGCGCCTGCCAGCGCGACATCAACCTTCAGCACCGCGCGGTCCAGCTCATTATTCAGGTCCGTCACCACGTGATAATCGGCAATCCGGGTATCGGGTTTATGCAGCAAAGTCACATCGCGGAAAATGCCGCTCATGCGCCACATGTCCTGATCTTCAAGATAGCTGCCGTCGCACCAGCGCAATACCATGACCGCCAGGCGGTTCTGCCCGGGGAGTAATGCCGCCGAGAGGTCAAATTCGGCGGGCAGTCGACTGTCCTGGGAATAGCCTATCCACTTCCCGTTGCACCACAGATGGAACGCCGAGTTCACGCCGTCAAAGATGATGCGGGTTTGCCCGCTCTGAAGCCAGGCGTCATTCATTTCAAATGTGAGCGAGTAACAACCGGTCGGGTTTTCCTGCGGCACAAAAGGTGGGTTAACGGGGATGGGATAGGTGACATTGGTGTAGATGGGCGTGTCGAACCCCTGCATCTGCCAGTTCGACGGTACGGGCATCGCGACGGCATCCGCGCAATCTTCGATTGCCCATGCTTGAGGAACCTGCTCCGGCGCTGAAAAATAGCTAAACCGCCATAGCCCGTTGAGAGAGCGCCTGCTGGTAGATCCGGCGTCATCTCTGGCGGAAGATTCATTGCGCCAGCTGTGTAACGGCGCATGTGCGGCCAGACGGTTCCACTGGGTGACGCCGGGGTTTTCCCAGTCCCGACGGGCCAGAATGGCGCTGAGGGTCAGCGGTGAAGTGGTGGACATAGTAACCTCTTTGCGAAGCGCTCACAATTTTGGTTAACATGCCCTGGCACCCGGCGATGGTAAAGCGCCCATTCGCAGGGTAGCGAGTCAGATCACAAAGTTTTATTTGCGGGCAATCTGCTCGGCAAGGAGTGCCAGGCTTCTCAGCTGCTCCGCCAGATCCTCGCGTTCAGCCTGCTTAGGGTTGCGGCGTGCGCTTGAATGACGGGTAACCAGCGTCACCGGCAGTTGAACCTGCCAGCACGCCTCCTCCCCGGTGGGGGCCAGCAGCCATTCCACGCTGCGTTCACCCGCATCGCGAAACGCCTGACGAATGGTCGTCAGCGGCGGGGAAAACCAGGCGCTGTCGGCCGTATCGTCAAACCCGACCACCGACATCTGGCCAGGAATAGCGACCCCTTTTTCCGCGCAGGCGCGCATTACCCCGAGCGCCATCTGATCGTTAGCCACCAGAATGGCATCCGGTAATACCGTCCCCGACAGAAGAACATGCCCTTTCTCATAGCCGCTTGCGGCGCTCCAGTCACCGTAAGCCACCTCAGCGGCTTCATACCCCGCGCGGGCCAGAGCGGCTCTCCACCCCGCCAGACGCGCCCGAGCAGAGACCGAGCTTTCCGGCCCGCTCAGCAGAGCAATATGTCGATGCCCCAGCGAAAGCAGATGCTCAACGCCCAGACGCGCCCCCTGCTCCGCGTTAAACACGAGGCTGTTTACCCGCGCTGAAGGCGCCACATCGAGGAACAGCACCGGGACGGGCGACGCCAGTGCCCTGAGTTCTTCAGCGTCACGATCGTCAAGCGGAACATTCACCAGCAGCGCGTCCACCCGCTGCGCCAGTAGCGCCTGAAGCGCGACCTGACAGTGCTGCGGCTGTTCCACCATGGAGATAAGAACGCTCGCCCCCTGTTCCGCCGCGCGGGATTTTACCGCCGACACAATTTGCGAGGGCGCATGCAGGGCCAGATCGGTGGTGATAAGTCCCAGCGTGCGGGTGCGTTTACCCGCCAGCTGCTGTGCGCGCAGGTTAGGCACGTAGTGTAGCTCCGCCATCGCCTGCTGCACCTTTTCCCGCGTGCGGGCAGAAACATGCTCCGCGTCGTTAATGACGCGAGAAACGGTCTGATAAGAAACCCCCGCAAGGAGGGCGACATCATAGAGAGTGATAGCTTTCATGCATTGTGGCATCGCGTGAGTCGGGGCCCATTATTGTGGCACAGCGACGCCGTTAAAACATGTGAGCGCTTCGCAAAATTAAACAACCCGCTCCGGCTGGGGTATTTCCGCAATGCGCGGCTTCTGGCGGAACCAGGGCAGACAGAGCTGGATAAGCGGGCCAATGGTCAGGGCATAAAGTACGGTTCCCACGCCAAAGGTGCCGCCAAGCACGCACCCAATCAGCAGGACGGACACTTCAATTGAGGTGCGCACGCTACGAATGGACCACCCCAGCCGGGCGTGAATGCCGGTCATCAGACCGTCGCGCGGGCCTGGCCCGAAACCGGCCCCGATGTACATGCTGGTCGCAATCGCGTTCATCACGATGCCCGACACCAGGAAAGCGATTCGAACGGGTAACGATTCCAGTTCCGGGATAAGCGCCATGCTGGCGTCCGCCGCCAGACCGATACAAATCACGTTACTGATCGTGCCAAGCCCCGGCATCTGGCGCAGCGGGATCCACAGCAGCAGCACCGCAGCGCCGGTCACAATAATCACCGTTCCGATAGTCATTCCCAGCTGTAACCCCACCCCAAGGTGAAATACATCCCAGGGGTCGACGCCCAAATCGGAACGAATAAACATCGCGGTGGACAGGCCATACAGTCCTAAACCGACATAGAGTTGTAGCAGACGACGTACCATTTTTATCTTCTCCAGTGAACCAGGCTTTCATCCTGACCTAAAATGGCACTATGATTAATGTCCAGTTTTCAAATAGTGGACTGCATATGTCATCACGCCGCTTCGGAAGCCAGTCTCTGGTACGCCTTTTAGGCCACTGGCAACAAGCTTCATCCCGAACCCCGCTCTGGCGACAGCTGGCCGACGCGCTGCGTTTATTAATCCTTGATGGACGGCTGGCACTGAATACGCGGCTGCCGGGCGAGCGTGAGCTGGCCGCGGCGCTGGACGTGAGCCGTACCACCGTCAGCAGCGCGCTCGCCCATCTGCGTGAAGAGGGATATCTTGAAAGCCGCCACGGCAGCGGGTCACGCGTGATCCTCCCGGATACGCGTGCCGTTCCCACTCTTTCCGCGGCGAGCGCGGCACTGGATCTCTCCACTGCCGCCCTCAATGCCGGGCCGGAGATCCATCAGGCGTATACCCATGCGCTCACGGCCATTACCCAGCATCTCTCGCTGACGGGCTACGATCAGCTAGGGCTGCCGACGCTGCGGGAAGCCATCGCTGCACGCTATACCGCGCGTGGTCTTCCCACCCGCGCGGACGAAGTGATGGTGGTCAATGGCGCCGTCAGCGGCTTCGCGCTGGTCCTGCGGATGATGACCGGGCCCGGGGATCGCGTCGTGGTCGATCATCCCACCTATCCGCTGGCGATTGCCGCCATTCAGGGCGCGCAGTGTCGGCCCGTGGGGGTGTCGCTGCCGGAAACCGGTTGGGATACGGATGGCTTTGCCGCAACACTTGCCCAAACCGCGCCGCGCCTGGCGTACCTGATGCCGGATTTTCATAATCCGACCGGGCGCTGTATGGATATTGCCACCCGTCAGGCTATCACGGATATTGCAGCCCAAACCCGCACGGCGCTGGTGGTGGATGAAACGATGGTGGATCTCTGGTTTGATGCGCCTCCCCCGCCACCGCTGGCTGCCTTCAACCCGCAGGCCACCGTCATCACTTTAGGCTCCGCCGGCAAAAGCTTCTGGGGAGGGCTGCGTCTAGGCTGGATCCGCGCCTCATCGCGCACCATCGCCACGCTTGCCCAGACGCGGGATACGCTGGATTTAGGCTCGCCGCTGCTGGAACAGCTGGCAATGCAGTGGCTCATTAACAACAGCGAGACGTTTCTGCCCGCACGCCGGAAGATGCTAGCGGAACGGCGCGATCGATGCGGTGACCTGCTGCGAGAACATTTCCCGGAGTGGAAATTCCACGAGGCGGAAGGCGGGCTCTCCTACTGGATAGAGCTACCGGGCATGCTGGCGACACAGCTTGCCGCACGGGCAGAAATAATCGGGATTAACCTTGGAACCGGGACGCGATTTGGTTTATCGGGGGCGTTTGACCGCTATTTACGTATGCCCTTCTCGCTGGAATCGACAGAGCTTGAGCAGGCGTTACTGAGGATCAAACCGTTATGGCTCGCCCTGAATAAAAACGTGCCATCGTTAAAACGCAGCGTAATCTAATATTAAAATATTTGAAGCAGATCATAAAATAAAAACTGCTGACTGTAATATATGCAGTCAGCAGTTTTCACTGGTCAGTGTTTAATGTTGAGGAGGAATAGGAAAGCCTTTTAGTGAAATAACGAAATTATCACCGTCTTTCTTTATTTTTGCACCGGTATCACACCAGTCAGACGCAATACGAAAGAACTCATCGCTTCCAACATTCCAGCCAAGACGTACATGCTTCACGTAGCCTGAACGCAACAGATCGCAGGCCTCGTTGTAGTCACTGGCAGTTGACAGTTGTTGTTTCATTTTCTCTTCTTCAGAAGTTTACGCAGAGCCTTGATTTCTTTAGGAGTAAAAGGAGAAACACTCTCTTCTTCCGTATGCTGATTATCAATATCCTCTTCCGATACTCCCGCCTCTTCTACTGCTTCGAATGCCAGCAGCAGCAGTTTCTCTGTTGTCACGCTTAAATTCTCGTTATTGAGTTCCGCATAGTGGCGAAGCCTTTCTTTTAGCGCGTCATCAATCTTAACGTTTAATACCGCTGTAGCCATGTTTGTCACTTCCCTTCGGAATAAGTACTTTATTTAATACACGAAGTTAACAATGTTATCCAGATATAAATTTTTTCGAGTTATGGAAGAAAATAGACGTCCAATTATAAAATGACAGTCTATTATTACAGGTTTATGACAATAATATTTCAGCGCGATGAAATATATATTACACGATATAGGCATCATATTATTGTGGGATAGCAGTCAAAAGTGAGAGGTGAAAGCAGGAAGATTTTATGAGGGCGGAAATGGGTGGGGGCCCTGCCAGCTAAGCTTTTTCTAACGAAACCTATGTATTTCAATGCACTAAAAAGCGGTGGGGCAATGATTTTGTATCACCAAAAGTATACACTGACAAGCCGTTTTCTCATGCGACAGACACAAAAAAACCGGGGCTGACCCGGCTTTGTATGGCTTTTGACCAAACTCCATCTTAGCTACATTTTCCACTACAATGTAGGATCGCCCAACCTCTTCAATCAGTGGTTGGAGGTTCGTATTGCTTCCTTTGACTGTAAATAGGTCTTCTGGCTGTTCATCTTTTACGGCTTTTTTAACATAACCATAATACGGACGACTAACCGCAGTCCTTAAAGATACCGCCGTACAAGAAGATAAAGCGACCACATTTTCCCCTGTGTACTTGAACACTGGCGGCTCATAGTTTTTGATCACGCTCCGGCAAGAGTTCACAAATTGTGTGAACGCTTCAATTTTACCTGCCAGGGCCATACGACGGGCATGTTCGATCTCATCTACCGTGAAGCGGGAGCGGAATATCTGTCGCACAAATGGGTGGGCCCTTGACGGCTAGCTATACTCTTATTTTCAGTGTCATAGGGTGCGGTCATGCGGGGAAAATAGCGTTACGGATTAGCTTAATGAGATTGCCGATGCGAAAGCATCGCCCGGCAATATTGAATTCAGGGGGAGAAATAAATCGATCAGGATGCAGGAGGCGTTAACGGCTGAACGTCATTGCTATTCACCCAGCCGTGCGTCGTTTTTCCGCTAGGGGCGACAAACTCTACCTCTGCCCAGCCAGCCTGGGTTTGTATTACCCCTACTACGTCTCCTTTAACGATCCAGGCTTTACGCCGGGTCGCGGCATCAGGCGTGGAGCTCAGATAAGCCCGCGGGCTGCTTACCGTCATCAGCGTTTGCCACTGTGTCTGCCGCGTCCTCTCCAGTTCCAGACCTGTCGCAATTTCAGGCATCAGCACATTCATACACCCAGCATGGTTTTGCCCATCAGGAATGGTTAATGTGACACCCGCGGTATTCGCGGCAATATGGCCCGCGAGCACAGATGAAGACCATGAAGTGATGGTGTCTGGCTGTTGCGCTGAAACATGGCCTGTCAGAAAGAAAGTGCAGGTACGTTTTACGCTGTCTTCAGCCGATTCAGAGTAATACCCGGTGATATTGCCCGTCGGTGAGACGGCGAGTAACAAACCTTCATATACGCCAGACTGTAGCGTCGTGGCATACGAAGAAAACGCCGCCATTAAGACTGAAAAACCGCAAACTATGCGCATCATTTTAATTTTCATCTCCGCCCCTTCTCCAGGCTTTCATACGTTCTGCGAATTTTAACGTCATAATCACCGAAATCGTTTCCGTTATAGTTGAATGCCATATTATAAAAGTCCTTATTTACCATTGCCGACAGTAGTGAGCTGTTCTTATTGCACAAATGTAAAAAAGCATTTAATTGCTTACCGGCATTAGACTTCATATCTTTTAAAAATGTGCCGAGATCTTTATAACCGCACGATTCGTAATTAAACCCCATAATCTGGAACATCCCCCATGAACACGATTTTATCGCAGCTTCGGCATCAAGTGCGTAAGCCTTCGCCAGGGTATTCCATGCAGAAAGCTGGTCGATATTGTTTTTTTGCCATTCCGGACCCGCTTTCTTTACATATTTATAAGACAAGAAAGGGTGGGTTTGATCGTATTTCCTTTTGGTGTATTTACGGAAAATATGCCCTTCATACGCAATAATCGGTAGATTTAAAGCATTAAACCCAGATCGTCCGCCCGACTCCACAATAGAAAAAGCTTTGATGATATTCAGTTCTACCCGACGATTAAGATTTTCCCAAGCTTCAGTAAAGTCCTGTTCCGTCAGCGATACAGCCCCATCAATTCCAGGCGCCATCAGCTTGCTTCGCTCAAGGGTTTCATCTGCTACGTTGTAGCGCTCTTTTCTCAGATAATCGTTAACCAGCTGACGGACGCTATTTTCATTGGCAGAAGGTTGCCTAAAAAATGAAGACGTGAAAGACGATTGTTGAGACGCAAGGGGATATTTCATCGCAGCAGCAACTAATCCACGGAAAGTCTTCCCTTCTGGCTCAATAACCCCATCGGGATGCTGGAAACGCAAATGAATGGACTGAAACTGGCTGATGGTTCTGATCAATGTCGGGGAAATAATCCCATCTTCTGGGATGTCATACTGGATGATAGGCTTAATGAGATTAAACAGGTATTGCACGATAATCACGTCGCGCTGAAAGTTTCCTGCTTTACCTGGCGTTCCTACGGCACTTTTCAATAAAGGTGACAAACGTCTGAGAGAATTATCCATTTCTGAGTACTCATAAATGAAAAAATATACGGTTAGTGGGAAACCGCATCTCGTGATCGACAGCATCAAGCTGCTCACATCCAGCAGGCATTGATACGCCACTTGCGCCGCACCAGGTAAACACTGAAAACAGGAGTTATTGGGAGCACAAATGGGTGGGGGCCCTGCCAGCTACATCCCGGCACACACGTCGTCTGCCCTGGCTGCTTCCTTCCGGACCTGACCTGGTGAACAGAGTAGCGTTGCGGGAGAACCAACAGAGCCCCCATTGAGAGCGTTGATAACCAACGCGCTGGCGCATTATCCCTGTGCTAAAGCCCAATTGCAAGTGACCAGGAACCGGATGCTGGTTTCTTGCGCAAACAGGCGCAGCAATCATGAAGATCTTCGTTTACCATAGCGTTCCAGAAACTCCCCCCACAGGTGAAGGTATGGACGAACACGACTCCTTTCCACAGCGCGTATGGCAAATCGTGGCCTCAATCCCGGAAGGCTATGTCACTACCTATGGTGATGTTGCGCGCCTGGCCGGTTCCCCGCGCGCGGCGCGACAGGTTGGAGGCGTCCTGAAACGGCTACCGGAAGGCAGTACGTTGCCCTGGCATCGCGTGGTGAATCGTCATGGGAACATTTCGCTCACCGGGCCGGATCTTCAGCGTCAGCGTCAGGCGTTACTTTCAGAGGGTGTCCAGGTGACAGGGTCGGGTCAGATTGATTTGCAGAAGTTTCGCTGGATATATTGACCCCTCTCCCGGAGGAGAGGGGAAATGCAGGAATTACATCTGAGTCGGTGGGGTTGGCAGAGACGGCTGATTGGTCTGCGGTGCGACCGGTACTTCGGTCTGCTGCACCGGCACCAGGTTCAGGTCGATTTTTGTCCCACCGTTGTTGATTGCTTCCTGAACCGTATCGGTGATAAAGACCAGCTTACCGTTGATGGTTACCGCTGCACTCAGCAGAATACGGGCGTTAGGCTGCACGTCCGACGGGTTATACGGCAACACGAAGCTAAATGGCGCCTGCTTACCTTCTGTACGGACCGCACGCTGGGCCACGACTTTAGACGGCGCGTCGGCCAGGGAAGCATCAGACAGCGTTACCGTTAGTACCGCGTCCGGTGGCAGAGCGACTCTCTGCTTGATCCAGATTGTACCGGAAACGTTAGGCTGCTGAATGGACTGCTGTGAAAGGGTGTTAATCCCGTTCGGATCTGCAGCTGGAACCGGCACCTGGGCGCTCTTACCGGCACAGGCGGACAACGCCACCGCAATAGCTACACCACTAAGCATGGGCACGAGTTTCATTGAAGTCTCCTTATCAATGCACCAGCGGGATCGATCCCATCCGATGTCGTTTCAATCACATAACGTATTCAAGTGTGGCACAGATCACCGATTTATGCCTGAAAACGTGCCGATATTCAGATTATTCTACCCATCGGACCACTTTCATTTCTGCGTTATACTCTGCCTATCTTTCGCTGCGGCGTTTATTGAGGACAACTATGAGTCAGGCACTGAACAATCTGCTGACATTACTAAATCTGGAAAAAATTGAGGAAGGACTCTTTCGCGGACAGAGCGAAGATCTCGGCTTACGCCAGGTATTCGGGGGGCAAGTCGTCGGACAAGCACTGTACGCAGCAAAGGAGACTGTCCCGGCAGACCGTCTGGTCCATTCATTCCACAGCTACTTCTTACGCCCTGGCGATAGCGCAAAACCGATTGTGTATGACGTTGAAGTTCTGCGAGACGGCAACAGCTTCAGCGCGCGCCGCGTAGCGGCCATTCAGAGCGGCAAGCCGATCTTTTACATGACGGCCTCTTTCCAGGCGCCGGAGCCGGGCTACGAGCATCAGAAAGTGATGCCCCCGGCTCCGTCACCTGACTCTTTAAAATCAGAGACGGATATTGCTCGCGCGCTGGCGCATCTGCTTCCCCCTCAGGTCAAAGAGAAGTTTCTCTGCGATAAGCCGCTGGAGATCCGCCCGGTTGAGTTCCACAACCCGATGAAAGGCCATACCGCCGAGCCGAAACGCCAGGTTTGGATCCGTGCCAACGGGACCGTGCCGGAAGATTTCCGCGTCCATCAGTATCTGCTGGGCTATGCATCTGACTTCAACTTCCTGCCGGTGGCGCTGCAGCCGCACGGCGTTGGTTTCCTGGAAAAAGGGATGCAGGTCGCGACGATCGATCACTCCATGTGGTTCCACCGTCCGTTCAACATGAATGAGTGGCTGCTTTACAGCGTGGAGAGCACGTCAGCGTCGAGCGCGCGCGGATTTGTGCGTGGAGAATTTTATACTCAGGACGGCGTGCTGGTCGCTTCGACGGTGCAGGAAGGGGTGATGCGTAATCGCGGGTGATTGTGTGCGGCCTGATGCCCTCCCCCTGACCCTCTCCCACCGGGAGAGGGAATACACATTAAAAACGGCAACCGAAGTTGCCGTTTTGCAGTTTATCAGGCGTTATACGCATTCTCGCCGTGGCTGTTGACGTCCAGACCTTCGCGCTCCTGCTCTTCCGGTACGCGCAGACCCACCGTCATATCCGCCAGCTTATAGCCAATGAAGGCCACAACAGCAGACCAGACAACGGTGATAGCAATACTTTCCAGCTGCACCAGCACCTGATGAACCATGGTGACACCTTCCGCGTAACCCACGCCACCGAGCGATTTCGCCGCGAAGATACCGGTCATGATACAACCGACTATGCCGCACACGCCGTGCACGCCGAATACATCGCATGGGTCGTCGACGCGCAGCACACGTTTCAGTGCGGTGACGCCCCACAGACCCGCCAGACCCGACACCAGGCCGACCAGCAGCGCACCGCCGACACCGACATAACCACACGCAGGGGTGATACCAACCAGACCGGCAATCGCACCTGAACAGGCACCCAGCAGGGAAGGTTTACCGCGCACCGCCCACTCGCCAAACACCCAGGAGAGGATTGCACCCGCCGTGGCTACAACGGTGTTCACGAAGGCCAGCGCGGCGATTTCGTTGGCCGCACTCGCAGAGCCGGCGTTGAAGCCAAACCAGCCAAAGTAGAGGATAGCAGTACCGGTAAACACCATCGGCAGGTTGTGCGGTTTAAACGCTTCTTTACCGAAGCCCACGCGTTTGCCAATCAGGTAGGCCCCCACCAGACCCGCTACCGCGGCGTTGATGTGTACAACGGTACCGCCCGCGAAGTCCAGCGCACCGTGCGTTGCCAGCAGACCGCCACCCCAGACCATGTGCGCAATCGGCACATAGGAGAGCGTCATCCAGACCACTACGAAGATCAGAACAGCAGAGAAACGAATACGCTCCGCCAGCGCGCCCACAATCAGCCCGACGGTAATACAGGCGAAGGAGCCCTGGAACGCCACGTGAATATACTGATAGAAGCTGCCCATCAGCGCGGTCAGCTCAATATTTTTCAGCATCACCCAGTCGAAGTTACCAAAGAACGCGTTGCCAGTGCCGAACGCCAGCGAGTAACCGTAAACCACCCACAGCACGCAGACCAGCGCAAACGTCACGGCAACCTGCGTCAGCATGGAGAGAACGTTTTTGCCACGGATCAGGCCGCCGTAAAACAGCGCAATGCCCGGAATGGACATAAACAGCACCAGCGCGGTGCTGATCATCATAAAGGCGTTATCGGCTTTATCAGCCACCGCAGGGGCAGCAGCCAGCGCCAGGCCCGGCAGCAGCGCCAGCGAACCCAGACCCGTTTTAAGTGTTGCTATCTTCATTTTCTCGATCCCTATCACTGTGTGCCAGGCGTTATTTACAATGCCGCTTCGTCAGATTCGCCGGTACGGATGCGAATGACGCGCTGCAGTTCGGCAACGAAAATTTTGCCGTCGCCAATTTTGCCGGTGTAGGCCGCTTTGCTAATGACATCAATGACTTCATCAAGCTGATCGTCAGCAATCGCGACATCAATTTTTACTTTTGGCAGAAAGTTAACGCTGTATTCCGCCCCGCGATAAAGCTCGGCATGACCCTTCTGGCGACCAAAGCCTTTCACTTCGGTGACAGTCAGTCCCTGAATACCCATTGAAGACAACGCTTCACGCACGTCTTCGAGTTTGAATGGTTTGATTACAACCGTAACCAGCTTCATAGATCCCCTCCAGTCAGAATTCGGTAATGGCCGTAGCTTACGCAGAAGGTATTGCAAGGGATGTGCCAGAAATGCAAACGAGGAGGAACGGCGGCGCACAGAGCATTACACGGCCTTGATAAACGAACTGGTGAAAAAAAACGCACCATGCCGGTGCATGGTGCGTTTCAGTTTTGCACCAACAGGAATGACTGTTAGCGCGCCGCCTCATTTTGGTGCATCAGGCGCTAAGCGACTCTTCATCGCGCACGCTGGCCGCCAGCTCTTCGCCCGCCAGCTGCAGCTGGTACATCTGCCAGTAGCGCCCTTTTGCTTCCAGCAGTTCACGGTGGGTACCACGTTCAACGGCCTGTCCGCGATGTAGCACCAGAATGGTATCGGCATCGACGATGGTGGAAAGACGGTGGGCAATCACCACCAGCGTCGTATGGTCGCGTACGGCGGAGAGTGCCTGCTGGATGGCCTGCTCGGTGCCGGAGTCAATACTGGCCGTGGCTTCATCCAGAATCAGGATCTGCGGCGTTTCAATGAGCACCCGCGCCAGCGCCAGGAGCTGTTTTTGTCCGACGGAGAGATTGTTCCCCTGCTCGCCCAGTTTCGTATTGATCCCATCGCTAAACCCGCGCGCAAGCTCTGCCAGCTGCACTTTTTCCAGCACGTCCCAGACCTGTTCCTGAGTGTAGTCTCGTCCCAGAGTCACGTTGGCGTAGAAGGTATCGGCCAGCACGACCGGATCCTGTTGCACCATCGCGACGCCTTTACGCAACACGGTGTGGCTGAGAGACGCGAGCGGGCGCCCGTCGAGGCGGATTTCGCCGCGCGTGACCGGGTAATAGCCCATCAACAGGCTGGCTAGCGTGCTCTTACCGCTGCCGGTATGCCCCACCAGCGCCACGAAACCGCGCGACGGAACGTCAAGCGTGATGTCCTGCAGCACCAGCCGATCTTCGCGATAGGCAAACGAGACGTTATCAAAGGCGATAGTCCCGCTTTGCAGAGGTTGCTCGTCATTGCCGTAGGCCTGACGCGGCCTGTCCATCAGCTCAAACACGCGCTCACCGGCGACCACCGCCTGCTGCAGCATCGATTGCTGGGTGGTGAGCTCGATCAAGGGCTCGTTAAGGCGTCCCAGATAGCTAATAAAGGCGTACAGCACGCCCACCTCAATCGTACCGTTTGAGCTCAGCCCAAAGAGCATCAGCAGCCCGCAAAGCACCAGCGCCGAGAAAAGGCTCAGCAGCGGACGCAGCAGGAAACCATCAAGCCGCAGCGTCTGCATACGCGCCATGTAGTGCGAACGGCTGGCTTCCCCCATGCGTTCGCCAAAGCGGGCCTGCTGGCGGAACTGCTGGATGACGCTCATGCCGTTAATCACTTCGTTGAAGCCATCGTTGATGTCGGCCAGATAGGCGCGAACCCGGCGCACAATCGGCGTGCTGTAACGCTGGTATATCACCATGACGATCAACACCGCCGGGAAGATGGTGATCGCCACCAGCGCCATGCGCCAGTCAAGGCTGAACATCGCCACCAGCATCGCGCCAATCAGCGCCGCGCTGCGCAATACGGTCGCCACAACGGTGACGTACAGATCGCGGATCACCTCGGTATCGTTGGTCACGCGCGAAATTACCTGCCCGACCGGCTGGATATCAAACTCGCTGAGCGGCTGGCGAAGCGCCGCGTCCATGACGTCGGTGCGCAACTGCTGCACGACGCCCACGGCAGCCCGGTTAAACAGCAGCGACTGAGCATAGTGCAGCCCTGCCGCCGCCAGCTGAAGGCCAACGTAGGCCACGCCTAACCCCGCCACAAGCCCCAGGGGCAGATAGCTTTTGGCGACCATATTGTCAATGAAGTAGCTAATGAGCAAAGGACCGCTCACTTCAGCAATCGCCGCAATCCAGAGTAAAAGCACGGCAACGGAGAGCGGTTTACGCCACGGCGAGCCGTAGGCCAGCAGACGTTTGAGCGTCGGCCACATCGTTCCGAGCTTACGCATTGGCGGCCTCCTCATCTTCTTCCGGCGCATCGTCCAGCGCCGCCTCAAGCTGTTGATAGCGGTACATATCGCGATACCAGCCCGGCTGCTCGGCAAGCGTTTCATGCTGCCCGCGCTGGGCAATGTGCCCGTGCTGCAAGACCAGAATTTCGCTGGCTTCGGTTAGCGCAGACAAACGGTGAGCGCTGATAATGACCGTGCGTCCGTCGCCCCACTGGCGCAGGTTATGCAGAATTTGATGCTCGGTACGGCCGTCCACGGCGGAAAGTGCATCATCCAGAATCAGGATTTCAGCATTCAGCAGCAGCGCGCGGGCAATGGAGATACGCTGTTTTTGCCCGCCGGACAGCATGACGCCGCGTTCCCCGACTTCCGTCTCGTACCCCTGCGGCAGACGCAAAATATCATCATGAACGCTGGCCAGACGCGCCACGTGTTCAATCTCTTCCTGCGTCGCCCCAGGGCGGCCAAGGGCGATGTTGTTCGCCACGGTATCCGAAAATAAAAACGGCGTCTGGCTGACGACCGCCAGTCGACCACGCCAATCGTCCAGCAGCAGATTCGTCAGGGGGATATCATGGAAACGAATATCGCCCTCTGTGACGTCAAAGTGGCGCTGGAGCAGAGAGAGCACGGTACTTTTACCGGATCCCGTCGGGCCGCAGATGCCCAGCATCTGGCCCGGCTGAAGCGTAAAGCTGACGTTCTCCAGCACCGGATGCTCCGTTTGTGGATAGACAAACTTGCGGACGTCGACATGCATGACGCCGCGTCCTTCCGGTACGACTTCGCTGCCGTCATTGACCACCGGCGCTTCGGCCAGCATGGCGCGAATACGGCTGTAGGCGGCGCTGCCGCGCTCCACGATGTTAAACATCCAGGCCAGCGCCAGCATCGGCCAGATCATGAGACCCAGATACATCGCAAAGCTTGTCAATTGCCCCAGGGAAAGCGCGCCCTGCACAACCATCCAGCTTCCGCCGCCAATGGCCAACATATTTGCCATGCCGATTGCGATATAAATCGTCGGATCGAAACGGGCGTCGATACGCGCGACGCGCATGTTTTTCGCCCCCGTGTCTGCCGCATCGGCGGCAAACAGCGCAGACTGCCGGTCTTCCAGACCAAACGCTTTGATCATGCGGATGCTGGTCATGCTCTCCTGGGTGCGATCGTTCAGCGACGAAAACGCCGCCTGCGCCAGCTTAAAACGCTCGTGTAGCTGTTCACCATAGCGATTAATCGCCAGCGCCATGAGCGGCATCGGCAGCAGGGCCAGCAGGGTCAACTGCCAGCTGATCTGCGTGGACATCACGATCAGCACCGCACAGCCCATCACCAGCGAGTCCACCAGCGTCAGCACCCCTTCCCCGGCGGCAAAGACCACGCGATCAACGTCGTTCGTCGCGCGGGCGATGAGATCCCCGGTGCGATGGCGCAGATAAAATTCGGGATGCTGTCGGCTCAGCTGGCGGTAAAAATCTTCACGTAGCTCAACGGCCAGCTGATAGGACGCACCAAACAGCAGCACGCGCCAGACGTAGCGCAGCAGATAAACAATGACTGCCGTCAGCACCAGCGTGCCAACCCACATCAACACCCGTGCGGTGGTGTAATGCTGTTCGGTGACGCCATCCACGACGTACCCCACCACTTTCGGCGGGATCAGCTGCAGGATGGCAATGATAATAAGCAGGGCGACTGCACCGAGGTAGCGTTGCCACTCCCGACGAAAGTACCAGCTTAATTGGGCAAATAATCGCACGCGGTTTGTTCCTGAAGGTATTTTACGAAGTTATTCAATAGGTAATGCTGTGGTGTATTTAATCTGTTCCATGGCGAAGCTTGAGGTGACGTCCGATAACCCCGGCACGCTGTTCACCAGCCGCTTGTAGAAGTCATCATAGCGCTTCATGTCGGCCACCTGGACGCGCATCAGGTAATCATACTCTCCGGCCATGCGCCAGAAACCGAGCACTTCGGGCATCTCAGACACCTGAGTGACGAAGCGGCAATACCACTCGCTGCTGTGATGCTGGGTTTTTATCAGCACAAATGCCGTCAACCCAAGCCCCAGCTTTTCGGGATCTAACAACGCGACGCGCCCCAGAAGAATACCGTCATCTTCCAGCTTCTTAAGACGCTTCCAGCACGGGGTGGTGGTCAGATTAACGGCATCTGCCAGCGCCTGCAAAGAGAGGGTACAGTCACTTTGCAGCAATGAAAGGAGCTTGCGGTCAATTTTATCTAGCATCCCCACCTCTCAGAGAAAATTTTTCTCCCTTCATTCTATTTTAAAGGCCAGATAGCAACAATTTTTTCTGTGCTTTTCGCTATCCTAGGCACAAAATGACAAACGGATAACGATGATGAATAGCACCTGGGTTAAACATGCGATCAGCGAAATCAATGCCGACTATCAGCGCTCGGCGGATACGCACCTGATTCGCCTTTCCCTGCCGGGATTTGACGGCATTCAGCTCTATCTGAAAGATGAAAGCACCCATCCTACCGGCAGCCTGAAGCATCGCCTGGCGCGCTCGCTGTTTTTATACGGTTTATGTAACGGCTGGATTAAAGAAGGCACGACTATCATTGAATCTTCTTCCGGTTCAACGGCGGTGTCCGAAGCCTATTTTGCCCGCCTGCTGGGCCTGCCGTTTATCGCGGTGATGCCGTCCTGCACCGCAAAACGCAAAATTGAACAGATCGAGTTTTACGGCGGACGCTGCCACTTTGTGGAAAGCGCCTGCGAAATCTACGCCGCTTCTGAAATGCTGGCCCGCGAGCTGAACGGCCACTATATGGACCAGTTCACCTTCGCCGAGCGCGCGACGGACTGGCGCGGCAATAACAACATTGCCGACAGTATTTTCCGCCAGATGACCCACGAACCACATCCGGTTCCGTCCTATATCGTCATGAGCGCCGGTACCGGCGGCACGTCAGCCACGATCGGACGCTACATCCGCTGTCAGGGTTACGATACCCAGCTGATGGTGGTTGACCCGCAAAACTCCGTGTTCCTCGACTACTGGCAAAATCGCGATGCCGGCCTGCGCAGCCCGGTGGGCAGTAAAATTGAAGGGATTGGCCGCCCGCGCGTGGAGCCCTCTTTCATCCCCGACGTGGTGGACGAGATGATGCGCGTGGCAGATGCCGCAAGCGTGGCAACGGCACACTGGCTGGAAACGCAGCTGGGCCGCAAAGTGGGCGCATCGACGGGCACCAATATGTGGGGAGCACTGCAGCTTGCCGCACGCATGCGCGAAGAGGGCCGCACCGGTTCCATCGTCACGCTGCTGTGCGACAGTGGAGAGCGCTACCTTGAAACTTACTACAATGCGGAGTGGGTGCAGGCCAACATCGGCGATATCGCCCCGTGGAAAGCGCAGATTGCAGAACTGGTGAAATAAAAAAAGCCAGACCGAAGTCTGGCTTGCTGGAAGGGTCTCACTATTCGGGGGAATACGGGAGATTGTTGTTGTCCAGCCAATGAGTCAAAAAATGAGACACTGCTTCATTGCGGCAGTGGCCAATAACCGGCAGATGGGGAAGTTCTGCTTTCAGCTGCGCCATCGCATTTCCCATGATCAGACCGCGACCTACGCTACCCAGCATTTCGCGGTCGTTCATGGCATCACCAAACGCCATACACTCCTGGAGCGTTAAGCCCAGGTGGTCGCTCAGAACCGCCAGAGCGGAACCTTTGTTACAGCCCACCGGCAGCACTTCCAGACAATCAACCGCCGAGAAGGTCAGATGCGCCCGGTCGCCTAGCGCCTCATTCAGCTGAATCCGTAAGCGACACAGATCGTCGTGATCGCCACAGAAACAGATCTTAGTGACCGCATGGGCGGGGATCCGACGCAGATCGATAAGCTGGTACCTGAAGCCGCTGTATACATGCGCGTGCAATAATTCCGGGATTTCGCTTCCGGTAAACCAACCTCGATCGTTAAAGACGTGGATACTGGCCTTCGTGTCCCAGGTGCTGTGCAGCACGATATCCGCCACTTCCGGATTGAGATCCTGACGGTGCAGTACATCGCCTTCTATAGAATGAATTCGCGTCCCGTTGCCGGTAATCAGAAAGGCATCGAGGGCAAACGCACCAAGCAGATGGCGCATCTCCAGCACATGGCGGCCAGTGGCAAACGTCAGGGTAACATCACGCTCGTGCAGGCGTTTCAGCGTGTTCAGGGTTTTTTCCCCTAAACGGTGATCCGGCATTAACAGCGTACCGTCCATATCAAATGCAGCGAGCCGAGCCATGATTACTCCCGAAATGTGATGCGGTTAACTTGTGCATCAGTATCGTGTGAGATATACGGAAGTAATAGTGAATAGATGAAAATTATTGTTCCGGGTTTCTTATGCGCCAGCTCAATCGACTCAATCAGTATCACCGCCTCTGGCAGCCTTCCCTGGGTGCAACTCAACAGGTCACTATCAGCGAGCTGGCTGCCCGCTGTTTTTGCAGCGAGCGGCATGTCCGAACGTTGCTGCGTCAGGCCCAGGAGGCGGGCTGGCTGAGCTGGCGAGCGCAGTCTGGCCGCGGTAAGCGCGGTGAGCTGACGTTTCATGTCGCGCCGGGGTCACTGCGCAATGCGATGATGGAGGAGGCGCTGAAGAGCGGGCAGCAGCATAACGCGCTGGAACTGGCCCAGCTTGCCCCTGAAGCGCTGCGATCATTACTGCATCCTTTTTTGGGCGGGCAGTGGCAAAACGATACGCCGACGCTGCGCATTCCCTACTATCGCTCCCTGGAGCCGCTGCAGCCGGGTTTTTTACCTGGTCGGGCGGAGCAGCATCTGGCAGGACAGGTGTTCTCAGGCTTGACGCGTTTTAACGGTAACAGCAGTGAACCCACGGGCGATCTGGCGCATCACTGGGATGTCTCTGCTGACGGCATGCGCTGGCATTTCTACATTCGCTCCACCCTGCACTGGCATAACGGCGATAAAATAGAAACGGCGCAACTCCAGCGAAGTCTGACAGCGCTGTTGACGCTCCCCGCCCTGCGCACCCTGTTACAGAGCGTCTTAAATATTGAGACAACGCATCCACAGTGTCTGACGTTTACGCTGCATCAACCTGACTACTGGCTACCGCACAGGCTGGCAACCTACTGTAGCCATCTGGCGCATCCCGACCATCCTTCGGTTGGCTCTGGCCCCTTTCGGCTGGTTGCCTTTGAGCCCGACCTGGTTCGTCTGGAAAGCCATGAGCAGTATCACCTGAGTCATCCGCTGCTCAAAGCCATCGAATATTGGATCACACCCCAGCTTTTTGATTACAGGCTGGGTACCAGCTGTCGTCACCCGGTGCAAATCGCGATCGGCGAGGCCGACGAGCTGGAAAGTCTGCGGCTGGTAAGCAGCAGCACCAGCCTGGGGTTCTGTTACCTTACGTTAAAACAGAGCGCACGCCTGAGTGAGCTCCAGGCAAAGCGGCTTATCAATATCATTCATCTCTCCCGGCTTCTCCACACCCTTCCACTAAACGAAGGGCTCATCACGCCAACTCAGGAACTGCTTCCCGGCTGGACCATCCCCGAATGGCCTGATTTATCGGGCGTAACCCTCCCTGAAGCATTGACGCTGGTTTATCATCTCCCTGTTGAGCTTCACACCATGGCCAGCCAGTTGAAGGCATACCTGGCGCTACAGGGTTGTGAACTGACCGTCATCTTTCACGACGCCAAGACGTGGGACGGATGCCTGGAGCTTGCCGATGCAGACATCATGATGGGCGACAGGCTTATTGGCGAAGCGCCAGAATATACGCTGGAACAGTGGCTGCGCTGCGATGCCCTCTGGCCGCACGTTCTTAGCGCACCGGCTTACGCCCATTTGCAAGCGACGCTGGATGCGGTACAGACGCAGGCAGAGGCGCGGGATAGGCACGCGGGGCTGCAAGCCATCTTTAACCGGCTAATGGAGAGTGCGGTGCTGACGCCACTTTTTAATTATCAATACCAAATCAGTGCTCCGCCTGGCGTGAATGGTATACGCCTCAATACCCGCGGCTGGTTTGACTTTACCGAAGCCTGGCTTCCCGCCCCTAAATCGTGAAGAAGCTGGTCGCCGCCACAGGCAGACGGTAACATAACGTTTTTACCGTAACAGTCGAGATGATTTATGAAACGTGCCGTCGTCGTGTTCAGCGGAGGACAAGACTCTACTACCTGCCTGGTTCAGGCCCTTCATCAGTACGATGAAGTTCACTGTGTCACTTTCGATTATGGTCAGCGCCACCGCGCTGAAATCGACGTTGCCCGTGAACTTGCCCTGAAACTGGGTGCACGCGCGCACAAGGTGCTGGACGTTACGCTGTTAAATGAACTGGCCGTGAGCAGCCTCACACGCGACAGTATTCCCGTCCCGGACTACGAACCTGATGCCAGCGGCATTCCGAATACCTTCGTGCCGGGCCGTAATATCCTCTTCCTGACCCTGACGGCGATCTATGCCTATCAGGTAAAAGCCGAAGCGGTGATTACGGGCGTTTGCGAGACCGACTTCTCCGGCTACCCGGACTGTCGTGATGAGTTCGTGAAAGCGCTAAACCACGCCGTCAATCTGGGGATGGCGAAAGAGACGCGCTTTGAAACTCCGCTCATGTGGCTGGATAAAGCCGAAACCTGGGCGCTGGCGGATTACTGGGGCAAGCTGGACCTGGTTCGCAGCGAAACGCTCACCTGCTATAACGGTATCAAAGGCGACGGTTGCGGCCAGTGCGCGGCCTGTAATCTTCGCGCTAACGGACTGAACCACTATCTTGCCGATAAAGCCGGCGTGATGGCCGCAATGCAGAAAAAGACCGGCCTTAAATAGGGCTACTTGACCGTGCTGTCGCAAAACGGGTGTCGACAGCACGAGTACGCCTTAACAAGTCTTACGCGATCATCAACTCCAGCTTTTCACGCAGCTCCCCTTCCAGCGGCAGCGCTTTCTGCGTTTTCAGATCGATACAGACAAAGGTGATCAGCGCATCAGCCACCACCTGCCCTTCTGGATCGAGCGTCACCACCTGGTTTAACACCCCGCTTTTGCCATTGATTTGCTGCACCTGGCTTGTCACCGTGAGCACATCGCCCAGCACGGCCGGACGGCGGTAGTTGATATTGATATTGACGACCACGAACGCGATGTTGTGCGCGGTCAGCCACTGAAAGCTTTCGCTATTTTCCAGCCCGTCCCACCGCGCTTCTTCAAGAAACTCAAGATAGCGGGCATTGTTCACATGCTGATAAACGTCGAGATGAAAACCGCGTACTTTGATTTTTGTCTGCATAGCGCAATAGCCTTTACTGTTATTGTAGGATGAGAGGTCATAACTGGTATGACCTCTTTATCCTGGCAAAATTTTGCCGCAGTGCAAGAAATTGCGTAATTACAATGTCAGGTGTGAGAGGTTGCGCTCAACCAGCGCGCTGCCCATGCCCGGCACCTGTTTGAGATCGTCGACCGTTTTGAAAGGACCATACTCTTCGCGGTAGCTGACGATGGCCTGCGCTTTTTTCAGGCCGACACCATTCATCGCGCGGGCCAGATCTTCCGCAGAGGCAGAATTGATACTGACCCGCGTACCGTCATCATCCGCATTTTTACCGGCGTCAATCGCTTTGGTTTGCCCTTGCACCGGCGCTGCCGCGTCGGACTTGCTCTGGGTAGTTTGTGATTTGGCGGCGGGAGCCGACGCCATCGCGCCCGCGCTCATCCCGGTGGTGGCAATAGCCAGCGTAATTAACAGTGCTTTGATTCCACATTTCATGCTGTTATCTCCTTGTTTGTTGACAGCCACGTCACGATAGCCGCCAGTTCAAACCGGCACAAACAGCAGATTGCAGAAATGGAAAAGGCCGCGAAAGCGGCCTTTAGTTTTTGCAGAGCGTTACGAAAATCTGCGAGCAGACACGTAATTACTGCTGCTGAGTCATTACATCACCCAGCTTGATTTTGGCTTCTTTACGCAGGTTGCTCATCATGGCTTCGAAGGCAATCTGGGCATTGTTCTGGGTAATTCCCTGAACCATCGCTTTCTTCTGCGCTTCTGGTAAGGTGCCGGCTTTCACTTCATCCAGCGCCAGCAGAACTACGTTACCCTGCGCATCGGTGGTGGTACCGAAGCTTGGCTTGTCCTTCGCAGGCAGAGTCAGACCAAACGCGGCCTGGCTGATAGGGTCCTGACCGGTACGGCTCAGCGTTTTCGCTTCACCGAAGCTTAGGCCAGCCGCTTTCAGCGCGTCTTCTTTACCCGCTTTCAGATCGGACAGAATCTTCTCAGCATCCAGTTTCGCCTGCTGTTCAGCTTTGTTGTGCTTAACCTGAGCGATGACCTGATCCTTCACTTCCGCCAGCGGTTTGACCGCTTCTGGCTTATGCTCGCTGACGCGCAACACAAACGCACGATCGCCGTCGACGGTAATGATGTCAGAGTTACTGCCCGGCGTGCCGTTCTCGCCCACCAGACCACCGTTGAAGATGGCATCGGAAACCGGTTTGAAGTTCAGCTCTTCCGGCAGGTTGTCACGACCAAACCAGCCAGTTTCAACCGCCTTCACGCCCGCCGCCTGCTCTGCACCTGCCAGAGATTCGTTGTCGTTGCTGGCAGCATCGCTAACCTTCTGCTGCAGCGCGTAGTAGGCATCCAGCGCTTTTTCCTGTTTCACTTTCGCTGCGATATCATCGCGGACGTCAGCCAGCGGTTTGGTTTTCGCCGCGGTGATGTCGTCCAGACGCACGACCAGGAAACCGACGGAAGACTTAATGACGCCAGAAAGCTGGCCTTTCTCTTTCAGACCGGCATTTTTCAGCTCGTCAGGCGTGGTCGCATCTTCCAGCCAGCCCATATCACCGCCGTTTTTCGCCGAGATAATGTCGGTGGATTTCGCTTTCGCAACGGTCGCGAAATCAGCGCCTTTGTTCAGCTCATCCAACGCCGCTTTAGCATCAGCCTCGGTTTTCGTCTGAATCACGCTGTAGCGGTTACGCTGGGGCTGAGTGAACTGATCCTGATGCTGATCGTAGTAAGACTGGATCTCTGCATCAGACGCGGTTTCCTGCAGCGCGGCCGCATCCAGCTTGATGTAGCTCACGCGGAACTGCTCTGGAGAAACAAAAGAATTCTTGTTCTGTTCGTACCAGGCGTTAACGTCAGCGTCGCTCACCTGCTGTTTCGCCGCCAGGGCGTTAACATCAATGGTCGCTTCGCGTACAACACGCTGCTGTGCCACCAGCGCGGCCAGTTCGTCCGTTTCACCTTTGAGCATGAAATCGGTGCCCACGACAGCATTGATGAGCTGCTGGGTGGTCAGCTGGTTACGCAGCGCCTGAGCGTACTGATCGGCCGTCATCCCCATCTG
Organism: Enterobacter sp. 241F3; assembly: GCF_034106785.1. Taxonomy (NCBI): domain Bacteria; kingdom Pseudomonadati; phylum Pseudomonadota; class Gammaproteobacteria; order Enterobacterales; family Enterobacteriaceae; genus Enterobacter; species Enterobacter sp. 241F3. The sequence goes on from NZ_JAWNDD010000001.1 coordinate 1,409,552, forward strand.
GTTGACGATACTGTTGTAACGCGCGTTGTCGAATTTACCGTTAGACTGGAAGGCCTGGGTGGAGAAGATGGCTTTTTTTACCTGCTCATCACTAATGCCAAGGCCGAGTTTTTTGGCATACTGATCGAGCAGCGCTTCGTCGATAAGACGGTTCAACGTCTGTTGGCGCAGAGTCTTCATGTACCCTTCGTTCGCCGCCAGTTCAGAGAATTGGTCGCCCAGCTGTTGCTGCATACGGTTACGTTCACCGGCAAAAGCATTCTCGAACTGACCGCGGCTGATCTCCTGGCCATTCACTTTTGCGGCGTAGTTTGCGCCACCGCCAATAAGGTAACTGCTCACGCCGGTCAATATGAACGACACGATAATGATACCGAAAATAATCTTGAGCACGAGACTGTTAGCAGCCGTGCGTAAGCTGTCCATCATGGTGTAACAACACTCCGCTGTAGGTGACTGGTTACCTGACGCTGACGGAAAATCCTGCCCGTCGCGCGTGAAGGCGTATTGTGACAAGAAAACGGGGCGATTGTCAGCCCACAACTCGCATAAACTCGCACAAATCAGGTCTGGACAAACAAAAAAGGCACATCAAATGATGCGCCCTTGTACTTTCCGGCTTCCCTGAAACGGGAAAGCAATCAGTTTACTGCGTCTTTCAGCGCTTTACCTGCACGGAAACCCGGCACTTTAGCAGCAGCAATGGTGATCTCTTTACCGGTCTGAGGGTTGCGGCCAGTACGGGCAGCACGCTCTTTAACAGCAAAAGTACCGAAGCCTACCAGTGCAACGTCGTCCCCAGCCTGCAGAGATTCAGTAACAGAAGCAATTAATGCATCTAACGCACGTCCAGCTGCAGCTTTAGAAATATCAGCACCAGCAGCAATTTTGTCAATCAGTTGAGATTTATTCACTGTTCTCTTCCTCTCTTTATAATTTATATCGCGCCTGAATCCTTCACAACGCGACCGCGCAGCAGTTATATCAGGCCTGCCATGACCTTACAACACCCGTTGTTGATGGCTGACCTAATCAGCAATCTAAATTAGCTATACAAAAAAAGGCTGGCAAGTGCGAAATCACTTACCAGCCTTGTTTTTATTGACGCTCTTTGCGCGAGGTCACTATTTTGCGGTTACAACCTGCATTCCGGAGGGTTCATTCTGCAAAGCGAGACTGAGAACTTCCTCAATTCGCTTAACAGGATGGATCTGCAGATCGGCAATCACGTTGTCCGGAATCTCTTCCAGATCGCGTTTGTTTTCGTAAGGGATCAATACGGTTTTGATCCCACCGCGGTGTGCCGCCAGCAGTTTTTCTTTTAAACCACCAATCGGCAGAACCTGTCCACGCAGCGTAATTTCACCGGTCATTGCCACATCGGCACGCACAGGGTTCCCGGTCAGGCAGGAAACCAGAGCGGTACACATGGCAATACCCGCGCTTGGACCATCTTTTGGCGTCGCCCCTTCAGGTACGTGCACGTGGATGTCGCGTTTTTCGTAGAAATCAGGGTTAATTCCCAGTTTCTCCGCACGCGCACGCACCACGGTCAGCGCAGCCTGGATAGATTCCTGCATCACTTCACCCAGCGAGCCGGTGTAGGTCAGTTTGCCTTTACCCGGTACACAGGCGGTTTCGATGGTCAGCAGATCGCCGCCCACTTCCGTCCATGCGAGTCCGGTCACCTGACCAACGCGGTTTTCGTTGTCCGCGCGGCCGTAGTCGAAGCGCTGAACGCCGAGATAGGCATGCAGATTGTCGCCGTTAATCACAATGTGTTTCAGGCTCTTATCCAGCAGCAGCTGTTTCACCGCTTTACGACACAGCTTCGAGATTTCACGCTCAAGGCTACGCACGCCCGCTTCACGGGTGTAGTAACGAATGATGCCGATAATCGCGCTGTCCTCAACGGTCAGCTCATTGGCTTTCAGCGCGTTACGCTCAATCTGTTTCGGTAGCAGGTGCTGCTTAGCAATATTCAGCTTCTCGTCTTCGGTATAGCCCGAGAGACGGATCACTTCCATACGGTCCAGCAGCGGGGCCGGAATGTTCATGGAGTTAGAGGTCGCTACGAACATCACATCGCTCAGGTCGTAGTCCACTTCCAGGTAGTGATCGCTGAACGCCACGTTCTGTTCTGGATCAAGCACTTCCAACAGTGCAGACGCAGGGTCGCCACGCATGTCCGACGACATTTTGTCGATCTCATCGAGCAGGAACAGCGGGTTTTTAACCCCCACTTTCGCCATCTTCTGGATCAGTTTACCCGGCATAGAACCGATGTAGGTACGGCGGTGACCGCGGATTTCCGCTTCATCGCGCACACCACCCAGCGCCATACGGATATACTTACGTCCGGTCGCTTTGGCGATGGACTGACCCAGAGAGGTTTTACCCACCCCCGGCGGTCCTACCAGGCACAGAATTGGGCCTTTAATTTTGTTTACACGGCTTTGTACCGCGAGGTACTCAAGAATGCGGTCTTTCACGCGTTCCAGGCCATAGTGGTCGGTATCCAGGATTTCCTGTGCCTGACGCAGATCTTTTTTGACCTTGCTGCGGGCGTTCCACGGAACCTGCACCATCCACTCAATGTAGCCGCGTACAACGGTCGCTTCAGCCGACATTGGAGACATCATTTTCAGCTTCTGCAGTTCTGCTTCGGCCTTCTCTTTCGCCTCTTTCGGCATCTTCGCCGCGTCGATCTTACGCTTCAGGGCTTCGTTTTCGTCCGGCGCGTCGTCCATCTCGCCCAGTTCTTTCTGAATGGCCTTCATTTGCTCATTCAGATAGTACTCACGCTGAGATTTCTCCATCTGCTTTTTCACGCGGTTGCGAATGCGCTTCTCAACCTGCAGCAGATCGATTTCAGACTCCATCATCGCCATCAGGTATTCCAGACGCTCGTTAACGTCGGACATTTCCAGCACGGACTGCTTGTCAGCCAGCTTCAGCGGCATATGGGCAGCGATGGTGTCCGCCAGGCGCGCAGGATCGTCGATGCTGTTCAGCGACGTCAGCACTTCTGGTGGGATTTTCTTGTTCAGCTTGATGTAGCCTTCAAACTGGCTAATCGCGGTGCGAACCAGTACTTCCTGCTCGCGCTCATCAAGTTCAGGCGAATCAAGGTACTCTGCCTTGGCAGAGAAGTGTTCGCCGTCGTCTGACAGAGTGGTAATACGCGCACGCTGCAGGCCTTCTACCAGCACCTTCACGGTGCCGTCAGGCAGCTTCAGCATCTGCAAAATAGAGGCCACGGTCCCGACGGTGAAAAGATCGTTTACACCCGGCTCATCCGTTGATGCTTCTTTCTGCGCCACCAGCATGATTTTTTTATCATGATCCATGGCGGCTTCGAGGCAACGGATAGATTTTTCCCGCCCTACAAATAAGGGTATGACCATGTGCGGATAAACCACCACATCGCGCAACGGCAATACGGGGATTTCAATGCGTTCAGAACGCTCAGGATTCATAGAGCTCTCTCTTAGTTAGTGTCCGCCAGGTAAGCTGGTCATGTCACTGTGCTTCACATAACCATTAACATGTATCCAGTATATGGGGATGTTTCCCACACATTCAACGCTATGAATACGGAAAAAGTAAAGGGGAGATAAAATCCCCCCTTTTTGATTAACTGCTTGTATGATTTGGTGAATTATTCGCCAGATGCCTGCTGCGCTTCCGGTTTGCCGTAAATCAGCAGCGGCTTGGTTTGACCGCTAATAACGGACTCGTCAATCACCACTTTCTCAACGTCTTCCATCGACGGCAGATCGTACATGGTGTCGAGCAGTGCTGCTTCAACAATTGAACGCAGACCACGAGCACCGGTTTTACGGACCATCGCTTTCTTGGCAATAGCATCCAGCGCTTCGTCGCGGAATTCCAGGTCAACGCCTTCCAGATTGAACAGCGCCTGATACTGCTTGGTCAGTGCGTTTTTCGGTTCTTTCAGGATCTGGATCAGCGCGTCTTCACTCAGCTCATTCAGCGTTGCCACAACCGGCAGACGGCCGATGAACTCAGGGATCAAACCGAATTTGATCAGATCTTCCGGTTCAACCTGAGACAGCAGTTCGCCTTCGTTTGGTTTTTCGGACGTCGATTTCACCGTTGCGCCAAAACCAATGCCGGAGCCGGTTTCAACACGGTGGGAGATGACTTTATCCAGACCAGCAAACGCACCACCACAGATGAACAGGATCTTGGAGGTATCAACCTGCAGGAACTCCTGCTGCGGATGTTTACGACCACCCTGTGGCGGAACGGCGGCGACCGTACCTTCAATCAGCTTCAGCAGTGCCTGCTGTACGCCTTCACCCGATACGTCACGGGTGATGGACGGGTTGTCTGATTTACGGGAGATCTTGTCGATCTCATCGATGTAAACAATCCCGCGCTGGGCTTTCTGTACGTCGTAATCGCACTTCTGCAGCAGTTTCTGAATGATGTTTTCAACGTCCTCACCCACGTAACCGGCCTCGGTCAGGGTGGTGGCATCCGCCATCGTGAACGGAACATCGAGCAGACGCGCCAGGGTTTCAGCCAGCAGCGTTTTACCGGAACCGGTTGGGCCGATCAGCAGAATGTTACTTTTACCCAGTTCTACGCCATTGCTGGTGTCGCCGTTACGCAGACGTTTGTAGTGGTTATAGACCGCTACCGCCAGCACTTTCTTGGCCTGCTCCTGTCCGATGACGTAGTCGTCAAGGTGATGACGAATTTCATGCGGTGTTGGCAGCGCGCTGCGCTCACGGTGCGGTGCGACTTCTTTAATCTCTTCGCGAATAATGTCGTTACATAAATCGACACATTCGTCGCAGATATACACGGACGGCCCGGCAATCAGTTTACGCACTTCATGCTGGCTTTTGCCGCAAAAAGAGCAGTACAGCAGTTTGCCCGAACCATCTTTGCGTTTATCTGTCATGAGTCCAAACCTCTTTTTAAGTTCTTTGTGCCGCACATGACGACGCAAATGCCATTCTAAGACGCAAGCTGCAATGAGCAGCGTGCCGCCCTACCTTAGTATAGCGGCACACTCGCGTCGCGGGCATCAATTACGATGGGTCAACACGGAGTCGACTAAGCCGTACTCAACTGCCTCTGGAGCAGAGAGGAAGCGATCGCGCTCGGTATCGCGCTCGATCTGCTCGAGTGGTTGACCCGTATGCTGCGCCATAAGTTCATTCATGCGCGCTTTTACTTTCAGAATTTCGCGGGCGTGGATTTCGATATCCGTCGCCTGCCCCTGATAACCGCCCAGCGGCTGGTGAATCATCACGCGGGAATTTGGCAAGCAGAAACGCTTACCCTTCGCTCCTGCTGTTAACAGGAACGCGCCCATAGATGCAGCCTGACCCATACAGATAGTGCTTACATCAGGTTTGATGAATTGCATGGTGTCATAAATGGACATCCCTGCTGTAATCACGCCACCCGGGGAGTTAATGTACAGGTAAATGTCTTTTTCCGGGTTTTCCGCTTCCAGAAACAGCATCTGCGCCACGATCAGGTTAGCCATATGGTCTTCCACCTGGCCAGTCAGAAAGATAACGCGTTCCTTGAGCAGACGGGAATAGATATCAAAAGAACGCTCACCACGTGAGGTCTGTTCAATAACCATTGGCACCAGAGCCATATGGGGTGCAAAGTTATCTCGTTCGCCACTGTATGACATTTCCGTCTCCTGGATCAAAATTGAAAACACCTGCTGTACTGATTGTAACCTTACGGACGGATTATCAGCCAGTCTCATTCATCGTGATTACGTACTTATGGGGTTTACAGTGCCCTATTTCAAGCATAACAACCTTTTGTTGTTACGCTAACACCGAAAGGGCGTTTTAGCACTCTTCCAGGGCTATAGCTGCGATAAAAAAAACCCGCTGCCGCAAGGCAACGGGTTTTCTGTTCAAACTTTAAACCGTTGGGGCGAAATTACGCCTGCTGGTTCATCAGTTCGTTGAAAGAGGTCGCTTTTTCGGTCACTTTCGCTTTCGCCAGTACCGCTTCAACAGCCTGCTCTTCCAGGGCAACGTTGCGCATGTTGTCCATCAGCTCTTTGTTCTTACCGTAGAACTCGATCACTTCTGATGGATCTTCGTATGCAGAAGCCATCTCTTCGATCAGGCCTTTCACACGCTCTTCGTCAGCTTTCAGCTCGTGGGTACGAATCACTTCGCCCAGCAGCAGGCCAACAACAACGCGGCGTTTCGCTTGCTCTTCGAACAGCTCGCGCGGCAGTTCCATCGCTTGCTGCTGGTTGCCACCGAAACGCTGTGCAGCCTGACGGCGCAGAACGTCGATTTCGCTGTCGATCAGGGCAGCTGGAACGTCGATTTCGTTGGCTTTAACCAGACCTTCGATCGCCTGAGATTTAACACGGTTACGCACCGCGCCGTTCAGTTCGCGTTCCATGTTCTTACGCACTTCGGTACGCAGACCCGCTACAGAACCATCTTCCACGCCGAAACGCTTGATGAATTCTTCAGTCAGTTCTGGCAGTTCGCGCTCTTCAACTTTCTTCAGGTTGATAGCGAACTTCGCTGCTTTCCCTTTCAGGTTTTCAGCGTGGTATTCTTCCGGGAAGGTCACGTCGATGGTGAACTCTTCGCCAGCCTTGTGGCCTTTGATACCGTCTTCGAAGCCTGGGATCATACGCCCCTGGCCCATTGCCAGTACGAAGTCAGACGCTTTACCGCCTTCGAACTCTTCGCCGTCTACAGAACCGGTGAAGTCGATGGTGACACGGTCTTCAGCGTCAACAGCGCCTTCTTTCTCTTTCCAGTTCGCCTGCTGCTTGCGCAGGGTATCCAGCATGCCGTCAACGTCTTCGTCAGTCACGGAAACAACTGGTTTTTCAACTTCGATAGATTCCAGACCTTTCAGCTCAACTTCCGGGTACACTTCGAACTCTACGGAGTAGGTAAAGTCTTCGCCCAGTTTGTATTCGCCTGGAACGTAGTTCGGCGCGCCGGCCGGATTGATTTTTTCTTTGATGATCGCATCGATAAAGTTGCGGCTCATCAGTTCACCCAGCACATCCTGACGCACGGAAGCGCCATAACGCTGAGCAACAACATTCATTGGTACTTTGCCCTTGCGGAAGCCGTCAATACGTACTTTTTTTGCTACGTTGACCAGCTCGCTTTTCACAGCAGTTTCGATGCTGTCAGCAGCGATAGTAATCGTTACACGGCGGCCAAGGCCTTGAGTGGTTTCAACTGAAACTTGCATCTTGTTACCTCAAAAAAATCACAGTGCTCGGTCAACTCTGAATCTGTCTGTTATACCGGGATGCTCTCTTAGTGCAGATTCACATTCCCTGTCGCCAGAATCATCCCGAAGACATTCAATAAGACGCGGCATTATAGCGGCATCACTTAGGTGAGTCGAGAACGGTTGGGGCATGTTGCTGCGGCTTTTTTCACACTTTAAGGCTATTTTTAGCCTTAAAATCGCACCATCCGCTCAAAACTCAGACAAAACAAAACGGCCCGGAGGCCGTTTTGAGGAAATCTCTAAGCAACATACTGGAAAAGCTCCAGCCGTTGCAAATCCGATTTATCAGGCGATAGTGCCTGCACCGCGACAAGGTGGCGATGCGAAAACCGTATCCTGCAGACCTTCCCATTCCTTAATGGTGTAGGTATGCAGTGCCAGCGCATGCACGGTCGTGGAGAGTTCTTCCGTCAAGGTGCTGTAGATCAAGCGGTGTCGATTCAGGAAACGTTCTCCCGTGAAGCGATCGCTAACCAGAACCACTTTAAAGTGGCTTTCAGAACCTGCCGGCACGTTATGACGATAGCTTTCGTCGACGACTTCGAGGAACACAGGGTTGAACGCTGCCCTTAATTTATCTTCTATATGCTCACGTATCATCATGAAATTACTCCTCCGACAACGCCAGGATGTCACCCATCCCTTTAAATGTTAGCCGCTTTTACCGTTTCCATTACACCTTGACAACAAATATTTAGCTTTCGTCTGATTTTCTCATTCAAACGAATGAAGTTCACTGTGAGACTCATACGTTTTGTCATACACGGTTTGAGAAAAACGGTGAACTGGTCAGTTTTCGGACAAGGCGATGAATTTACATGCGTTGACCACTTCCCCTTGCCGTTGGCGATGTTATGATGGCGACAATTTTTCTCTTTATATGCTTACGATTCGTTGAGAACCCGAAAATGTTAAAAAAACTCTTCTTTCCGTTGGTAGCCCTTTTTATGCTGGCAGGCTGCGCTACCCCGCCAACCACTATTGATGTCTCACCAAAAATCACCCTGCCTCAGCAGGACCCAAGCCTGATGGGCGTCACCGTGAGCATTAACGGCGCCGATCAGCGTCAGGATCAAGCGCTGGCTAAAGTGACCCGCGATAACCAGCAGGTTACCCTCACCGCGTCCCGCGACCTGCGCTTCCTGTTGCAGGAAGTGCTGGAGAAACAGATGACCGCTCGCGGGTATATGATTGGCCCAAGCGGCGCGGTCGATCTGCAGATCATCGTGAACAACCTGTACGCTGACGTGTCTCAGGGCAACGTGCGCTACAACATCGCGACCAAAGCGGATATCGCCATCATTGCCACCGCGAAGAATGGCAACAAGATGACCAAAAACTACCGCGCCAGCTATTCTGTTGAAGGTGCGTTCCAGGCCTCCAACCAGAACATTGCTAACGCCGTTAACAGCGTGCTGACCGATACCATCGCCGATATGGCGCAGGACACCAGCATTCACGACTTCATCAAGCAGAACGCGCGTTAATCCCGCTCGCTGACCCGGTGTATCACCGGGTCAGTTTTATAAGAACATGTCCAGCCATTACTTACGCATTTTCCAGCAACCGAAATCAGCGATTCTGCTGCTCCTCGGCTTTGCCTCGGGTTTACCCCTCGCGCTCACTTCCGGCACGCTTCAGGCGTGGATGACGGTTGAAAACATCGATCTTAAAACCATTGGGTTCTTCTCGCTTGTCGGCCAGGCCTATGTCTTTAAGTTCCTGTGGTCTCCGGTCATGGATCGCTACACGCCGCCTTTCCTCGGGCGTCGGCGCGGCTGGTTAGTGATGACGCAGATTCTGCTGCTGCTGGCTATTGCGGGTATGGGCCTTCTTGAACCCACCACCCAGCTTCGCTGGATGGCCGCACTTGCGGTAGTGATTGCTTTCTGTTCCGCCTCTCAGGATATCGTGTTCGACGCCTGGAAGACGGACGTGTTACCTGCGGAAGAGCGCGGTGCTGGTGCAGCAATCAGCGTGCTGGGCTATCGCCTCGGGATGCTGGTTTCCGGCGGGCTGGCGCTGTGGCTCGCCGACAGGTACCTCGGCTGGCAGGGTATGTACTGGCTGATGGCCGCCCTGCTTGTCCCCTGCATTATCGCGACGCTGTTCGCGCCCGAACCGAGTAACGTTATTCCGGTACCCCGCTCGCTGGAGCAGGCCGTCGCCGAACCGCTGCGTGACTTTTTTGGCCGCAACAACGCCTGGCTGATCCTGTTGCTTATCGTCCTTTATAAGCTGGGCGATGCTTTCGCCATGAGCCTGACCACCACCTTCCTGATCCGCGGCGTCGGTTTTGACGCCGGTGAAGTAGGCATGGTGAATAAAACGCTTGGGCTGTTTGCGACCATCGTCGGCGCGCTTTATGGCGGCGTGCTGATGCAGCGTCTGACGCTGTTTCGCGCGCTGCTAATTTTCGGCATCCTTCAGGGTGCCTCTAACGCAGGCTACTGGCTGCTGTCGATTACCGACAAACATACGATCAGCATGGCCACAGCGGTATTCTTCGAAAACCTCTGCGGCGGCATGGGCACTGCGGCGTTTGTCGCCCTGCTGATGACCCTGTGCAATAAGTCGTTTTCAGCCACTCAGTTCGCTCTGCTCTCGGCGCTCTCAGCCGTTGGCCGGGTGTACGTTGGCCCGATTGCCGGCTGGTTCGTGGAAGCCCACGGCTGGCCAACATTTTATCTCTTCTCGGTCGTAGCTGCCGTGCCGGGAATTTTATTGCTGCTGGTCTGCCGTCAGACGCTGGAATATACCCAGCGAACAGAACACTTTATGCCGCGCACCGAATATCACCGCGCCTACCGTTTTGCGTTACGTCTGTTAATGGCGGGCTGCATTGCTCTGGCGCTCTGGCTCGTGGTGCTTATTATCAATGCCAGCACCTCTCTGGCACTCCCTTTCGAAGCCCTTCTGCTGGACGCAGGCGCCCTGCTGGCTATCGCCGGGATCCTGATCGGAGGTCTGCTTGATTTCATGGCGTTGCGTAAAACGCAGATGACCTGAAGAAAAATGCGAAAGGTTATTTCCCGTTGTAATCACTAACCGAAATTATAACGACGGAATAGCCGCCAGGCGCAAAAAAAATATTTGTTGTTTTGTGCGGGATAGGATTTGGAAATTATTGGCTCCTATTCCAAAACGCTATTTTTCATTAAACGATTCAGCATACGAGAGTTTGATTTTTCGTTTTTTATATGTCTTTTTATTGATAATTAATTGTTAATTTTTTGTTTATTTTCAACAATGGTTATACCAATTGCCCCTTTTAGGGTATGCTTGGGGGTCCTTTCGTTATAAAGCCCATGCCGTGCGGCTTCGGTCATAAAAACCGACATAATTTGCAACACTTGTGACACGTGCGGCAGAACCCGGTAACACCTTCCTGACACAGGCCTAATGATGTTTACAGTAATGTAACCTTCCCGTAAAATGCCCGCACACTTTAAACGCCACCAGACTCCGTGGAATTGAGGTCGTTAAATGAGACTCGGGAAATACAATAAAAGTTTGGGATGGTTGTCATTATTCGCGGGCACTGTATTACTCAGTGGCTGCGATTCTGCACTACTAGACCCCAAAGGACAGATTGGACTGGAACAACGTTCACTGATATTGACGGCTTTTGGCCTGATGTTGATTGTGGTTATTCCTGCCATTTTGATGGCTGTTGGTTTCGCCTGGAAGTATCGTGCGAGCAATAAAGATGCGAAGTATAGCCCTAACTGGTCACACTCCAATAAAGTGGAAGCTGTGGTCTGGACGGTACCTATTCTGATCATCCTGTTCCTTGCCGTGCTGACCTGGAAAACCACTCACGCACTTGAGCCAAGCAAACCGCTGGTTCACGATGAGAAACCTATTACCATTGAAGTGGTCTCCATGGACTGGAAATGGTTCTTCATCTATCCAGAGCAGGGTATTGCTACCGTGAATGAAATCGCCTTCCCGGCGAACACTCCGGTTCAGTTCAAAGTGACCTCCAACTCCGTAATGAACTCCTTCTTCATCCCACGTCTGGGTAGCCAGATTTACGCGATGGCCGGTATGCAGACCAACCTGCATCTGATCGCGAATGAAGCAGGCACCTATGATGGTATCTCCGCCAGCTATAGCGGCCCGGGCTTCTCAGGTATGAAGTTCAAAGCTATTGCGACGCCAGACCGTGCCGCTTTCGACCAGTGGGTTGAAAAAGCGAAGCAGTCTCCAAACACCATGTCTGACATGGCGGCGTTCGAAAAAGTGGCTGCACCAAGCGAATACAACAAGGTGGAGTACTTCTCTAATGTGAAACCTGATTTGTTCAAAGATGTTATTGGCAAATTTATGGATCACGGCAAGAGCATGGACATGACCCAGCCAGAAGGCGAGCACAGCGCGCACGAAGGTATGGAAGGCATGGACATGAGCCACGCGGAAACCGCTCACTAAGGGGCCGAGGAAGAAAATGTTCGGAAAATTGACACTGGATGCAGTGCCCTACCATGAACCGATTATCGTGGTTACGGTGGCTGCAATTATCATTGGTGGCGCGGCCTTACTGGCCCTGATCACTTACTTCGGTAAGTGGAGCTACCTGTGGAACGAGTGGCTGACTTCGGTTGACCACAAAAAACTCGGTATCATGTACTGCATCGTCGGTATCGTCATGTTAATTCGTGGCTTTGCGGATGCGATCATGATGCGTAGCCAGCAGGCACTCGCTTCTGCGGGTGAAGCCGGCTTCCTGCCACCGCACCACTACGATCAGATCTTTACCGCCCACGGCGTTATCATGATCTTCTTCGTGGCGATGCCGCTGGTTATCGGTCTGATGAACGTTGTCGTTCCGCTGCAAATCGGCGCGCGCGACGTGGCGTTCCCGTTCCTGAACAACCTGAGCTTCTGGTTCACGGTTGTCGGCGTTATCTTGGTTAACCTGTCACTGGGCGTGGGCGAATTCGCGCAGACCGGTTGGCTGGCTTACCCACCGCTGTCAGGAATTGAGTACAGTCCGGGCGTTGGCGTCGACTACTGGATTTGGGCGCTTCAGCTCTCCGGTGTCGGTACTACCCTGACCGGTATCAACTTCTTCGTGACCATTATCAAGATGCGTGCCCCTGGCATGACCATGTTCAAGATGCCGGTATTTACCTGGGCATCTCTGTGCGCCAACATCCTGATTATTGCCTCCTTCCCAATTCTGACCGTCACCATCGCGCTGCTGACCCTGGATCGCTATCTGGGCACCCATTTCTTCACGAATGATATGGGTGGCAACATGATGATGTACATCAACCTGATTTGGGCCTGGGGTCACCCGGAAGTGTACATTCTGGTTCTGCCTGTGTTCGGTGTGTTCTCCGAAATCGCGGCAACCTTCTCGCGTAAACGTCTGTTTGGTTACACCTCTCTGGTGTGGGCAACCGTGTGTATTACCGTTCTGTCGTTCATCGTTTGGCTGCACCACTTCTTCACCATGGGTGCGGGCGCGAACGTAAACGCCTTCTTCGGTATCACAACCATGATTATCGCCATCCCTACCGGGGTGAAGATCTTCAACTGGCTGTTCACCATGTACCAGGGCCGTATCGTGTTCCACTCAGCGATGCTGTGGACCATCGGCTTCATCGTAACCTTCTCCGTAGGTGGGATGACCGGCGTACTGCTGGCGGTACCGGGCGCTGACTTCGTTCTGCACAACAGCCTGTTCCTGATTGCGCACTTCCATAACGTTATCATCGGTGGCGTGGTCTTCGGCTGCTTCGCTGGCGTAACCTACTGGTGGCCAAAAGCGTTCGGCTTCACGCTGAACGAAAAATGGGGTAAACGCGCGTTCTGGTTCTGGATCATCGGCTTCTTCGTAGCATTTATGCCGCTGTACGTGCTGGGCTTCATGGGTATGACCCGTCGCCTGAGCCAGCAGATCGATCCGCAGTTCCACCCAATGCTGATGGTTGCAGCGGGCGGTGCCGTGCTGATTGCCTGTGGTATCGCGTCTCAGCTGATTCAGTTCTACGTGTCTATTCGCGACCGCGATCAGAACCGTGACCTGACCGGTGACCCATGGGGTGGCCGTACGCTGGAGTGGGCGACCTCTTCTCCACCTCCTTTCTATAACTTCGCCATTGTGCCGCAGGTTCATGAACGTGACGCATTCTGGGAAATGAAAGAGAAAGGTGAAGCGTACAAGCAACCTGCTCATTACGAAGAGATCCACATGCCGAAAAACAGCGGTGCGGGCATCGTGATTGCCGCCTTCGCAACGGTATTTGGTTTCGCAATGATCTGGCACATCTGGTGGATGGCGATTGTTGGCTTCGCCGGCATCGTAATCAGCTGGATTGTGAAGAGCTTTGACGAGGACGTGGACTACTACGTACCAGTCCGTGAAGTTGAGAAGCTGGAAAATCAGCATTTCGACGAGATTTCTAAAGCGGGGCTGAAAAATGGCAACTGATACTCTGGCGCACTCAACTGCCCACGCGCATGAGCATGCGCACCACGATACAGGACCGACCAAAGTCTTCGGTTTCTGGATCTACCTGATGAGCGACTGCATTCTGTTCTGCTGTCTGTTCGCAACCTATGCCGTTCTGGTGAACGGCACAGCGGGCGGCCCGACCGGCAAGGACATCTTTGAACTGCCGTTCGTTCTGGTTGAAACCGCACTGCTGTTATTCAGCTCCATCACCTACGGCATGGCGGCTATCGCCATGTACAAAAACAACAAGAGCCAGGTTGTTTCCTGGCTGGCGTTGACCTGGTTGTTTGGTGCTGGATTTATCGGGATGGAAATCTATGAATTCCATCACCTGATCATGGAAGGCTTCGGCCCGGATCGCAGTGGCTTCCTGTCCGCGTTCTTCGCGCTGGTCGGCACTCACGGTCTGCACGTGACCTCCGGCCTGATCTGGATGGCAGTCCTGATGTTCCAGATCTCCCGTCGCGGCCTGACCAGTACTAACCGTACCCGTATCCTGTGCCTGAGCCTGTTCTGGCACTTCCTGGACGTGGTGTGGATCTGTGTGTTCTCTGTTGTCTATCTGATGGGGGCGATGTAATGAGTCATTCTAACGATCATGGCGCTTCCCACGGCAGCGTAAAAACCTACATGACAGGTTTCATCCTGTCGATCATCCTGACGGTGATCCCGTTCTGGATGGTGATGAGCGGTTCTGCGTCTAAGCCGGTTATCCTGGGTGCAATCCTGGTAACCGCTGTGATTCAGATTCTGGTGCATCTGGTTTGCTTCCTGCACATGAACACCAAGTCCGATGAAGGCTGGAATATGACCGCCTTTATCTTTACCGTGATTATCATCGCTATCCTGGTAGTCGGTTCCATCTGGATTATGTGGAACCTCAACTACAACATGATGGTTCACTAAGAGCGGCGAGTATGTTTAAGCAATACCTGCAAGTAACGAAACCAGGCATCATCTTTGGCAACCTGATCTCCGTGATCGGAGGGTTCCTGCTGGCCTCTAAGGGCAGCATTGATTACACCCTCTTTATCTACACGCTGGTCGGTGTGTCACTGGTTGTTGCGTCCGGTTGTGTATTTAACAACTACATCGACATGGATATCGACAAGAAGATGGAAAGGACCAAAAATCGGGTGCTGGTGAAAGGCCTGATCGCCCCTTCCGTCTCGCTGGTGTACGCCACCTTGCTGGGTATTGCTGGCTTTATGCTGCTGTGGTTTGGTGCTAACCCACTGGCCTGCTGGCTGGGGGTGATGGGGTTCGTGGTGTATGTGGGCGTCTACAGCCTGTATATGAAACGCCACTCCGTCTACGGCACGCTGATTGGTTCTCTCTCCGGCGCTGCGCCGCCGGTGATTGGCTACTGTGCGGTCACGAACGAGTTCGACAGCGGTGCGCTGATCCTGCTGGCTATCTTTAGCCTGTGGCAGATGCCGCACTCCTATGCCATCGCGATTTTCCGCTTTAAGGATTATCAGGCAGCGAACATCCCGGTTCTGCCGGTCGTGAAGGGCATTTCGGTTGCCAAGAACCACATCACGCTGTACATCATCGCCTTTGCCGTGGCAACGCTGATGCTCTCTCTGGGTGGTTACGCTGGATATAAATATCTGGCGGTAGCGGCTGCGGTGAGCGTCTGGTGGCTCGGTATGGCGCTGCGCGGTTACAAAGTGGAAGATGACAAAGTCTGGGCGCGCAAACTGTTTGTGTTCTCGATTGTGGCCATCACCTCGCTGTCCGTGATGATGTCCGTAGACTTCATGGTGCCGGATTCACATAACCTGCTGACTTACGTCTGGTAAGCCAAAACAGGTCAATAAAGGGGGTGCTTCGGCACCCTTTTTTATTCGCTGAATCTACTAATAACGCATGTAATATTTGTTAAATAACCCTTTATTTACCCCGCCCCTTCCCCGCACTACACTATGGCCTGCTTTTGAACTGAGGTGGTAATGAACGATTATAAAATGACGCCAGGCGAGCTACGCGCGACCTGGGGCTTAGGGACTGTCTTCTCGCTACGGATGCTTGGCATGTTTATGGTCCTGCCTGTTCTGACCACGTACGGTATGGCGCTGCAGGGGGCCAGCGAGGCGCTGATTGGACTCGCGATCGGCATCTACGGCCTGGCGCAGGCGGTTTTCCAGATCCCTTTTGGCCTGCTCTCTGACCGGGTGGGCAGAAAGCCGCTGATCGTCGGCGGGCTGCTGGTCTTTGTGCTCGGAAGCGTAATTGCCGCCCTCTCCCACTCCATCTGGGGGATTATACTCGGCCGCGCCCTGCAGGGCTCCGGCGCGATTGCCGCCGCGGTGATGGCGCTGCTGTCCGACTTAACCCGCGAGCAAAACCGCACCAAAGCAATGGCGTTCATCGGCGTGAGCTTTGGCGTAACGTTTGCGATTGCGATGGTGCTTGGCCCCATCATTACGCACACGTTGGGTCTGCACGCCCTGTTCTGGATGATTGCCGTGCTGGCAACCATTGGTATTGCGTTAACCCTGTGGGTCGTGCCGGACAGCAAAAACCACGTCCTCAACCGTGAATCCGGGATGGTAAAAGGCTGCTTCAGCAAAGTGATTGTCGAGCCGCGCCTTCTGAAGCTGAACTTTGGCATTATGTGTCTGCACATCCTGCTGATGTCGACCTTTGTCGCCCTGCCCGGCCAGCTTGCGGCAGCGGGTTTCCCGGCGGCTGAGCACTGGAAAATCTATCTGGTCACGATGCTGATTTCGTTTGTCTCCGTCGTGCCGTTCATCATCTACGCCGAAGTGAAGCGCAAAATGAAGCGCGTCTTCGTGGGCTGCGTGGCGGTCCTGCTGATTGCCGAAATCGTGCTCTGGGGTGCCGGTCCGCACTTCTGGGAGCTGATTGCCGGCGTGCAGCTGTTCTTCCTGGCATTTAACCTGATGGAAGCCCTGTTGCCGTCGCTTATCAGCAAAGAGTCCCCCGCCGGTTACAAAGGTACGGCAATGGGTATTTACTCCACCAGCCAGTTTCTCGGCGTGGCGATCGGCGGCTCGCTCGGCGGCTGGGTGGACGGCCTGTTTGATTCACAAACCGTATTTCTCGCCGGTGCGCTGTTAGCGACAGTCTGGCTGCTGGTCGCCAGCACCATGAAAGAGCCGCGCTACGTGAGCAGCCTGCGGATAGAAATCCCGGATGATGTGGAAATCAGCGATGCGCTTAAGCAGCGTCTGGAAGAAAAAGAGGGCGTGACGGACGTGCTCATTGTCCCGGAAGAGCGCAGCGCTTACGTCAAGATAGACAGTAAAATGACTAACCGCTTCGAAGTCGAGCAGGCGCTCAAGGCGTGAAAAAAAGCCCGGTTTAACCGGGCTTTTTATATTAATCGCGGAAGTTTTTAAACTGGAACGGTTGTCCCAAATCGCCGCCGCGCACCAGCGCCATTACGGACTGGAGATCGTCGCGGGACTTACCGGTCACACGAATTTCTTCACCCTGGATCTGCGCCTGCACCTTCAGCTTGCTGTCTTTAATGAGCTTCACGATCTTCTTCTGCACCGCGCTCTCAATGCCCTGCTTCAGCTTCGCTTCAACGAACCACGTTTTGCCGCTGTGCACGAACTCTTCCGGCACATCGAGAGACGTCCCTTCGATGCCGCGCTTTAACAGCTTGGCGCGCAGAATGTCGAGCAGCTGATTCACCTGGAAATCAGACTCGCTCAGCACCTTAATGGTCTTATTTGCATCGTTCAGCTCAAACGACGCCTCAACGCCACGAAAATCGAAACGTGACTCAACTTCGCGGGTTGCGTTCTCAACGCCGTTGCGAACTTCCTGGATATCAACTTCGGAAACAATATCGAAAGATGGCATCTTTTCTTCTCCCTTCACTTTTGTTGCGTTGCATAATACCCGCTACGAGGCATAACTCAACAGAAGCTTAGCTGTATAATTAAGCTGTAACACCTGGCGCAGTTGCAGGTGAGGAGGAACAATGAAAATTACGGTGCTCGGATGCGGAGCGCTTGGTCAGCTGTGGCTGACCGCGCTGTGCAAGCACGGACATGAGGTTCAGGGCTGGCTGCGAGTGCCCCAACCCTACTGCAGTGTAAACCTGATTGGTGAAGACGGAAGCATCTTTAACGAATCTCTCACCGCCAACGATCCTGATTTCCTGGCGCAAAGCGACCTTTTACTGGTGACGCTCAAGGCCTGGCAGGTCTCAGACGCGGTAAAGACACTGGCCGCGCAGCTCCCCCCCACTTCGCCCATACTGCTGCTGCATAACGGCATGGGTACCCTCGATGAGCTGAAAAGCGTCCCGCAGCCCCTGCTGATGGCGACGACCACGCACGCTGCCCGTCGCGACGGCAACATCATTGTGCATGTCGCCAGCGGCGTGACGCACATGGGTCCTGCCAGACCACAGGATGGCGACTACAGCTATCTTGCCGATGTTCTGCAAAAGGTCTTGCCGGACGTCGCATGGCACAACAACATCCGCCCTCAGCTGTGGCGTAAGCTTGCGGTAAACTGCGTGATCAATCCGCTGACGGCGCTGTGGAACTGCCCGAACGGGGAGCTGAAAAATCATCCGCAGGACGTTGCCATTTTGTGTGCGGAAGTCGCGGCGGTCGTTGAGCGGGAAGGGCTGCATACCTCGGCAGACGATTTGCGCTGCTATGTCGAGCAGGTCATTGAGAGTACAGCAGAAAACATCTCCTCAATGCTGCAGGATGTTCGGGCATTACGCCACACGGAGATCGACTACATTACCGGCTATCTGCTAAAACGCGCCCGCGCACACGGCATTTCCGTGCCGGAAAACGCCCGTCTGTATGACCTGGTTAAACGTAAGGAGAGTGAATATGAGCGCGTCAGCACTGATCTGCCTCGCCCCTGGTAGCGAAGAGATGGAAGCGGTCACCACCATTGATTTGATGGTGCGCGGCGGAATTAAGATCACCACCGCCAGCGTCGCCAGCGACGGCAATCTTGCAATCACCTGTTCACGCGGGGTGAAAATCCTGGCAGACGCGCCGCTTGTTCAGGTGGCAGACGGAGATTACGACATCATCGTGCTGCCCGGCGGCCTAAAAGGCGCGGAATGTTTTCGCGACAGCCCGCTGCTGGTCGAGACCGTGCGTCAGTTCCATCTGTCAGGCCGTATCGTCGCGGCTATCTGCGCCGCCGCGGGAACGGTTCTGGTTCCGCACGATATCTTCCCCGTCGGCAATATGACCGGCTTCCCGGGGCTGAAGGATACGATCCCGGAAGAACATTGGGTGGACAAACGCGTCGTCTGGGACCCGCGCGTAAACCTGCTGACCAGCCAGGGGCCTGGCACTGCGATTGATTTTGGCTTAAAGATTATTGACCTGCTGGTCGGGCGCGAGAAGGCCTACGAAGTGGCATCATCGCTGGTGATGCCTGCGGGGATTTATAATTACTATGAAGAGTAGTGCATAAAAAAAGCCGGGTGGCGGCTACGCCTTACCCAGCCTACAAATGCACGGTACCGTGGGCCCGGTAAGCGAAGCGCCACCGGGCGAGAAACTACGGACGATACACCTTCACATTCGCAAAGCCCTGCTCGCGCAGATACAGCGCCTGCAGGCGACTCATGACCCCGCGCTCACACCACAGCAGATACGTTTTGCTCTGGTCGAGATCGCCAAATTTGGTGCTCAGCTTGTAGAACGGCAGAGAAACCACTTCGACGCCTTCCACCTGTAGCGGCTTGTCATCCTGCTCGTCAATGGAGCGAATATCCAGAATCGCATCGTTCGCGCCGAAACCGCTCACGGTCTCCACTTCAACCACTTCCTGCTCGGTCTGCTGGGCAATCTCGCGGATATCAATGTTGGACGCTTCTTCCACCACTTTATCCAGAATGCTGAAATCGAAGTTCTCTTCTTCCACTTCGATCTTCGCCTTTACCGCTTTCACCGTTGGGCTTTTAGAGATCACGCCGCAGTATTCCGGCATGGTGCGGGCAAAATCTTCGGTGCCGATTTCGCGCGCCAGATCGATGATGTGCTCTTTGTCATGGGAGATGAGCGGACGCAGGATCAGCGTATCAGATACGTTGTCGATCAGACGCAGGTTGGTCAGCGTCTGGCTGGAGACCTGGCCCAGCGCTTCGCCGGTGACCAGCGCCTGCACGCCGTAGCGTTCAGCCACTTTGGACGCCGCACGCACCATCATGCGCTTAAGGATGACGCCCATCTGACCGTCGTCCACTTTCTCGAGGATTTCGCCGACCACAGGTTCGAAGTTGATTGCCACGAAACGCACGCGGTGGGAGCTGCCGAAGCGGTTCCACAGGTAATGCGCCACCTGACGAACGCCGATTTCGTGCGCCGCGCCGCCCAGGTTGAAGAAGCAGTAGTGCACACGGCAGCCGCGACGCATCAGCATATAGCTGGAGACGCCGGAGTCGAAGCCGCCAGAGATCAGGGATAATACGTCTTCCTGGGTGCCAATAGGGAAGCCGCCGATACCTTCATAGCGCCCTTTCACCAGCAGCAGGCGATCGTTTTCGATCTCCAGGTTCACCGTCACGTCCGGGTTGGTCAGACGTACGCGCGCCGTTTCAACGTGCTGGTTTAAACCGCCGCCGACATAACGTTCCACTTCAATGGAGCTGAATTCGTGCTTGCCGCGACGCTTCACGCGCACGCAGAAGGTTTTGCCTTCGATCTGGTCACGGTACTGCACCAGCGCTTTCTCGAAGATGTCGTGCATATCGCTGAACGGAACATCTTCCACTTCCAGGATATGGTGGATCCCCGGAATACGGGTCAGCGCGTCGCGAATATCCTGACGTTTGTTTTCGTCTTTCGCACGGACCTCAACGTGGTCCCAGTGGCGCACCACGGCGAGGGTTTCGTCGTAGTGCTTTAATACGTTACGAATGTTCCCGGTGAGAATTTTAATAAAGCGCAAACGCACAGATTGGCTTTTGATGGTGATTTCAGGGAACAATTTAATGATAAACTTCATGGCGGCAATGTTTCTTAGGCAAGCGTATTAAGGCTTGTAATGGAAAAGAGTACAGCAGCCCACACCCGTGGCTGCATCCAGGCGCGCAAGTATACCACCATCGCGCCGCTCCTGTGCACATTGCGCGTTATTTGCTTATCCGCCCAAGTCCGTTACCATGTCGGGGCGAAGAATATAAGAGTCAATTCACTATGCCGAAGAAGAACGACGCACCGGCCAGTTTTGAAACTGCGCTGAGTGAACTGGAGCAAATTGTTACCCGTCTTGAGAGCGGCGATCTCCCGCTGGAAGAGGCGCTCAACGAATTCGAGCGTGGCGTGCAGCTGGCGCGCCAGGGGCAGGTCAAGCTGCAGCAGGCCGAGCAGCGCGTGCAGATCCTGCTTTCCGACAGCGAAGACGCGAAAACCACGCCTTTCACACCGGACGCCGAGTAAATGGATTTTGCCAACGAGCTTCAGGCGCGCGTCGTACGCGCCAACGACGCCCTGCGCCGTTTTATTGCGCCACAGCCTTTTCAGAACACTCCACTGGTTGAAGCCATGCACTATGGCGCACTCTTGGGTGGAAAGCGCCTGCGCCCGTTCCTGGTGTATGCCACCGGCAATATGTTTGGCATCAGCGATAACACGCTGGACGCTCCGGCAGCCGCCGTTGAGTGCATCCATGCCTACTCGCTGATCCACGACGATCTCCCGGCCATGGACGACGACGATTTGCGTCGGGGTAAACCCACCTGCCATATCAAGTTTGGCGAGGCGAATGCCATCCTGGCGGGTGATGCCCTGCAGACGCTGGCGTTCTCGATTCTGAGCGACGCGCCAATGGCGGAAGTGGCTGACCGCGACCGTCTGGCGATGATCTCCGAGCTGGCAATGGCCAGCGGCGTGGCCGGCATGTGCGGCGGACAGGCGCTGGATCTTGAAGCGGAAGGACGTCAGGTTAATCTGGAACAGCTGGAGCGTATTCACCGCCATAAAACCGGGGCACTGATTCGTTCCGCCGTTCGCCTGGGCGCGCTGAGCGCGGGTGAACAAGGGCGCAAAGCCCTGCCGATTCTGGACAGATACGCAGAAAGTATCGGTCTGGCATTCCAGGTTCAGGATGACATTCTGGATGTGGTGGGCGATACTGCAACATTGGGTAAACGTCAGGGTGCGGACCAGCAGCTTGGCAAAAGTACCTACCCCGCCCTGCTGGGCCTTGAGCAAGCCCAACGTAAAGCCCGGGATCTGATTGACGATGCCCGCCAGTCGCTGAATGAACTGGCTGCGCAATCGCTGGATACCTCGGCACTGGAAGCGCTAGCGGACTATATAATCCAGCGTGATAAATAAACTATATATCTCGATGAGCCTTTGATGAGTTTTGATATTGCCAAATACCCGACACTGGCGTTAGTTGACTCCACCCAGGAGTTACGTCTGTTGCCGAAAGAGAGCCTGCCGAAGCTGTGCGACGAGCTGCGTCGCTACCTGCTCGACAGCGTAAGCCGCTCCAGCGGCCATTTCGCCTCCGGGCTTGGCACGGTAGAGCTGACCGTGGCGCTGCACTACGTCTATAACACGCCGTTCGATCAGCTCATCTGGGACGTGGGTCACCAGGCCTATCCGCACAAAATTCTGACCGGACGTCGCGATAAAATTGGCACAATTCGTCAGAAAGGCGGCTTGCACCCGTTCCCGTGGCGCGGTGAGAGCGAGTACGACGTGCTGAGCGTCGGCCACTCCTCTACCTCCATTTCGGCGGGCATCGGTATTGCCGTTGCCGCCGAGAAAGAGAACAAGCAGCGCCGCACCGTCTGCGTGATTGGCGACGGCGCCATCACCGCCGGTATGGCCTTCGAAGCCATGAACCACGCGGGCGACATCAAGCCGGACATGCTGGTTATCCTCAACGATAACGAAATGTCGATTTCCGAAAACGTCGGCGCGCTAAACAACCATCTGGCGCAGCTGCTCTCCGGCAAGCTTTACTCCTCGCTGCGTGAAGGCGGTAAAAAGGTCTTCTCCGGCGTACCGCCGATCAAAGAGCTGCTCAAGCGCACCGAAGAGCACATCAAAGGCATGGTCGTGCCAGGCACCCTGTTTGAAGAACTGGG
This sequence comes from Enterobacter sp. 241F3, assembly GCF_034106785.1. Lineage (NCBI taxonomy): Bacteria > Pseudomonadati > Pseudomonadota > Gammaproteobacteria > Enterobacterales > Enterobacteriaceae > Enterobacter > Enterobacter sp. 241F3. Next base: position 1,432,378 of record NZ_JAWNDD010000001.1, read on the forward strand.
CTTTAACTATATTGGGCCGGTTGACGGTCACGACGTGCTGGGTCTGGTGACCACGCTCAAGAACATGCGCGACCTGAAAGGCCCGCAGTTCCTGCACATCATGACCAAAAAAGGGCGTGGCTACGAACCGGCGGAAAAAGATCCGATCACCTTCCATGCGGTGCCTAAATTTGACCCGTCCAGCGGCTGTCTGCCAAAAAGCAGCGGCGGCATGCCGAGCTATTCAAAAATCTTCGGCGACTGGCTGTGCGAAACCGCCGCAAAAGACAACAAGCTGATGGCGATCACCCCGGCCATGCGCGAAGGCTCCGGCATGGTCGAATTCTCCAGAAAATATCCGGACCAGTATTTCGACGTGGCCATTGCCGAGCAGCACGCGGTGACGTTTGCAGCGGGCCTGGCGATCGGCGGCTACAAGCCGGTTGTCGCTATCTATTCCACCTTCCTGCAGCGCGCCTACGATCAGGTGATCCACGACGTGGCGATTCAGAAGCTGCCGGTGCTGTTTGCTATCGATCGTGCGGGCATCGTCGGTGCCGATGGTCAGACGCACCAGGGCGCGTATGACCTGTCGTTCCTGCGCTGCATTCCGGATATGGTTGTCATGACGCCAAGCGACGAGAACGAATGTCGTCAGATGCTGTTTACCGGCTACCACTATCAGGATGGCCCAAGCGCCGTTCGCTACCCGCGCGGCAATGCCGTAGGCGTTGAGCTTCAGCCGCTGGAAAAACTGCCGCTTGGTAAAGGAGTGGTTAAGCGTCGCGGTGAAAAAGTGGCGATCCTGAACTTCGGCACGTTGATGCCCGAGGCCGCGAAAGTGGCTGAAACGCTGAATGCCACGCTGGTGGATATGCGCTTTGTGAAGCCGCTCGACGAATCTCTGATCCTGAGTATGGCTGAGGCCCACGACGTGCTGGTGACGCTGGAAGAAAACGCCATCATGGGCGGTGCGGGTAGCGGCGTGAACGAGGTACTGATGGCAAATCGTAAAGCCGTGCCAGTGCTGAACCTCGGCCTGCCGGATCATTTCATTCCGCAAGGTACCCAGGACGAAGCCCGCGCGGCGATTGGCCTGGACGCTGCCGGTATCGAAGCTAAAATCCGCGCCTGGCTGGACTGATCCCTCACCTTTTCCGCTCCTGCTATGCTTAAACCTGGTGTTTAAACAGCAGGAGCGGAACCGTGCAATACACAACATTAGGAAAAACGGACCTTAAGGTATCCCGACTTTGCCTGGGCTGCATGACCTTTGGCGAGCCCGATCGGGGAAACCACGCCTGGACGCTGCCGGAAGAGAGCAGCCGTCCGATTATCAAACGCGCCATCGAGGGCGGCATTAACTTCTTTGACACCGCCAACAGCTACTCCGACGGCAGCAGCGAGGAGATTGTCGGCCGCGCCCTGCGCGATTTTGCCCGGCGGGATGACGTTGTCGTTGCCACCAAGGTCTACTACCCGGTGGGCGACCTGCCGCAGGGCCTTTCTCGCGCGCAGATCCTGCGCTCCATTGATGACAGCCTCAGACGCCTGAACATGGATTACGTCGACCTGCTGCAAATTCACCGCTGGGATTACAACACGCCGATCGAGGAGACGCTTGAGGCGCTCAACGACGTGGTCAAAGCCGGTAAAGCACGCTACATCGGCGCGTCGTCTATGCACGCGTCGCAGTTTGCCCAGGCGCTGGATCTCCAGGCCCAACACGGCTGGGCGCGCTTTGTCACCATGCAGGATCACTACAATCTGATCTATCGTGAAGAAGAGCGCGAGATGCTGCCGCTGTGCCATCAGGAGGGCGTGGCGGTTATCCCGTGGAGCCCGCTCGCGCGCGGTCGCCTGACCCGTCCGTGGGGCGAAACTACGGCCCGTCTGGTCTCGGATGAAGTGGGAAAAAATCTCTATGAAGGAACAGAGGCCAGCGATGCGCTGATTGCCGAACGCCTGGCCGGGATTGCCGACGATACCGGCGCAACCCGCGCCCAGGTGGCGCTGGCGTGGCTGCTGGGCAAGCGCGGCGTCGCGGCTCCCATTATCGGCACGTCCCGGGAAGAGCAGTTGGACGAACTGTTAAACGCGGTGGATATCACGCTGACGCCCGAACAGGTTGCCGAGCTGGAGACCCCGTATCAGCCGCATCCGGTGGTGGGGTTTAAATAAGCCCCATCTTTTGTAGGCCGGGTAAGGCGGAGCCGCCACCCGGCAATACAAAGCGTACAAACTCACGCGAAGTGATCGTACCCTTTCCAGTCCAGCGTAACCGGCGCACCGTCTTTCACAAACTTCAGCCCTTCACTCTCCGGCATGATCTGACCTATGCAGGTGAATTTCGCACCAAGATGCGCTAATGCCACGTCGAGCGTTCCACGGTTCAGCTCCGGAACGGTAAAGCACAGCTCGTAATCTTCGCCACCGGACAGCGCCCAGCGCAGCGCCTGCTCAGGTTCGACATGACGAAGCAGTTCCTCTGACAGCGGGAACAGATCCAGATCAACGCGCGCCCCAACGCCGCTGGCCTTTAAAATATGGCCAAGGTCTGAGATCAGCCCGTCAGAGAGGTCGATAGCAGAGCTCGCGCGCTCGCGCAGCGCCTGGCCGTGCAGAATACGCGGCGTTGGGCGCAGATGGCGTTTCACCAGATACGCCGCGTCGTCGGCATCCTTTACGGTTAAGCGATCCTGGAGAATCGCCAGCCCTGCCGCACTGTCACCCGGCGTACCGGTGACGTAGATCCAGTCGCCGGGTTTTGCACCCGAGCGCTTCAGGGCGCGGCCGAGCGGCACATAGCCGTGGATCGCCAGCGTCATCGACAGCGGCCCGGCAGTGGTATCACCGCCAATCAGCTGCATATCGTAGTAGTTAAGCTGCTCAAACAGCGCATCGCTGAAAGCTTCAAGCCAGGATTCGTCCACCTCAGGCAGCGTCAGCGCCAGCGTTAACCACGCGGGATCGGCACCCATCGCCGCCAGATCGCTGACGTTAACCGCCAGCGCCTTATAGGCCAGATCGGCAGGATCGATATCCGGTAAGAAATGACGGCCGCACACCAGAGTGTCGGTGCTGATTGCCAGCGTCTGTTTTTCTGGAATATTGAGAAGTGCACAGTCATCGCCGATGCCGGTTTCAACATCAAGACGAGAGGTTCTGACACGGTCGAAATAACGGGCAATCAGGGAGAATTCGCCGCATGCCATACGTTATGCCTCAGCAAATAAAAGAAAAAACCGGAGCCGCACCGCCCGTCAGGCAATGCAGGACTCCGGTTTGCGGATCACTTTTTGTGGGGACGGATCGCAGGTGCTGCTTTATCAAGTACGCCGTTTACAAACTTGTGGCTGTCTTCAGCGCCGAAGGTTTTCGCCAGTTCGATCGCTTCGTTGATGGCCACTTTGTACGGCACATCATCACGTTTAGACAGCTCAAACAGCGCAATACGCAACACTGCTTTTTCTACCTGGCCCAGCTCTTCGAGCAGACGGGACAGATAAGGCTTCATCAGACCATCGAGATACGCGCTATTAGTCGCCACTCCCGACAGCAGTTCACGGAAGTACAGAACGTCAACGTCTTTCACGTCCTGTTCTGACAGGAACTGGTATTCAACATCAGCGATGTCGTTCTGGGACAACTGCCAGGAGTAAAGTGCCTGGACGGCACATTCACGGGCGCGGCGACGAGCAGCAGGTTTCACGGAATTCCCCTTACAAAAAAATCAGGCCTTGATGGCTTTCAATACATTAATCATTTCAAGCGCGGTCAGTGCAGCTTCTGCACCTTTGTTACCGGCTTTGGTGCCAGCACGTTCGATGGCTTGTTCAATACTTTCGGTGGTCAGCACGCCGAATGCGACAGGAATTTCAGCATCCTGCGCAACGTGTGCCAGGCCGTTGCTTGCACCGCCCGCAACGTATTCGAAGTGCGCAGTGCCGCCACGAATAACGGTACCCAGCGCAATCACCGCGTCGTATTTACCGGTTTTCGCCAGCGCGCCTGCCGCCAGTGGCAGTTCGTAAGCGCCTGGAACCCAAACAACGGTAATGTTGTCATCTTTAACCTGGCCGATACGTTTCAGGGCGTCAATCGCACCTTCCAGCAGGCTGTCGTTGATGAAGTTGTTGAAACGCGCAATGGTGATGGCGACGCGAGCGTCCGGGGTAGCTACAGCAGCTTCAATAATGTTCATACTCTTCCTTTACGGGTTCATTTGGCCCCGCAGGGGGGCGGATTTTATCATAATACTTTGCGCACTGCTTCCCTATTTAAGGAGCAATTACGCTGTCGTTAAGTGGAGGCAGACATCCGGACCTACCGGACGAATCTCGCTAAATTTGAGTTGCGGTGCGTCGGCCAGTTTTTCAAGGCCGGGCAGCACAAACAGGCCGCGCGCGTCGTGGCCTAACAGTTTAGGCGCAACGTAAACAAGCAGTTCATCCACCAGCCCGGCCTGTAAGAGCGCACCGGCAAGCGTTGGCCCCGCTTCCACCCAGATGCTGTTCACCTGCTGCTTGCCGAGCAGCATCATCAGCACCACCAGATCCAGATGGCCATTATGCTCCGGCACCGTAATGCTGCGTACGCCTTCCGGCCATTCGCGAGCATCCTCTTTGGTACGGGCAATCCAAGTCTCACCAGGCTGCTGGACGATGCGGTGCTCCGGCGTCACGCGGTTCTGGCTATCAATGACAATACGCAGCGGCTGACGCAGGTTCTCCTGCGGGTAAAGAGCCTGGGTATCGGCATTCAGCTCGTCCCAGCGCACGGTCATGGCCGGATCGTCAGCCAGAACGGTTTCACTGCTGGTGAGAATAGCATGGCTTTGCGCGCGCAGACGTTGCACATCGCGCCTTGCCTGTGGAGAAGTGATCCACTGGCTTTCACCGTTTGCCATTGCCGTACGGCCGTCCAGCGAGGCGCCCAGCTTGAGCTGAATATACGGGAACCCCGTGCGCATGCGCTTCAGGAAACCTTTGTTAAGCGCTTCCGCGTCCTGCATCATCAGACCATGGCTGACGTCAATGCCTTCCTGCTGCAGGCGATACAGACCGCGTCCAGCCACCTGCGGATTTGGGTCCTGCATCGATGCGACCACGCGTGAAACACCCGCCGCGATCAACGCTTCACAGCACGGCGGCGTACGCCCGTGATGGCTGCAGGGCTCCAGCGTGACGTAGGCTGTGGCACCGCGCGCCTTCTCACCGGCCATGCGCAACGCATGAACCTCGGCATGCGGTTCGCCCGCCCGATAGTGAAACCCCTCTCCGACAATCTCGCCATCGTTGACGATAACGCACCCGACGTTCGGGTTGGGATGGGTAGTAAAACGACCGCGCTGCGCCAGCTTCATGGCTCGCGCCATGTAAATCTCATCCTGCATGAGCTTAATCCTGTAAGCGGGCGATCTCTTCGCCAAACTCTTTGATGTCTTCGAAGCTGCGGTAGACCGAGGCGAAGCGGATATAGGCGACCTTATCGAGCTTTTTCAACTGCTCCATCACCAGGTTGCCGATCATTTTGCTTGGCACTTCACGCTCACCCAAACCACGAAGGTAAGATTTTATGTGGTTTAACGCCATCTCCACGTCGTCCGCGCTGACGGGACGTTTTTCGAGGGCCTTCAGCATCCCGCTGCGCAGTTTCTCTTCGTTAAACGGCTCGCGCACGTCGTTACTTTTTACCACGCGCGGCATTACCAGCTCTGCAACCTCAAAGGTCGTGAAACGCTCGTTGCACACCAGACACTGCCGACGACGGCGTACGGATGACCCTTCGCCCACAAGACGAGAGTCGATGACTTTGGTATCCACAGCGGAGCAGAATGGGCAATGCATACGGTATCCCTGTTATCTGGTTAACTAATTTTCATTTTACCCTGATCTGGCCTGACAACAAAGGAAGAGCTTTTTGAGACAAAGGATCTATATCTCACATGATGATGCTGGCTAACATTAAGGCGATCCGTTATTTCAAGGAAATAAACGCAATGACAAGACGTTACCTGAAAATCTTGCTGGTGGGGAGCCTCTTCACCCTTAGCGCCTGTGCACAGCAAACCGAAGTCCGTCAGTTGAAACAGAGCGTCAATACGCTCAATACGGCGATGGACAAGCTGAACAAAGAAACGGTGAAAATCACCCAACAAAACGCGTTGAATGCCAAATCCAGCAGCGGAGTTTATCTGCTGCCGGGCGCGAATACGCCTGCGCGTCTCAATAGTCAGATCGGCACGCTAAAAATGTCTCTGGTGAATGTGGCGGCGAACGCCGATGGTACTCGCGCAACATTGCGCATTCAGGGCGAGTCCAACGATCCGCTTCCGGCCTTCAGCGGCACCGTCGAGTGGGGGCAGATCCAGGGCACAACGGAGAACTACCAGGAGGTGAACGTGAAGAATCAGCTCTTCACCGCCCCGGCCAGTGTTTTAGCACCAAGCGATGTGGATATTCCGCTTCAGTTAAGCGGCGTTACGCCGGAACAGTTAGGCTTTATCCGCATTCACGACATTCAACCCGCCGCGCACTAATCCCCTCTTTTTTAGCGGAGCGCAATGTCACTCCGCTAACATTTACATTTCGTATGGATTGGCAACATAAATGATTGCCGCTACAATCCCGCCCGTTTAAAGTACGCAAACGTGAACGCAATCGATTACGCGCGTGAGAAATATGTGAAACAACACATATTTTTGTGAGCAGGGATTCCTATAATAGGCACCGCAGAAACACGAAATATTTAGAAACGCAATTCGCGCATTTTTCACTCCCGAAAGGGAATTTCAATCAGTGGCATGATTATGAAAAAAACATTACTCGCAGCTGGCGCCGTGCTGGCACTTTCTTCCTCTTTCACTGTTAACGCAGCGGAAAACGATAAACCACAATACCTCTCCGACTGGTGGCACCAGAGCGTTAACGTCGTCGGCAGCTACCACACCCGTTTCGGACCACAGATCCGCAACGATACCTACCTGGAGTACGAAGCATTCGCCAAGAAAGACTGGTTTGATTTCTACGGCTACATGGATGCACCGGTCTTCTTCGGCGGTAACTCTCAGGCAAAAGGTATCTGGAACCACGGTTCTCCGCTGTTCATGGAGATCGAGCCGCGCTTCTCCATCGACAAGCTGACCGGCACCGACCTCAGCTTCGGTCCGTTCAAAGAGTGGTACTTCGCGAACAACTATATCTACGACATGGGCCGCAACGAGTCTGGTCGTCAGAGCACCTGGTATATGGGTCTGGGTACCGATGTTGACACCGGCCTGCCAATGAGCCTGTCCCTGAACGTTTACGCGAAATACCAGTGGCAGAACTACGGTGCAGAAAACCAGAATGAGTGGGATGGCTACCGTTTCAAAGTGAAATACTTTGTACCAATCACTCAGCTGTGGGGCGGTAACCTGAGCTACATCGGCTTCACCAACTTCGACTGGGGTTCAGAACTGGGAGATAAGAGCGGTTACGCAGAGAACGGTATTAAACAGCGTACTAACGACTCCATCGCCTCCAGCCACATCCTGGCGCTGAACTACGATCACTGGCACTACTCTGTAGTGGCGCGTTACTGGCACAACGGCGGTCAGTGGAACGACGACGCCGACCTGAATTGGATGAAAGAAAACGTCCGTTCTACCGGTTGGGGTGGTTACCTGGTTGTAGGTTACAACTTCTAATCAGTGTGGGTTTCGCCCGGTGGCGCTACGCTTACCGGGCCTACGACCCAAATGTAGGCCGGGTAAGGCGTAGCCGCCACCCGGCCTTTTACTGCTTCACCTTCCGCAAAAAATCCGCCAGAGACCTGTCCGCGCTCTCGCTAAAACGCCTCTCCGTAGCCACAATATTGAGGCATCGGTCGAGCCGGAAACAGCGATAGTCATCGCGCCGTTCACACCACGCAGCCAGCAGCCAGCGCTCTCCCCAGAAGAATAGCCCCAGCGGCTGAACCTCGCGCTTTGAGAGCTGTCCTGCTTCATCACGGTAATGCAGCGCCAGCACGCGCTGGGCGGAAATCGCCTGATGAATCATGTCAAAATCGCTGCGGGAGTGGCTTTGCATGCAAAAGTCCGGGGCGTAGATCCGCGTCTGCTCCGCCTTTCGGCGGCTCTCCTCGGGCAGGATAGCCAGCACCTTCTCCTGAGCCGACTCCAGCTCGCGCGACAGCGATTCCCCACCCCAGGTTTTGAGCAGGCGAATCGCGACGATCAGCGCCTCGGACTCCTTATTTGTCAGCATCAGCGGCGGCAGGTCAAAGCCCGACATCAGCCGATATCCACTCCCCGCCTCACCTTCCACCGGCACGCCGGAAAGCGACAGGTCGCGGATATCGCGATATACCGTGCGCTCGGACACGCCAAGCCGGTCCGCGAGATGCGCTGCCGTTGTCAGACGCCTGCCCCGCAGGATCTGCACAATCTGAAACAAACGGTCAGCGCGTCGGGTCATATCTTTATCCGCTCTCAGGCAGGTTGATGGAGCCCGACGCGGTTGCCCTCGCTGTCGGTAAACAAGGCGATAGTGCCAATGCCATGCGGCAGTTCCAGCGGGCCAAACACGCACTCGCCGCCCGCAGAGGCGATGCGATCGAGCGTGGCCGCCAGATTGTCAGTATGCAGGTAAATAATAGCGCCCTGCAAAGACGGTGTAACGCCGTCAAATTTTGCCAGTGCGCCTCCGGTACCCGGATCCTCATGCGGGAAAACGGCCAGCTCCGCACAGTCCATTTTCTCGCGACGCAGCGCAAGCTGCATCACGGGCTCATAAAATTTGATGGCGCGATCCATATCCGAGACCGGAATTTCAAACCAGTTAATGACGCTTTTCATACATCCTCCTGCCTGTTGTTTGGGTTCAGAAGGAGTCTACGACAGGGCTCCTGACAGCATACTGTCAGGAGTGTTTGTCAGGAGCAGATAAAAAAAATCCCGGTCAACCGACCGGGATTTCGATAACGCGCTAAACGTCGCCTTACGGCAGAATGGACGGCTGATCCGCCCCTTCTTTCTCGACTTTCTGCTGGAGCAGGTGCTCGCGCTTCATGCCGAGTTTCAGTGCCAGGGCGGACGCAACGTAGATAGACGACGCCGTACCGATGGTGACACCAATCAGCATGGTCAGCGAGAAGCCTTCCAGTACCGGACCACCGAAGAGGAACAGCATCAGGATCACCATCAGGGTGGTACCGGATGTGATCAAGGTACGGTGCAGCGTCTGGGTCAACGACACGTTAAAGATCTCGTACGGCGTACCGCGACGGATCTTACGGAAGTTTTCACGGATACGGTCAGATACCACGATACTGTCGTTCAGCGAGTAACCGATAACGGACATCAGTGATGCCACGATCGTCAGGTCAATCTCAATGTGGAACAGCGACAGTATGCCCATGGTGATCACCACGTCGTGCGCCAGGGCGATAACCACACCGGCCGCCAGTCGCCACTCAAAGCGGAAACCGACGTACACCAGGATGGAGATCAGCGCCACCAGCAGCGCCATCGCGCCGGTCTGCGCCAGGTCAGCACCTACGCTTGGGCCGACGAACTCAATACGCTTAACCGCCGCGTTCTGGCTGGTTGTTTCGTTAATCACGCTAACAACCTTACTGCCCAGCTCCTGGCTGCCGTTGGCATCGTGCACCGGCGGCATACGTACCATAATGTCGCGGCTGCTGCCGAAGTTCTGCAGCAGCGGCTCTTCAAAGCCCGCTTTCTGCAGCGATTCGCGCATCTGGTCCATATCGACCGGTTTTTCCAGGGAGATTTCAATTACCGTACCACCGGTAAAATCGAGCCCCCAGTTAAAGCCTTTCACGCCCATAATGACGATGGACAGTATCAGCAGGAAACCTGAAATGCCGAAGGCCCAGTAGTCCCAGCGCATAAAGTCCCAGACTTTACGGCCGTGGTTCAATTGTTCAACAGTATATTCCTGTGCCACAACGCACTCCTCAGATAGACAGCTTTTTGACGCGCTTGCCGCCGTACAGCAGGTTCACGATGGCACGGGTGCCGACAATAGCGGTAAACATTGACGTTGCGACACCGATACCGGTTGTAATCGCAAAGCCTTTGATAGCGCCGGTACCCACTGCATACAGGATAAGAACCTTGATCAGTGTTGTTACGTTCGCATCGAAGATAGAGCTGAACGCGCCTTTATAACCTTCGTCAATCGCCTGCTGAACAGAACGACCGTTGCTCAACTCTTCTTTGATACGTTCGTTAATCAGTACGTTGGCGTCGACCGCCACCGCAAGGGTCAGAACGATACCCGCAATACCCGGCATGGTCAGCGTCGCCCCCGGCAGCAGGGACATGATGCCGATAATCAGCACCAGGTTCGCAATCAGCGCAGAGGTCGCAATCAGACCAAACTTCTTATAGAAGAAGATCATGAACAGAATAGAGACCACCAGACCGGCCAGACACGCTTCCAGGCCCTGCTGGATGTTTTGCATACCCAGAGTTGGACCAATGGTACGTTCTTCAACAATCTGAATTGGCGCAATCAGCGCACCGGCACGCAGCAGCAGGGAGAGCTGACGCGCTTCGTTCGGGTTGTTGATGCCGGTGATACGGAAGCTGTTACCCAGACGAGACTGGATATTGGCGATGTTAATCACCTCTTCCTCTTTCACCAGCACAGCACGACCGTTTGCATCTTTCTTACCGCTGTCTTTGTACTCCACGAACAGGGTTGCCATCGGTTTACCGATGTTGTCCTTGGTGAAGTTAGACATGATGTTACCACCCGCGCTATCGAGCGAGATGTTAACCTGCGGCTGGTTGTATTCGTCCTGGCTCGACGTGGAGTCGGTGATGTGATCACCGGTCAGAATCACGCGTTTGTACAGCACAACTGGCTGACCTTCGCGGGTCTGTTTCACTTCGGAGTCACCCGGAATACGGCCAGAAGCGGCAGCAGACTGGTCAACGTTGGTATTCACCAGACGGAATTCCAGGGTTGCGGTCGCACCCAGAATCTCTTTCGCACGCGCGGTGTCCTGAATACCCGGCAGTTCAACCACGATACGGTCAGCACCCTGACGCTGTACAAGCGGCTCGGCCACACCCAGTTGGTTTACACGGTTACGCAGAATGTTGATGTTCTGCTGAACGGCATATTCACGCGCTTCTTTCAGGCGCGCATCGGTCATCACCGCACGCAGCTGGTTGCTGCCCTGCGAGGAGATCACCAGGTCACGGTGACGTTGAGTCAGATAATCTACAGCCTGATCGCGCGCCGCGCTGTCGCGGAACGTGATGCTCATGCCGTAGTTATCTTCTTTACGCACGGTGGTGTAAGCGATGCCTTTATCACGCAGATCGCTGCGCAGGCTGTCGATATTCTGTTCCTGCAGCTTGCCGAGCGCGGTATCCATATCCACTTCCATCAGGAAGTGAACGCCGCCACGCAGGTCAAGACCGAGTTTCATTGGCTCTGCTTTCATCGCAGCCAGCCAACGCGGGGTTGCAGGGGCAAGGTTAAGCGCCACGACGTATTTGTCACCCAGCACGCCCATCAGCGCTTCGCGAGCGCGGAGCTGCGTGTCGGTGGTGTCGAAGCGAGCAAGAATTGCGCCCTCTTCCAGAGCCACAGACTTAGCGGTAATTTTTTCTTCTTGTAACGTTTTCTGGACCTGGATCAGCGTTTGCTCACTGGCGGCGACACCGCGCGCGCCAGTGATTTGAACAGCCGGATCCTCACCATACAGGTTGGGAAGCGCGTACAGCAGGCCGACGAGAATCACGACGACCAGCATGATGTACTTCCACAAAGGATAACGGTTTAACACGGCAGTTCCCTTTGGGAAAAGTTGGGATTACAGCGCCTTCATGGTGCCTTTCGGCAGAACGGCAGCTACGAAGTCACGTTTGATGACCACTTCAGTGGTGTCGTTCAGGGCGATAGCAATGTAGCCGTTTTCAGCCACTTTGGTTACGCGACCGACCAGACCACCGTTAGTCAGCACTTCATCGCCTTTCGCAATGGAGTTCATCAGGTTTTTGTGCTCTTTGGTGCGCTTCTGCTGTGGACGCAGGATCATGAAGTAGAAGATCAGACCGAACACAACCAGCATCAGAATCAGAGACATCGGGCTGCCCTGCGCTGGAGCACCTGTTGCCGCTACCGCATCAGAAATAAAAAAGCTCATTCAAATTCCCTCATTATTAAAATTAATCAACGTTCAACGGTGGAACATCCCGCCCCTGACGTTGGTAGAAATCGGTCACGAAGCTCTCTAATTTACCCTCTTCGATAGCCTTACGTAAACCAGCCATTAAGCGCTGATAATAACGAAGATTATGAATGGTATTGAGACGCGCGCCCAAAATCTCGTTGCAACGATCGAGATGATGCAGATACGCGCGAGAATAATTGCGACAGGTATAGCAATCGCACTCAGAATCGAGCGGGCTGGTGTCACTCTTATGCTTCGCGTTACGGATTTTCACCACGCCATCGGTAACGAACAAATGGCCGTTACGCGCGTTGCGGGTTGGCATGACGCAGTCGAACATATCAATGCCGCGGCGTACGCCTTCAACCAGATCTTCCGGTTTACCCACGCCCATCAGGTATCGTGGTTTATCCGCAGGGATTTGCGGGCAAACATGCTCCAGAATGCGGTGCATGTCTTCCTTCGGCTCACCTACAGCCAAACCGCCGACAGCGTAGCCATCAAAACCTATCTCTACCAGACCTTTAACCGAGATATCGCGTAAATCTTCGTAAACGCTGCCCTGGATAATGCCGAACAGCGCATTTTTGTTCTGCAGGGAGTCAAAGCGGTCACGGCTTCGCTTCGCCCAGCGCAGAGACATCTCCATTGAACGCTTGGCGTAATCCCAGTCTGCCGGGTATGGCGTACATTCGTCGAAGATCATCACGATATCAGAGCCGAGATCGTACTGAATCTCCATCGATTTTTCCGGATCGAGGAAAATCGGATCGCCGTTGATCGGGTTACGGAAGTGAACGCCCTGCTCGGTGATCTTACGGATATCGCCCAGGCTGAAGACCTGGAAGCCGCCGGAATCGGTCAGGATTGGGCCTTTCCACTGCATGAAATCGTGCAGATCGCCGTGGAGCTTCATGATCTCCTGACCCGGACGCAGCCAAAGGTGGAAGGTGTTGCCGAGGATAATCTGTGCGCCAGTGGCTTCTACTTCTTCCGGCGTCATCCCTTTTACGGTGCCGTACGTGCCCACAGGCATAAACGCGGGGGTTTCCACCACGCCGCGATCAAACACCAGGCGACCGCGACGCGCGCGACCGTCGGTGGTATCGAGTTCAAATTTCATTTTTTCTCCGACGTCAGAAAAACAGTCCAACGTTGTAAAACGGTGCCGCGGACTTATTCCCCGACACGCTCATTCAAAGCCTGCGGATTGTACGTGATAAACATCGCGTCCCCGTAGCTAAAAAAGCGATATTTTTGTTCTACCGCAGACTTGTAGGCCGCCATAGTGTGCTGATAACCAGCAAACGCGGAAACCAGCATAATCAGCGTCGATTCAGGCAGATGGAAGTTGGTCACCAGCGCGTCAATTACTTTGTACTGATAGCCCGGGTAGATAAAGATCTGCGTATCGCCAAAGAACGGCTCGATAAGACCGTTTTTAGCCGCCTGCGCGGCGCTCTCGAGTGAGCGCACGGACGTAGTACCAACCGCCACGACGCGGCTGCCGCGCGCTTTCGCCGCCAGCACCGCGTCCACCACGTCCTGAGGCACTTCAGCATACTCAGAGTGCATGATGTGATCTTCAATGCTGTCCACGCGCACCGGCTGGAAGGTACCCGCGCCGACGTGGAGCGTCACGAACGCCATCTCAATGCCCTTCGCGCGCAGTTTCTCCAGCAGCGGCTCATCAAAATGCAGGCCCGCGGTCGGCGCAGCGACAGCGCCAGGCTTCTGGCTGTAGACGGTCTGGTACAGCTCGCGGTCAGCCTCTTCGTCCGGACGCTCAATATACGGCGGCAGCGGCATGTGGCCGATGGCGTTCAGGATATCGAGCACCGTACGTTCGTCGTTGAACTCCACCTCGAACAGCGCGTCGTGGCGCGCGGTCATGGTCGCTTTGATGCTCTCATCATCGCCCAGCAGCAGCTCCGCGCCCGGCTTTGGCGCCTTAGATGCGCGAATATGTGCCAGAATACGTTTATCATCGAGCATACGTTCGACCAGCACTTCAATCTTGCCGCCGCTGGCTTTACGGCCGAACAGGCGCGCCGGGATCACGCGGGTATTGTTAAAGACCAGCAGATCGCCAGGGTTGAGCTTGTCGAGCAAATCGGTGAAAGTACCGTGCGTCAGCTCGCCCGTTGGCCCATCCAGTGACAGTAAGCGACAGCTGCTGCGCTCAGGCATGGGATAGTGAGCAATCAGGGATTCAGGTAGTTCAAAGGAGAAATCGGCGACGCGCATGACGTATACTCGTGACTTAAAAACAGGCGGCATAGTCTAGTGCTCACACCCTTTTGCTGCAACAACTAGCCGCCCCCGGACAAATAAAACGCATGAATTTTCTCGCTCACCTGCATCTCGCGCACCTTGCTGACAGTTCCCTCTCGGGCAATTTGCTGGCCGATTTCGTACGCGGCAATCCCGCAGAAGACTACTCCCCTGAGGTTGTCGACGGGATTTTTATGCACCGCCGCATCGACGTGCTGACGGATAAACTGCCGGAAGTGACGGAAGCCAAAGCGTGGTTCCGCCCTGAAACGCGCCGCGTTGCGCCGATCACGCTTGACGTGATGTGGGATCACTTCCTGTCGCGCCACTGGGCACAGCTCTCGCCGGAGCTACCCCTGCCCGAATTTGTGCGCTATGCCCACCAGCAGGTGTCGATCATTCTGCCCGACTCGCCGCCGCGCTTTGTGAATCTGAATAACTATCTGTGGTCGGAACGCTGGCTGGAGCGCTATCGCGAGATGGACTTCATCCAGAACGTGTTGAACGGGATGGCGAGCCGTCGCCCGCGCCTGGATGCGCTGCGGGATTCCTGGTATGACCTGGATGAACATTACGATGCGCTGGAGACCCGCTTCTGGCAGTTTTACCCGCGCATGATGGTCCAGGCGAAAAACAAACAGCTTTAACAGAAATCACATTGATAGGTAAAAGCTGGCGGAACGATTGTCACCACCTCTTTGTCTTATCCATGAACACTCTCTATACTGGCTCGCGTTGCGTTCCAAATAACCTTAGTATCTACAGGAGAATCATATGGTTCTGGTAACTCGTACGGCTCCGGATTTTACAGCTGCAGCAGTTCTGGGCAACGGTGAAATCGTTGAAAACTTCAACTTCAAACAGCACACCAACGGTAAAGCGACCGTTCTGTTCTTCTGGCCAATGGACTTCACTTTCGTTTGCCCGTCTGAGCTGATCGCTTTCGACAAACGTTATGAAGAATTCCAGAAGCGTGGCGTGGAAGTTGTTGGCGTCTCCTTCGACTCTGAGTTTGTACACAACGCATGGCGTAACACCCCTGTCGACAAAGGCGGCATCGGTGCGGTGAAATACGCAATGGTTGCGGACATCAAACGCGAAATCCAGCAGGCTTACGGTATCGAACATCCGGACGCTGGCGTTGCGCTGCGCGGTTCCTTCCTGATCGACGCGAACGGCATCGTTCGTCACCAGGTTGTGAACGATCTGCCGCTGGGTCGTAACATCGACGAAATGCTGCGCATGGTTGACGCGCTGCAGTTCCACGAAGAGCACGGCGAAGTGTGCCCGGCTCAGTGGGAAAAAGGTAAAGAAGGTATGGCTGCTTCCCCAGACGGCGTAGCTAAATACCTGTCTGAGAACGTATCCAGCCTGTAATCGGCACGGTTTACGAAAAAGGCCCGCTTATGCGGGCCTTTTTTTATGCCTTACGCTGCGTCTCTCGCCAGATGCGCCAGGCCATGCCCGCCAGCAGGATCACGCCCGCAATCAGTACGCCCCATACCAGCAGGGCGTTCAGCCAGCTCGCCCGCTCAGCTGCAGAGGTGGCGTTCAGCCGCCCCTCGCCGCCCAACGCGACATCATCCACAATATCGGCCTGCGGCAGGTTCGCCATATCATAGGTCTTGCGCAGGTCGGCTGGGATCAGCATGTCAGGCTCCACGCTGGCAGGCTTTGCGGCACCGTTGCCCCATGCGAGGACGTACGGCGCTTTCCCCTGCGCGTTGAACACAAGATCATAGCGGTCGCGATGCCCCGTAACGCTCGGCAGGTATTCTGGCAGACGCGCATTCAGCGTCGTGATTTTCACTGCCTGCACCAGGCCCCCGCTAAGCGAAACCGGTCCGGACGTTTTCCCCTCCAGACGGTAAATCACCTCTTTCTTCAGGGGATGCCATGCCTCTTTTTCCGTACTGCGCCACGCGATCTCCACGGGAAGAACGCCATCGCCGTTCAGCGAGATGCTGACAGCACTCAGCGGCTGCGGGCGCGCCCAGCGCCACTGAGCTTCACTTGTCGATAGCTGCTCACCTTCCCCTTCAAGACTAATCTCTTCCGGGGCCGCCCGGGCAGGTGCGCTGATTGCGTTTACGCCGGTCAACGTTACCCCCTGGCTCTGCGTATTCAGCACCACCATGAGATAGCGATTCGCATCGGGAGATAAAACCGTATCGGTATCGAGCCGATCGAGCTTAAGACGATCCTGACCGCTGACGACGTCCAGCAGCGGCATATCCTCGCGCAGGGTATACCACCGCTTGAGATCCTCGCTGTAATAGACCGACGCCGTTCCCTGCCACGGCGTCTCATGGGTATTCCAGAGGAGCTGCAGCTGGGATATAGCCAGCTCACCCGTCGTCTGCTCCGGCAGGGTCAGCAGGTAATGTTGCCCGACGGCGGCGGCTTTTTGCCCCTCCAGCACAATCTCAATGCCGTTTCGGGAACGGAGCCGGATCTTATCGCTGTCACCGGCGTCTGAGCCAGCCGCGAGCGGCGAGGCGTCCAGCGGAAAGAGGCGCAGCGCCGTGGATTGCGCTGTCGCCTGCGGGCGCGTAGCGGCGATCAGGCTAAAGGGAACCGGCTCACCCGACTGGTTAAAGACGCGGACATCGTGCAGATCCGGCGACGTGCTTTGCTCATAGACGGCAAGCGGCAGCATTACCCGATACCACCGGGAAGGAACGGACGTGTCGAGTGAACGACCAAAGGCATAGTCACGGGGCGATTCCGTTGGTATTTCGTCGCAGAACGCCGGGCCGGAAAGCGCCAGTAGCGCGGTACACGCAACCGCTTTCATCCATTTCATTTTTCATCTCCTGTTTTTGGCGGTAGCGGCGAGAAATAGCCCACTATCAGTACCAGTATCGCCACGCCGATAAACGCCACCGCGCGCGACAGACCGCCTCCGCCCGCGCTGTCCACCAGCATCAGTTTCACCATCACCACACCCAGCAGCGCGGCACCGCAAAGCCACTCCTGCCGGGAAGCCCTGCGGGTGGCATGGATCATGACCACCAGCGCGCTCAACATCCAGAACAGGGCAAAGCTTGTCTGGATCAGCCGCGAATCCCACAGCGATGCCATATTCCAGGCCACGTCGCCGTACCAGGCCAGGGCGCGCATCAGCACACCGTTTAGCCACCAGAAGCCAAACGCCATAATCGCGACGGCAGGCCACGGGCGCGCTTGCGCAAGCCATGACGGGTAGTAGCGATCCACCCCCCGATAAAAGACCACCAGCCCCAGCAACGCGAACGCAGCACCTTCCTCGAGCGGGTTCACCAGCGGCAGCCAGGTCTGACGATAGACCACGCCGTCCTGGAAATTGGTCACCACCAGCAATACCAGCAGCGCCACGACGACAGGGATCGGTGCCAGACACGCATAGAGCGCAGGCCACTCCCGGAACGGCCACACGCGACGCCGTACTGCTGCAGAAAGTGCCATAATAATCCCGCCACCTGCGGCCATCGCTAATCCGCTTCCCCAGGCCGCCATTCCCCACGGCAGAGACCGGGCAAACCAGTAAAGCTCCGCGGCCAGCGCCAGCAAAATCATCCAGAACAGCGACAAATGCAGCCCCATCGCGATGCGCGGCAGGAGTCTTTCACCATCGCGCCGCAACAGCATTAGCGCGGCAGGAAGCGCAACGCACCAGGCCAGGTTTGACCAGCCGGCGGTAACGATCTGCTGATGCCAGAGCTGATAACCCACCATCAGCAGCATAACCGGCCACAGCAGCCATTTGCTGGCGTTCAGCTCCCGCCACGTCAGGCGAGCAGCCACCTGCCGCCAGCCCCAGACCGACGCCGCCGTCAGCGCCAGCACGCCCGCCAGAATCGGTAATTCCTTCGTCAGTACCAGCTGCGACGCGCCCAGCTGCGCCACTATCCAGAACAGCAGCCCGCCTGCCAGCAGCGCCCAGCTGACCGGCAGGAAGAGAGTCCGCCACAGCCAGGCCGCAGCCAGCCAGCAAAGGCTGAGGATGGCGAAGATGAGGAACAGGCTCAGCGCCGTAACGCCGTCCGTTTGTGCCCACAGCGCGCTGCCGAGCGCCAGCACCAGCAGCGCCGTCCCGCTATAGCTCATGCGACGCTGATGCTGCTGCACGCCCAGCCAGAGAATCCCCAGCCCCTCCAGCGCCCAGGCCATCGCCGTCCAGCGCGCCGACAGCGCCAGCGGAATGGCGAGCGTGGCAAACCCGCCGCCGATCGCCAGCGCCGCCATGACCAGCGGTCGTCCGAGGGAGGGATAGCGACGCAGCGCGAGGAACGCGAGGGCAAGATAAAAGGCACCATATCCGAGGGCACTCAGCGCCGGGCCATAGTCCCAGTGCTGCGTCATGCCGTACTGCATTCCAAAACCAACCAGCGGCGGGGCAAACAGCAGCACGCCGTCGATAATCTGCTTCCCTTTCTCCTGCGCCCGCAGCGACAGCGCCACGCTCAGCACGCCGAATATCAGCGTATTGGCAATCAGGAACAGCTGGCAGATCCAATAGTCTTCAGGCTGGTAGTCATTCAGCCCCCACAGGCCGCCCACGCCGAACGTGAACAGCAGCCCGAGCAGGTTCAGCTCGCGCCAGTGCTGCCAGATGCTGATCGCGAGAATGCCGATGGACAGCAGAAGATAGAAAGAGAACAGCGCGACAAAGCTGCCGCCCCCGGTAGATAAGAGCAGCGGCGCGAGATATCCGCCAAGGCTCGCCAGCATGGCAAGACTCAGCGCCTTCTGCAGCACCGCCAGCCCGACGCTCGCCGCGCAAATCACCACCAGAAGCGCAAAGGCCAGCGTCATCGGCAGCATTTGCCAGAGCCGGAATGCGCCAAACACCGTCAGGTAGAGCACGCCGGTCGCCCCGCCCTGGAGGATCAGCGCATAGACACGCTGCCTGTGCCGCAGCCGCCACCCAATCGCCAGCAGAACAACGGCAAACAGCGCCGCTGCCACGAGGCGCAGCTCAAGCGGGAACAGGGAATGTTCGACGGTATAGCGCAGCAGGAAAGAGAGGCCGAGGAAGAGCAGCAGAATGCCCAGCTTCGCCAGCGGATTGCCCTGCATGAACCAGCGCGCCAGCGACGTCAGGATGCCGCCAAAGGCTGAAGGCTGTTTTGCCGCAGGGGTCGGGACCTGGGAAGAAGCGGGTTCTGCCACCGCTGCGGGAATATCGGGTCGCCAGGGGTCGACAGGCGCGGGAGCGTCCTCCACCACTGGCGCGGTAATTGCCTCCGGCGCGGCGGTCTGCACCGGTTCCGACGCGTTCTGAGGCACGCCGCGCTGCTCAAGCGCCTCTATGCGCTGGCGCAGCAGGGCTATCTCCTGCCGCGCTGCCGTACTTCGGTTAAACCCGATAACCGCAAGCACGGGCGCAACCAGCAGCGCAAAAACCAGGAATAAACAGCCAAGGATGTAAAGCTCGTCCATGTTTCCACCTTCACCGTAAACGATCTGTTAAGATTGACACAAATCGTTGCATTTGCGCCATCTTAAAAGGTGGAAACATTAGCGCATTAGCTGCCGAACCAGATCGTCGCGGATATCGCAGGCAGCGCCAGCACGCCGTCCTGAATCGTGGCCTTGCCCTCTTTACTCTTCCACGCTGCCACCTTCAGCAGCGGCGAATCATCCAGTACCACTTCGCAGGCCTCGCCCCGGTTGATCGCCACCAGCACGCGCTGCTGGTTATAGATGCGAGCATACACCACCACGTTATCGTGGGCGTACACCACCTGACAGCCGCCATAGCGCAGGGCGAGACTCTGCTTACGCAGCTTCGCCAGGCGCTGATACAGGCTGAACAGCACCGTGTCCTGTTTCGCTGGCTCCCACGGGAAAGTTTTGCGGCTGAACGGATCGTTGTTGCCGTCCAGCCCCACTTCGTCTCCATAATAGATACACGGCACGCCCGGCCAGGTGAAGAGCCAGGTCACCGCCAGCGGCAGACGCGCAACATCCTTGCCGAGCAGGGATTTAAAGCGCGCGGTATCGTGGCTATCGAGCTGGTTAAACATCCGCAGCTGCTGCTGATGCGACAGGCCGGCGCGGTAGTTCTCCATCCACGCCATGCAGGTTTCAGCATCGATATGATTCGGATCGTAGGAGATATCGGTGTTGGCGAGGAATCCCCACAGCGGGAAGGTAAAGCCGCGATAGTTCATCGCCGCATCTTCCGCATCGTTCTGCAGCCACTGGCGCGCGTCGCCAAAGTGCTCGCCAAAGACGAACGCCTCCGGCTGAGCCGCTTTCGCCGAGCGCGTTATGCCGGCGACGTGCTGAAGGTTATTCCGCGCCCCGCCCGCTTCGCCGAGCATATGCACCACGTCCAGGCGCCAGCCGTCCATATTCCACGGCGCCTTCAGCCAGTGTCGGACGATGCTGTCTTCGCCGCCGTAAATCTCGTTAACCAGAGACGGCGACTGGAAATCCAGCTTCGGCAGGCTCGGGTAGCCCAGCCAGTCCAGCGCACGCCCCTCCTCGTTAAAGCTGTACCAGTCGCGCTGCGGCGAGTCCGGGTTATGACACGCCCCGCCCATCGACTGGTTATGCCGGTCAAACCACGTATGCGAATCTCCGCTGTGGTTGAACACGCCGTCCAGAATCAGGCGCATGCCTTCGTTTTGGGTGTTCTTACGCAGGCGCAGCAGCGCCTCGTCACCGCCAAACTGCGCGTCAACGTGGCGATAATCTTCGGTATCGTATTTGTGTACGCTCGGGGCTTTAAACACCGGGTTGAGATACAGCGCCGTCACGCCGAGTTTTTTCAGGTACGGCAGCTTTTCGCTGATGCCGTCGAGATCGCCGCCGTAGAAGGTCGATCCGCCCGCCTGCGCGGTTAATGGCTCGTCCCACGCTTTCAGAATAATGTCATGACCCGCCGCATGGTGGTGATAGATCTTATCCTGGTGGGCAGTGCGCTTTTCGCTGCGCGCAAAACGGTCCGGGAAAATCTGGTAAAAGACCTGATCGTTAACCCACTGCGGGCCGTTATCCGGGTAATCGACCGCAAACTGTTCCAGCCGTGCGGGCGGGAAACGACTAAATCCCTGCGGGGTAAACCACAGCTGGCGGTTGTTCCATAAAAGCTTAAAGCTGTAACGGCGGCGCGGCTGCCCGCTGCGCAGGTCGATATTCGCCCGCCAGGCCGTGATGCCAGGCTGCGGCTGGCTGCGCAGCTTGTGCATTTTCAACCCGGTCTCTTCGTTATCGATTTCGGCGCGGAGCGTCACGCGTTCAGGCTGGTTTTCACCCGCCAGCCAGAGCGTAATCACCAGGTTGTCTTTGTTTTGCTTAACAAATGGGGCAACCGGAAGGTGCCAGGCGTTTAACATCACGAATCCCCTTTGATGAAATTGACGTCACCTTGCCACAGGGTGGTTAAGGATAGCTCACCATGATGGGATTTATTGGGGGAGGAGGACGGGGGAGGAGGTACCAGTGCAGCCTGATGCCCTCACCCCAACCCTCTCCCACAAGGAGAGGGAGAAAAAAAGATTACTGCGCTTCCGCCAGCTGACGGTCGCGGCGGCATTTAAACACCCAGCCCACCAGCAGCAGCACAATCCACGCGCAGCCCACGTACAGTGAAATGCGGGTGTCCGGATGGTAGCCAATCAGGCCAATGATAAACACCAGGAAGATCAGCCCCACGACGGTCGTCGCAACGCCGCCCGGGACTTTGAACTTCAGCGCTTTCGCCTCATCCGGCGACAGGCGACGGCGGAAGGCAATCTGCGACAGCAGGATCATGATCCACACCCAGACGGTTGCGAAGGTCGCCAGGGACGCAATCACGAGGAAGACGTTCTCCGGCATGATGTAGTTCAGGTAAACCGAGAACAGCAGCGCTACGGTCATTACCACAACGGTTACCCACGGCGTGCCGCGGCGTGAGGTTTTGGCGAATACCTTCGGCGCACTGCCCTGCTCCGCCATGCCGTGCAGCATACGGCCTACGCCAAAGACGTCACTGTTAATCGCCGAAAGCGACGCGGTCAGCACCACAAAGTTCAGAATGCTGGCCGCAAACGCAATGCCCATATGCTGGAAGGTCAGGACAAACGGGCTACCGTTGGTGCCTACCTGGTTCCACGGGTAGATGGACATAATCACGAACAGCGTACCCACGTAGAACACCAGAATACGCATCGGCACAGAGTTGATGGCGCGCGGAATGGATTTCTCCGGATCTTTCGCTTCCCCGGCGGTGATACCGATAATCTCGATACCGCCGTAGGCGAACATCACCATCTGCAGCGACATCACCATCCCGAGCCAGCCGTTGCTGAAGAAGCCGCCGTTGCTCCAGAGGTTGTGGATCCCGGTCGGCTGCCCGCCGTTGCCAATCCCCCAGATGATAATCCCGAAACCGGCCACAATCATGATGATGATGGTGGCGACCTTGAAGAAGGAGAACCAGAACTCCAGCTCGCCGAACACCTTCACGCTCATCAGGTTGACGGCGCAAATGATCAGCACAACGCTCAGCACCCAAATCCAGTGCGGTACCGCCGGGAACCAGACGCCCATGTAGATGCCAAATGCCGTCACGTCGGCAATCGCAACAATCAGGATTTCGAAGCAGTAGGTCCAGCCGGTGATAAACCCGGCCAGCGGGCCGAGGTTTTCCTGCGCGTAGCGGGAGAAAGAGCTGGCGGAGGGGTTGTGAACCGACATTTCGCCGAGGGCGCGCATGATGATATACGCCGCCACGCCGCCGATAATGTACGCCAGCAGAACGCTGGGACCGGCCATTTTGATGGCATCTGCCGAGCCATAAAAAAGACCGGTGCCGATAGCAGAGCCCAGCGCCATAAAGCGGATGTGGCGCGTGCTCAATCCACGTTTAAGTTTGTTAGTGCTTTCCATTTAAATCTTGCCATTCAACACGAAAAAAAACAAAAAACCACGGGGCCTTAAGCCCCGTGGTTAAACAGTTTGTTGCCGTTGATTAATGAGCGTTCGATGCGACCTGACGCCCTGCAGCACGATCCCAGATAATCGCCAGAACCAGTGCAACAACGGTAGGCATCAACCAGGCCAGACCCTGCTCGGACAGCGGCAGACGCTGTGTCCATGCCGGCAGTATGTGCGCGAAAGCTGATGCTTTAATCCCGTCAAGGATACCAAAAATCAGGCTGATAAACATGGCTGGCGCAATAATTCGTGAAGAGTTGTTCCACCACGGACGAGTAAAGCTCAGCACTACCAGCACGATGCACGGCGGGTAAATCGCCGTCAGCACCGGAATAGAGACCTGAATCAGGTGGCTCAGACCGAGGTTAGACACCGCCATGGAGAAGATACCGAGGATAAACACCAGGGTGCGGTAAGAAAGCGGCAGATACTGTGCAAAGAACTCTGCGCAGGCGCAGGTCAGGCCAACCGCGGTAACCAGACAGGCCAGGAAGATCAGCGCTGCCAGCAGCATACTGCCCGCACCGCCGAAGGTGTGCTGCACGTAGGCGTGAAGGATAGCCGCACCGTTGGCGTTCTGCTCAACCAGCATGGCGCTATCGGAACCCAGACGGAACAGCGCCAGATACAGCAGCGTCAGCCCCACGCCGGCCATCAGGCCAGCCCAGATGGTGTAGCGGGTCAGCAGACGCGCTTCGGTCACACCGCGGGAACGCGCGGCGTTAACGATAACAATACCAAACACCATCGCGCCCAGCGTGTCCATCGTCAGGTAGCCGTTCACAAAGCCGTTAGAGAACGCGGCGTTTTTATAGGCGTCCATCGCGTCGCTAATCGGGCCGGCTGGCCAGACGATGGCCGCTACCGCCAGAACAATCAGCGCCACAATTTTCAGCGGAGCCAGGAAGTTACCCACGGTATCCAGCAGCTTGCCCGGATAGAGGGAAACCAGAATCACGATCGCGAAGTAGATCAGGCTGTAGATAAACAGCGGCATCGCACCGTCACCGGTCAGGGGAGCAATACCCACTTCGAAGGACACGGTTGCCGTACGCGGGGTCGCAAACAGCGGGCCAACGGCGAGATAGCAGACGGTTGCCAGCAGAACGCCCGCCACTTTGCCAATCGGGGTGCTGAGGCTATCCACACCGCCGCCGACTTTCGCCAGCGCGATGACGGTCAGCACCGGCAGACCCACGGCAGTAATCAGGAAACCAAACGCGGCGGTCCAGACGTGTTCACCCGCCTGTAAGCCAACCATTGGAGGGAAAATGATGTTGCCTGCGCCAACGAACAGCGCAAATGTCATAAAGCCCAGCGCGATGATGTCACGCGATTTTAAGTGATGGGTCATAAAACCTTACTGCCTGTGGATGTGGTGTTGAAAACATTGAGATTTTCGATATCCCTCACGGGACGATACAGCCGAAAATTTGCTCAATTTCAGCGGGAAATGCTCCCGTCCTGGCGTGGAGAAGAATAGTTTTTCGATTTACCACGCAAATACAGTCGGTCTGACAGTATCTGGGGCGCAATTTAAACGCTTATAACGTTTAAAGGCAAGGTGGGATCGCAAAACCAGAACAATATGCCAGCATGAAAATACGCACCAGCACAATACGCTGTTTATAAGAAAAACCCATGGCTAATCATGCGAACAAAAAACAGCCAGCCGTATAAAATTCATCCGCGTTTCGCTTGACTGCAAAGCAAACGGGCCAGAGATGGCTGACCCGTGGAAAGGTAAAATGACACGCCCGCCGTCAGGCGATCTTTTTGGCAATTAATCGTTCCGGAATAACGAAACTGAAGCGGGTTCCTTTACCCAGCGTACTCTGAATATCGAGACGGCTTTCATGGTGATTCACCGCGTGTTTCACAATTGCCAGCCCCAGGCCGCTTCCGCCCGTCTGGCGCGATCGCGCTTTATCCACACGGTAGAAGCGCTCGGTCAGACGCGGAATATGCTCCGGCGCAATCCCCGGCCCGTTGTCCTCCACGCTAAACTCGGCCCCCGTTGGGGTATGGTGCCAGCGCACCACGATATCCGTCCCCTCCGGCGTATGATTCACCGCGTTATACACCAGGTTGGAAATGGCGCTGCGCAGCTCATCTTCGCTGCCCAGCACCTTCAGCGTGTTGTCGACGTCAAAGGTCAGGTGATGCTTTTTGTGGCTTAACGTCTGCGCTTCACGCTCCACGACCCGCAGCATCATCGGGACATCAATGGTGTCATTCAGCGCGAGCGTTGGCGCCGCTTCAATCTTCGAGAGCGTCAGCAGCTGCTTCACCAGCCCTTCCATCCGGTGCGTTTGCTCGCGCATGGTGTGCAGCGCTTTTTCACGCGGCGCACCTTCCAGCGTTTGCTCCTGCATCATCTCCAGGTAGCCCTGCAGCACGGTCAACGGGGTTCGCAGTTCGTGGCTGACGTTGGCGAAGAAGTTGCGACGCGCCCCTTCCAGCTGGTGCATCTGGGTAACATCGCGCGCCACCATCAGCCACTGCTTATCGCTGTAGGGCATCACGCGTATTTCCAGATGGCGGCCATTATTGAGCTTCAGATTGTGCGGACGGGTGAAATCACGCTTTTTCAGATACAGCGTGAACTCGGGATAACGCAGAAGGTTGAGGATATTCTGGCCATTGTCATCCGGCCAGCGCAGGCCCAGCAGCTGCTGCGCCAGGCCGTTACACCAGAAGATCGTCCCTTCTTCGGTGGTCAGGATCACGGCATCCGGCAGCGACTCTGCACCGCTGCGAAAACGCTTAATCAGGCTTCCCAGCTCGCGGCGACGCTTTTTATTACGCATCTGCATCTGATGCAGACCGTAAAGCAACGGCTCCCAGCTGCCGCTTCCCGGCGGCGGCGTCATGCTTCGGTCAACCCACAGCCACCAGGAGAGGCGCAGCAGGTTCCAGAAATGCCAGATGAGCAGCCCGGTGACCGACGCCAGCAGAAACCACGGCAGGTGTCCAAGAAAGGCCCCCAGAATGAAGGCCGGAATACAGCATAAGATCAGTTCAAAGACGAGCCTTTTCCATGACAGACGTTCCAGCACGCGTCACACTCCTGTCATTGTTCAGAAACGGGTAGAAAAACGATAACCCGTGCCGCGGACCGTCTGCACCATGCGATCGTGGCCGCTCAGTTCCAGCGCTTTTCGCAGGCGGCGGATATGTACGTCAACCGTCCGGTCTTCGACATACACGTTAGTTCCCCAGACGTTATTCAGCAACTGCTCGCGGCTGTAAACGCGTTCCGGGTGGGTCATAAAGAAGTGCAGGAGTTTAAATTCGGTAGGCCCCATGTCGAGGGGATTTTCACCGGTCATCACACGGTGAGAAGTAGGATCAAGGCTCAGCCCCTGCATTTCGATCACCTCTTCCACCGCCATCGGTGAAATACGGCGCATCACGGCTTTAATGCGGGCCACCAGCTCTTTTGGGGAGAACGGTTTAGTAATGTAATCGTCCGCACCGGTCTCCAGACCGCGCACGCGATCCTCTTCTTCTCCGCGCGCCGTGAGCATCACAACCGGGATGTCGCGGGTCAGCGCTTCACGCTTCAGGTGTTTGATAAACTGCAGTCCGGAGCCGCCGGGCAACATCCAGTCCAGCAGAATCAGATCGGGCCAGGGTTCATTCAGCTGGTTCACTGCGCTGTCATAATCTTCCGCTTCAACCGGCTGGAAGCCGTTTTGCTCGAGCACGAAGCACACCATTTCACGAATTGGAGCTTCATCTTCTACGACCAGAATACGTCTCGCCATACTTTGCCCTGTCTTATCTTATTTACGTTACAAGTTTGTAATTCGGCGCCATTATGCGTCAGATTTATGACAGATTTATGAAAAACAGTACCACGTTAACGGGCAAACCGTTGTTTTATTACAGCGGTTATTTTCCCTTCTCTGAACGTTTATAATCCTGCTTTCTCTTTTTTGCCACGGATCAGCTATGCGCATACTTCACACCTCGGACTGGCATCTGGGTCAAAATTTTTACAGCAAAAGCCGTGCGGCTGAACATGAAGCGTTCCTGGGCTGGCTGCTGGAAACGGCCCGGACGCACGAGGTGGATGCGATTATCGTGGCGGGTGACATCTTTGATACCGGCTCGCCGCCGAGCTATGCGCGCGAGCTGTATAACCGCTTCGTGGTGAATCTGCAGCAAACCGGCTGTCATCTGGTGATTGTCGCCGGCAACCATGATTCCGTCGCAACGCTGAATGAATCCCGCGACATTCTGGCGTTTCTCAATACCACCGTCGTCGCCAGCGCCGGGCACGCCCCGCAGATCCTGAAAAAACGCGACGGGTCGCCGGGGGCGGTGCTGTGTCCGATTCCCTTTTTACGTCCACGGGACATCGTGCAAAGCCAGGCGGGGCTGTCGGGCGCGGAAAAGCAGCAGCATTTATTACAGGCCATCACCGACTATTACCACCAGCAGCACGCCGAAGCTTGTGCCCTGCGCGGTGACCAGTCGATTCCGGTGATTGCGACCGGGCACCTCACCACCGTCGGGGCCAGTAAAAGTGACGCCGTGCGTGACATCTATATCGGCACGCTGGA
Organism: Enterobacter sp. 241F3; assembly: GCF_034106785.1. NCBI lineage: Bacteria > Pseudomonadati > Pseudomonadota > Gammaproteobacteria > Enterobacterales > Enterobacteriaceae > Enterobacter > Enterobacter sp. 241F3. The sequence goes on from NZ_JAWNDD010000001.1 coordinate 1,460,313, forward strand.
TGCCTTTCCGGCGCAGCACTTCCCGCCAGCCGACTACATTGCGCTCGGACACATTCACCGGGCGCAGATCGTCGGCGGCTGCGAGCACATCCGCTACTGCGGCTCCCCCCTTTCGCTCAGCTTTGACGAAACGGGCAAAGCCAAATCCGTACATCTGGTGACCTTCTCCGACGGAAAACTCAGCGCCGTCGACACGCTGGAGGTGCCCGTCACCCAGCCGCTGGCGGTGCTGAAGGGCGATCTCGACGCCATTACCGCCCAGCTGGAGCAGTGGCGCGGCGTCGAGCAAGATCCCCCCATCTGGCTGGATATCGAAATCACCACCGACGACTACCTGCACGATATGCAGCGAAAAATCCAGGCGCTGACCGAAGACTTGCCGGTAGAGGTGTTACTGGTGCGCCGCAGCCGCGAGCAGCGCGAGAAAATACTGTTAAGCGCTCAACGCGAAACGCTCAGTGAGCTTCGGGTTGAAGAGGTGTTTGAACGCAGGCTCTCGCAGGAGGAAATCGACGACACGAAGCGCGCAAGACTCAGCGAACTGTTCAGCCATACCCTGCATGCGCTCAATGATGAGGAAGAAAACGCGTGAAAATTCTGAGCCTGCGCCTGAAAAATATCAACTCCCTCAAGGGCGAGTGGAAAATTGACTTTACCGCTGAGCCGTTTGCCAGCAACGGGCTGTTTGCCATCACCGGCGCGACCGGGGCAGGTAAAACTACCCTGCTCGACGCCATCTGTCTGGCGCTTTATCACGAAACGCCGCGCCTGAATAAGGTCTCCCAGGCGCAAAACGATCTGATGACGCGCGACACCGCCGAGTGCCTGGCTGAAGTGGAGTTCGAGGTAAAAGGCATCGCTTACCGCGCCTTCTGGAGCCAGAACCGGGCGCGCAACCAGCCTGACGGGAACCTGCAGGCACCGCGCGTTGAGCTGGCGCGCTGCGAAGATGGCAAAATCCTGGCCGACAAAGTGACGGATAAACTGGAGCAAACCGCCGCGCTCACCGGGCTGGACTATGGCCGCTTTACCCGCTCGATGCTGCTCTCACAGGGGCAATTTGCTGCCTTCCTCAACGCCAAACCGAGCGATCGTGCCGAGCTGCTGGAAGAGCTGACCGGCACCGAGATCTACGGCCAGATTTCCGCCATGGTGTTTGAAAAACACAAAGCCGCCCGCAGCGTGCTTGAAAAGTGCGAGGCGCAGGCGGCGGGCGTCGTGCTGTTGAGTGAAGAGCTACAGCAGCAGTTACAGCAAAGTTTGCAGGCACTTACTGACGAAGAGAAAATCCTGCTGGAACAGCAGCAAAGCCAACAGAAAGATTTTCAGTGGCTTACGCGCCATGAAGAGCTCGTAAGAGAGCAACAGCGCGTCAACGCGCTCCAGCAGCATGCGCAACAGGCGCTGGCGGACGCAGCACCTGAGCTGGCAAAACTCCAGCTTGCTCTGCCCGCCGCCCAGCTTCGACCGCTTTGGGAGCATCAGCAGGAACAAACCGCACGCCTGACGCAAACGCAGCAGCGTATTATCGAAGTAAATACTCGCTTACAAGCCAGAACCGCGCTGCGTTCGCGTATTCGCAATACCGCCCTGCGTAACCACGAGCAGCTTCAGACCGAACTGACGGCGCTGGCGCAGTGGCTGGCGGAGCACGAGCGTTATCGCCTGCTGGGGCAGGAGATCGCCGGATGGCGTGCCCAGTTCTCGCAGCTTAACCGCGATAAAACGCAGTTAGCCTCGCTTGCGGCGCGGATAAGTGAATTACGCAACAGGCTGGCTGAGATGCCGGAAAATGCGCTGACGCTAACGGCGGACGAAGTCAGCGTAGCCATGGAGCAGCAGTCCCGGTCACGCACGCTGCGCCAGCAGCTGACGTCGCTGCATGCCCGCTATCAGCCGCTGCAAAAGCGCCTGCGTCAGAGCGGTGAAAGCGTGCAGAAGGCGCAGGCCGAACAAAATAAACTCAATGAAACGCTGACGCTGCGCCGCCAGCAGTACAAAGAAAAAAACCAGCACTATCTCGACCTGAAAGCCCTGTGCGAAACCGAAGCAACAATCAAGAAGCTGGAGCATTACCGTTCGCAGCTTGAGGCGGGTAAACCCTGTCCGCTGTGCGGTTCCTGCGAACATCCGGCCGTTGAGCAATATCAGTCGCTTGAGCTGACGGATAACCAGCGCCGCCGTGATGCCCTGGAAAAAGAGGTCGCCGCGCTTAAAGAGGAAGGCCTGCTGGTGCTGGGACAGGTTAATGCCCTGACTCAGCAGATCCAGCGTGAAACAGACGACGCGCAGACGCTTTCTCAGGAAGAGCAAGCGCTCACTAAAGAGTGGATGGAGGCCTGCGCGTCCCTGAACATCGCGTTGTATATTCAGGATGATATCGCACCATGGCTGAACGAACAGGAACAGCACGAGCGCCAGCTTTATCAGCTCAGCCAGCGGCTGACCCTGCAGAACCAGCTGAACGAACAGGAAGCGCAGGAGCGGCAGTATCAGCAGCAGCAGGCGGCCACGCGCCAGGCGCTGGAACATGCGCTGCTCGCGCTCTCACTTAACGCACCTGAAGAGGGTCAGGAAGCCGCCTGGCTTCAGGCCCGTGAAGCTGAATTCGCGCAGTGGCAGGAGAAGCAAACGCAGCACGGCGTGCTGCAGGAACGCATAAACGCCCTGAAGCCGCTGCTCGACGCGCTTCCGGCAACAAACAGCGAGGACGCCGAACCGGTTATCCCTGATAACTGGCGCGCCATCCACGACGAATGCGTGTCGCTGCAAAGCCAGCTCACCGCGCAACAGCAGCAGGAAGCGCTGGAGCGAGAGCGCCTGCAGCAGTCGCAGACGCAGTTCACCGCGGCGCTCTCGGCGAGCTGCTTTGCCGACCAGGACGCGTTTCTTGCCGCCCTGCTGGATGACGATGCCATTCGCCATCTCGAACAGCGAAAGCAGTCGCTGGAAAACCAGATACAGCAGGCTGCGGCGCTGTGCGGGCAAGCGAACCAACAGCTGCAGTCTCATCTGACTCTGCGGCCGGAAGGGCTCGACGAAGATGCTCCTGCGCTGCAAAGCCAGCTGCAGCAGCTGGCGCAACGGCTTCGCGAGAACACCACGCATCAGGGCGAGATCCGTCAGCAGCTTAAGCAGGACAGCGATAACCGGCAGCACCAGCTGGCGTTGATGCAGGAAATTGAAGAGGCCGCGCGCCAGGTAGACGACTGGGGGTACCTGAACGCGCTGATCGGCTCGAGCACCGGCGACAAGTTCCGCAAGTTCGCCCAGGGGCTGACGCTGGACAATCTTGTCTGGCTTGCTAACCAGCAGCTTAACCGCCTGCACGGGCGTTATTTATTGCAGCGTAAGGCCAGCGACGCGCTGGAGCTGGAAGTGGTGGATACGTGGCAGGCGGATGCGGTTCGCGATACCCGCACGCTCTCAGGCGGCGAGAGCTTCCTGGTCAGCCTGGCGCTGGCGCTGGCGCTTTCCGATCTTGTGAGTCATAAAACGCGGATCGATTCCCTGTTCCTGGATGAAGGGTTCGGCACGCTCGACAGTGAAACGCTGGATACCGCGCTGGATGCGCTCGACGCACTGAACGCCACCGGGAAAACCATCGGCGTGATCAGCCACGTAGAGGCGATGAAAGAGCGTATTCCGGTGCAGATCAAGGTGAAGAAAATTAACGGGCTGGGGTATAGCAGGCTGGATAAGGAATTTGCGGTGGGGTGAAGGGTGGAACGGTGCGTTCTGGTGCCCCTCACCCTTGCCCTCTCCCACAGGGAGAGGGAATAAACACTATTTGCTTTTATTCCGGCCACAGCCACGCCGCGCCGCGCACGCCGCTGGAGTCACCGTGGACAGCTTTGCGGATCGGAGTTTCACACTCGCCGCCGAAGACCCACTGCTTCACCAGGTTCGGTACCGTGGCGTACAGCCGGTCGACGTTGCTCATGCCGCCGCCGAGCACAATCACGTCTGGATCGAGAATATTCACCACGTGGGCCAGCGATTTCGCCAGCCGCATTTCGTAGCGGCTCAGCGCCAGCTCCGCCACCGGATCCTGTGCTTCGACCAGACGCATAATCTCATTTCCCTTAAGCGGCTGGCCGCTCAGGCGATGGTAGTCGGTCGCAAAACCGGTACCGGAGATAAACGTCTCAATACAGCCCTGCTTTCCGCAGTAGCACGGCACTTCAGCGCGGTATTTAAGCTCGTCTTCATCCATCCACGGCAGCGGGTTGTGACCCCACTCACCCGCGGTGCCGTTACCGCCGATATGGGCGCGTCCGCCAAACGCCACGCCCGCACCGCAGCCGGTACCGACGATCACGGCAAACACGGTCTGGGCACCTGCCGCCGCGCCGTCGATGGCCTCCGAGACCGCCAGACAGTTAGCGTCGTTGGCCAGACGCACTCCCCGGTTCAGACGTTGGCTCAAATCCTTATCAAACGGCTGACCGTTGAGCCAGGTGGAGTTGGCATTTTTAACCACGCCGGTATACGGCGAGATCGACCCCGGGATCCCCATCCCTACGCTCCCGGTTTGCCCTGTCGCCTGCTCGGCCATCTCAACCAGTTGAGCAATCGTCTCGATAGTCTGGCGATAATCATCGCGCGGCGTTGGCAGACGATGGCGAAACAGCTGCTGCCCCTGCTCGCTCAGTGCGATAACTTCTGTTTTGGTGCCGCCCAAATCGATCCCAATACGCACAAGACTCTCCTCATTATTTTGATTATCAACAGAGTAGAAGCACGCATCCCGATTAGCAATGCAAGCGATGCGACAATTCGTTATCATGCCCGCTGATTTAACGACAAGGCCGTGGAAATTATCATGCTGTGGTTCAAAAATTTGATGGTTTACCGTCTCAGCCGCGACGTTTCGCTGCGTGCAGAAGAGATGGAAAAACAGTTAGCCGCTTATACCTTTTCCCCTTGCGGTAGCCAGGATATGGCAAAAACCGGTTGGGTTCCGCCAATGGGTTCACAAAGCGATGCACTGACCCACGCCAGCAGCACGGGTCAAATTATCGTCTGTGCCCGTAAAGAAGAGAAAATCCTGCCGACGCCGGTGGTTAAGCAGGCGCTCGAGGCGAAAATTTTTAAGCTGGAAGCCGAACAGGGCCGCAAGCTGAAAAAAACCGAAAAAGATTCGCTGAAGGACGAAGTACTGCACTCCCTGCTGCCGCGCGCCTTTAGCCGCTTCAGCCAGACCATGATGTGGATCGACACCGTCAACGGGCTGATCATGGTGGACTGCGCCAGCGCCAAGAAAGCAGAAGATACGCTGGCCCTGCTGCGCAAAAGCATCGGATCTTTACCGGTCGTTCCGCTGGCGCTGGAAACGCCGATCGAGCTGACGCTGACCGAATGGGTACGCAGCGGCGCTGCGGCCCAGGGCTTCCAGATCCTTGATGAAGCCGAGCTGAAAGCCCTGCTGGAAGATGGCGGCGTGATCCGCGCGAAGAAGCAGGATCTGGTCAGCGACGAGATCGCCGTACACATCGAAGCGGGTAAAGTGGTCACCAAGCTGGCGCTCGACTGGCAGCAGCGCATCCAGTTCGTGATGTGCGACGACGGCTCCGTGAAGCGTCTGAAGTTCTGCGACGAGCTGCGCGATCAGAACGAAGATATAGACAGGGAAGATTACGCCCAGCGTTTTGACGCGGATTTCATCCTGATGACCGGCGAGCTGGCCGCGTTGATTCAGAATCTGGTGGAAGGTCTCGGCGGCGAAGCGCAGCGATAACGGGCAAAACGTAGGCCGGGTAAGCGTTAGCGCCACCCGGCTAATTTTTTATTTCAGATAGCGGCACAGATAAGAGGTGGGCTCAGCCACCTGCAAATGAAATTCGCTGTGGCCAGGGACGTTGAAAACTTGCCCGGCAGCGTAAACTTTCCATTCCGTTTCGCCCGGCAGCAGGACGTTCAGCGCACCGCTGACCACCGTCATTTCTTCCGCTTCCGCCGTGCCAAAGGTGTATTCCCCTTCCGCCATTACGCCAACGCTGGCGCGGCCAGTGCTGCTGCTGGTAAAACCAATGGATTTCACTTTACCGGAAAAGTATTCGTTACTCTGAAGCATGAACTGGCCCTTATATTTTTAAATAAAAATTCACTATAGGGGCCATGCTCATCACCTGTCACGCAAAATCATTACATGAGCAGTTCCGAGGCCAGGCGAGCCATCAGAACGTTGGATAATAGCACCGGCACATCCAGCGCTTTTTGCAGCAAATCACGATGATGCTGGTGGAAACCCAGGCAGTCCAGAATCAGGACATCGGCCCCTCTTTCCAGCAGTTCATTCCCGGCCGCAATGAGTTTGGCCTCGCTGTCCCAGAACGGATTGGCCAGTGCGTACAAAGGCACTTTTTCCAGCACGTGCCATTTTGCCTCCTGGTTATCCATGAGCTCCTCAATGGGGACAATCACCCCCACCTGATGACCATCCACGATGGAGGCCACCAGCGGCGGAATGATGCGCATCGGTTCCAGCAGAATCGCATTGCGCGCCGTGAGCCCCTTAATGGGAGCCGTGCTCATCAGCAAAATAACGTCATAACCTTGATTATCGAGCACTTCTATCACGCCCTGCAGCGAGCGCTCGATTTTCTGGCGTGAAACGTGCGCCAGTTTACCGTCACTTAATAACGTCGCCAGGGGATCCTCCCCCGCCTCGACAGCGTAGTCCTCCATGACCTCTTCCCGACTCATCTTCCCCAACAGGCTAAGATGCGTTATCTGTTGTTCAGATACATGCTCGGTTAAGAGCGGTAACACTTCGCTTACAGGGACCACACCAATGGTGAGGATCGCCAACGTTGCCTTCATCTTTATCGCCTTCCATTACTCCAACATCGTGCACACAGGTACAGGCTCACTACGCTGCACAGTTCGTTTTTTCAACAAAACAGCACCAAGCGTAGCAGGTGATCCCGACATCGAAATGTAAAGATCGCCTGCCGATACCAGAGTTACTTGTAATAACTAAATATTAACTCCTGCTTAACTTTCACGATGAGTAAAAAGTGTGATTCAGGCACGATCCTGGAGCGTTTAGGAAAACATTCAGGTTATGTCGGGATCTTCATAGCGCCGTTTCGCATCCAGCGCTTCCTGTTCAGTCTCGTGTTCACTGATCAGCGAGTCCGGCTTGGGGTGATCGGCACGCAGTTGATACCAGGTCACGGTATGACCCGTATGGCCTTTTTCAACGGTAACAATGCGCGCTTCACGCGGATAGGGAGGTCTGGTTGGCATAGCTCATCCTTTTTTTATGTCTGAGCTATAAGTATAGACGCCGCTTAGCTGGCACAAGCCAAACGCAGGGCGGTAATAATCTGAATCACAACGTCTTCAGGAGAGGCTGACGCATCCACCACGTGGTGAGCCGCTTCGCGGTATAACGCATCGCGTTCCGCCAGCACTTCACTCACCTCTTCGTTCAGCGGCCTGGAGGTCAGCGCAGGGCGTTGTCCCTCTTCCGGAAAGGCTTCCAGACGCCCAACCAGGGCCGACACCGGCGCGCTAAGGTAGATCACAATCCCCTTTTCGCGCATAAAGTGACGATTACACTCCGCCAGAACAATGCCACCCCCGGTCGCGATCACGGCAGACGGGGTGGTGACCGCTTTCAGCGCGGCCGTTTCGCGCGCGCGAAAGCTCTCCCATCCCTCTTGCTCAACAATCTCAGCGATGGTTTTTCCAGCCTCGGTTTGCAGCCAGTGGTCGGTATCCACAAACTGGCGATGACACACGCGTGCCAGCTCCAGGCCAACGGTGGTTTTCCCACAGCCGCGGGGGCCAACTAAAAAGATGGGTTGGGTCATAGCCAGGTGTTCCCCTTGATGCCGGATGGCTGAAGAGTGTAAAGAAATAATTGCAGAAGATGTTGCGATTACTTTACTGCAAAGCGGTACGGGATGACAACCCTGTGGAAGCCACACTGTACCACAAATTGACAATAATTATCATTACGCTGTGCGGCGCTTCACCTCCAGCAGCCATTTATCCAGTTCGGCAGCAAACTGCTGACGATCGCGCTGTGACAGGCTGTCCGGCCCCCCGGTCTGCACGCCGCTGGCCCGCATCGTATCCATAAAATCGCGCATGGTGAGCTTCTCGCGAATGGTCGACGGCGAGTATCGCTCTCCGCGCGGATTGAGCGCCGCGGCCCCTTTTTCCAGCACTTCGGCAGCCAGCGGAATATCCGCCGTGATCACCAGATCCTCCGCGCTGCACAGGCGGACAATTTCGTTATCCGCCACGTCGAACCCGGCCGGCACGCGCAAAGAGCGGATGAACCGCGAAGGCGGTACGCGAATATTCTGGTTCGCCACCAGCGTCAGCGGCATCTGAACGCGCTCGGCGGCGCGAAATAAAATCTCTTTAATCACATTCGGACACGCGTCCGCATCAACCCAAATCGCCATATTGTCTCCCCATAATAACTCTGCCGACTATTGTCGCCTGCATTTCGTTGTTAAGCTATCAATCAGAGAAAACAACGCATAATGACGGAGAATCGTGATGGACAAGAAAATCGGGTTTATCGGCTGCGGTAACATGGGCAAAGCCATCCTGGGCGGCCTGATCGCCAGCGGGCAGGTGCTGCCGGGTCAGATTTGGGTCTATACCCCGTCACCAGACAAGGTCGCCGCGTTGCGCGATCAGTACGGGATCAACGCCGCCGAAAGCGCGCAGGAAGTGGCCCAGGTCGCCGATATCGTCTTTGGCGCCGTCAAGCCGAACATCATGATCAAAGTGCTGAGTGACATCACCTCCAGCCTGAATAAAGAGACGCTGGTGGTGTCGATTGCCGCGGGCGTCACCCTCGATCAGCTGGCGCGCGCGCTGGGTCACGATCGTAAAATCGTCCGCGCGATGCCCAATACCCCTTCGCTGGTCAACGCCGGCATGACCTCCGTCACGCCTAACGCGCTGGTGACCTCAGAAGAAGTGGCTGATGTACTGAACATTTTCCGCTGCTTCGGCGAAGCAGAAGTGATTGCCGAATCGATGATCCATCCGGTGGTCGGCGTCAGTGGATCAGCCCCTGCGTATGTCTTCATGTTTTTAGAAGCGATGGCCGATGCCGCCGTGCTTGGCGGAATGCCGCGCGCCCAGGCGTATAAGTTCGCCGCGCAGGCCGTCATGGGCTCCGCCAAAATGGTGCTGGAGACCGGTAAACACCCGGGTGAGCTGAAAGATATGGTCTGCTCCCCTGGCGGTACCACCATTGAAGCGGTGCGGGTGCTGGAGGAGCGCGGTTTCCGCTCGGCCGTCATTGAGGCAATGGCAAAATGCATGGAAAAATCAGAGAAGCTGAGTAAATCCTGATTTCTGACCGGGCGTCAGGCGGCCACTTCGGTGCGGCCGCGCCCGGCATTTTTCGCCCTGTACAGCGCCACGTCAGCCGCCTTCAGCCATTCCCGATAATGTCCAAACTGCGGCCCCCAGGGGGCAACGCCTACGCTGATGCGCAGCGCCTCTTTTGGTGCGCACGGTAACGTCAGTTTTTCCAGCCGCTCATGCAACCGCGACATCACCGCGATGGCGCTTTCCGCCGCGGTCTGCGACATAATCACCGCAAACTCATCCCCACCAAACCGGCCTATAGCATCGCCTGACCGTACTGACCGCTGGAGCTGACGCGTAATGGCGATGATCGCCTCGTCGCCCACAGCGTGCCCCCAGGTGTCGTTGATGTTTTTAAAGTGGTCGATATCAATCAGCAAAATCGTGGCGGTGCAGTGGTCGCGGCGGCAATGCTCAAATTCATTTCGCAGCAGCATTTCCCAGTGGCGGCGATTAAAGACCCCGGTCATGCCGTCACGGGTGCTCATCATTTCCAGCCGCTGCTTGTGCTCTGCAAGCCTGACGGCGGTGCGGTGGCTGAGCCAGGCAAAAAGCATGGGATAAAGCACCAGTACGGGCAGCGTTAGGCCCCACTCTACCGGGTCGGGCCTGAAAACAGCCACGCTCCCGACAAGCGGCTGCGTCACCAGCGCGGAAAGCAGAGTCAACAGGATCCCCGGGATAAACAGGCGACAGCCCCCGGAGCCCATCATATTCATACCTACCATCATCACCAGCGCTGCCGAGGGTAACGCGCTCATCCCCATCACGCCGATCCAGAGCCCGGCAATGATGGCATCGATCTTAAGATTGAACACTTCCTGCTGTTGAGGTGACGCGGCCCGGCAGGATAACTGCCAGGCGAAATGGGGCCAGACGAACGCCCACCCCACCAGTAAAAGCCACCAGCCTCCGGGTAAAAAATGGGTGACCAGCATTCCCGCAACCGGGAAAAACATTGCTGCCAGCCCCACGGCGCGCGCCAGCCGAACCCGGCGGGCAAACTGAATGCCGGCGCGGTGAGGGTCATCCTGAGAAAGGGTTAAATTCCACTCTTCCCGAATGCGCTTTTTGTTGTAATACGTTTCATCATTCATCATTTTTGGGAATATTCTGAAACATTTTCCCAAATTATAGAGAGGGGGTCTGCGGGGAAAGTATGAAATTTCGGGTGAGCCGCCGGAGCCGCTCACCCGTTCGAACTACACTTTTTTCTTCAGGCAGGCACTCATGAATTTGCTGCGGTCATCCCCTTTAAGGGACTGTTCGGTGGCCTTGGCATTACACTCGCGCATCTTTTGCTGCTGAGGCGTGAGGCTTTTTTCAGCTGGCTTCGAGGCGCCGTTTTTGAGGCAGTCGCTCATGTAGGTCTTACGAGCATCGCCCTTCAGACTCTGAGACGTCGCCTGTTGATTACAGGTGGTCATACGCTGCTGCTGCGGCGTTAACGTTTTCTCTTCCGCGTTCGCCGATGCGACCAGGAACAGGCCGGAGAGCAGAGTAACCAGTAATGTTGTTTTCATTGCACCATCCTTTTGTGAACATTCCCTGTAAGTCTGGTTCGTGACAGGAAAAAAACCACCCGGCAGATGTGATTTCCGCCGGGATTTTATTATTTAAGGCCCAGCGCCGCCTTCATGGTGTAGAACAGATCCGTTTGATCGGTCAGGCCTACCACGTTGGCCGCGTGCGGGCCGTAGGCGGCAATACGCAGCTGGGTGCCCGTGTGCTCCATGGACTCTTCTTCAGAGTTACCGTAGCTCATCACCATGACGGCACCATCTTTGGTGTTCAGCGACTGCGTCAGGCCAGGGGCTTTGGTATCTGGCGGAACGATCTGGCTGGCGTGCGCGTGGTCCGCGGTGACGATCACCAGGGTGTTACCGTCTTTTTTCGCGAACGCGAGCGCCTTCTGCACCGCTTCGTCCAGATCGACGGTTTCGCCAATCTGACCGCACGGATTTGCCGCATGATCCTGCTTATCGATCGACGCGCCTTCTACCTGCAGGAAGAACCCTTTTTCGCTCTTGCTCAGCAGAGAGATCGCTTTATCGGTCATCGCCGCCAGCGTCGGTACGCTGTCCGTGCGTTTCGGGTTTGGCGTACAGGTCACCGCAGGCTTATCGATATTGCCGTGATACGAGGCTTTTGGTCCTTCCCAGCGCACGGGCATGTTGCCGTCAGAGAACAGCCCCAGCAGCGGTTTATCCTGGTTCGCCTCGCTTATCGCCGCCAGAGCATTTGCGTCACTCACCAGCTGATAGCCGCGAGCCTGCGCCTGCTCGCGCAGCGTTTTGCCCTGCCACTCGCCCGCCGTGGCGGTTTCCGCGAAGGTTTTCGCGCCGCCGCCCAGCGTCACGTCAGGACGCGTGTTCAGCAGCTGTTCCGTAATCGAACCTTTGCCGCCTTTTTCCAGCGCATTTGTAGGGCATTTTTCGCTGGTCACTGACGGGCCGTAGCACTTACGCGAGGTCACGTGTGCCACCAGCGCCGCAGGCGTCGCATCCTGAAGTTCAGCGGTGGAGACGTTGCCGGTCGCCAGGCCCGCCGCTTTTGCCATCTCCAGAAGGGTTTGATGATCTTTTTCGTGAATATCCACGCCCAGCGCACCATTATAGGTTTTCACGCCGGTGGACCACGCCGTGGCAGAGGCCGCGGAGTCCGTTACGTAATCCGGTTTACCGGTTTTTTTATCCAGCGCGTAGTGGGTATATTGTCCGGTCAACGGTAATGCGTCGATACCTTTAAAAAAGCCGCCCGCACCCTCGGCATAATTTCGCGCCGCCGTGATTTCGGAATCCCCCATTCCATCGCCAATCAGCAGAATAATATTTTTCGCCGGCTTATCATTCAGCGAAGCGCGAATAGCAGCAGTTTGATCTTCTGATAAACGACGCGCGCCGCCAGGCTGGGTGATATCCCCTTTTGCGGCACGATTATCCAGCACGCTGGTTTGCGTCGTATCAGCATAAATGGCAGGGGTAATTAACAGGGGAAGTAATGCGATGAAAAGTGCGCTCTGTTTCAATTTATTTTCTCCATGTACAAATACATAAAAATAAAAACAGAGCGACTATAGGCATCCTGCATGACAATTCTATGACACGTCGTTACGTTCTGTGACGGTTTAGCTGCGCGGATGCCTTAACAGCTTCTTTACGTACTGGTGGAGCATCTCAGCATCCTCAACCGGTACCTGCGATTCAGGCCTGACGCTATCCAGCGCGCCTTCCACGCTCTCAATCAACGCCTGCTGATCGGTTTTCGCCATTTGTCGCAGCAGCGCGGTGACCACAATTTCAAGCGCTTCGACCTGAGCCACCAGCTCTTTTGACTCTTCTTCCTTTTGTGCCAGCTTGACCAGCAATTCAGCAATGAGGTTTTTCATCGTGCCAGTTCCTTTTCAGTTTTGTCTGAAGTTATCACTCTGAATCCCTATTGCAAAGAGAAGAAATTAATTATGGTATGCAAAAGTGATACAGGAACGGAAATAAAGAGGCAGCGCCGTGAGCGAAACGTTTTTCTATAAAAAGCGCCGCATTTTGTTATATAAAAATGCGGCTACCATAAGAATATATAATACATCAACGAAACGGTTATCTCGATGATTTCGCTTCCGCCATTTGTATGCGGCGTCGCAGTGCAATAGCCAGCTGGATAATATTGATTAAAACGACAATCGCTGTCGCCGCAAATACCCAACGAAAACCGGCCATCGCAGAAACGGATGCGCCAATAAGCGGGCCGGCAACATTCCCCAGATACATAAACGACTGGTTATATCCAAAAATACGCCCCGTCACCTGGTCGCTGGAATATTTGACCAGCAGGGTCTGTACCGCAGGCAACATGGCGCCATCAGCAAAGCCGAGCAGAAATCGCAATATGCCAAGCTGAAGCGGAGAGGTGACAAACGACATCGCGAAGAAGAGCACCACCGCAAAGATCAGCGTCGCCATCAGGATGCGCGCCGTGCCGATCCTGTCCCCCAGTTTTCCCAGACGCGGCGCGGAAATCAGGGCAGATACGCCCGGCACGGCGGCAATCATGCCGCTCAGAAAAGCGATATTTGTGCTCTCCGGCTCCATCGACTTGATAAACAGCGCCAGAATCGGCCCCACCGAACCGTTACAGAGCTGGATCACCATAGTGGTCACAAACAGGCTAATCATCAGGCCCGGATAGGGCAGCGAGGCGAAGACGGCCTTGCCGCTCAGGCGTTCAGATTTACTGATAACCGGGCGGCCCCCCTCTTTGATAAGAAAGAGCGTGACCAGAAAACTGACCACCAGCAGGATCGCGGTGATGATAAATACGGCGCGCAGCCCGACGTGGTCCGCCAGAAAGCCGCCCAGCAGCGGACCGCCGATGACGCCGCTGATCTGTGCCGTGGAGAGCGTACTCAGCGCCCAGCCGCTACGCTCGCGCGGCACCTGAGAGGCGACCAGCGCCATGGCGTTTGGAATATACCCGGACGTCAACCCCATCACCGCCCGCAGGAAGAACAACTGCCAGACGTTGGTGGCGAAGGCCTGCAGCAGAATGGCGATCGCCATCCCGAGCGAAGCGCGTAGAAGCATCAGCTTACGGCCTTTCCGATCCGCCAGGCTGCCCCACATCGGTGACACAATGGCGGAAACCAGAAACGTGACGCTGAACGTCAGACCGGACCACATGGAAAGGGCTTCATGCGAGGTCACCCCCAGCTGCGACACGTACAGAGGCAGGAACGGCAAAATCTGGCTGATGGCCAGTCCGGTAAAGAAGCAGCCGAACCAAACCGAGATGAGATTAACTTTCCAGGATTCCATAAAGAAATAGTCTTCATTTTTAGGCGAATTCGCCGACAGATTAGCAAGTTACGCGTATTAACGTCGCACCAGAGATGCGGCCCGACTGACTTTGGTGTTTTATCTCCCCAGTCATCATATTTGTGAAATAAGTCACAATTCATCCATTTTCTGGCGGAATATTATGCTTCAACGGCAGAGGCCAAAACCGCGCATTCCCAGATGAAAATGGTTGGCATGCGCCGCGTTATACTCCGGCCCCAGTCCGTTTCCGTAGTACCCACAGCTCGCCGCCAGCATGGCCTTCAGCCAGGGCTGCGTGGTGGCCGCCTTCCAGCCGTTCAGCACCGTGACGCGTTCACCGTTCGCCAGACGAAAAGCAGCGATATCCAGCGCCTCCGCCGTGGCATGTTCACTGCGTCGCGCGTCAGGGCGATGATAAATATTGCGGCAGGCAAAGCTGCCGAGGTGGTCGATACGCGCCAGGTCACTGCCCGTATAACGTTTTGTCAGCGGCCGGGCCTGCTGGCTGATATAGAGGACTGAGCTGAGCGCCAGCGGGCAGCTGGCAAGAAAACTGCTGTTCAGGCCGACCGGGCCGAAGTCACTCACGCGCACGACGTTATTCAGCGGACACGCGCCGCCGCTGTCAGCCACCGGCCGGGTGCGGATGAGATCGCGTTGATTAGCCTGTGCGAGCAGGCTCGCGCACGCCTCGGGGGTTAAACGCCGAAGCTTATACTGTGTGATTCGACCCGGCGGGTCGTCAAGCGTCAGCGGCATGAAAGGGTTGTAGTAAGGCGGCAACCAGCGGTAACCCACCGTTGCGATGGCCAAAATGATCAATACGGTCAGCAGCGTTTTTCCTTTCACTCTCCCCCCTCAACATTCCCCAAAACATTATGGCAGAAGGCCGCGAAACCCGCCGGGCATCGTGGTATGTTATTGGCTTTTCGTCATACTGGAAGAGAGTGAGATGGCTAAGCAGCGCGTAGGTATTGTCTTTGGGGGAAAATCAGCGGAACACGAAGTGTCATTGCAATCGGCCAAAAATATCGTTGATGCGATCGATAAAAGCCGTTTCGACGTGGTGCTGCTGGGCATTGATAAACAGGGCCAGTGGCACGTTAACGATGCCAGCCAGTATCTGCTGAATGCCCACGATCCGGCACATATCGCCCTGAATCCTTCAGAAATTAGCGTCGCCACCGTACCCGGCGTCGTAAAAGGGCAGCTCATCGACGCCGGCAACGCGCAGGCTCTCGCCCAGATCGACGTCGTCTTCCCGATTGTTCACGGCACCCTGGGCGAAGATGGTTCCCTGCAGGGAATGCTGCGCATGGCCAACCTGCCGTTCGTCGGCTCGGACGTCCTCGGCTCAGCCGCGTGCATGGACAAAGACGTCACCAAACGCCTGCTGCGCGATGCCGGGCTGAATATTGCGCCGTTCGTGACGCTCACCCGCGCCAACCGCGACAAACACAGCTTCACGCAAATCAGCGCAGAGCTGGGTCTGCCGCTGTTTGTGAAGCCTGCAAACCAGGGCTCCTCCGTGGGCGTCAGCAAAGTGACCAGCGAAGCTGAGTTCACGCAAGCCGTCCGCCTGGCGTTTGAGTTCGACCATAAAGTGGTAGTTGAGCAGGGCATCAAAGGTCGTGAAATTGAGTGTGCCGTGCTGGGCAACGATTTTCCCCAGGCGAGCACCTGCGGTGAAGTGGTCTTAAACAGCGACTTCTACTCGTACGACACCAAATACATTGATGATAAAGGCGCGCAGGTTGTCGTGCCTGCGGATCTCGATCCGGCGGTTAACGATAAGATCCGGGCGATCGCCATTCGCGCTTATCAGACGCTCGGCTGCTGCGGCATGGCGCGCGTGGATGTGTTCCTGACGGCGGAAAACGAGGTAGTGATCAATGAAATTAACACGCTGCCGGGGTTCACTAACATCAGCATGTATCCGAAGCTGTGGCAGGCGAGCGGCCTGAGCTACCCGGAATTGATCACCCGCCTGATCGAGCTGGCGCTGGAGCGTCACGCCGCCGACAGCGCGCTTAAAAGTTCCGTAAACGGTTAATCGGCGCGCTTCGCCGACTCAGCCTCATCCGCTGTCGTCTCTTCAGGGCGACGGCGGATAATCAACCCCGCCAGCCAGAAACTAATGACCCAGGTCACCAGCCCTACGGCATACGTTTGCCAGCCTTTTGCTTCAAACCCCAACAGGCCCACAATACCGTTAAGAATAAAGATCAGCCCGATAGCGAAAGCGTAGTAGTGCCAGTCACGGCGTAGTTTGGACGTGAGCTTCATAACAACTCCGGCAGGAAAAAAAGACATCCTCTCACAGTTTTACGGCCAGGTCTGTGGCAGATACGGAAATTCTGAAACGCGACGCAATTTTACTTAAGTTAATAAATTGTGACGTGCTGCAGAAATCAACAATCCAGGAGGATTCCGGCGCGTAAATTACCACGATTCTGATATTGACAAATGCGATGACCTGTCAAACTCACCCTGTACGAAGCGTATTAACAGAGCGATTTATCCGGAGGTCATCATGGCTGACTTTACATTGTCGAAACCGATTTTTGGCGGAAAACCAAAAACCTCTACGGCGGGTAATATCGCGTATGCCCTGTTTGTCCTGTTTTGCTTCTGGGCCGGCTCACAGCTGCTCAATATGCTGGTCCATGCGCCTGGCGTTTATGAACACCTGATGCAGGTGCAGGATAACGGACGCCCGCGAGTTGAGATTGGCTTTGGCGTCAGCACCCTGTTCGGCCTGATCCCCTTCCTCGCGGGATGTATGATTCTGGGCGTTGTGGCATTAGTGCTGCGCTTTCGCCGTCGCCGTTAAAGCCCCATACAGCGAGCCCGACGATCGTCCACGCGTTTTGCGAACCACGCGGTGGTCAGGTTACGCGTGATCTTCGGGCTTTCCAGCTGAATGCCCGGCAGGATAGCCCTCGGTAACGTTTTCCCGCTTTTCTGCTCTGCGAGCGCAAACACCTTCTTGTACAGATCCGTTTTCTCAAAGGCCAGACTATCGCCTTTCTCAAGCTGACGGCGAATGTCGCTGTTGCTCAGACCCAGCGTTGTAGAAAGTTTCCGTACGGCCAGCTCGGTGCTCCCCGCCTCGCTGCTGCCGTAAGCGATGAGATCGCCGTCCAGCGCGAGCTTGACGCCGCTTGCGCGGCTGACCGCACTCTGGAATGCCGCATTACGGCTGGCATACCAGCCGGCGTTAAAGTCGGCAAAGCGGTACAGCGGCTCATCGTAGTTCGCCGGGTAGTTCAACAGGTGATACGTGCCGAACCACAGTCCGCCGCGCAGGGAGAAGACCTCCTGGCGCACCGTCCCGTCGATTTTCCACGGATAGCCGTCGGTGTGTTTCTCCGCGAACGCGATGCTCACCTGCATCGGACCACCGGTGTGGACCGGGTTCAGTGAACCAAACAGCTTCTGCCCCATTGGGACCATGCTGATGAAATCATCAAAGATGGCGCTAAGCTGTTTTTCGGTTTTCACCTTATCCAGCCGTTCGCTGTAGCTTTTGCCGTTCGGCGAGGTGATTTTAAGCGCGGTATGCACGAGGAACACCGGGATATGCATGGACTCCGCGCGGCGGTCGATCTCTTTCCAGGCGATTTTGTTCAGACCCGGCACAGCCGGATCTGACTGGTACATTGACTCCTGCTGCGCCACCGCCAGCACCGAACAGATGTTCTCCTCGGTCGGCGCGATCTTTTGGCTTTCAAAGGTTTTTGCCAGCGCGTCTGCCCACGCATTGCGATCCTTTACGCTGGCGGGCATTTTCTGCCGCACAACGCTCGCCACATCAACGGGCTTCTCGCCCTTTTTGAGCGGAGCAGCCCCCTTTTCGGCACAGCCTGCCAGTACAAAAGCGGCCAGAATGGTCAACGGTAACGCGCGCGGTACGGCAAAAGACATAGCAACTTCCTGTATTAGCTAAATGTGTTGGTGACTTCCTGCAGGTCACGATCGTCCAGCTCGCGTTCAAAGCTGCGCAGACGTTTGTAGATGGACATCAGTTCTACCAGCGTGGTCCAGGAGCTGATCAGGTACTGGAACGACCCGCGAACCTGACCGAAAACGTTGGTGATCTGCGTCATCAGACCGAGCGTAATCGTACCCGCAACAATGGACGGAAACAGCAGGAACAAACCGAAAACGTTATCCACCTGCAGATACAAAATACGCGCGATGTTGAAATACATATAGTGGAAGTAGAGACGGAAATAGTTGCGACGCACGGCGCCAAACAGCTCGCGGACGGTCGGCGGCGAGGCGCGGTTGGCATCGTCTTCGCCATAAACCAGCTCTTTACGATATGCGGCTTCGACGCGTTGATTTTTAAACTCCAGCCCCGGCAGTTTGATCCCCACCACCGCCAGCAGGCCCGTCCCCATCAGCGACCAGACGATCGCGGCAATCACCAGACCATACGGAATATGGCCGACAATCGGCAAATCCGGTACATGCGCCGAGAGCGTTACCAGCACCGGCAGGAAGGCAATCAGCGTCATAATGGCGTTGATAAAGCTGACGCCCATGTCTTCAAGCGTGGAGGCAAAACGCATGGTGTCTTCCTGCACACGCTGTGCGGCACCTTCGATATGGCGCAGGTGCTGCCAGTGCGCCATATAATGTTCGTTCATCGCGGTACGCCAGCGGAAAACGTAGTGGCTGACGAAGAAATTGTTCATCACGCCGATGATAACCGCAATCAGGGCGATGCCGAGGAAGACGCCAACTTCATGGTAGAACTGATTGATGGTCACCTTATGCGGCGAGCTCAGCGCGGTCTGGATCAGATCGTAGAACGGCGCATACCAGGCGTTAACCGCCACGCCCACTTCCACCAGAAACCAGGTGACGAAGATAATCAGCGATGTGCCGAGGATCGACCAGTACTGCCAGCGGTGCGGAGAATAGACAAACCAAAAAAGGGCAAACAGCCCTACGCACACCGTGTAGTAGGCATAAAACAGCAGGTAGCTGAGCGACCAGAAGCGCGCCGCGCTAATCGGTACCTCGCCTGTCGCTCCCGTGATGCGCGTCAGCCATGCGCCCCCGCCCGCCTGCCAGAAAATGACAGCGATGAGTGCCCAAATAAATGCCGACAGGAAAAAAGGCCCCGGCTTTGGGAAAAAAGACTTAAACATAATGCTTCCTTCTTGTTGTTATGGCTGTTGCTGTGCACAACACGTTACCAAACGAAATACCTGCCCAGGCCAGCCTCCCGGCTCAGGCAAAAAGGTCAGACCCGAGGGTTGATTATTAGTTCGCTTTCCAGTTTTCGAGAATTGTTTCGGTGCGTTTCACTGCGAGAGGGTTCGCTGGCGCAATGAAGTTACGCCAGACGTCGTTGTGATGGTTAATCAGGATCTGTGCTTCAGCAGCCGGGCGGTTGGATGTGGTATGGGCATCTTCCGCAACTGTGATGTGATAACCCCGGCTAACGCCGTTCTTGATCGTCGCATCGACGCAGTAATCGGTGGCGCAGCCGCAGATGACAAACTCTCGAATGCCCTGGTCACGCAGCAGCGTCTCAAGCCCGGTGTTGTAGAAGGCATCACAGGCCGTTTTGGTCACGTAAAGCGCGTCAGCCGGCTGATGGAGTTCAGGCAGTAGCGCAAATCCTTCACTTCCCTCTTCCAGCCCCCCGGCCTCGGTGTGCTGAATAAAAATCACCTTGTCGGCAGCCTGCGTAAGCTGGTTGATCAGAGACACACACTTTTCGCGCTGATGACGAGGGGTTTCAAATACCCCGTTCTGCATATCGACAACCATAACCACACGCTTCTCAGACATACCGTTCTCCGTAAGATTGAGTGACACTGGTGCCTATCATAAGCCCGATGTCACAAAATGGGAGATGGCTCGTAAGTAAATTGTTCATATTTACCCATGGTTACGTTTTTCTCGCTATCGTTATGCAATTCGGGGCATTGCGCGGTACCGTTTAGTAGTATAAATACCCATAACTTTCCTATTTCACTTCATGGATGCTTTTCGTTGAAACGTTGTCTGCTCTCTTTTGCCGCGCTGTGTGCGGTGAGCTTTTCTACCGCCCAGGCAGCCCAACCGCTGACGGCTCCCGTTTTAGCTTCAGATATTGCCGATCGCTACGCGAACCTTATCTATTACGGCAGCGGCGCGACCGGAATGGCGATGGTTGTCATCGACGGAAACCAGCGCGTGTTCCGCAGCTTTGGCGAAACGCGCCCGGGAAATAACATTCATCCGCAGCTGGATTCCGTTATCCGCATCGCGTCCTTAACCAAGCTGATGACCAGCGAAATGCTGGTGAAACTGCTCGACCAGGGCGTGGTGAAGCTCGACGACCCGCTCAGCAAATACGCGCCTCCAGGCGCCCGGGTTCCAACCTATCAGGGTACGCCGATTCGGCTTGTGAACCTTGCCACCCACACCAGCGCCCTGCCGCGTGAGCAGCCGGGCGGGGCGGCGCATCGTGACGTATTTGTCTGGCCAACGCGCGACCAGCGCTGGAGCTATCTGAGTACCGCCACGCTGAAGGCGGCTCCGGGTTCGCAGGCCTCTTATTCAAACCTGGCCTTTGACCTGCTGGCGGACGCTCTTTCAACGGCGGCTGGCAAACCTTATACGCAGCTGTTTGAAGAGCAGATAACCCGTCCGCTGGGCATGAAAGACACCACCTTTACCCCGTCCCCGGATCAGTGCCGTCGCCTGATGGTGGCGGAGAAAGGCGCAAGCCCCTGTAATAACACGCTCGCGGCCGTGGGCAGCGGCGGGGTCTATTCCACGCCTGGCGACATGATGCGCTGGATGCAGCAGTTCCTTTCCTCGGATTTCTACGCTCGCAGCAGCCAGGCCGATCGTATGCAAACCCTGATTTATCAGCGTACCCAGCTGCACCGCGTCATCGGGATGGACGTGCCGGGTAAAGCCGATGCGCTCGGCATGGGCTGGGTCTATATGGCGCCAAAAAATGGCCGTCCGGGTATTATTCAGAAAACCGGTGGCGGTGGCGGGTTCATCACCTATATGGCGATGATCCCCCAGTCAAACGTGGGCGCGTTTGTGGTGGTGACCCGCTCCCCGCATACGCGTTTCGTCAATATGAGTGACGGGATTAATAACCTGGTGGCTGAGCTGAGCGCCAATAAAGCCCAGGTTCTTACCGCGTCCAACTGATATTAATATTCCGTGGGCAAGCGGTTGATGCTGACCAGCTTGCCCCGGCTCATATTGATATAGTTTCCCTGTCGCAGGGCGGCCAGAACCTCGGCAACAACAGAACGTGAAATACGTGTGCTTTGCTGAATATGATTCATCACACCGATTTTTGAACGCAGCGTTTCATCCCACTCTGCCATATTTAACAGCATCGCGCGGATCTGGTGATAGGAGTTATTGCCAACCAGCTGCATATCGCGTTTTTCAAGAATGTAATTTATCCACGATAACCAGCAGAAGGCCTCTTTCCAGAGTGAATTCTGTTGAATGAGTTGACGGGTGGTTTCCGTAGACAAATAAAAACCGGTACAGGCCGTTTTTGCCATCACCCTATATTCCTGAGAGTGATGAATCATCACCGTCGACAGACCGAAAATAAAAGGAGCAGTCGCAATTCCAACCAGCAGCTCATCAGAGGAACGGTAGACCTCAATAACACCGGTTTGTAATACGATCGTACGAGGCTCATTCCATTCATCTGACGTTATTAATTGTTGGGGCGTACATGTAAAAGGAGTACTGGCCGATATTAAACACTGTTCGAGCCGGCGTAATTCAGAAAGCGGTTTCGCATTAACGTTCATGCAGACCTCAAAACATCCGTATTTGTCGGTTCAATATTATTTTTATTGCTTTTGTAAAAAGTGGGGAGGTCATCCCTCCCCCGCTTTTATGCATTACCAGTTATATTTCACGCCAAGGTTTGCGCCCCAGTTCTGGTCAACGTCACCGCCGCCCAGATAAGTGGCATCAGTGTAAGCACTGAAGTTCTTCGTGAAGCTGAACTGGGTGCCCAGCCCAACACGAACAGCTGAACCTTTCACGCCGTTATCAATGCCGTCGCCGTTAATATCGGCATTGTTATCGGCGTCGTCATAGACATAGGCCAGTTTGAAGTAAGGGGTCAGAGCCTGATCGCCGCCGTAGTTGAAGGTGTAACCCGTATCAACACCGAGTTCATAACGCAGGCTGTCGTAAGATTGCCCATCCATGCGCATGTCATTGCTCAGACGATAATCATCACCAGACTGGAACAGGCCAGATACGGCTGCATATGGCGTAACGTAGCCAGAGAGGTTTGGTTTCCAGTCATAGCCCAGCTTCAGCCCAAAACCAACAGCGTCGCTGGTGGTATTACCGTCAACATACTGGCCGTTGCTCATGTTAGCGGAAAGATCGCTGTTGAAGCGGGTGTAGCTCAGGGAGCTGTCAAGGAACAGGTCGTTCATAAACTTCGCTGACGCGTAGATCATCGCCGTCTGGCTGTCCTGATCGGCCTGACCGGTACGATCGCTGATATCACCCTTCGCGAAACCTGCCGCACCACCGACGATCCACTTCGCGTTATTACCGTCAATCTGGGTATCCAGACCCACCATAATACCGCTCACGTCCTGATCGTAGCTGATAACGCCACTGTCACCGTCGAAGTTGCCGCCGAAGTAGCTCACCCACGCTCCGCCGTTATCCGCCAGGCCGTGACGGCTGTTTGTCAGGCGCGAGCCTACGGTATCCTGCTGCAGATTCCAGATATTGGTATTGGCAGAAGGAATGCTCAGCGCCATATTCGCGTAGTCGGTCAGCGCTTTCTGCTGGAGGACAACGGAGTCACCCTGCTGCTGCGCCTGGTAAGTGTAAGCACCTAAATCGGCTCTGTTTGCGGCAGTGAAGCTGGCTGTGGTATCCGCGTTATTGTCATAAACGCGAATAATCTCTTTGTTTTTGTAATCAGCAACGGAACCTGCTCCGGTCGCGCCGTCAATACGGACCTGGTAGTTGCCTGCAACATCACCGTTCACCGCCAGATGGCCGTCAGAGTTAATGGCCACAACGCCGTAGTCATAATCGGCGCTGCGCTTATCGTTGGTGATATAGCGAGCGTTGTTCAGATCGCTGTTCAGCACGTAATCACGGCTGGCAACGTTTAACACACCGCCATCGGTCAGTACCATATTGTGCGTATCAACCTGGCCCAGCCCCAGCGCCAGTTCTGCACCGTTATCCACGGTGATAGTGTTGGCATAAAGATCGGCCGTTTCTTCCGTCAGTGCCGCACGGCTATAGCTGTCCAGATACAAATGGTCGGTGGCTACGTCGCCGCTGTCGCCGATATTCAATGAGGAAGCATTGGTCAGAGTGATGGTATCCGCCAGCAGGCCAGAGCTTTCAACATTGACCTGAGAATGGTTGTTTACCGTCAGCGTGTCGATGTTAGACATCTTACGGGTATCCCACTCGGAGCCGTTATCCAGCGCGATGTTAAACAGACCGCTCTGATACACCGCTTCGCCCGCAACGTGTCCGTTGCTGTCATAGGTGGAATCCGGCCAAATGCTGTCAGGAGACAGAGTGCTCCAGTCTACGTTGCTGTAGCCCTGGCCATACATCTGCGCCGTGCCAATAGCCTCGACGCTGGACTGCGCTGCACCGACCCATTTGCTGCCGTTGGTGAGAGTAACATCCAGCTTATCGGTGCCATCCCAGCCGTTGGTAGTAGGGTTATAGATGCCGTCTGCGGTGGTATCGGTTGCCGGATCGCCGTTCGGGAAGAAGTTGTTGTCGAAGGTGCTGGAGAACAGAATATCGCCAGTAACGGTGGAGTGATCGAACGTGGCGGTGGTCTGCATCGCGTTATCAGACGCGCTGGCGGCCACAATCAGCGCCGCATCATCTGCCGCTGTCGCGTTGGTTTCACCGTAGTCGCTCGGCTTCGCGCTTTGACCGTAGAATCCGCTGGTCCCTAAATCGCTGTACGCACCGGAAGTCAGTACCGAATCTTTCACAACTAGCGTGTCGGTAAAGACTTTGCTGCTGTTGGCTACGCCTTCAACTCCGTCGTATGGGGTATTATCCAGTTCCTGATACCCCTGCGTCAGGGTAATCCCCGCAACGTGGGAGTTATTCTGGATCACGATATCCGATTCAACATCCAGGGTAATCGCGTTACCGAGAGCATAGGTGTCCAGATAATGCGTTTCTGTGCTCTGACCATTTACGACGTCATAAGCGTAATGCTCATAGGTATCGTTGATCGTAGAGTTATCCACGGTCAGGCTAAAACGATCGTACTGAGAATGGGTCGTGCCGTCGGTATCTATACCATCAGCACACGAGGCGGTCATACATTCAGAAGTGATCATGCCATTAATGGTGCTGTTGGAAATGCTCAACGCATTTGCCCGACCATTGATACCATCATCAAGATAATACGTTGAAATAACGCCATTCACGGTGGCTTTATTAATCACAGGATAAATATCACCATCGTGGATGGCATCTGAGTAATCCCAGTCGGCATAACCATAATACCAGGGGTTGGACGCTGTATTATCGTATCCGAAGGTATTATATGTCGTACCAGAAATATCCTTCGCATTGGCCTGAGAAGCGATAGCCAGGGTGCAGGCTAATGCAAGTTGAGATACAACCAGTTTCTTTTTCCATGTTTGCATTGGGTCATCCCTCCTCAGGGACGTAAGCAAGTTTGTCCATCAATGAATTTGCAATATTTAATTGCGGAGGGAATTATGCAGTTTCACTTCGAAAAGGTTCAATGAATGTTTCCATTAAGTCCGTATTCAGACAAAAAACACATCCAGACCACAAAGCATAAGGCGTCATAAAATAAATATTATAAAAACAGAATGTTAATGCACGGCCAAATCAAATGAAAAAACGCTATAAAAATAATAAATCATTTTTGATTATGCATTCATTACCATATAGAAATAACACGAATATCTCATTCTTCTCTCAGAGTTATAGTGACCTGCATTATATATTATTGGTAACAGGCAAACTCACCTGCCGCATTTTGCAAAAGCAAAATGCCCACTTTAGTAAAACACCCGTCGCCACTTTGAGGTACACTAGCCTTCTTTGTTCCACAAACATCAGGCATACCATGACCGATTTAATTGCACGTCCCCGCCGCCTGCGCAAGTCACCTGCACTGCGCGCTATGTTTGAAGAGACAACCCTGACCTTAAACGATCTGGTGTTGCCGATTTTTGTCGAAGAAGAGATCGATGACTACAAAGCCATCGAAGCCATGCCGGGCGTAATGCGCATTCCGGAGAAATATCTGGCGCGTGAGATCGAACGTATCGCCAACGCGGGTATCCGCTCGGTGATGACCTTCGGCATCTCCCACCATACTGACGCCACCGGCAGCGACGCGTGGAAAGAAGATGGCCTCGTCGCCCGCATGTCCCGCATCTGCAAAGAGACCGTGCCGGAAATGGTGGTGATGTCCGACACCTGCTTCTGTGAATATACCTCTCACGGCCACTGCGGCGTGCTGTGCGATCACGGCGTGGATAACGATGCCACCCTGCTGAACCTCGGAAAGCAGGCGGTCGTCGCGGCCGCTGCGGGTGCGGACTTCATCGCGCCATCTGCCGCAATGGACGGACAGGTTCAGGCGATTCGTCAGGCCCTGGACGCGGCCGGTTTCACCGACACCGCCATCATGTCTTACTCCACTAAATTTGCCTCCTCCTTCTACGGCCCGTTCCGCGAAGCGGCCGGTACGGCGCTGAAAGGCGATCGTAAAACCTATCAGATGAACCCGCTGAACCGCCGCGAAGCGATTCGTGAATCCCTGCTCGATGAAGCCCAGGGCGCAGACTGCCTGATGGTAAAACCGGCTGGCGCGTATCTCGATATCCTGCGCGACATCCGCGAGCGCACCGACCTGCCGCTGGGCGCTTACCAGGTCAGCGGTGAGTACGCGATGATCAAATTCGCCGCGCTGGCGGGTGCAATTGACGAAGAGAAAGTGGTCCTGGAAAGCCTCGGCGCTATCAAGCGCGCGGGCGCGGATCTGATCTTCAGCTACTTCGCGCTGGATCTGGCCGAGAAGAAAATTCTGCGTTAATCCGCTTTAGCGCCGGGTGACGCCTTCGCCTTACCCGGCCTGCTCTCTGCTCTAATCTTCACTAAACTGCAATACAACCGACATCTGCCCCTTCTACTGTCTTCGCAAGACGGCAGGAGGAGTGACCATGTTTAGCCTCGATAGCGTTCTCGACGATCTTTGGCCTCAGGCGAGGCCCGCACCCTGGCAAAAAAGTCTGTTAAAAAGACTGTTCTACGAAGACGAATTTCAGCAATTTGCCGCAGCACACCGCCACCTGAAAGGCCTGGATATGGTGGAGCAGGTTCTGGAACACCTGGATATTCTCTGCACCGTTTCCGCCCGCGATCTCGAACAAATCCCCGAACATGGCCCGCTGGTCATTATTGCCAACCACCCGACGGGCACGCTGGACGGACTGGCGCTGCTGTATGCCGTCTCCCGCGTGCGGCGCGATGTTAAAGTCGTGACCAACCGGATGCTAACCCACCTTGAGCCTCTCAGCTCGCTGTTTATTCCGGTGGATAATATGGGCGGCAGGACGGCGAAATCGTCCCTGGTGCAGATGGAACAGCATCTGCAAAACGCGGGCGTGCTGATCTTCTTCCCGGCCGGAGAAGTTTCCCGCCCTACGCTCAAGGGCATTCGCGATAAGAAATGGCATTCCGGCTTTATCAAACTCGCCGGCAAGCTGCGCGCCCCGCTGCTGCCGGTGCATATTCAGGCGCATAACAGCCTGCTCTTTTATGCCAGCACGCTGGTCTCTCCGACGCTGTCGATGCTGCTGCTGATGCAGCAGATGTTCCGCCGCCGCCACAGCCAGCTGCCGATCAAAATCGGCCAGCAGATTACGTGGCATCACTGGCACAGCGCTAACCTTTCGTCGCGTGAGATGGCCGAGCAGTGCCGTCAGCACGTGATGCGTCTTGGCAAGGGATTGCCCGGGGTCTTTAAAACCCAGTGCGCGATTGCCCGTCCGGAAGACCGGGCCACACTGAAACGCGCGCTGGCGCAGGCCGAGAGCCTGGGAAAAACCAGCGACGGTAAAACCATCTATCTTTGGCAGCGAAACGGCCAGGAAGACGCCCCGCTGCTGCGCGAGCTGGGCCGCCTGCGCGAGATTGCCTTTCGCGCGGTGGAGGAAGGGAGCGGCAAACGCCGGGACACCGACAGCTACGACGATGATTATCTGCATCTGATCCTGTGGGATGAGGACGATCTGGAGATCGTCGGGGCGTATCGCTTTATGCCGACGGCCATGCAGATCGAAAAGCGCGGCGTTGAGGGGCTGTACAGCTATAGTCTGTTCCACTACGACGACAAAATGCAGGACGTGCTGGAGCACGGCATTGAGCTGGGGCGCAGCTTTATCCAGCCGCGCTACTGGGGACGCCGCGGCCTGGACTATTTATGGTCCGGCATTGGTGCCTATCTGGCGCGTTATCCGCACTACCGCTATCTGTTTGGCCCGGTCTCCATTTCCGGCGGCTTACCGCCTGCCGCGCGGGATCTGCTGGTGGCATTTTATCGCCTGTGGTTCCCGGCGACGCATCCGCTCGCCGCCTCGCGCCAGCCGTATCCCGCATCGCTGCCGGACGTGCTCGCGCAGTTTGGCGGCGTGGATTACGTGGACGATCTGACAAAGCTGAAATCCCTGCTCGGCAATCTTGGGTGCGGCATTCCGCCGTTATACAAGCAATATTCCGAGCTGTGCGAGCCCGGCGGCGTGCAGTTTATTGATTTTGGCAGCGACCCGGCGTTCAGCAACTGTGTTGACGGGCTGGTGCTGGTGGATTTGTGTTATCTGAAGGCGAACCGCTATCAGCGGTATATTGAGGCGCATTTACAGCCCTCTCCCTAAAAGGGAGAGGGTTAGGGTAAGGGGATCAAGGCGCACGGTAAAACGGCTTATCCCCCAAAATCGTCGCCCGCTGCATAATCCGGCGTTGCGGAAGATAGTCCGCATTGGCGTAGTGCTGCGTCACGCGGTTATCCCAGATCGCCAGGTCATTCTCCTGCCAGCGCCAGCGTACCTGGAACTCCGGTTTGGTGATATGCGCGAACAGGAAACCTAACAGCGCCTCGCTCTCTTTCTCGGACACATCCACAATGCGCGTCGTGAATCCTTCGTTCACAAACAGCGCCTGCTTGCCCGTGACCGGATGGGTCCGCACCACCGGGTGCAGCAGCGGAGGATGTTTCGCAACCGCCTCCTGCCAGCGCTGATGCTCCTCTTCACTCTTGCGGTACTTGTACTCCTGGAACGATTTTTTGAAGTCGTGCTCCGCCCGCAGCCCGCTCAGCAGCGTCCGGAACGGCACTGACAGCGCCTCATACGCCGCAATCCCGCTGGCCCACAGCGTATCGCCCCCCGTATCCGGCAGCAGCTTCGCCGCCAGAATCGCCCCCGCAGGCGGCGTCTCGATAAAGGTTACGTCGGTATGCCAGTTGTCGTTGTCCGGCGGATTATCGTTGTGGGTGTCGAGGACGATAATCTCCTCCACCCCTTCCGCATGCGGATAGACGGGGTGAATATGCAGATCGCCAAAGCGCAGGGCCAGCGCGCGCTGCTGCTGCGGGGTGATCGCCTGCTCGCGCAGGAATACCACCTGATGACGCAGCACCGCGTGGTACAGCTGCTCGAACTGGTTATCGCTCAGCGGACGGGTCACATCCAGGCCCGATACCTGTGCGCCAATGTACGGCCCCAGCGGGGTAATGGTCAGACGTTCACTCATTGTATTTCTCCATGCCAGGGCGTCAGACGGCGCTGTAACGCGCGCAGCCCCAGTTCTAATCCGAAGGCGATCGCGGCGATCACCGCGATCCCTGCCAGCACCACGTCAGTCGCCAGGAACTCCCCCGCCGACTGCACCATAAAGCCAAGGCCGCGCGTGGCCGCAATAAGCTCTGCGGCCACCAGCGTGGACCAGCCCACGCCAAGGCCGATGCGCAGCCCGGTTAAAATCTCCGGCAATGCGCCCGGTAAAATAACGAACAGCAGCACCTGCGTGCGGCTGGCTCCCAGCGACTGCGCCGCGCGGATCCGCACCTGCTGGGCGCTCTTCACGCCCGCCAGCGCCGACATGGCCACCGGGGCGAAAATCGCCAGATAAATCAGCAGGATTTTTGAGGTTTCACCGATGCCGAACCAGATCACCATCAGCGGCAGATAGGCCAGCGGCGGGACCGGACGGTAAAGCTCAATCAGCGGGTCGAGGATGCCGCGCACCGTCGGGCTCAGCCCCATCGCAATCCCCACGGGAATGCCGATAATAACCGCCGCCAGCAGCGCCACCAGAATGCGCGCCAGGCTAGCGCCTAAGTGCTGCCAGAGTGTGGCATCCATAAAACCCTGCGGGCCGGCGATGGTAATGAGTTTGGCCAGCACCTGTCCCGGCGGCGGCAGAAACAGCGGGCTGACCCACTGCAGGGCAGCAACTGCCCACCACACCGCCAGCAGCACCAGCAGCGTACCGACGCTCAACGTAATTTGACGTGAGAAAGGCCAGCGCAGCGCCAGACGCGTGCGGCGCGTTTTTTCACTGAAGACGATGCTCATGAGAAGGCCTCCCGCTGTTCAAACACGCGGCTTAAAACGTACTCACGCTGTTCGATAAACAGCGGATCGGATTTGATGCTGCGTACGGGTTCCCCCGCGACGTAGCGGCGGGCGAAATCCAGCGGCAAACGCTCCAGCACGCGGCCCGGGCCCGGCGAGAGCAGCACCAGCTCGGTGGCCATAAACACCGCCTCTTCGATATCGTGGGTAATCAACAGCACCTGCTTGCCCGTCTCATGCCACAGGCGCAGCAGCAGGGTTTGCATCTGCTCGCGGGTGAAGGCATCCAGCGCCCCGAACGGCTCGTCCAGCAGCAACAGCTGCGGATTCGCTGCCAGCGCGCGGGCAATACCGACACGCTGCCGCTGGCCGCCGGAAAGCTGCCAGATAAAGCGTTTTTCCGCCCCTTCCAGCCCCACTTTTTTCAGCATCGCCCGCGCCGTTTCCAGCCGCTGTTCGCGGTTGATGCCCGCAAGCTGCAGCCCAAACGCCACGTTTTCCTGCACGTTGCGCCACGGGAGCAGGCCTTCATTCTGGAAGACCACGCCGCGCTCGGCGCCCGGCCCTTCCACCTTTTTGCCTTCCAGCTGAATGGTGCCATGCTGATAAGGGACAAACCCGGCGATCAGATTGAGCAGCGTGGTTTTTCCGCACCCGGACGGGCCCAGCACCACCAGCAGTTCACCGCTGTCCAGCGTCAGGTTGATATCCTCCAGCGCGGGTTTACCACCGTAATCAGCAGACAGATTTGTAATATTCAGCATGGCGTACTCCTTATTTCACAAAACGATCGGTTACGTACTGGCTGTAATCCGTCGCCACCGCGGGCACTTTGCCCTGCTCTTTCAGGAAGGTGGCGGTATCAACAATCGCTTTGTTTACCGGCCCGGTCAGCTGCTGCACCTGCTGCGCGGGGGTCAGATAGGTATTGCCCTTCACCAGCCCCGGCACGTCCGCTTCCGGCACGCCGCTCAGGCGGGAGAGTTTTTCCAGGTTAGCGGGCTGCTTCAGCCATTCATCAGGATTGCTGATGTACGGCTGCTGGGCATCAATCGCGCTTTTGGCGAAGGCTTTCACCACCTCAGGATGTTTCTCGGCGAAGTCTTTACGTACGACCCACACGTCGAGAGTTGGCGCCCCCCACTGGCCCACTTTTTCGGAGTCGGTCAGCACGGTGCCGTCTTTTTCCAGCTCGTTCACGGCCGGTGCCCACACATAGGCCCCGTCAATGTCGCCACGCTGCCAGGCCGCGATAATCGCCGGCGGCTGGAGGTTGATAATTTGTACCTGCCCCGGCTTGATGCCCCAGTGTTTCAGCGCCGCCAGCAGGCTGTAGTGGGTGGTGGAGATAAACGGCACGGCGATGCGTTTGCCGATCAGGTCTTCCGGTTTGGTGATGTTTTTCTTCACCACCAGCGCTTCAGAGTTACCGAGCTGCGAGGCGAGCAGGAACACCTCAATCGGCACCTGCTGGCTGGCCGCAACCGCCAGCGGGCTGGAACCGATATTGCCGATCTGCACGTCGCCGGAGGCTAGCGCACGCACCACGGACGCGCCGCTGTCAAACTTGCGCCAGTCGACTTTCGCGCCGCTCTCTTTGGCAAAGGTGTTGTCCGCCTGCGCGACTTTCGCCGGTTCCGCAGAAGTTTGATACGCGACGGTGACGTCCACCGCCTGCGCCTGAAATGCCCACAGCGCCAGTGCGCCGAGTAGTGTGATTCGCGATGAAATTGCCATAGTGCCTGCTCCCCTTGTTGTTATGAGGGCAGTATTTCCAACGCGGGAATTTTGATAAAGGAATAAAAATGAATCGCTCATAACGATTCGTTTTTAGATAAAAAGCGGGAAAGGATAGTTGGTTTTGTGCGGTTCGTTTTTTCCCCTCTCCCCGTGGGAGAGGGTCAGGGTGAGAGCATCAGCGCTGCGCGTTCAGCTCAGCAATATCCTTCGGCGTGGTGCGACAGCATCCGCCAATCAGCTTCGCGCCGGCTTCCAGCCACTGCGGCAGATACCCCGCCAGCGTCTCGCACGCTTCGCCGTGGTGGTGCCAGGTTTTGGTCACTGCGTCATAATGCTCGCCCGAGTTCGGGTAGACCACCAGCGGCAGCGGCGTCAGGCTTTGCAGATGCTTCAGCGCGGCCGTGGTGTTTTCCAGGGCGATACAGTTAATGCCCAGTGCGACAATGTGCGGCGAGTTTGCCAGCACGCTGACCACGTCACGCAGCGGCGTGCCGTCGCTCAGGTGCTCGCTGTCCCGCAGGGTAAAGGAGAACCACGCCCGGGCGCGGGGATACTCGGCCAGAAGCGCCGCCAGCGCCTTAGTCTCGGCAAACGAGGGCAGCGTTTCGCAGGCCAGCAGGTCAGCGCCCGCGTCCAGCAGCGCTTCCACGCGCGGCCGGTGGAAGTCGGTAAATGCTTCCGCACTGCGCACGTAGTCGCCGCGATACTCTGAGCCATCCGCCAGATACGCGCCATACGGCCCAACGGATCCCGCCACCAGCAGCGTGCCCGCATGCGGATTTTCAGCCAGATACGCTTCACGCGCCTTACGCGCCAGCTCCACGCTTCTGCCAATAAGCGCCCGGGACTGCGCCTCGTCGAGGCCGCGCGCCGCAAAGCCCGCAGGCGTGGCCTGATAGCTGGCGGTGATCGCCACCTGCGCGCCCGCGCGGTAGTAATCCAGATGCACTTCGCGGATAAGCTCCGGGTTTTCCATCAGCACTTTGGCAGACCAGAGGCTGTCTGCCAGGTTACAGCCGCGCGCTTCCAGCTCCGTCGCCATCGCGCCATCCAGCACCACAAACGGCTGTTTTTCAAGGATGGCGGTAAGCGGATTATTCTGCGACATGTTCAGGCTCCTGCGATGTCATATTTCGGGTCAGGTAGTAGGCACCATAACACAGGGCGACAAACGGGATCCCGCAATAAAGGGCAATGCGCTGGCTTGGGTCAAACCACAGGCCGACACAGGCCACCACGCAAAGGATAAACCCGAGCACCGGCACAAGCGGATACCACGGCGCGCGGTACTGCAGCGCAGAGAGCGGCTGCCCGGACTGCAGATGGCGACGACGGAAAACGAAGTGCGACGCGCAGATGCTGATCCACACCGCCACCACCGCAAAGCCCGAAATTGCCGAGAGCGCCACGAACACCGTATCCGGCGCCACCACGCTTGAGAACAGCGCCAGCACGCCGCCGAGCATAGAAACCGAGAGCGCCGTCAGCGGCACGCCGTTTTTGTTCACCCGGGCAAAGCAGCGCGGCAGCGTTTTCTCATTAGAGAGCGACCAAAGCATGCGCCCGGAGGCATACAGCCCGGAGTTCGCCGCCGAAAGGATCGCCGTCAGGATCACGAAGTTAAAAATATCCGCCGCGTAAGGAATACCGACCTTTTCAAACACCAGCACGAACGGGCTCTTTTCCACGCCCGCCTGCTGCATCGGGATCAGCGCCGCCAGCACAAACACGGTACCGATAAAGAAGATAATGAGGCGCGCAATGGTAGTGCGGATCGCGACCGGAATCACCTTGTGCGGATTTTCAGTTTCCCCCGCCGCAATACCGATGAGCTCGGTCCCGGAGAAGGCAAAGTTCACCGCCACCATGGTCATCAGGATCGGCAGGCCGCCGTGCGGGAACCAGCCTTCGGCGGTAATGTTGCTTAAGCCCGGCGCGGGTGAACCATCCTGCATCGGGATAAAGCCAAAGACCGCAGCGCCACCCAGAATAATAAAGGCGATGATGGTGATGACTTTCACCAGCGAGAACCAGAATTCGCCTTCAGCAAAGAAGCGCGTCGAGATGACGTTCAGGCCAAAAATCACCACGCAGAAGACAACGCACCACGCCCAGACGGGCACCTGCGGGAACCAGTACTGCATGCAGAAACCCGCGGCGGTGAAGCTCGAGCCGAGCGCCACCGTCCAGGTGAGCCAGTAGAGCCATGCCACGGTGTAGCCCGTCGCCGGGCCAAGATAGCGAGCGGCATAGACGTGGAACGCGCCGGTTTCCGGCATCGCCACGGAAAGTTCGCCCAGACACTGCATCACCAGCCAGACCACCAGCGCGCCTATCAGGTAGGCCAGCAGCGTGCCCGCTGCCCCGGTCGTGGAAATGATGTAGCCGGTATTGAAGAATAACCCTGTCCCAATCACGCCACCCAGCGAGAGCATAATCAGGTGGCGTGTTTTCATGGTGCGCTTAAGCTGCCCATTTTCTTGTTGTGTTTGCATATTACCTTCTATACGTATGGACATCTAAACATCCAAAGAAGGTGTGTTATACCGCGATTGTTAATAAAAAGCTAGATGACCAGACGCAAACGGGCGCGCCGCGCGCTGAGTCTGGGGTGGGTTGTGAGGATCACATAGAGAATCGGACGCCAGGCCATAAGCACCTCCGCAAGCAGATACTTACAGCATGGTGCGGGAAAAGGCGAACTTCGGTCAGTCGAAAGTGGTATCCGTGAAGAGCGGAGTCATACCGCAACACTGCCCGGCGCAAGGGTTGGTAATTCTCACAATCAGTTCTATAGTCGACACTGCTTATTCGTTACCAGGAATCACTATGCGCTTTAATGGACTGACTAAAGGTTTTTTTATTTTCATTCTCGCCCTCGTCACCTGGGCCTTCTTCGACGTGCTGTCGCCCTACTTCTCCGCCATTCTGTGGGCCGCCATTCTGACCGTTATCTTCAATCCGGTAAAAAACAAGCTGCGCGCCGCGCTGGGGGATCGCAACGGGCTGGCCTCGCTGTTGACCATCGGTATTATCTGCCTGATCGTCTTTATTCCGCTGATGGTGATCCTCTCCTCGCTCGCCATTGAGCTGAACGTGGTTTACACCAAACTGCAGGAGAACAATACCCAGTTCCCGGAAGTGGTGGCGAGCATCTTCAACCACCTGCCTGACTGGGCCAGCGGCTTCCTGGCGGACCACAATCTGACCAACGCGGCGCAGATTCAGAAAAAACTCTCCGATGTCGCCCTACAGGGCGGGCAATATCTCGCCGGCAGCGCGTTCCTTATCGGCAAAGGCACGTTTGGCTTTGCGATTAGCTTCGGCATTATGCTTTATCTGCTGTTCTTCCTGCTGAAAGACGGCCCGTATCTGGTGCGCCAGATCCTCGACTCTCTGCCGCTGTCTGATTTCGCCAAGCAGCACCTGTTCGCCAAATTCGTCGGCGTGTCGCGGGCCACGGTAAAAGGTACGGCGGCGGTGGCGGTGGTTCAGGGCATCCTCGGCGGGATTGCATTTGCTATTGCCGGTATTGACGGCAGCGTGCTCTGGGGCGCTCTGATGGCCTTCCTTTCCCTGGTGCCCGCCATCGGCTCGGCGATTGTCTGGGTGCCCGCCGCAATCTTCCTGTTCGCCACGCACCAGATCTGGCAGGGGCTGTTTATTGTCGGTTTCTTCGTGATAGTCGTCGGGCTGGTGGACAATATCCTGCGCCCGCTGCTGGTCGGAAAAGACACCAAAATGCCGGACTACCTGATTCTGATCTCCACCCTCGGCGGCATGGAGCTGTACGGCATTAACGGCTTTGTGATTGGGCCGCTCATTGCCGCGCTGTTTATCGCCTGCTGGAACCTCTTCTCAGGGCGCGATCACGAAGGTAACGCCGAAGAGCTGGACCCCGACTTCATCGAAGAAGGAAAAAATCCTCCAGATTTGTAAGGACGTGACGATAAAGACCACACCAGGCGGCACTGAGCCGCCTTTTTTTTCGCCTTAAATCAGACGTTTTCTATAATTTGAAGAACGCCATCCTACTCATGTCGTAAAAGGATCATCTGGTGCGAATCGCGACGATAACAAACTGGGCCTATGGGGCCACGGTCTGCCTGACCATCGCCTCCGGCATCATCATGCTGATGGCGTCCAATGCGGATAACCTCGAGCGCCAGGCCGTTGAACAACGGCAGAAATTCGATCAGCTGACGGAAGATATCGAAACCGATATCTGGGCGCAGTCTGATTTAGCACGGCTGTACGTCATCAAAAAAGATCCTCAGGCTCTCAAGGAATATAACCAGGCAGAAAACAGCCTGAAGCGCATCGAGCTTCGGCTGGAAAAGCTGCAGGATAATGGCGCATCGGATGAAGAACTGGCCCTGCTGCATGAAGGAATAAAGATCGTCGATGAGCTGCAGGACGAACAGCAAACCGCCCTCGCCAGCCTTGAACGCGGAGAAGACGCCCAGGCCGTAGCCTTGCTCTATGGTCAGCCCTATGAGCAGGAGCTTGAGCGCGCGCAGAATCAGCTCGATCACTTCCGCCAGATACTCGATAAGCGCGTCATCGCCGCCGTTCAGGAGGCGACAAAAAAATCGAAAGCGCTGCGTACCGCCTCTGAGCTGACGGTCGGCCTGACCGCCCTGCTGTTCCTGTTTGTGCTCGGCTTTATATTAAAACGCCGCGTGCTGCGTCCCGTGGTCCGCCTGAGCGACGTGGTGCACCGTCTGGCATCCCAGGATTACGCGGTTGAAACGCCCAATTTCAACCAGATCGATGAGATAGGCGATATGGCCCAGGCCATCAGCATCTTTCGTGAAAACGGCCTGGCGCGGCAGCGTCTGGAAAAAGAGCGCGATGCCGACTGGGCCATCCGCGAGCTGCTGGCGCGCATGACCCAGCGGCTGCAGGGGTGTGAGAACTTTAACGATGTGATTAACGTGGCGGAGCTGTTTGCTCCCAATATCGCGCCGGGGATCGCGGGCCGACTCTACGTCCTTGATCGCGAACCGTGGCAGATGCGCTGCGTCGCGCAATGGCTCTCGCCGGTTGGTGAAGAGACGACGTTCCATCCGGACGAGTGCTGGGCCGTGCGTCGCGGGCAGAGTCACCCGCC
This sequence comes from Enterobacter sp. 241F3, assembly GCF_034106785.1. Classification (NCBI taxonomy): domain Bacteria; kingdom Pseudomonadati; phylum Pseudomonadota; class Gammaproteobacteria; order Enterobacterales; family Enterobacteriaceae; genus Enterobacter; species Enterobacter sp. 241F3. The sequence goes on from NZ_JAWNDD010000001.1 coordinate 1,496,969, forward strand.
GGTGAACGGCGAGCCGGATATTGCCTGCTACCATCTTCCCGCATCACAGGCGGAAAGCGCGCTTTGCGTGCCGCTTATCGCTCAGGGCGAGGCCATAGGCCTGCTCTCCTTCCAGAATATCACAGCGGACAATGCCCCTTCTCGCGCGTATCTGGAACTGATGGCCGAGGCGCTCGGGCTCGCGCTGGCCAACCAGCGTCTGCGCGACGCGTTGCTGGAAAAAGCGTTGTTTGACCCGCTCACCGGCCTGCGTAACCGTCATCATCTGGAAGATACCCTGCAAACCCAAACGGCGCAGGCGATACGCACTGGCGTACCGTTAAGCTGCATGATGATTGATATTGACCACTTCAAGAGCATCAACGACCGTTTCGGTCATGAAGCAGGCGATCTGGTGATCAAAAGCGTGGCGTCAATTGTTCAGCGGGCCGCACATGATAACGGGCTGGCATTCCGCTACGGGGGCGAGGAGTTTCTGGTGCTGCTTTCCGGTGCCGATGAAGCAGAAGCGTACGCCTGCGCGCAGAAGATTTACACCGGCGTGCATGAGCTGTCGATTCGCTACGGGCTGACCGAGATTGGGCCGGTGGACGTGTCGATTGGCATTGCCAGCTACCCGCAACATGCCCAGACCGACAACCTGCTGCGCGCTGCGGATGTTGCGCTATACCGGGCAAAAGAGCTGGGACGCGCGCGGATTGTGAGTTTTGGGATGCTGGAGGCGGGCTGACGCTGATTCTCGCGCCCTGACTTTCCCCGATTCAGGCGCGCGTGATAGCCCAAAGCACCACAATCCCCAGGGCATTGCTCCGCTTTTCCACATACAGGGTGGTATCGGAATAAACGTTACCCTGCGGGTTACAGATGCGGATCTCCTTCTTTAATTCCGGCTCGTAGACTTCCGCACCCGAGCAGCTGTGGCGGGTACTGGACTCATACCGGTAAGGTTTGCTCCAGGCCGAATAGACCCCCTCCAGCAGCCAGGCCGTTGTAAAGACCACGAACATGGCAACCGGCAGGCTGCAAATAAAGAAGCCGAGGTAGATTTTTACCGCGTCAGCAAGGCGCTTACCTTTCAGTCCCCCCTTTCTGATGAAATAGACCATCGGCACCAGCGCCAGCAGCAACGTCCCACAGGCAAGGTACTGCTCCCCGCGGATCGAAAGGTATGTCACGCGGTAAATGTTGACTGACCAGACCACAAAACCCGATATCAGTGCTATCCCGCCCGCGATGAGAGGGATCCAAAAGGAAAATCGCGCTTTTTTCATGGTGGACTCGTCCTTGTCATTCTTGTCGGGTCAGAAGGTCAATCATTGCCCGGGTGGCTGCTGACTGACGTCGGTGCGGGGCAAACAGCACGGAGAAAGGTCGCGATCGTCCCCGAAGGTGCGGCAGCACCTCAACTAACTGGCCGCGCTCTATTCTGTCGCGAACGATAAATTCATAGCTCTGGCAGATCCCCATCCCCTGCTCCGCCAGCGAAACCACGCCGAGTACATCGTCTGATATTTCGATAGTTGAACCCGGCATCCAGTCAATATCGCGCCCTTCGTCATGAAATACCCAGGGGGCGATACGCCCGGTGCGCGGCATGATAAACGGCAGGCACTGATGGCGCTGCAGCTCTTCCAGCGTCCGAGGCTTTCCTCTCCGATGCAGGTAGTCCGGAGAGGCGACCAGAAGCAATGCCGCGTCTTCCAGCTTACGCGCCACCAGCCCGCTGTCAGGCAACTGCCCCAGACGGATCGCCAGATCGAACCCCTCTGCGATCAGGTCAACGTTGCGATTAGTAATGTTCAGCTCCACCTGTACGCGCGGGTAACGTTGATTATAGTGCGCCAGCAGCGGCGGCAGGCGGTAATGGGCATAGGTGGTCGGGACACTCATTCTCACGCGACCGGTCAGCTCCCCCTCCTGACCCCGGCCAACGCGTTCGGCGTCATCGAGAAGAGAAAACGCTGAGCGAGCCTGCTCAAGATAGACGCGTCCGGCTTCGGTCAGCCCCACCCGGCGGGTCGTGCGCTGTAACATCTGTCGTCCAAGACGCGCTTCCAGGCGAGTAACCGCGCGGCTCAGTACCGAAGGGGTGGTTGAAAGGGCAACCGCTGCGCCCGTAAATGAGCCGTGTTCAACCACAGCAATGAACACTTCAACGTCGCCTAGGTAATCGAATTTCCGGCTCATTTTGCTCTCTCAGGAACAAATGTTTTTCAATTAGGCTAATTTATCTCCCGTTGGGCGATGAGTAAAGTGGCCAGCATTCATCACCTGAACGTTCCACTGGAGCCTGTCAATGTTCAACCGCCCCCTTATTCTGCCCGCCATCGCAATGGCGGCACTGTTCTCTTTCCCGAGTGTTGTCAACGCGGCGAACCACGCGCCTCTGGATCGCTGGCGAAGCTATGCCGGTATGAGCTGGGATACCGCTCAAGACGGAAAGATACCGGCGGCGTTCTCCGGTTCGGTCAATGCTCCTATTGCGGGTATCCACTTTGATGCAAAGGACCGGGCCTTTGTCAGCACGCCCCGGCTGGTTTCCGCCGCAGCACCCGCCACGTTAAGCATTCTGGATACAACGGTACAGTCCGGCCCTGCCCGCCTGACGGCGTTTCCCTCCCGCGAGGGGAATGCGGTGAACACCGATCCCGCTCAGAGCCTGCGTAACGTGCTCGGTTTTTATATTGACCGTAAAAACGGCTGGCTATGGGCGCTGGACATGGGGTTTGTTGCAGGCGAAACAGAGTCCCCCGCGGGGTCGCAAAAACTGGTCGTGCTGGATCTCAGCTCAGGCCGAACCATTAAACGTATCGCCCTGGACGGCGTAGCGGACCGCAAGGCAAGTTTCCTTAATGATGTGGTTGTCGATGAGAACCGCCGTGTCGCCTATATCTCCGACAGCGGCTCGCGGAGTGCTCCTGAAAACCAGGTGGGACTAATTATCGTTGATTTCGCCGCCGGTACAGCCCGGCGCGTGCTCGATCGTCATCCTGCGCTGCAGATTGAGCCAGGCGTTAACGTCGTCTCGCACGGGGCTGAAGTCTGGCCAGGTAAACCATTACTGATAGGTATCAATGGCATTGCGCTTTCACCCGATGCGGGCACGCTGTACTGGACGGTGACAACCGGCACGCGCGCGTATGCGGTACCGACCGCGATACTGAGGCAGCCCGCGTCAACCGATGCGCAAATTGCCGGGCAGATCCGCAATCTGGGGAGCGTGGGGGGCAACACCGACGGAATGGTGACAGATGTAAAAGGTAACCTCTACATTACCGATGTCACACGCAATGGCATCGTCAGATACGATCCTGAGAGCCTTTCCATGTCGCTGATTGCGGCAAGCGAAGAGGTGCGCTGGCCAGACACGCCGGCAATCCGTCCGAACGGAGACCTGGTATTTACCTCGAGTCGCCTCAATGACCACTTCGCGGGAGCCGTTAAACCGGGAGAAGAACGCTATGATTTGTGGCGCTTGCCTCTCAGTGCTTTACAAAAATAAGAGCAAGTAAACCAGGAGCCCAGCATAAATGGGCTCATAATTTCAGATGATTTTATTTCCTTAAAAGCTGCACGTGATGTCTTTCTCCCGCTCAGAAGGAAGTGGTTAAGATTACGTTCCAGGGAATTGTAGTGAGGCGCGTTTTACTTCGCGCTTCACCGAAGTAACGCACGTTTGCACAAAGTAGGCTGGGCCTCCGCTACTCAAAGGATAAAAAATGAAAACCCAGCAGGTCGATTTTGCTTCTTTATATTTTGGTACACCGGTCGCCATTATCTCCAGCCAAAATCCTGACGGTTCAACAAACCTGAGCCCGATCTCGTCGTGGTGGATCCTTGACCGGAATATCGTGTTCGGGCTTGGCACCTCCGGAAAGTGTTATGAAAATATCACGGGTAATCCCGATATTGTCCTGAACATACCGGACAGCAGGCTCTGGCAGAATATTGAAGCTATCGCAAATAAAACGGGAAAAGCATCGCCACCGGAATGGAAGAAAAAGATGGGATATGTTTTTGAACAGGACAAGTTTAGCTGCGGAAATTTCCATAAAGTAAATGCGGTAACGATTAACTCGTTGAGAATTAAAGAGTATCCTGTACAAATAGAGGCTAAAGTTTGTGGAAGATCGGCGCTGACCGGTTCGCAGGGGAGCCTGGTGTCCGTTGATGCCATGATAACCTGCGTCCACATATCTGAAGCATTATTAATTCGTACTCAGAGGGGTGTAAAATTTAATGTGGAGAAATGGAACCCCCTCTATTACATATTTCGCCACTATTTCACGCTGGGTCACCGACTCGGTCAAAATTTCCGACACGATGAGTAATCCGGTCTTATGACAGCGGAAAGATTTAAACTTTTCGTGATATTCTTTCTTTACGCCCCTTAGTTCCTATACTCGAGCCATATTCGCCACTGTATTACCACATGTCATGCACGATACGTTGTGCATGACAGGTGATGGTATTTTGTTCTGGAAAAACGTCTATGTCGAAACTGGATTTGAGGTCCAAAAAAACCTGGGGTGCGCTGGCTGCGATCGCCGTTGTCGCCGGTACGCTGGCTTCTGCTTTTGCATGGACGGCGGGCTGGCTTGGGTCACGCACGGTCAGCCAGGCACTGGTGGGTGAAACACCGAAACCCTTTCCGCCAGGTTTTCGTCGCGCGCATGGAAAAGGCATCTGCTTTGCTGGTACCTTTATGCCAAACGGCTCGGCTGATTCCCTTTCAACCTCCCGCCTCTTCTCGCAGCAGGAAGTGCCCGTGGTGGGCCGATTCTCTATTGGTACTGGCGATCCCCATGCCCCGGATAGTACGACCAAAACCCTGAGCATGGCGCTGCTGCTGAAGACAGATGACAAGCAACAATGGCGAATGGCGATGAACAACGAGCCTTTCTTCGCCACGCACAGCCCGGAAGGTTTTCTGGCCTTGCGAAAAGCCACTGCTGTTGATGCAGCCACCGGAAAACCGGACCCGCAGCGTCTCAAAGACTTTTTAAAAGCGTACCCTGAGGCGGAGAAATATCTTAAATGGGCGGCACAAAAACCCGCGCCCGGCAGCTTCGCGGGCGCGACGTTTTACAGCATTAACGCCTTTTACCTTGTGAACGCGCAGGGGGATCGCCAGGCCGTTCGCTGGATGATGCGTCCGCACGAGCCTTTCCTGTCGATAAGCGATGAGCAACGACAGAAAGCCGATGACAACTTCCTGTTTGAAAACCTGCGTCAGCGCCTGGCGCAAAAGCCACTCTACTGGGATTACGTTTTGCAGCTCGCTCAGCCGGGCGATCCGGTAGACGATCCTTCCCAGCCATGGCCGGACGATCGCAAAAAGATGGTGGCCGGCACGCTGGAAGTGACGCGCGTCGAAGCACAATCCACAGGCGCGTGCCGCGACGTTAACTTTGATCCTTCTGTCGTTCCAGCAGGCGTTGCGGTGGCTGATGATCCCATCTTAAACGCCCGCTCCGCTGCCTACTCCCACTCTTTCAGCCGCCGCGAGCGGGAAATCGGCTACGGCAAGGCCACCGAAGCCGTGCAAAAGCAGGAGGTAAAATGAGCTCGAATAAAGATATGCGAGAGCACGCGCCGCAGCATTTCAATATCCTGGCGCGAAGCCTGCACTGGCTGATGGCGGTGATGATCCTGGCGATGCTGTTCATCGGTGTCGCGATGATGACGTCGTTGCATCACCGGATTTGGTTAATCGACCTGCACCGGCCGCTGGGTGTCGCCATTTTACTGCTGGCACTGGTGCGTCTGGTCAACCGGCTTCTTAGCCGGACGCCGCCACTTCCTGCCGATTTGCCCGTCTGGCAGGTGCTTGCCGCAAAGGCATCACACTGGATGCTGTATGCGCTAATGCTGGCAATGCCGCTGCTGGGCTGGGCGCAACTGTCGGCAGCGGGCCTGCCGATTGTGATGTTTGATGGCGTCAACCTGCCGGCGATTGTCCCTGCCAGTCCAGCACTGTATGCCTGGTGTCACGACGCCCATAGGCTTCTGGCAAAGCTGCTTTTTGCTGTGGTGCTGGTCCATCTCTCTGCGGCACTCGTTCATGCATGGATCTACCGGGACGCAGTGTTTTCCAGCATGGCGAAAGGGGGTAAGTCGGCGGCGGCCACCCAGGATGGCCTCAAGTAAGCAAAGCGGTATGGGATACGCACAATCTGATGTTCGTGTCCTTGCTTATCAACGTCATCCTGAAACTACGGACACAACCGGGGCGCGTATTTAGTCTCCAGATTCGCGTCCCAAAAAGCCACGGACATCCAAAAATTGTCGTGGAAGTTAATATCAATCAATTAAAGCGATTATTTTTTAAACAGAAGAGCATTTATGCCCGCAATTTTAGCTTTTATCAAAAAGTTAAGCGTCGCTCGAGTATCAAACACCCTGCCACCTGCAACACCTAACTCATTGATTAAAATGAGTTTATATCAATAAAAACGATAAAACCCCTTACTTCCCAACAAAATATATCAACTCGTGTGATATCTAAATTATAATTCTTATACTTACGTTAAAAAGGTGGAGGTCAAAATGCGATTAACCCTACTGCTGTTATGCTGTCTTGTACAAAGTGTAACCTGGGCTGGCGACCTGCCAAAACCAGTTGGTAAACCCATTTTAACGATTTACGGTAATATAGAAAATACCAACGAAAATGGAAAAGCAGTGTTTGATCTCGCCAGCCTTGAAAAACTTGGAGTAGTGAGTTTCGAGACGACCTCCCCCTGGTATAACGGTCGTACGAAGTTTGAGGGTGTCCCAATGAGCAAGCTCATGGATTATGTGGGTGCAAAAGGTACAAACGTTAATGTTATTGCGCTCAATGATTACTCAACCGTCATCCCTCTCAGCGACTTTAAAAAATACAACGCCATACTTGCCTTAAAGGTCAATGGCGAATATATGCGCATCCGCGATAAAGGCCCATCGTTCATTGTATACCCCTATGACAGTCTTCCTGAGTTGAATAATCAGATTTATTACTCACGATCAGCATGGCAGGTTAGCAAAATGAAGATTGAGTAGTCGTTCAGGAGAACATAATGAACAGGATACTGGTTGGTATCATTTTTTCTCTTTTTATCACGACAGGATATATTGCATTCCTTGTTTACGATCGACAGCAGGAATTGCAAAAACTGACTCAATACACTGAGTCCTGGTCCGTGGCACAACTGGTATCAGAGTATTACCGTTTTGAATCATGGCTTGGTCTATACGCAACCGATACCGATGACGTTACGATAGACCAGGTCCGCATGCGCCTCGAAATTATGCTTAGCCAGGCCGATTTAATGAAGGGGGGAGATTTAGGTCGCTACATTGACAGCGATAAAACGCATCAGGAGCTGGCTTTACGCTTAGAAAAAATACTGACCTATCTCGATAGTCATCTTGAAAAAATGAGCCATCCGGAGTTAAAGGCATACCTTACAAATATGCATGAGCTCGATGCACCGCTCAGCCAGCTGTCTGCAACGGCATTAACAAAAGATATTAACACTGTTAATGAATCCAACAACAAAATACAAATACTGTATTATATTTACTCCGCACTTTCTTTGCTCTTGGTAATTTTAAGCTTTATTCTTGGCTTCCTAATGATCTACCAGAATAAAAACATTCTGAAAGCACATATGCAGGTCAAAAGCCTGGCTGATGAACTTCAAATATCAAAAGAAAAACTGCAAATTCAGAACTCGAAGCTGGAGTATGATGTTTATCATGACTCCCTCACCGGCATGAAAAACCGCCTTTTCTTCTGGGACGATCTCAACAAAATTAATCTTCAGGCAGATAAAAATCACGTCCCCGTCACGGTGATGTTATTTGATTTAGACCGGTTCAAAGAGGTCAACGATACCTATGGCCACGATACGGGAGATTTGCTCCTGAATCAGGTATCCCGACGGCTGACCTCGATGAGCAGCGCAACGGATACGTTTTACCGTTTAGGCGGAGACGAGTTTGCCCTTCTGTCGAGTGGACTCACCGAAACTGCTGCCGTTTCACGCGCCAAAGAAATCAGCGAGCATATTAGCCAGCCCTATACGATAAATAACCAGCTGATAAAAATCGCCACCTGCGTGGGAATCGTTTTATCTGATAATGAACGACGCTCTGATTATCTTTATAAATTTGCCGATCTGGCGCTCTACGAAGCCAAAAAAGAGGGTTCACAGCAGATAAAAGTTTTCCGTCAATGGATGCTGCAAAAGTTGCAGGAAAGCAGAACTCTTGAACATGATATGGCACTGGCGATCGATAACCGTGAATTCGTTGTTTATTATCAGCCTATTGTCGATTCATTCAGCAATGAGATTTACGGCTATGAAGCGCTGATTCGCTGGATACACCCGGTGAAGGGGATGCTTGCACCAGATTATTTTATTTCCGTCGCTGAAAAAACGGGGATGATCAATCAGATCGGCAAAACCGTGCTTGAGCTTGCCTGCCGGGAAGCAGTTTCCTGGGCCGTTCCGGCAAGGATCTCTGTAAACGTTTCGCCTATTCAGTTGGGAAATAAATCTTTTACAACGATGGTGCAGTCCATCCTGAAAGAGACTGGGTTACCGGCTAGCCGACTTGAGTTAGAGGTAACGGAGTCTTCACTCTTCAGTGACAGCAACATGCCGATCACTATTCTCAAAAAGCTCAGAGCGCTGGGTGTAAAAATTTCTATCGATGATTTCGGAACGGGTTATTCGTCACTCTCAAGACTGAGCGAACTCAATTTTGATAAAATCAAAATCGACAAATCCTTTGTGAATCCGATATCTACGCAGGATGATGCCCTTAATATCGTTAAGTTAATTACCGGCATGGCGAAAAGCCTCAATATGCGGGTTATTGCAGAAGGTGTTGAAACCGAAGCGCAGCTTGAACGCCTTCAGGCGCTTGGCTGCGATCTCGTGCAGGGATACCTGTTCGGAAAACCCCAGGCTGAGATTGACAGTAAGATTAGATACGGTTGAAATGGTTGTCCGGTAGTTTATGGCCCAAAATCATATAGACGATTGATAATCAAAGGTTAAGCAATGAAAAAAACAGCCCCGGCCTATACGCCTGTTGATTTATCTCGTTGGCCAAGGAAGGAGCATTTTGAAGTCTTCCAGTCATTTGCTGAATGCACAATTAACCAAACCGTTCTGATCGACATTACCGCGCTGCGAAAACATATCAAAGCGGTGGGCTGGAAGTTTTACCCGACGATCATTTTTCTCCTTTCTAACATCATGAACCGGCATCCTGAGTTCCGTATGGCCATGAAGGACAATGAGCTTGTCATATGGAATGAAGTTCATCCCAGCTACACCATTTTCCACCCCGAAACGGAGACCTTTTCGTCACTGTGGAGCCACTATGACGGCAATATGCATCACTTCCAGAACACGTATGCTGAAGATACGGCCCGCTATGGAAATAGCCTTTCATACTGGCCTAAGGAAGAGTCCCGGGAAAATGTCTTTTTCGTCTCGTCTATTCCGTGGGTTACGTTTACGAACTTTACGATGAACATTGCGCATATGAAGAACTTCTTTTCGCCTATGTTCACGTTTGGGAAATACTACGAGCAGGATGGAAAAGTGCTGCTGCCGCTCGCGGTGCAGGTGCATCATTCGGTGTGCGATGGCTTCCATGTGGCAAGGATGTTTAATGAGTTGCAGGAGATGTGTGATGGTTTGTCGGGGCTGTCAGAGGAGAGGAATGGCTGATGCACAAGGGACAAATGTTGTTTATTTGATTGTCGGAAGACTACTTTTAAAGATGGTGATAATAGGAACAATACCTATTCACTATTTGATTGATTAGCAATGTAAATCACCTGTTTCATCTTTGGTGATACCCCCAAAGATACCCCCAATGGATTTTTTGTCATTATGGAAATGTCATACTAAGTTGCCTAATCCCTCACATGACAGCTTAATGCCCTGAACTTACGAATAAAATGTGCTAACATTACGAAGTAATGCACAGAGTATGAGCATGCTGTAGCAGGTTGATATATAAGGGTTGTTGTTAGCACTCAAAACAGGCTCAGATGTTCAAAATAATGTGATCAAGTCCACATTCTTGCATTCTATGTGAATGGAGAAAACAGGAATAAAACCACACAGCAAAATTTATATATAAATTAAATCTGACTCGTTCTGTTTTATAAAGTTAAATATTGCATGAGAAAGGATTATATATGAGCACAGTTAAGAAAATTGATACCATTTCATCTTACTTCAAAATTCCCCCTTCAATACTTGATCAATTAGATGTTGTTGATGTTCTGTTAGAATCAGATACATTGCTTTTTATTGACCCAATGCTACTCCCTGAAAGTAAACATTCAGAAATGAAAGATGATGCAGATCAAAAATACATCGACACTTTCACAAAAATAATAAAGCTGCTTAGTGCATGCAAAATAGATAATGACAGTGATATTGCATGGAGAACTGCAAAAAAATTATTTTCATTTTCCGAAATAGGCTGGACATGTCTGGGTTATGGCTCATCAGCCAAAGGCTCAGGATTTGGACCTCAGCTTGTTAATAATACGATGAAAACTGCTCATCAAATTGTAAGTATGGATATTGATGATCCTGATTTATTCATGGTTATGTCATTATTTGAAGAAGGTATTGGGGCTGACCGAATTAGTGACATGACCACCAATATAATATTTGATGCCTTAGTTAAATTTTCAGAAAGAGTAAACATAACACTTAAGATCCCAACAAAAGAATTCACTTTTAAAGGGAATAAATACAACGCACCCCACAATCCATTAACAAATAAGCCACTAATATTAGTTCCTAAAGATATTTTCCGCGACTTACCAATTTCTACAGATTGGAGTGGTGCTGTCCACACAATGAAGGAGAACACTGACTTAAGAGACAGAATCAATACAAATATTGGTAATCTCCTCGCATCTATGACCAAAAAGCAAAAAGATGAAGCCAAACGTCGAGCTTTAGAGAAAAAAGAATATTTTGAGGATTTGCTAACATTAATAAAAGAAGTAGAAAAAGAGCCCTACGATTTCAAAGCGGATAGAAACGGTGAATTATTCTGGTTAAGATTGGCATCTTCAATAGACAAGAAATATCCGTTTAATCTTTCAGGATATAATAAAAAACTAACTTTGGATGATGTTGAACATCTTGTAAGCGATATTTTAAATCAATTCAAGGATCTCATTGAAAACAAAGGGTTATGGAAAGAAATGTGGGCTGATGATAAAAAGCCACGTAAAGAAAAAGCTGCACAACGTTTGCTATTTGCTGTTGCATATTCATATTGTAAAGCAAACAACTTAGATATAAGTCCTGAAGCCGATTCAGGAAATGGCCCCGTTGACTTTAAGCTTTCACAAGGCTTTGAACAAAAAGTATTAGTGGAAGTAAAACTCTCGTCTAATGGAAAGTTATTGCACGGATATGAAAAGCAGCTTGAAATTTATAAAAAAGGGGATGACACTGAACGTGCATTTTTCGTAATAGTTGATATTGGCTATATCGGAGACAAATATCAAAAAGTTCAGCAATCCAGAATTGCTGCCGAAAAAGAAGGAAAGAAAGTTTCAAAAATTATTCACATCGATGCTCAACAAAAGGACTCCGCCAGCAAACGCATTTAAATTTACTCAATGCTGACTAAATTGAACATACGAAAACCTGAGCCATGTCACCGCATAAAAATAGTATCTGCGAGCAGTTCCACCGAACGATATCGCAGGAGTTTTATCAGGTGACCTTCCGCAAAAATTGTACGGAGATCTCGGCACATTACAGTCGGATTTTGATGAATGGCTGGCTCACTATAATAATGAAAGCACCCATCAGGTAAAAATGTGCTGTAGGCGAACGCCAATGGAAACGTTACTTGATGGGACACTCATCTGAGTCAAGAAAAATTTAACCCAGATGTAATCTGACAGATTCCTGTATAAATAACCGGCAACTGTCAAATTAGGCCTGAGCTAATACACGCGCATTGGTTTTGACCAGATTGGACACTCCAAATTTGACAGTCAGGGCTGTCCTTATCCATTGCTTCATCTCAGGTATCGAAAGCATACCGAAAATTGACTACCGCGCCCTCTGGGGCTTGCTCAACAGTTCTCCGACCTAAAAGCGAGTTTTAGGCCGGTTCACCGTTCGGACGTGAGAAACATGATTAGGACTTGGATTTATTTAAAACACTTTCGATATAGGCTTGGCCTTGTGCTTTGTAGGCATCAACATCACTCTCATGAAGATTGGGTATATTAAGCAAAACCCCAAAGACTAATTCTTTATCTACATAACTAATATCACATTCTAAGACTTTGGCAACCTCTGCACCGAAAATAATTTTCTTACGTGTGTTTTCTTTTTTTGTTTGTTGTTTCTTTTTAGCTTCCAAGAAGTATAGACGTTCCTGTGCCGAAGCAATTTGTTGTTTTATTGTTTTTGTTGTCATTTATCTTCTCCCCAATGTTTTCTCTTGTTGGCATACGGGACATCAGCATAATCATAATCTTGCCCAATTTTTTTCTTGATTGATTTTATTTTTATCTTGAACTGTTGTTTAATCTGTCGCTGTTTTGCTTGTTCCCGTATATTAATTACTATTTTTTCGGCTTCTAAATAGGCTTGTTCTGTATCGGTATAGATACCATCATCAAGAAGTCGCTTGGCTTCCCAATCAATGGCTTCATCGTTATTTTTATACATTAAACCTCCTAATACTTTTAATGTATAATTCAATTAACACAATTAAAATAATTATCAATACAAAAGGGAATTGATTTTCCAAGAAATAAACCTAGTTAAAAACCCGTAAACGTAATAGCCCCCAAGGGGGGGCTAGAGTCATGTTAGCATCGGTTCAAATTATCGTTCTTTGCTGAGCATTATTTATGTTTTTCGATTCCTTTAGTATTAACTAGATGCTTACTCATCTTATAATGATATGGAATCATGATAGCATAAGAAAATATTTCCTCATCCGTTATAAACTTTCTGCTTTTATTTTCATCAAGATACTTAACAAAATAAGAGTATGCCTCTTTATCGTATATATTTAATTCCCTAGCTCGATCATGAATTTCTATTAAGCCATAAGAATATTCAATAACATTGAACTCTTTATTTTTACCTTGTGCAATAGAAATTAAATATGCAGAAATTATTTTATCCATTATCAAATTCAACTTACTCAAAACAGCCTCACTATGTGCTGTTTCTAAC